>NZ_JBVAXO010000001.1:1301572-1574661 GCF_055419385.1 Mycobacterium sp. IDUB_24
GTGATGCCCAACCCGAATGGTGATGGCTCAGATGTGCCGTGTGAGGGCACCATCTGCACCAACCCCAATCATGGGGGCGGCGACGACGGGTAGGTCGCGCGTGCCGACCCGGGAACTGGGTGTCACGCTGGCCTAGCTTCCGGGCTCACTTACCCGGCAGACTCCGCCGCGCCTGCAGGGTGATGCCGGGCACCGTATTAGCCAGATCGGGGCGCTGCTTACCGAAGGCCCGGATTGTCCGATAGAACGACCATAGTTGGCGCGGCGTCGGCACTTTCGGCACCCAGGCGAGTTCCCAGTGGATCCCGTTGATCGGGTCGTCGAAGAACACCGCGTAGTAGCCGGGCCAGTACTGCGGGTAGTCCTTGGGTTCGTCGGTGACCGGGATGCCCCGGGCGATCAGGAACTCGCGATGAAAGCGGTCGACTTCCTTCCGGTTTCGGGCCCACAGCGCGACGTGATTGATCCCGACGGCCTGGTCGGCGTGGGTGAGCTTGTCTCCGGTCCGCGCTGGCTGGATGCCAATGTAGCTGTGCGGGTTGAGGTATCGCGTCATGTAGTAAATCGACTGGTATTCCATGTTCAGCGACGAGAAGCTGCTGAATCCCAGCCAGCCCAGCATCGCGTCATAGAACTTGAGAGATTCGTCGTAATCCAAGACCGCGAACTCGACATGACTTACTCCGCGCCACCGCATCGTGCCCCCTAAGCTCGACTACTACGCAATGTAGTACCGATGAACCGCGCTGTGAAGCCCATGTGCACGTCGCTTTCTGCAACTGGGTCGTGGCCAGTGCCGCAGAGCAACCCTGCAGTAGAAAACGGCGCGCAGACACGTCGTGATCCGCTGTTTCTGCCAACCCCCGCGCAATTTCTGCCAGCGGAATTAACCGCGTTGACCAGCGTGTTGTGAGAGTCAGACCGGGTAGGAATCCCCCGAACCGGTGGAGAGACGTCCGAACCGCGACTCCCACGCCACGGCTCGAACGCCCAGAACGAAGGGCTTTCGACATGAAGAAATTTGGTTTTGCGAGCATGATCGCCACCGGTTTCGCCGCCGCCATCGTCGGCCTGGCCGCCCCGGCGCAAGCTGACGTCACCCATCACCAGTGGGTGCACGACATCCAGCACCACGCCAGCACCGGTGTCGTCACATCGACATTCGGCAACGGTCGCTGACACCCGACACCAGCGAGGGGGCGCCCACACCGGGCGCCCCCTCGCTTGCCGCCGGCGCCGGATCGCCAAAACGTAAGGTGGCGGAATGACCACCACCCACCGGCTGGCAGTGATCCCGGGCGACGGTATCGGCAAGGAAGTGGTCCCCGAGGGCCTCAAGGTGCTGGAGTCGGCAGCGGCCGCCTTCGGTTTCGCCGTCGACTATGAACAGTTCGATTACGCGTGCGCGGAGTACTACACCGACACCGGCGCGATGCTGCCCGAAGGGTGGTTCGACGAGCTGAGCCGCTTCGATGCGCTTTTCTTCGGCGCCGTCGGCTGGCCGGACGTTGTGCCCGACCATATTTCGCTGTGGGGCAGCCTCCTGCAGTTCCGTCGACACTTCGACCAGTACGTCAACCTACGTCCGGTCAAGCTGATGCCCGGAGTGAAAAGCCCGCTGGCGGGACGGGAACCCGGCGACGTCGACTTCGTCGTCGTACGGGAGAACACCGAGGGTGAGTACTCGAGCGTCGGCGGCAAGATGTTCGAGGGCACGGACCGTGAGACGGTGATGCAGGAGACGGTGATGACCCGCGTCGGTGTCGACCGGATCCTGAAGTACGCGTTCGAGCTTGCCCAACGGCGACCCGAGAAACACCTGACCTCGGCGACGAAGAGCAACGGTATCTCGATCACGATGCCGTACTGGGACGAGCGCGTCGAGCAGATGAGTGAGCGGTACCCCGATATCGAGGTGGACAAATACCACATCGACATCCTCGCGGCGAATTTCGTTCTGCATCCCGACTGGTTCGATGTTGTGGTCGCGAGCAACCTCTTCGGCGACATCCTGTCTGATCTGGGGCCGGCGTGCACCGGCACCATCGGCATCGCGCCCAGTGGAAACATCAATCCGGAGCGGCGTTTTCCGAGCCTGTTCGAGCCGGTTCACGGTTCCGCCCCCGACATCGCCGGGCGCGGCATCGCCAATCCCATCGGTCAAATCTGGAGCGCATCGTTGATGCTCGACCACCTGGGTGAACGTGATGCCGCGGCAGCGATCATGAAAGCCGTCGAGGACGTGCTGGCGCGCGGAGGTGACATCCTGACCCCTGACATGGGCGGAGCCTCGACGACGAGCGCGTTGGGCACTGCGGTCCGGAACCAACTGCAGGCGAATACCTCTGGTTCGCAGTAGGTCTCGGGCGAAAGGCTATTTGTCAGGCCGACATCTGGCACAGAAAGTCTGGACCGCCGGCGTAGACGATCCCGGACGGGTACGGCGCGGATGCCGCCCGAGCGATGGTGGTCGCCAGCTCGCGGTCAGACATCACCTCACCGGACACCACGGTGAAATCGATTCCCCGCCGGTCGAATTCGGAACGCATGGCATAGAGCGCGGTCTCGCCGGCGCGCTTGCTTGCGGCGATCGCTGCGTAGCCCTTCGGCACGGCCTTGTTGGGGAAGAAGTGGGCCTGATGGCTGGTGACGAACACGATCTGACCGCCCACCGGCATCAGTGGCAGGGCCAGCTTGACCAACCGGCGCTGGGCATCGCGGTTCAGCCGCATCGCGTAACCCGGATCGGCACCCAGATTCAGCCCGGTCGATGCATTGAGCACCAGCACGTCCAGCCGACCGAACTCGCGACCCACCCGTTCGATCATCGCGGCGGCGGCGGCCTCGTCGGAGATGTCGGCCCCGAGCGTAGAGGCACGACCGCCCGCGCGGTGGATGGCGTCGACAACCGAGTCGGCTCGTTTCGCCTTCTCGCGGTAGTTGACGACGACGTGGGTGTCCGGACCGGCGAGCTGTTGTGCGACATCGGCGCCGATACCCCGCGAGGCGCCGGTGACAAGTGCGATCCGGGTGGCTGCTGCAGGTTGCATGTCGGGTTCCTTCCGTCACTGCCGGGGCGGGATGACCGCCCTGCACGCCCACCGTACCTCAACTCTAAGAAAAATAAGACCCCTTTAAGGTAACGATAAGGGGTACGCCGTGTCGCGAGTGTGTTGCTGAGCTCAGGCGCTTAACCTGGCCTTATGACTGGCCAACGCGTGTCCGGCGGGGTCGTGCACAAATTGCCGGCCGACCTGCGCGAAGCCCTGATCGGCAACGCCACGGCGCTGGCTGCCTGGCAGGACATCACGCCGCTCGCGCGCAACGAGTTCATCTGCTGGGTCGAGGACGCCAAGCAGCAGGCGACGCGCGAGCGGCGGATCCGCCGGACGCAGGAGGAGTTGGAGGAAGGGCAGCGGCGACCGTGCTGCTGGCCCGGGTGCAAGCACCGCGAGCGCACCGGCAAATAGCCGCTGCTGACTAGCGGATCGCCAGTCCGGTAATGGCGCGAGAGATCACCAGGCGCTGGATTTCGCTGGTGCCCTCGAAGATCGTGAAGATCTTGGCGTCACGGTGCATCCGCTCGACCGGGTAATCGCGGGTGTAGCCGTTGCCGCCGAGGATCTGGATGGCCTCATCGGTCACATAGACCGCGGTCTCACTGGCGACCAGCTTGGCCATCGAGCCCTCGGCGTTGTCGAAGGCCTGGTTGTTGCGGGCCATCCAGCCGGCTCGCCAGACCAGCAATCGGGCGGCGTCGATACGGCTCTTCATGTCGGCGAGCTTGAACGCGACGGCCTGGAACTCGCCGATCTTGCGGCCGAATTGCTCGCGCTGGCAGGCGTAGTCCAGAGCGTATTCGTAGGCGGCGCGGGCCACACCGACCGCCATCGCGCCCACGGTGGGCCGGGTGCGCTCGAAGGTCTTCATCGCCGCCTGGCCGCCGGCCGAGGCGCCGGACTTCACGCGGGCGATGCGCTCCTCGAACTTCTCCCGACCGCCCAGGATCAGATCCTCGGACAGGCGGACGTTGTCGAGCACCACCTCGGCGGTGTGGGAGGCGCGGATGCCGTGCTTCTTGAACTTCTGGCCCTGCGTGAAGCCGTGGGTGTCCGGCGGGATGATGAACGTGGCCTGTCCGCGGGATCCGAGTTCGGGATAGATCGAGGCCACCACGATGTGGACGTTCGCGATGCCGCCGTTGGTGGCCCACGTCTTGGTGCCGTTGAGCACCCACTCGCGGGTTGCCTCGTCGAAGCGGGCGCGGGTGCGGATGGCGCCGACGTCGGATCCCGCGTCGGGCTCGGACGAGCAGAACGCACCCAGATGCGGCTCGCCGGGTGTGCCGAACATGGCCGGCAGCCACTGGCCGATCTGTTCGGGGGTTCCGTTGCCCGCCAGGGCCGCTGCGGCCAGGCCTGTGCCCAGGATCGACAGGGCGATGCCCGCGTCACCCCAGAACAGTTCCTCGAACACGGTCAGCATGCCGAGCCCGGTGGGTTCGGCGGCCTGCTGGGCGAACAGTTCGGGGGAATACAGGCCGACCTTGGCGGCCTCCTGGATGACGGGCCACGGGGTCTCCTCGCGCTCATCCCATTCCGCGGCGGCCGGACGCACCACCTCGGCGGCGAACTGGTGCACCCAGTCACGGACCTCGATCACATCGTCGCTCAGCTGCATGGAGAACGTCACGGTTGGCTCCTGAAATATGTTGGTGGTCAGTGGTTTACGAGCGGTGTTGTTCGATCACGCTGACGGTCTGGGTGACCCAGGCCTCGAAGAAGCGATCGTTGTCGACGTTGCCCGGCGTGCGTTTGGTCAGCGCCTGCAGCGTCGCGGCATAGGACAGTGCGGAGATCGCGACGGCTGCCGTGGCCTCGGGATCGGGGATCTGGGTGCGGCCCGAGCGATTCGATGCGGCCAGTTCATCGGCGAACCGTTGATAGGCGTTGTCGGTGATGACCTGCCACGTTTTCTCGTCGAGGTCACCGAGTTCGTCGGGTTCGCGCAGCATGACCCGTAGCAGTTCCTCGCTCTGGGTCAGGTTGGCCCAGATCAATTGCCCGGCGCTGCGAACCGCCTCTTCGGTGGTCTTGGGATGGCCGGCGTCGTACTGCTCCCGGGCACTCACGATGGCCTCGATGCGGTGTGAGACCGCGGACTCGAGCAGTTCGCGTTTGGAGCCGAAGTGCTTGTAGAGCGCTCCCGAGCCCGGCGCCAGGCCGGCCGCCTGCTGGATATGAGCCACGGACGTGGCGGCGTACCCCCTGGCGGCGAACAGCTTGAGCGCTGTGGCCAAGAGTCGGTCGCGTCCGGATGACATGGTGAGAGAGTACTCACTCACCATGTAATGGGACAACTGGTGGGACAAATCGCCTCCGTGGAGGTCGCTGGATAGATACGTTCACCTGGACTGATCGGTCTGAAGGGGAGGCGTGACGATGGCGATGCTGACACGAAACGACAAGATTTTGTGCGGCACCTATGCAGTGATCGCAGTGGTAGCGCTGGTGGCGACCTGGTGGAACAACATCGGCTACTTCACTACGGAAAGCACGAGCCTGATCGACTTCTTCCAGAGCGGCTACGCCAACTACGGGTCGTCCTCACTCACCAACGACCTGCTGTTGTTCGGGCTGGCGGCCTTCGTGTTCATGGTCGTCGAGGCGCGCCGGATCGGCATCCCGAAGGTGTGGATCTACATCGTGCTCAGTGCGGTCATCGCTGTGAGCGTGGCATTCCCGCTGTTCCTGATCCGGCGGCAACTGGTGCTGGCTGAGGGCCGGGTGGCAGTCGACAATCCAGGATAAAGACGGGTGGACATCGTCCAAGGCAGTTCGTAGCCTGTCCAGGAGATATACCGCCGGGCCAGGATCGGTCCTTGCAGCGAAGGATCGTGACTATCCGAATGATCGGGGTGCGCCGTTTACTTCGGCGAACGGTGTGCGGTGCGGCGGCCGCGGTCCTGATTCTGACGCCGATGGCCGACGTGAATGCGGAGCCTGCGGCTGACGGGCTGGCCAAGCTGAACGAGTTGTCCCGTCAGGCGGTTCAGAGTCGTGAGGCCGTCACGGCTGCCCAACGCGACGTCGATGCCAGACTGGCCGAGGAGACAGCGGCGACGGACCGCCATCGCGCCGACATGGAGGCCCTCGAGATCGCGAACACCCAGCTTCAGCCCTTTCAGGCTGCGGTCGACGGGGTGGCGGCGATGACGTATATGAGTGGACGCACCGGTGGAGTGGCGGCGGTGCTGACCGCAGGCTCCCCGCGGCAGCTGATCGATCAGCTGTCGGTGCAGCGGGCGGTGGTCGATGGGGCGGCCGACAAGATGGAGGCCTATCGATCGGCGCGTGAGCGCGCGGCCGCCGCCGCCGGTGCGTCAGAGAAATCGGCCGCCGACGCCCACACCGCGGCCGAGCGGGCGAACGCGGTGCGCGCAGACCTCCAGGGCAAGTGGCGTGAACTGCTGCGTCAGATCGCCGAAGCCGAGGCGCAATACGGGGCGTTGACACCGCAACAGCAGGCGGTCGTCGACAACGCGGCGGCGGTGATGCCGGGCGGCGAGGCGGATATCCCGGAGTCGCTGCCCGTCGGCGTCGCGTCCGAGGCCGGGTTGCAGCCCAACACCATCGTGGCCGCCAGGGCCGTCAGCGCCCGGTTTCCCCAGATTGCCGACATCGACGGGGTGCGGCCGGACTCGAAGCCGTGGCATCCGAGCGGGCTGGCGATCGACATCATGATTCCCAATCCGGAAAGCCCCGAGGGCATCGCGCTCGGCAATGAGATTCTTGCGTTCGCGATGAGCAATGTGGCCCGGTTCGGGTTACAGGATGTGATCTGGCGTGGCACCTACTACACGCCATCCGGCCCGCAGGCCTCGGGTTACGGGCACTTCGACCACGTGCACATCACCACGACGCCTCGTCGCTAGTCGGCAAGCCCGAGCATCCGGCGCGTCATCTGGTTCAACTGCACCCGAAGGGTCTCGCCGTCGATGTCGGCGAGAAGCGGATGCATGACGGCGACGCTGATGGCACTTGAGAGCATCGCGGCGTGGAGTCGAGCCTCCACGCCGGCTTCAGTGCCGAGGAGGGCCGCGAAGAGGCGTTCGATGAATCGCTGAAACGGCTCATACTCGGCCTGCAGGCGAATGATGACGGGATCGAACATCGGAATGCTGAAGGCGCCGCGGCGGTCGATGGCTTGCTCGATCATCCGGTCCAGCAGCGCCTCACGGGCTTTTCGGGGGGAGCCTTGGGCCTCAGCTTCCTCCAGTGCTTCCTCGAGGAAGCTCATCTCCCGTTCGGTGATCGCGATGACGATCTCTTCCTTGGTCTTGAACTGCCGGTACACGGCGGCCTTCGTGACACCCATCTCGTCGGCGATCATCTGCAGCGACGTGCCGCTCACCCCGTGATTGGCGATCAGTTTCAGGGCTGCATCCATCACCCGTGTCTGAGCAGCGGTGCGCGTGATCGCGCCGAAAGTGCGGGCCTCCTGAGTGGACGTCACAGCATCAACGGTAACCGACGATTGACCGCCTAGTTGCCGATCGGCTACCGTCCAAGTTGCCGATCGGCAACCAACGCGACGCATGAAGAGAGTCCGACCATGAGACGACCTGACGGTGAGTTGATCCTCTTAGGGACGTTGCCCGTGGTGGCGATCATCTGGATCTCCGCGTTCTTCTTGTTCCCCGGGTTCGCACATCCGATGTCCCCCAACATGTCTGCCGACCAGGTCGCGAGTTTCTATCAGGACAACACCGCACGGATCCGCTACAGCATGATCCTGTTCAACTGGTTCGGCGTCGGCCTCATCCCGATCGTGATGCTGCTGGCGATGCAGGTACGCCGGATGGCCCACCGCACGCCGATCCTGTCCTACAGCTTGATTGCCGCCGCCGGAGGTCCGCCGGCACTGTTCCTCATCGCCAACATGTTCTGGCTGCTCGGCTCGTTCCGCCCGGACCGCGCTCCTGAGCTGACCCAGGTGCTCAATGACCTCGCCTGGCTCACCTTCACGCTGCTGGTGCCATACCTGATCGCA
Source organism: Mycobacterium sp. IDUB_24 (assembly GCF_055419385.1). Lineage (NCBI taxonomy): Bacteria > Bacillati > Actinomycetota > Actinomycetes > Mycobacteriales > Mycobacteriaceae > Mycobacterium > Mycobacterium sp. IDUB_24. The sequence goes on from NZ_JBVAXO010000001.1 coordinate 1,309,625, forward strand.
CAATGCCTGCTGCTGGCGCTGGCGATCTACTGGGACCATCAGGAACGACCGGTGTTCAAGCCGTGGGTGGGGTACTTCAACCTCATCGTCGCGGCAGCGCTGGCCCCGGCTACGTTCACCGCACTGTCGTTCGACGGGCCCCTCGCCTGGGACGGGGCGTTGTCCTTCTGGCTCAAGAACATCGCCATCGCGGTCTGGATTCTGGTGATGGGAGTCGTTCTCGCCCAGACGATCAAGCAGCAACGGGTGATGGACAAGGTGCCCGCGTGAGCGACTCACGGTTGAGCAGGCTCACGTGGAACCTCCGCCACCATCCCAAACGTGAACTGTGGTTCGCGTGGTACGTGATGGTGTTCTTCTACCAGCTCTACGGTGTGCTGTTCTTCTTCGTCACCCGCGTACAGCCCCCACCGAGCCCGGCCTGGGACACCCCGATGGTCGTGCATTGGATGACCGACCACCGGTTCGGCGTTCTCGCCGGCTTCGGCGTCGTCTTCCTCATCACGGGGTTGTGTGCGCCGATGAACGCCCTTCTCGCGTACTCGATGCGACGGATGTCGGTCAGTCCGGTCTTCGCGTACTCGTATCTGATCATGTACTCGCTGAGCGCAATTCCGGGCATGCTCGTCATGGCCATCGCGATGACCGCTGCCGCGCTACGGCCCGACCGCGATCCCGAGATCGTCCACTGGCTCTACGAATTCGCCTTCCTGTCGTTCAGCGGCACCATGGGTGTGTTCCTGATCGGCTCCCTGGTGTGGATGGCCGCGATCCTGCTCGACAAGAACCGCGTGTTCCCGAAGTGGTTCGGCTATCTCAACCTGTGCAACGCGCTGACCGAGGTGGTCGTCGCTCCCGCGTGGATCTTCCAGCGGGGCGCCTTCGCCTGGAACGGCGCAATCGCCTGGTGGGTCAACATGGTCGTGTTCGTCACGTACACAGGAGTTTTCATCGTGCTGCTACGCAAGATGATCGAACGCGAAGACTTCGGCACCGGCCCGCTACCGGACCTTCCGGACAAGGATGCCGCAGACCAGCACGCGCCGGCGGAGGCGGTTCGATGACCCAGCAAGTCGACCGTGACCGCACCCGGGCGGTTCCCGGGCAGCCCGACATGTGGATGTTCGTGCTGTTCGAATCGCTGCTGTTCACCGCGTACTTCTCGGTGTACCTGGTGTCACGTACCCAGAATCCGCAACTCTTCCTGCAGTCGCAGTCCCACCTCGACCTACGCATAGGGGTGGTCAATACCATTGCCCTGCTGCTGAGTTCGTGGGCTATCGCGCGGTGCGTCCAGGCCTCACGTGAGGGCAACTACGGATCCGCGTTGACGAACGCGTTCCTGTCGGTCTCGTTCGGTGTCGTCTTCCTGGCCGGAAAGATCATCGAATGGGTCACCCAGATAGGCATGGGGAACACGTTCACCAGCGATGAGTTCTTTCAGCACTACTTCTTCCTGACTTCGATCCACTGCATACACGTACTTATCGGCTTCGTGGTGCTGGGTGTGGTCGTCTACCAGTTGTGGAGTCCGGAGCGGCGATCCCAGCAGCTTGTCGAAACGGGTGCCACGTACTGGCACACAGTCGATTTCCTGTGGGTCCTGATTTTCGCGTTGATCTACGTCGTGAGGTGAGTGGTGCGCACCAAATTCAACAGCAGACTGCCGATCGTCTGGGTGATCCTGACGGCGATGACGCTCGCCTACGTCTGGCTGGACGAAGCCGTCGACCAGAACGGCACCCTCAAGGCCAGCACCGTCGTCACCGTCAGCGCAATCGTCATCGCACTCATCAAGGTGCGCATCATCTTCCGAGAGTTCATGGAAGTCCGTCACGCGCCCGTACTGCTGTGCCGCCTCACCGACGGATGGGTCGTGCTCATCGGAGTCTGTCTGCTGGGCAGTTACCTTGTCGGCTCAGCGGTGGCCGGCTAGTTCCCGTACAGATGTAGCGCCCGGCCGCTGAGTGTGGCCACTTCACCGCTCAGCCCGGCTATGGGCGGGGCGCCGCGCTGATGGATCACGTTCCCGAGAACGACGACGTAGGTGTCCGATCCCGGATCCATCCAGAGCGTCACTCCCGTGAAGCCGGTATGGCCGAAGCTGCCGATGGGGAAGACCATGCCCCGCGGCCGGGACTGGTCCGTGTCGATATCCCAGCCGAAGCCACGGAGGTCTTGTCCGGCTATTGCCGGATAATTAGGTGCGAGCAGGGGATGTGTTGTGTTGGGGGTGTTTTCGATCGCCTCTCGGGTGGCGTTGTTCGCCGCCTCGACTTGTACCTCGCTGTGTCCGGGCTGCTGCGGGGTGGTCATCAACGTCAGGGTCGATTGCTTCAGCGGGAATGCACTCGGGCGGCCGGCGCGACGGTCGAGGAGGGCCTGAGCGAACCGGCCGACGTCGTTCACCGTCGAGAACACGCCGGCACTTCCGGCGACACCACCCATCCGGCGGGCCGTCGGATCGTGCACGGTGCCGCGCAGCGGGTGGCCGAAGTCCGGATTGAGGCCCGTAGTGTCTTCGTCGAGTGCCGTGGGTGCGACGCGCGCCAGGAGATCGGTGCTCCACGTACCCGCCGGGCAGTCGTTCACTTCATCCGCGCGCGGATCGACGGCGATCGCGGTTCCCCGGACCTGGTGTGGGCCACATGCTTTGGCCACCGGGAGATAGCGGGTGTCTGCCATCCCGAGCGGCGCGAACACGTTCTTCTGAATGTAGACGTCCTCGGGTTCACCGGTGACTTTCTCGAGCAGCGCCCCGAGGATGATGAACCCGATGTCGGAGTAGTGAAAGCGTTCTCCGGGCTCGGACACGACCCACGCGCCGAGCGCCCGGTGGATGCCTTCGGCCTTGTCGGGTTTGTCCAGCCCCCACGGCCCGTCCAGACTCAGATCTCCCGCGAGGCCCGACGTGTGGGTGAGCAACATCCGCACCGTCACCTGCGCGCGGCGTGGATCATTGGTCGGGTTGAAGTCGGGTAGGTACGTCTGCACGGGTTCATCGAGTTGAACCTGGCCCTGTTCGTATAGCTGCAGGATGGCAACGGCGGTCGTGAGGCACTTCGACAACGAGGCCAGGTCGAAGATCGTGTCCTCGGTCATCGGCTCGGCGGGGGCGGACGCTCCGTCCGGTCCCGCTTCGCCGGCCAGTTTGCGCGACCCGAACGCCTGGCGGAAGACGATCTTGCCGGCGTGCCCGACCTGGACCACCGCACCCGGTAGTCGAGGTACCGCAATCGCGTCGTTGACGAGCTGGGCGACCGGGGTGAAGTCACCCATGGGCACGACGGCGGCCGTGCTGGGAATCGGGACCGTGGGGACCGGCGCGGTCGTTGTCGACGTGGAACTGGCCGCCGGTGGACGCGCCGGCCGCCCGCACGATGTGGCCGCGACGAGGGTGATCATGACGGTTCCGATGGCGCAGAACCGGGCGAGGCGGGTCCGTGACATTGTCACCAGATCGACGGTAGCCGGGCGGTGGACCCCGTGCGGAGTTTGGCCTTTGAAACACGCCGCGTCTGGTCCGCTTCGGATCCCGGTCTTCGCTTCCTGGCATCCCCGCGGCTCACTGTGACGAACGTGCTGGTTCTTGTAGCGGCCCGCCACCGTCCTGCTGCAAAGGTTGCACGTTCGCCACAGGGCCCAGCTTGCAACCTCAGCGGCGGAACCGATGCGCCGGGCGCGGGGCAACTCGGCGTAATGCGACGATAGAAACCATGACCGCAACGCTTGTCGCGAAGAATGTGGCCGGCGGATTCGCCCATCGCACCCTCTTCGAGGGGGTCGACCTGACGGTCGCGCCGGGTGATGTCATCGGGGTTGTCGGGGTCAACGGCGCAGGCAAGAGCACACTGCTGCGGATCCTGGCCGGGGATCTCGAGCCGCTCGACGGAACGGTCAGCGTGGCGCCGGCAGACGCATTCGTCGGATGGCTGCCGCAGGAGCACGAGCGCCTACCAGGGGAGACCGTCGCGGCCTACATTGCCCGCCGCACGGGATGCACCGATGCCACGCAGGCCATGGACGCCGCGGCCGCGGCACTGGCAGACCCGAGCTCAGGGGAAGAGGATCCGGCCGCTGCCTACTCGGCCGCGCTGGATCACTGGCTCGCCACCGGTGCGGCCGATCTCGACGAACGGCTGCCGGCAGTGCTGGCCGGCCTCGGGCTCGACACCGATGCGGTGCGACCCGACTCGACGCCGATGACCGCGTTGTCAGGCGGGCAGGCGGCACGGGTCGGGTTGGCGGCACTGCTGCTGTCGCGGTTCGATGTCGTGCTGCTCGACGAACCGACCAACGATCTGGACCTTGACGGACTCGCCCGGCTGGAGCAGTTCGTCACGGAGCTTCGTGGGGGTGTGGTGCTGGTGAGTCACGATCGGGAGTTCCTCGCCCGCAGCGTGACTCGCATCCTCGAGCTGGATCTGGCACAGAACACCACCACCGTTTTCGGCGGTGGGTACGAAAGCTATCTAGAGGAGCGTGAGGTCGGCCGCCGGCACCGGCGCGAACAGTACGAGGAATTCGCCGAGAAGAAGGCCGACCTGGTGTCCCGCGCGCGCACGCAGCGCGAGTGGTCGAGCCAGGGCACCCGCAACGCGATGCGCAAGTCACCGGACAACGACAAGATCCGCCGGCGCGCCGCCACCGAATCCAGCGAGAAGCAGGCGCAGAAGGTGCGTCAGATGGAGAGCCGGATCGCCCGCCTCGAGGAAGTCGAGGAACCCCGCAAGGAATGGTCTCTGCAGTTCACCGTCGGCGCCGCGCCACGGTCGAGCTCGGTCGTCGCCACCCTCGACAATGCCGTTGTGCAGCAGGGTGATTTCGTGTTGGGCCCAGTGTCGTTGCAGGTTGATGCCGGCGAGCGGATCGGAATCACCGGCGCCAACGGGGCCGGAAAGTCGACATTGCTGCGGCTTCTGCTGGGGCGTCGTCAGCCCGATGCGGGGCGCGCCGGTCTCGGCGCCAGCGTCGCCATCGGCGAGATTGACCAGGCCCGTAACGATTTCACCGGTACCGCGCGACTCGTCGACCGGTTCGAGCAGCGGCTGCCGGCCTGGTCGACCGCCGATGTGCGCACCCTGCTGGCGAAGTTCGGGCTGCGGGCCGATCACGTCGAACGCCCGGTTGACGAATTATCGCCCGGGGAGAGAACCCGTGCCGGCCTGGCGTTGCTACAAGCATGCGGCACCAACGTGCTGGTGCTCGATGAGCCGACGAATCACCTGGACCTGCCTGCCATCGAGCAACTCGAGCAGGCGCTTGAGGCTTATGACGGTGCGTTGTTACTGGTGACGCATGACCGCCGCATGCTGCAGAACGTTCGCTTGGACCGCAGGTGGCTGGTCGACAACGGGCGCGTTGCTGAGTTGTAGCGCCGGCATCTGAGGGATGACCTCAGGCGGACGTCGGCGTCCGCGGCTCCAGATGCTTCGCCCACCCTGATGCGCACACTGCCGTGCAGATGATGGCCAGTACCCCTACCACGGTCAGCATGACCGGATAGCTGAACCAGTGCGCGAGTGCGGCAAGCACCGCGGGCAGGAGGAACCCGAGATAGGCCAGTGAGTAGTAGACGCCCGAGATGCCGGCGAGCTCGTCGGGCGGTGCAATGCGTTGGATCTCAAGCAGACCCGACACGATCGCAATGCCGTAGGCGCTGCCGAGCAGCATCGCGACAAGTGGCGCGACGAGCGCCGATCGGGTCACGGCGGTGGCGACTGCGGCGAAGATCCCCAGCGCCATGAGCGCCATCGACACCACCACGGCCCGGGAGCTGGACACGTCGTCGAGCCGACGTGCAATCGGTTGGATCGCCACACCACAGCCCAGCGTCAGGACGGTCAACCCCACGGTATAGAGCAGGGCCCACGACCCGAGCTGGTCGGCGACGAGTGCGGGCACCACCGCGTAGGCGATTGCCGCCGATCCAAAGATCCACGGCGCCATGGGAACAACGACATGCAGGAACCGGCGGTGGCCCGCTGCAGGCACCTTGAGGCCGTCCAGGAAAGGTCGAGAGGTTGTGCGCTCACGGGTCTCGGCGGTCCGATTCCACACCGCCCACAGCACCGGCACGCACAGGGCAGCGTGGACCAGGTAGGTCAACACCAGCGGTAGCGGCGCGTAGACGGTGAGCAGCCCGGCGCACAGAGGTCCCACCCCGAAGCCCAACGACAGGCAGATCGAGGCGCGTCGCGCTCCGGCGCCGTCCGAAGCGTCGTCGAAGGGCGGCCTGGACAGTTCGGTGATCCAGGCCGAACCCACTGCCATCGCGATCCCGACTGCCACCCCGCTGAACAACCGGCCGACGAACAGGGCCGGGAAACCCCAGTAGTCGCCGACTGCCAGGATGAGACTGCCCAGCGCCGCACTGAGCACACCGGCGGCCATTACATTGCGCCGACCGTGACGGTCCGACAGCGTCGAGGCGATCAGCAGGCCGGGAATCAGGCCGAGCACATAGGCGCCGAGCAGGATGTCGACGTCCACCCGGGTGTAGCCGGAGTGCTGGGCATAGGCGATCAGCAGCGGGGTGAATTGGTTTCCGCCCCAACCGATGCAGAAGACGGCGATGGCCACCGCGAGCCAGGGCGGTAGGCGGCGCGGCAGCCGAACCGGCGCTTCGGCGAATTCCGTTGCGACAGTGGTCATGCCAGCACCACCCGGTAGGTCGCTTCCAGATGGGCCAGCAGTGCTGCCTCGAAACCGGAGACATCGCGACGTCCGATGGCATCGGCCAGATCCGCGTGCTCGCCGATCAGTTCGGTGAGCCGGGCTGAGTCCGAGCGGGCGGCGTCGGCCATCATGCGGCGCTGCCGGTCGCTGAGCGATCCGTAGAAGCGCCCGGCGATCGAATTCCCGGCGACCTGCACGATCCGGCGGTGAAACGCGTCGTCGGCGGCTGCGAACTGATCGGCATCCCCGATCGCGGCGCCATGGCGCTGCCGCTCTACCAACTCGGTGAGTTCACCGAACAGGGTGTCGATGGATTCCGGTGATCGGCACAGCCGGCGCACCGCCGCGGTCTCCAGCGCCAGGCGCATCTCGAGCAGGTCGGTGGCTTCTTGCGCGGACACGGGGACGACGACGGCGCCGCGCCGCGGCACCAGATCCAGGAAGTCCTCGGCAGCCAGGCGCAGAAACGCCTCGTGCACAGGTGTGCGGCTGACGCCGAGCTGCGTCGCCACCTCTACCTCGCTGAGCAGCTGCCCGCCTCGAAACTCACCGGAGAGGATCTGGTCCTTGGTCATCCGGTAGACGCGCTGGCTGTTGCTCGATTTCTCGTCCGTGACCACGTAGGACGACTATACCCCTTGTATGCAAGCTTGCATGCAAGGGGTCTGACCAGCTTGAACGTCAGAAGGGGCTGCTGTTGGTCTGACGCTTGGACGATTCGGGGCGCGGTCCGAACCGGCGGATGTAGTCCTCGTGCTTCTGCAGGTCCTTCTTGTACTGGATCTCGTCGACCAGATTGGGGTCGAGGCCGTGCTGTGCCAGCCGGTGCCGGCGCCAGATCTTGTTGAGCGCGAGCGCCATCAAAAGCGCCCAGATGTAGATCGGCACGGTCATCTCGATGTGCACGTACAGCGAAGCGGGCAGCAGCCAGAGCGGCGCCAGCACGAACAGTGGCGGGATCGCCATCCGGATCAGATGACGGCGCACTGCGCCATGGTCGGCCAGGTCGTGGGCCACCCAGTCCCGCATGGAATCGGGCAACCGCTTGCCGTAGCAGTAGGCGATGTATTGGAAGAGGTTGGGACGGTCTTCGGTTTTCTGGCCGGCCATGGTGGACTCCTCGGGTCAGTCGGTGAGTGAGTTGGCCGCCAGCGCAGCCACGTTGATGCGGGTCAACACTCGATGCAGCTGTTCGAGTTCGGCGAGGTCGACGCCCAGGCGCTCGACCACTGCGGGAGGGATCGCCAGGGCCCGTTCACGCAGGGCGATCCCGGCCTCGGTGAGCGCGACATCGGTTGCGCGTTCATCGCCCGCCCGGCGGCTGCGGGTCAGCAGGCCGAGTGCTTCCAGCCGTTTGAGCATCGGTGAAAGCGTCGCCGAATCGAGTTGCAGTGCGGAGGCGATCTCTTTGACCGAGAGCGGCGGAGTGCCGCCCGAGCCGGACCGTTGGTGATCCCACAACGCCAGCATCACCAGGTACTGGGGATGGGTCAGCCCCAGCGGCTCCAGCAGCGGCCGGTAAACCGCGAGCACGGCGCGGTTGCTGACGGCCAGTGCGAAACAGACCTGTCGCTCGAGGGCCAGGGGATCGGCGCCGAGGGCTCCGGAGGGTGCGGTCGACGCTTCGGATACTGCGGTCATACTTAGAAAGTACCCTAATAGTTAGGGTACTAACAATGTCTGTGCGGTCACACGTTCAGTGCGCGCGTTTCGCCAATCGCTCGGCGTTGTCGATCAGGATGCTGCGGCCCTGCACGCGGATCCAGCCGCGTTGCGCGAAGTCCGACAGCGCCTTGTTGACCGTCTCCCGCGAGGAGCCCACGAGCTGGGCGATCTCTTCTTGCGTCAGTTCGTGGTCGACACGCAGTGCGCTGCCGTCGCGGCTGCCGAATCGCTGCGCCAGATAGAGCAGTTGCTTGGCAACCCGGCCCGGCACATCGGTGAAGATCAGGTCGGACAGGTTGTCGTTGGTGCGACGCAACCGGCGGGCCAGCACCCGCAGCAGTTGTTCGGCGATCTCAGGTCGATCGGCGATCCAGCTCCGCAGCACGCTGCGGCTCATCACCACCGCCTTCACTTCGGTCAGCGCGGTCACCGTCGAGGTTCGCGGACCCGGATCGAAGATGGCGAGTTCGCCGAACATGTCCGACGGGCCCATCAGCGTGATCAGGCTGTCGCGGCCGTCCGTCGACTTGCGGCCGATCTTCACCTTGCCCGCGGTGATGATGTACAGCGTGTCGCCGGGCTCGCCCTCGGTGAACACGACCTCGGTCCGACGGAAGGTCACCGGCTCCAACTGCCGGACGAGCGCGGCCACGGCGTCTGGCGACACACCTTGGAAGATGCCGGCGCGGGCCAGCACTTCATTCATATTTCCCCCTTGGTGGATGTGCCGAACCTCGCTGCCCGGAACGTTTGTGCAGGTGGCAGCCGAAAGGAAGGCCGCCGTTTTACTTTACAAGGGCGTTCGGCGGGTCCGCGGCTCCGGGTTTACACAGGAACCTCACTTCGTAATGGTTCAGACCCTTGAGGGTCAGATTGTCGTGCAACAGATCCGTTGGGCTTCGGCGACGGATTCCGCAAGCGGGCGGCGCGTGTTGACGAGATGGGCGTCAGGCCAATCGGCGTCGGTCGCCAAACCTTCTGCGATCTGCGGGGTGGCATCTGAGTTGGTGACCTGCCGCTGGACGATGCGCTGCTTGGCTTCGTCGAGAGGCACAGTGCACGCCAATTCCACTGTCGGACAACTCTGTTCCGCTGCAATCTCCCGCGCTCGCCGTCGAAGGTCCTGATCTCGCCAGGTGCCGTCGAGGATCACCGACTGCCCCATGGCCAGTGTTCGTCGGGCCTTCTCCAGCACGGTCGCATAAACGGCGGACACGTTCTCCTTGCTGTACAGCCCCTCGTTCAAAATCCCGGCCGCGCCGTCGAGGACTCCACGCTCCTGCAGTTCGCGGCGCACATCATCGGTGGAGATGACCCGCGCAGCCACCTGTTCAGCGAGCGCGTGCGCGAGCGTGGTCTTGCCGGTTCCGGGGCCACCGCCCACGATGACCAGTCGCACGGCACCTCGGCGGAGGCGATCGAGGGCGATGTCGAGATGGCGCCGGGCATCATTCGTCGCGCTCTCGTTGCCCTGCTGAACCCTGATGCAGTCGACCTTGGCGCGGACCACGGCACGGTAGGCGATGTAGAAGTCCACCAATGCGCTCGGCGGCACATCCCCGGAGAGCCGCTGGTACTCGGCGATGAAGTAATCCGCCAGGTCTCGGCGGCCGAGGAATTCCAGGTCCATCGCCAGGAACGCGGCGTCGTCGCTGCAGTCGACATGGCGTAGGCCGTCGTCGAACTCGAGACAGTCAAGGATGGCCGGACCGTCTGGCATGCAGAAGATGTCTCCGGTCGACAAGTCGCCGTGGCCGTCGACGACGCGGCGGTTGGCGATGCGGTCGCCGAACAGTGCGGTGCGACCCTTGATGAACTGGTCATACAGCCGATCGACCTCGGCCAGTGATTCAGCGGGCACCACTGTTCCCGCATACCGGCGCAATTCAGTGAGGTTGTCCCGCCAACGGCCGGCGACCGCAGGCACCGCCGCTGCGCGGTCGATGTCGTCGGACCGTTCGGCGTCAGCGTGAAACCGCGCGATCGCATCGGCGATCGCTGACAGATGCTCAACCACAGGTTCACCACTGGCGACGATCGACGTCAACCGGCGCGAATCAGGGTATCTGCGCATCACGATCACCGGCTCGGGCTGACCACCTTGTAGATCGGAGAGATGGGCGACCCCGAGGTAGCTGTCGGGCGCGAGTCGCTGGTTCAAGCGAACCTCACGTACGCACACCTGTTCACGGTGCTCGACCGAGCTGAAATCGAGAAAGTCAGTGGTGACGGGTTTCTTGACTTTGTAGGCCCTGTCGCCCACCAACGCGACGATCCCGGTGTGTGTTTCGTGAATTTCCGCTGCGGCCATAACCGATGATCACTCTCCTTGGGCGACGGAGGGTAGCGGTCATCCGTCGGTATTCTCCTGCCGAAAGTCCTTCAGGCCACGGCCGAAAGACTCTGTTACTGGGGGCTGACCAGCCCGGCGTCGTACGCGTGGATGATGGCGGCGGCACGGTCACGCAGGTCGAGCTTGATGAAGATGTGGCCGATATGGCTCTTGACGGTGAGCCCGGAGATGCAGAGTTCATCGGCGATCTCGGCGTTGGAATGCCCCTTGGCGATCAGCGTCAGCACGTCGAGCTCCCGGGCGGTGAGATCGCCGACGGCGCCGTTGCGACGCGGCTCGGCGGACTTGCGGTACGTGGTGAGCACCCGTGAGGTCACCGCCGGGTCGAGATAGCTGTCGCCCTGGGCCACCGCGCGCACCGCCCGGATCAGTTCCTCGGCGGAGGAATCCTTGAGTACGAATCCGCTGGCCCCGGCCCGCAGCGCGCCCGAGAGCAACTCGTCGTCGTTGAACGTGGTCAGCGCCAGCACCGGAGGCCCGTCGACCGCCGTCACCTGGCGGGTGGCTTCGATCCCGTCGACACGTTTCATCCGCAGGTCCATCACCACCACGTCGGGCCGGTACTGGCTGATGGCATCGGGCACCTCGTCGCCATCGGCGCATTCGGCGACGATCGTGAAGCCGTCCTTGCGCCGTAGAATGCGTCGCAGCCCGGAGCGCACCAGATCCTGGTCGTCGACCAGGAGGACCGCGACCTCGGTGACGGGGTCCGTCATGACACCACGGGGCATCGCCGGGGCGCCCGGTCGGTGTCATCCAAGGGAATGTTCGTGCGCACCGACCATCCGTCGTCGCCGGGACCGACGCTGATGATCCCGCCGAGCAGCTCGACGCGCTGGCGCATACCGCGTACCCCGCGGCCCTCCGCATCGCGGCCGTTCCGGACGGTGAGGGCGGCCACTGGCAGTCGGTTGGCGACGGTCAAGGTCGCCGAGTTCCGTGAGATCCTCAGCAGCACTGTCGCTTCCGCATCGGGCGCGTGCTTGGCGATGTTGGCCAGAGACTCCTGGGCAATGCGGTACAACGCCAAGCCCACCGCGGCGGAGACCATATCGGTGCGGCCGGTCGCGTCGAACCGCACGTTGAGCCCGGCATGCACGAAATCGTCTACCAGGCAACTGATGTCGTCGACTCCGGGTTCGGGAGCCATGCTCATGGGGGCGCCGTCGAGTAGTCCGACCGTGCGCCGGATATCGGCCATGGCCTGACGCCCCAGGCGTTCGGCCTGCTCCAATGCCTCGACCGCGTCGTCGACGTCGCGGTCCTGCTGCAACCCCCGACGTGCCCCGGTCACGTGCAGCAGCGTCACGCTCAGTGAATGCGCAATCACGTCGTGGACCTCGCGGGCGATACGGCGCCGTTCGTCGGCCGCGGCATGGCGGGCCTGCGCGGCCTGCGACTCTTGCTGCTGTCGCATGAGTTGCTGCTGGGTGTGCACGAGATAGCCCACCAGCCAACCCATCCCGAGGATCCCCAGATAGAGCGGCAGGGCATCGAGACGGTGTTGCGAGGCAGCGGTCAGCAGCAGGGTGGCCGCGGTCAGCGACGCCAAGAATCCACCCCACACCCCGGTGAGTGAGGCGACCTCGCCGACCATCAGCACCGCGATCAACGGAGCGAAGTCGTTGGATACCGGTGTTGCCGTCGCGAACAGCAACACGGCAGTCGCGGTGGTCCAGGTTCCCCAGACGATCGGTGCCTTGAAATCGACGCCCGACAGGTAGAACAACGCGAAGGGCGCAGCGCAGACGACGAACGCGAGCAGGCCGGCCGGAAGGTCGGCCGTCGGGCGCTGCAACATCGCCACCAGGCTGGCACCGATCACCGTCGTGTCGAACGCCAACACGATGGCCCAGTTGTAGCCCACCGGGAGCGCATAGCCCCGCCGGTGTACGTGCGCACGGAACCCGCGCGCGATGCTACCGAGCATGTTGTGATCGTAGAAGGTGAAGGCGTTGCTGCGCCTCCTACTACGGTTGGATTTTCGGGGGCCGGATTTTCTGGGGCTGGATTTTCGGGGGCCGGATTTCAGCAATTCAGAGTCGCCACATTTCGCGTGACATCGCGGCGTCCTCGACGAAGCGTTCGCGCACCGGCGGATAGTAGGGCTGCTTCAGGTCGGGGCGGGGCACGGTGGCCAGTGCTGCGCGCACCGCGGCCACCGCGCGCCGCCACCGGCCGGCGTCCTGGGAGCCCTGGTGCGGCGGTGTCACCCGGTCGGTCACCGGTGGGGTGACGACGGCATCTTTCGCCGTCCATCCACGGGCGACGCCTGTCACTGAGTTCGCTATCGAGATAGCTGGGGAACGCTGTGCTCGTGTCATGGCTCGACGCTACGAAGAACGCAGGTCAACCCACATCGCTCTGGTGTCCGATCTTGACCTACGACCGTAGTAGGAGAACTGAACCGACCACAGGACGATGGCGCCACAAGTGGTTAGGCTCCTCTTGTGGTCTCGAGCTCGACCCATAGACGTGGTCCCCGGCGTGATGTCGACACCCGAACCCTGATCGTCGATACCGCTGAGCGAATGTTCGCCGAGACGTCGATCGGTGCGGTGGCGGCGCGGGCAGTGGCCCGCGAGGCAGGCGTGGCCAGCCGCGCGGTGGCCTACCATTTCCCGGCCAAGCGGGACCTGGTGCTCGAGGTGGCACGACGGCGGGTGCCGACGGTGTTCGGGGCCGTCGTCCAGGAGCTGGTGCGGGTGGCTGAGTCCGGGAACGAGATCGGTGTCTGCGACGTCGTCGAGGCTCTCATCGCGCCTTACGTCCGGCTGCTCGACGAGGATCCGATCGGTGGATTGCGCTGGCTCAAGGTAATGAATCAGCTTGCCTTGGACGAAGATCAGATCTGGCTCGATCAGTTGGCGGGCACACCGAGCCTGCCCGAGTTGTTCTTCGCCGCCGCGGGACGGGCGGTGCCGGACATCCAGACCACAGAAGGTCAGCAGCGCAGCACGATTGCCATCTTTGCGATGATCGGTGCGCTGGCCAGCTCCGATCTGACTCTCTACGGGCGGCCTTTGGGGCCCGGCGGACTGGACCGTGGGTGGGTCGACCAGTTGGTCCGGTTCACCGGCAGCGGTTTGCGCGGCGACGAGGGTCTGCCCGACTAGGATCGGGGCGTGCAGATCGACGGCCAGCAGCTTGCTGCCTTCGCCGCGGTGGTCGAGCTGGGAAGCTTCGATGCAGCCGCGCAGCGTCTGCATGTGACTCCTTCGGCGGTCAGCCAGCGCATCAAGGCCCTGGAGCAACGTGTCGGGCAGGTTTTGGTGGTTCGCGAAAAGCCCTGCACAGCAACATCTGCCGGCGTTCCCCTGCTCAGGCTGGCGGCGCAGACGGCATTGCTGGAGTCCGAGGCACTGGCGGAGATGGGCGGTGGCACCGCGCAACGCACCAGGATCGCGCTGGCCGTCAACGCCGATTCGATGGCGACCTGGTTCACCGGGGTGTTCGCCCGGGCCGCCGAGTTCCTGTTCGACATCAGGATCGAGGATCAGGACCTTTCGGCACGACTGCTGCGCGAGGGCGTGGTGATGGGAGCCGTCACCACCGAGCGGAACCCGGTGCCGGGCTGTCGGGTGCACCCGCTGGGCGCGATGCGCTACGTGCCGGTGGCCAGTGCGGAATATGTGCAGCGCTACCTGCCGGAAGGGTTCACCCGCGAGGCGGCGCAGGCGGCGCCCTCGCTGTCCTGGAACCGTGATGATGCGCTACAGGATCAATTGGTGCGCAAGGTATTCCGCAGGGACGTGATCAGGCCGACGCATTACATCCCGACTGCCGAGGGCTTCGGCGCCGCAGTGCGCGCCGGGCTGGGCTGGGGGATGTATCCCGAGGAACTGGTGGACGACGACTTTGTCCGGATCACCGAACAGTATCTGGACGTGCCGCTGTTCTGGCAGTGCTGGAAGCTCGACAGCCCGATGGTCGCCGCCATCACGGCCGCGGTGCGCGACGCGGCGGCCGGCTTGCGCGGGTAGACCCCGAGACGGAGCTACCGCACGAGTGGGGCCAGATGCTTTCGCGCGTAGGAGCGAACCGCCGTGTCGTCGTTGACATCCAACACCGGCGTCGGCATCTGGGCCAGTGAGCACGCCAAGCGGATGTGCAGTTCGGCGACGGCCAGCAGGTCGGGATCGGGCATGGTCGCGCCCGCCGCGCGAAGGGCCTTGGCCATCGCCGACGAGGCGTGGTGCAGAAACGCCGGAGCTTGGTCGTAGGCTCCGGCCACTGCGGTGAAATCGGTGTCCAGGCGCAGGAACCTGCGCATCACCGGCTCGGTCGTCAGCAGCCGCACACCTTCGCAGAACGCCGCCACCGCAGCCTCGTTGGGGCCGGAATCGATTGCGACGGTGCGCAGCCGGTGCATCGCCGCGTCGAAGGTGCGCCGCCCGAGTTCGGTGATCAGCGCGTCGCGGGTGGGAAAGCGGCGGTAGAGCGTACGGCGGCTGACACCGGCCTGCTTGGCGATGACATCCAGGCTGGCCCGGCCGAGGCCGACGAGCGCCACCTCCTCGGCGGTGGCCTTGAGGATGGCGTCTTCCTGTTCGGATTGGCTGGCGTTGCTGCGTGGTGGCATCGCTACCAGTGTGTCAGCCCGCTGCCGGGCATCCCAGCGGCGCGAACGAATCCAGCGCCACCGATCGGTGCAGGCGAACCAACTTCTCGTACTGCAGCCGGTTGTAGGCCAGGGGTACCAGCAGTAGCCGGTCGGGCAGCACCCGCCAGGCCAGTTGGAGCAGCCGGGTGTAGACGGCGAATTCCCGGTCGTGCCGGGACTGCCAACGGAACCCTGTCATCTCCCGAATCCCCGGATGCATGATGCCGAATGAGCACACTTTGATCACCCGGCCGGCGATCGGTCGAACTGCTGTCCAGGATGGGGTCAACGCCAGTCGCACCGGGGCGGGCAGCAATAGGGTCGGCAATGGAAGCTGGGTCAGCCCGGCCGTCACACGGGTCAGGAACTCGTTGCCCTGCAACTGGTTTTCCACCATGTCGTCGTAGTAGCGGGACGCCTCGGCGTACGTTTCCGGGAGTTTCGCCGACGCACCCGGCAGCTCGATCGAGCGAAACGCCTCGAGTAGTTGACCGTAGGCGGCCTCCTGCTCGGCGGCGTTCATCGTGATGCCGGTCGCCGGCGTGAACGAATGCAGGACGACGAAGATCCCGCTGATCGCGATCCAGTTCCACAGCTGCGGGTTCAGGGCGCTGTAGCGGACCTCGGCGAAGTCGTCTTTGCCGTGTCCGCGGACGTCGCGGTGCATCGTTTGCAGGCGGCGCCCCTCCGCCTCGCGGTCCGTGGCGTCACCCCAGATCGCCAGGAACGCCGAAAATCCGCTGCGCACACCGCGATCGAGAAAGTTTCGTTCGAACCGGCCGCTGCGGTCGACGGCCGCGGCCACCGGGACCAGGGCGACTTCGTCGAACGCGGCGGCGCCGAAGGCGCCGCCCAGGATGCTGCCCGAGTGCCTGCGGAAATCCGCCAGCACGTTCGGTCGCACTATGTCCGTGTCGGCCGCGCTGACATTAGCCATGGCACAAAGTCTAGTTATTCGTGCCAATGTGTCAATGGGTGCCGGCTCGCGAAGATCCGTGGTGCCGTCAGGTCAGGTTGCCTCTGAAGAAAGCGGTCAGTGTGTCGAACGGGATCAGGTCGACCCGGTCGTAGAGATCGACGTGGCCGGCCCCGGGAACGATGGCGAGCTGTTTTGGCTCGCCCGCCAAGCGGTAAGCGTCCTCGCTGAACTCCCGCGAGTGGGCCCGCTCTCCCGTGACGAACAACATGGGACGCGGCGAGATCGTCTCGATGTCGTTGAACGGATAGAAGTTCATGAACTTCACGTTGCTGGTGAGGGTGGGATGTGTGGTGAGGTCGGGTGACTGGCCGTCGGGCGTGAAGGCGCCGCGCCGCGTCCGGTAGAAGTCGTAGAACTCCCGCTCGGCAACGGTGGAGCTCTCGGTCAGTTCGTGCACGGTACCGCTGGTGTATTCGGTTTCGCCGCCGATGAATTCGGTATCACGTTGACGGGCTGCCCGGTCTATGAGCTGTTGCCGCTGTTCCAGACTCAGGCTATTGCGCAATCCGTGACGGTTGGCCGCGCCCATGTCGTACATGCTGACCGTCGCGACGGCCTTGATACGTGGGTCGATCTTCGCGGCACTGACCACGAAGCTTCCGCTGCCGCAGATCCCGAGGGCGCCGATCCGCTCCCGGTCGACGAAGGATTGCGTGCGCAGGTAATCGACAGCGGCACTGAAGTCTTCGGCATAGATGTCCGGTGACACCGCATTGCGCGGCCGGCCCTCGCTCTCACCCCAGAACGACAAGTCCAGCGACATGGTGACGAAGCCCTGTTCGGCCATCTTGGTGGCGTAGAGATTGGCGCTCTGCTCCTTCACCGCACCCATCGGATGCCCGACAACCATGGCGGCGGTTCTTCCTTTGCGGTTCAGGTCTTTCGGGACGAACAGGTTGCCGCCGACCTCCATCTGATACTGGTTCTTGAAGGTCACCTTCTGCACATCAACCCGATCGCTGACATAGAAATTGTCGGCGCCGTGGCTCATGTCGCCGGCAGGAAGATCGGGCGTACCGGCGGTGGCCGGCAATGGCGGAGCGATACCGGATGGCCGTGATGCGCACGCCGAAGCGGTCAGTGCCGTCAGGGCCGACGCTCCGGCTCCGGCCAGCTTCAACGCCTTGCGTCGGCTCAAATACGTTTCATTGAAGGGCATTTCGATACTCCTTGGGCGATGCGATGGAAGAGGTACTCACGCGGCCAGGGTGCACTCTGGGGTTCGCGGTGATGCAGAAGCTCTCGGCCGGAGCGTGATCAGCACGGCCAGCGGAATCAGCGCCGAAGCGGTGATGCCAGCTCCGAGAATGGCTGGGCCGCTCAGCCCCAACGCCGTCGAGATGGTGGCCGCGGCCAGGGCCGACCCGCCCGCGGTACCGAGATTGAACGCGGCGGTGGCCAGCGATGACGCCAGGGTGGAACTGCCACCGGCATGCTGCAGCGTCTGCGCGATCAGCACCGGATTGGCTCCGAGCCCACACGCACCCAACAGCACCACCACGATGACCGCGACCGCAGAGTGTTCGGCAGTGGCTGCCAGCACGAGCATCCCGGTCGCCGAGGCCGTCACCGCCACCGCAATGGTCGTCAGGGGATGGCGGTCGCCGAAGCGGCCCCCGATGGCAGTGCCTGCCAACGCACCGATACCGAACGCGACCAACACCACCGGCACGAGCGCCGGTGCAATACCGGCACGGTCGGTCAGTAGCGGACTGATGAAGCTGTACATGCCGAGGAATCCGGCCTGGGCAAGCACTATGACCGCCAGCACAACCCACATCCGCCACGGCCGCAGCCCGGCCACTTCGCTGCGCACGGATACCTTTGCCGGAGATTGGCCGAGCGTGGGAGGCGCGATGCGAAACACCGCCACGCCGATGACCAACGACAGCCCGGCAAGCATCCAGAACGGGCCGCGCCACCCGGTGAACAAGCTCGCGAAGGTGCCCAGTGGAACGCCGGCGACGACTGCCAGGCTCAGGCCGCCTGACATCACCGCGATCGCCCGCGCGCCGGCACCGGGCCCTGCGACAGCGGTGGCGACCACCGCTCCGATTGCCCAAAAGGTTCCGGTGGCCAGGGCGGTGACCACTCGCGAGACAACGACCACACCGAATGAATCGCTGAGCGCCGCCACCACGTGGCCGGCACTGAATACCGACAGCGCCCCGACGAGCGTCGCACGCGCGGGCAGTCGCAGCGTGGCCAACGCCATGGCCGGTGGACCGATGATCATTCCGACGGCAAACGCGGTGATGAGCAGACCCGCTCGAGTCACGTCGACGCCGAGGTCAGATGCCACATCGGGTAACAGACCGGCCAGCATGAACTCGGTGGTACCCATCAAGAAGATGCCGGCGGCGACGACGTACACCAGCGTCGGCAGCCGGGTTGAGTGGGTTGTTTGTTGCATGTCACCAGGGAACGCGACACCGACGGGATCAGGGAGTCCCGGTCGAGACGTGTACTGAGAGTGCATCCCAGGAACCTTCTGTCAGTCGTACCGTCGAATACGTGAACAATCGAGCCGAGGTCAGCGAGTTCCTGACTTCGCGGCGAGCCAAGATCACCCCGCAACAGGCGGGTATTCCCGACGCGGGACACCGCCGGGTCCCAGGTCTTCGCCGCAGCGAGGTCGCGACGTTGGCCGGCGTCAGCGTCGAGTACTACGCCAAACTGGAACGCGGCTCTCTCGGTGGTGTGTCAGCGTCAGTTCTCGACGCGCTGGCTCGGGCACTGCAACTCGACGACGCCGAACGGGCGCACCTGTTCCACCTCGCCCACGCCGCCGACGGCACGAGTGCCGGAATGCGTCCGAGGCGACGTCCATCCGCACGCTGGACGCCGCGGCCGGCACTGCAGTGGGTGCTCGACGGTATTGCGCCCCCGGCCATCATTCGTAACGGCCGCATGGACCTGTTGGCGACCAACCACCTTGGCCGGGCGATGCACTCCTGCCTGTACGACAGCGAGCCGGGCGACGTACCGAACTTCGCCCGCTACACGTTCCTCGACGAGGATTCGCAACGCTTCTACCCGGACTGGGACACCGCCGCGGACACCGCCGTGGCTATTCTGCGGACGGAGGCCGGGCGCGACCCGCACGACAAGGCGCTGCATGATCTGGTCGGCGAACTGTCCACCCGCAGTGAACAATTCCGCCGCCTGTGGGGTTCTCACAACGTACGTCTGCACGGTGCCGGGGTGAAGCACTTCCACCACACCGTCGTCGGGGACCTGGAACTGGCCTACGAAAGCGTCGACATGATCTCCGACCCCGGCCTCACGCTGACGATCTATGTGGCCGAACCTGCTTCGGCCACAGCGCACGCCCTGGAGCTGCTCGCCTCGTGGGCCGCCACGTCGGCTGCCGAGGGGGGCACTGTTGTCCGTGAGGAGATGAGCTGACGCGACGATTGGTATGTTCGCGAACATGGCCAATCGGACTCACCGCTACGAAGTCGAGGTGACCTGGACCGGCAACACCGGTTCGGGAACCAGTGGTTACCGCGACTACGCGCGCGACCACGACGTGACGGGCGTAGATGCGCCGGGCAAGCCCACAATCCTGGGTAGCGCCGATCCCGCCTTCCGGGGAGACCCGCAGCGCTGGAACCCCGAGGAACTGCTGGTGGTCAGCCTGTCCCAATGCCACATGCTCTGGTATCTCGCACTGTGTGCCCGTGAACGCATCACCGTGACCGCCTACGCTGACCGGCCGGAAGGCACAATGAGTGAGAATGCCGAAGGCAGTGGCCTTTTCACCGATGTCACGTTACGGCCGCAGGTGATCATCGCCGAGCCGGACCGGGTCGGCGACGCCACGGAACTGCATCACGAAGCCCACCGGATGTGCTTCATCGCCAACTCGGTCAACTTCCCGGTGAGTGCTACACCGATCGTGACAGCACCGAACGGGGGATGAACGACGCGTCGACCGGGATGAACCGGGGTGCGCTCCAGCTGGATTCGTCGGGCATCGAGCCGGATTCGATGACGACTCCCGTAGCGTTCCCATGGTCGCCGTCGATGTCGATGGACGCACCCGGAGCGCCGTACGAACCGTTGCAGTCGCGCGAACATTGTCCGGTCACGGGATCGATGTTGCCTTCGAACATGTCGTTGATCCATCCCGCCATCAACCACTGCACGGCCGGTGGGTTCTGCGGCTGCGGGATGCCCGCAACGAGGTAGGCCGCGAATTGGATCAGCGGGTTGCCGCCGAGCATGGAGTCCATGTGCACGCCGCCGTCGACGACGACGCCGTTGAACTTTCCCGGGCGGGCAGCCGAGAGATCGTCGTTCACACTGCTCGTGGAGTTCAGGAAATTCGGTGGCGCACCGATCTCGTAGACCGGCACGTAGTCGGACGGATCATTGCCGTTGCTGGCCTCGAGGAGTGCGAGACGCTCCATCGCATTGGGCATGATCGGCGAGACGGGAACCGCATCGAGCAGCACCACGCCGGCGAGATCGTTGGCGACATCCTGGCCGTCGGCTCGCCGCGCCACCAACCCCTCTGCGTAGTAGCCGGCGACCCCGGGAGCGAATCCACCGCCGAGTGAGTGCCCGACGAGGACGAACTGTTGCGGGACGGCGAAGCTCTCCTGGCCCGCCTTCAATGTCGCCGTGGTCATGCTGGCGTTCAACGCTTTTCGGTCGGGGTCGAGGAAGAGCTGAGCGACGGCCTTGTGCATGTTGTCCCCGCCGAGCCACATCCCGCCGTCAGCGAACGGATTGGACGTCACGGTGGTGACCACCACCACGCTGTTGGTTCTTTCCGCGAGATAGGACGCGGTGTAGCTGTACATCGGACCGGTGGCCAGGACTCCGTGCTGGAGGTAGATCAACCGTTCCGACCCGCCCTGCGTCGGGATATACCAATCGGCAGGCACCTCGGTGCCCGGGGCGACGACCAGCGTCGAACTACTCACCTGGACCGAGTCGCGGAGCGCGGGCGGCACCACCGGCGGACCGTCGACGGTCTGGATCAGTCCGCCGATGGCATTGAAGACGAGCGACCCGACGGCCCTGACCAGCGGTGGATAGTCGGGTTGGAAAGGGCCGAGTATCGACGTGGGGGATGGGCTGGTCTGGTCTGCGGTCGGCGTTGAAACCTTGTCCGCCACTTGAGCAATAACGGCTTGTGCGCGGTGGCTGCCGACGACTGGTGCGCGTTGCGGATCGGCAGTCGACGGCGCCAGACGGTCGCGTACTTCGTTACGCAGCACGGCCAGTCGGTGGACCGGTGCCGACGCTGTGAGGGTTCTCGAAATGGGCGTCTCCGCCGTGTCGTCCGTCTTCTCGGCAGCCGGGCGGTGACGCGGGATCGCCCCCGACGGGCGGTCGCCCCGTTTGGCGGAGCTCTTGCGGCTCTGCGGCCCGGCGGGCGCGTCCGAGACCCGTTTCTGATGGCGCCGGTTGGCTGTTGCGGCGCTTGATTTCCCGCTGTCGGCCGACGATGTCTTCGCCGGTCCTGGATCAGACCCGCCGTCGGAGTCGGCGTTGGCTGCGCCGGCTCCGACGAGCAGCGCCGCGGATACCCCGGCGGTCAGTACACCGGCTCCGACCCAACCCGAAAACTGCGTCATGTGTCCCCCGATAGGCCGATGCGTGAATGGCTGGATGCTAACTCGCCGGTACCACTCCCCGCGGCAGGATCAGCGGGAGATCGTTGTAGGTGACGATGCCGGGTGCGGCGTTGATCACCGCGGGGATCGCGTTGATCGGGGGAGTGGCGGTCATGATGTGCCCCAGCACCATGAACTCCTCCAGGGTGGTGGCCTCGAAGTCCGGCGGCGGCAGGAAGCCGACCTTCATCGTCACGGTCGGACGACCGGCCACCTCGATCACCCAGCCGTCCTGATCGATCTGCCAATCAGGTTGCAGTGTCTGGCCTTTGCGCCACCGCAGGGTGAGCTCCACCCGAGTGATGTCGCCGATGATGCCTTTCCAGCTGACGAACACCCCCGCCACGCCGCCGGCCGGGATGGTCCATGAGCCGAGGTCGAGATCTTCTGTGGTCTGGGCGTATTCGGCGTCGCAGCGCACCTCGTCGAACTCGATGCCGAGCGCGTCACCGATCATCCGGACCGCCTCGCCGAAGACCCCCGTGCCATGCGCCGTCATGGCCTGCAGGTCGGGATGGTCGATGGGCTGACCGAACCCGACCGGCTTCTCGGTTTCGGGCGAATCGTAGAACGTGGTGTCGGCCGCCTCGTTGACGGTGATCTTGTCCACCCGGTCGCAGATGCCGGCCGCCACGATCGCCAACTGGTTCACGTAGCCGGGGCTGATGCCCGATCCGAACATGGTCGAGCCACCCTTGCGGCAGGCCTCGGCGATGCGTTCGCGGCCCTCGCCCTGGTTGTGGCCGGTGATGAATGACGCGGTTGCAACCACATTGACTCCGGCGGAGAGGATCTCGACGAGTTCGTCGACATCGATCCACATCGGGTTGTAGACCACGACGTCCGGTTTGAGGGCCAGCAGTGCCTGGACATCATTGGTGGCCGCGACGCCGAGGGGCTCGAGGCCGACGAGCTCGCCGACATCCTTGCCGGCCTTGTCCGGTGACCAGGCGTAGCAGCCGACCAGTTCCAGGGTGGGGTTGCGGGCGATGGCCGCAACCGAACTCTTCCCGACGTTTCCCGTCGTCCACTGGACAACCCGGTATGGCGAAGTTTGTGACATCGCAGCGGCTCCTTGCTCGGTTTCGGGCAGTTTTCCACGACCGTGAGAAAAAGGGAAGAGTGGCGCTCCGGCGGCGTCGTGAGGAACTAGAATTGCCTGTGTGACCACCGGAAATGCGCCACGTCGGGGCCGGGGACGTCCACCGCGCATCGATCAGCAACAGATCGTTGCCGCGGCACGCGCCATGCCCCCGGGTGCGCTGACCATGCAGGCGGTCGCCGATGCGCTCGGGGTGGACCGCACCACGTTGCACTACTACGTCGGTGATCGCGACGGCCTGCTGGAGCTGGTGGTGGCCGATCTGTTCGAGACCGAGCTGCGCTCGATCAAGTTGCCCGAAGGTGCGAGCTGGCAGGAGATTCTGCGGGCCTACGGCAACGCGATCCGCCACGGCGTACTCAAACTCGGGGTGACAGCGACGAGTTTCCGGTTGAGCGGCACCGGCGGGGCGGCGAGCCTCGCGCTGGCCGAACAGGTGCTGCAGGCTTTGACCGACGGTGGATTCAGCACCGACGACGCCGGGCGGGTGCTCACCCTGGTGTCCGGACTGGCGATGTCGGCCGCGCACGATGTGCTGGGCTCGGCGGAGTCTCGGCTGCATCATCAGACACCCGAGGTGGTGCGTGCGCTGAAAGACCTTCCGTCCAGTGAATTTCCACTGCTCAGCCGTGTGGTGGCCGATCGCGGTGTCGCCGCGACCGCTGCCCAGGACTTCGAATTCAACCTCGACATCGTGATCTCCGGGCTCGAAAGGTTCCTGGCCGAGTAGGTACGGGTCGTGACGCAAGGGCGGCTCGGGTACAGTGCTCAGCATCCTCTTAGGCGGAACTTGGGTTCCGTCTGGGTAAATTTTCGAGTGTCACAGTCGGGGAGGCGCAACGGTGTTCAAGTTGCTCAAGAAGGCGTGGATACCGCTGGTGCTGGTGGTGGTCGTCGCTCTGGGCGCCTACGCGATCCTTCGAATTCGGGGTACTGGGCAGCAGGAACCGAACGTGGCGGAGGGCTCCGGAATTACCGAGAACTTCAATCCGAAGCACATCAAGTACGAGATCACCGGGTCCGGAGGCACGGCGAACATCAACTATCTCGACGAATACGGTCAACCCAACCTCATCGAAAAGGCCCCGTTGCCTTGGTCATTCACGATCGTGACGACGCTGCCATCCATGTCGGCCAACATCATGGCTCAGGGCGAACGGAACGTAACAGACCTCGGGTGCCGGGTAACTGTCGATGACGACGTGCGTGACGACCGGACGAGCACCGACACCTTCAAACCGTTCATCTACTGCTTGGTGAAATCCGTATGAGCAACGCGCACACGAAGTCCCATCGCCCGTTCCTGGGTCGGATGGTCCGGATCTTCTCGCTGCCGATCATCGTTTTCTGGGTGCTCCTCACGGTTGCTCTGGGAACGCTTGTCCCGTCACTTGACGAGGTCGCGGCGTCTAGATCGGTACCACTGAGCCCCACCAGCGCCGATTCGTATCAGGCGATGCTGAACATCGGCAAGGTGTTTCAGCAGTACGATTCGGACTCCACGGCGATGGTAGTGTTGGAGAGCGATGAGCCGGTCGGCGAGGCTGCGCACAAGTACTACGACGAGATCGTCGCCAAGCTGAAGGCCGATCCCGAGCACGTCCAGAACGTTCAAGACTTCTGGAGCGATCCGATGACCGCGGCGGGCTCGCAGAGTGTGGATGGTAAGTCCGCCTATGTCCAGATCTTCCTCGCCGGGGACCAGGGCACCAGCAAGAGCTACGCGTCGGTGGCCGCAGTACGTGACATCGTGGCCTCGGTACCCGCCCCGCCGGGCATCATGGCCCACGTCGCCGGAAACAGTGTGCTCAACGCCGACACCCAGGTGGCGGGGCATCAAAGTATGGCGAAAATGGAGTTGGTGTCGGTCGGCGTCATCATCGTGATGCTGCTCGCGGTGTACCGCTCCGTCGTGACGCTGCTCGTGTCGATGGTTGTCATTCTTCTGGAACTTTTTGCTGCACAGGGTGTTACGGCCGCTGCCGGCTACCTGAACATCATCGGCCTGACCCCGTACGCGGTGAGCATGGTGACCATGCTGTCCCTGGCGGCGGGAACCGATTATGTGATTTTCCTCCTCGGGCGATATCACGAGGAGAGATCGAAAGGCCTGGAGCGGGAAGACGCGTTCTATGTGGCCTACAGCGGCGTGTCTCACGTCATCCTGGGCTCCGGGTTGACGATCGTCGGGGCGTGCCTGTGCCTCACCATGACGACGCTGCCTTACTTCCAGACCATGGGTCTGCCCTGCGCCATCGCGGTTCTGGTGATCATCATTGCCGGACTGACGTTGGCACCCGCGGTCCTCACCGTCGCCTCGAAGTTCGGTCTACTCGATCCCAAGCACAAAATCGCGTCGCCGGGTTGGCGAAAGGTCGGCACGTCGGTGGTTCGCTGGCCCATCCCCATCGTCTTCGTCACCAGCCTGATAGCCGTCATCGGCTTCGTCGCCCTCATGACCTATGTGCCGCAGTACAACGACAAGCAGTTCACCCCCGCTGATATGCCGGCGAACCTCGCCATGGGCGTTGCTGACCGGCACTTCTCCCAAGCCCGGATGAACCCCGAGCTGCTGATGCTCGAGGCCGATCACGATCTGCGCACCCCCTCGGACATGCTGGTCATCGAAAAGGTCGCCAAGAACGTGATGCACATGCGGGGCATCGAACGAGTGCAGACCATCACCCGCCCATTGGGTGCCCCGATCGAGCACAGCTCGATCCCGTTCCTGCTCGGCGCGCAGAACGCCAGCACACTGCAGTCCGCCAAGTTCAACAACGACAACTCGGCGCAGATGCTCGAACAGGCTGACGAGATGAGCAAGACCGTCGCCAGCATGGAACGCATGTACGCCATTACCAAGGAGCTCACCGAAACCACTCACAGCATGGTCGGCAATACCCACGAGATGGTGGAAGCGACCAAGGAGATGCGGGACAACCTGGCCAATTTCGACGATTTCTTCCGGCCGTTGCGCAACTACCTCTACTGGGAACCGCACTGCTTCGACATCCCGATGTGTCAGTCGATGCGGTCGATCTTCGACACGCTCGATGGCATCGACACGCTGACCGACAAGATGCAGACGCTGACCACCGACATGGACCGCATGGATCAGCTGATGCCGCAGATGTTGCCGGTGCTGCAGGACACCATCGGGACGATGAAGAGGATGCGCGACTTCATGATCGCGACCCACAGCACCATGGCCGGCACGCAGGCCGCACAACAGGAAGCGGCCAAGGGCGCGACGGAGATCGGCCTGTACTTCGATCAAGCCAAGAACGACGACATGTTCTACCTGCCGCCGGATGTTTTCGAGAACCCGGACTTCAACCGGGCGGTCAAGATGTTCATGTCGCCCGATGGCAAGGCGGTCAGGATGATCATCACCCACCAGGGCGACCCCGCCTCGGTGGACGGCATCGAACATGTCCGCGACCTCAAAGGTGTTGTCGCCGACGCCCTCAAGGGCACCCCGCTGGCCAGTGCGAAGGTTTCACTCGCCGGTACGGCATCGCTCTACAGCGATATGCAGAACGGTGTGAAAACCGATCTCATGATCGTGGTGATCGCGGCGATGATCCTCATTTTCAGCATCATGTTGATCATCACCCGAAGTGTGGTGGCCGCCTTGGTGATCGTGGGCACCGTGGCCGCGTCCCTGGGTACGGCGTGTGGCTTGTCGGTGCTGCTCTGGCAGGACATCCTGGGCCTGGGCGTGCAGTGGATCGTGATCCCGCTGTCGATGGTGATTCTGCTGGCAGTGGGTTCGGACTACAACCTGCTGGTGGTCTCGCGCTTCAAAGAAGAGATACACGCCGGGCTCAATACCGGGATCATCCGCGGGATCGGGGCGACCGGACGTGTCGTCACCGCGGCCGGCCTGGTGTTCGCCTTCACCATGATGTCGATGATCGTGTCGGACCTGCGGGTGGTCGGCCAACTCGGTATGACGATCGGTATCGGCCTGATCGTGGATACGCTGATCGTGCGCTCGTTCATGACGCCGTCGATCGCCGCGGCGCTGGGCCGCTGGTTCTGGTGGCCGCTCAACACCTTTGAGATCACCAGGCGCGGTCGCGAAGAGCGTGCCCGGAAGGCGGGCGAGACCGACGACAACACCGCGCCGATACCGACAACGACGGTGTGACAGCCGTGACTGGCCCGGATTACCCGCCTGACGCAGAGTCGAAGTCGAGATTGCGCCAGCGGACTGACGGCCGACTCGACCGGTCGCGTGATCCGGCCATCCTCGACGCGGCGTTGGCCGCGTTGGCCGAAAACGGTTATGTCAACACCAACATGAACGACATCGCGGCGCGCGCCGGTGTCGGTAAGGCGGCCATCTACCGTCGCTGGTCGTCGAAGGCCGCGTTGATCACCGACGCGCTCGTGTACTGGAAGCCCGACCTGCTCGACGACGATGCGCCCGACACCGGCAGTCTGGAAGGCGATTTCGACGAAATCGTGCGGCGCACGGCGCGCAGCGACAACGACCTATTCTCCTACGATCTGGTGCTGAGGGTCGCGGTCGAGGCCACCCACGATCCGCACCTCGGCTCTGCGCTCGAAGATCTGATGCTGCTCAAGGGTAGGCGGGTGATGACGACGATCCTTCAGCAAGCCGTCGCCCGCGGCGAGGTGTCGGCCGACCGGGACTGGTCGTTGGTCGCTGATGTGCTGACCGGGATGGGCCTGATGCGGGTGGTCAATGGTCAGAGTGTCGACTCGAAGTACGTCCGGGACGTCATCGACAACTTGATCCTGCCCGCCGTACGGGGCCGCTGACGGCGATGCCCGGGGTGCCGGGCCGTCGGCGTGCGGTTCATCGGGGGTAGGATTGTGATCAGGCCGGATACATCAGTTGGTCAACCGTGACGTTCGACAGTCACGATTTTCGATGTTGAACCGTCAGCAGCCGGCGATTAACCATCGCTTGCTATCCAATACCAGTGCGGTAGTCCCGCACCTCTCAAGGACACTCTCTATGGAATCGTCCGAACTGTTTTCACACCCTGAACAGCAAGAACCTATGCCGGATGTCGACAGCTCGAGTGACCCGGCCTGGGGGCTGGTCTTCTCGGATCGGCCCACGGATCGGCCGGCGCCACCGCCTCGCGCAGACGCCCAGTCGCCGTCGTGAACGGCCTCAACGGGACTCGACGGCTGGCCAGTCCGGTCCGGCTCGCCCTCGCCCGTCAGTTGGGTGCCGATATTGACGGAGCATGGTGGCCGCACACCGCCTCCGTGGCGAACGAACTGCCGGAGCTCGTCGGAGTTCTGCATCGATCGATCGGGGAAGTTGTCGATATTCGCGTCAACTGGTCGGCCGCCCAGGGGCAGCTGGACCTCGACTCGATCGTGACCGGCACCCGCCTGCCCACCGGGGTGAAGCTGAGCCGGCCCCGTCTGATGATGGTGGCGGGCCGGGACCAGTGCGTGAAACTGCTTGTCGTCCCGTGCAAGACGTCCGTCAATCTCGGCGGGTTGGTGATGCGCTGCGCCGCGTCCATGCCTGTGGAGGAAACGGTGCGGCGTACTCCCATGTTCGACACCGCAGATCGCGTGCTGCGCGTCGCCCAGGTCGAATCTGCGAGATGGCTGGGGGATCTTCAGGCGCAAACGCCTGTGTGAACGAAAGAAAATGGGCTGGTACGGAATTCATCCGTACCAGCCCACCATCAGGTCTTGGGGCGGTTAGACCGCGGTAACTCCCGTTGCCTGGGGGCCCTTGGCTCCCTGGGTGATCTCGAACTCGACACGCTGGTTCTCTTCGAGCGACCGGAAACCACCGCCGGTGATCTCGGAGTAGTGGACGAAAACGTCCGGGGCGCCGCCGTCAGGAGCGATGAAGCCGAAGCCCTTTTCGCCGTTGAACCACTTCACAGTTCCCTGTGTCATATTTTTACTTCTCTCATCGTGAAACTGGACGTACCAAAAACGTCCGGATCAAGTATGACACGTCGATGGGTGGGGCGCCTAAAAGAATTTGCTTCTGCCGCAGACGTTTGGCTGGGTGGGGCCCCGTGCCGTTCGGTCGAATCAGGTGGACCGGCCTTGACGATCACGCAGGAGCGTCGTGATCGGCTTTCTTGCCGAACGGCAGCACATGCATGATCCCGACCACCACGGTGCCGACCACCAGACCGATGACGGCTGACACACCCGTGTTGACCAGCCAGGCCAGCAGGCCGCCGAACCCACCTCCGACTGCATGGCGCACCGCCTCCTCGGCATGGTGGACCAGGCCGTAGAGCGTGTGCCACCCAAGGGTGTCGGTACCGACCAGCAGGATGTGTCCACCGACCCAGAGCATCGCCACTGTGCCGATCGTCGACAGTGCCGAGAGCAGCTTGGGCATCCCGGCCACCAGGCCGCGGCCGATCTTCTGCGCCGCCTTCGATGAGCGTTGGGCCAGCAGCAGGCCCATGTCGTCCATCTTCACGATGCCGGCCACCACGCCGTACACCGCGGCCGTGATCACCAGCGCGACGATCACCAGGATGATGAGCCGCGGCAGGAAGGGCTGGTGAGCGACCTCGTTGAGCGCGATCACCATGATCTCGGCCGACAGGATGAAGTCGGTGCGGATCGCACCCGTGATCATGAACTTTTCGGGGTCGCCGCCGACGGCCGTGGTGGGCGCGTCGTGGGCGTCGTGACCGCCGTGGTTGAGGAACCGGCCCCAGACCTTCTCGGCGCCCTCGAAACAGAGGTAGGTCGCGCCGAGCATCAGGATCGGCGTCAGCAGCCATGGAGCGAACTGGCTGAGCAGCAACGCCGCGGGCAGGATGAAAACGATCTTGTTGCGCAGCGACCCGATCGCGATGCGCTTGATCACCGGCAGCTCGCGATCGGCGGTGAGGCCGTGGACGTACTGCGGCGTCACCGCGGTGTCGTCGATCACCACGCCGGCGGCCTTGGCGGTCGCCTTCCCGGTCGCGGCACCGATGTCGTCGATCGACGCCGCCGCCAGCCGGGCCAACGCCGCAATGTCGTCGAGCAAACCGAACAGGCCGGCGCTCATGTCGTCACCATGATCGTGAAGGTTACCGGCCCTCACATGCCGATGAGCGACTCGATCCAGCCGCGGGCGAAGTACAGGATGAAGCCGGCAGCCACGACCCACAGCAGCGGGCTGACCTCGCGGGCCTTACCCGCGGCCGATCGCAGCACGGCCCAGGCCACGAAGCCCACGCCGATGCCGTTGGCGATCGAGTAGCTGAATGCCATGGTGGCCACCGTCAGCACGACCGGCAGGGCCACCGAGAACTCCGAGAGATCGATGTGGCGCAGCTGCGACACCATCATGGCGCCGACGATCACCAGGGCCGCGGCGGCGACCTCGGTGGGCACGATCGAGGCCAACGGCGCGACGAACATGGCCGCCAGGAACAGCGCGCCGGTGATGAGGTTGGCGAATCCGGTGCGAGAACCCTCCTCGATGCCCGCGCCGGATTCGATGAAGACCGTGTTCGACGACGCCGATGAGGAGCCGCCGACGACGGCACCGGCACCTTCGACGATCAATGCGGATTTCAGCCGCGGGAAGTTGCCCTGGGCGTCGGACAGTCCGGCCTCCCGTGACAGCCCGGTCATGGTGCCCATGGCGTCGAAGAAGTTGGCGAACACCAGGGTGAACACCAGCATGATGGCCGCCAGGGCGCCGATCCGGCTGAACGCGCCGAGGCTGACATCGCCGACGAGGGACAGGTCGGGCAGTGCGAACGGGGAGCCCGACAGGGTCGGCACCGACAACCCCCACCCGCCGGCGTTCTCCTGAGCCGAGCCGAGGTGCCAGATCGCCTCGACGATCACGGCGACCACGGTGCCGGTGACGAGACCGATCAGTATGCCGCCGCGCACTTTCCGGGCCACCAGGATTCCGGTGAACAGGAGAGTGAATACGAAGACGACGGTCGGTACGGTGTTGATCGAGCCGACACCCCCTGTGCCGAGACCGACCGGGGGAGAGGGCAGGCCGGTCGAGCCGACGAATCCGGCGTCGACCAATCCGATGAACAAGATGAACAACCCGATGCCCGCGGTGATCGCCAGCTTGAGTTGCATGGGTACCGCGTCGAACACCAGTCGGCGGAATCCGCTGGCCGCCAGTGCCACGATGATCAGACCGTCGATGACCACGAGGCCCATGGCCTCGGGCCAAGTGACCGTGCCCACCACGGTCGTGGCCAGAAACGAGTTGATGCCCAGACCCGCGGCGAACGCGAACGGCAGCCGCGCGATGATCCCGAACAGGATCGTCATCACCCCTGCCGCCAGGCAGGTGGTGGCCGAGACCTGAGCGAATTCGAGCTTGTTGCCCGCGACGTCGGCGGAACCGGAGAGGACGACCGGGTTCAACACGATGATGTAGGCCATCGCGATGAAGGTGACCAGGCCTCCGCGGATCTCGGAGAGGGCCGTCGAGCCGCGGGCCGAGATCTCGAAGAAGCGATCGAGTCGATTCATAACCGATGAGCCTAAGGCGGGAACGGCCCGGTTTCGCGGCGTATCGCCGATGACCGTATGGGCGCGACTGGTGGCCTCCGGCTCGATCCCGGCGCGCGCGGAAGGCTGTGGAGCCCAACACCGTCTGAGTCAGCTGCTGTGGAGTCAATTTTGACATGTTGAAGGGCAACAGCCGCAAAGAGATTGGCGCCAGAAAACCATTTGACCTCAACTTGGGTTGAGGTGTCATGCTGCGTGCATGACAGTTCGGCGCGACCGGTGCGGTGTGGAAAACCGCCGCGAATCCGGGGGTAATCCCCCTGGGGAACGGCTGCGCCGCCGGATAACTTCGAGGAGCGAACTGTCTGAGGCCGGCGATATGAGCAGTGGCAGGAGCGGGGGCCATGCCGATGAGCACGGATATACACGTGAGTGACGATTGTCGCGCGGAACGGTTCGAGCGCGATGCACTGCCGTTGGTGGATCAGCTCTACGCGGCCGCGCGTCGATACACGCGCAATGCCGCGGACGCCGAAGATCTGGTTCAAGAGACAATGGTCAAGGCGTACAGCAGCTTTCACACCTTCCAGGACGGTACGAACATTCGGGCCTGGCTGTTTCGCATCCTGACCAACACGTGGATCAACGCGTACCGCACCGCGCAGCGTCGACCGCGGGAGGTCTTCGCCGACTCACTCTCGGATGCCCAACTCGCAGAGGTGGCGCAGCGCTTCCCGCTCGGCGTGGTCTCGGCGGAACTGGCGGCCCTGGAATCGATGGGCGATGACGACGTGCGCCAGGCCATGCGAGCGTTGCCGGAATCGCAGGGCGTCGTGGTGTACTACGCCGACGTTGCAGGCTTCCGCTACAAGGAGATTGCGGAGATTCTGCAGATTCCGGTCGGAACAGTGATGTCGCGATTGCACCGCGGGCGTCGTGCGCTGCGTTCGAGGTTGGTTGAAATGGCTGTCGCCCGAGGCTATCTCGACCGTCCGTCGGGCAACGGCACGGCAGCCTAGCCGCGCGGGCTGGTGGGCAAGGCCGGGACTTTCAGGTAACCGACAGCAAGTTCTCAGGCTGCGGGCCCCGACTGCGTTCCCGCTCACGGCGGTGTAAAGTTCCTCCCCGCTGTACATAGTTATTCGAACTAATTCGCCGATCGCCGGGGCCTGTGCCAGTGGCGGGTGCGGGCAATCGTCGGGAGGTACCGGTGAGTCCTGGTCGGGCTGTTCGTCGTTCGCTGAAATACGCATGGATTCCGATGGTTCTGATTGTCGTACTGGCCGTATCGGGCCTGGTGGTCTCCCGTCTGCATCGCATGTTCGGGTCCGAGGACCTCAACGCGAATGCCGGCGCCGGGATCGAGATCGTCCAGTTCAACCCCAAGGTGGTCTTGTACGAGGTGTACGGACCGCCCGGAACTTCCGCCGAGATCAGCTATTTCGATCCGGACGCCAAGGTGCACTCGGTCAACACCCCGCTGCCCTGGTCCGTCACCCTGTCCACCACGTTGCCGACCGTCAGTGCGAACCTGATGGCGCGCAGCGACAGTGAAAGCAGCGGCGACCACATCGGGTGCCGGGTCACCGTCAACGGCACTGTCCGCGAGGAGCAATCCGCCAATGGCGTCAACGCCCAGACCTACTGCCTGGTGAAGTCCGCATGACCACATCCGCCACCTCGCCTGAGCCCACCGGCAAGCCGAAACGACCTGTCTTCCCGCACCTGCTCCGCATTCTGGCGTGGCCGATCATCCTGATCTGGGTCGCGATCGCGGTCGTCGTCAATGTGATCGCGCCGCAGCTCGAGGTCGTCGGCGAATTGCACGCCGCACCGATGGCGCCCGAGGACGCCCCGTCGATGCAGGCGATGAAGTTGATGGGGGCCAACTTCAAGGAGTTCAACTCCAACAGCACGATCATGGTCGTCATCGAGGGCCAGGAGCCGCTGGGCCCGGACTCGCACCAGTACTACGACGAGATCATCCGCAAACTGCAGCAGGATCCCGAGCACATCCAGCACATCCAGGACTTCTGGGGTGACACGCTGACTGCGGCCGGCGCGCAGAGCGCCGACGGCAAGGCGTCGTACGTGATGATCAACCTCGCCGGCGAGCAAGGCATGACGCTGGCCAACGAGGGCGTCGAAGCGGTCCGCAAGGTCATCGAGGAAACGAAGGCTCCCCCGGGGGTGCAGGCGCACGTCGCCGGCCCAGCCGCACTGACCAATGACATGCATGTCATCGGCAACGCGAGCCTGGCCGAGATCACCCTGATCACCCTGGTCGCCATCGCAGTCATGCTGCTGGTGGTCTATCGCTCGATCAGGACCACGCTGATCCAGTTGTTCCTGACGTTCCTGGCGCTGCTGACCGCCCGCGGCGTGGTGTCCGTGCTGGCGATGCACGACGTATTCGGGTTGACCACCTTCGCGGGCAACATCCTGACCATGCTGGCGATCGCCGCTGCCACCGACTACGGAATCTTCATCTTCGGCCGGTATCGCGAAGACCGCGGCATGGGCCTTGACCGGGATGACTCGTACTACGCGACTTTCAAATCGGTCGCGCCCGTCATCGTGGGTTCCGGTCTGACCATCGCCGGAGCGACCTACTGCCTCAGCTTCGCGCGACTGCCCTACTTCTCCACCATGGGTGCCCCCGTCGCGATCGGCATGGTCGTGGTCGTGGTCATCTCGGTCACGCTCGGCCCGGCGGTGCTCTACCTTGGCAGCCGGATCGGGCTGTACGAGTCCAAGCGGCCCCCGCAGAGCAAGTTCTGGCGCAAAGTCGGCACCGCGGTGGTGCGTTGGCCCGCACCGATTTTCGTGGCCAGCCTGTTCATCGTGCTGATCGGGGTGGTGGCCATCCCCGGGTACAAGCCGGCCTACAACGACCGGTACTACCTGCCCGAGGACGCCCCGGTGAACGTCGGTTTCGCCGCTGCCGACCGGCACTTCTCCCAGGCCAGGATGAACCCCGACATCCTGATGGTCGAGTCCACCCATGACATGCGCAATCCCGCCGACATGCTTGTGCTGAACAAGATTTCGAGCAATGTGATGCACGCCGAAGGCATCGCGATGGTGCAGAGCATCACCCGGCCGCTGGGAATCCCCATCCAGCACAGCTCGATTCCGTTCCAGACCAGTATCTCGGGGCAGACCAGCAATATGAACCTGCCGTTCCAGCGCAAGCAACTCGAAGACCAGCTTCGGATGATCGACGCGACCAACACCTCGATCGACATCATGAAGAGGCAATACCAGCTCTCGCTCGAACAGACCCACCTCACACAGGACTCCGCGGCCAAGTCGCAGGAGCTGCTCGAGGTCACCAAGAAGATGCGGGACAACATCGCGAACTTCGACGACCAGTTCCGGCCCATGCGCAACTACTTCTACTGGGAACCGCACTGCTTCGACATCCCCATGTGTTCGGCGGCGCGTTCGGTCTTCGATGCTCTCGACGGGATCGACGAGCTGACCGACAAGACGTCGTCGGTGCAGGTCAATACCGACCAACTGGCCGACCTCGCCCCGAAACTCACTGCGCTGCTCCCTCAGACGATCGCGTCGATGGAAACCAGCCGGGACCTGTCGCTGGCGTCGTACAACTCGCAGAAGGCCCTGATCGACCAGATGCAGGCGATGAACGACACGGCGCTGTCAATGGGTGCGGCCTTCGACGACGCCAAGAACGACGACCTGTTCTATCTGCCCCCGGAAGCCTTCACGAACCCCGATTTCGAGCGCGGCCTCAAAATGTTCCTGTCGCCGGACGGTAAGTCCGCCCGCATGTTCATCACCCACCAGACCGACCCGGCGACGGTGGACGGGATCGCACGAGTCGATTCCGAGCGCAAGGCCGCGCAGGAGGCCCTGAAGATGTCGTCACTGTCGGACGCCAAGATCTATCTCGGCGGTGTCGCGGCGACGTACAAGGACATGTCCGACGGTGCCCGCTACGACCTGATGATCGCGGTGGTGTCGGCGCTGACGCTGATTTTCATGATCATGCTCATTCTGACGCGCAGTGCGGTGGCCGCGTTGACCATCGTGCTGACGGCCGGTAGCTCGATCGCCGCGTCGTTCGGCATCTCGGTGTTGCTCTGGCAAGACCTGTTCGGGATGCCGGTGCACTGGTTGGTCATGCTGATGTCGGTGATCATCCTGCTGGCGGTCGGATCGGACTACAACCTGCTGCTGGTATCCCGGTTCCAGGACGAGATCCACGCCGGCCTGAAGACCGGCATCATCCGGTCCATGGCCGGCACCGGTGGCGTGGTCACCTCGGCCGGGCTCGTGTTCGCGGCGACGATGGCCGGCATGATGGCGAGCAAACTGATTGTGCTGGCCCAGATGGGCTCGACCATCGCTATCGGCCTGCTGATCGACACCTTCATCGTGCGCTCGCTGCTGATGCCGTCGATCGCCACCCTGCTGGGTCGGTGGTTCTGGTGGCCACAAGTCGTTTATCCCCGTGGGGACAACCACTTCCGGAAACCGGTGCCGCCCCGCACACCCCGCGCCGACGATGAGGACACAACGTCGATTCCGGTGTCCACCGGCTAGATTCACCGGCGATGACCTACTTCGGCGAGTTTCGGACCAATTGGCAGTCGCTGGCCGCCGCGACCGCCGGCCTCAGTGCGGGTCTGAGCCTGAGCGCCTACACGAACGCCGTGATGGGGCCGCAGTTCGTGGCGGCGTTCGGGTGGAGTCGTTCGGACTTCGCGCTGACGGGCGCGATCACGTTGCTCACGTTCGTGTTCCTGCCGGTCTACGGCCGCCTCGCCGACGTTGTCGGGGTGCGGCGGGTCGCGGTCATCGGCGTCGTCGGGCTGCCGTCGTGCTGGATCGCGTACGCGTTGATGTCCGGTCCGATCTGGCAGTACTTCGCGATCAACGTCGCACTCATCGCGCTCGGGGTGACCACGACGCCGGCGATCTACAGCCGGCTGGTCGCAACGCGTTTCCAGGCGGCCCGGGGTCTCGCCCTGGCCATCGCGATCTCAGGTCCACCCCTGTTGGGTGCGATCGGCGCTCCGGTGGTCGATGCCGTCAACCGCGCCCATGGTTGGCGGGCCGGGTGTGTGGCCATCGCCGTCACGATCGCGGTCATCGGCGTCATCGCCCTGATGCTCGTGCCCAGGCGCAACGGCGACGCCGTGCCGGCCGCGGGAGAAC
The DNA here is from genome assembly GCF_055419385.1 of Mycobacterium sp. IDUB_24. Classification (NCBI taxonomy): domain Bacteria; kingdom Bacillati; phylum Actinomycetota; class Actinomycetes; order Mycobacteriales; family Mycobacteriaceae; genus Mycobacterium; species Mycobacterium sp. IDUB_24. The sequence goes on from NZ_JBVAXO010000001.1 coordinate 1,346,276, forward strand.
GCAAGGCTGGCAAGGATTACCGCGCCATCGGGCGCAGCAGGGTGTTCTGGATCCTGCTGCTGGGTGTGCTGCTGTGCAATCTCTACCACTCGGTCACCACCACCCAACTCGGCATCATGCTCGGCGACGCCGGAGCCGGCGGTGACGTCGCGGTACTCATCACGGTGTTCGCGACCGCCGTCATCGTCGGCCGCTTTGTGTGCGGTGTGGCGCTCGATCGACTGCCCGCGCAGGCGGTTGCCGCGGTGGCGATGGCACTGCCGGGTCTCGGCTGCCTGCTCATCGCCTCGTCGTGGGACGGCATCGGTGTCCTCGCCGTGGCCGTCTGCTGTCTCGGAGCGGCCTGGGGAGCTGAAGGGGACGTGATCGCCTACCTGGTGGCACGCCACTTCAGCCTGGGCGTGTACAGCACGGTCCTCAGCATCCTGTCCGCGGTGATCGGGGTGTCGTCGGCCCTGGGTGCGGTGGTGTTGAGTCGTATGTTGGCTGCCACCAACAGCTTCGACGGGTTCCTGGTGCTGGCCGGAATCGCCGCGTTCATCGGTGGCGCGCTCCTCCTGCTGCTGCGACGGGGACAGGTCGTATTTACAAATGACGATGAAAGTGTCACGGTGTCCTGATGGACTTCTCCCATGTCGAGCTTGCCGAGGAGGACGTGGCCTTCCGGGAAGAGCTGCGCGCGTTCCTGGCCCGCGTCGTCACCGACGAGGTGATCGCGCGTGACCGCGAGACCGGGGAGAACTTCGACGAGGCGGTGCATCTGGCCCTCGGCGGGGCCGGGTATCTGGCCGGGGATTACCGGGCCGAGGCCGACGGCGGATTCAGCGCGGTCCGGCGCCGCATCTGGGAGCTGGAGATCGGCCGCGCGCACACCCCCTGGTTCCACTGGGGGACGACTGCCATGGTCGCCCACACCGTCGAGAAGTTCGCCTCGGCCGAGCTTCTCGACGAGGTGCTGCCGGGTGTTCTGGACGGGCGGTTGCGGCTGTGCCTGGGTTACACCGAACCCGAAGGCGGGTCCGATGTCGCGACCTGCAAGACCCGCGCGGTGCGGGAAGCGGATGGATCAACTTGGGTTGTCAACGGCTCCAAGATGTTCACCTCGAATGCGCACAACGCCCAGTACGTGTTCCTGCTGACCAACACCGATCCGTCTGCGGCCAAACACAAGAGCCTGACGATGTTCCTGGTGCCGCTGGATTCCCCCGGTGTCGAGATCCAGCCGATCCGCACCGTCGACGGAGACCGCACCAACATCACGTATTACAGCGACGTGCGAGTCGGTGACCGCTACCGCGTCGGTGAGGTGAACGGCGGCTGGGCGGTCCTGCGCGGTGCCCTCGAACTCGAACATGGCACCTTCGAACGTGAGACGCGCGGTCTGCAGAAGCTCGCCACCATGACCGAGCACATCAACCTGATGGCCGAGGCGGTGGACCACGTCACGGCCGTCGCCCCCGACGACGCGGCGTCGCGCTACCGACTGGGCCGAGGCGTCGCCCGGTTGGAAGCCGCTCTGAGCAGTCCCGGCATGTACGGCCGCGTCGCGATCGCCCAGACCATGCGCGAGGTATCCCCGGACCTGATGGACCTCCTGGGGTCGGCCGGTGCGCTGCCGGTCGGCGCGACCGGGGCGGCAGACGACGGAGGTGCCGAGTACATCTTCCGGTTGGCCGGCCCCACCGGCATCTACGGGGGCACCCTCGAGGTGTTCCGCAACATGATCGCCCAGCAGGCACTGGGGTTGGGCCGGCCGAACTACTCGCCGGCGAAGTAAACCGGCTGAACCGACGCCTTGCCGCGGCACGCCCTTGACATCTGTATGGGACAGGGAGTCCCATACAGATAAGAGGAATGGGACTCACGGTCCCGGTAAATGTGGCCTGGGTGTGTTGGGGAGGGGACGTCATGGCATTGACGAAGGCGGTCCGGCGGTGGCGGGACCGGATGGACGTCAGCGACGATGCGGATTACTGCACGAGGCTGGCGACCCTGTCGGCGGGATCGGTGCACCGCAACTTCAACCCGTACTTGGACATCCCGTGGGATTCGCCGCAGTTCACGGTGACGGCGAACGACCCGCGATGGGTGCTGCCCAAAAGCGACCCCATGGGCGGGCACGCGTGGTATCAGGCGCAGCCGCTGGAAAAGCAGATTGCGATCGGCATGTGGCGTCAGGCGAATGTCGCCAGGGCTGGCCTGCAATTCGAGAACATGCTGATCCGAGGGATCCTGAACTACACATTCTGGGTTCCCAACGGCAGCCCCGAATACCGGTACTGCCTGCACGAGGCGGTGGAAGAGTGCAACCACACCCTGATGTTCCAGGAGTTGGTGAATCACACGGGCGTGGACGCTCCGGGGTTGGTGCGGTGGCTCAGATGGATCCACTGGCTGCCGCCGCTGTTCGCGAGTCCGATGCCGACGTTCTTCTTCATGATGGTGTTGTGCGGCGAGGAGCCGATCGACCACCTGCAGAAATCGATCCTGCGCGAGGGCGGCAACGTCCACCCGATCATGGAGCGCGTGATGGCGATACACGTCGCCGAGGAAGCTCGCCACATCTCATTTGCTCACGAGTTCCTGCGTCGCCGAATCCCGGAAATGCGGCGGTTCAACCGATTTGGGCTGTCGATCATGTATCCGCTGAGCTTCCGTCTGGCGGCCAAGCTCATCGCCAAACCTCCACGCTCCTTCTGGCGTGAGTTCGACATTCCGAGATCAGTCATGAAAGACATCTACTGGCGGTCGCCCAATTCCAGGGCGATGCTGCGCGAGATCTACGGCGACGTGAGGATGCTTGCCGAGGACACCGGCCTGATGAACCCGATCGCCAAGATCCTGTGGCGGATTCTGCGAATTGACGGTCCCGCGTCGCGTTACCGCAGCGAACCGGTGCGCAAAGCGGTCACCGTCGCCTGACAGCGGGCGATCCTGACGCCACGGTGGAGGAGTGCTGCCACCTCGGTAGTGTGGCCGGGTGCATCCCTTCGACAAGGCCCTGGAACTCGAACCGTCCGGCGATGATCGGTGGCGCGGGCGCACAATCCCCGAGTGGGCCAACATGGTCGGCCCGTTCGGCGGCATCACCGCGGCCGCCATGCTGCGGGCGATCGAGTTGCACCCGAAACGGCACGGCCAGCCCATCGCCCTGACGGTGAACTATGCGGCACCGATCGTCGACGGCAACTTCGACATCGTGACCAGGGCCGTCAAGACCAACCGGTCCAATCAGCACTGGATCGTCGAACTCAGTCAGGACGGTGAGGTCAAGACCACCGCCACCGCGGTATTCGGGCTACGACGCGACGGCTGGTCCGACACCGAGATCGAATGGCCGCAGGCTCCGGCGCCCGAGGACATCGAGCCGACGGTGCCGCCGTTCGGCGTGGCGTGGTTCGACAACTACGACATGCGGTTCGTCGACGGGGGGATGCCCGACATCGGCAGTGAACCGACTACATCGGCGAGTTCCACCACGAGCCTGTGGGTGCGCAACAAGCCTTCCAGGCCAATGGATTTCGCTGCCCTGGCCGCGGTGAGCGACATCTTCTATCCGCGGGTTTTCCTGCGTCACGGCCAGTTCGTACCGGCCGGAACGGTGTCGATCACGGTGTATTTCCACGCCGACGGCGAGCAGCTCGCCGCGCAGGGGGACGACTTCATGCTGGGAACGGCGCGGGCGCACAAGTACTCCGGCGGCTACTTCGACCAGACTGCGCAATTGTTCGGACGCACCGGCGCATTGCTGTCCACCAGCCACCAGTTCGTCTACTTCAAGGCCTGAGACTTCACGGCCCGCGGTCCTCGGGGACCGATTGCAGGGCGATCCAGGCGCTCACCCGGGTCTGCGGATCGTCGAGCTTCCCGGGTAGCACCGCCTCGATGGCCGCGAGACGATTGCGCACCGTGTTGCGGTGCAGGCCGAGTTCTTCGGCGACCTTGAGCCGGGATCCGTGGTGGCGCAGGAAACAACGCAGAGTCTCCAGCTGCTCGGAATCGAGCCCGCGCAACCAGGATTCGGCGAAGGCGGTGGCTTTCTCGGGATCGATCAGCCCGAGCGGGCCGTTGTCGATCACCCGGTCCCACACCACCGCACCGGAAACATCGGTCGCCTGACCCAGTGCCAGGCCGGCGGTGCGGTAGCCAGTCTCGCCGTCGCCGGGTGCGACCGAATTCCCGATGCCTATGAGCAATCCTTCCTCGGCCAACCGGGAACCGGTCGCTTCGGCACGGGAAGGCTCGGTGGCCGCGCACAGCTCACCGGCGTACACCCCGGCGAGGATGCCGCGTCGCTCGAGGGTGGCTACCGCGTTCTCGATGGCGGATTCGTCTCCGGCGCCTCGGAGGAAGCGAATGTGCTTCGGTAGCTCGATCGTCGCCTGGTCCATCTCCAGCACTAATTGTGCTGTGCGGATGTCACTTTCGGCGAGGAGCTCCAGGGCGCGGCTGCGCAGGTGCCGTCGGGTCGTGGCACGGCTCCGGTCCTGCTCGTCGATGAGCCCCAACAGCGCCACCGCCGTCGTCACGGCCTGACGCTGTCCTTCCGACGCCCGGGCCGGCATCAAGGCGGCCAGATAGGCCGATGCCCGCCCGCTCAGACCGATCGGGTGGACCGACACCGAGGTTGTCGGATTTGACTGTGCGGCAGCCGAACGTAATCCGTGTGCCTGAAGTCTCTTGACGTCGCCGGCGACCTCGTCGAGTGGAAATTCGGCGCGGCGGGTGCCGACAGGGCCGGTGACGACGCGGCCGTCGGGATTCATCAGGCACGTCGCGCCGTCGAGAGCCGCGGCCAGCGCCGTGATGACCGCAACGGCAGGTTCCGGTTTGGCCGCGGCCGAGATGAGCTTGCGCTGCGTCTTGAGCGACTCGCGTGTGGCAGTGGACTCCTGTTCCTCCAACAGGTGCGCGACGTGCCGGCTGATCGCGACGAACGTGGTCGGCCGCGGCACCTCGAACAGATTCACCTGGTGTCGCCGGCATGCGTCGGTCAGTTCAGCGGGCGTCTCGGCGTGGGTGAGTCCGACGGCGAACCCCACTGCGGCCACGCCGGCGTCGCCGAGCCGGCGCACGTAGCCGTCCCACTCGTCGTGCCAGGTGCTGGTTTCGAGGCCGGTGGTCAGCAGGATCTCGCCGCCTTCCAGGAACGGCCCCGGGTCGGCGAGCTCACTCGTGGCCACCCAGCGGACCGCTGCCTCGGGACGACAGACCTGGACGGCACGCAGCCCGAGTGCGCGTGCTTCCAGCAGATCGCCGACCAGGACCACACTGACAGTGTTGCACAATTGCAGACGGGACATATGTGCATTTCTGACCTGCCGGCGGCGCCGACGGTTGCCTAGCGTGAGGAACGAATACCGCCAGCTGCAGGAGGAACACGTGACCATCGCTGAGATCGCGGGTGCGGCCGTCACCCAGGAACGCCGGCTCGTCACCACCATTCCGGGCCCGGTCTCCCAGGAGATGCAGGCGCGCAAGACCGCCGCGGTGGCCAGTGGTGTGGGGACCACATTGCCCGTCTATGTGGTGGCCGCAGGCGGCGGAATCCTCGTCGACGCCGACGGTAACCAGCTCATCGATTTCGGCTCCGGCATCGCCGTCACCACCGTGGGCAACAGCGCACCCGCCGTGGTGGACGCTGTCACCCAACAGGTCGCCGCGTTCACCCACACGTGCTTCATGGTGACGCCGTACGAGGGCTATGTGCGGGTGGCCGAGGAGCTCAACCGGCTCACTCCCGGCGACCACGACAAGCGCAGTGTGCTGTTCAACTCCGGCGCCGAAGCCGTCGAGAACGCCGTGAAGATCGCGCGCGCCTATACCCGCAGGCAGGCAGTTGTGGTGTTCGACCACGCCTACCACGGCCGCACCAACCTCACCATGGCCATGACCGCCAAGAACCAGCCGTACAAGAACGGCTTCGGGCCGTTCGCCGGTGAGGTGTACCGGGTGCCCACCTCCTTCCCGTTCCGTGACGGCGAGACCGACGGCGCTGCTGCGGCCGCCCGCGCCCTGGACCTCATCGACAAGCAGGTCGGCGCCGACAACGTCGCCGCCGTCGTGATCGAACCCATTCAGGGCGAAGGCGGATTCATCGTTCCCGCACCGGGATTCCTGCGCGCACTGCAGAACTGGTGCACCGACAACGGCGCGGTGTTCGTCGCCGACGAGGTGCAGTCGGGCTTCGCTCGCACCGGTGCGATGTTCGCCGTCGAGCACGACGATGTCGTGCCGGATCTGATCGTCACCGCCAAGGGCATCGCGGGCGGCCTGCCACTGTCGGCGGTCACCGGGCGTGCCGAGATCATGGACGCGCCGCATGCCGGCGGCCTCGGCGGTACCTACGGCGGCAACCCGATCGCGTGCGCCGCGGCCCTCGCCGTCATCGACACCATCGAGCGGGACGGACTGCTGGCCCGCGCCGTGGAGATCGAGAAGACCATGATCGGCCGCCTCGACGCGATCGCCGCCGAGGATTCCCGGATCGGCGAGGTCCGTGGCCGCGGCGCCATGATCGCCGTCGAACTCGTCAAGGCCGGCACCACCGAACCCGACGCCGACCTGGCCAAGCAGGTCTCTGCCGCCGCACACGCCCAGGGCTTGGTGGTGCTGACCTGCGGCACCTACGGCAACGTGCTGCGGTTCCTGCCGCCGCTGTCGATGCCCGACCACCTGCTGGAGGAGGGCCTGGACATCCTGGCCGCCATCTTCGCCGAGACCCGCTGAGTCCGGGGACCTTTGTTGTGAATACGCAGAACGCGATCGCCGAACTCGACGCCAAGCACGGCATTCTCATCGACGGGCAGGTCCGCGGTGCCGCCACCACGTTCGAGGTACACGACCCGGCCACGGGTCTGACCATCGCCGAAGTGGCCGACGGCACCGTTTCCGATGCCCGCTCCGCAGTCGACGCCGCGCACCGGGCCTTCGGTGACTGGGCCCGGACCAGCCCGCGGCAACGCAGCGACATCCTGCGCCGGGTGTTCGACCTGATGGTCGCTGACACCGAGCGGCTGGCCGCGCTGATCTGCGCGGAGAACGGGAAATCGCAGGCCGACGCCCGTGCCGAGGTGGGCTATGCGGCCGAGTTCTTCCGCTGGTTCTCCGAGGAGGCGGTGCGGACCGACGGCGCCTACGGCATCAGCCCCGCCGGCGGCACGCGCACGTTGGTGACCCACAAGCCGGTGGGGATCGCCGCACTGGTGACACCGTGGAATTTCCCGGCCGCGATGGCAACCCGCAAGATCGCCCCGGCATTGGCCGCGGGCTGCACCGTGGTCCTCAAACCGGCGGCCGAGACACCCCTGACCGCGCTGGCGATCGCCGGAATCCTGTCAGCCGCAGGTGTTCCCGACGGCGTGGTCAACATGGTTCCCACCACCGATGCGGCCTCCGTAGTCGAGAACTGGCTGGGCGATGCGCGGGTCCGCAAGGTGTCCTTCACCGGTTCGACCGGCGTCGGGCGGGTACTGCTCAAGCAGGCCGCCGACCGGATCGTCAACGCGAGCATGGAACTCGGCGGCAACGCCCCGTTCGTCGTGACTGCCGACGCCGACGTCGAAGCGGCCGTCGCGGGTGCGATGGTGGCCAAGTTCCGCGGCGGCGGTCAGGCCTGCACCGCGGCCAACCGGTTCTACGTGCACGCGTCGGTGGCGGACGAATTCATCGCCGGCTTCGGTGCTGAGGTGGCGGCGCTGCGGGTGGGCCCCGCGTCGGATCCGGCATCGCAGATCGGCCCCCTGGTCAGCGAGCGCGCTGCCCAGCGGGTGGCGGCCGCAATCGATGCCGCGGTGGCCGGCGGCGCCATGATCACCGCGCAGGCCCAGGCGCCGTCCGAGGGCTGGTTCGTCGCCCCCACGCTGTTGACGGGAGTTGCCCCGGACGCCGCGATCCTCGCCGACGAGATCTTCGGACCTGTTGCCCCGGTAGTGGTGTGGGAAGACGAGGCGGATCTTCTGCGTTGGGCCAACGACACCGAATATGGTTTGGCCGCATACGTTTACGCCGGACGGCTGCAGGATGCGGTACGGCTTGCCGAATCCTTCGACGCCGGCATGGTCGGCATCAACCGGGGCGTCGTGTCCGACCCGTCGACCCCGTTCGGCGGGATGAAGCAGAGCGGTCTCGGTCGCGAAGGCGCGCGTGTCGGGCTTGAGGAGTTTCAGGAGACGCAGTACTTCAGCGTCGCCTTTGACTGAGCGGCCGACTCAGAACGGTGCCGAATGCTGCATCAGGCTCAACATCAGCACGACCATGCACAACAGTGAACTGAACATGATCAGCCCCATGACGAGGACCACGAACCACGACACACAGCGCTGCTTGCCGCGTGCCAACTTCGCGATCCGCTCGTCCTTCATGAGTTCGTCTGCTACGAAGGCGAACTCGACACGTTCCAGTTCAGTCTCGGCGGCAGGGGCACCGGAGGATATTTCGCGAAGGCGGGCCGCGCCGATGCCCACGCCCACCCCGGCGAACCGGCGGCTCAGCTGACGCGCCTGTCTGCGGGTGAGACGGTGGTCGAGCGCAGGCACCGAATGGGGCCACTGTGCCCATCCGCCGTGCGCGTTCGACGGGGTCGTCATAACTCGTTGATTCTACGAGCGTGCCCGGTTCTCAGGAAGCATTCGTGGGTGACTTGTTCACGTGCGCAAGTACTTTCTTCAACCGATGACACGGTGCACGTCCTCCGTCACGTCGCCGCCCTCCTGGGCGATCCACGGCCCTTCGATCGACGGGTCGATGATCCCGTCCTCCAGCCAGGTGTACCGGCTGCCCAGCACGTCATGCGCCAGCGTCCGGTCAGAATCGTCGCTGTTGTCCCAGAGTTCGGTGAACAGCCGCTCGGCCCGCACCCGGGATTGGCGGCAGAACGCGTCGGCGAGCTCGACCGCGGAGTCCGGTGCGTCGCTGCTGGCCCGGACGCAGGCCGCGGTCATCGCGAACAATTCCGCGCCGATGTCGACGATCCGGCCAAGGAAGCGCTGCTTGTGCTCCAGCTTGCCCTGCCATCGGGACATCGCATAGAAGGTGCTGCGGGCGAGCTTGCGGCTGGCCCGCTCGACATAACGCAGGTGTTCGCCGAGCGCTCCGAATTCGGTGAATGACGTTGGTAGCTGGCCTTTCCCGGTGACCAAGGTGGGTAGCCAGCGGGCATAGAATTTACCGGCCTGTGCCGCCGCTTTCGCCTTGTGCTTGAGGTCGGCGTCGGGGTCGATGATGTCGCCGGCCACCGAGAGGTGGGCGTCGACGGCCTCGCGGGCCAGCATCAGATGCATGATCTCGGTGGAACCTTCGAAGATGCGGTTGATCCGCATGTCGCGCAGGATCTGCTCGACCGGCACGCCACGCTCACCGCGGGCTGCCAGCGATTCGGCCGTCTCGAAGCCACGCCCGCCACGAATCTGCACCAGCTCGTCGGCGATCAACCACGTCATCTCCGACCCGTACAACTTGGCCAGGGCAGCCTCGATCCGGATGTCGGTCCGCCCCGCGTCGGCGAGCTCACTGGCGAGCTCGACCATCGACTCGATTCCGTAGGTCGTCGCGGCGATGAACGCCACCTTGCCGGCCACCGCGTCGTGCTCACCGACCGGCCGACCCCACTGCACGCGTTCCTTCGACCATTCCCTGGCGATCTTCAGACACCACTTCGCCGTCCCGGTACACACCGCCGGCAGCGAGAGCCGTCCCACGTTGAGGGTGGTCAGCGCGATCTTGAGGCCTTCACCTTCGCGACCGATGCGGTTGGCGGCCGGCACCCGTACGTCGGTCAGCTTGGTCAGGCCGTTCTCGATGCCGCGCAGTCCCATGAATGCGTTGCGATTGGTGACGACGATGCCGGGCGTATCCGCTTCGACGACGAATGCGGTGATGCCACCCTTGTGCCCGTCGCTTGCCGGCACCTGGGCCATCACCACGAGCAGGTCGGCGATGACGCCATTGGTGGTCCACAGCTTGACGCCGTTGAGCAGGTAGTCGTCACCGTCGGGGGTGGCGGTGGCGTGCAGTCTGGCCGGGTCGCTGCCGACATCGGGTTCGGTGAGCAGGAATGCGCTGATCTCCCGCGCGCACCGAGGCAGCCAGGTCTGCTTCTGCTCGGCCGTCCCGAACATCGACACCGGCTGCGGGACTCCGATCGACTGGTGTGCCGAAAGCAGCGCACCCAGCGCGGGATGGACCGAGCCGACCAGGGCGAGTGCCTTGTTGTAGTAGACCTGCGACAGGCCGAGCCCGTCGTACTCGGTCGAGATTTTCATGCCGAACGCGCCGAGTTCCTTCAACCCACGGATCACCTTGTCGGGGATCTGCGCGTCGCGTTCGATGACCGCGGCATCGATCTGCGTCTCGCAGAACTGCCGCAGCTTGGCCAGGAATTCCTCACCCCGCTGCGTCGTCTCGGCCGGACCGCGTGGATGTGGGTGGACCAGATCCAGTCGCAATCTCCCGAGGAAGAGCTCTTTGCCGAAACTGGGTTGGCGCCACTGGGCTTCACGCGCCTGCTCGGCGACCTGCCTGGCCTGTCGTTCGTTGACTTCTCCGGTAGCGGTCATCGCCGGCCTCCATACATCCGTCCGCCGGTGGCATACCCGCACCAAATTTCGCCGAAACGGCATTCCGGCAGGGCTGCTCTCGAACTTCTTCAGCCGGAATGCCGTTTCGGCGGGGCCCCGATCCGGGCGGCGGTCTCTCGCTACACTTACCGTAAGTGCAACGGTTAGGAGCCGCGTTGATCAAGGTCATGCAGGGCGTGCGAGTACTTGAGGTCGCTCAGTTCACGTTCGTCCCGGCGGCGGGCGCCATCCTCGCCGATTGGGGTGCCGACGTCATCAAGGTGGAACATCCCGTGCGCGGCGACACGCAGCGCGGCTTCATCAACATGGGCGGGCACCAGCTCGACCCGAACCGCCACCCGCTCATCGAGCATCCCAACCGTGGCAAGCGCAGCGTCGGTATCGACGTCTCGACCCCAGGCGGGCAGGAGGTGTTGTACGAGATCGCCAAGACGGCCGATGTCTTCCTGACCAATTACCTTCCCGCCCAACGGCAGAAGAACAAGTTCGATGTCGAGCACATCCGTGCGGTGAACCCCGACATCATCTATGCCCGCGGCAGCGCCTACGGCGACAAAGGTTCCGAGCGTGATACCGGTGGCTTCGACGGCACCGCCTTCTGGACCCGCAGCGGCGTCGGGCACGCCCTCACCCCGGAAGCGATCAATGGTGCTCTGTCCCAGGGCATCCCCGCCTTCGGCGATTCGATCGGCGGGATGAACATCGCCGGAGGCATTTCCGCTGCCCTGTTCCACCGTGAGCGGACCGGGGAAACCGCCGAGATCGACGTGTCGCTGCTGAGCACGGCATGGTGGGCGGCCGGCGCCAGCGTCACCCAGGGCATGGAGACCGGTGAGACCATGCGCTCACTGATGCCGGACGATGCCACCTCGGTGAACCCGTTCATGGCCAACTACCGGACGTCCGACGGCGGCACCATCAACCTGTGCATCGTCAGCCCGACCGGCTACATCCGCGACGCCTTCGAACACCTCGGTCTGCCCGAGCTCGCCGATGACCCGCGCTTCTCCGACGTGCTGCCGCTGATCGAGAACGCCTCGGAAGGTGTCAAACTCATCGCCCAGGCGATCGGAAGTAAGCCGTTCGAATACTGGCGCCAACACCTCAAGACCATGAAGGGTCAGTGGGCGCCGTTCCAGAGCCTGACCGACCTCGCCAGTGATGACCAGGCCGTCGCCAATGACATGATCGTCGAGGTCGAGGCCACCGACGGCGGCAAACCGTTCAAGGTGGTGCGGGGGCCGGTGCAGTTCAACCACGAACCGCTGGAGACCACCCGGGCACCCCAGGCCTCTGAGCACACCGAGCTCGTGCTGATGGAGCTCGGTATCGATTGGGACCGGATCGAAGAACTCAAGGACTCCGGCGCGATCGCCTGACTCGCTGAGTCCGGGGCCCGCTCTGCCCGGACGCCGGTTTCCACGCCAGGGCTGTTCACCGACCGCGGTCACAACCCCTGGGTGGAAAACGGTGCATGTCGGCGAAATCGGTGCACGCCGGCGCGATCGCCTGAGTTAGTTGCAACCGCCGGCGTGGACCCACCGGCCGTTGTAGCCGATGCAGCCGCTGACGTTCGAACCCGGTGGGGGCGGCGGCGGTGGCACGTCCTCCGGGAGCGGGGCGTAGTAGGCCGGCGGCGGAACGTATGGCGCGACGGCGTCGGCGACGTTCACGCACCCGCCGACCGAGATCCGGCGTCCGGCGCTGGCGCACACGTCGGCGCTGGCCGTCCCGGCCGGGGCGGCCAGGACGATGGCGCCGGGCAGCGCGGTGAAGGCGAGTGCGACCGTGGCCGCGCGGAGCCATGATGATCGAGGCGTTGGGTTCTTCATCATTGTCCTAAGGGCTGATCGGGTGGCTTGATCCCGCAACGGGCGCGGAAGTCGGTCAGCGGTTGACGGATCCCGACCAGGTCAGCGTGTGCCTGGGGGTTGCCGTCGAAGAAGGTTCGGGTGGCGTCCGGCACTTGTTCCTGTGGGCGGCCGTGCAGATTTGTGTAGAAATCGTTCACGTCCGGATGGGCCCACAAATAGGTGGAAGTTGCGGCGGCGACCCCGGAGGCGATGCCGGCGAGATCGGCGGCTGTGCAATCGGGTGGGCGCGGTGGCGGCTCGGCGGCCGCTGTCACGGGGTTGAACAGACCCACGACAACTCCGACGGCACCGGCGGCGAAAGCCGGCACCATTCCGTAGCGCGCGGTGGTCAGAGTGCGGGACACAGCGGGACTCCTTCCCGAGGCGGGCAGGTGCCGATTGCATCGCCCGGCGGGCCGAACTTTAGCAGGTGAAACAGGGTGTGTGCGACGAATCGTTCGCTCGGCAAGGACGTGGCTCGCCGTGACGTGTCAGCATTTGCAGGAGCGGGTGAGGACACTTTGCCCGGCGCAGCCGAGTTGGTGAGAATCGATCCCCGGGATGAGAGCTACTCCTACTGCGAGTGCAACCCGTTCACCGTGCAGCGCACCAAGATTCGATTCGAGAACAACTTCTCGGCCACGCCCGGCCGGACCGCTCGACATCACATAGACCCTGACAGAACGAAGCGGCTGCCGGACCAGGTCCGGCAGCCGCTTCGAAAGATGTCTTGTGTGCGTTGGGCTTAGATGTGCACCACCCGGTGACGATGGCGAAGCAGGCGGGACAACCAGCGGACATCGATCAACATTGCGTTGGCCTTTCTCTCAGGCGCTCTTGGTAAGCAGGGGCAGCAACCGGCGGCGTGCCGTGTTGCCTTCGGCGAAGTGATGCAGGGCTTCTGGCACCGACGAGCTGAGCGGGACGCCCACCTCCTGGCGGCGGATCTCAGCGGTGACCGGCTGGCTGGCGACTACCGCCCAGTCCACGCCCAGTGCACCGCACCGTTCATCGATATCGTAGAAAAGCGCGATCGCGTGCGGTGCAAAGCTGTTCACGCCACTCAGATCGAGTGCCAACGGCTTCTCCGCAAGGATGAACCGATTCACATATGACGCGATCTGATCGATGTTGTTGCTGTCGACGTCTCCCTTGATGGTCACCACTGTCGCCAGTTGGCGGCACTGCGCGCGCATCGATGCGCCCTCGCAGATGACTGCCGAGTTCCCGTACCGAAAGTGTCGATCCATTGCCGGGGTGTTGTTCGTGAAAGTCATGATCAGCCTCCCGCCGTCTTTCTTGAGCTCGGGCTGAGCTCCGTCGCGTCAACCTGTCCATGACGCTATGCGGGCAAAATAAGGCTGCTGGGAGCCAGCGTTAATACTTTGCTAAGAACCCTCCGAGGCTTACTCGTCAGTAAGGTTCACACGACCAGCACGTCGAGCGTTCGGGGCCCGTGGACTCCTTCTACCCGCTGTAGTTCGATGTCGCTGGTGGCGCTGGGACCGGAGATGAACGTCAGTGGCCGCGTCGGCGTCAGCTCGGCAAATGCCTGCGGCACGGTATCGAGGATCTGATCGACCCGGACCACGCAGATGTGATGGTCGGGCACCAGGGTCAGCGCACGCCGCCCCTGTCCGGGGCCGGCATCCAGCACGATCGTGCCCGTCGCGGCGATCCCCAGCGCACACCCGGTCAGCACCGCATCGGCTCTGTCGAGTTGCTCGACACTCAGCGCCGGCATGTCGGCGACCGTGGTCAGCCCGGTCGCCCACTCCGGCGGCAGATCGGCCGGGATGACGACGGTGGCCTCCGGCCCGACCAGACCGAGGACGGTCGACGCGATCTCGTCAACCCCGATGCGATGGACCCGCGCCCGGTACTCGGCGACTGTCTCGGCGAACCGCTCGACGTCGCCGGCGCCGGTCAGCGGCTCACGGTGGTAGTCCCTGGGCACCGCGACCGCGGGCGGGGGTGCGGAGGCCAGGGCGCCGCGGATCCGGCCGAGAACCGTGGCCCGGGCCGCGCCGGGGGTCGGGCCGGTCACCTTCGGCCGCCCTCGTGGGTACGGCTCCACCACTGCCGGAACGTCTCGGCGGGCGGCTCGGGAATGTCGCGGCTGGCCGTCCACCTGGAGGCGGGCCAGGGCAGCGCAGAAATGCGGTGATCGCGCCCGGCGATCAGCCGCCCGGCACCCAGAGCCTTTTCAGCCAGCGCGAACCGGCCCGCGCCGGACATCGCCCAGCCCGCGGCCTTCATCGCCAGATCCTGTCCGCACGGCAGCCCCCGTCTTTCTTTGTCCACCTGCTGCGCGCGCAGGTGCACCAGGATCGACGGGATGTCGATGCGCACCGGGCAGGCTTCGAAGCACGCTCCGCACAGCGAGGAGGCGAACGGCAGGCTGGCGTTGGGATCGTCGTGACCGGTGGTGCCGGTGAGCTGGGGGCTCAGGATCGCCCCGATCGGGCCCGGGTAGACCGAACCGTAGGCATGCCCGCCCGTGCGTTCATAGACCGGACAGACGTTCAGGCAGGCGCTGCAGCGAATGCAGTGCAACGCGGCGCGACCCACCTCATCGGCCAGCACCCGGGTGCGGCCGTTGTCGAGGAGGATCAGGTGGAATTCCTGGGGCCCGTCGCCGGGGTGCACACCGGTCCACATCGAGGTGTACGGATTCATCCGTTCTGCCGTCGACGACCGCGGCAGCAACTGCATGAAGACTTCGAGATCGGTGAACGACGGGACGATCTTCTCGATACCCATCACCGTGATCAGCGTCTGCGGCAACGTCAGGCACATCCGGCCGTTGCCTTCGGATTCCACCACGGCCAGCGTGCCCGTCTCGGCGACACCGAAGTTCGCCCCGCTGATCGCGACCTTCGCGGTGAGGAATTTGCGCCGCAGATGGGCCCTGGCCGCCATGGCCAGTACCCGGGGGTCGTCGGTGAGCTCGCCCGCGTCGGGCATCTCCCGGTTGAAGATCTCGCGAATCTCGGCCCGGTTGCGGTGGATGGCCGGCACCAGGATGTGGCTCGGTTTGTCGTGGCCGAGTTGCACGATGAGCTCGGCCAGGTCGGTTTCGAACGCGGCGATGCCCTGGGCCTCCAGATATTCGTTGAGACCGATTTCCTGGGTGGCCATCGACTTGACCTTGACCACTTCGTCGGAGCCGGTGGCGCGGATGAGCTCGGCGACAATGCGATTGGCCTCATCGCCGTCGCGGGCCCAGTGCACCACGCCGCCTCGCCGGCTGACGTTGTCCTCGAACTGCTCGAGCAACTCGGGAAGGCGCGCCATGACGTCCTGTTTGAGGGCACTGCCCGCGGCACGCAACTGCTCCCAGTCGTCGCATTCGGCCACGGCGGCCAGCCGTTTGGTCCGGATGGTGTGGGTGGCGTGGCCGATGTTGCGACGCAGTTGGGAATCGGCCAGCGCGGTGCGGGCAGCTTTCGGGAAGGCTTCGTCGCCCCTCAGGTTGCCGACGCCGGGGGTGCCCAGGAATGTGGTCATGTGGCCGCCAGGATCTCGGCCAGGTGCACGGTGCGCACGCCGGAACGCAGCCGGCTCAGCCCGCCGCCGATGTGCATCAGGCACGACGAGTCCCCGGCACTGCAGACCTCGGCCCCGGTCGCTGCGATGTGGGCCATCTTGTCGGCCAGCATCGCGGTGGACGTATCGGAGTTCTTGATCGCGAAGGTTCCGCCGAATCCGCAACAGGATTCGGCATCCGGCAGCTCCACCAGTGTCAGGCCCCGCACGTTGCGCAGCAGCCGCAGCGGCTTGTCGCCCACCCAGAGCATGCGCAGTGAGTGGCAGGTCGGGTGATAGGTGACGCGGTGCGGATAGTAGGCACCGACGTCGTCGACACCGAGCACGTCGACCAGGAATTCAGACAACTCGTAGGTCTTTTCGGCCAGTCTCTCGGCGCGCGTGGCCAGGTCCTCGTCGCCGGCCCGGCGGGCCACCATCGCGTGTTGGTGGCGGGCCGAACCGACGCACGAGCCCGAGGGCGCCACCACCGCGTCGCAGTTCGCGGATTCGAAGGCCTTGACGTGGTTGCGGACCAGCGCCGTGGCTTCTTTGAGATAGCCGGTATTGACATGCATTTGGCCGCAACAGGTTTGACCTTTGGGAAACTCCACCTGGTGGCCGAGGCGCTCGAGCAGCTGAACCGTGGCAATCGCCGCGGGTGGGAACATTGCATCCGCCAGGCAGGTCGCGAACAGGGCGATTCGCATACGCACTCCTAAGTGTTTCCGCCGCGCTGCCACTGTGCGCCGCGATAGTGCTCCCACGGGCTGTAATCGGCGATCAGCTCTTCCTGCGGCGGGCGGTCGGCCTCCGGCACGTGCACCAGGTTGATCCGCACCCGGTACCAGATCGAGCTCGGGCCGCGCATGCCGTCGAGCAGGATGTCAACGGGCTCCAGTCGCGCAGCCACCGCGGGGTACCGCTCACGCCACACATCCAGCGCCGCCATGGCCTCGTCCTTGGTCTTGGTGCGGGCGATCTCGATCAGCGGCATGCTCGACTGTCTGCGCCCGTCGTGGGAAGCGCCCTTGGGCGCCTTCTCGGCCGGGCCGAGTTCTTTGGCGAGCCCGAGCAGCGCGTCCAATTCGCCGACCGCGAGATCCATGCCCTCCCACGGGTCGCCGATCTCGGCGAACCGATCGGGCACCGTGGCGATCGTGAATGCCTCGGGCCGGCAACCGTCGACCTCGTCCCAGCGCAGCGGGGTCGAGACCCGGGCATCGGCGGTGGCCCGCACGGAATAGGCCGAGGCCACCGTGCGGTCCTTGGCGTTCTGGTTGAAGTCGACGAAGACCCGGGTCCCCCGTTCTTCTTTCCACCAGCGCGCGGTCGCAATGTCCGGTGCCCTGAGCTCTACCGCCCGAGCCACCGTCTCGGCCGCCAGCCGCACCTTGGTGAACGGCCACTTCGGCTGGATACGCGCATAGATGTGGAAGCCACGCGAGCCCGACGTCTTGGGCCACGCGGTCAGGCCGTGCTCTTCCAGGACCTCGCGGGCGACGTGGGCGACATCGACGATCTGAGACCAGCCGACCCCGGGCATCGGATCCAGGTCGACGCGGAGCTCATCGGGATGGTCGAGATCCTCGGCCCGCACCGGATGCGGGTTGAAATCGACGCATCCCAGGTTCACGGCCCACGCCAGGCCCGCGACATCGCGCAGGACCGCTTCCTTGGCCGACGTGCCCGACCGGTACTTGAGCTCGGCGACGTCGACATAATCCGGCCGCTTCTCCGGCGCCCGCTTCTGGAAGATGGCTTCGGTGGCGATGCCTTTGACGAACCGCTTGAGGATCATCGGGCGTTCGTAAACCCCGCGCAGCGCACCGTCGGCCACTGACCGGTAGTAGTTGATCAGTTCCAGCTTGGTGACGTGAGCGTCAGGGAAAACCACCTTGTCGGGGTTGCTGACGGCCACTTCGAGGCCATCGATCTCCAGCGACATTGCACCGGCCATGACCACATGGTAGTTACCGCCCGCAGTGCGATAGATGTCACTTATTGTGGCGACATGCCAAGTCTGTCTGATCTGCCGGCGAACCTGACCGCGAAGGCCAAGCAGTACGCGGAGCGAGGCGCAGCCGAATTGCATTACGCGCGCAAGATGTTCGAGGCGGGCGCGCTGCGGCTGGAGTCACCACAACATATCGCGGCCATGCTGAATGACATCCGGACCTGGGGTGAGATCGGGATGATCCCGGCACTCAATGCGCGCCGGCATCCCAACCGTGTCGCCGTCATCGACGATGAAGGTGAGTTGACGTTCGGTGAGCTCGACGCTGCGGCGCACGCAGTGGCCAACGAATTGCTCACGATGGGCGTGCGGGGCGGCGACGGAGTGGCCATCCTGGCCCGCAACCACCGGTGGTTCCTGATCTCCCAATACGGTGCGGCGCGGGTCGGAGCCCGGATCATCATGCTCAACTCCGAGTTCTCGGGACCGCAGATCAAGGAGGTTTCCGAGCGCGAAGGCGCGAAGGTGATCATCTACGACGACGAGTACACCGCCGCGGTCGCCCACGCCGAACCCGAACTGGGCAAGCTCCGAGCCCTGGGCGTCAACCCGGACAGCACTGGATTGTCGGGCTCCGCCCGAGGCGATGAACCGCAGGCTAGCACCGACGAGACCCTGGCCGACGTCATCGCGCGCAGCAACGGCAAGCCCGCACCCAAGGCCACCAAACATCCCGCGATCATCATCCTGACCAGCGGCACCACCGGAACTCCCAAGGGTGCCAACCGTGCCGCCCCACCGTCGCTCGCGCCGATCGGGGGAGTGCTGTCGCACGTCCCGTTCAAAGGCGGTGAGGTGACCGCACTGCCCGCGCCCATGTTCCACGCGCTCGGGTTTCTGCACGCCACCGTCGCGATGATGCTGGGCTCGACCCTGGTGCTCCGTCGCCGGTTCAAGCCGGCCACCGTGTTCGAAGACGTCGAGAAGCACGGGGTCACCGGGATGGTGGTGGTGCCGGTGATGCTGTCGCGGATGCTCGACCATCTCGAGCAGATGAAGCCCAAACCCAATCTGTCGTCATTGCGGATCGTGTTCGTCTCCGGATCCCAGCTCGGCGCTGAACTGGCGTCCCGCGCACTCAAAGAACTCGGGCCGGTCATCTACAACCTCTACGGATCGACCGAGATCGCCTTCGCGAGCATCGCGCGTCCCAAGGATTTGTCGATCAATCCGTCGACGGTCGGGCCGGTGGTCAAGGGCATCACCGTCAAGATCATCGACGACAACGGCAAGGAGCTCCCGGCCGGCCAGGTGGGTCGCATCTTCGTGCGAAACACCTTCCCGTTCAAGGGATATACCGGTGGTGGGGGTAAGGAGATCATCGACGGCATGCTGTCGTCGGGCGATGTCGGATATTTCGACGAGCACGGCCTGCTCTACGTCAGCGGGCGAGACGACGAGATGATCGTCTCCGGCGGGGAGAACGTCTTCCCGGCCGAGGTCGAGGATCTGATCAGCGGGCACCCCGACGTCATCGAGGCCACCGCGCTCGGTGTAGAGGACAAGGAGTGGGGTGCCCGGCTCAAGGCCTACGTGGTGAAGGCCGAGGGCGCCAGCATCGACGAGGACACGATCAAGACCTACGTCAAGGAGCATCTGGCGCGGTACAAGGTGCCGCGTGAGGTGGTGTTCCTCGACGAGTTGCCGCGCAACCCAACCGGCAAGATTCTCAAGCGCGAGCTCCGCAACCTGGAATAGTTCGCTCCGAACGGTGGTAGTACAACCTTGTGAACATCGACCTCAGCGGAAAGACCGCGCTCGTCACGGGCTCGACACAAGGCATCGGGCTGGCCATCGCCGATCAACTGGCCCGCAGCGGTGCCCGGGTCGCCGTCAACGGCCGCACGTCGGCCCGCGTCGATGAAGCTGTCTCGAAGTTGGGCGAGTTCGACGTAATAGGTGTTGCCGCCGACGTCTCCACCGAGGAGGGCACAGCCGACCTGCTGCGTCAGCTGCCCGAGGTCGACATCCTGGTGAACAACCTGGGTATCTTCGGGGCGGTGCCGCCGTTGGAGATCACCGACGAGCAGTGGCGCACCTACTTCGACGTGAATGTCCTTGCCTCGGTGCGGCTTATCCGCAGCTACCTGCCCGGGATGACCGAGCGAGGCTGGGGCCGGGCGATCCAGATCGCCAGTGACTCCGCCATTGTCACGCCGGCGGAGATGATCCACTACGGCGTCTCGAAGACGGCACTGCTCGCGGTATCGCGCGGTTTCGCCAAGGAAGCCGCGGGTACCGGCGTGACCGTGAACTCGGTGATCGCCGGGCCGACGCACACGGCCGGCGTGGAGGACTTCGTCTACCAACTCGTCGACAAGTCCTTGCCGTGGGACGAGGCGCAGCGCGAATTCATGATCAAGCACCGGCCGCAGTCATTGATCCAGCGCCTGATCGAGCCCGAAGAGATCGCAAACATGGTGGCTTACTTGGCCTCTCCGCTCGCCTCGGCCACCACCGGCGGGGCGTTGCGGGTCGACGGCGGTTACGTCGACTCGATTTTGCCGTAATCCCCAGTCGGGCAAGCCCCGGCGGGGCCCCGAGATCGAACGTATTCTGCGGTCATGGGGCCGAGTGCGTCGGGAAAGATCGCTGTCATCACCGGTGGTGCGTCAGGTATCGGTGCGGCGCTGGCGGCCAGGCTGGCCGGCGAAGGCGCTGAGGTCTGGATCGCCGACCGGCAGACCGACGCTGCGCAGGAGCTCGCCGGCCGCCTCAATGCGGGGGGTGGAACAGCGCACGCGATCGAGCTCGACGTGCGCGACTACACGTCGTTCGAACGCGCGGCCGCCAGGATTGTCGAGCAGTCGGGCCGCATCGACTATCTGTTCAACAATGCGGGCATCGGGGTCGGGGGCGAAGTCGACTCGTACACGCTCGATGACTGGAACGACGTCTTCGATGTGAACCTGCGGGGTGTGGTGCACGGCATCCAGGCGGTCTATCCGATCATGATCAGGCAGCACAGCGGGCATATCGTGAACACGGCGTCGATGGCGGGCCTGATGACCGGCGCTGGGCAGGCGAGCTACTCCGCCACCAAACATGCAGTCGTTGCCATCTCGCGGACTCTGCGAGTCGAAGCCGACCGCCACAACGTGCGGGTTTCGGCGCTCTGCCCGGGTGTGATCCGCACGCCGATCCTCACCGGCGGCAAGTTCGGGCGGCTCAAGGCCCCTGGCGTCAGAGATGAAGAGTTCATCAAGAAGGTATGGGAACCGTTGCGGCCCATGGATCCTCACGTGTTCGCCGAACGGGTGGTGCGGGCCGTGTTGCGCAATGACGCGATCATCATCGTGCCTGCGTGGTGGAAGGCGTTCTGGTACCTGGAGCGGCTGTCGCCACGGTTGTCCTTACGCCTGGCGAAAACGGCGCTCGACCGGAGTCGCGTTGTGGAAGCCGCACTCAGCGAGGGTGCGTCAGGAGAGTAGTGCCGAGCCCGGCACCGCCAGGCACATCAACGACAATGCCAGCAGGAA
This sequence comes from Mycobacterium sp. IDUB_24, assembly GCF_055419385.1. Taxonomy (NCBI): domain Bacteria; kingdom Bacillati; phylum Actinomycetota; class Actinomycetes; order Mycobacteriales; family Mycobacteriaceae; genus Mycobacterium; species Mycobacterium sp. IDUB_24. Next base: position 1,367,730 of record NZ_JBVAXO010000001.1, read on the forward strand.
CCAGCCTGCGCCCTGCCAGATGGGCCAGGTGCCCTCGGCTCGCCACACCTGGTAGGTCCGGATGAATGCCCCGACCCCTCCGACGAACATGATCGTCGGAACCAGCGTTGCCGAGAGCACGGAATGGTCAAAGGCGTAGAAGATCATGGCGACTGCGGCGACAGCGACCACGGCCAGCACGTAACCCACGGCCGATCGGAACATCTCCGGATCGTGCCAACGCTTTTCTACGTCGTCCTCGTCGCTGCCCATGGTGCGTGCTCAGATCGTCACGGCGGACCGTTGACGTACCAGCCCAGGCAGCCCGGCCTGCCGCGGCACGCGATGATGGCGCCGGCATCGGGAGCGGACCCTCGGACTCGCGGCGGTCTTGGCTGCAGGTTGCAGTTCACCACATACGGGTTCCACGGAATGACGCCGTTCACACATGGTTCGGCCTGGATCTCGGCAGGCCCCGGGGACATCTGCCACGACACGGCGGTCGGCGCGAGGACGACAGACAGCGCCGCTGCACCCAACAGGATCGGGCGCAGAATGCGAAGTCGTGACGTGCTCATCATCGAGTGTCAACCGTTTCTGGTGGTCGCCTATTTCGACGGTAGCACTCGCATTACCTGCCGAGCAGACACAAAGCTGCACCAGAACACCGGTTTCAGGGCAGTTTTGCGTCTGCTCGCGCAAGGAAAGTTTCCCCGCACGGAAAGTTACGGATCGCGGGGCAGGCCGAGCAGGCGTTCGGCGATGATGTTGAGCTGAACTTCGGTGGTCCCGCCGTAGATCGTGGTGGCGCGGCTGGCCAGCAGATACTCCGCCCAGCGGCCGAATTCCTGCTCGGGATCGGCGACGGCGCCATCGGTGCCGAAGGAGGCGACTGCGAACTCCGCGTAGCCCTGGCCGGTCTTCATCGACAGCAGTTTGGAGATCGCGGCGGCGGGCATGGCATCGCCGCCGGCCAGCGTCAGCAGGGTGGAACGTAGGTTGAGCACCCTGGCCGCGTGCCCCTCCGCGATCAGTTGGCCCGCACGATTCTGGTCGATCTGGTCGAATTGGCCAGCACCCAGGAACGCCACGAACTGCTCGAGGTTGGCCAAAAACGGCGGCTCGCTGCTGCCGATCGACACCCGCTCGTTGGTCAGGGTGTTGCGGCTGACTTCCCAGCCGCGGTTGACCTCGCCGAGCACCATGTCGTCGGGCACGAACACGTCGTCGATGAACACGGTGTTGAACATCGCGTTGCCGGTCAGCTCGCGCAGCGGCTTCACCTCGACGCCCGGAGCCTTCATATCCAGCAGGAAGTACGTGATGCCCTGGTGTTTGGGCACGTTGGAGTCGGTGCGCGCCAAGAGCGCGCCCCACGCCGAGTACTGCGCGCCCGTCGTCCAGATCTTCTGCCCGGTGATACGCCAGCCGCCGTCGACCTTGGTGGCCTTGGTGGTCAGGCTGGCCAGGTCCGAACCCGCGCCTGGTTCGGAAAACAGCTGGCACCAGATCATCTCGCCACGGAACGTCGGTGGCAGGAACCGCTGCTGCTGCTCATCGGTGCCGAACGCCACGATCGACGGGATGATCCAGGAGGCGATACCCATCTGCGGGCGCCGCACGCGGCCGCTACCGAATTCCTGGGCGATGATGATCTGCTCGATCGGCTCGGACGCGCGGCCCCACGGCTTGGGCAGGTGTGGCTGTACCCAGCCGCCCTCGGCGATCGCGGTGTTGCGTTCGGCGCCGCTCGGAATCGCTTTCAATCCAGCAACTTCCGCGCGGATCTCGTCGCGCAGTTTCTCGGTGTCGGGGTCGAGGTCGATGTCGACCGGGCGCATGCCGGTCGCGGTCGCGGTATCGACCACCAGCTGCGGGTAGTCCGAGGCCCGGCCGAAGCAGGCCGCCAGGACGAGCGCGCGACGGTAGTACACGTTGGTGTCGTGTTCCCAGGTGAATCCGATACCGCCGTGCACCTGGATGCAGTCCTGGGCGGTGTGTTGCGCGGCGGCAGGTGCCAGCGTGGCGGCCACAGCCGCAGCGAACTCGAAATGGGTTGTCGCCGAGGGGTCTTCCTGGGCATCGTCCAACGCCCGGGCGGCGTCCCAGACTGCGGCGGTGGCGCGCTCGGTGTCGGCGATCATCCCGGCGCACTTGTGCTTGATCGCCTGGAACTGGCCGATCGGCCTGCCGAACTGTTCGCGGATCTTCGCGTACGCGGTGGCCGTGTCGGTGGCCCAGCGCGCGACACCGATCGCCTCGGCCGACAGCAGTGTGGTGATCAGTGCCCTGGCGTGGGCGCGGCTCAGGTCGGCCAGCACCCGGTCGGCTTCGACCTCGACCGCGTTGGCCCGCACATGGGCCAGCGGGCGCAATGGATCGACGCTGCGCACCGGCTCGATCTCGAGCTGGGCGGCGTCCAGCACCACCCATTGGACACCGGACTCGATCGCGACCGGGAGCACCAGGATCGATGCCTGCGCCGCCGCGGGCACCGCTCGAGCCTCACCACGGATGACCAGTCCGTCACCGTGGCGGGTCGCGGTCAGGCCGGAGTCGATGGCGTAGGCGGCAATGGTCTCGCCCGAGGCCAGGCCCCCGAGGATCTCGGCCTCGGGGTTGGCGGCCGAGATCAGTGCGCCGGCGATCGCCGACGGGACGAACGGCCCGGGGACCGCGCCGTAGCCGAACTCGGCCAGCGTAACGGCCAGCTCCAGGATGCCGAAGCCTTGCCCGCCAACGGATTCCGAGAGATGGACGCCCTGCAGCCCCTGCTCGGCCGCGGCTTTCCAGTACGGCGGGGGGTTCGGGATCGGAGTCTCGAGTGCTTCGTGCAGCACCTCCGAGGGCACCACCCGCGCTACGAGGGACCGGACCGAGTCGGCCAGGTCGCTGTGCTCAGACGTGATCGCAATGGGCATAACGCACCTCAATCCCAGGTCGGATAACCGGTTGGTTGGGCCGAGGGTACCCCGGCGTGACGGGCGCCACTCCGGCGGCCTATCGCACTCCGTTAACTACGTGGGCCAGCGGTTCGCCATCGCGAATGCGCCGGCAGTTGTCCACCGCCATAGTCAGATACCGCCGCATGGTGTCGGCCGTGTACCAGGTGACGTGCGGCGTCAGCACCACATTGGGTAGTTCCAGCAGAGGGTTGCCCGGCGGTACCGGCTCCTCGGCAAACACATCCAACCCGGCCGCGGCCAGCTGCCCGGACCGCAGCGCTTCCACCATGGCCGGCTCGTCGATGATCGGTCCGCGCGCGGTGTTGACGACGACCGCACCGGGCTTCATCGATGACAGGGCTTTCTGGTCGAGCAGGCCCCGGGTGGCATCGGTCAGCGGGAGATGAAGCGAGACGATATCGCTGGCGGCCAACAGGTCCGGCAGACTGCGCCACCGCGGATGACCGGTGTCGCGGGTGCTGGTGTGCAGTACCTGTGACGGCTCGGCGCCCATGGCGACGACGATTTTCTCGACCCGCTTGGCGACGTTGCCGTAGCCGAGCAGGCCCACCGTGCACCCGCTGATGTCGCGGACGGTCTCGCCCAGGCTGTGATCCGACGGCCAACCTTTGCCGTCCCGGGTGGCGCGGTCGAGTTCGGGCAATCGGCGCAGCGCAGCCAGCATCAGCAGCACGGTGCCCTCGGCCACGGAAGGGGCATTGGCGCCGGGCATGTTTGCCACCAGGATGCCCAGCTGACTGGCGGTGTCGACGTCGATGGTGTTCACCCCGGCGCCCATCTTGTGCACCAGCCGCAGCCGCAGGCCGCGCTGCAGATCGTCACCGGTGACCGGCCGCAACACGTGCCAGAGCACCTCGGCGTCGGGAAGCTCGCGGTAGAACGCAGCGTCGTCATCCTCGGCGCAGAACCTTACGTCGAGCCAGTCCTTATGGGGCGCAATAAAATCCAGCACATTGTCGCCCGGGGTGAAGTGGGCGAGGACCCGGATCGGGCCGGGGTTCACCGCCACCGTTTCGCGATCCATTCGGCGATGGTATCGGCCTGCTGGTCGCGGGCGCCGGAACTGGTGAAGTAGTGGTCGGTGTCGATCGAGCACTGCGCCTTGTCCGTGCTCGCCAGCGCGTCGTGGATGCGTTGGGCGTCGGACGGGTACACGCCGGTGTCCTGCCCGGCGTTGATCACCAGTGCCGGGCAGGTGATCCGGGCCAGGTGCGGCTCGGCCCGGGTCTGGGCGTGGCGCAGGCTCCACATGCCGATCCAGTTCCGCACGGTGGTGGCCGCGGCGATTCCCCGGGCCGACCGGTTGGCCTTGATCGGTACACCGGCATAACAGAGGTTGGCCTGCCTGTTGGTCGGCTCGACGGTCGGGTCGACCATCCTCGGGTCGGCCCAGGTGCGCATGACGGTGAACGGGCGATCCGAATATCCGGCCGCCTGAACCCTTTTGAGTTCGCTCTCGGCCCAGTCGGTGATCTTCTCGTTGCGCGCGACCTGCGCCGCGCGGTACCGGGCCACGAATTCGGCCGATAGAGGTGCCGCGTTGCGCTCGTCGAACAGGTCGAGTTCCGGGTCGGCGGCAACAGCGTCGTTCTCGTCGACGACGGAGGCGTCCATCCAGGCGGTCAGCACGTCCGGCCGACCCGGGTGGGCCGCGCTCGCCACGTACCCGTCGGCGGGCAACAGCTCGGTCGCCCCCGTCGCCGGCCGCATGCCTTCCAGTGGCTGCACGTTCGGCTCGACGGCTTGGGACTGGTAGGCCGCCATCAGTGATCCGCCCCCGGAGTTGCCGAGCAGCACAACGGTTTCGATTCCCTGGACCTCGCGCAACCAGCGCACTCCGACGCCGATGTCGACCAGGGCATGGTCGAGCAGGAAGCTGCTCTCGAAACCGCGGAAACGGGTGTTCCAGCCGAGGAAGCCGATACTCCGGGTGGCCAGATAGTCGGCGATGTAGTGCTCGGAGAAGTCGATCTGGTAGTGCGTGGCGATCACCGCGACCGTGGGTTTGCGTCCCGCGCCGCGGTAGTAGAGGCCCTGGCACGGGTATCCACCCGCGCCGGCGCGCTGGGCCGTGGGGGATTCCAGCCCGATGAACTCGCGGACCACCTCCGGCGACGCTGTACTCATGAACGCGGGCTCTCCTCGTGGTAGATGGTCCGGTAGAACACGTTGGCAAGGGTGGTGACGCAGGCGTCGTCGTCGGCGACGGCGTCGCGGCCGCCGGACAGTTGGACGTAGCAGAACTGGTTGAGCATCGACACCAACGCGACGGCGGTGAGGTGGGCGTCGTCGTCGGGGCAGAATTCCTGCTGCTGAGCATGTTTGATCATCTCGGTGATCATGGCGATCGGTAGCTGGCAGATCTCGTCCCAGTATTCGGCGAAGTCGTCGTCGATCATGGCCATCTGGGACACGCTGATGATCTCCGCCAGGCGGTGCCGGTAGGTCATCCAGTGCGCGGAGGCCGCCTGCCGGCAGCGTTCCCGGTTGGTCAGGTTGGGTCCGGTCGCCGGAAGTGCGCGTTCGCGGGCCTCGTTGCGGAAGCGCAGGGCCCATTCGCGGACCATGGCTTCTTTAGAGGCGTAATAGTTGTAGAACGACGCGGCCGATCGGCCTGCTTCGGAGGCGATGTCGGAGATCGTCGTGGCCAGGATGCCCTTGCGGGCGATCACCGCGCGAGCTGCGTTGTCGATCGCCGCCTGGGTTTGGCGGCCGCGGGCGGTCGGCAGCGGGGTACGGGGGCTGACGGTCACGGATTTCCTCACTCCCGGCGGGCCGGGAAATCTTGAACGGCCATTGATCACATCTGAATCTGATGTTAGATTCAGATTCGCAGCTGCGCCAGTCCTTGGTGTAATCGCCCCGGGAGGTTTATCGACGTGATCAAGCCCAGCAATCCCAACTCGGAGTTCGAGTTCGGCGGAATCAACCACGTGGCACTGGTGTGCGCGGACATGGCGCGCACGGTCGACTTCTACACCAACGTGCTCGGCATGCCGCTGATCAAATCGCTGGATCTGCCCGGCGACATGGGGCAACACTTCTTCTTCGATGCGGGTAACGGGGACTGCATCGCGTTCTTCTGGTTCCGTGACGCTCCCGACGGGGTGCCCGGCATCTCGGCGCCAGCCGCCATCCCCGGCATCGGCGAGTTCGTCAGCGCCACCGGTTCGCTGAACCACATCGCGTTGCATGTGCCCGCCGAGAAGTTCGATGAGTACCGGCAGAGGCTCAAGGCCAAGGGCGTGCGTGTCGGGCCGGTGCTCAACCACGACGACAGCCCGATGCAGGCCTCGGCCACAGTGCACCCAGGCGTCTACGTCCGGTCGTTCTACTTCCTCGACCCGGACGGGGTCGCCCTGGAATTCGCGTGTTGGACCAAGGAATTCACCGACAACGACGCACAGACGGCGCCCAAGACGGCGGCCGACCGACGTCCGCCGGTGACTGCCGGTCGGTAGTCCGGTCCGTTACCGCTTGGTGGCGGTGACGAAGTAGCCGCGCGGCACGCCCGGAACGTCGAGCGGCACCGCCGGCGCGAACCACCGGTTCCACTTGTTGCCCGGCTCGGCCACATCGGTGACCACCGCCCACCAGCCCAGCGGTTCGCACAGTTGCTCGGGGGAGTCGGTGCCGAACAGCCACGGCGCGCCGCTGCGCTCCATCTGTTCGCGGACTGCCGCCAGCATCACGTTGTCCAGCAGCGTCTTGCCGACGATGTCGTAGAGCAGCACCGAACCGGGCGCCGACAATGCGTCGACCCGCTCGAACACCATGTGGACGGCGTCCTCGTCGAGGTACTGCAACAGTCCCTCGATCAACCACACAGCCGGTATCGTCGGGTCAAAACCGTTGGACCGCAAGGTATCGGTCCAGTCCTGCGTGAGGTCGACGCCGATGGCAACCCGTCGGCAGCGTGGTTCGTCGCCGGCCAGCACATCCGCCTTGGCGGCGATCACAGCAGGCTGGTCGAGCTCGAAGACCGTGGTGTCGTCGGGCCAGGGCAGCCGGTAGGCCCGGGCATCGAGTCCCGCGGCGAGGATCACCACCTGTTTCACCGGCGGTACGGCAGTCGACAGCGCCTCGTCCCAGAACCGGGTGCGCACCACGATCTGCACCATCGACTTGTCACCGGTGGCTGCGACCGCCTCGGCGAGCAACCGCCGGCCGGATTCACCGGAGAGTTTCTGAGCGAACGGATCGTCGAAAAGCCGGTCGGGGCGGCGGGTTTCCTCGGCGCGGATGGCCGCCACCAGGACTCCGGTATCGGCTACGGCCCGACCTGAGGTCTGTCCAGAGTTGGTCATATCGCCATCATGCGCGCCCGGCCGTGCTCGGGGCTCGGATATTTTTGCCCGGCGTCGATTGCGCCAGGAGTTGCAGCGTGTCCGCTGAACCCGAGCCCTCCGCCGTCGTCACCACGCACAGTGATTGCTCGACGTCCCGCGCGAGGTTGAGGTTCTGCATGGTGACGGTGAGCGGGCCGACGAGCGGATGGCGCAGGTCGTAGGAGTCGGCCTCGCACGGTTTCACCCGGTGATCGGCCCACAGCGTCACGAATTCCTGGCTCTTGACCGACAATTCGCCGATCAGGGCGGACAGCAGCGCGTCGTCGGGATGCCGGCCGGCGGCCAGACGGAGGCTGCCGACCACGGCCCGGGCCTTGCGGTGCCAATCCCCATACAGGTCGCGTGTATGCGAATCGAGGAACAGCAGGCGGGCCAGGTTGGGCCGGTTCGCGGGGTTGTCCACCGACGTGAAATCCAGATGGCCGGCCAGCAGGGCATGGCCCAGCTCATTCCAGGCGAGTACATCGGTGCGGCGGCCGATCACCAGTACGGGCAGGTGATCCATCGAGCGCAACAGCTCACGGGTCAACGTGCTGACGCGCTCAACCGGAGGGCGGCGCGGCGGCTGTGTCCGCTGGGATGCCAACTCCCGCAGGTGTGCATGCTCGTGGCTGTCCAATTGCAGGGCCCGCGCCAGCGCGTCGAGGATCGCTTCCGAGGCATTCACCGACTGCCCCTGTTCCAGCCGCGTGTAGTAGGAAACGCTGACTCCGGCCAGCTGGGCGACCTCTTCCCGCCGCAGGCCCGCCACGCGTCGTCGTTCGCCGTACCGGGACAGCCCCACGTCCTCTGGATGCAGGCGCCCACGCCGCGCCCGCAGGAATTCGCCGAGTTGTCCGGTGGCCACCACCCCACTATGCCTCCGGTCCGACGCGCCGTGCCTGACCCTGTCAGGGGTAGGCACCGTTGGGCCTGGTTGGCCGGTCGCTGTGTTGCCAGGCTGGAGACATGAACGAAATCGTGTTGGGCGACGTCACGGTGACCCGGGTCATGGAGTACTACGGCTCGGTGCGGCTGTCGCCACAGGAGTTCTTCCCGGAGAGCCCTGCCGAGACGTGGCGGCGGAACGAAGATTGGCTGGCACCTGACTTCTACGACGCCGACCTCGATGTATGTATCTCGGCGATCCAGACCTGGTTGCTGCGTAGTGAGGGCCGGACCATCCTGGTCGACACCGGGGTGGGCAACCACAAGGAGCGGCCCCATGCCCCGGTGTGGCATCAGCTCGACACCGATTTCCTCGGCAATCTGGCCAGGGCCGGCGTCGCCCCCGAGGACGTCGACGTGGTGATCAACACCCACCTCCACGTCGACCACGTCGGCTGGAACACGTACCTCGAGGACGGCAACTGGGTCCCGACGTTCCCGAATGCCACCTATCTGATGCCGCGCGCGGACTTCGATTTCTGGAATCCGGCGAACCGCGGTGAGCCCGTCTCAGGGCGGGACAACGTCTTCCTCGACAGCGTTGCTCCCGTACACGCATCGGGGAAAACACGATTGTGGGAGAACAGCTTTCGCATCGATTCAAACCTCGCGCTCGAACCGGCGCCCGGGCATACGCCGGGCTCCGCGGTGGTCCGGCTGGAGTCTGGCGGTGACCGCGCGGTGTTCGTCGGCGACATGATGCACACCGCGCTGCAGATCGCCGAACCCGACACCAACAGCTGTTACTGCGAGGACCCGAGGCAGGCGCGGGAGACCCGGCTGCGGGTGCTGGGCGAGGCGGCCGACACCAACACACTGGTGATCCCGGCTCACTTCGGTGGCCACGGCGCGGCCGAGGTGATGCGGGACGGCGACCGGTTCGCGATCAAGGAATGGGCAGCGTTCGACCGGGTGAGAGGGGCCTGAGCATGGCTCGACCGATCGTCGAGACGACCGCCGGCGCCGTGCGGGGGTTCCAGACCTCGGAAGCGCAAACGTTTCTCGGCATCCCCTACGCCGCGCCACCCGCCGTCGTCGGTCGCTTCGCGGCCCCGGAGGTGCACGAGTCGTGGCGCGATGTCCGCGATGCCACGAGGCCCGGGCCGACCGCGCCGCAGCCACTTCGAAACAGCTTCGGGCGCTTGGATATGTCGCCCTTCTTCGGGCCCGGCTGGGTGCGGGATCCCGACTACCTCACCGTCAATGTGTGGGCGCCGCCGGACGCGCGGGATTGTCCCGTCATGGTGTTCGTCCACGGCGGTGGCTTCGTGGCCGGCTCCACCCGCTCGCCGCTCTATGACGGCGGCGCCTTCGCCCGCGACGGCGTCGTGCTGGTGACGGTGACCTATCGACTGGGGGTCACCGGATTCCTGGACCTGCCCGGAGCGGTCGCCAACCGTGGCCTGCTCGACGTGCTGGCCGCGCTGGACTGGGTGCAGGCCAACATCAGGGCCTTCGGCGGAGATCCCGGCAACGTCACCCTGTTCGGCCAGTCTGCCGGCGCGACGCTCACTGCGGGAGTGCTGGCCACACCCGGCGTGCACCGGTTGATCCGTCGGGCAATCATGCAGAGCGGCAATGGATTCGGTGCGTTCAGCCCGGACCAGGCCGCCCGGGTCGCCGCGGCGGCGGCCGAGGCTCTGGGTGTCGAGCCCACCGTCGCCGGTTTCGACCGGGTGTCTGACGAGCAGTTCGTCGAGGTGCTCCCCAGGCTGGCCGGTCTGGATCTGCGCACCGGAGGGCACTTCGACCCGCTGCTGGGTCTGAGCCCGTTCAGCCTGGTGCTGGAAGAACAGCCGGTGCTGCGTCTCAATCCCGACGTGGGGCTGTTGATCGGGACCAACACCGAGGAGGGCAACCTGTATCTGGTTCCGCAGGGCAAGTTCGACGCATCGACCCGTGCGGACGTCGAGCAGCTCGCCTCGCAGGTGGGCAGCGACCCGGCCGCGCTCGTCCGGCGGTATCGCTTGCGCTTCCCCCACGCGGGGTGGGGTGAGCTGCGTTCGGCAATGCTCGGTGACGCGTTGTTCCGGACGGGCAGTTACGGTACGGCGCGAGCCCACGCGGAGCAGGGTGGCGCCGCGACGCACCGTTACGAATTCTCGTGGCGGTCAAAGGCGGTGGATGGCGCGTTGGGGGCAGCGCATGCGGTGGAGCTGCCATTCGTGTTCGACCGGATCGGACTGGAGTCGTTGCGTGGCCCCGGCGCCCTGCTCGGCCCCGACGATCCTCCGGCTGGTTTGGCCGCCGAGATGCACGCCGCCTGGGTCGGTTACGGCAGCACGGGGGACCCTGGCTGGGAACCTTCGGCGACGCGCCGATTCGCCGGGCCCGGCACGTCAGCTCCCGGGTTGTTGCATACCGGCCAGCGCGTCGAGCATCGATCGCAACTGGTCGATGAGCTGGTCGGGGGAGTGGGTGATCTCGCCGGACAGCCACGCGCTGATCGTCTGGGTTACCCCGCCGACGGCGAAATGTGATGTGGCTCTGAGGTAGTCGTTCGTGCGGAGCTGCAGCGCATCGCCGGCGTGCTGACCGAGCAGCGCGGCGAAGAGTGCAGTGGATTCGGCACGCTTACGCGCCAGTACGTCGTTGGACAGTTTGACGCTGAACAGCAGCCGGCCGATCCGCGGATCTTTGGCGATCAGATGCACGATGTTGGTCATACCGGCGGTGGTCTGGTCGGCGAGCGGCACAGCCGCGACGGCGGCCTGCGTCGAGGTCGCGATATCGGCGATCACCCAGTCGTAGACCGCGGCGATGAAGTCGTTCTTGTCGGTGAAGCTCTCGTAGAAATACCGTGCGGCCAGCCCCGCGGTGCGACACACCGCGCGCACGGTGACCTCGGCGTCCTCGGCGCCCAGCAGATCCAGCCCGGCCTCGAGTAGCTGGCTGCGACGCTGCGCCAGGCGGTCGGCCGCTTCGACGCCGCGGTACGGGCGGACCTGCTTCACCCACACATCTTGACACCTGTCAGTCTGGCAGGCCAGTATCAGGAAACACAGGTTCTCAGTTTCCAGGAGGAGTGGCCATGACGGTCCGCGAACCGATCCCGCACGTCGAGCGGCCGATGAACGAGTCGGCGCGTCCCGGGGCCGTGCCCAAGCGTCGGCGGGGCGCCGGTTTCGACGACGGGCTGATGGGTGTGGCGCTGCTGGCGGGCCCCGCCAACGTGATCATGCAGCTGGCCAACCCCGGCGTCGGCTACGGCGTCGTCGAGAGCCGCGTCGAGAGCGGTCGCACCGACCTGCACCCGGTCAAGCGGGCCAGGACCACCTTCACCTACCTGGCCGTGGCCACCCGGGGCAGCGACGCGCAGAAGGCGGCCTACCGGCGGGCGGTCAACAAGGCGCACGCGCAGGTGTACTCCACCGAGGACAGCCCGGTGAAGTACAACGCGTTCGACAAGAACCTTCAGCTCTGGGTGGCGGCCTGCCTCTACAAGGGCGGGGTCGACGTGTTCCGGATGTTCATCGGTGAGTTGGACGACGAGACCGCCGACCGGCACTACCGCGACAGCGTCACGATGGGCACCACTCTGCAGGTGCCCGAGGACATGTGGCCGGCTGACCGGGCCGCGTTCGACCGGTATTGGGAGGAATCCCTGGAACAGCTGCGCATCGACGACACCGTGCGGGGCTACTTGTATCCGATCGCCGCGGGTCGGCCGAAGAATCCGAAACTGCCCCGCTTCGTGCAGAGCCGACTCGATGCGGTCGCCCTGCTGATCACCACGGGATTCCTGCCGCAGCGGTTCCGGGAGGAGATGCGGTTGCCGTGGGACACCGAGAGCCAGAAGCGGTTCGACCGGCTGATCTCTGTGCTGCGCACGATCAACGACCTGCTGCCGTCGGTCCTGCGGCAGTTCCCGTTCAACGTGCTGCTCAAAGACCTCGACTGGCGGATTCGGACCGGTCGACCGCTGGTTTAGAGGGGCCGGATGTGCGGCACCGAGTTGAACCGGGCGAAGTCCCGATCCAGCGTGACCACGTCGCAGTGGTGTTCGGCAGCGATGGCCGCCAGAACCGCGTCCGGTATCAGGTCGCCTACGGCATCGGCCTCATCGCACAGGTCCTGCAGCAGCGTGAGATGGCGGGCTCCGGGCCCGACTCTCAAGTGATTGGGCTGGGCTTCCACCGCCGTGATGAACGAGAACGCTGCGTTGCGGGGCGTGGGGATCTCGAAGATTCGCCGATTGGTAGCGATTCGTAGAAACGAGCCCCACACCACTGCTGGGACTGAGAAGGGTTCCTCGGCGTCGAGCATCCGATCGAACCAGGTGATGACGGATTCGTGATCGGGGTGGTCGCTGCGGTGGACTGCGAGTACGACGTTCACGTCGAGTAGATGCACGCGTGCCTACCGCAGCGCGTTGAGTTCGACGCCGTCGTCGAGGGTTGCGTGCAACTCCCGGTTGGACCGCAGATCAACGCCGGGGCGCGGCCCGTTGCCCCCGGTGAACACCGGAATGGCGGGCCGAGGCGCCGAGCTCTGCTCGGCTGCCAGCTCACGGCGCAGCGCGTCTTCGACGAGTGAACCCAGCGACTGCCCCCGTTGCCGAGCGCGATGCTTGGCAGCAGCCAGCAGTTCGTCCGCGATGGCGATGGTGGTGCGCATGATGTCATCCTATGCGCATCACACGCATCAACGAGCGATGATGACGCGCGGACGGGTGCCAGGCTCCCGGCGTATTGTCGCGCGCGTGAGTACCGGACGAACAGACAATGACAACTGGGATATCACCACAAGCGTAGGCTCGACGGCGCTATTCGTCGCTGCCTCAAGGGCATTGGAGGCCAGGAAGCCCGATCCGCTCGCCGTCGACCAGTATGCCGAGGCGTTCTGTCGCGCGGTCGGCGGCGAATGGACGGCCGCGGTCGAGGGCACCGACCCCGAGCATCCGCTGCAGACCGAATTCGGTGAGAGCTTCGTCAACTTCCAGGGCGCCCGGACCAAGTACTTCGACGAGTACTTCCTCCGGGCCATCGACGCCGGGATCACACAGGTTGTGCTGTTGGCGGCCGGTCTGGACTCGCGGGCCTACCGCCTGCCATGGCTCGACGGCACCGTGGTCTACGAGCTGGATCAGCCCCGGGTGCTCGAGTTCAAGCGCGAGACTGTCGAGCGGCTGGGTGAGGCGCCGACGGCCGAGCGGCGCGAGGTGGCGATTGATCTCCGGGAGGACTGGCCGGCGGCGCTGCGCGCGAGCGGCTTCGATCCGTCGCGGCCGTCGGCCTGGATTGCCGAGGGGCTGTTGATCTATCTGCCCGCCACAGCACAGGAACAGTTGTTTGCTGGCATTGATGCGCTCGCCGCGCCGGGCAGCTTCGTCGGTATCGAGGAAGCGATGCCGATGCCGGACGAGGCGTTCGAGGCCAAGCGCGCCGAAGCCCTGTCATCCGGTGAGGAGAACGCGTTCTTCACTCTCGTCTACAACCAGCAACACGCGCCCGCAGAGCAGTGGTTCGGCGCGCATGGCTGGGAAGCCGCTGTGACACCGCTGCACGACCTTCTGCGCCGAGCGGGCCGGCCCGTTCCCGGTCCGGAATCAGAAGCAGGCCTGATGACGGGAACTATCACCTTGGTGGCTGCGACCAAAAGGTGAGGCAGTTCACGAGCTAGCCAGACTACGTGCCTCTCGACAGTTAAGTTATGCAATGCTAACTTCAGCAAAAGTTAGCTTAGCCATACATAAGGGAGAGATTCGGGGGCTTAGTCGCTCCCGTGCACGCATATGGGTAGTGACACGCTTGCGGCTCCGCCTCAGGGAGCGCCCCGGCTCGATCGCGATGTGATCAGCCGTTTCGCCACATGTTGTCGTGCGCTGGGCTTGACGGTGAACGACCGGCAGCGTCCGGCCGATCTCGCCGCAGCCCGGTCCGGCTTTGCTGGACTGGCACACATCGCGCACGACCACTGTGACGCCTGGACCGGACTGGCCGCCGCGGGCGACGTATCCGGTGAGGTCATCGACGCGGTGTGGCGGACCCGGGCCAGCGCCGGTCTGCTGCAACGCGAGATCGACCTCGCTGCCGGCGACCTCGGTTTCACCTATGACAGCGGGCTGTACCTGCAGTTCCGTGCCAGCGAGGTGGACGACTTCCAGCTGGCCTACGCGGCGCGGTGCGCCGCGCAGGGCCAGCTCGCCGAGGCCGACGCGCTCGTGGGCGAGCTGCTCGCCCGCCGGCCGGGCTGGTTGAACGCCACCTGGCTGCGGGTGGCGATCAACCACCGGGCCCAGCGCTGGAACGACGTGGTGCGGCTGCTCACCCCCGTCGTCACCGACTCGTCCCTCGACGAGGTCACCGGTCACGCCGCGCGAATCACCCTGGGCATCGCGCTGGCCCGGCTCGGCATGCCGGCGCCCGCCTTGTCGTACCTGGAGGACCCGTCCGGCCCGGTCGCGGTGGCCGCGCTCGACGGCGCGCTGGCGAAGGCACTGACCTTGCGCGGGCAGGGCGAGGATGAAGACGCAGGCGAGGTGCTGCAGGACCTCTTCGCCGCGCACCCCGAAAACAAGCAGGTCGAAGAGGCTCTGTCGGATCCGACGTTCGGGCTGCTGATCACCAACGCCGCACGCATCGACGCCCGGTCCGACCCGTGGGACCCGGACACCGAACCGTCAGAATCCGACTTCGTCGACCCGGGGGCCAAGGAGCGCAAGGCACATCTGCTCGTCGAGGCCGAAGCCGAGCTCGCCGAGTTCATCGGCCTGGAAGAAGTGAAGTTCCAGGTGGCGCGGCTCAAGAGCTCGGTCGCCATGTCGATCCGGCGCCAGGAGCGCGGGCTGGCCGTGGCGCAGCGCACCAACCACCTCGTGTTCGCCGGCCCGCCTGGAACGGGTAAGACCACCATCGCCCGCGTCGTCGCCAAGATCTATTGCGGCTTGGGGCTTCTCAAGAAGGAGACGGTCCGCGAGGTGCACCGCGCCGACCTGATCGGCCAGCACATCGGTGAGACCGAGGCCAAGACCAACGCCATCATCGACAGCGCGCTGGACGGCGTGCTGTTCCTCGACGAGGCCTACGCACTGGTGTCCACCGGCGCCAAGAACGACTTCGGTCTGGTCGCCATCGACACGCTGCTGGCCCGCATGGAGAACGACCGCGACCGGCTCGTCGTGATCGTCGCGGGCTACCGCAAGGACCTTGACAGCTTCCTGGACACCAACGAAGGTCTGCGCTCGCGCTTCACCCGCAGCATCGACTTCCCGTCGTACTCCTCGTCCGAACTCGTCGAGATCGCCGAGCGGATGGCCGAGAAGCGTGACAGCACGTTCGAAAAGGCCGCGCACGACGACATGGAGAAGCTGTTCGGTTATCTGGCCGAGGCAACCATGCCCGACGCCAACGGTGTTCCGCGCCGCAGCCTCGACATCGCCGGTAACGGCCGCTTCGTCCGCAACCTGGTCGAGCGCTCCGAGGAGGAGCGCGAGTACCGCCTCGATCATTCCGACAATGACGACTTCACCGACGAGGAGATGATGACGATCACCGCCGGTGACGTGAACAGTTCTGCCGGCCCGCTGCTGCGCGGCCTGGGTCTGACGGTGCCCGCATGACCGCGCCCGGCCCTTCCGACGAGCGTCGTTCCTTCACCTCCCGCACGCCGTCCAACGAAAACCCCGACCAGGTGTCGTACCGGCGCGGCTTTGTCACCAAGAACCAGGTCACCGGCTGGCGATTCGTCATGCGCCGCATCGCTTCTGGCGTCGCGCTGCACGACACCCGCATGCTGGTGGACCCGCTGCGTACGCAAAGCCGTGCGGTGCTGACCGGCGCATTGATCGTGATCACCGGCTTGGTCGGCTGTTTCTTGTTCTCCTTGTTCCGACCCGGTGGGACTGCCGGGAACGATGCCGTTCTCGCCGACCGGTCCACGGCTGCGCTGTACGTGCGGGTGGGCGAACAGTTACATCCCGTGCTCAACCTGACCTCGGCGCGATTGATCACCGGCAAGTCGGACAACCCGAGCACGGTCAAGACCAGTGAGATCGACAAGTTCCCGCGCGGCAACCTGCTGGGCATCCCCGGCGCGCCGGAGCGGATGGTGCAGAGCGCCGGCACCGACGCGGATTGGACTGTGTGCGATGTGGTCTCGGGCGCCAACGCCGGAGTGACCGTCATCGCCGGCAACCTCGCATCGGGCGGTGAGCGTGCCCTGACGCTGACGTCCGACCAGGCGGTCCTGGTGCACAACGCGGAAGGCCCGACGCCGGGCGACTGGCTGCTGTGGGACGGCAAGCGCAGCTCGATCGATCTGGCCAACCGCGCCGTCACCGATGCCCTCGGTCTCGGCGGGCAGATCCCCGCGCCGCGGCCGATCGCCGCCGGCCTGTTCAACGCCATCCCCGAAGCCCCGGCACTGGCGGCTCCGCACATCGCCGACGCCGGTGCGCCGACGAGCTACGAGCTGTCGACGCCGGTGCCCATCGGCGGCGTGGTGGCGGCGTACGACGCCGACAACACCGCCCGCTACTACGCGGTGCTGAATGACGGTCTACAGCCGGTCTCGCCGGTCCTGGCCTCGATCCTGCGGAACACCAACTCCTATGGCTTGGACCAGGCGCCGCGGATCGGGCCCGACGAGGTGTCGCGGATGCCCGTCTCACGTGCCATCGACACCGCCGGTTACCCGAGCACACCGGTCAAGCTGGTTGCGTCGTCGACCGCCCCGGTGACCTGTGCCCAATGGATCAAGCCGACGGGTGCCACCGAGAGCAAGCTGGCGGTCCTCTCCGGTGCGGCATTGCCGGTGCCGGACGGCCTGCACACCGTCGATCTGGTCGGAGCGGGCAGCAACGGCGCCGCAAGCCGGGTCGCGCTCACCCCGGGCAGCGGTTACTTCGTCCAGACCGTCGGGGCCGAGCCAGGTTCGCCGACCGCAGGCTCGTTGTTCTGGGTCAGCGACACCGGCGTCCGCTACGGCATCGAAACCGCCGGTGACGACAAAGTTGTTGCGGCGCTTGGCCTCACCTCGCCGGCCCTACCCATTCCCTGGTCGATCCTGACGCAGTTCGCGGCCGGCCCGACCCTGTCCCGTGGCGACGCCCTGACCGCTCATGATGCGCTGTCGTCCAATGCCAATGCTGCCCGCCTGGAGGCGACCCGCTAATGAGTAGGCTGATCTTCGAGCACCAGCGCAGGCTGGCTCCGCCGACCACCCGCAAGGGCACCATCACGATCGAGCCGCCGCCCCAGTTGGAGCGGATCGTTCCCCCGTCACTGCTGCGCCGGGTGCTGCCTTACCTGATCGTCATCCTGATCGTGGGCATGATCGTGGCCCTGTTCGCCACCGGGATGCGGATGATCTCGCCGACCATGCTGTTCTTCCCGTTCGTGCTGCTGCTGGCCGCCACCGCGCTGTACCGCGGCGGCAACAAGATGCGCACCGAGGAGGTCGACGCCGAACGCGCCGATTACCTGCGCTACCTGTCGGTGGTGCGCGACAACGTCCGTGCGCATGCCGGTGAGCAGCGTGCGGCGCTGGAGTGGTCGCACCCGGAGCCCGAGGTGCTGGCCACCGTCCCGGGTACCCGCCGGCAGTGGGAACGTGACCCGCGTGACCGCGACTTCCTGGTGCTGCGCGCCGGGCTGCACGATGTGCCACTGGATGCGGCGCTGAAGGTCAAGGACACCGCCGACGAGATCGACCTGGAGCCGGTGTCGCACAGCACCCTTCGTGGTCTGCTCGACGTGCAGCGCACCGTGCGCGATGCCCCGACCGGCATCGACGTCACCAAGCTCGCCCGGATCACCGTGATCGGTGAGGCCGAAGAAGTCCGCGATGCGCTGCGCGCCTGGATCGCCCAGGCCGTCACCTGGCACGACCCGACCATGCTCGGGGTGGCCCTGGCTTCTCCCGATGTCGACTCCGAGGCCTGGTCGTGGCTGAAGTGGCTTCCGCACGTGGACATTCCGTCGCAGGCCGACGGTGTCGGCCCGGCCCGGTACCTGACGACCGGCGTCACCGAGCTGCGCGGACAGCTCGATTGGGCGCTGACCGGCCGGCCCGCGTTCCCCGCCGAGGCGGACCAGGTCCTCAAGCATCTGCTGGTCGTCCTCGACGATCCCGAAGCCGATCCCGACGACATCGCGCGGAAGCCAGGTCTGACCGGCGTCACCGTGATCCACCGCAGCGACAAGCTGCCCAACCGCGAGCAGTACCCGGATCCCGAGCGGCCCATCCTGCGGGTCACCGAAGGCCGGATCGAGCGCTGGCAGAGCAGCGGCTGGCAGCCCTACGTCAATCAGGCTGACACGATGTCGGCTGCCGAGGCGGCCCACATCGCGCGGCGGCTGTCGCGTTGGGATTCCAATCCCGGCTACGTGCGGTCCACCGCTACCGGCGGCGCCACCTTCGGCACGCTGCTCGACATCCCGGATGCTTCGGCGCTGGACGTGGCGAGCCTGTGGGCCCCGCGCAACCGCGACGACGAGCTACGGGTGCCGATCGGCGTCACCGCCACCGGCGAGCCGCTGTACTTCGACCTCAAGGACGAGGCCGAGGGCGGTATGGGCCCGCACGGCCTGATGATCGGTATGACGGGCTCGGGCAAGTCCCAGACCCTGATGTCGATCCTGTTGTCGCTGTTGACCACTCACTCCGCTGAGCGGCTCATCGTGATCTACGCCGACTTCAAGGGTGAGGCCGGCGCCGACATCTTCCGCAACTTCCCGCAGGTCGTCGCGGTCATCTCGAACATGGCCGAGAAGAAGTCGCTGGCCGATCGGTTCGCCGACACCCTGCGCGGTGAGGTGGCCCGCCGTGAGCAGATGCTCAAGGAAGCCGGCCGCCGCGTGCAGGGCAGCGCGTTCAACTCGGTCACCGAGTATGAGGCTGCCATCGCAGCCGGACATGACCTGCCCCCGATGCCGACGCTGTTCGTGGTCGCCGACGAGTTCACCCTGATGCTCGCCGACCATCCCGAGTACGCCGACCTGTTCGATTACGTCGCGCGCAAGGGCCGCTCGTTCCGGATTCACATCCTGTTCGCGTCACAGACCCTGGACGTGGGCCGGATCAAGGACATCGACAAGAACACGTCGTACCGGATCGGTCTGAAGGTGGCCAGCCCCAGCATCTCTCGTCAGATCATCGGGGTCGAGGACGCCTATCACATCGAGTCGGGTCGCGAGCACAAGGGCGAAGGCTTCCTGGTGCCCGCCCCGGGCGCGGTGCCGGTCAAGTTCCGCAGCACCTACGTCGACGGCATCTACGATCCGCCGCGGGCCGAGAAGTCGATCGTGGTGCGGGCGCTGCCGCAGCCACAGCTGTTCACCGCCTCGCGCGTTGAGCCCGAGCCCGATACGGTGATCGTCACGAACGAGCCAGAGGTCAACGTCGCGCCACCGCGCAAGCTGATCGCCACCATCGGCGACCAGTTGGCCGCCTACGGCCCGCAGGCACCGAAGCTGTGGCTGCCGCCGCTGGACGGCGCGATTGCGCTGGACGACGTGTTGGCCCGCACCGAGATCGAGCCCGGTCAACTGCGTTGGCCGCTGGGCGAGATCGACAAGCCGTTCGAGATGCGCCGGGATGCCTTGGTGTTCGATGCCAACTCGTCGGCAGCCAACGTGCTGATCCACGGTGGTCCGCGCTCGGGCAAGTCGACCGCACTGCAGACCTTCGTGCTGTCGGCGGCTGCGTTGCACTCGCCGAGCGAGGTGAGCTTCTACTGCCTGGATTACGGCGGCGGACAGCTCGCCGGCCTGGCCGATCTGGCGCATGTCGGCAGTGTCGCCACGCCGCTGGAGCCCGAACGCATCCGCCGCACCTTCGGTGAGCTCGAGCAGCTGCTGCGGGCCCGCCAGCGCCAGGGTGCGGTGAGCCGGGTGGGCAGCTCCACCGGAAAGTATGAAGACGGCTACGGCGAGGTTTTCTTCGTCATCGACAACCTGTACGCGTTCAGCCGGGACAACACCGACACGTTCAACACTCGTAATCCGCTGCTGGCCAAGGTGACCGAGCTGGCCAACACCGGCCTCGCCTACGGCATCCATGTCGTGATCACCACGCCGAACTGGCTGGAGGTACCGCTCGCGATGCGTGACGGCCTGGGCCTGCGCTTGGAGCTCAAGCTGCACGACAGCCACGACAGCATCGTGCGGGTGGTCGGTGCGCTGCGCCGCCCGGCGGAGTCCGTACCTGCCGATCAGCCGGGCCGAGGCCTGACCATGGCCGCCGAGCACTTCCTGTTCGCCGAGCCAGAGCTGAGCGATATCGCCGTCATCAACTCCCGCTACCCGGGGCAGACCGCACCGCCGGTGCGCCTGCTGCCCACCGCGCTGGCCCCCGCCGTGCTGGCGCCGCTCTACCCGGCCCCCGAGCGGGTGGTCATCGGTCAGCGCGAAGAGGATCTGGCACCGGTGGTGCTGGACTTCAAGGACAACCCGTTGCTGACGGTGTTCGGCGATACGAAGTCGGGTAAGACCACGCTGCTGCGTCACATCATCCGGACCATCCGGGAGAACTCCCGGCCGGACGAGGTGGCCTTCACCGTCGTCGACCGACGGCTGCACCTGGTGGAGGAGCCGTTGTTCCCGGACAACGAGTACACGGCCAACATCGACCGCGTGCTGCCGGCGATGCTGGGTCTGTCGGCACTCATCGAGAAGCGCCGTCCGCCGGCCGGTTTGAGCCCACAGGAACTCAGCGCGTGGAATCAGCGGTCAGGACCCGACGGTCACATCCACTACCTGATCATCGACGACGTCGACCAGATTCCCGACGGCCCCGCGGTCAGCGGTCCGTTCGCCGGGCAACGCCCGTGGACCAACATCGTCGGACTGTTGGCCGAGGCCACCGATCTGGGTCTGCGCGTCATCGTGACGGCCCGGGCCACCGGATCGGCGCACGCCGTGATGACGGCACCGCTGCTGCGTCGTCTCAACGATCTGCAGGCGACCACCCTGATGCTGTCGGGCAATCCGGCCGACAGCGGCAAGCTCCGCGGACACCGGTTCGCCCGGTTCCCCGCGGGACGCGGCATGTTGCTCGGGGACGGCGACGCGCCCGAGTTCGTCCAGCTCGTCAACCCACTCATCGATGACACGGCACTTTCCGTGAACAACGGGCGAAAGGAATTCTGATGACATTGCGGGTAGTTCCAGAAGGATTGACCGCCGCCAGCGCGGCCGTCGAGGCGCTCACCGCGCGGCTGGCCGCCGCGCACGCCGCGGCCGCACCCCTGGTCTCAGCGGTGATTCCGCCTGCGGCCGACGCGGTTTCGTTGCAGACCGCGACCGGGTTCAGCACCCACGGCGCCCAGCACACGGCGATCGCGGCCCAGGGCGTGGAGGAGCTCGGACGCTCGGGCGTCGGCGTCGGCGAGTCCGGTGCCAGCTACATCACCGGTGACGCGATGGCGGCTTCGTCCTACATGACTGCGCGCGGCATCTGAGATGACTGCCCCCATTTGGATGGCCCTACCACCCGAGGTGCACTCGACGCTGCTTGCCAGCGGCCCGGGCGCCGGGTCGTTGCTGGCCGCCGCGGGGGCCTGGCAGTCGCTGAGTACCGAATATGCCTCGGCAGCAGCAGAACTCACCAGCGTGTTGGGTGCGGTGCAGGCCGGGTCGTGGGAAGGTCCGAGCTCGGAGCAGTACATCACCGCGCACGGGCCCTACCTGACCTGGCTGGCGCAGCAGAGCGCGAACAGCGCTGCGGTGGCCGTGCAGCACGAGACCGCGGCCGCGGCGTACACCACGGCGGTGGCGGCCATGCCGACCATGCCCGAGCTCGCGCTCAACCATGTGGTGCACGGCGTGCTGATCGCCACGAACTTCTTCGGTATCAACATGATTCCGATCGCGGTCAACGAGGCCGACTACGTCCGGATGTGGATCCAGGCGGCCACCACCATGGCCACCTACCAGGCTGTCTCCGGGGCCGCCGTGATGGCGGCACCGACCGGCACGCCATCGCCGATGCTGCTCAAGCCAGGTGCCGGGGAAGTCGGCGCCGCCTCGGCCAACGCACAGCAGATGATGGCGCAGGGCACTGCGACGGAATCAGGTTCGGCCCTGACCAGTGCCGACGCGACGGCCGACAGCGAGTACCCCAATCTGCCGCAGTGGCTGGTCGATTACCTGGGCAATGACTCGATGATCGGCGGCAAGGAGCTGCTGCGGTTCCTCAACGATCCGCTCGGAACCATCCAGAGCATGCTCACCGACCTGATGACCAACCCGTCCGGCTTCCTGACCACCTGGGGGCCGT
Organism: Mycobacterium sp. IDUB_24; assembly: GCF_055419385.1. Taxonomy (NCBI): domain Bacteria; kingdom Bacillati; phylum Actinomycetota; class Actinomycetes; order Mycobacteriales; family Mycobacteriaceae; genus Mycobacterium; species Mycobacterium sp. IDUB_24. Next base: position 1,390,171 of record NZ_JBVAXO010000001.1, read on the forward strand.
TCCTGTTCGGCGTCATCTATCAGCTGATCTTCCAGCCGGTGGGCTGGGGCACGTGGATCAGTGTCGCGCTGTCGCCGTTCCTGGCCCCGCTCCTCGGAATGGGTCTTGCCGCACTGGGTTTCCTCGACCTGCTTCCCACCGACGACGTTGCACCGGGCGACGTTCCGGCCGATGGGGACGCTCCGGTGGCACCGGTCCGCAGCGATCAGGGACTCCCGATGGCCGGCCTGAGTCCTGCGGGTGTCGGGGGTGGGGCAGGAGCAGCCGCCGCGCCCGCCGCTGCACCTGCCTCCGGAGGGGTTGCGGCACCGGCGCCTGTCGCAGCAGCGGCCTTCGCGCCGTATGCGGTGCTCGGCAGTGACCCCGATGAGGGGTTCAGCCCGACTGTCGGCGGCAAGTCCAGCGCTTCGGCACCGGCTTCCGGCATTCCTGCGGCGGCATCGGGTGTGGCCGCGTCGCTCGCGGCCCGGCGTAAGCGGCGTCGTAAGCGAGGTGCGGCACTGGAAGACCACGCCTATGCGGACGCCTACATGGATTACGAGCAACCCGATCCAGACCCCGAGCCACAGCCGGAGCCGCGGGTCCGAGCGTCCGAAAGCGGTGCCGGCACCATGGGATTCACCGGTACCGAAACGAAATCCGATGCCACCGCGGCCGGGCTGACCACGCTGGCCGGCGAGAGCTACGACGACAGTCCTGTCTCGCCGATGCTGCCCGGCTCCTGGGAACCCGGCGATTCGCAAGGGGGTAGCCGCAGCTGACCAGATCATCGTCATCACGTTCGTCGCACCGCCAAATGTCCACGACCCGAAAGGAAAATCCATGAGCCTGTTGGATGCTCACATCCCCCAGTTGATCGCCTCCGAGGCCGCCTTCGGCGCCAAGGCCGCACTGATGCGCAGCACCATCGCGCAGGCCGAGCAGGCCGCCATGTCGTCTCAGGCCTTCCACATGGGTGAGGCCTCGGCCGCGTTCCAGGCCGCCCACGCCCGGTTCGTCGAGGTGTCGGCCAAGGTCAACGCGCTGCTCGACATCGCGCAGCTCAACCTCGGCGACGCCGCGGGCACCTACGTCGCCCAGGATGCCGCCGCCGCCAGCACCTACACCTCGGTCTAACCGAATCACCCCGGATACAGGAGTTTTCATGTCTCAGATCATGTACAACTACCCGGCAATGCTGGCTCACGCCGGAGAGATGAACACCTACTCGGCTGCCCTGCACGCCGTCGGTGCTGACATCGCCAGTGAGCAGGCCGCGCTGAGCAGCGCCTGGCAGGGTGACACCGGTATGACCTACCAGGCCTGGCAGGCCCAGTGGAACCAGGCGATGGAAGAGCTGACCCGGGCCTACCGTGCGATGGCGTCCACTCACGAGATGAACACCATGTCGATGAGTGCCCGCGACGCGGCTGAAGGCGCCAAGTGGGGCTAGTGCCGGTGGCTCCGCATTGAGTACCGGAGCTAACGCCGTCGAGCTGACCACCGATCAGGCCTGGTACCTCGCGGAGGTACTCGGCGCCGGGGCGTACCCGTGGGTGCTGGCCATCACGCCGCCCTACAGCGAACCGGCACAGCGGGCCGGCTTTGTCGCCGGACGGGCCGCTGAACTGACCAGGATGGGCGTGCTCGACGCCGGTGGCGGAGTCAATCCGCAGGTGGCGCAATGGGTTCGGTTGGCTTGTCGGCCGACCCAGTGGCTCGATCTGCGGTTTGTCTCCGGGCCGGGAGATCTGCTGCGGGGCATCGTTGCGCGAGGAGCCGACGAGCACAGCGGAGACCGGGCCGGCCGGACAGTTGTCGTCCTGCGCAACGCGCAGTTGGTGACGTTCACCGAGATGGACATCGCCCACCCGCACGCCTTGGGACCGGTGCTCACAGCCGGACTGTCGCAGCGCAGGCCCGCGCGGTTCGAGGAGTTCGCGCTGCCGGCCGCGGCCGGCGCCCGTGCCGACGAGCAGATCCGCAACGGCACGCCGCTGACCGAGGTGCTGGGATTCCTCGGAGTCCCGGCCTCGGCCCGCCCGATCGTGGAGGCGGTGTTCGACGGGCGACGGACGTATGTCGAGATCGTGGCCGGAGAGCATCGCGACGGCCACCGGGTCACCACCCAGGTGGGGGTCAGCATCATCGACACCCCCGGAGGCCGGATTCTGGTCTCCCCGTCGAAAGCCTTCGACGGGGAGTGGATTTCGACTTTCACGGCGGGCAGTGCCGAGGCGATCGCGATGGCGATCGAGCGGCTCACCGCCTCCCTGCCGAGCGGTTCCTGGTTCCCCGACCAACCGCTCATCCGCGACTTCGACAGCGAAGCCGTCAACCAATATTTGTCCAATGGCTCTAATGACGTTGTAGCCCACCGAGATCCACGCTCCATGAGAAGAACCCAGAAAGCATAGGAATGTCCGACAACACTGTGATGCCGATCGTCCGGGTGGCCGTGCTGGCCGCCGGAGACGACGGTGGCCGGCTGACCGAGATGGCCCTGCCGTCCGAGCTGCCGCTGCGCGAGATCCTGCCCGCGGTCCAGCGCATCGTGCTGCCCCCCAACGCCGGCGGTGACGACGGCGCCAACGACCCGGTGCGGCTGAGCCTGGCCCCGGTGGGAGGTGCACCGTACAGCCTGGACGCCACACTCGACACGGTCGGTGTGGTGGACGGTGATCTGCTTGCGCTGCAAGCCGTTCCCGCCGGGCCGGCCGCCCCGCGCATCGTCGAGGACATCGCCGACGCTGCGGTGATCTTCTCTGCGGCTCGCCAGCGCCCGTGGGGCGCCGCCCATATCGCGCGGTACGCATCGCTGGCCCTGATCGGGCTGATCCTGGTGGGCACCGGCCTGGCCGTCGCCCATCGCGTGCTGACCGGTGAACTGCTCGGGCTGTTCGTGGCCGGCGGCATCGCCATCGCCACCGTGCTCGCCGCGCTGTCGACCCGGAGCCGGTCAGGAGCTCTGGCCACCGCGTTGGCGCTCGCCGCGCTCGTACCCGTCGGCGCAGTGTTCGCGCTCGGTGTGCCAGGCGAATTCGGTGCGCCCAGCATCCTGTTGGCCGCGGCCGGAGTGGCTGCCTGGTCGTTGATCAGCATGGCCAGCTCGCCCGACGACCGGGGTATCGCGGTGTTCACCGCGACCACGGTGGTCGGAGCCGGCGTGTTGTTGGTCGCCGCGGCGGCCACGCTGTGGGAGATCAACGCGACAGTGATCGGGTGTGCCCTGATCCTGATCGCCTTGCTGGTCACGGTTCAGGCCGCTCAACTGTCCGCGATGTGGGCGCGCTTCCCGCTGCCGGTCATCCCGGCGCCCGGTGATCCGTCCCCGTCGCCGCAACCGCTGTCGGTGCTGGCCGACCTGCCGCGTCGGGTTCGGGTGAGTCAGTCTCATCAGACCGGCGTGATCGCCGCGGGTGTGCTGCTCGGTGTCGCGGGATCGGTGGCCCTGGTCGGTTCGTCGACCGCGTCGCCGTGGGCCTGGTACGTCGTGGTCGCTGGCGCGCTCGGCGCCGTGCTGAAGGCTCGCGTCTGGGACTCCGCCTCGTGCAAGGCCTGGCTGCTGAGCCAGCCCTACCTCCTGTCCGTTGTCCTGTTGGTGGCCTTCGCGATCGACGGCCGGTACCAAGCGGCCTGGTTGGCGCTGGCAGTGCTCGCCGCGCTCGTCGTGGTGTGGGTTTTCGCCGCACTGAATCCGCGCGCGGCGTCTCCGGACACCTACTCGCTGCCGATGCGGCGTCTGGTGGGCTTCCTGGGGACCGGGCTCGATGCTTCGCTGATTCCGGTGATGGCCTTCCTCGTCGGGCTGTTCAGCCTCGTTCTCGACAGGTGATGAATCGGTGATCCACAAGACTCTGGGTGTTCTGGCCACAGCCGGCCTGGTGCTGTTGGTCGGCTCCCCGTCGGCGGGTGCGGTCAGCCCGCCCGAGGTCGACCCGCAGATCGCCCCGCCGGCCGGCAGTGCCGGCCCGGTGGAGGCGATGGCGCAGCGTTCGGCGTGCGTCAGCACTGAAGCCAGGCCGGGTACCGATCCCGGTGCGGTCAATCCGAACCAGTTGGCACTCAACCTGTCCGGAGCCTGGAAACAGAGCCGCGGCCAGGGGCAGACCGTTGCGGTCATCGACACCGGGGTGCAGCCGGGACCCCGGTTGCCCCATGTCGAGGGCGGTGGAGACTTCATCGAATCCACTGACGGCCTGACCGACTGTGACGGCCATGGCACCGCGGTCGCGGGTCTCATCGCCGGCCAACCCGGGCCCGACGGTTTTTCCGGGGTTGCGCCGGAAGCCCGGTTGATCTCGATCCGGCAGAATTCGCCGCGATTCGCGCCGCGCACCCCCAGCGCCGATGCCGCCCAGGCCCGTGCCGCCGCCGATGTGGCAAGCCTGGCCCGGGCAGTGGTCCGTGCTGCCGACATGGGTGCGCGTGTCATCAACATCTCGGTGGTGACGTGTCTGCCCGCCGACAAACCGGTTGACCAGACCGAACTCGGTGCGGCACTGCGCTATGCGGCGCTCGAGAAGGATGCGGTCATCATCGCTGCCGCCGGCAACACCCAGGGCGGGGTCACCACCGGTACCGCGTGCGCATCCAATCCGCTGTCCGGAACCCCCGATGATCCGCGCAACTGGGGCGGTGTCTCCTCAGTGTCGATCCCGTCGTGGTGGCAGCCCTACGTGTTGTCGGTCGGCGCACTCAACGCCACCGGCCAACCGTCCGGATTCACCATGGCCGGCCCTTGGGTGGGGATCTCGGCGCCGGGCGAGAACATCTCCTCGGTGAGCAATGCGCCGGGCGGAGGGTTGGCCAACGCGCTGCCCACCGACCAGGGCAAGCTCATTCCGCTCAGCGGCACCAGTTATGCGACGGCCTACGTGTCCGGCGTTGCGGCCTTGGTGCGCAGCAAGTTTCCTGATCTGAACGCCCGACAGGTGGTGCACCGGTTGACCACGACGGCCCAGGGCGCGGCCCGCTCGCCGTCGAACGTCATCGGCGCCGGCGGTGTCGATCCGGTGGCCGCACTCAGCTGGGATGTCGCCGACATGCCGCTGGACGGACCGGCGGCTCCTGCAGGCAAACCCATTGCCGCACCACCAGAACCAACCCCGCGTGACAACACCGGCCGAATCGTCGCTTTCGCCGGCACCGGGGTACTTGCGCTGGCGGCCATCGTTGTCGCGTTCGCCGCATATCGACGGAAGGACCCCACCACATGACCGCCCGACTCGCGCTGGCATCCCTCTTCATCGTCACGGCGGTGCTGGCCCGGCCATGGCAGACCAACACCGAACGGTGGGTGCTCGGGGTTTCCATCGCGGCAGTGGTGCTGTTGCTGGCCTGGTGGGGAGGGTTGTTCCTGACCACGCGGGTCGCCCGGCACCTGGCGATGTGGCGGCGGAACCTCGCCAAAAAGCAGCCTGAGCAGCCGGCCGATTCAGAGACCGTCACGCTGCGTGTCGATCCTGCGGACCCGGCCCAGTTGCCGGTGGTGGTCAGCTATCTCGACCGCTACGGCATTCGCTGCGACAAGGTCCGGATCACCCACCGTGACGCCGGCGGTACCCGCCGCAGCTGGATCAGCGTGACCGTGGCAGCAGTGGACAATCTCGATGCGCTGCGTGCGCGTTCATCGCGAATCCCGTTGCGGGACACCACTGAAGTCGTCGGGCGTCGGCTCGCCGACCACTTGCGTGAGCAGGGTTGGACGGTCACGCTCGTCGACGGGGTGGATTCCCCGCTGCCCGACCCCGGTAAGGAAACCTGGCGAGGGGTGAAGGACGACTCGGGATTTGTCGCGGCCTACCGCGTCAGCGTGAGCGACAAGCTGGACGCGGTGCTCGCCGGGGTCGGTGCGCTGCCGGCACAGGAAACCTGGACGGCACTGGAATTCACCGGATCTCCGACTCAGCCGCAGCTGACGGTGGCCGCGGCGCTCCGCACGGAGGACCGGCCCGCACGCAAGGGCCCACTGGCGGGCCTGAAACCGGCGGGTGGCCGGCACCGTCCGGCATTGGCAGCGTTGAACCCGTTGTCCTCGGACCGTTTGGACGGTGGCCCGGCCGCGACGCCGCAGACGTTGCTTCAGCGGTCAGTCGAACATGAAATCCCGCAGGAAGCGGGTCATCCGGCGTAGGTAGTCCGGCTGGCTCACATGCAGCAGGTGGTTGCCCGGGAACCAGTGGAACGCACAGCGATCCCAGTGTTCCCAGAGAATCTCGGCTTGCTGCGGTGGAGCCAGCCGGTCGCCGAGGCCGGCGATGATCATTCGTCGCCCCTTGGGTACCAGCGGACGATAGTTCAGCGGTGAGGCATACCGTGCCGCCGCTTCGGTCAACGCGGGATCGATTCGGGCCACCCGGCGTTGCAGGGCCACCAACTTGTTGGCCGGGAACCATTCGTCGACCGTGCGATCCGGTGTCACCACAGGAACATTCGGGACCACGGCCTGTATCCGGTCGTCCACACTGGCCAGTAGCGCCGAGGAGAATCCGCCCAGCGAGATTCCGGTCAGGGCGATCCGGTCGACGCCGGTGAACTCCAGATAGTCGATCACCGAACGGAAGTCGTGCACCGCCTGGGCCATGGCCTCGGAGAACCCGGCGAACCCGTGGGAGAAGTATCCGTAGCCGCTGAACGGTGAGAACCGTTCGGCGCGTTGACCGTGAAACGGCAGGGTGTACAACAGCACGTCGTAGCCGGAGCGGTAGAACCACGGCAACGACAGGAACAGGCCGTTCGCCAGATACGGCGACCCCATGAAACCGTGGATCACACACAACGTGGGGTGCGGGCCGTCGTCATGGCGCCAATGCTGGGCTCGCACAACATTGTTGCGGGTGAACCCGTCACACATTTCGCGCAGTGCCGGGTTGACTGCGGTGAAACTGCTCTCGAACCGGATGTTCTCCACCCGGCCGTGAGCGATCACCTCGGCGATCGGGTTGGCCTGGCGGGTGGATACCCGGGGCGGCCGGGTGGGCGCCGGAAATGACACCGCGGGATCTTGCGCGGCAGCCAGATCGGCGTAGAACCGCATGTGGTCGTGCTCGGCGCGGGATTGCGACGGGTCCCGAATCGAAGCCAGCATCGACGCAAGGGTGGTCGGCACCATCGACGTGGCCACGATCGAGGCAACTCCCGTGCGCAACGCGATGTCGGCGATCGCGGAGGCATCCACGATCGCCCGCTGGCGCACGGTCAGATCGGCCCGCCGGGGCAGACCGCCCGCACCGGCATCACCGCCGGGGACATCGGGAACAGGGATCGGGGGTTCGACCGGATCTGCGCTGGACGGCTCCACGCTTCCCGATGCTAGCCAACCGCTCAGCTCAGCCCGAACAACTTCGCGGCGTTGTCGTGTAGGACATTGCGGCGCCAGGCGTCGTCGATACCCGGAAGGTCGGTCAGGTGGTGTATCGCCTCGGCGTAGCCGTATGGGATGTTCGGGAAGTCGCTGCCGAACAGGATGTGTTCACCCATGGCTTTGAGCCGGGCGACGTCGGCGGCGGGGAAGGGCATCATCGCCTCGACGAACGGGGTGAACGCCATCGTGGTGTCCAGCCTCACCTGCCCGAACTGCTCGGCGAGATCCAGGAAGGCGGTGTACTCGGGCATCCCCATGTGCGCGACGATCAGCACCAGGCGTGGATAGCGGCCCAGCAGTTTCGCGATCGGCTCTGGCCCGGTGAACCGGCCCGGCACCGGACCGGAACCACAGTGGATCACGACCGGGACGCCGGCGTCTTCGATCGGCCCCCAGACCTGGTCGAGCAGGGGATCATTCGGGTCGTAATTCCCCACCTGGATATGTGCCTTGAACACCTGCGCACCTGCGGTGATCGTCTCCGCGACGTACTTTGGGGCCTCGGGTTCCGGGAAGAACGTGGCGGTGTGCAGGCAGTCCGGGGTGTCCCTGGCGAAGTCTTTGGCCCATTGATTGAGCCAGGCGGCCATCGCCGGCTTGTGTGCGTAGATCAGCGAGGTGAACCTGCGCACGCCGAACTCCCGCAGCGTGGCGACCCGTTCCGCCTCGTCGGCGCGGTAGGTGATGGGCCATTCGCGGCCGATCATCGGGCCCTGGCTGTCGAAGTACTGCCACACCTTGTCCATGACGTTCTTGGGCATGAAGTGCGTGTGTACGTCGACGATGCCGGGCAGGCCCAGCTCGGTCCAGATCTTCCGTACTTTGTTTGCTTCGTCCATCGCGCTCTGACGATAGCCGTCCTCGAAAATGCGACCGCCGGGCATGATCGGGGCATGTGGAATCCGGACACCTACCTCGCCTTTGCCGATCACCGCGGACGTCCGTTCTACGACCTGCTATCGCGGGTGGCTGCGTCGGCTCCGCGCCGCGTGGTGGACCTGGGTTGTGGGCCGGGCAACCTGACCGAGACGCTGGCGCAGCGTTGGCCAGATGCGACGCTGGAGGCCTGGGACAGCTCTCCGGAGATGGTGGCAGCCGCGCAGGGGCGCGGGCTCGAGGCACACGTCGGGGCGATCGAGGAGTGGACGCCGCAACCCGACACGGACGTGGTGATCTCCAATGCGGCACTGCAATGGGTGCCCACGCATCGCGAACTCGTGGTGCGCTGGGTTGGACAGTTGCCTGTGGGTGCGTGGATCGCTTTTCAGGTGCCGGGCAATTTCGACGCCCCGTCCCACCACGCGGTGCGCGAGCTGGCCCGCCGCGAGCCGTTCATCGAGCCGCTGCGAGACATGCCGTGGCGCGATGTCGGCCAAGTGGATACGCCCGTCGAATATGCCGGGCTGTTGACCGACGCGGGCTGCGTGGTGGATGCCTGGGAGAGCACTTACGTGCACCAATTATCTGGTGAGACACCGGTTCTGGACTGGATCACCGGGACGGCGTTGACACAGGTGAAAGGTCGGCTTACCGAAGAGCTGTGGGAGCAGTACCGGCAGGCCATCATCCCGATGCTGGCCGAGGCCTACCCCAAACGCGATGACGGCATCACGTTCTTCCCGTTCCGGCGCGTGTTCGTGGTGGCCCAAATCGCGGGGTAGGCATTACCTACGACGTAATCGACATGCGTACCTGTGCGGTCGACTATCGACGCATGCCTACGCTAGAGACGGCCGACCGAACCGACATCCACTACACCGACACCGGATCCGGGCCGGTGTTGGTCTTCACCCACTCGTGGGGCCTCAATTCGGGCCAGTGGAATGAGTTGGTCCGACGCTTGGTGGACAAGGGCTTTCGGTGTGTCGCCTATGACCGGCGTGGGCACGGGAGCTCGGGGGCCCACCACGGTGAGTGGACGGTGGATCTGCTGGCCGACGATCTGGCCCGAGTGCTGGGACACCTCGAACTCGACGACGTGACACTGGTGGGGCATTCCCTGGGATGCGGTGAGATCGTGCGTTACCTCAGCCGGCACGGGACGGCGCGGGTGAACCGCGCGGTACTGGTGGCGGGCCAACTTCCGCTGGTGGTCAAGACGCCGGACAACCCCGAGGGGGTCGACGAGGCCATCCTCGACACCATGCTCGTCGAGCTGGAACGCGATGTGCGGCAATGGTGCATCGACAACACGCCACCGTTCTTCGGACCGCACACCGTGGCGCCCGAGATCGTCGAGTGGACCGTGGACCAGATCGCTGCCGTTCCTGTCGAGACCCTGCTGGCCACCCAGCGGATGGGTGCGCACGCCGACTACCGTGCGGAGCTCGCCGAACTCGACCTTCCGGTGCTGCTGATCCACGGCGACGCCGACGCGTCGACGCCCATCGAGCTCACCGGACGACGCACGGCTGCGCTGCTGCCGCATGCGGAGCTCATCGAGATCGCCGGCGCCGCACACGGGCTGTACCTGACCCACGCTGACCGCGTCATCGACGCGATTTGTGGAGTTTCAGCCGTGGCGGGTGCGGCTAAAACTCCACAAATCACAGGTTAGAGGGCACGCCGGGCAGGTCAGCCAGGCCGGCCAAACCCGTCAAGTCCGTCAGACCAGGCAGACCCTGGTCCTCGGCGTCGCGGCGGTAGCGGTCGACCCATTCGTCGGATCGCTGATCGGCCTGACGTTCCAGGACCGGCTGTGGCGCCAGGCGCGGGTCCAGGCCCAGCGCTTCCAGCACGGTGGCCACCACGGTCGTCAGGTTGCGCCACAGATACGGGTAAGACACGTCGATGGGGGAGACGTTCTCCTCGGCGAACCAGGAGCGCCAGCCCTCCTCCTGGGCCTGCAGCAGCTTGATCACGTGGGCGATGGCACCCGCGTGGTATTCGGCACGCGCATCGCGCGCCGGATCGGCCCGGCCGCGCCACACCCTGGTCTGCACCGCACGCCAGAACGAAACCGCTTGTGACACAACATCGGGCCGGTAGACGTGGATCAGCACCGGATCGCCGCCGGTGACGGCGCGGATCGCGGCGAGCAGGCCGGGCCCGGATCTGTCGGGCAGGCCCTCGGCGCGCTCCAGTAGCAGCGGGGTCTGGTTCCACATTAGCTTCCCGCCCCACACCCCGTTGGGGGTGCGGCCTACGGTGCGGACGTAGTCGCGCCAGATCTCGGCCGGGGCCAGGTCCGGCTTGCCCTCGACCAGTGGGTCGAGCAGGCGCAGTATCGACTCGTCCTCGACGCCGGCGAACCATTCCCGCGGCTGCGGCGACATGCTGGTGGTCGGCAGGTACTGGAAGAACTCCTGGGGCTCGCCGGCCATGCCGGTGGCACGTAGGGATTCCACCAGCAAGGTGCTGCCGCTGCGCTGAGATGCGAGCACCAGGTAGGCCGTCGGATGATCTGGCATGGGCGAGACTCTATCCATGATTTGTTTGCGGCGCCTATTTGAAACGGCGTCAAGAGGTTTCGTTCACCGTGATGAAAACTATTGGCGGGTATCGGTGATACCGCGGTCGGTGGCGATGGCCGATCTGCTGGTGGCCGGACGGCCGTGGATATGCAGATACGTGTCGGTGTAACGCTCCGATATCCGGGTGCCGGCGAATTCGGACGGAATGACGTCGAGCGTCTTCTCGCGCCAGTCGTTCAGCAACAGTGCCAGGTCGTTCGCGATCGCCTCGGCCTTGTCGGTGGCGTCCGGTCCCAGCAGGTTGTTGCTTTCGGTGGGGTCTGCGACGAGGTCGTACAGTTCGCGGCCGGGCCGGGGGCTCCGGACGGTATCGCCGAGTGCACGTCCAGAGGGGCTGTCGGCGATATCCCACGGCAGGTCCAACAATGGTCGCGCCGCGTAATTCTCGATATAGCTGTATTCCTTGGTGCGAATGGCGCGAATTGGGTCGAATGAATCGTGGTACGTCTTTGTGGTGTACACCTCGGAACGGACCTCAACCGTTTCAATGGGGGTTGCCGTGAGGTTGCTGGCGTGTGACAGACCCTCGACCTCGGCGGGAATCTCGACGCCGAGAAGTTCCAGCAGGGTGGGCAGCAGATCGACCCCGCTGAACAGTTCGTCGTAGCGGCGCGGCGCCAGAGCAGACCCCCGCGGTGGGCGCACGATCAGCGCGATGCCGGTGCCCGCGTCGTACAGCGTGGACTTGGCCCGGGGCAACGCAGGCCCGTGATCCGTCATGAACACCACCCAGGTGTTCTCGTCGAGACCGCTCGCGGCCAGGGTGCCGAGCAGTTCCCCGACTTTCGCGTCGGCTACCGCAATCGAGCCGTAGAACTCGGCGAGGTCGTCACGCACCGCAGAGGTGTCGGGCAGATAGTCGGGTACGGCGACGTCGTCGGCCTCGGCGGGTTCGTATCGGTCGCGCGGATAGGGCCGGTGCGTCTCGAAGAATCCGGCGGTGAGCAGGAACGGTTGCTGCGGTGACGCCCTCAGCCAGGCGTTGGCCTGCTCGACGACGTACTCGCAGAACGAGTTCGACACGTCGAACTCGTCGTATCCCAGATTGGCAGGTTGCGAGGTTTCGTGTTGCATGCCGAACAGAGCTGTGTGCCAACCTGATTCAGCAAGGAAGTGGGGTAGTGTGCGCACCCCGGCGCGGTACTCCCAGCCGTGGTGGGCCAGGCCCACCAGGCCGTTGCTCTGCGGGTAGCGGCCGGTGAACAACGAGCCCCGCGACGGTGAGCACAGCGGTGCGGTGGCGTGGGCCCGGGTGAACAGGATCCCCTCGGCGGCGAGGCGGTCCAGGTGCGGGCTGGCCACATCAGGGTGGCCGTACACGCCGAGATAACGCCCGAGATCATGCCAGTGCACGATCAACAGGTTCTGCCGTTGCAGCTCGCTCACGTCACATCCTTTCGGTCCACCCTACGACCGAACAGCCCGAATGCGCCGCCCGCAACCGTTTGGCTCATCGAGAGCTACATATGCGGCGCGTCGTCGTCGGTAGGGTGGACTCCATGCCGACCGCCACCGATCCCGCTGCGGCGAGCGGCTACGAGGCCCGTTGGGAGCAGCACAACACCGAGCGGCGCGCCCAGATCCTGCAGGCCGCGGTGGCATTGGTCGAGGAGAATCCGCCGGGCGCCGAGATCTCGATGGTGCGTATCGCCGAACGCGCCGGAGTGGCGAAGTCAGTGGTGTACCGGCAGTTCAGCGGGAAGGACGAGCTCGAGCGACGCGTCCGGTCCTGGGTGTTCGATGATTTCGCCGCGATTCTCGACACCAACCTCGATGTCACCAACGGCTCGTTGCGCGACATCCTGACCCGCACCGTGGCGGCGGTCGCGGACTGGATGCTTGATCACCCGCGGCTCGATGACTTCGTCCGCCGCGGGCCGACGTTCTCCAGCGACGGCTCGCTGGATGCGGTCAGCGAGCTCAAGCTCCGGATGACCAGGCAGTCCGAAGGCGTCATCGCCGCGATCGCGCAGACCATCGGCGTGGACGACGCTGCGTTCAAGACCGTTCCGTTCGCGGTGGTGACCATGGTGGAGGCCACGCTGTCGGCGTGGATCCGCGGTGCGGCGCCGGAGCGGTCACGGGAAGAGATCGTGACGCACCTGGCCGATTTCGCCTGGTACGTCCTGGACGGCGCCGCCCGTGCCAGCGGGTTGGAGATCAACCGCGACGACGAGTTGACGGCCGTGATCGCCGCGCTGACCAAACGCTAGAGCAGCCCGGCGTTGTAATCGTCGACCAGGCTGCGCACGGTTTCCTGGGCGCAGGACTTGTTGGTCCCGATGAATCCGGTCGGCCCGCGTTTGATCCACCCGGTGACGTACGCGCCGTGGGCCTGCGTGACCCGGCCCGCGTGATGGGGCACGGTGGCGGTGGCGTCGTCGAACGGTAGCCCGGCCACCGGCCGGCCCCGGTAGCCGATGGATGTCAACACCAGACCGGCTTCGATGAGCCGTTCGCGCCCAGTGGCTTTCACCCGGACCGATCCGTCGGGCGCGGCGATCAGTTCGTTGTGGACGAACTCCACGCCGGTGGCTGCGGACTGGCCGTGGACCGCCGTCGGCGACAGTAGGTATTCGAGGACGATCCGGCGATTGCCTGCTCCGCGCGATGCCGCCCGCAGGATCGTGGACCGGGGATCCGGGCCAGGCAGCATCCGCAGATCCTCGTCACGGACGACGACGTCGACACCCGGTGTGGAGCACAGCCCGACCAGTTCGGGGACGGTGAACGCAGACTGCTCGATCCCACGTCGGCCGACCACGACCACCTCTTCGATTGCGCTGTGGCGCAGTGCTTCCAGGGCGTGCGGGGCGATCGACGTCGAGGCCAGACGGTCTGGGTCGATCGTGAGGATGCGGGCGACGTCGAGTGCGACGTTGCCGTTGCCGATCACGACGGCGCGGCGATGAGACAGGTCGAAGGTCCGACCGGTGTAGTCGGGGTGGTTGTTGTACCAGGCGACGAATTCGGTGGCCGAGGTGACGCCGGGCAGTTCGCTGCCGGGGATGTCGAGCCGACGGTCGGTCGAGGCACCTACCGCGTAGATGACGGCGTGGTGCTCGGCGAGCAGATCGTCGTGGGTGACGCCGCTGCCGACCTCGACACCCAGATGCATCTCCAAGCGTGGGCTCGCGGTGATGTGGTCGAACTGCCGGGTCACCTTGCGGGTGCTCTGGTGGTCGGGGGCCACCCCGTAGCGGGCCAAACCATAGGGCTGCGTGAGCTTTTCATAGATCCGCACCCGGGCCCCGGGAATGGTCAGCACCTCTTCGGCGGCATACATCGCGGCCGGACCCGATCCCACGATCGCGACCCGCAGGTCGCCGGCTCGGACCTGCAACGGCGGCACCACCGGCGCCAGCACGGGCCGTGGCCGTGGTGTGGTGTAGAAATCGGCGTTCAGCGTGGTGAACACGTCCTCCGCGCCGGTCAGCTTGGTATGCGGTTTGATCGCATCGACCGGGCACGCCGATACACATGCGCCGCAATCGACGCATGCGACCGGGTCGACATAGAGCATCTGCGCGGTGTGGAAATCGGGTTCGTCGGGCGTGGGGTGGATGCAGTTCACCGGGCAGGCATAGACGCACGAGGCGTCGCTGCAGCAGGACTGCGTGATGACGTGGGGCATCAGAGGAGGGCAACCGCTTCGCGGTCCGGCACGCCGCGGTAGCGGGCCGGCTGACCGCCGATTCCGCACCGGTTCCACGTCCACCGTCCGACCCGATTCATCAGCCCGAGTTCCTCACTGAGGGCACGCATTTCACCGAAGTAGCCGTTCAAGATCTTGCGTGAGTGCGGGCTACGCCAGAACGCATCCTTGATCACCTCCCGCGGAATCCCGAACTCCTCACCGAATGACTTCGGCGGAGCCATGATCTCGTGGGCGAGCCAGCGCAGGGCCAGCGGAAATGCGACGGACGCGAAAGCCTTCATGCGCCACGAGCGTTCCGGCAGATGGGTTTTGAGGAATTCGTGCGCCCAGGAGATATGGCGTGCCTCCTCGGCGATGTGGATCTGCATGGTCCGCAGCACCGCGGGTGGGATGTTGGCGCCCTCGCGGATCAGCCCCTTCTGGAAATGGTCGATCGGCTCTTCGCCGGCCAGGATGCCCGCCATGAACGCCGTCGGCGAGTACTGGCCGACGAGGCCGATGTACGGCGATAACCGTCGGAACAGTGGCCGCATGCCGGGCACGTCCAGGCCGCTGCGGTTGACCAGCTCCTGGAACATCTGGATGTGGTTGCACTCCTCGGTCATCTCATGCAACGCATAGCGGAACTCGGGCGAGTTGTTGGGCAGCTTCATGATGAAGGCCATCAACCCGCGGATGAGGATGCTCTCGAAGGCCGCGCCGACCTTGACGGAGTTGAGCGTCCGCCAGCGGCCGATCGCGATCTGCCGGGCCTGCGGCTGGCTCTGATACCAGGCCGTGGCGCCCAGCGGATCGACGCTCGGTGACAGCACCCAACGTGGATCGTCGAGGTCGATCGCCAGATCGGGGGAGTCCCACGCGATGTCCAGATAGGGATCGAAGCGGCGGCGCACGGAACCCTCGGACAGTGTCTGCAGTAGATCCCGGTAGTCCGCATCCAGCGATGCGGCGTCGGGCGAGGTGGAAACCATGGCCCCAATTTACCGAGACATTGAGTCTCGGTAAATACCCGATTTCCGGTGGGGTTTGCTACGGGTGGTATGGCACGCCGACCGCGCGGAGGACGTACTCCGGGCCGACGTCGAAGGCCAGCAACCGGCGGGGCAGTTGCGTGAGAATCTCGTCCGGGATGTCGGTCTTGTAGTGCAGCGAAAGCCGCCCGTGACCGCGCCGGTCGATCTGGGCCACGTCGGCCTGCAGGGTGAGTCCGGTGTCGCTGATCTCGGCCTGCACCGCACCGACCTGCGGGGCCGACCACGGCTGGTCGATGCTGCGGCCGGCGAGCTTGGGCAGGGTGGACATGGTGGCCAGTGCCCGGTAGTTCGTGAGAACCAGTGAACCGGCGTAGCTGGCAACACTGCCTGCAGAACGCGTGCCCGGGATCGATCCGGTGAAACGCCTGGTCACCGGGATGTATTCGGCCAGGAACAGAATGCCCTCGGCTTCTGCCTCTGACCGAAGACCGTCCGGCAGTCCGCCGATGTGCATCAGCTTTCGCAGGATCAGAGCCATGCCCTCGACGGTAGCGCGCAAACATGGCAAATCAGTGGGAGCTGGTAGAGATTGTCTGGTGAGAACCCGTGTCAGGTGGCTGATCGCAACCGCGGTGCTGGCCGCCGCGGTGTACGCGGCACTGTGGATCGGCTACGAGCGGCAGTGGACCTGGCTGGCCGACGTCGACGCCGCGGGCCTGGCGGGTCCGTACCGGTTCGGATCGGCGCACCCGGGCTGGGTGACCGCCTGGGACGTGTTCTGTACCGTGCTCGGGCCTTTTGCCTTCCGGTTGCTGGCACTGGTGATGATCGTTGTCGCGCTTGTGCGCCGCCGGCGGCGCATCGCGTGGTTCCTGCTGTTGACCATCGAGCTCAGCGCGGTGACGACCGAGGTGGCCAAGTCCCTGGTCGACCGTCCGCGTCCGTCCACCGCGCTGGTGCACGCCCTATCTACCTCGTTCCCGTCCGGGCACGCGATGGGCGTCATGGTCTCGGTGCTGGCCCTGCTGACGCTCGCCTGGCCCATGCTGCGGCCCGCGCCGCGGGGCTGGTGGGTGGCCGCCGGAGCACTCGTTGTCATCGCGATCGGCGTGGGCCGGGTGGTGCTCAACGTCCACCATCCTTCGGATGTGGTGGCCGGGTGGGCGCTGGGCTACGTGTGGTTCGTGGCGGTGTTCCTGCTGTACCCGCCGTACCCGCCGGCCGTCACGGCAGTGGACGAAACACCGGCAGCACCCGGTAGCGCACGGTGAAGCTCGCTTCGCGCAGCGCCTCGCCCACCTCGCCGTCGTGGGCGACGGTGGTGGGCCCGTCGACAGCGACGAACCGGAACTGCGGTACCTGCAACTCGTGATAGAGCGGGCTGCGTTCGAGCCGGCCCAACGCCACGGACGTCGCGATGCGCAGCCGGCTGAATCGCCGCCCGGTTTCCAGTATCCGCACGTCGATGAGACCGTCGTCGAGACGCGGCCGCAGCGACGGGGCGAACCCGGACGGGAAGTAGGTCGAATTGCCCAGGAAGAACAGTTCCGTCTCAAGTGTCTTGTCGTCGTAGCTGATCCGCACCGGGGCCTCCCGGCGCAGCGTCAGATACAGCGCGTACATCCCGGCCAAGCGCTTGCCCATCCGGTGTTCGAGCTTCTCGCGCATCCGCACGTAGTTCGGGTACGCGCCGATGCTCGCGGTGTTGATCACCATGCGTTCCTCGTTGAGGCACACCAGGTCGACATAGACCGCGGAGCCGTCGGCGATCGCTTTCACGGTCCGGGCCACCGAATCGCAGCCGATGTCCTTGGCGAAGTGGTTGAAGGTCCCGCCGGGGAACACCGCGAGCGGGACATCTGCCTCGACGGCGATGCCCGCCGCGCAGGCCACCGTGCCGTCGCCGCCGCCCACCGCGAGCACGTCGACGCGGGCAGCGGTCTCGCGTAACACGGTCTCGATGTCATCGTCGTCGCCGAGCTCGACGATCTCCGTGCGCGGTAGGGCTTTTCGCACGTCGTCGATGATCCGTGCGCCCGTCCCGTCACCGGAGGCCGGGTTGATCACCAGGGCCACGCCGGCACCGTCCGGTCGGGGCTCCGTGTGGAACCGCAGCGGATCCGACGTCGGCAGCGTGGCGGCCGGGATGGTCGGGACGATGCGTGCGCCGAGGACCGCGATCGCGGCGCCGATGCCGAATCCGGCGAATACATCGCCCGGATAGTGCGCACCGGTGGCCACCCGGGACAACCCGACCAGGCCGGCGAGCAGTGCCAGCGGCAGGCCGGCGGATGCGGACTCCAGGCCGACGCCCACCGCAAAGGCCGCGGCGCTCGCGGAGTGCCCCGACGGCAGGGAATGCGAGGTGGGTACGCGTCGGGTCCGCCGCGCCAGCGGGATCAGGCTGCGGTCGGGCCGAGGGCGCCGCCAGATCCGTTTGGCCACCTGGTTGGTCACCAGGCTGGTCACCGCCAGGCTGACGACGCCCCGCGCGGCGCCACGCCGCAACGACGCGCCGCCCAGCGCACCCATGGCGGCCGCGATGGCGAACCACAGCTTGGAATGGTCTGCCGCCCTGGTCAGCCCGGGCATCACAGTGTCCAGCAGCGGGCTCGGCGATTCGGCAACCGCCTCGAAGACCTCGCGGTCCAACGTGCCCAGGCCCTTGCCGATCGCGCGCGCGTCCATGCCGCCAACGTAGCCGTCGGGACCGGATCGTGCCCCAAGCTTTATCGGGCCGAGAGGGATGCCGACGACGATGGACGGATGCGCCGACTGCTCGCGAATCTGTGTGCCGGGGTGTTGGCTCTCGCATGCGCGCCCACAGCCGGTGCCGTCGATCCGCCCTGGTTCGCCTCCTCGGTGGGCAACGCCACCCAGGTGATCTCCGTTGTCGGAGTGGGCGGTTCGAAGGCAAAGATGGATGTCTGGCAACGTGGGCCGGCGGGGTGGCAACCGGTCGGTGCCGGGATCCCGGCCAACGTCGGCTCCAACGGCATGGCCCCGCAGACCCATGACGGCGAAATGAAGACGCCCATGGGCATTTTCACCCTCGACTTCGCCTTCGGCACCGCCCCGAATCCGGGTGGCGGGCTGCAGTACGTCCAGGTGACGCCCGACCACTGGTGGGACGGGGACATGAAGAGCCCCACCTACAACACCATGCAGGTGTGCAAGAAGGCGCAGTGCCCGTTCAACACCGATCCGGCCAGCGGCACCGAGAACCTCGACATCACGGCCTATAAACACGCTGTGGTGATGGGCGTCAACAAGGCGCGGGTGCCCGGCAACGGTGGTGCGTTCTTCGTGCACACCACCGATGGCGGGCCCACCGCCGGTTGTGTGGCGATCGACGACGCCACGCTCGTCAAGATCATGCAGTGGCTACGGCCCGGCGCGCTGATCGCCGTCGCGCAATAGCTCAAAGATTCAGGGCGGCACCGGGTTCCAGCTTGAAGTTGAGCCCCTCCAGCGAGAGAGTGGCGTCGTAGGTGCGGTCGTAGCCGGTGGCGCTGATCTTCCACCCGTCAGCGGTGCGGCGGTAGCGGTCGTGATAGAACGCCGACCCGAACAACATGAAGTTCATACTCGCGACGATCACCCGGTCCTGCAGGTACCAGGTGGCGGTGGCCTCGTCGCCGTCGACCACGATCTCAGGGTGCGCGACGCGGTGCTCGGTGATGACCTCCGGGCCCAACGAGGCCTTCATGTATTCCACCAGCGAATCGCGCTCGGTGAAGTGCAGGGTCTGGCCCATGGACTGTCCGTAGTCGCCCGCGACGTCCTCGGTGAGGGTGTCGGCGAACTCGTCCCAGTGCTTGGTGTCGAGCGCACGCAGGTACCGGTATTTGACTTGCTTGATGTCGTCGATGTCACCCATGCACGACATTGGAGCACACCTCCGGCGGGCGCAATACCTTCTGTGTCCACTGTGGCGAACGTGCAGGCTTTCGCGGCAGCGAAGCGGTGTTCGGCGACAGAAGCTGCACACTCGCCCCAGGGGCTGAAGCGGTTTGCCGGTCGACTGATTCAGCTGCGGAGTTCGGTGACCATCGTGGTGGCTATGTACCCGCTGAGTGTTGCTGAGCTGGTCAAAGGCGCACCGGCGGAACGCGCTTGGCCCGGCGGCTGCGGAGTGTCGAAAGGCCGCGGAGCCGCGCGGCGGCTATCGTGGCGTGCGTTATGAGCGGCCCGTTGGGGTTGTCGATCGGGACCACCAACTTGGTTGCGGCGCGAGTCGGCAATCAACCTGTCAGCCGGCGTTCGGTGTTGACCTTGTCGACAGACCGGACGCCGCAGGTCGGCATGCCTGAATCCGGTCCCGGTGTCACGCTCAGTGGATTTGTGGAGCGGGTCGGCGACCCGGTGCCCTTGGTGGCGCCCGACGGTGCGTCCTATCCCGCCGACACCCTGCTGGTCGAGGCCCTCGATGCGATGGTCGAGCTGGTCGGCGGACCCTCCGAACAGCTGGCGGTCGCGGTGCCTGCCCACTGGGGCGCACCGACCTTGCGGGCCCTGCGCAACGCGCTCCGGCACAACCCCAGCCTGTCGCACGATGGGCGGCCGCCCCGGCTCATCCCGGATGCCGTTGCCTCGCTCGCGGCGCTGCGCGCCAACCCGGGCCTGCCGTCCAACGGCGTGGTGGCACTGCTGGATTTCGGCGGCGGCGGCACCAGCATCACGCTGGCCGACGCCACGTCGGCTTTCGAGCCGATCGACGAGACCACCCGCTATCCCGATTTCTCCGGTGATCAGATCGATCAGGCCCTGCTGACCCATGTACTCGACGGTGTCGCCCAGGCCGGCGGTATCGATCCGGCCGGAACCGCCGCGGTCGGCTCCCTGGCCCGGCTGCGTGAGGAATGCCGTCAGGCCAAGGAACGACTGTCGGCAGAGACCGCGACCGACCTGGTGGTCGAGCTACCCGGATATTCGGCCACGGTGCGGGTGACCCGCACCGAACTCGAGGGGCTGATGCAGGCGCCGCTCGCCGGTGCGTTGGATGCGCTGGAAAAGGCGTTGGAACGCAACGGGATCAGCTGGCCGGCAGTCTCGGCAGTGGTGACCATCGGCGGCGGGGCCAGTATTCCCCTTGTTACCCAAAGGCTTTCGGAACATTCGCAGGCGCAGGTCGTGACGACACCGCAACCGGCGCTGGATGCCGCGATCGGGGCCGCGTTGTCCGCCGCCTACTCCGCCGATGCCGATGCGCAGACCGGCGTGGCCCCCACCCTCGGCGTGGCGGCAGTCCCGCCGGCCGGAATGCCTTCCGGCGCAGAGGGTTCTGAGGGTTCATCCACCTTCCGTGCACTGGCCTGGTCGGAGGATGAGGCGGGCGACGACGTGGTGCCCTACACCGGACCCGATTTGGTGGAGTCCTACGGCACTGAGACCTCGGCGCGTCCGGCTGTGCAGTACGTGCCCCCAACGGGTCCCATCGAACAACCGCGTGGCGGGTGGGAGCGGTTGCCGTTGACGGTTTTCGCCGTGGCCGCCGCGCTGGTCCTGGTCGCCATCGGTGGTGTGACGTATGCGTTGACCAGCGCGACGGGTACCGCGCCGAGTTCAGAGGTCAAGCCACCCGAGCCCAAGCCGTTGCCTCCGCAGGAGGTGGCACCGAGCCCCGTCGCGCCGCCGCCGGTCGAGCCGCCGCCGGCCCCCGAGCCTGTGACGCAGGCCCCTGAACCGCCGCCGGTCACGGTGACTCAGGCGCCACCACCGCCGGTGACGGAGACGCACGTCGTCACGCAGACGACGACGCCTCCGCCCGTCACGACCACCACCACGACCACGACGACGACAACCACAACGCCGCCGACCACAACGACCACGACGACGCCGACCACGACCACCACGACGACGAACCCGATGACGACTACGTATGTCACCGTGCCGTTCGTTCCGGTGCCCATTCCGATCCAGGTGCCGAACCGCGGCGAGACGCAGCAACCCCAGTACCCGCAACAGCCGCAGTACCCCTACCAGCAGCAGCCTCAGTATCCGTACCAGCCGTATCCGTGACGCCCGTGGTGCTGCCGGTTCATTACTGAGCGGTATTTGGCAAAGGTTGGAGCGGCGGATCGCCTGCCTGCCCTTTTTCGCTCATTCTGCCTTGCTGCGACCTGGTTCGTTGCGCGCGAAAAGCGTTGTGCGCATTGCCAATACAATGAACTGACGGCGGCGTAACGTCTCGGGCCATGGTGGGAATGGGTGGGGCCAACCAGTTCTCCGGCATCGACCTCAATGCCGCGACGGCGGACGTCACCTGGGCGTACGACGCGCTGTCGGATGAGCCCGTCACGCTCAACCCGGTGTCGTGGCCGAATTCCATTGCTGCGTCCATCTTTCTGACGAATCTGCTCGGCGGCGTCGAGATCAAGGGCGATGCCCCGAACGACATCCTGGTCAACGTCGGCGCCATGTTGGCCGGCGCCCTCATCGACGTCACCCCGACCGGAGGCTCCTACTACCTGACCGCGGTACCGAACGGGCCGGGCAGGCAGATGCCACACCGGAAATCGCTGCACCGCTGAGTCTTACAACCTCGAAGTCCGAGGCCCCAAGGCCGGCGAGAACGCCGAGGGTGACACGAGTCGTGGCGGGAAGGCTGCGGCGAAGGGTTCGGCCGCCGGCGACGACTGAGTGCGGGGTTCGGCAATACGCTGCCCGGAGCGTGGTTCGGCTGTACCTTCTCGGTCAAAACCGGGAGGAAAGATGAAGCACATTCATACCGTCGCCGTGGTTGCCGTCGCCGTCGTCGCCGCAGGTGTGTTGGCGGGCCCGGCTGCGGCAACTCCCGCCGAGGGTGACGTCGTGCGCACCGATCTCGGCAAAGGCACCACCACCGCGCCGATCTGGGTCGTCACGGCGGGGCAGCCGACCACCTTGCACGTACAGGGCCTGCTGCTCAAACCCGGGGCCGGCAGCGGTTGGCACACCCATCCCGGGCCGGAGCAGTCGGTGATCAACGAGGGCGCTGTGGTGGTGCGCAGCGCGGGCAATTGTGCGCCTGCGGTGTACACGGCGGGCCAGATGGTGGTGATCCCGGGCGGGGTGGCCCACCAGGTGACCAACGAGGCGGCCGACGATGCCGATGTAGTCGTGACCTACACGCTGCCCGCCGACGCTCCGGTGCGTGACGACGCGCCCGCCCAGTGTCCCTAGCTGGGGAAATGGTCTTGTAACCACGAAACTTTGGGTAGGGAGCGAGTATGTGGGTAAGAGTTCGGTTAAGGTTCTGCTGTGCCTGAGATGGATCGTCGCAGTGTGATGTTCATGATGGGTCTGGGGGTGGCAGCCGCAGCGCTGCCCGCCGGGACGGCCAACGCCGACCCGGCCGCACCTGGTCCCGCCGCGCCCGGAGCGCCTACCCCACCGGCTGCTACCGCGGCGTCACCGACCTTCCTGTTCCAGGATGAATTCAACGGTCCGGCCGGTTCCCCGCCGGACCCGGCGTGGTGGCACCTGGTGCCCGAGCGCGAGACCATCAAGAACCCGGTCGAGTGGGACAAGCCGTTCAACATGGGCCGCTACGTCACCGATACCGACCACGCGTTCCAGGATGGCAAGGGCAACCTGGTGATCCGCGCGACCCGCGGTCCGGGCACCACCGTCCAGGAGAAGTACGCCAGCGCCAAGGTCATCGGAAACTGGCGCGGCGGCATCGGCACCACGTGGGAAGCCCGGGTCAAGCTCAACTGCCTGACCGACGGTGCCTGGCCCGCGTTCTGGCTCCTCAACGACGATCCCGTCCGTGGCGGCGAGGTGGACCTGGTCGAGTGGTACGGCAACCGTGACTGGCCGTCGGGCAGCACTGTGCACGCCCGGTTGGACGGCGAGTCCTTCGCCACCAACCCGCATGCCATCGACAGCGGGTGGCACACCTGGCGGATGTCGTGGACGCCGCAGGGCATGTACTTCTGGAAGGACTATGCCCCGGGCATGGACCCCTTCTTCGAGGTCCCGGCGAACTCGCTGGACGACTGGCCCTTCAACGATCCCGGCTACACACTGGTGCCGGTGTTCAACATCGCAGTCGGCGGATCCGGCGGCCGCGATCCGAGCGGTGGCAACTACCCCGCCGAGATGCTGGTCGACTGGATTCGCGTCTTCCAGGGCTGACTTTTCCCTGCTTTGCCGCCGAAGCTACGGACAGACCGCAGTGCGGAGCTTTCCTGGTGGCGGCGGATTCAGCGCCGACGCAATCTGTTTGAGCGGCACCGCGGGGACGACCAGCGCTTCCCACGGAAAGCGCTCGCGGGTGCGGTCGAGAAACTCGACGGCCCGGTGCAGATGCCGGGGCTCGTAATTGTGCACGCCGGTGATGGTCAGCCATTGCCGCACAACGGTTTCCGGGTCGACTGCCAGCGGCGGCCCCGGGGTGACGGATCCGGCCAGCACCAGGGCGCCGCCGATATCGAGGCGCGCCAACGCATCCGACACGGCCGCGCACGATCCGGTGTAGTCGATCGCCACATCGACCGGCCCGCCGTCGGAGGCGCGGCCACCGAATTGCGGCACCGACGCCAGACGCTCGGCATCGAGGTCGACCACTTGCACGTCGGCGCTGGCGTCCGCGCAGGCCGCGACCGCGGTCAGCCCCAGCATGCCTGCCCCGCCGATCAGAACCCGCCGGCCGGCCAGTTCACCGGCGGCTTCCAGCGTGGCCATCACCGTCGCCGTCGCACACGCCGCCGGTGCCGCGACCGCATCGGGCAGTGTGTCGGGGACCGCGACGATCGTGGTGCCCCGCGGCAGAACCACATGGGCGGCATAGGAACCCGACAACGGCCAGTCCCCGTCGAACGGCTCATGGCCCACTTTGCGTACCGACAGGCATTTGGCGCTCAGCCCGGACCGGCACCGCGGGCACTCACCGCAGGCCACCGTCACCGACCAGATGACGCGTTGCCCGACGTGGGCATCTGATTCCGGACCAGTGGCGACGACGTCGCCGACGGCCTCATGGCCGAGCACCGAAGGACAGGCGGCGGGACGCCGGCCCGTGACAGTGTGCAGGTCGCTGCCGCACACCGTGGCCAGCCGTACTCGAACCAGCACCTCGCCGGCCCCGAGTTCGGGGACCGGGACCGTCCGCACGTCCATGCCCGAGCCGGTCCAGACGGCGGCCGCCGTCACACGAGGCGGGATCGGATCCATCCGGACAACCTTTCGATGGCGTAGACGATGACGAAGATGACGATGACGATCGCGCCGGCGACATCGAAGTTCAGTGTGCGGATCGACTCGAACAGCAGGTAGCCGACGCCGCCCGCACCGACGATGCCCAGGATCGTCGAGGTCCGCACATTCACGTCGAACATGTACAGGCTGGAACCGACCATCGCCGGCATGGCTTGCGGAATCACCGCGGAGAACAACGTCTTCCACCAGCCGCCACCCACGGACCGAACGGCTTCCAGCGGCCCGGGATCGATCTCCTCGACGGCGTCGGCGACCAATTTGCCCAGGAATCCGATCGAGCCGATGGCCAGCGCACAGGTACCGGCGATCGGGCCCAGTCCCAATGCGGCGACGAACACCACGGCCAGGATCAGTTCGGGTACTGCCCGCACCACCAGAATCCACGCCCGGGCCAGCCAGTAGACCACCGGGTGGGGCGTGACATTGCGGGCGGCCAGGATTCCGACCGGAATCGACAGCACCACACCGATGGCGGTGGACACCACGCCGATCGCGACGGTTTGTCCTGCAGCCGTGAACAGTTCGCCACCCAGCGCTGAAAAGTTGGGCGGAATCATCCGGGCGAACACCTCGACGGCCGGCGCCACCCACGTCACCAGGGACACCGGGTTGATCTTCAACATCACCAACGCGGCCACACAGACACCGGCCAGGGCACCGCCGAACACGAACCGGGCGGCGCGCTCGCGGGCGGGATTCGACTGCGCCGAATCCAACAGCATCCGCCGGATCAGGATGGACAGCAGCTCCATGGCGGCGATGATCGCCAGGATGACGCAGGCGATTCCGAGGGCGCGCGGATAGATCAAGCCGCGCAACGCATCCTGCAGTGCGAAACCGATTCCGCCGGCGCCGACGAAGCCCAGCACCACCGACATCCGGAGGTTGATGTCGATGCGGTAGATGAAGGTGGCGATCCAGGAGGGCACCACCTGAGGAACGACCGCGTTGAGCATCTCGCGGAGGTAGCCGACGCCGGTGCTGCGCACCGCCTCCCGCGGACCCGGATCGGTCTGCTCGATGGCGTCTGCGAATACCTTGCCGAGCATGCCGATGGAATGGATGGCCAGCGCGAGAATGCCGGGCAGTACCCCGATTCCGAGGGCCCGGACGAACAGCACGGCGAACAGCAGGTCGGGCATGGCGCGGCAGAATGTGATGATCGCCCGGGCGACCGCCTGGACGGCCGGGTGCGGGGTGGTGTTGCGGGCGGCCAGGAAGGCCAGCGGCACCGAGGCGATCGCTGCGAGCACGGTTCCCAGCACGGCCATCAACAGGGTCTCGATGGCCAGGCCGCCGATGCGCCCCGGATCGTCCAGCCGGGGCGGAATCATGCGCTCCAGCAGGGCCATCACTTCGTCGACACCGTCCAGCAGCGTGCCGGGGGCGAAGTCGATGTACCAGGCGGCGGCGATGGTGGCGAGCAGCGCGGCGACGGCGACCAGGTGCAGGAGGCCGGGCAGCGGCCGGCGCTCGGGCGTCGGGGCCGACGGGGTGGGCCGTTCGGCGAGTTCGGTGCTCACGATGGACGGGCCGCCGAACGGGCAGCGGGGTCGACGCGTTGGTAGATCTCCATGATGTCCTCGCGGCTCATGCCGACCGCGGGCCGGTCCAGGATCTTCTGGCCATTGCGCAGGCCAACCAGGCGATGCGCCCAGCCCAAGGCGAGGTCCACCTGGTGCAGCGTGCACACCACGGTCAGCTTCTCCTCGATGCACACCCGGAACAGCAGATCCATGACCACACCGGCATTTTCGGGATCGAGTGAGGCGACGGGCTCATCGGCCAGCAGCAGGCCGGGTTTCTGCATCAGCGTGCGGGCGATCGCGACGCGCTGCTGTTGCCCGCCGGAGAGGGTGTCGGCACGGCGGTCGGCGTAGTCGGCCAGACCGACCCGGTCCAGATAGGCCAGGGCTTCGGCGCGCATCGTCTTGGGATAGGTCAGCGCTCCGTAGCGGGGGAGCCGCAGCTGGCCGAGGCCGCCGATCAGGACGTTCTCCAGGCAGCTCAACCGCCCGACAAGGTTGAAGTGTTGAAACACGAACCCCACATTGCGGCGCAGTGCCCGCAACTGCTTACCCGAAGCCGTGTCGACATGGGTGCCGCCCACCTCGACACTGCCCGAGGTGACGGGTTGCAGCCCGTTGAGGCAACGCAGCAAGGTGGATTTGCCCGATCCGGACAGACCGAGCAGCACCAGCATCTCGCTACGCCGGACCTCAAGGCTGACCTGGTCCAGGGCCATGGTGTCACCGAAACGTTTCGTGACGTCTTTGGCGATGACGACGAGATCGTCGCCCGCGACGGGATGGTGGGGTCCTCGGGCGCTCATGGGTTTTCAGCCCTTGCACTTCTCGGAGCCGGTGACATCGCAGACGTGGCGCACGCCGCTGTAGTCCGAGTCCTCGACCGGGACGAATCCCCAGGCGCGCTCGTCGGTGATCCGGCAGGCGTCGCCCTGGCAGAAGCCGTCTGCCTCGAGGTTGGGCACGTTGACCTTGTCGGCGAAGAGAGTCTTGAGCTTGCCGATGGCCTCGCTGCCCAGGGAGTCATTGGCGGCGAACACCGACCCGGCGATCATCTCCGACTTCCACACCGTCTTGAGCTGGCCGGGTTTGAGATCGCCCTTGGCGATCATCGTCTTGTCGACCATGGTGTCGAACGCGAAGCCGGCGTCGCAGTCACCGTTGGCGATAGCCAGGGCCGAGGAGTCGTGGCCACCGGCGAAGATCGGGGACATCGCCTTTGACAAGTCGCCCTCGGAACCGGATTTGATCACTCCCGCCTCGATCAGCCCGGCGGTCGGATAGAGGAATCCCGACGTCGAACTGGGGTCCACGAAGCAGACCTTCTTGCCGGCAAAGTCCTTGAGGCCGTTGATGTTCGCCTCGTCCGCGCGGGTCAGACCATAGGACTGGTAGCCGGGCTTTGCACCCTGCTCCTGGATCACCGCGCCGACCGGAGTCGTCTTTGCCCCGTTGACACCGGCGACCACATAGGCGAAGGGGCCGAAGAAGGCCAGGTCGACGTTGTTGGCGATGATGCCCTCGACCACCCCGGCGTAGTCGGAGGCCTGTACGAACTCGACCTTGGCGCCGGTCTCCTTCTCCAGCAGCTTGATCAGCGGCTGGTAGCTGGCCTTGAGGTCGGTCGAGTTCTCAGCCGGAATCGCGGCCAGGGTGAGGGTTTCCGGGAAGCCCTGGGCGGTCTTGGCGTCGGAGTTGTCGGAACTGGAGCAGCCCGACAATAGGACCGCCGTACAGGCGGCTGCCACGGTCGCGATCCGGGCTGACGTACGAGAGGTACGGAACTTCATGGCGCGCGGGACCTTTCGGGGCGGGGACGTTTGACGGGCAGTGCGCTTGCGGGAGCGGAGAACTGCCCTGCCCCACACCCTGTGGGTTGGTCTATACCAACGGGTGCATCGAAGTTGGCGAGGAGGTTAACAACACGGCAAGTCTTGGTCTATACCAAAACTTGCTACGGTGAGCGGGTGGCGACAAGTGCCGAACCTCGGGTTCTCAAGCACCAGGTAGTGCGCGCGCAGCTGGAGCGATTGCTCGACGACCTGGAGGTCGGAGACTCGTTCCCGGCCGAGCGCGAGATCGCCGAGCGATTCGACGTCGCCCGCGAGACAGTCCGTCAGGCGTTGCGAGAGTTGTTGTTGGCCGGTCGCATCGAACGACGCGGCCGCACCACCGTCGTCGCGCGGCCCAAGATCCTGCAGCCTCTGTCCATGGGGTCCTACACCGAGGCCGCCAAGGAGCAGGGCCGCAGCGGTGGGCGCATCCTGGTCGGCTGGAGCGATCTGGTCGCCGAAGACATCCTGGCCGGGCAGCTTGCCATCGAAATCGGCGCACCCATCCTGCAATTGGAGCGGGTCCTGACTACCGATGGCATCCGGGTCGGGCTGGAGACCACCAAGCTGCCGGCCGCGCGATATCCGGGTCTGCGGGAAGCTTTCGACTACCGCAACTCGCTCTATGCCGAGATCCGCAGCCGTGGCGTTCATTTCGCGCGGACTGTCGACACCATCGATACCGCGCTGCCAGACTCGCGGGAATCCGCACTGCTCACTGTGGACAGTCGCACGCCGATGTTCCTGCTCAATCGAGTGTCCTACGACCAGGACGGGATCCCGATCGAGCAACGGCGCTCCCTGTATCGGGGTGACCGGATGACATTCACCGCGGTGATGACGGCGCCGTAGCGGGTCGCTGTGCGTTCAGCGGCGCTCGCGGTAGACGCGGGGCGAGACTCCGACGCGGCGCCGGAAGGCGGAGGAGAAGTGGCTCGGCCGCGAGAAGCCCACCATCGCACTGATTTCGGCGACGGTGCGCGAAGTGTGCCTGAGTAGGGACTTGGCCCGTTCGAACCGTAGATCGAGCAGGTATTGATACGGCGTGGTGTGAAACGCAGCGCGGAAAGCTGTGATGAACACGGCTACGGGCATGTTCGCATGGCGGGCAAGCGTTTCGAGGGTGATCGTCGAATCGATGCTGTCCTCGAGAAATTCGATGACCATGGAGCGGGTGGCCGCGTCCAGGGTGTCGGGCTTGCGCTCAATCGGGGGTGGCGGGTTCTCTGCACACGTCCTGGAGATCACCAGTCGCAGGGTTTCGCTCAGCGAGTCGGTGAGTAGTCGGGCGATAGCGTCGTCGCGGTCGGCGACGGCGTAGATGCGCTCCACCATCTGATGGATCAGCGGATTGCGGTGTTTGATGCGGGGAACCATCGCCGGTGCGTCAAGCAGGTGATCGGGGATGGCGATCTCGCAGGTGTCGACGGTATCGCCCTCGACCAGAGCCGCGCACTTGTCGCCGGCAGGCACCACCCAGATGTCGCCGACCTTGGGCAGTACCCGGCCCGAGGGACCCCAATCCAAGTCGGTCTCCATGGAGCGCACTTTCCCGGCGCGGTGCACGAACAGCAGGTGGCGATCCTCGTCGAGGCAACACCATTCGGCCGCGGAGTAGATCTGCTCGGTGGCGAACCTGACGTACATGCCACGCGCGGCGACCTGCGTCTCGCCCAACACGATGCGTTGTGTCTGAGGCCGATCGTCGTTCCCGGGTTTCTTCGTCATACGCGAACCTCCTGAATTATCAACGGCTGCGTAAACCTGGGCTGCACAGTATCGAGGACAGACGGCACTGCGGGTCATTTCGATTCAAAATGCGACCGCGAGACCGCGGCCAATCGCCCGTGCTCTGGGTGACTTCTCGACGATGCCGTCGTGTAACGACCCTTTCATGGAGTGGGCCCGCTCGCCGTGGGGCGCCACCTCGAAGGGATTGAATTCAAATGATGCATTGGGTCGCGCCAGTGCGCACCGGCGCAGTAATTGCTCAGCGGCGCCCGCGATAGTTGCGGGGCGACACTCCTACCCGATGCCGAAACGCGGTCGCGAAGTGGTTCGGCGTCGAGAACCCCACCATCGCACTGATTTCGGTGATGGAGGTCGTCGTGTTCAGGAGTAGGGACTTGGCGCGCTCGATCCGCCGGCCGAGCAAGAACTGGTATGGCGTCGTGTGGAACGCGGCCCGGAATGCCTTGATGAACACGCCCACCGGCATCTTCGCCCGCCGCGCAAGGGTTTCCAGACTGATCTCGGAATCCAAGCTGTCCTCGAGGAACTCGATGAGCATCGTGCGGGTTGCCGAATCCAGCGCGTCGGGCACGTGGCGGACCGGAGGCGGTGGGTTGACGGTGTAGGTGTCGGTGATCAGTAACCGCAGCGTTTCGCCGATCGAATCGCCGAGGAGTCGTGCGAGCGCGTCGTCGCGATCGGAGACTTCGAGGATGCGCTCCACCATCTGATGGATCAGCGGATCGCGGTGTTTGACCCGCGGCATCAGCGTCGTAGCGCCCAGCACATGGTTGGGGATGGCGATCTCGCAGTACTCCGCGGTGTCGCCCTCGACCAGGGACGCGCACTTGTCGCCGGCCGGCACCACCCAGATGTCGCCGACGCTGGGAAGGGCCCGCCCTGACGGGCCCCAGTCCAGGTCCGTCTCCATCGAGCGCAGTTGCCCGGCGCGGTGGACGTAGACCAGGTGCCGGGCGTTGTCGTAACAGCACCAATCGGTCGAGGCGTGGATCTGTTCGGTGGCGTATCGCAGCGTCAGGCCACGGGTCCCGACGGCGCGCTCGCCCAGCACGATCCGTCGGGTCTGAGGCCGTTCGCCGTTCCACGGCTTCAGTGCCACACGGAGACCTCCTCGCGATCTGCGGCTGCGTCAATCCGGATCGGAGCGTAGCGATAGGGAGGTGCACGGGATGGTGTTTCCGTTTTGAATACCGGCCGAGCGGCTCCGGTGTGGCGCCCAAAACCCTCTTAGGCTGCTCTTATTTTCGTGACCAATTTGTAACCAATGACCTGCGAAAACACGCCGCGGAGATGCTTGACACGTTTCTGAGGAAACTCGTAGATCGGGGGAGGGGTTGCTGCGTTACTCCGGAAGTGCCCGTATGGTGCCCGTGTGGGCCGACACGCATTAGCCAGCCCCCGCCAGCGCAAACTCCCGGCGGTAGCGGCTGCAATCCTTGCGCCGGTCGCTGCGTTCTTCGCCGCAGGCGGCGACGCCCACCCCTATCCCGTCAAGGAAGTCGCCCAGCCCGTCGCGGCTCCCGAAGCTGCCCCGTGCTGCATGGAGATCGTGGCCGCACCGGCCGCGGCCGCGTCGGCTCCCTCGGTACAGACCCTCTCGTTGAGCGCGGCGCAGGCGCAGCCCGGCACGGCCTCGCGTTGGCGCGTCATCAACATTCCCCAGCTGTTGCCCGTGGGCATCGCACCCGAGCGGGGCCTGCAGGTCAAGACGATCCTGGCCGCCCGCAGCGTCCACGCCGACTTCCCGCAGATCCACGAGATCGGCGGCGTCCGTCCCGACGCGCTGCGCTGGCACCCCAACGGCCTGGCACTCGACGTGATGATCCCCAACCCGAGCAGTTCTGAGGGCATCGCGCTCGGTAACCGGATCGTGGCATATGCCCTGAAGAACGCTGATCGGTTCGCGCTGCAGGATGCTATCTGGCGCGGCACCTATTACACGCCCGACGGAGGCGCGAAAGCCGGCGGCTACGGTCATTACGACCACGTTCACCTGACCACCAAGGGTGGCGGATACCCGACCGGCGGCGAGCTCTACCTGCGCTGAGCGTGGCGTGTCCCAAGACCAGGGAGCCCTGGGCCGCTTAGATTCGCGTGATGGCGCGAAGAATGTCGTTCCGCCGGGCGCGCTCCGTGATGAGCGCCGAGATCGCCTCGATCCGCCGCACCGATCCCGACCTTGATGCCGGCGACATCGCCGGATTCACCCTGCCGATCCTGGTGCGTGCCCTGGGTGTGGTGGCCATCGGGCTGGTGCCGCTGCTGGTGGTCCGCAACGGGGAGACCGCGAACGAGCAATTGGTTCCCGTCATCGGATCCCTCGCGCTGGTGATCATCTGTGCGGCCGTGGTGGCCTGGCTGCTCTCGATCGTCATCTCCGGGCTGGTGGTGATGATCCTGTACCGGACGCGGCCGTCGTCCTCGTCGCGTCTGGTGATGCGCATCCTGACCGATTCGTTCATGCGCGTCGACGACTCCACCTCGGCGCTGATGCTGCTGGCCCTATTGGCCGGCCTGCTGTCCCTGGCGTTCGGGCTGCCGACCCGCAGCGGTGACGAGCTGGCGAACTCGGTGCTCGACGATCTGCTGGCGGCGCAGATCGGTGTGCTATTGGTGGCGTTGGGTTTTGCGTTCATCGCCGAATCGATCCGATCGGCCGCCGACATCGTCGACGACCAGTCGCTCCTGCTGGCCTGGCCGTGGGCGCTGATCATCGCGTGCCTGAGTTGGGTGCTGTCCACCGTGGCGGGCCCGTTCGAGGCCACCCGGATGCTGACCATCCTGTTGCACGAATGGCTGCCGGCCGTCGTCGACGATCAACCCAGCTCTCAGGTGATCGCTGAACTGGTGCCGCCCTCGGCGCGGTGGTGGGTGGCGTTCGGCCCGTTGCCGATCATCGCTGCGATCTGGGCCTACGAGGCATACCGCCGCGGCGGGTTCCTCGCGATCCGCGAGTTCTTCGACGACGACGCGCCGGTGCCGGCGGAGGCTTCGCGCGACAGCAACGACGCCGCAGGTTAGCCTTCGCGGGACGGAGGGGGTGCACGTGGCCGACGTAGCATCGTCGCTGAATCTGGTGTGGCGCAGTCTCGGCATGCTTCGGGCTGTGCGGGGCGGGCTGGTACTGCTGCTGCCGATCGGGGTGGTCGCCTCGGCGTTGCCTTACGTCACGGTGGCCGCCTTCGGGCCGATGGTGCAGGTCATCTCCGAGGCCGGGAACAGCGGAAACCTCAGCAGCGTATGGGATCTGAGTGGCCCGCTGGTGGCCCGTCAGGACGGCCTGCTGAAATCGCTGGCCGGGCCGGTGCCGTTCGTGGTGCTTCTGGTGGTCTGGGCCGGCTCGCTGATCCTGACTCAGCTCATGTACTTCGTCAACGCCTGGATCGGGGCGAAGGTCGAACGGGTCCTGTTGGTCGATATCCGCCAGCGCGTCCACGACCACCTGCAGTCGCTGTCCCTCGACTTCTTCCTCACCTCGCGCAGTGGCGAGTTGATGCACCGGGTGATGACGGAATCTGCTGGTGTGCAACGGCTCTTGACCGACTGCCTGCTGCCGCCGCTGATCGACATCGTCGTCTTGGTGGTGGTGATCAGCTACCTGTTGGCCATCTCGTGGCAGATGACGGTGGCCGCGTTGGTGCTCACGCCGCTGGCTCTGATCACCCTCAGATTCGTCGGCCGCCATGTGCAGGCGGTGATGAGGCGCGTGATGAATGCGGAACGAGCGATGGCCACCGAGGTGGAGCAGACGATCAGCGGGATCGCCGAAATCCAGATGTTCAACGCGCAACCGGTCCGCAGCAAGCGATTTCACGAGGTGTCCGAGGAAGCCGCGAAGGGATCGGCGGCCTCAGTTGTCTGGATGCAGGCCACCGTCAACGGATCGCAGATCTTTGTGGCCCTCAGCACGGTCATCGTTCTGTTAGTCGGGGTCGGGTTCAGTGGACACTTCGGACTGACATTCGCGGGTCTTTTGGTCTTCGCAGGTGTGGTTCCGGTGATGTTCAGCGCGGCTCAACGGGTTCTAGGGGCGTACACCACATACCAGTCCCTGGCGCCGAACGTGAATTCGACCTACGAGCTGCTGGACACTGCGCCTTCCGTGCGCGAGGCCGAGGATGCCGTAGCGCTGGGCGAGGTGCACGGCAACCTGGCTTTCGAGAACGTGACTTTCGGCTACACCCCCGGCCGGAACATCGTCGAAGGGCTGTCGTTCTCGGTCGCCGAGGGGGAGACAGTCGGACTGGTCGGTGGTATCGGCTCGGGCAAGTCGACGGTGTTCAACCTGATGCTGCGATTCCGGGACCCGCAGAACGGGCGGATCCTGTTGGACGGGAACGATATTTCGACCGTCACTATAGAGTCACTGCGCGATCAGGTGTCCAAACTCGCCCAGTTCCCCTTCTTCACCAAGGACACGATCCGGGAGAACATCCGGTTGGCCCGGCCGCCCGCCACAGATGCGGACATCGAGGAAGCCTGCGCCGAGGCACACATCCACTCGGTCATCACGACCAAGATGCACGATGGCTACGACACGGTGGTGGACGTCCAGATACCCTCCGGCGGGCAGAAACGCCTGATCGCGCTGGCGCGCTGCCTGTTGCGCCGACCCGAGGTGCTGCTGCTCGACGAGCCGACCGAGAATCTCGACGCCGACGAGCGAGCCCGGATGATCGGGGTGATCCGTG
Source organism: Mycobacterium sp. IDUB_24 (assembly GCF_055419385.1). Classification (NCBI taxonomy): domain Bacteria; kingdom Bacillati; phylum Actinomycetota; class Actinomycetes; order Mycobacteriales; family Mycobacteriaceae; genus Mycobacterium; species Mycobacterium sp. IDUB_24. The sequence goes on from NZ_JBVAXO010000001.1 coordinate 1,424,626, forward strand.
GCTACGCCGAGGACCGCACGTGCGTGGTGGTCAGCCATGATCTCGATTTCATTGCCGCGGTGGCCGACCGGATCCTGGTGCTCGAGGACGGGCGCATTTCGCAGAGCGGTGATCATCAGACCCTGATGACGCAGGACGGCCTATATAGGCGACTGCACGAGGTGCAGAACGGGAGCTGATGGTCGCCGCGGCTACAGGTAGAAGTGGTCGGCGTACACCAACCGCTCGACGGGCGTGAGACCTGGCGTGCCGGCGGTTTCGTCGGCCGAGAGGATTTCGTACTCCTCGATCTGCACGCGCAGGTCGTCGGCCGTGCCCGGGGTCTGCAACTGTTCGGGTGGCTCCAACGCCAATTCCGCTGTCCACGTTGCCTTGTACGTGGTTGCGTCGACGCCGTCCAGCGCACACGGCACCTCGTTGCCGCTCTTCCACTCCAGGTCCGATCCTGAGGTCTTGCTACGGACCTGCAGTGTCGCGACCACCCGATGCGACGTGGTCAACCGCTCGGTGAGGGTGGCCGGCTGGTTGGGCAGCGTGATGCCCGGTGCGTTGGTCACCGAAGTGGTGCCGGTGACACTGATGCGGACATGATCGGCGTCGGGACGGCTGAGGGTACCGATGCGTTCCGGCGGCAACTGGACGAAATCGGTGGCCACTACTTGGGAGAACTCCATCCCGGCAATCGAATTCGGCTGATAGCGCGCGACGGCGAGTCGCAGGAAGGGCCAGTTGACCCCGGCTGATTCGAAGACCGCGTCGACGTACCAGCGCTTACGGTCCTTGTCGAAATCTGGGGTGTAGGCGTAGGCGTTCATCACCTTGTCGCCTGCGGTCGGACTGCCGGGTTTGACCACGTGCAGCTCGGGCCGACCCGGGAGGCTCTCCGGTTCGAGGTTCAACTGCACCGCCCGTTGCTGCCACGCCGTGAGCACCGGCACCTCGTAGGAATCGGGAATCTTGGCCCCGGCCAGGATCGGGTCGCGAGCCCACAGGCTGACGCTGTCGGTCTTGTCTTTCGCCAACGCTGGATCACCGGTGGCGATGATCGCCAGCATCTCGCCATCCCCACTGGAGAACCACGGCCGGTCCAGCCAGATCCGGACCCCACTGCGACGGCTGCGCCGGATCGCGAACGGGTGTTCGGGTTCAGTTGTCTGTTCCCACAGGAACATCGGAATCACATCATGGACCACCGGCGGCGCGGGAACAGCCGAGTTCGGGATGCTGACCTCGACTTTGTTGCCCATCGACTCAGCGTCGTCGACGGCCGGCAGTTCATCGGGGACGAAGAACTCCCGATACCGCGACGATCCGTACAACTGGTAGGTCACCGTGCGTGCCTTGGTATCCGGCAGCGTGTGAACGGCACGCCTGACCGGCACCTCGGCGTCGCGGGAGCCGACGTGTTTCGCGCCCGGGTCGAGGGTGAGCAGCGAGAAGCGTTCATTCTCCTCGATCCGATGACTGACGACGACTTCCCGCGTGGTGCGGGACGTCCACTCGGGTGCATTCGGATCATCGACGCGCTCAGTCCATTCCGCGCGCAACTCGACCTTGTCGGTACTCGCCCCGTGGACGTCGAGCACGCCGTCCAGATTGGCTGCGACGACGTTGGCCGAGCGAGGTTCGGCGATGAGCCTGGAAATCTTCGGCCGTATCGCCGGCCGCGCCGTGGCGTGGACCAGGCGCAGGTCTTCATCCGGGGTGAGCCACCACAACCAACCGTCGCGGGCCGCCGCGGCCAGCACCTCACGGTCGGCCTCCGGCACATTGGGATTGTTGATCGGGCTGGTCACCCACAGGCCCATCTTGTTCAGATGGGCGTCATCGAGTGTGGAGGACACCTTGACCGCGACCTGCTCACCGGGTGGCAGCCCGACGTGGATGACGCTGCCGACCTGCTCGGCGTCCAACCGCGGGGCGTTGTGTAGCACCAGGCGCAGCGGCTGCAGCAGCGGCCATTCTCCGGCGTACCTGAGCGTGACCGACTGCAGCACACGAGGGTTGGTGAACTTGTGATCGGCCCCGGCCTCGTAGAACACCAGCGCCACGCCGTCGGCCATGGGATCCGGCAGATACGGGATCAACAGGTTGTCGACGTCGTGCACGATGTACTGTCCCGCCGCGGGCTGCACCTCGGGGTCCTGGATCTCTTCCAACGTCCGGGGTTTGGTGACATTGGGCATCGAAAGCAGCTTGATGCCGGGCTGAACGATGGTGCCCTTCGGATTGTCGAGGTCCTGGACCTCCTTGTAGAACAGGCTGCCGCGCTCCTTGAGGGCGATCGCATAAGCCCGCGCTACCTTGTGTTCCCGCATCAGCTCATCGAGACGGCCGTCCTGCTCGGCTTCGAGTTCGCTGCCCTTCGGTGGCACGATGTGGCGTTCGGTCGCGCCCGGTGTTCCCGTCAATCCGGTGCGGATCACCATGCGCTGTAGGGACTCACCGGTCACGTACGCCGCGCGAGGTACGAGGGTGGGCGCGGTGATCGGATCCCAGCGCAGGAACGGTTTGGGCACCGTGATGGTCGCGGCGTCAGCATCGGCGATCAACCGGGCCAGGTCCTCGGGCGGGGTGTCCAGCTCCGGGCGGGTCCGCACCGACGACGCGGTGCTGATCACCGAGGCCATCGCACGTTCGGCCTCGGCGCGCACCCCGTTGCCGGTGCCCAACGTCGGAGCCTGCAGCTTGCCCCGCGTCCGCAGGTCTGCTGTCACACTCGCGTTGTCGCGGGACGTTGTCTTTGCGCGGATACCGTCCAGATATGCCGTCGCAGACTGGATCTGGGCTTCTGATACCTCGGGCGGCAGGTCCGTGCTCATCGGCACGCTGTTGCCGGCCAGGTCCACCCCGGCGATCCGGAACGAGTACCTGCAGCCGTACCGCAGTGCCGGCAGCGAACCGTGCTTGGCGGTCGACCGCACCCCGAGCCCCGGATTCGTGGTGGCTTCCTGCTTGTCGGTGATTCGTTCCTTACCGGCGTCCGGGGCGTCGGACGGGTTGTGAATGATCAGCTTTCCCGGACGGGGCGCCGAAAGGCTCCAACCATCCCAACCGGCCAGCACTTCGTGCACATAGAAGGGGTTGTTGGTCGGATCGCCCGGTACCTGGCTCATCGGCGGGTTCTGCAGATGCCCGGCGTCGTCGTTGGCTTTGAAGATCTCGTCTTTGCCGAACGATGCGACCACCGACCGCTCATGCAGACTGTGCCAGCTGTTGGTGAGGTCGTCCCACACCTCGAGCCGGGTGCCGCGCAGCAGGTGCTCGAATTTGAGGTCGGGACCCGGCTGGGCGCCGCCCTGATCGACGGCGGGTTCACCCTTCGGGCTGGTGTCGAGTTGATCCTTGAGCCGGTCCGGGCGATCGATCTCGGCGACGGCGAATCCTGTGGCGCGCACACTCGGCGGCGCGAAAGATCCGCCGTCGCCGTTGACTTCGATCGCCAGGGCCCGCAGCACGCTCCGCAGCATCTGCTCCACGGACATGCCGCCCGCGTCGGGATCCAGCTCCAGTACCCGGTAGCGGTCCTCGTCACCCAGGCGCAGCCTCCCGCCGGTCCAACGGTCGGGTTCCCTGGCCTGTGCCAGCAATTGTGTGCCCGAGGTGGTGCACAGCGTGACCGGGGAGACGTACTTCTCGGTCTGCGCGATCGTGACGTCGCACCAGATCCGGTTAGCGGTGGCCAGTTTCGCCAGATCGTCCTTGTGGACCTTCACGTCGACCACCAGGCCGAGTGCTCGGGCCAAGGTCTTCACACTGCCGGCTGCAGCCGCCCGCTCATGAAAATCCGGATCGGGATGTGGTGTGCGGGGAGGAGCTTCGTCCGCCAGGTTGTCGGTGTCGTGTGGCTGCTCTTCGGGACGGTGGTAGTAGCCGACGGCGGCGTGCACATCGCGCAGCATCTTCTTGACAGGCGTATTGGCGGTGCTGTCATCAAGCTGCGCAATGTAATTGCTGACATGATTGTCGACATTCTCTGCTGAGAGCAGGAGGTCGATCGGGGACTTGGGAAGGACGATCGAAGCCTCTTGTCCTCCCTCTTCCTGAATGCCGAGGTGCGGTCCGCCGCCCCCGCCGCCGCCGGCGGGTGGCCCGGCATCGGGCGCAGGCTTGGTCGGCGTCAGGGCTCCCTGCACGGTTCGGGTCCGCGCTGCCTCCAAGTTGTCGAGGTCGCGGTCGCGGCGCGCGCGGTAGTTCAGCAGCCCGGCGATCAATTCCCGGAGTCCCTCGATGTCACCGAGTGTGGTGAACAGCTCCGCTGCCAGCGGGGCCGTGGTGACCGCCGGACGGCTGACCGGGGAGGCGCATGCCGACGCGTTGTGGGCGTCGAAGGCGTGATCGGGCGTGCGGTGGGCCGGGTAGCTCTTCCAGTCATTCTGAGTAACATCGGGATTCGGAAAGTCGGCAACCGTGGTGGTGTCCGCGGGAAACGCCTTCAGCCACACACTTTCATCTGTCACTCCGAGTAGCGGTGTGCACCGAACCGGGTCCAGGGCATCGGTGTGCAGAGTGAACGTGGCCGCCTTGAGCGACTTCACCCAGTTGACCACCGCCGGATAATCGGACAGCTTTGCGCTGCCGGTAAGCCGATGCGAGAACAACAGGGACACATGGAAGGTGCCGTCCGGGTCGACCGAGTACGGCAGCACCGTGGTCATCACGCGGGTGGTGGTCGCCATGGTCTACGCTCCGATCGCGAACGAGGTGTAGTAGTTCTTCCACATGTCCTGTCCGCCCTCATCGGGCGGCATGATGTCTTTGAGGGACGGATCACCGTCGCGAGTCGCGATCTTGCGTTCGCAGGTGATCTCCACCGACGCGGAGAAGAACGCCACCTCGATCTCGACGACCAAGCTGGCCCGCCCGGTCAACTTGCCGGTCTTGGTGTCGTACGTCATGGACAGCTCGAGCGTGATGGATGCCGAGGCGATGCCCAGTACCTCCACCTCGCCTCGAATCCGGAAGTACGCGGTTAGCTTCCCTTCGTCATCTTCCAGACGCAGGTAGACACCGACCATCACCGACACCGATCCCGAGGCGACGCCCAGGTCGACGCTCAGCGAGGCCCCGGCCTCCAAGCCCATCTCCAGCAGCACCAGACCCTTTGGGGCCAACCGGAGTCCGACCCAGCCACCGCCACCGATCGCCAGCACGGTGAGCCGGAACGGCGCCTCCTTGGTGCAGAAGAAGAAGCCGACGGTGACGGCCTCGCCGAGGAACGGCACCCGGCAATCGGCGCCCAGGCGGATGTTCTCCAGGCTGAACACACCGATCGCCAGGCTCGGCAGCGCCAGGTCGAATCCGGCCCGGGCGGCTTCGGGGGTGACGTCGACATAGGGCGGATCGGAGAACCCGTCGAACGGGATGACCTGACGCAGCTTCTCGATGAAGGACAACACACCACCGAAGACCATGTTGCTGAAGAGGACGTCGACCTCCGGCTTGCCGCCGGTCGATATCCGGAATCCCAGCCGGGCGAATCTCATCGTGATCAGGGGATCTGTGGCAGGGAGCAGTCTCAGTTCGAAATCGCGAAGCTGTGCACTGATATCCGATTGCGGCTTGCCGTCTTTGGGGGTGCGCACCTCCACCGAGATCGCCAGGCCGTCCGGAGCGTTGGGGTGGAAGATGTGCTTGACGTCGGCGCCGGCCGGCCAGCCTTTGATTGTGGGGAACCAGTCGTAGCGGACGACGTTGCCCGCGCTGGGTGCGCGGAGAGCGGCCAGCAGGTCTGTGCTCTTCTTCGCAGTGGCGAGCACCGATTCCAGTGACTGCAGCGACCGTTGGACCATCGAACGGAGGAAGGCAGCGAAATCCGGACTGCTCGCCAGCTGTTTGGTCTTGCCGAGCGTGCCGAGGATCGCGTTGGCCTCCGCGGCGGCCGTGCCGATGTCCAGTTGGGCTAGAGCCTGCACCAGCTGATCCGGCCCGTGTCCGCTCAGCGCCTGAAGTGCGTCGTTGGCCTGCGTCAGCAAGGCCTGGGACCGTTGCTTGAGGGCATCCGGGGTGCCCGGATTACCGACGTCGGACTGGAGGGTCGTGACGGATTTCTCCAGTGCGAGTTTCAGGTTCGTGTATTCAGCGGGCACCGAGGCGACGAAGCCCAGCTGGTTGGCGATGAGCTTGGGTGCCTGCGTCAGCGGAGTATCGAGTTCCAGGATGTCCGCCAGACTGAGCAAGCCGAACAGTTTCGGCCCTGCGCTGCCGAGGAACCGTGTCGGGTCGAACTTGCCGTCGTCGATGCCTCCCGCTGCGCCCCCGCCGGCGTCGCCGACCGCGCCGTGCTTGCGCGACAGCGCGGTGATGGCGGTGCTGGGTTCGATGAACCCGCCGCCCTTGTCGCTGCCGCCGGAGAAGTCCAGCTTGGTGGTGTCCGCGGGATCGAGCGTCAGGAAAATCTCTGATTGGTTGGCCGAGAAGCCGCCGGCGATGTACTTGTCGCGATACGTCACGCCGGTCGGTTTACGACCGCCGTTGAGGGCGGTGAGCGCCGGAATCTCGATGTGAGCCTTGAGCATCGAAGGTGTACTTGTTTCCGGACCCGCGACGCCCGTGAACTCGATGTATTGCACCCGCGAGGTGGTGTCACCCCGGTTGGCCTCCGGAGCAAACGCGACTTCCGCCCCGCCCACGTCGATCGGATGGACCAACTCGGGCTGCTGCGTCGCCTTGACGACGTTGTTCTGCCACTCGGCGAGCGTCGCCTTCCAGGCATTGCCACCCGTGGGAACCGCGACCAGCGCCGTCATCATCGTGGCCAGACGGCCGGCATGGTCAACGCCGGTGATCTTCCAGCCGAACGGTTTTCCGCCGACCTTGGGCACAAAGGGTACGTCGCCCGGCTGATCGGGCAAGACGTCCAGATCAGGTGAGACCACAGGATCGATCGCCACCGACACGAACGGGAGGTCGGTCGGCCCCCGTTCGGCCCCATAGCGGCGGGTGTGTTCGCGGAGCACGATGAAGTTGCGGGTGTACAGATACGCGGCGGGATCGTTCTCCAACTTGATCTTTCGCTCAGTTATCTTCACCAGCGTGCCGAGGTGACCGAACGGGAACAGATAGACGGGTGTCTCGACACGCACGTACTGGTCGCGCCCCAACCTGGCCTGATGACGGTAGGCGCTGCGCCGGGGCTGGGGGTAAAGCTCGGCCTTCCAGTTCGCACGCCAATCGATCCAGGCACCGAGCGCACTGAGATACAGGCGGTCCACAGTCAGCGGCTCGGGCTCTGTGATCCTCGGGTCGGCGCTCTGTCTGACGAAAACCGTACGGTCTTCGGCCGACAGTGATCCGGTGAACCCGGTATCAGGCGGCGCGGGCTCCTGCAGTCCCCTGTCACGGGCCCACACCGGCCGGACGGTCCGATGGTCGGTATCGTTCTCGTCGATTCCTACGAACGCGCCGTCCTTCAGAACCCGCACGCCCAAGCGGGTGTGCCAGAGCTCGACTCGCGACGCGTCATTGTTGGCCGTGTGCGCTTCCGCGGAATGCGTGAACCCGCCGTACTTCTGGTTCGGCGACACTACAAGTCGGTACGGTGCTTCGATCGCCGTCTGGTCCGGTTTAGGCTCCTCTGGTACTCCCTTGGCAGAGTCGGGTCGCGGATCCCCGGCAGTCACGCGTGGTATCGCAAGAGGCGCGACACGGAGTCCGAGTGTGGTGAGCGCAGCCAATACGCCAGATGCAGTGAAGTCGATGCGGGTGGTCGGAGGTAGTTCGAACACCACTCGCGACGGGTTGGCTGCCCGCGCTGCTGCAATGCCCGACGCATTGCCGGGCGGCTCCGGATAGCTCTGCTCGAAGATGTGCTGTACCCCGAAGTGCACGATCATGTGTGCGCCGTCGTCGACCGCGACGATCTGCGACCGCGGCGGTGGCGGCGGGGTCAGCCGGGGGATGGTCAGCCGCTGCCCGACAACGATCAGGTTCGGGTTGGCCAGGTGGTTGGCGTTGGCGATCAGGTGGTACTTGAACGGATCGTGGTAGAAGTGTTTGGCTATGTCCCACAACGTGTCTCCGGCCTGCACCACATGGGTGTCGGCCACCGGCGTCGGCGTCGGGACAATCCCCGAACTGGAACTCAGCCGACAGCCGACGACGTCGATCTCCAGGTGCACCAGGTCGTCCGGGCGCAGGATGCGGAACGAGAACGGGCCGCTGGCTTCGTCGCGGATGGCGAGCTGCACGGAACCGTCGTCGGAGATCCACCACACCTCGGTCGTGGTTTCGGTTCGTGACATCGCCGCCAGACCACCGGTTTTCGAGGCCGTACCGGGCCCTGAGACCGGGTCGTCGTAGCGACGCCAGCCCACACCCTCGTTCCAGGTCGCCCCCTGCACCGAGCCGTCGGTACCGATCCACCACACATCGATGCTGGCGTCGGAACGGGCTACGGCGGCCAGACCGCCGGTCTTCGACGCGCTGCCGGCAGGTGCCAGCGCGTCGGGGTAGCGGGCCCAGTCGTCACCCTCATTCCAGAAGGCGCCCTCGACACCGCCGTCCGGGGTGATCCAGACGACGTCCATACTCTTGGGCCTGCGGGACACCCCCGCGATGCTGTGTGTCTGAGAGGCACTGCCATTGGGCGCGACCGTGTAGGTCTGCCACGGCTTGGTGTCAGTGGCGTAGTAGTAGCCGCCCTCCACCGAGCCCTGCGGGCCCACCCACCAGATCTCCATCGCCGTGTCGATCCGTGAGACCGCGGCGATGCCGCTGGTCGGGGAGGCCTGGCCGAGCGGCGCGAGTTCGTACCGCTGCCACGCATCGTGATGCTGGCCCTTGTACCAGAAAGCGCCCTGCACCGACCCGTTCAAGCCGACCCACCAGATCTCCATGCTGGTGTCGATGCGTGACAAGGAGGCCACGCCGCTCGTGGGGGCTGCGGCCGTCGGGAGCGCCACCGGGTCGTGATACGCGCGCCAACCCTTGCTGTCGTCGTACCAGAACGCACCGCGCACCGAGGTTTCCGCGCCGATCCACCACGCCTCCATGCTGGTGTTGATCCGCGAGGCGGCGGTCAGGCCGCCGGCCGGCGTCGACCCGACCGGCCCGGGCACGACGTATGGGCCTTTCCAGCCTTGGCCATCGTCGTACCAGAAGCCGCCGTGCACAACGTTATCCGGCCCGGTCCACCAGACTTCCAGGTTGTCGCGGAATCGGGATACTGCGGTGATATCGCTGTCCGGTGAGGCGGACCCCGGTCCAGCCACCTGTTGCCGGTCCCAGCCGACTGATGTCCCCATGCACAGAGCGTCACATCGCGGTGGCCGGATTACATGAGTAGCGGACTACTCGATTCTTGGCCGGCTACTCGGGCTCGGGCTCGGGTTCCGCGTCGGGCACGTCGCGTCGTCGCGAGAACATCAGCACGATGTCACGGATCGGCGCCTCGCGCCGCCCACCCCACTCCGGGCCGACGGCGTAGTCGGCATCGGTGGCGACGAACCGGTAGCCCGGCAGGTCCCGCTGCGGGGCGAACGGAAACTTCATGTGCCACAAGCGGTCCGCGACGGCGACGGCGGCAGCAGTAGGCATCGGCCGGTCGATCCCGAGCGGGATGCAGATGTCCTGTGTATGGATCAGGATATCCAGCAGCGGATCGACCTCTTTGGTCAGCGGCGGGCGTTTACGCGACCCCGCCATCGCGCGCAGCCGCGCCGTGACGGCGGCCGGGTCGGACGGGTCCTCCAGCGCCGCCCGGCGGACCATGGCGTCGAACCGGAAGCCTGACTTGAGCGCTGCCGGCAACATCTCGCCGACGCTCGCGTGGGACTGCGTGATGTGGATGGCGACCTCGCGCACCGTCCAGCCCGCGCACAGTGACGGCGTGGCCCATTGTTGGGGTCGGAGGGTGTCGAGGAGATCAGCGAGCTGTCCGCGCTGTTCATCGACATTGCGCCAGATGGTGTCGGAGTCCACGGCTGTTCCAATCGTCAGGGTTCTCTGATCAAACTAGTCGCGAGGGGCGCTGTGACGAACGTGCAGGCTTTTGCCCCCGGGATTCGCAGTTTCGCCTCAACAGCCTGCACGTTCGCCACAGGGTGTCCATACAGCACTCTGGCCCAGCACCCGCTGCTGGGCCAGAGAGTCGCCGTCGCCGCCTGATCAGTCGGTCGCGAACGCGGCCTGCGCCTCCCGGTTGAGGTCGACGTACTTCTCCTCGCTCACGTCGACCGCGACGCCCCTGATGGTGCCGCCGGTGAACCGACCCGGCGTCTCGTAGAGCTCGGACACCCTGTCGCCGCTGTCGAAACCCACGCACAACCCGTCACCGGCGAGAGTGAACTTGCCGATCTGGGCCCGCATCGGCCCCTTCGCGGCCTCCTTGCCGTCTACGTAAAGGATTGTGGTTCCCAGGGATTCGCCGTGCTCGCCCTTCTTTTCCCAGATGAACTCCATGCCCAGCGCGTGCTTGCCCTCCGGTAACGGACCGGAGACGAACACCTGCTCGGGCTTGATGCCCAGAAAGTTGTAGACGTAGTGCAGCTTGTTGTCCTTGATGAACAGTGCGTGCCCACCGAAGCGCGAACCATGGGCGAACAACACGCCCTGGGCATCCTTGGTCATATCCACATCGGCGATGACCTTGTAGGACCGGCCGCGGATGTTGACCGCCACGCCTTCAGGCACCGGCGCGGTATCCGGGTAGTACAGGTAGCGATTGCGTGGCGGTTCGAACTGCGGCCGCTCGATGGTGGTCATTTCGACGGCAACGCGATCGTCGAGGGGCAGGACGTAATTGTTCTTGGCCTCTTCGTTCCACGCGTCGATCAGCTCCTTGAGCTTCTCCGGATTCTGATCGGCGACGTTCTTGGCCTCGGAGCGATCCTCGTCGACGTGGAAGAGCTCCCACTTGTCCTGATCGAAATGGCCCTTTCCGCTGATGGGCGCGTGTAGTGCCGACGCCTTCCAGCCGTCGGCCCAGATACCGCGGGTGCCCAGCATCGCGTAGTACTGCCGCTTTTTGGCGGTGGGGGTATCCGCACCGTCGAAGCTGTACCGCATCGACACCCCGTTGACCGGATACTGCTTGATGCCGCGGTACTCCTCCGGCATCTTGATTCCCGCGACGTCGAGGATCGTCGGGACAACGTCCGTGGCGTGGTGATATTGGTGGCGCACCTCGCCCTTGGCCTTGATGCCCTTGGGCCAGTGGATGACCATCGGATCGCACGTGCCGCCGGAGAACTGCGAGTAGCGCTTGAACATCTGGAACGGCGTGGAGAACGCGACCGCCCAGCCGGTCGGATAGTGGTTGTAGGTGTCGGGGGTGCCGATCACGTCGAGCATCTTCATGTTCTCGGCGAGGTCGTCCGGGTAGCCGTTGAAGAACTTGTTTTCGTTGACCGAACCGTTCGGAGATCCCTCACCGGACGCGCCGTTGTCGGCGCAATAGAAGATGACGGTGTTGTCCAACTGCCCGGTCTGCTCCAGATAGTCGACGACACGGCCCACCTGGGCGTCGGTGTACTCGGAGAAACCGGCGAACACCTCGGCCATCCGGCTGAACAGCTTCTTCTCGTCGGGGTTCAGTGAATCCCACGGACGTACCGCATCGGCCTCCGACGCGACGTCCTCGGGCAGCGGATTGATGGGGGTCAGCTCAGTACCCTTCGGCATGATGCCCTTGTCGATCATCCGGCCCAGCACCCACTCGCGGTAGGCCTCGTAGCCGTCGTCGAACTTGCCCTTGTATTTCGCCGAGTACTCCTCGGGGCTGTGATGCGGGGCGTGGTTCGCGCCCGGGCAGAACCACATGTACCAGGGCTTGGACGGGTTGCTGGAACGCTGATCGCGCAACATCCGGATCGCTTGATCGGCAAGGTCCTTCGACAGGTGATATCCCTGTTCGGGGGCGTACGGCTGCTCGATGAACCGGTTGTCCTCCGTCAGGTCCGGGTACCACTGGTTGGTTTCGCCGCCCAGGTAGCCGTAGAACCGGTCGAAGCCTTTCTGCAGCGGCCACTCCGATTTGCTGCCACCGCTGGAAACATCCTCTTCCGGCACGTTGTGGTCCTTACCGACCCAGAACGTGCTGTAGCCGTTGTCCTGCAACACTTGTCCGACGGTCGCGCACTGGGCGGGCAGTCGGGCCGCCGCGCCCGGGAAGCCGTCGGACCCCTCGGTGATGCTCGCGAACCGATTCACGTGGTGGTTGCGGCCGGTCAACAAACAGGACCGGGTGGGCGAACACAATGCCGTGGTGTGCCACTGCGAATAGGTGAGCCCGTTGTCGGCCAGCTTTTGCAGCGTCGGCATGTTGATCCGTCCGCCATACGGCGACCAGGACGCCATGCCGGTGTCGTCGAAGAGCACCACCAGGACATTCGGCGCACCCTCCGGAGCATGCTTGAGCTCGAAGGGCTTCCAATCCGGCTTCGAGTCACGAACATCCAGTTCGATCTTCCCGTCGAAGCCTTCGTTGATGCCGGTCCCGTAATCGGGCGGGCCGGCTTTTCCGCTAGGGCCCGGCTTTCCCGAGTTGTCTTCACATCCGGCGACGAACGCGCCGGCTGCGGCTACTCCGACTCCGGTAGCGGCGATGCCCCCCAGCATCGAACGTCTCGACAGTTTGCCGCGCTTGTTGCCATCGGTCTGGGCCATGTCATCGTTGTTCGATTCCATGTTGTTTGACACTATGCCCGATTGGGCACATTGTCCGGATAAATCACCGCACGAGCAAATAAAAGTTGAAATTCATTGTGGGCCAAGGTATTTACCTTTGAGAAAGGCGCCCTGTGCTCACCCGTTAAGGGTGATATTCCTACAAGGGAATCGGACGGTTCAGATCGTCGGCGTCATCATCTGCGAGCAGGTCATGGAAATTCCGCAACACCGACGCACACGCCGCCCGCTCGGCCGGATCGAGCCGGTCCAGCACCTTGCTCAGTTCCCGCCGCCGCCGGGAGTTCACCTGCCGGACCAGTTTCCGGCCACGCTCGGTCAGCTCGAGGGTGACGACACTGCGGTTGCTCGGGTCGGAACCGCGCGTCAGATGGCCGGAGGCATCCAGTCGGTCGGCCAACCGCGTCACCGTCGACCCGACCACCCCGAGGGCCTGGGCGCACTCCGTCGACGCCGACTTCCCGCGCTCCTGCAGCACGCGCAACAGTCGGAACTGCGGCAGCGAGATCTCCAGTTGCTCCACGCTGCGCAGCGCTACGCCCACCAGATCTCGGGTTGCGACCTCGAATGCCGACAGTTCGTCGACCGGAGTTCGGGTCATCTCGTGCTGCTGCGCGCTACCCATCCAGGGAGTATCCCATGCCGACGGGATCGGTGGTTGTGAGTCTGCTGTGGTGGTCTGTGCGTTGGAGTTGATTACCTGTCGAGCGACAGTATTAGTGGCTAAATATATTGGTAGGCAATATATTTCAACCCAGGACGACTTGGGGTTGACGGGGAACTTTGCGTCACGTCAGCACTATCCCGGCGGGCGTCCAGCTGTCGAGCACATACTGAATGCTGTGCATCCGAGGTCATGGCCGTCGGCGGTGTGGAGATATGTGCGCAGCGCCCCGCTGACCTATGCCTGGCTGGCCGCGCTGCTGGTCACCACGATCATTCAGCACCAAATGCCCGGGCGGGAGCTGCATGCCCTATTGGTCGAGAGATCGACCAACATCCATCACCTGGGGACGGACCCGCTCTACGTGTTGGTCACCAGCTTGTTCTGGATCGACGGCCGTTACTGGACGCCGTACCTGGTGTTGTTCACCTTGATTCTCGCGCCGGCAGAGCGCTGGATCGGCCAGATTCGTTGGTTGGCAGTAGGTTTGATCGCCCACGTGCTGGCCACCTACATCAGCGAAGGCCTGCTGTATGTGGCGATCCACGATCACGTCGCACCCGAACGCCTCGTGCACGTCCGCGACGTGGGGGTCAGCTACTTTCTGCTCGGGGTGGGCGCGGTGCTGGCCTACCGCATCGTGCGCCCATGGCGGTGGGTGTATCTCGGCGTGGTGTTTGTGTACTTCGGTGCCGCGCTGGTCACCGATGTCAACTTCACTGCGATCGGCCATGTAGCGGCGCTGCTGATCGGGCTGTGCTGTTATCCGCTCACGCGGCAGCGGGATCGGCGGGCAGCAGCGCCGCTTTCCACCGCAGGGTCGTAACTACCGCCGCTCAACTGCCCTGGCGTAGAAATCGCGGCGGGCTGGGGAGGTTTACGAGCGCGGCTCGGATAGCAACGCCACCACGGCGTCGGTCAACGTCGCGCGGGCGATCGCCAGGTCCGAGGTGAAACCGATCTGACGTTCGTTGCTCAGGCCCCGGATCGCGGCGGGCAACAGGCACCGCACCCGGTACAGCTGGTCCGGGTCGAGGTCGAGGCCCTCCATCAGGTAGTCGAAGCCTTGAATCCAATCGAGTTCTCGTGCCGCGAAAGCCGCAGCCGTCAGCGGATACTCGGCGGCGATGTCGGAACGACGCGCGGGCAATGAGGTGCGCAACGCCGTCAGTGCCCGCCCCTCGGTGGTGTCCAGGTACGTCCAGACCGAGTCGATGGCTGCGGTCACCCGTTCCCGCAGGGTTCCATTGCGCACCGACGGCTCGGAATTGGATGACCAACTGCGGGAATGAATCTCGGTGATCACCGCCACCCACAGGCCGTCCAGATCGCCGAACTGATGCTGCACCGTGCCCCAAGTGACACCCGCATCCTTGGCGACGCGATTCGCCGACACCGGCTCGCCACCGCTGTCGGCCAGACAGTGGATGGCGACGTCGAGCAGGCGTGCCCGGGTCTCCAACCCGCGCTTGTTCAGCCGGGTGCCCGCGGCCGACTGAATGTCGGCAGACGGGACCGCCGCCACCCACTGTTCCCGAGCGCGGGTGGCCTGCGGGGATTCGCGGGTGTTCAGGCGAACCGTCCAGGGTTCGCCGCGACCGCTCGGCGCAGGGTCGGCCGGTTGTCCCGGTATGCCTGCACGACGGGCGCGAGCTCGTTCGGACTCGCGCCATGCATGATGACCGAATGAGTGCCCAGGTCATACTGCCGGGCAATGGTTTTCGCGCAGTCCTGTGGTGATCCCTTGGCTACCGAGTCCAGCCATTCGGTGGGGATCAACTCGGCGATGCGCTGCAGCGTCTCGAATGAGGCACTGGCGTCGATCGGCCCCGCAGTGGCCGCATCGGCGAACAGCTCGGTCTGCTTGATCCGCTCCCACACCGCGGGATCCCAGCCGTTGGCCGACACCAACACGTCCGCGTATGCCTGCAGGTAGGTGGCCAGCCGCCCGACCCCGCGACGCATCTGATCCTCCGGCGACAACGCGTCGGGGACTGTCGCCAGGCACGCCCAGATGCGGACGCTGTCGGGATCCCGGCCTGCGCGTTCCGCACCCCGGCGTACCGCCGCGACCGACGACGTCGTCGCCTCATCGGAGAAAAAGGTATGGAGCACAACGAAATCTGCGATCTCGCCGGCGAGTTCCATCGTCTTGGGGCCGACCGCCACCAGGCCGATCGGAGGTCCGTCGGGCAGGCCGCTGGCGTGACGCAGGAACGGCCACTTCCCGGCCGGACCGTCGTGATCCAGGATCATCTCGCCGGCCCAGAGCCGGCGCAGGATGCCGAAAAAATCGCGCAGCCGGGCCTCGGTCACCACCGGCAGGCCGATCGCCTGCCAGTACGCCGCCATCCCACGCCCGAACGCCATCGCGAAGCGGCCTTCGGTGAGCGCGTGCATCGTCGAGCCGATCGTCGCGGTGACCGTGGGATGCCGCGTGTGGTAGTTCGTCGACGGCGCGATACCCAGAGTGGTGCTGGCACCCGCGACCGCACCCGAGAGGACCGCCGGGTCTTTCACCGTGAAGCGTTCACCGATGTGGCAGGAGCCCAGGCCGAGCGTGTCCGCCGTACGGGCTTCGGGCAAGACCACCCGGACATCCGCGGGGTGGCGGGTCACGGCGTAATAGCCGAGCTCGTTGAGCTGGCCGTCGGGGTGGTTCGTGCTCAATTCCGTGCCTCTCGTCGCGTGGATGCCTAGCACTGTCGGCTGCCGAGAGCACAATTGTCAATGAGGGTTCTCAATGAATGGGAGGATCTGGCGGCGTGAGCCGGGCGCTGGCAAGATCAAGCGCGTGCACGACGGTGAAGAATGCCGTCCGCCATCGTTCGCTGAAGTATTGCGCTGCAACCACTTTCGTGGGTTTCTGGTGCTGGAGCAGCGGCAATCATCGACGGTCGGTGACGACTCGCCCGCTACCGGTCCGGCCTACCACCGGGTGCCGTCGAGCCCAGGAATCACGCACCGGCCGTCAGCAGCCACCCGCCCAATCACCATGCCGTCGTACCCCGTGCACGGTGAGTTGAGCGGCTCGCAGGTGTTGACGGACGTGATCACCTTGCCGGGGCCGCAGGCGGAGCCGGGTGCTGGCGGGTCGGCATTGGCGACGGCGGTGCTGAAGCCCAGCGTCAGTATTGCTGCGGCAGTAACGACGAGCGAGCGTTTCGAGTCGAACATGATCGGTACCTCCGGCTGATGGTCCCCGACAAGTAGTAATGCTACTCGTGTGGTCGACGTCGTTTCCGATGATCGCGCGCCAGATTTGCCAGGTGAGCTGGAGGAGTGACCGGTCGTCGCTGCGGGAAGCACTCGCCCGTCGCGAACGCCTCAAATGGGTGACACCGCACAGCTTCCGACGTCTACCGGAACTGTTGTCGGGCATGGCTCGGCGTCGAGGCCGCGCGACACCAGCTCGGTCACGCGCAGCTCGGAGCACCGAATGCCACTATGTGCAGCGGGTGATCACTGGTCCGCCGATTCGAGTTAGCCGGCAAATCGCTATACGGCGCTGACCTGAATGTATGGAGCCGATGACGGGAATCGAACCCGCGTATTCAGCTTGGGAAGCTGATGTTCTGCCATTGAACTACATCGGCATGGTGCTGACGAAGGATAGCAATACGGCCCGGGTCGTGGGTAAGCCGGGCGGATATCGTCTCGGCGAGTCTAAGAAATTGACGCCGGTGTCCACCGAGTGATGGTCGAGAACTGGCGAAGGTTGGTGACACGCCCGACGCACGGCTGCCCAGTGCGGACCCGAGGCCACGGAGCGTGTGGCGAAACATATGACCCCAGAACATGATTGCTGTTCACGCCCGACCCTGAGAGTCACGTAAAACATCGGGCTGTCGTTCTCAGGCGCCCGCTCTACCGTGGGTGTCACGGGCTCCATCCGGCGCTGAATGGAGCGAACAGGCCCGCAGATCGGACCGAACCAACCGAGGGGTTTTACCCATGGATGTTGCTATCGGTATTGCCATGACCTCGCGCGACGCCCAGCTGCTCCTGGTGGAGGGCAGCCACGGCGACGGCGCGGTAATCGACCACGACTCGTTCGACACGGAAGCTCACATCGGCGTCGAGCATCCGACCTTCCGCGAGCACGTCGTCAACGCGGTGATCGACAGCCGCGCCGCCGCGCCGGCCAATGGGCACACCGTCACGCGCGTCGCGCTGACCTGGACCGATGCGGTGGCCGGTGAGGCCAAACTGGTCCTGGGTGACCTTGAGGAGCTGGGTATCGCCAAGGTGGTGGCGGTCTCCACGGCCGACGCATTCGAAGCCGCCGCCGAATACACCGTCCAGATCGCTGACTGCGATTCCATCGCGATGTGCGTGGTGGAACCCGACGCGACCATGCTTGCGGTGATCGGGGCCGAAGGTGAGGACGGCACACGCCGATTCCGTAGCCGCCGCTTGGACGGACCCGATCAGCCCACCGCGCTGCTGGCGCTGCGTGGCATGTGCGAGAGCTTCCCCGAGCCGATCGCCGAAGTTGCCATCGCGGGATCGGCCCCGAACGCGGAAAGCCTTGTCGAGGAAACGAATTCAGTGATGGCGCGCCCCGTCGTGCTCGGTGACGATGCAGCCCTCCTCCTGGCGCGTGGTGCGCTGCTTGCCAGCGCCGACGTTCGGGACGAGGCGGCGTCGGCGCCCAAGCGCGACCCACTGATGCGCACCTTGGCCATGATCGTGACGACAGCGGTGCTGATTGTGGCGGGGTCGGTGTTCCTGGCGATCACTGTTAATGGGCACGACGGCAGCCACCCGTCGCAGGCGTCGACCCCGGCCGAACACACTGCGCCGGTCTCGCCGCCAGAGCCGCCGATCCACGCCGTGGTACGCAAGGTGGAGCCTCTGGCTGGGCGGGCGGCTCAGAAAACCTTGGCGACGCCGTATGACGACGGCGTCGCGCCACCGTTGCCGCAGGTGGTCCGTCGGTAACCGATACGCTCGTCGGGTGCTGCTCTCCGATAGGGACATCCGGGCCGAGATCACCGCGAAACGCCTGGCCATCGAGCCGTTCGACGATGCCCTGGTGCAGCCGTCGAGCGTCGATGTCCGCCTGGACAGCCTGTTCCGGGTGTTCAACAACACCCGCTACACGCATATCGACCCGGCCAAACAGCAGGACGAGCTGACCACGCTGGTCGAACCGACCGAGGGGGAGCCGTTCGTGCTGCACCCCGGCGAGTTCGTGCTCGGCTCCACGCTCGAGGTGTGCACGCTGCCCGACGACCTGGCCGGACGTCTCGAAGGAAAGTCCTCGCTGGGGCGCCTCGGATTGTTGACGCACTCGACGGCGGGGTTCATCGACCCCGGCTTCTCTGGCCACATCACCCTGGAGCTGTCCAACGTCGCCAACCTGCCGATCACGCTGTGGCCCGGCATGAAGATCGGCCAGCTGTGCCTGCTGCGGCTGACCAGTCCGGCCGAGCACCCGTACGGCAGCGACAAGGTCGGCTCGAAATATCAGGGTCAGCGTGGCCCGACGCCGTCGCGCTCACATTTGAACTTCATCAAGTCCTAGGCAGCGCGCCTGCACCGATTTCTACGTGTGGGTTGCGGAAATCGCCGATCGCAGCCCTGGCGTAGAAGTGGGCGAGGGGTGACGAGCCACGCCTGCACCGATTTCTACGCCTGGGCTGTGGAAATTGTCGATCAATAGCCCTGGTGCAGAAAGCGGCGACACCAGCGGCGACACCAGCGGCGACACCAGCGTCATCCGCGCAAATCCGGTGAACTTTCAGTAACCACACCGCAACACGAAACACGGCTGAAACACGCCCGCCGCGCACCTGAAACGCGCGCCGGAGATTCTCGTCGGGACCGAAGGAGCCCGACGTGCACGAGATCGATCCGGCCGCCACTGCCTGGCTGCTCGCCAGCACCGCGCTGGTCCTGTTGATGACCCCCGGCCTCGCCATCTTCTACGGCGGCATGGTCCGCACCACCGGCGTGCTCAACATGATCATGATGAGCTTCATCTCGATCCCGCTGGTCACGGTGGCCTGGCTGCTGGTCGGCTACACCCTGGCGTTCTCCGACGACGCGGGCGGCGGCCTGATCGGCGGCCTGCAGCACTTCGGCATGCTCGGCATCACGCCCAGCACCGCCCACGGCTCGGTACCCGAACTGCTGTTCGCCACGTTCCAGCTGACCTTCGCCATCATCACTGCCGCCCTGGTCAGCGGGGCCATCGCGGACCGGGCGAAGTTCGCCGCCTGGATGGTGTTCGTCCCGCTCTGGGCGGTCGCGGTGTACGCCGTCGTCGCCCACTGGGTCTGGGGCCCGGGCGGCTGGCTGGCCGGGCTCGGCGTGCTGGACTACGCCGGCGGCCTCGTCGTCGAAATCGTCTCCGGCTCGTCGGCCCTGGCACTGGCCCTGGTGCTCGGCCCCCGCATCGGCTTCAAACAGGACGCGATGCGCCCGCACAACCTGCCCTTCGTGCTGCTCGGTGTCGGTCTGCTGTGGTTCGGCTGGTTCGGGTTCAACGCCGGCTCGGCGCTGGCCGCCAACGGCACCGCTGCCGCGATCTTCCTCAACACCCTGGTGGCCGGTTGCCTGGGCATGCTCGGCTGGCTGACGGTCGAGCAGGTCCGCGACGGCAAGCCGACCACGTTCGGCGCGGCCTCCGGTGTCGTGGCCGGTCTGGTGGCGATCACCCCGTCGTGCGGCACCGTCAACACCCTTGGCGCGGTCGTGGTGGGCCTGGCCGCCGGTGTGGTGTGTTCCTTTGCGATCGGCCTGAAGTTCCGGTTCGGCTACGACGACTCGCTCGACGTGGTCGGCGTGCACTTCGTCGGCGGCGTGGTCGGCGTCCTGCTGATCGGATTCCTGGCCACCGAGGTCATGACCCAAGGTCCGCAGGGCCTCTTCTATGGCGGCGGGCTGACGCAGCTGGGCAAGCAGCTGCTCGGTGCGGTCGTGGTGGCGGCCTACGCCTTCACGATGTCCTACCTGCTCGCCAAGGCCATCGACCGGTTCATGGGATTCCGCCTCAGCCCCGAGGATGAGACCACCGGCGTCGACTTCACCCAGCACGCCGAAACCGCGTACGCCGAGGGTGTGCACGGCCATCTGCCTGCCCGCCGACCTGGATTGTTCGGCGGGACGCTCGGGCAGCTGGGCCAGCCCGGGAGCCTGACGCAGCGCCCGGATCCGGCCGAGGAAGACAGCGCGGGATGAACCGGGCGGCGCTCTTTGTCGTAATGCCGAGTAGGGTCTAACTAACCGGCGCCGGCGTGCACCACACCGTCGCGGTCCGACCAGAATCTCAGCGCTGTAGCTAATGCGCACGGGTGTAACGATCAAGCTGGTTACACCGAAAAAGGTTCTAGTTGTCGGTTCGTGCGGAATGTGTGCGCAATGGCGACAAAGGCAGTGCAGCAAACACATTGGAGGGCTCGGTGGACATCGTATTGGGTGTGGCGATGGCACCTACGACAGTCCGCATGGTGCTGGTCGAGGGGGAGAAGGCAGACGGAGTTACCGTCGATCACGACGTCTTCGATGTCACCGCCGGTGATGATTCGGCAACCATCAGTACGTCCGATCAGGTGGTCGCGGCCATCCTCGGAACCCAGGAGAGCGCCACCACGGGTGGGCATCATCTGAAGTCGATCGGCGTCACCTGGACGGACCATTCGGACGCGGCCGCTCTGCGCGACGCACTGTCCGCGCACGGCATCGACGACGTCATGCTGGTCTCCGAAAGCCACGCCGCCGCGGCACTGGCCCAGGCGGTCGGTCGCGCGGTCGGCTACGACACCACGGCGCTGCTGTTCATCGACCGTGATGCGGCGACGCTGTCGGTGGTGAAGACCGACGACGGTTCGGTGGTCAAGGTGCTGGCGCAGTCTCTGCACACCACCGACGCCATGGCCGTGCTCACCGATATGGCTGCGGCGGTCGAAGCTTCCGATTCCGCGCCTGACGGCATGTTCGTCCTGGGCTCCGGTGTGGACGTCGCCTCGGTGAAGGCGCATCTGGAGAACCTGGTGTCACTGCCGGTCAGCGCACCAGACGAGCCGGAGATGGCGCTGGCCCGCGGCGCAGCGCTGGCCTCGGCCACCGCGCCCGCGTTCGAAGCGACCACGGTCGGGCTGGCTTATTCGCAGGATCCCGACGGCACCACCGCGGGCAGCGCCTACGCATTGGCCGGTCTGGCCACCGCGATGGCACCGCTGGGCGATGCGCCGCTCGACGGCGTGGAACTCGTCGGCGACGAGATGCCGATGGAAGAGGAGCGCAAACCGTTCCTGCTCGTCGGTTCCGCGTTGACGTCGGTGTTCGTGGTTGGCGTTGTGGCGCTGGTTATTTCGCTGGCCGTGAGCATCCGGCCGACGGTCGATCAACGCCCGTCTCCGGCGCAGGGCGCCGTGGCGCCCAGCGCCCCGGCCAAGCTCCCCGCCCCGGCGCCGCCGCCCCAAGCGCAGGTACCGCCGCCACCAGCCCCGCCGCCAGAGACCATCAAGGCGCCGATCCCGGTGGTCCAGGAGGCCCCGGCGCCCGCACCGCAGGCACCGCCGCGCACGGTCTACGTCGAGCAGCCCGCCGCGGCCCCGCCGCCGGCGCCCGAGGCTCCGGCTCCGGCCCCCGAAGCACCCGCTCCGATTCCCGTGGCACCGCCCCCACCGGCGCCGATCTACAACCCGCCGGCGCCCTACATCCCGCCGCTGGTCGTGCTGCCGCCTGCACCGCGACTGCCGAACATCTTCCGTCCCCCGTGGGATCCGCCGCAGCGTCAGCGGCCGTGGGAGCCCCCGTCGCGCCACGAACCCGAAACCCCGCAGTGGCCGGGCTCAGGTTCGGATGACTCGGGTCCGAGCTCAGGCTGGAACCCGGGCCGCGGGTCGGGCGATTGGAATCCCGGCCGGGGCTCGGGCGACTGGAATCCCGGTCGTTCAAGTGGCTCGGGTGACTGGAACCCGGGTGGTTCGGGATCCGGCGATTGGAACCCCGGTCGGTCCGGGGGTTCGCGCGGTGGCAGTGACGGCGGTGGGCTGTGGCCCTTCCCGTCATTTGGCGGGCACTGAAACCGTCACCTGACGTTGGCCTGCCGCTCAGTGTCACGTAGCGGCTAGCTCATACTTGCGGCCTATCCAGGCAGTATGCGATGCACCGTATTCGGTACCGGCTATCTGGGCGCGACACATGCCGCGGGGATGGCCGAGCTCGGCCACGAGGTGATCGGGGTCGACATCGACCCGGGCAAGGTGGCCAAGCTGGCCGCCGGTGACATCCCGTTCTACGAACCTGGCCTGCGCAAGGTGTTGAACGACAACCTTTCTGCCGGGCGGCTGCGGTTCACCACCGACTATGACGAGGCCGCCGATTTCGCCGATGTGCACTTTCTCGGCGTCGGTACGCCGCAGAAGAAGGGCGAATACAGCGCCGATCTACGCCACGTGCACGCCGTCATCGACACCCTGGTGCCGCGGCTGCGCCGGTCCGCGGTGATCGTCGGCAAGTCGACCGTTCCGGTCGGCACGGCCGCTGACCTGGCTGAGCGGGCCCGGGCACTGGCTCCCGCGGAGGTCGACGTCGAGGTGGCCTGGAACCCGGAGTTCCTCCGCGAAGGCTACGCGGTGCACGACACCCTGCACCCCGACCGCATCGTGGTTGGGGTGCAGCACGATTCGCTTCGGGCGGAGGCAGCGGTCCGCGAACTCTACGCCCCGTTGATGGAGGACGGCGTGCCGTTTCTCGTCACCGATCTGCAGACTGCCGAACTGGTCAAGGTGTCGGCCAACGCGTTCCTGGCGACCAAGATCTCGTTCATCAACGCGATCTCCGAAGTGTGTGAAGCAGCCGGCGCTGACGTCACCCTCCTGGCCGACGCACTGGGCTACGACCCACGCATCGGGCGCCGGTTCCTCAATGCGGGCCTGGGTTTCGGCGGTGGCTGCCTCCCGAAGGACATCCGCGCTTTCATGGCCCGTGCAGGCGAACTCGGCGCAAACCACGCGCTGACCTTCCTGCGCGAGGTCGACAGCATCAACATGCGTCGTCGCACCGCGATGGTGGAACTGACCACCCGGGCCTGCGGTGGATCCCTGCTGGGTGCCAACATCGCCGTCCTCGGCGCGGCATTCAAACCCGAGTCCGACGACGTGCGCGATTCACCTGCCCTCAACGTCGCCGGCATGCTGCAACTGAACGGGGCTGCGGTAAACGTGTACGACCCCAAGGCGATGGACAACTCACAGCGGGTTTTCCCGACGCTGAACTACTCCACCTCGGTGATCGAAGCCTGCGACCGGGCCGACGCGGTGCTGGTGCTCACCGAGTGGGCCGAATTCGTCGACCTGGACCCGGCCGAGCTGGCCGACACGGTGCGGGTCAAAGTCGTTGTGGACGGCCGCAATTGCCTGGATGCGGAGCGGTGGCGGGACGCCGGATGGCGGGTGTACGCACTGGGACGCCCCGTCGCCACTGTTTGACACTTGTAGAACAAATTCCGCGGTCGTAGGCTCGGGCCATGCGGGAACGAATCCGGTGGATGGCCCTGCACGGGGTGGTACGAGGTATCTCTGCGGTCGGCATGCGTCGGGGCGATCCGCAGGCTCGGTTGATCGCCGACCCGGCGGTGCGCGCCGACCCGGCGCCGTTCGCCGACGAAATGCGCCGTCGCGGACCGCTGGTGCGTGGCCGCGCCCTCCTGATGACGTTCGACCACGACGTGGCCACCGACCTGCTGCGCTCCGACGACTTCCGGGTGTCGCGGCTGGGCGGCAACCTGCCAAAACCGTTGCGCTGGGTGGCCGACAAGACCGACACCGGGATGCTGCACCCGCTGCTGCCGCCGTCACTGCTGGCGACAGAACCCCCAGATCACACCCGCTACCGCAAGCTGGTCTCCTCGGTATTTACCACCCGCGCGGTCGCCCGGCTCCGGGAACGCGTCGAGGAAACCGCGAACGAGCTGCTGGACTCGATGGACAGCGGTGTGGTCGACATCGTGGACCGGTACTGCGCCCAACTGCCGGTCGCGGTGATCAGCGACATCCTGGGCGTACCGGACGCCGACCGGCCCCAGATCCTGCGCTTCGGTGAGCTAGGCGCCCCGAGCCTGGACATCGGGTTGACCTGGCGGCAGTACCAGAAGGTGAACTCCGGCATCCACGGATTCGAGACCTGGCTGACCGATCACCTGCGCCGGCTGCGGCGCAATCCCGGCGATGACCTGCTCAGCCAGATCATCCAGGCCTCCGATGCCGGAGCGGCCGGGGAACCGCTCAACGAGTCGGAACTGCGGGCGCTGGCCGGGCTGGTGCTGGCGGCCGGCTTCGAGACCACGGTCAACCTGCTGGGCAACGGAATCCGCATGCTGCTCGACCAACCTGAGCACCTGCAGACCCTGGCGGCCCGCCCCGAGCTGTGGCCGAACGCGGTGGAGGAAATCCTGCGGCTCGACTCCCCGGTACTGATGAGCGCGCGGGTGGCCCTCCGCGACACCGAAGTCGCCGGCACCGCGGTGCAGGCCGGGGAACTCGTCATCGTGCATCTCGCGGGCGCCAACCGCGACCCCGCGGTCTTCACCGACCCACACCGTTTCGACGTCGAACGTGACAACGCGGGCCGGCACCTGTCGTTCTCCGGCGGCCGGCACTTCTGCCTCGGCGCGGCACTGGCCAGGGCGGAAGGACAGGTAGGCCTGCAAACCTTCTTCGATCGCTTCCCCGACGCCCGGGCCGCCGGCGAAGGCAGTCGCCGCGACACCCGGATCCTGCGCGGCTGGTCGACTCTGCCGATAACACTCGGAAAGGCACGCACAGCGGTAGGTTCGTGACGTGGACTTCCGAGCTGCTCTGCTCGACCAGACCCGGAGCTTCGGGGAACTGATCGCCGCCAGCGATCCCGAGACGCTGGTGCCGACGTGCCCGGACTGGACGCTCAAGCAACTGTTCCGACATGTCGGGCGCGGAAACCGTTGGGCGGCACAGATTATCTCCGAGCGCCGGGTCTCACCTCTCGACCCCCGCGAGGTCCACGAAGGGAAGCCGCCCGACGATCCGGACGCCGCGATCGACTGGCTCAACGCGGGTGCGGCCCAGGTCCTCAAGTCGGTGGACCAGATCGGCACCGACGCCAGGGTGTGGACCTTCCTGGGCCCCAAACCCGCGGGTTGGTGGGTACGGCGACGCGTTCACGAGGCGGCGGTACACCACGCCGACGCCGCACTGGCCGTGGGAACCGAGTTCGTGCCACCCGCCGATCTCGCCGCCGACGCGGTCAGTGAATGGCTCGAGATCGCCACCGGCATGGCCAAGAAACGGCACGGAGTACCGCTCGCTTTGGGCACCAGCATCCACCTGCACGCGACCGACGACGGCCTGGGGCCGACGGGGGAGTGGACGGTAGAGCACGACGAGGACGGGCTCGGGTGGTCTCACAGTCACGGCAAGGGCACGGTCGCGCTGAAGGGCCCGGCTCACAAGCTACTGATGGCGGTCACCCGCCGGGGCACGGCTGCCGACCTCGGTCTGGAAGTGTTCGGCGACACCGCAACCTGGGACGCCTGGCTCGACCGCACACCGTTCTGAGAGGCGTAGGTTTCGTTCATGACCACATCCGAGATCGCGACGGTTCTGGCCTGGCATGACGCGCTGGACGAGGACGACATCGACACCCTGATAGCGCTGTCCAGCGATGACATCGAGGTGGGCGACGCCAACGGTGCCGCCCAAGGGCACGCCGCCCTGCGTGAGTGGGCCGCGTCCGGCGGGGACACCGTGACGCCCGGGCGGATGTTCGTGCACGACGGCGTGGTCGTCGTCGAACAGACCATCATGGCGGCCGACGGAACCACCCGCACCGGCGCGGCGGCGTTCCGGGTGGTGCACGACCACGTCACGTCGGCGTTCCGTCACGACACCCTGGCCGCAGCCCTGGCGGCCACCGAGCTCACCGAAAAAGACCTCGCGGGCTGACACGCCGTCAGGGCAGGCCGGCGAGCACCTTGTCGAGAGTGACCGGCAGATCCCGGACGCGCACCCCGGTGGCGTGGTAGACGGCGTTGACCACTGCCGCGGCGGCGCCGACGATGCCGATCTCGCCCGCACCGCGGGAGCCCATCGGATTCAGGTGCTCCTCGACCTCGTCGAGCCAGATCGCGTCGACATCGGGAACATCCGCGTGCGCACTGATGTGGTACGACGCGAGGTCCTGCGTGACGACATGCCCGAAGCGCGGGTCACGGACGCTCTCCTCGTGCAGCGCCATGGACAAGCCCATGGACATGCCGCCGATCAGTTGGGAACGCAGCGTGCGCGCGTTGATGGCACGCCCCACCGAGAACACCCCGAGCATCCGCGGTATCCGGATCTCACCGGTGTCGCAGTTGACGTGTGCCTCGACGAAGTGGGCGCCGAACGACTGCACGGTGAATTTCTCGGCGTCGGGGTTCTGCGGTGCCTCCGCCTCAGCCGTCACACCGATATGTGGATGGTCCCCGTGTTCGCGGCGAAACTGCTTGGCGGCAGCCACGATTGCCGAACCCCAGGAGGTGATGCCGGACGAGCCGCCCGCCACCGAAGCCTGCGGCAGATCCGTGTCCCCGATCTGCAGGTCCACCGCCGCAACATCGCAATCCAGGGCATCGGCGGCGATCTGAGTCAACGCCGTCCAGGTGCCCGTGCCGATGTCGGCCGCACCGATCTGCACGGTGTAGCGGCCCTGCTCGATGTGGGTGATGCGGGCCGTGTTGCCCTCCATCGCCATGCCCGGATAGGTCGCGGCGGCTACCCCGGTACCGATAAACCAATGGCCGGCAAGATATTTCGCAGGCCGCGGGTCACGCGGCGACCAGTCGAAGCGCTGAGCCCCGACGCGTAGGCACTCGATCAGGTGGCGCCCCGACCAGGGCTTGCCCGTTTCGGGATCCACCTTGGGTTCATTGCGGACACGCAGCTCGATCGGGTCGAGATGGCAGGCCACCGCGAGTTCGTCCATCGCCACCTCGGCGGCGAAGGTGCCCGGGCACTCACCCGGCGCCCGCATCCAGAACGGAACGGGAACGTCGAGCGTGGCCAGCCGGTGCGACGTGCGCCGGTTCGGGCAGGCGTACATCTTGCGGGACGTCACGCCCGTCTGCTCGGCGAATTCCTTGACCGCCGAGGTCTGTTCGACCACCTCGTGGGCGAGGGCGACGAGCCGGCCGTCTTTGTCGGCGCCCAGCCGTACCCGCTGAATGGTGGGGGTTCGGTAGCCGACGAGTGAGAACATCTGCTGTCGGGTCAATGCGAGTTTCACCGGGCGGCCGTCGCAGCGCTGAGCAGCCAGCACGGCCAGCACATCGTGGGCGTGGGGTGCTCCCTTGGACCCGAAGCCGCCGCCCACATGCGGGGCGACCACTCGCAGCTGTTCGGGCTGCAGGTCGAACAGTGGGGCCAGCGTCTTGCGCACGACGTGAACACCTTGGGTGGAGTCGTACAGAGTCACCGCGGGTTGACCGTCGCGTATCGCCCACTGCGCGATACAGGCGTGTGGCTCCATGGGATTGTTGTGCTCGATCGGCGTGCGGTAGGTCTGATCGACGGACACCTCGGCGGTGGCCAGCGCCGTGTCGACGTCACCCTGTTCGGTGTCGGGAGGAAACGACGGATTGACCGACTCAGGGGTGTACAGGCCGGGGTGATCGGCGGACAGTTGCGTGTCGTGCGACTCCTCGTCGTAGTCCACTCGCACCAGAGCGCTTGCCTCCCGGGCAATTTCGGCCGTCTCGGCGAGGACGCCACCGATGAGCTGCCCGCGGAAGTGCACCTGGTTGTCCTGCAGGATCGCCAATTCGCCATCGGATGTATCGGCGAGCCTGGGAGCGTCGAACACGGTCAACACGTCGAGTACGCCGTCGAGAGCGAGGGCTCCGGTGGTGTCCATCGCCGCGACGCGGCCACGTGCGATGGTGGCCTGGATGGGATGCAGGTAGGCCGGATGCTCGACCTGCTGCTCGAAGGCGTAGCGCGCGGTTCCGGTGACCTTGGCCCGGCCATCGGTGCGGGCCAGCGGCTGACCGATGGCATGGGGTTCGACGAGGGTCATGGCCGCCTCCGCTCGGTCAGCATGCGTAACTGGGCGATCAAGGTACGGCGAGCCAGGGCAACCTTGAACTCGTTGCCCGGTAACGGCTCGGCCTGCTTGAGCTCCGCGTCGGCCGCCGCGGCGAACGTCTCCGCCGAGGGTTGATCGCCGGTGAGAACCTGCTCGGCGCGCCGCGCCCGCCACGGCTTGTGCGCCACACCGCCCAAGGCGATGCGGGCCGAGCCGATCTGGAACGTCGAGGTGAAAGTCAGCTCGGCGGCTACTGACACCAGCGCGAACGCGTAGGACGCCCGATCACGGACCTTGCGGTAATCCGAGGCCGCCCCTTCCGGCGCGGCGGGCAGCTCGACCGCTGTGATCAGCTCGCCGTGCCCCAACACGGTGTCACGGTCCGGTTGGTCGCCCGGAAGGCGATAGAACTCGTCGACCGGTATCCGGCGTTCCCCGTCGCCGGTCTCGATCACCACCTGCGTGTCCAGCGCGCACATCGCCACCGCCATGTCCGACGGGTGCACGGCGATGCAGTGCGGGGACGCCCCGAGGATCGCGTGGTAGCGGACGTAGCCGCCCAACGCCGAGCAGCCGCTGCCGGGAACCCGCTTGTTGCAGGGTGTGGTGACATCTTGGAAGTAGGCACACCGGGTGCGCTGCAGCAGGTTTCCGGCCGTGGTGGCAGCGTTGCGCAATTGACCTGACGCACCGGACAGCAGGGCCCGCGCCAGCATCGGATAGTGCGAGCGGATCACCGGGTTGGCGGCCAGATCGCTGTTTCGGACGTTCGCACCGATGCGCACGCCGCCGTCTGGCGTGGTCACCGTCTCCGCCAGATCGAGCCGGCTGACATCGACCAGCAGGTCCGGTTCCGCAACGCCGAGCTTCATGTGATCGACCAGATTGGTGCCACCGGCGAGATACGCGGCGTGCGGGTGCTCCGTCAGCATCGCCACCGCCTCGGCGGGGCTGGTGGCGCGGTGGTAGTCGAACGGTTTCATTGCGTGGACGCCAGCCCGATCGCCGCGACGATGTTCGGATACGCCGCACACCGGCACAGATTGCCACTCATCCGTTCGCGGATCTCGTCATCGGTCAGCGCCGGTGGGAGTTCGAGATCATCGGTGACGAAGCTCGGGGCACCCGCCTTGGCTTCGTCCAACATGCCTACCGCAGAACATATCTGGCCTGGTGTGCAATAGCCGCACTGGAACCCGTCTTCGTCGTAGAACGCCTGGGCCACCGGATGCAGTTCACCGTCGTGCTCGAGCCCGGCGGCCGTGGTGACCGACGCGCCGTCGGCGGCTGCCGCCAGCAGCAGGCAGGTGGTCACCCGGCGACCGTCGAGCAGGATGGTGCACGAGCCGCACTGGCCGTGGTCGCAGCCCTTCTTCGGGGCTGTGACGCCGAGCCGCTCACGCAGGGCGTCGAGCAGCGTCATGCGGTTGTCGACGGTCAGACTGCGCCGGGTTCCGTCGACTTCGAGCGTGACCACACTGCTGTGACGATTGGGCTGACTCACCGTCGCCGAATACCCCGGCCGACGGTAGTCAAACGTGTCGGGTCAGTGCCTGCTGGTCTGCCTGCCGGCCCGCGGTGTCGCCAGCACCGCGGCGATGCCCGTCGTCAACGGGACCGACAGCGCCAAGGCGATGCCGCCCACCGCGGAGCGGGCGATCTCGATCGCCACGCTCTCACCCGTCAGCACATCACCCAGTGAGCGGTTGGCCACGCTGAACAAAAGCAGCAGCGGCATCGCACTGCCGGCATAGGCCAGCACCAGGGTGTAGACCGTGCTGGCGATGTGGTCACTGCCCACCCGCATCGCACCGACGAAGATCGACCTCCGAGACCCACCGTGCTCGGCGAGCTCGAACACCGCCGAGGCCTGGGTGATGGTCACGTCGTTCAGCACACCGAGCGAGCCGATGATGAACCCGGCCAGCAGCAAGCCGGTGATGGACACGTTGCCCATGTACGCCGCGACCTCGTTGTTCTGGTCTTCGGACAAGCCCGTCAGATGGGCCAATTCGATTGCCGCCCAGGACAGTATCGCCGCCAGCAGTAGCGAGGTCAGGGTGCCGAGCAGGGCCGCGCTGGTACGCAGACTCACGCCGTGGGCCAGATAGATCACCGCGTACAGAATTGCTGCCGAGGCCACCAGTGACACCGGGATCGCGGGGGCGCCGTCGCGCAGCGCGGGCAACAGGAAGATCATCAGGACCGCGAAGGCCACCACGATGCCGACGATGGCGCGCAATCCGCGCCACCGCGCCACCGCCACGATCACCACCGTGAACGCCGCGGCCAGGGCGATCAGGGGCCAGGTGCGCTCGTAGTCGAAAAACGCATAGGTCGTCGTGCCGGCCTCGTCGACCTGTCGGCTCACCCGGATGCTGTCCCCGGCAGCAAGATTCGGCTGCCCGGGACCTGTGGTGAACTCCAGCAGCGTCTTGGCCCCCTGGTTCGGGCCGGAATCGATGGCCACCAGGTTCTGCACACACGTGCCGCCGCCCGGCTCGGCAGGCCTCGGTGCAGACGTCAACACGCCGCCCGCCGATGGGCTGCCGCAGTCGGCCAGGGTGCTGGATGTGACATGGCCGGCCTCGGTGGTGACGGCCCCGCCCGCGGCGTTCTGGAAGGGCAGCGGGATGTCCACCTTCTGATGGCTGGGCCAGAGCACGCCGGCGCCGACGATGACCGCCAGCCCGATGGCGATCAACAGGCCGACGACGATGCGGGCGGCCAGCGGACCCAGCGGAGACGGGCCGGCCAACGAGTGGGAGTGGGAATGCGTGTGCGCCACCCCGACAGAGTAGAGCGAGCGGCTGTCGGGTTCCTGGCGCCTACTGGCGGTAGCTCACCAGGAAGTTGCCGAGCCGCTCGATGGCCTGGGCCAGGTCCCGGGCCCACGGCAGGGTGACGATGCGCAGGTGATCCGGTGTGGGCCAGTTGAATCCCGTGCCCTGGGTCAGCAGGATCTTCTCCTGCAACAACAGATCGAGCACCAGCTGCTCGTCATCGTGGATGTCGTGCACCTCGGGATCCAGGCGGGGGAACGCGTACAGCGCACCGGAGGGCTTCACACAGGACACCCCGGGGATCTCGTTGAGCTTGGTCCACGCGGTGTCGCGCTGCTCGAGTAGCCGGCCGCCCGGCAGAACCAGGTCATCGATGCTCTGATGGCCACCGAGGGCCACCTGAATCGCATGCTGCGCAGGCACATTCGGGCACAGCCGCATATTCGACAGCAGGCTGATGCCCTCGATGAAGCTGGTCGCGTGCTCCTTGGGCCCGGTGATGACCAGCCAGCCTGAGCGGTAACCCGCCACCCGGTAGGCCTTGGACAGCCCGTTGAACGTCAGGGTCAGCAGGTCGGGCGCCAGGGTCGCCAGCGAGATGTGTTCGGCGTCGTCGTAGAGGATCTTGTCGTAGATCTCGTCGGCCAACAGCAAGAGCTGATGCTTGCGCGCCAACTCCACCATCTGCTCCAGGGTTTCGCGGCTGTACACCGCACCCGTGGGGTTGTTCGGGTTGATCACCACGAGCGCCTTGGTGCGCTCGGTGATCTTCGACTCGATGTCGGCGACATCGGGATTCCAGCCCTGGGTCTCGTCGCACATGTAGTGCACCGGGGTGCCGCCCGCCAGCGCGGTCGATGCCGTCCACAACGGGTAGTCGGGCGCCGGGATGAGCACCTGGTCGCCGTTGTCCAACAGGGCCTGCAGCGTCATCGTGATGAGCTCGGAGACACCGTTGCCCAGGTAGACGTCTTCGATGTCGAACTTGGGGAAGCCCTCGACCAGCTCGTACCTGGTGAACACCGCGCGGCGGGCGCTGGCGATGCCCTTGGAATCGGAGTAGCCCTGCGCATACGGCAGTGCTTGGATCATGTCGCGCATGATCACATCGGGTGCCTCGAAGCCGAACGGCGCGGGGTTGCCGATGTTGAGCTTGAGGATGCGGTGCCCTTCAGCTTCCAGCCGTGAGGCGTGCTCGTGTACCGGTCCACGGATCTCGTACAGGACGTCCTGCAGCTTCGTGGACTGGGTAAACGTACGCGGCTTCGGGTGCTGACCGGTCTGCCACGGCAACTGATGGGTAGTCACGCTCACCATGGTCTCATCACCGTCCACCGAATTTGGAATTTGCCGATCTTGTGGGTGGCCACCGCCACAGTCCGCCGATTTGCCGGTACCTGGCATATGTGGGCGTCCCTGGGATTCGTATGCGAGACCGCTGTGGATCCGCTTGGGTGGCCGCGTGCCGGCCAAAAACCTGCGCAACCATGGCTGGAACGCAAATGGCCGACGATTTCCCCAGGTCAAAGGGTATTTGCGTCGGCAACCATTCGACACGATGGGCAATCACATGGCACGAATTACCAGCATGTTCCGGGTCAGCACCCTGGCCCCGGTCCTCGGCGGGAGCGCCGTCGTCGCAATGGGCGTCGTCGTTGCGACCCTCGGCGGGGCGCAGCAGGAGGGCCCGGCGACCGTCGTCTCGGGCGGAGCGATGACCCTCGGTGAAACCACGACCGTCACCTACACCGGCACGATCGCTCCCGCGGTCGCGGCGCCTGCGGTCAAGGCCCCGCCTTACGGCGGCAGCGGAGGCTGACGCCCACCGGCACCGCTGCCGGAAGCTGCTTCGGGCCCGATGTTGCCTGAGGTCCACTGTGACGAGCGTGCAGGATTTTTCACTGATCCGCGCTGGACGGCGCAATATGCTGCACGCTCGTCACAGTGGTCGGGCAGGGACATGCCGGCGGAGACACGCGTCGCGCTCCCCGATACGCCGAACGGCCACCTCCTTGCGGAGATGGCCGTTCGGTACGTCAGGGACGTGCTCAGCGCTTACCGGGGCGTTTGACGCCCGCCTTCATGCCGAGCCCGACCACCGGGGGTTCCGGCTTGGCGGGCTCGGAAGGCGTTTCGGCCTTCTCGGCTGCCGGTTCCGGTGCCGGTTCGGCGGCGGCAGGTGCAGCCTGGGCGGGAGCCGCCGGAGCGGCCTTCTTGGCACCCGGGCGGCGCGCACCTGAGGCGATGCCCAGACCCACGACCGGCGGTTCCGGCTTGGCCGGTTCGGCGGCCGCAGGAGCGGCAGCCGGTGCCTCTGCCGCGGGAGCCGCTGCGGCCGGGGCCGCAGCCTTCTTGGCACCCGGACGCTTCGCGCCGGCCGCCATGCCCAGACCCTTCACCGGCGCCGCGGGAGCGGCCGGAGCTTCCGAAGCGGGAGCCTCGGCGGCCGGAGCTGCCGGAGCTGCAGTCTTCTTGGCACCCGGACGCTTCGCGCCTCCGGCGATACCCAGACCCTTCACCGGCGCCGCCGGGGCGGCGGGCGCCTCCGCGGGAGCTGCCGACGCAGCCGGGGCTGCAGCCTTCTTGGCGCCGGGACGCTTGGCGCCTCCGGCCATGCCCAGGCCCTTGACCGGCGCCGCCGGCGCGGCGGGTGCAGCAGGTGCCTCCGCGGTGGGAGCCTCGGCAGCGGGCGCTTCCTCGGTGACAACCGGTGCTGCGGCCTCGGCCTTGGCCTCGGCAGCGGCACGAGCCTCGGCCCGCTTCTCGGATTCCTTTGCCGCCGTGCCCTTTTCGGGCAGCGTGACGGTGCTCGTGTCCAGCGAGTTCAGCAGCAGCTGAGCCACGTCGAGCACTTCGGCCTTTTCGACGTTGCGCGCAGCGGCCACGTCGTCGACACCGTCGGTGATCATCACGCGGCAGAACGGGCAGCCGGTCGCGATGGTCGAGGCGGTGTCCATCGCCTCTTCGGTGCGCTCCACGTTCACGCGCTTTCCGATGTGCTCTTCCATCCACATCCGCGCGCCACCGGCACCACAGCACAGGCCGCGGTCGGCGTGGCGGGGCATTTCCTTCAGCGTCACGCCGGAGGCCTCTACCAGCTCACGCGGAGCCTCGTAGACCTTGTTGTGACGACCCAGGAAGCACGGGTCGTGGTAGGTGACCTCGGGCCCACCGGTGGACTTGACCGGCACCAGCTTCTTGTCCCGCACCAGCCGGTTGAGCAGCTGGGTGTGGTGCACGACGGTGTAGTTGGCACCCAGTTGCGGGTACTCGCGACCGATCGTGTTGAAGCAGTGCGGGCAGGTCACGATGATCTTGCGGTCGACGGTCTCGACGCCCTCGAACAGCTCGTTGATGGTCTCGACGTTCTGCCCGGCCAGCTGCTGGAACAGGAACTCGTTGCCGGAGCGGCGGGCCGAGTCACCGGTACAGGTCTCACCGGTACCCAGCACCAGGAACTTGACGCCCGAGGCGGCCAGCAGCTCGGCGACGGCCTTGGTGGTCTTCTTGGCCCGGTCCTCGTAGGCGCCGGCGCAGCCGACCCAGAACAGGTACTCGAAGCCGTCGAAGCTTTCGACATCCTGTCCGTAGACCGGGACGTCGAAGTCGACCTCGTCGATCCAGTTGGTGCGGTCCTTGGCGTTCTGGCCCCAGGGGTTGCCCTTGGTCTCCAGGTTCTTGAACAGCACACCGAGCTCGCCGGGGAACTCCGACTCGACCATGACCTGGTAGCGACGCATGTCGACGATGTGGTCGATGTGCTCGATGTCCACCGGGCACTGCTCGACGCACGCACCACAGTTGGTGCAGGACCACAGCACATCCGGGTCGATGACGCCGCCCTGCTCGGCGGTACCGACGAGCGGGCGCAGCGCCTGCTCGGGGCCGGAACCTTCGATGCGTGCGAAGCCGTCTTCGGGCACACCGTGCCCGTGCAGACTGTCGCCCAGCTTGGCGAAATCGACCGAGCCCTCTTCGGGCATCGGCTTGCCCTCGATGATGTAGGGAGCCTTGGCGAACAGGTGGTCGCGCAGGTTCATGATCACGAGCTTGGGTGACAGCGGCTTACCTGTGTTCCAGGCCGGACACTGCGACTGGCAGCGACCGCACTCGGTACAGGTGGCCATGTCGAGGTTGGCTTTCCAGCTGAAGTCCTCGATGCGGCCCTTGCCGAACACCGCATCCTCGGCGGGATCCTCGAAGTCGATCTGCTCGCCCTTGTATTCCATCGGCAGCAGCGGGCCGAGGCCGTCGGGCAGACGCTTGAAGGTGACGTTGATCGGGGCAAGGCCGATGTGCAGGTGCTTGGAGTGCAGCACGATCAGCAGGAAGGCCAGCATGACGCCCAGGTGGGCCATCAATGCGATGGTCTCCAGCCAGACGTTGGCGGTGTGGCCCAGCGGAGCCAGCAGGGCGGCCATGCCGTCGGAGAAGAAAGCGCCCGTCTGGTAGGGGAAGTTCTCGCCCAGCACGTTGACGGCCGCGCCGCGGAAGACCGCGTAGGTGGCGATGACCAGGAAGATCATGATCAGGATCGTCCAGGCGCCGCCGTTGTGCGAGCCGTAGAAGCGGGACTCGCGGCCCAGCTGCTCGGGGTTCTTCCGGATGCGGATGATCGCGAAGACGATGATGCCGGCCAGCACGGCGACGGCGAAGAAGTCCTGCAGGAAGCCCAGCACCGCCCAGCGGCCGACCAGCGGGATGTGGAACTCAGGGTTGAACAGCACCCCGTAGGCCTCGAGGTACACCGTGGCGAGGACGAAGAAGCCCCACATGGTGAAGAAGTGCGCGAGGCCGGGGATCGACCATTTCAGGAGCTTCGACTGGGCGAAGACTTCCTTGTTCTGGTTCAGGAAACGCTGGACGAGATGGTCCTTGCGGCCACGCTCGTCACCGACCTTCTGCCCCGAGCTGATCAGCTTGGTCAGCCACAGCACGCGCTTGCCGGCGAACGCCAGCACGACGAGCGTGGCGAGCACACCGAGAATCAGCCGCGACACAACCAGGGTGTGTTCGAGACTCTCCACAGAAACGCCTCCATTCGGATGTTACCCACGGGTAACTTGGGCATAGTTACCCGTCGGTAACTTAGCTTCCTTCTGCTCATAGTGACATTTCGGTGTTTCTCACCGCTACCGAGGCTTGCCTAACTTTGAGATCACTGTGGTATAGCTCTCAGCCCTGGGGCGCCAGCATCGCCCGCAACATCGACAGCATTTCGGTGCGTGACTCGGCACCGAGACGGCGCCGGATCCGGGCGACGTGATGCTCGACTGTCTTCGCCGAGATGAACAACTGACTCCCGATATCGCGGTAGGGCATTCCGAGCAGCAGCAGTTCGGCCACCTCGCGCTCGCGGTCGGACAATTTGGTGGACGACGGAGCCGGCGCCTGAGGGGCGGCACCTAGAGGGGTTACCGGAGCAACTTCGACGTCCTCGACCGCGCTGGCCTGCTTGAGGTCGCGGGCCAGTTGCAACATCGCCTGGGACACCCGGGCATCCGGCGTCTGCAACGCGGCCTGGCTGGCCAGCCGGGTGCCGTCCCACGTCAGACCGAACTGAGACAGGGCCCGGGCCGCAGTGGTGACCTCGTCGGTGTCGACGTGATTGGCCAGCACCCGCAGCCAGGTGCGCCCGGCATTGGCCAACGCCCGGGCGAAGGCGCTCTGAGCGGCCGCTGCGGTCAGCGCCTGCCCGTGCGGGGCGACGGCTCCGGGCGAGTTGGCGAGGATTCCGGCGTGCACACCGGCCCAGTGCAGCGGCACCGACCACAACACCGGATTGCCCAGCGCCTCAAGCAGGCCCCACGCCTCCGACAGCGTGTGTTCCAGTCGGTCGACCTGACGCATCCTGGCGCCGGCCACCCACAACTCACCCAGCGGCAGCAGCGAGAACAGGTCGATCGAATACTCGGCGAGCACCTCCACCGCGGCATACCAGTGCTTCTGGACGGCGCCGCTGTCCCCACTGCGCCGGGCGATCGCGGTACGCAGCGCCGCGGCCCACAACGCGTCTCTCCGGTGCAGATCGTCACCAGCTTCGGCGGCGTCCGCGCCGGCCGCGCCGAGCTGGCCGTCCTGCATCTTCACCCACCCCAACAGCAGGCGGTGGCGGGCCGCGCTGAACGCCTCCTCGCCGGCGCTGCCTGCCCGCACCGCACGGCTGATCACACTGCGTGCCCGCACCGAGTCGCCGCCGTGCAGCGCCGCCAGGGTCACCAGCGCCGCCGGGGTGTCGGGGGCGACGCCGCCGGCCTGATATTCGGATGTGACAGCCTGCCCCAGCCGGGCCACCGTCACCGCGAACGGCTGATCCAGCGACAGCACCAGGCCTTCGGCCAGGCTGCGTGCCGCCCTCGCCGTCGAGGTGGGTGGTCCGGCCACCTCGGTGCTCGAGGACGCCCGCGCCGCATCGACGTCACCGGCGGCGAGAAAGGACGTCGCGGCGGCTGAGCTGATCAAGGTGTCCGGGTACGGGCCGAGCCAGCGGAAGAGGTCCGCGGCCTGTGCTGCGCCGCCGTCGTGCATGGCGACGCTGGCCGCCACCCGGACCGCGGTGGCCCGTTCGGACGGGTCCTCGGAGCCGAGCAGCTCATCGGCCATGCGCGCCGCGGTGGTGCAGTCCCCGGCCAGCGCCAGTGCGTCGGCCAGCCGGGTGCTCACCGCGGCGGCCCCGGCCGTGACCGCGGCGCGGTAGAGCCGGGCCGCCCGCGCCGGCCGGGTGCGATTGTGGGCGGCGTGCTCGGCCAGTGCCTCGGCCAGCCGGTCATCACGCAGTCCGTGTTCGGCCAGGCGCACCGCGAGGTCGGCAGACAAGGTCGACAGCTCGATTTGCGAAGTGAGCAGGGAGGTTTCGATCTCATGATGGCGGGCGGCACCGGCGATCTGGGCGAGCGATTCATGCACCAGCCGCACGAACCGCCGGTCGTGGGACGGTTCCACCAACCCGCCGGCGCGGGCCCGATCCACCAGTGCCGACGCGTCAGCGCCGCTCAGGCGCAGCGCCGCCGCCACGTCGTCGGGGCCGAGATCGTGGCTCAGCGAAAGGATCAGCAGCGCATCGCGAGTGGCGTCGTCGACCCGGCGCAACCGTTGCAGCAGAGCGAACCGAGCCGCTTCGGCCGGCGCCTCGACCGCGTCCGCCGCTGCGCGCAACAGAAACGGCAGGCCCGCGGTTGCAGTGAGCACCGATCGCACGGTTTCCACCGTGGCCGGCGACCCCAGCGCCGTGGTCAGCACCCGGCCCACCTCGTCTGCGGTCATGGGCCCGAGCCGCAGCACCGGGTTTTCCCGCTCGAGCGCGGTGGCCAACGCCTGCAGCGGCGGGCGGTGGGTCAGCGGTTCACAGGCCACCACCACAGTCGCCGAAGGGTCCGCGACTTTCTCTGCAAGACAGTCGATCTCGGTGTCGCCCAGCTGGTCTGCGTCGTCGATGACGAACGCCGCCTCGGCTGCATCGCCCGGACGAGGTGCACGGGTCAGCACAGTGCGGCCGGCCTCGCGCAATGCGCTGCGGATCTCGGCGAGCACCGTGCTCTTCCCGGTTCCGATGCCGCCGGACAGCAGCAGCTTGACCGGCGCGGCGGGATTGGCCAGTACCGCACCGACCGCCGATCGGGCAGCCGACGGGAGCTCCGGAACGGGTTCCGGTGCCGGGGCGGTCATCAGCGTCGCCCTAGGCTCCGCCGCCTGGGGCCTCCGCCGCCGCAGTGGTGGTCACCGGCGGCTGGGTGGTGGTCGGAGGCTTCGTTGTCGTCGGGGGCTGCGTTGTGGTCGTCGGCGGTTGCGTCGTGGTGGTCGTTGTCGTGGTCGGCGGCGTCGTTGTCGTGGTGGTCGTCGTTGTTGTGGTGGTCGTGGTCGGGCTCGTCGTGGTGGTGGTCTCCGGCGCGGACGTCGTCGTCTCCGGCGGCGGGGGTGGCGGCGCGATGACCGTGGTGGTTCTGACTCCGTCGGGCCCTTCGGTCACGGTGGTGACCGGCTCGGGCGGCGGCCCCTCGGGGGACGGCCCCATCGAATAGGTGGTGCTGGTCTCGGTGACCGGGGTGGAATCCCCCTCGGAGCTGGTCAACGTCACCGCGAGGCCGCCTGCGGCCAGCAGCACGGCCGCGGCTGCCGCCCCGAACAGGATCCCCGGGCGCTTGTACCAGGGCAGCGGCGCCGGTCCGGCGTCGAACATCTCCTCTTCGTGGCTGAACTCGACGGGTGGCCGCGCCGCGGTCGTGCCCGGCGCTGTTTCGTATTCGCCGCCGGCATAGGGCACCGGTTCGTTTCCGGGCGCATCATCCTGCGACCAGGCCAGGGCACCGACGTTCGCCCCGTCGGCGCCGTTGGCCGACGGGTGCGCCGCAGTGGCTCCCGCCGCCCAGGCCGCCGGACCGAGGCTGGTCGGGGCCATCCCGGTCGGAGCGTCGGCGGCCGCCACCTCTGGGGCCATGCCGGTCGCCGCAGCGGCGTCGATGACTCGTTCGGCGACGAGAGCGGCGCCCAGCGCCGCATCGAGCTGGGGTCGCTGGGTGGTCACCACCGGGGCTCGCAACCGCTCGGACAGTCGCTGGGTGACCAGGGGGATCGCCGCTCCGCCGCCGACGGTGGCGACCGCGTTCACACTCGACAGCGCAATGTTGTTGCGCTGCAACGTGTCTTCAACGGCATCCAACAGACCGGCCAGGGCCGCGGACATGAGTTGCTCTAGTTCGGGGCGGGTCACCCTGACATCGGAGTTGAACCCGGGCAGTTCGGTGGGAATCGCCGTCGCGGTGTCGGCGGACAACCGCTCCTTGGCCTGCCGGCATTCGGCCCGCAGTCTCGCCAGCGAACCGACCGCCGCGGTACCCGCCGGATCGGCATCGTTGGCCGTCGCCACTCCGCTGAGCACATGGTTGAGCAACGCCTGGTCGATCTGGTCGCCGGAGAAATCGGGATAGCGAACAGTCGGTCCGATGGTGGCGAAATCGGCACCGGCGTCGGCCAGTGTCACGCTCGTCCCGCTGCCACCGAAATCGCACAACACCACGACGCCGTCGGCGGGTAACCCGGGATCGGCCTGCAGCGCCGCCAGCGCGGTCAACGAGTCGGGCACCAGGCCCGGCGGAACGCCGTCGGGCGACAGCGCGGCCTTGTTGCGTAGTGCGCCGCGCAACGCGCCGACGGTGCTCGGGCCCCAGTGCGCCGGTACCGCGATCACCACGGGCGCACCGCCGCCGGCAGTGCGGGCCATCACGTCCAGCGCCTCGGCCAGCACCAGTTCCCCGCGGTGCTGGGATCCATCGGCAGCGACGAGAGGTACGGGGTCGCCGACACGTTCCACGAAGCCGGCCAGCGGCAGTCCGCTGCCCGTGTACTCGCCCACGTCCGGTGCGCGGTCGTTGTGCAACGTGAAGATCGATCGGCGGATCACCGGTTGGCGGCCTTCGTGGGCTGCCACCAGGTTGGTCATCCCGATCGACAACCCCAGTGAGTCAGTCATCAGGCGTCACTCCTGTTGTCTCGGCCGACCCTCACCCTAACTGCTGAGGCGTCAAGGGCCCGGCATTGTTCCCCTAGTGGCGTCAATCCCCTAATGCCCGCCCCCCTAATGGCGGGTGGGTAGGGGTGGGTTCGGCACCGATCCCAGCGCCCTCACAGCTGGCTAGCATTCGAAGCGAACTGTTGAGGAGGTGGAGCATGGCGAACACATTGCTGGACTTTGTGATGTCGCTCGTACGCGACCCCGACGCTGCTGCCCACTATGCCGCCGACCCGGCGCAGGCCATCGCCGATGCGCATTTGACCGATGTGACCAGCGCGGACGTGAACAATCTGATTCCGGTCGTGTCGGAGTCGCTCTCGACGGCCGGCACCGGCGGCTCGTTCGGCGACCTCGGTGCCACCGATCCGGGCGGCAACGTCTGGGCCAGTGGCGCGGCCACTGCGGCATTCGACGCCTTCGGCGATCACGTGCCGGTCGATGCGCCCAACCATGCCTGGGATGCGACGGCGAGCCAGGTGATCGACCAGTCGGACTCCCTGGACCATGTGGTGGCCTCCGGACCGGCCATCGGCGACTCCGGGCTTCTCGACCAGCCGCTCGACGACATATCACTGCAGCTCAACGAGCCCGTGATCGACGATGCGCCTGTCACCGACCCGGCCCTGGCGCCCGATTGGGGGCAGCCGATCGTCGATGACCAGCACCACATCGACGGGGCCGGCGGATTCGATATCTTCGACTGAAGCACCCAGCTCTCCGATAAGCGCGCGACCCATGTGGTCGCGCGCTTATTGCGTTTAGCTGCGCAAACGTCAATAGAGTTGGGGATGCCCACCCATGCCCCTACATATCCCCTATGCCCCTAGTGGGGCAGCCCCCTGTACCCCGGGTGGGGGTGTTGCGGGGAGGGGAATCGACCCCGTTTCCGGTGCCGCGGCGCACCCATAACGTTGTCTCCAGATCGCCGGAGAGCCCGGCGGGGGAACTCACCAGAGACTCCCAGAAACATTCGAAAGGTTGGAGAAATGACCTCTCTGATCGACTTCATCCTGGACCTGTTCCGTAGCCCCGCCTCGGCAGCTTCGTTCATCGCCGATCCGGACGGCAGCCTGCGCGACGCCGGCCTCCCGAACGTGACCGCAGCCCAGCTGCATGCCGTGGCGGCCACTGCCGCCCCGGCCGGCGTCCTGCTCGGTGGCGGAAACCCGGTGCTCGGCCTGCAGCGCGCGGTCGCCGACCACCACAGCCTGCCGGCCCAGTTCGCGAACCAGGTCGCCTCGCCGTTCTCCCCGCAGACGCAGTTCGCGCCGGAGGTGGCCAGCCGCAACAACACCGACTTCGCGAGCCACAACGACACCGATTTCGCCAGCAACAACCACACGCCGATCATGAGCCCGAATCAGGACGCCGGCGCCAACGCCCAGCAGGGTGCATTCAACCTGGGCTTCGGTGACATCACTCTCGGCGACAAGAGCACCAACACCGCCACCAACGGCGGCGTGGTGGTCGACGGCGAGAACAAGGGCGACATCGTCAGCGGTGACGGTGCCGTACTCGGCGACGGCAACACCATGAACAACGGCGATATCTTGGCCGGCTCCGGCTCACACGTCGCGGTCGGCAAGGACAACGCCATCGAGGACAGCTCGCAGCACGCCGGCGGCGACGTGGTGTCCGGTAACGACGGTCCGGTGATCAAGGACGTCGACATGAGCGGCGGCCACGGCGGCGGCGCGTCCGGCGGCGACAGCCTGATCGGTATCGGCAGCGGCGGTGCGTCCGGTGGCGACGGCGGCAACGCCGGCTCGATCATCCTGACCGATGCCTCGACCCACGCGGTCGGCGGCAACCAGACCACGGTCGACGGTGATTACGGCAGCCGCAACACCCAGGACAACTCGACGCACACCTCGGTGCAGACCGAATCGACGCACAGCGTCGAAGACAACTCGTCGAGCTACACCTCGAACATCGGGTCGGGCAACGACACCGCGTTCGCGTCGAACAACGACACGGCGGCACACAACGACACGTCCTTCGGGTCGCACAACGACACCAGCTCGGCGCTGGGCTCGGGCAACAGCTACGACTCGCAGTCCCACACCGATGTCGCGTCGCACAACCCGATCGAGACCGGGTTCGACGCTTTCTGATCCGATCCCACAGGGGCGGGGGCCATCCGTTACGCGGGTGGCCCCCGTCCCGTTCGCACGCCTACCGTTGAGCCCGGCATGCAGGAGGGACTTCCATGACGCAACCCAACGACCCCAGGCCAGGGGTGGCGGCGGGCACGCCGGTCCGACCGGTCAAGGTGATCGTCGAACTCATCGACCACACCAGCACGATCGCTGCCACCTATGACCGCGGCGACCTGGTGGAGCGGCTGCGGTTGGCGAAGATGCGCATCAGCGACCCGCAGATCCGCGTGGTCATCGCGGGCCAGCTCAAGCAGGGCAAGAGCCAATTGCTGAACTCGCTGCTCAACATTCCGGTGGCCCGCGTCGGCGACGACGAGTCCACTGTGCTGGCCACCGTCGTCGCCTACGGTGAGCAGCCGTCGG
This sequence comes from Mycobacterium sp. IDUB_24, assembly GCF_055419385.1. NCBI lineage: Bacteria > Bacillati > Actinomycetota > Actinomycetes > Mycobacteriales > Mycobacteriaceae > Mycobacterium > Mycobacterium sp. IDUB_24. The sequence goes on from NZ_JBVAXO010000001.1 coordinate 1,467,784, forward strand.
CGCGCCTGGTGGTGGCCCGGCCCGACGGGGCCGAACCCGAACTGATCGACATCCTGCCCTCCGAGGTGACCAACGACCTCCGTCGCGCCCCGCAGGCCGGCGGCCGTGAGGTCTTACGGGTCGAGGTGACCGCCCCGAGCCCCTTGCTCAAAGGCGGGTTGGCATTCGTCGACACCCCGGGCGTCGGAGGCCTTGGGCAGCCGCACCTTTCGGCGACCCTGGGCCTGCTGCCCGACGCCGATGCGCTGCTGATGGTCAGCGACACCAGCCAGGAATTCACCGAACCGGAAATGACCTTCATCCGCCAGGCGCTCGAAATCTGCCCGGTGGCAACGATTGTCGCGACCAAGACCGACCTGTACCCGCACTGGCGCGAGATCGTCGGTGCCAATACCGCCCACCTGCAACGGGCTGGTATTTCGACCCCCGTTACTCCCGTCTCCAGTGTGCTGCGCAGCCATGCGATCCAGCTCAACGACAAGGAACTCAACGAGGAATCGAACTTCCCGGCCATCGTGAAATTCCTGTCCGACCGGGTGCTGACGCGCGAGAGCGACCGCATCCGCGATCAGGTGGTGGATGAAATTCATTCAGCTGCAGAGCATCTACTGCTGGCGGTGAATTCCGAGCTGGCCGCGTTCACCGATCCGGGCGAACGTGAGCGGCTGACGGCCGAGCTGGAACGGCGCAAGCAGGAAGCCCAGGATGCTCTGCAGCAGACCGCGTTGTGGCAGCAGGTGCTCAACGACGGCATCTCGGACTTGACTGCCGATGTCGACCACGATCTGCGCCACCGGTTCCGCAACATCACCCAGCACGCCGAGAAGGAGATCGACACCGGCGACCCCACCCTGCACTGGGCCGAGATCGGCTCGGAGCTGGAGGAGGCGGTCGCCACCGCCGTCGGCGACAACTTCGTCTGGGCCTATCAGCGTGCCGAGGCGCTGGCCGCGGAGGTGGCCCGCACCTTCACCGAAGCCGGTCTGGAGGCCGTGCAGCTGCCACAGATCGACGCCCGTGACATGGGCGCCGGATTCGGCGAGATGAAATCGCTGGCCCGGCTGGAGGCAAAACCGATCAAGGCCGGGCACAAGGTCATCACCGGCATGCGCGGCTCCTACGGCGGCGTGCTGATGTTCGGCATGCTCACCTCGTTCGCCGGGCTGGGCATGTTCAACCCGCTGTCGCTGGGCGCCGGTCTGGTGCTGGGCCGCAAGGCGTACAAGGAGGACATGGAGAACCGCATGCTCCGGGTCCGAGGTGAGGCCAAGGCCAACATGCGCAAGTTCATCGACGACGTCGCCTTCGTCGTCGGCAAGGAATCGCGGGACCGGCTCAAGGGCATTCAACGGCAACTGCGCGACCACTACCGCGGCATCGCCAACCAGACCACCCGCTCGCTCAACGAGTCGCTGCAGGCCACCCTGATGGCGGCCAAGGTTGAGGAGAACGAGCGCAACGCCCGGGTCACGGAGTTGGAGCGCCAGAAGAACATCCTGACCCAGGTGGTCCAGCACGCACAGAATTTGGCCAGAGAGGCCCCACTAGGCTCCAACAGTTAGTTTCGATGTGGTTTTCGGGTTGGAAGGGTTGGATTCCGCAGCGTGAGCACGGCCGATCAGGTGCGCTCGATTCTGGGCGGCACCATCAAGGCGTACCGGGGCGATCCGGCGTACCGAAATCGGCCCGACGTGCACAACGAGCTGGACCGCATCGGGCGCCGGCTCAACCAGCCGATCCGCATCGCGCTCGCCGGCACGCTCAAGGCGGGCAAGTCGACGCTCGTCAACGCACTGGTCGGGGAGGACATCGCGCCCACCGACGCCACCGAGGCGACCCGCATCGTCACGTGGTTCCGGCACGGCCCCACACCGAAGGTGACCGCCAACCACCGTGGCGGGCGGCGGGCCAATGTGCCGATCGCGCGCGATCCGCATGACCGGGGCCTCACCTTCAGCTTCGCCGGGCTGAATCCCGAGGACGTCGTCGACCTCGACGTCGAGTGGCCGGCTGCCGAGCTCATCGACACCACGATCATCGACACCCCGGGCACCTCATCGTTGTCGCGCGACGTCTCCCAGCGAACCCACCGGCTGTTGGTCCCCGAGGACGGGGTTCCGCGCGTCGACGCGGTGGTGTTCCTGCTGCGCACCCTCAACGCCGCCGACATCGCCCTGCTCAAGCAGATCGGTGAGCTCGTCGGCGGGTCCTCAGGCGCACTCGGCGTCATCGGGGTGGCCTCGCGGGCCGACGAGATCGGTGCCGGGCGCATCGACGCCATGATGTCGGCCAAGGATGTCGCCAAGCGGTTCACCGAGGAGATGGACAAGACCGGGATCTGTCAGGCCGTCGTCCCGGTGTCGGGACTCCTCGCCCTGACCGCCCGCACCCTGCGGCAGAGCGAGTTCGTGGCGCTGCAGAAGCTCGCCGGCATCGAGCCCGCCCAACTGACGAAGGCCATGCTCTCGGTGGACCGCTTCGTCCGCGAGGACAGCTCACTGCCGGTGGACGCGGCCACCCGCGCGGCCCTGCTGGACCGGTTCGGCATGTTCGGTATCCGGATCTCGATCGCGGTGATGCATGCGGGGGTGTCCGACTCCGTCGCCCTGGCCGACGAGCTGCTGGAACGCAGTGGTCTGGTCGCCCTGCGCGATGTCATCGACCAGCAGTTCGCCCAACGCTCGGAGCTGCTCAAGGCGCACACGGCGCTGCTGTCGCTACGCCAGTTCGTGCAGCAAAACCCGATCTACGCGACGCCCTACATCCTCGCCGACATCGACCCACTGCTGGCGGACACGCATGCGTTCGAGGAGCTGCGGCTGCTCAGCCTGCTCCGTTCCCGGCCCACCACGCTCAACGAGGACGAGATGGCCTCGCTGCGCCGCATCATCGGCGGCTCGGGCACCGACGCGGCCAGCCGGCTCGGACTCCAACCCGACGCGCCGTTCGACGGTCCTCGCGCCGCATTCGCAGCCGCGCAACGCTGGCGGCGGCGGGCCGATCACCCGCTCAACGATCCATTTACTACGCGGGCCTGCCGGGCCGCAGTGCGCAGTGCCGAGGCATTGGTCGCCGAGTACTCGTCGCGCCACTAACGAATTCGGGCTCTCCGTCGACATACAGGTATGCGTGATTGCCTGGGGTTGTCTGTGGGGGCGACCAATCTGGTGGCGATCGCCGACCAGACGCCGTTGGTGCGGCGGGCGATGCTCACCGTCTCCGGGCATCGCGGGCCGGTGGTCGGCACCCCTTCGGCCGGCGGCGGGTTGGTGTTCACCGATTTCGTGGGACGGGTGGGTGACCCGGTGCCGCTGGTCGCCGCCGACGGGTCGACGCATCGTGCAGATCAACTCTTGGCGGGCGCAGTCGAGGCATTGACCCGTGAGGTCAGCCCGGCGCATCGTCCGGACACGACGGTGGTCGCGGTGCCCGCGCACTGGAATGCCGGAGCTCTGGAGGCTGTGCGTGGCGCGTTGCCCGGCGTCCGGGTGGTTCCCGATTCGGTCGCGGCGTTGACGGCCATCCAGTCGTATCCCGGCCTGCCCGCCCGAGGCGTCGTCGCCCTCTGCGACTTCGGCGGTTCCGGCACCAGCCTGACCTTGGCCGACGCTGCCGCCGGGTTCGGGACCATCGGCCAGAGCATCCGCTACGACGAGTTCTCCGGTGACCTGATCGATCAGGAATTGCTGCGCGGCGTCCTGAGCAATCTGGAGGCCGAGCCCGCCGGTACCGCGGCGGTGGCCGCACTGGGCCGGCTGCGCGACGAATGTCGGGCCGCCAAGGAGCGGCTGAGCGACGAGGGGGCAACGAGTCTCGTCGGGCCCCGCGGTGCGATCAGGCTCACCCGCGCCGAACTGGACGCGGTGGTCGACCAGCCGCTCGGTGGATTGATCGAGGCCCTGCTGGACCTGCTGCGCCGCAACGGTATTCATCCAGCGCAGCTGGCGGCGTTGGTCACTGTCGGCGGCGGTGCACGGATACCACTTGTCACCCAACGGCTTTCATCGGCATTCCGCCTTCCCGTCACCACCGTGCCGCAAGCTCAGGTGATCGCCGCCGTCGGGGCCGCGCTGCTGGGGCGTCGGGGTGCCGACGAGACCTCCACGCAGGTGGCGGTTGCTCCTGCATTGGTTCCTCTCACGGGCACCGGCACCCTCGCCGCGTCCGCTCTGGCCTGGTCGGTGTCTGACGATGCCGCCGAAGTCGCCGAGTTCATTCCTGCATCGGTGACCGAGGATTCGGCCCGGCCGGAATTCGCGTTCTCCGAGCCGCCGTTACCGCCCGCTCCGGCGCGCGTTGCCTGGTACCGGCGCGGGGGAGTGGTGGCCTACGCGGGGGTGTTCCTGGCCGTCGTCGGCACGGTCGGCATGGTGCTGTCGGCGCGGGCCGATCGGCTCGACGCCGCGGTCTCCGGGTTGTTGGCGCCCCAAACTGTTCCCGCCGAGTCCCCGTTGGCCCAAACCGCACCGGCACCGCCCACGCGGACCGTCGTGGTGCGCGATCCATCGTGGCCAGGGCCCGCGGCGTCGGCGGGACCCGCGCAGGCCGCTTCGCCACGGCCGGCGGCTGCGCCGCGGCTCGTGCAGAGCCGGCAGAGCGCACCGATGGGTCCGGCCCCGCAACGGGTGGCTCCCGCGCCGCAGGCGCCCCTCCCGCGGCCGGCCGCTCCTGCGCCTCTGCCTGCGCCTCCTGCAGCGCTCCCACCGATTCCGGTGCCGCCGTTGGTGTTTCCACCTGTGACCATCCCGCAATTGCCGGTGCCACAGTTGCCGATCCCGACGTTCAAGCCGCCGGTATCTGAGCCATCGCCTTCGCCCTCGCCCTCGCCTAGTCCGAGCCCGTCGCCGACGCCTTCGCCCACTGTGGAGCCAAGCCCGTCGCCGACTGCCACGCCGGAGCCCACGCATGCTCCTGAGCCCACGCCCACTTCCGAGGCGCCGGCACCCTGAATCGCGCTTGAACCGAGGTTTACTGCTTGATAGTGACTGGAATCCTCGATCTTGATGACTATGCGGCCCGGTCGAGTCGAATGAACCCACACCCCGGGCCACACGGGTGGCCGGCCACCGCGATCCCGTGCCGCTGCAGCACCTGAGCGATCTTGCCGGCGGTCTGGCATGGCCGGTCAAAGATCTGCCCGTAGGAGAGCCTGACCGTCGAACGGCCGTCGACGGCGGCGTCGAGATCCCGCTCGAAGTCCGCATCCCGCCTGGTCGCCGAGTCGTGGTACATCCGGCCGTCGAGCTCGACGATGAGCTGTTCTCCGTACTCGGCATCGCGATAGCAGACCCCGACGGATGACGCGGCCCGCTTCTGCCGGGTTGCCCTGGGCAGACCATGCGGGCGCTCGACGCGAACGAGATAGCCATGCTCGAGAACTGAACATGTGCCGTCGGCGATATCGACCAACACCGCGCGTAACCATCGGCGACGGCGGACCCGTGCCCGAGAATCAAGCACTTGCAGGAGCCGATGCGCGGTGGTTCGACGCGATTGGCAGGCGTTGGCGAGGACCGCGATGGCATCGAGTTCGGACGCGGCGCGGCACGCGACGTCGAGCGCGGCTTCGTCGTAACGCATCCGCGGTGGGCTGACGTTCCAAAGGACCCGCTCCTGAAGGTCCACGAGGTGGTGAATGCGGACCCCCGCCGGTTCGGCCAATATCGCCCGCTGTTGCGCGACCGCGACATGGATGGGCAACGCGTCGGCTCCAAGGGCAGAATCGAAGCACAGCGCGGCCGGAGCAGCGTAAAGAACTGCGGCCCAAGCGCGTTGCGACCACGTCAGCGGTCCGGTGTGGTTGACGTACACGCCCACGTGGACCCGCGCCCACTCATTGCGTCTGAGCAGTCGCCGGATCTCGTGCTCCCGCAGGCCCGCGTCCAAAGCCTGCCGGCGTGAAATCACCCCGTCCTGTTGACGGAGCACATCGTCGACGTCCACGTTTCGATACTCGTGGACTGGCGCGTCTGCGACCAGGAGCACTTCGAGGATCTGTGGATAACTGCGGAGTGAGTGTTACCCGCCGGCAGCGGGCGCCGGACCTGTCGTCGTCGGCGGGGCCGTTGTCGTAGTCGTCGGCGGCGCAGTGGTGGTGGTCGTGGTCTCGGTCGTCGTAGTGGGCTCGGTGGTCGTGGTCGTGGCGGTGGTTTCCTCGGCCGTAGTCGTCGGCGCGACCGTCTCGGTGACGGTGTGCGTCGGCGCCGGAACCACCGGCGCCGTGGTTGCGACCGATGTGGTGGTGGTCGATGTGGTGGTGGTCGTGGTCGTCGATGGGGAGTCGGACGAGAACAGCTGCACCAGGGCATAGATGACCAGCGCTGCGATGACTGTGCCCGTGGCGCCCATGCCGATCAGTGCGGCGGGCTTGCGGTACCAGGGGACGGCCTCGGGAGTGGGCGGCGCGGGCGGCTCGGAGTACTCGCCGTAGCTGGGCGCGTACTGCGTCGGCTCCTCGTCGTCGTAATAGTTCGACACGCGCCGATGGTAGGCGCGCTCAGCCGCCCGGCGGCGGATACAGCGTGCGTGTCACGTTGGTGCGCGGTCGATAGTGCGTCGTGGGGTACTCGCCGTAGCCGGCGCCTGACGAGGTGGTCGTCGTCGTCGTCGTGGTCGTTGTTGTCGTCGTGGTGGTGGTCTCGGACGACGTGGTGGGCGAGGTCTCGGAGGTCTCCGAGGGCGACGTCGTCGTCGTGTCCGACTCGCCAGGCACACCGAATTCGGTGGTCACCGGAAGGCGGCTGGTGGTGGTCCGGGTCGTGGTGGACTTGGAGGTCTTCATCGTCGTCGACGTGTAGGTAGGTGGCACGAAATCGATCGGCGCGTCCTCCGGCCCTCCGGAGCTCGTCAGCGAGATCGCGGCCCACAGCACCAGGCCGATCACGGCGAGGGCCGCCGCGCTGGCCCCTGCGACAGCCGGCGTCGAGTGATGCCAGGGCGCCTCGGCAGGCTGCCCCTGATCGTCGTCACCGGTCACGGGCACCGATACTATGCCCGGCCTCGGACCGGGCTTCGGTCAGCTCAGCTGACGGATGACATCGCCGGCGAACAGCTCGAGGTGATCCAGATCGGACTGGTCGAGCATTTGCAGGTAGACCCGCTGTACACCGGCCTCCAGGAACGGGCCCAGCTTGTCGACGATCTCGGCGGGCGTGCCGACCAGCGGCGAATTGCTGCGCAGCTCGTCCACCTCGCGGTTGATCGCCGCGGCGCGTGTGGCGAGCTGCGACTCGTCGCTGCCGGCGCACAGCACGAAGGCCGCCGAGTAGGTCAATGCGTCGGCCGGACGCCCCGCCGCTGCGACGGCAGTGGCCACCCGCGCGAACTGGGTTTTGAGGGTGTCCAGCGGCACGAACGGGATGTTGAACTCCGAGGCGAACTCGGCGGCCAACGAAGGCGTGCGCTTGGCGCCCATCCCGCCGATGACGATCGGCAGGTTCGCGCCTTGCGCGGGCTTGGGCAGCGCAGGGGAGTCGACGACGGTGTAGTGCTTGCCCGCGAAATCGAAGGTCTCGCCGACGGGCGTGTTCCACATTCCGGTGAGGATGCGCAGCTGCTCTTCGAGCCGGTCGAAACGCTCGCCCAGTGGCGGGAACGGGATGGCGTACGCCTGGTGCTCGGCTTCGAACCAGCCCGCGCCCAGGCCCAATTCGACACGGCCACCACTCATCTCGTCGACCTGTGCCACCGAGATGGCCAGCGGTCCTGGGTGGCGGAAGGTGGCCGAGGTGACCATGGTGCCCAGCCGGATCGTCGAGGTCTCGCGCGCTATGCCGGCCAACGTCACCCACGAGTCGGTCGGCCCGGGCAGGCCGTCACCGCTCATCGCCAGGTAGTGGTCGGATCGGAAAAATGCGGAGTAACCGAGCGCTTCGGCGGCGCGGGCCACCGCGAGCTGATCGGAGTAGGTAGCGCCTTGCTGGGGTTCGACGAACACTCGGAAATCCACGACGCCAGCCTATCGGCGATCTCAAGTGTGCGGCTGCTGAGCGCCTGCTTTACAGCCCGCGACGGGCGGCACGCAGCGCGGCCACGGCAGCGTCGTCGCCGGAGAACTCCACCCGGGCCGGCTCGCGGCCGGCAGCGAACATCAACAACTCGCCCGGCTCACCGGTCACCGTTACTTCCGGGCCAGAGCCGACGGTGGCCAGCGTCTTGCCTCGCGGTGTCGTCAGGCTCACCCGGGCGGGGGATTTACCCATCGTCATCCGGGCCATCGCGCCGATGCCGCGGGACAGCGCGGATACCGTCGCGTCATCGAGAGGTCTTGGCTCCCAGCCTGGTTGGGCGCGGCGGACGTCCTCGTTGTGGATGAACATCTCGGCCACGTTGACCAGTGGATCGAGCAGTTTGAAGGGGGAGTACAGGGGAGGGCCCGCGGCGATCTGGTCGACCAGGTCTGCCCAGTCGTTTGCGGCCACCTTGCGCTGAACCCGCTCGGTATAGCCGGCGAGCTGGGGCACCAGGATGCCGGGCGCGGCGTCGAGGCGACGCTCCCGCACCACGAGATGCGCGGCCAGGTCACGGGTGGTCCAGCCCTCACACAGGGTGGGCGCATCGGGGCCTGCGGCACGCATGGATTCGACCAGTGCGGCACGTTCCCGCTGAGCGATACTCATGAAACGACTCTAGAAGCTCTAGAACGTTTTCACTCCCTGGACAGCGATGGTCATCCCGTGCCCGGTGCTGTCGTTGCTGATGCGCGTGCCATCCTCACCCGCATCGATGGTCCAGCCCACCGCGCTGTATTTGCGGTAGTCGAGGGTGACCACCGGAATGTCGCCAAGATTGCCCAGCACCCATTTGATCTTGCCGTCGGCGGTCAGCCTGACCCCGTTTGCGTGGTCCCCATCGACCACCGGTGTATCGGCGAAATCCGATTCGCACCCGACCTCCTGCTTGGACAGTTGGCAACGGGTCTTACCGGACTTGGTCTCGATGAACACGTACCCGTTCTGCGGCTGCAGTGTTTCGGTGCCGGACGGTGGGGCGGACGCCGAGGTGCTCGACGGGGCCGGGGTGCTCGACGGAGGCGCCGGGCTGGACCGGGTGGGGCGTGCGGTCGGGAAACTCGGTTCGGTCGGTGATTGCGGGCTGGTGGCCGGAGTGCCTTCGATGCTCGATTGGCAACCCGACAACAGCACACCCGCGGCCAGCAGGGCGCTCAGTGACTGCCACGCCTTCACGCCGCCAAGGCTACGCATCGCTCGTGATGACGACGGGCTATGACGCGCCGAACAACCCCGCGTAACCGTCGGAGAGCGCCCGCAATTGTCCGGCGCCGTCACCGCGGAACGACGAGCCGTGCATCAGGGCCAAGGTGGTGGGGTTCAGCTCGGCGAGCTGCATCAACGTGGGCGTCAGATTCGTGGTCAGGCCGGTGGCGTGAAAGAGCCCTTCGGCCTCCAATGCGGGTGCCACGCAATCTGATTCGGTGGTCGCCGGACATTGTCCGGTGTGGGTGAACAAGTCGCCGGCGAGCAGTGTCGACGTGGTCTCGTCGAACCACAGCCCGGCTTCCCAGTTGTGCGGCACATGCGGTGTGGCGATGAACCGCAGGCGGTGCCCACCGATGTCGTGCAGACCGTCCAAAGGCGCTGCTACCGGCGGCCGATCACACATGTCGGTCAGCGACAGCATGATGGCCAGCGGGCCGTGAATCACCTCGGCGTGGGGTGCGGCGTCCAGGAAGAGATTCATCGCGCCGCACTCGTCGGCTTCCAGGTGACCGAACGAGATCCAGCGCAAGTGGGTCAACGGCAGGACCCGCTCGATGGCCGCCGACACCTGGGGGAACAGGAACCTTTGACCGGTGTGGAACAGGAACGGTTCGTAACCGGTCAGCAGGAACTGATTGAAGGTGAAGCCATGCTCGGTGATCCCCGGTATCCAGGTGGACAGCCGGTAGATGTCCGGAGCGATCTCGTCGACGCGGGTTTCCAGGTCGGAGGCCATGCGACCATGGTCCGCCCAACGATTCCCGATGGCCGGCTTTTGCTGTCTTGGGAATCTCCCAGCTGCGTCACCTACCGTCGTCGCGTGCTCGGCAAAGCCCTCGACGCGTTTCTGGACTCTCCGTTGTCCGGGATCGTGCCGTGGGCGCTGATGGCGATTCTGGCCGGTCCCGGGCGATACGAGATCGCGGTATGGGGCGCGCTCGGTTTCTCGCTGCTGGTGCTGGCACTGGACCGTCGCCGCAACATTCCGGTCCACGTGTTGGAGATGCTCGGAGTGGCCTTCTTCGTGGTGCTGGCCGCTGTCGGCCTGGTGGCTTCCCGAGGGCAGAAGACGTGGCTGGAACTGTGGTCGGGGGAGGTCACGAATGCCTCGTTGGCGATTTTCGCCCTGGTCAGCCTGATGATCGGCCGGCCGTACACGACGGCGTACGCGCGCGACGTCACCCCGCCGGATCTTTGGGATACGCCGCTGTTCAAGCGCACCCACATGGTGGTGACCGCGGTGTGGGCGGCGGCATTCGGCTTCTCGGCGTCGGTCGGCTGCCTCGGGGACGTGCTGTACGGCAGTACCGACAATTTCTGGACCGGCTGGATTCTGCAGTTGGCCGCGCTGTTCTTCGCGGTGGCCGTCACCGAGTTCTATCCCGAGTACGCCCGGGCCAAGGACGCGGCCCACGCGTTGCACCCGGTGCCGTCATGGTCGCGGATATTCGAGTGGCTGCCACCGTTCGTACTGGCGACCGGTGTCGCCGGCTGGCTGCTGGCCACGGTCAGCAGCGGGGTGGCTGCTGATCTGGTGGTGGTCGGCGCGTTCGGCACGGCACTGCTGCGACGGCGCGACCGTCGGGCACAGGTGGCGTAGGCGGCGTTCGGGTCAGTGTGGGCAGGCGTTGGCCGGTTTCCCGGACATCACCGCGTCCACGAAATCCTGCGCATCGCGTAGTGAAGCGGGGATCGTCCCGCGGTGGTCCTGGCCGGCGTACACCCGGTAATCGACTTCGACGTTCTTGCCGCACATGGCCTTCGCGAGCGCGTCGACGCCGGGTTGGGTCACCGCTGTGTCGGCGGTGCCCTGCGCGATCATGATCGGTACCTGCGGGGTGAGGTGGGTTGGGTCCTGGTGGTCGAGGTAATCCCGCAGCGGGCCGACATCCGCACCCGGCGTGAAGACCTGTGCCGACGGCACCGGCGGAATGGCGCGGATCTGGGCTATGCACGCGGTGCGGCCCGCGGTCAGCAACTGCTGTGCTTGTGGGGTGATGACCTCATCCGGCTTGACGGCCGGATCGACCACGGCGGCGCCGAGCACCAGGAGCGGCAGAAACGCTTGTGCCGCATCGGCTTCGGGTCGGCCGGAACGCACGAAGTCGATCGCCTGGGCAATTCCCACCCCGCCGGGGGCGATCGCCACCGCCCCCCTCAGCTTGAGCTCGGGTGCGCGCTGTCCACCGTCCTGCGCGGTGAACAGCGCGGCCTGTCCACCCTGGCTGTGGCCGATGGTGACCCAGTCGGTGCCGATGCGGGAGTCGAGCTTGCGGGCGGCCCGGACGATGTCGGTCACCGCGTTCGCCTCGCTGGTGCCGTCGATGTAGGGATGCCCGCCGGGGGTGCCCAGCCCCTGGTAGTCGGTTTGGACGACGGCGTAGCCGCGGGCCACCCAGGTGTCCAGCATCGTGGTCACCGGTCCGAGGTAATCGTGGGCGAGGCCGTCGGCGGTGTCCACCGACGGGGCACAGGTGTCGGCGTAGCCGGTGGTTCCGTGGGCCCAGCTGATCACCGGCCAGCCGCCCTCGGGCGGCGGTGACTTCGGGACCGCCACGGTGCCCGACACCACGATCGGCTGGCCGTGCGAATCGTCGGAGGCATAGGTGATCAGCCGAGTCTCAGCACTTGGCAGCGCGGCGACGGTGGTCAGCGGCCGTGCGGTGAGCAGCTCTCCGGACTTCAGCCCGGGGTCGGTGGCCGGCGAACAGCCGGTCACCATCGCGGCAACGGCAACTGCGCCAAGTAGGCTGCGGTTCCTCGACATGGCTCCCATTGTGTGGGTACCGCCGCTTACGAGGCAGGCTTCGGCAGGAACTGGTTGTCGAGTAACTCTGCGTAGTTGGGCAGTTGCGTGTCGGGAGCGATGGACTTCTGAGTTTTGGCCCACGTCCCGAGTTCGGCCAGCTTCTCGGCCAGGTCCGGATTCAGCTGGAGCGTGAAGTCGAACTCGTCGAGCACGGTGCCCAGTAGCTCGGGGTCCAGTTGGGTGGCTTTGGCCACGGCGTCGGTGGCGGCCTTGTCGTGCTGGGACAGGGCAGTGCCGGCGTCCCCGAGTGCGGCCAGGAAGGCGGTGATCGCCTTGCCCTTGGTGGCGACGGCGGATTCGGTGGCGACGAACAGGCTGTGCTGGTTGTAGGTGCCACCACTCAGCGCCACCGCGTCGTCCCCGAGTGCCTTGATCGTCTGCGCCTGGTAGGGCTGGAAGATCGATACCGCGTCGACGTTGCGTTGGGTGGCGGCGGTGACGATCGCCGACGGCGCGACCTGGACCAGCTCGGCCTTGATGTTGTTCTGCGCCAGGGCATTCGACACATAGTAGGCAGCGCTGGTGCCCAGCGGAGTGCCGATGGACTTGCCGGCCAGGTCGGCAACGGTGTTGATACCGGCGCTGCGCCGGGCGACGATACGCGAGCCCTCCCAGCGAGATCCGTCGGCGATCACGCGCAGGGAAGGGGTGCGGGTCAGTGCGGCCGAGGTCGGTACGTCGGCGGCAGTGGTGATGTCGACCTGCCCGGCCGCCGCGGCCTGCAGCGCCTCGACACCGGATTGAAAGTTCACCACCTTGACGTTGACGTTGTGCTTGCCGAACAGGCCGGTGTCGGCGGCAACCGGGACCTGCGCCCAGGACGGATCGACGACGAACCCGACGGTGAGCTGATCGGCGTTCGCGGTACCGGAGTCGCTGCAGGCGGTGCCTGCCACGGAGAGCGCGGCAGCGGCAACTGCTGCGGCGACGATGCGCCGAAGAGGGGTCTTCACGGATGGGTTCCTTTGTGGGGTAGAGGGTCAGTGCACGACGTGGTCGATGCCGAGCCGGTGGTGCAGGGTTTTGCGGATCTCGCTGTAGCCCGGCTGATCTGCGAGCGCATCGGCTGGGCGGGGACGGCTCAGCGGGTTGGTGATCTGGTCGACGATCTGCCCGTCGCGTAACACGCTGACGGTGTCGCCGAGCCGGATCGCCTCGTCGATGTCGTGCGTGACGAACACGATCGTGCGGTTCAGCCGCGTCCACAGATCGATCAGCAGATCCTGCATGCGTAGGCGGGTCAGCGCGTCGAGCGCCGCGAACGGTTCGTCCATCAACATCACCGTCGGCTCTCCGGCCAGCACGCGGGCGATACTGACGCGCTGCCGCATGCCGCCGGACAACTCACCGGGATGTTGTGCGGCCACCTCGTCACGCAGGCCCACCAAGTCGAGAAGCTCGTGAATCTTGCCCCGGCGCTCGCGTTTTGACAGCCGCCGGGCCGCCAGGGCGAAGTCGATGTTGTCGGCGACCGTCATCCACGGGAACAGCACGTCGCGCTGGAAGGCGACGCCGCGGCGGGGATGCGGTGCGGTGACTGACTCGCCGTTGTCGGTCACCGAGCCTGTGGTGGCCGTGATGAGACCGGCAAGGCAGTGCAGCAGAGTTGATTTGCCGCTGCCGGAGGCGCCGACGAGTACGGAGAAGGATCCCTCGGGAATGGTCAGGGAGATGCCTTTGAGGGTCGGCTCCTGCTTGCCGGGGAACCTCACCACGAGGTCGTGGGTCTGGATGGCCATCTCAGCGCTCCTCGTGGGCCCAGCGGGTGAACGGGGACGTCACCGAGGCGACCAGCAGGTCACACAGGGCGCCGACGATGCCGAGGACGATCAGACAGAAGATCAGCCGATCGGCCTGTGAGAACAGCTGCGCCTGCGAGATCCGGTATCCGATACCCGATGTGGTGCCGGTCATCTCGGCCACGACGATGAGCACAAACGCCATCGCTGCACCCACCCGCAGACCTGACGCGATGTCGGGTGCGGCCTCGGGCAGCACCACTCGCGCAAGGGTCTGCCAACGGCCGGCACCCAGGCAGCGGGCGGCCTTCAGATAGTCGACCGGGGTGCTTGCCAACCCGGAGTGGCTGTTGATCCACACCGGCACGAACACTCCGAGGGCGATGACCAGGAGCTTGCTGTTCTCACCCAGCCCGAACCACAGGATGGCCAGCGGCACGAGACCGATCGTCGGGATCGGTGAGAACACCCGCAGCACCGGCTGCAGCAGGTTGCGGCCCGCGGCGGTGGTGGCGGTGAACACCGCCACGATGATCCCGATGCCGGCGCCGATTGCGAAACCGACTGCTGCTCTTTGCAAACTGGCGACGATGTCATCGAGCAGCAGGCCCTCGGCCCACAGGGTGTGCCCGGCGGTGAGGATCTCGGGCACGCTCGGGAACAGCTGTCGTGGGAACCCTCCGATTGCCACGATCAACGACCACAGGGCCGCGGCGATCCCCAGCCCCGCGAGTGTCCAACCGAGGACGCCCAGCCGGGCGAACGCCGACCGCAGCCGGGCAGGGGACGGGTGCCGCGGCGCGCGCGCCGCGGTTCCGCGCACCGCCAAACCGGCTGTCACGGAACGCGTCCCGGCTCAAGTCCCACGGCGTCCAGCGGAGCGCGCAACGTGCCCTCGGGAATCCAGTCGAACGGGACGGACTGCGACCGGTATACCAGTGCCGTCCGCGTGAGCCGGTCGACCCCGGGCACCCTGGTCTGCTTGACCTCGGGCTCGCCGGCCACGCCGTAACCCTGGTAGGGGCTGTGGTACTCCCACACCACATCTCCGTCCGGGGTGACCTGGAACAACCGGCCCTGCATCCCCTCGGTGATCAGGGTGTTGCCGTTGGGTAGGCGCTGCGCATTGCTGACAAACGAACTGAAGAAGGTCCACGACGGCAGGCCGGAGTCCTCCGCGGTGTACTGCCACACGATTTCCTTGGTGGCGGGGTCGATTTCGAGCACCCGCGATCCCGCGTAGATGCCCAGCGGCGCCGGGGGATATCCGGCCCCGCCCTGGTTGTCGAACACCAGGATGTTGCCTGCGCCGGGAAGGCCCGCGGCGATCATGTGCGGGTTGTGCTGACCGGAGGTCTGATCCACCGGTCGCGGCACCTTGTGCACATTGATGCGCTGATGCTGGGCGCCGAACTCGGCGTCGTGGTAGGGACCCAACTTCCAGGCGAACGATCCCGACGACTTGTCGATCAACGCGATGATGTTGGCCTTGCGGAAGCTGATCAGGATGTTGTCGGGGTGGAAGACGGAGTCCGGATCATCGACGTACCACCGGTTTGGCCCAAGGGTTTTGGCGCTGTTCATTTCCAGATAGCCCCAGGGGTCGTCGGGGTCGCGAGCGACGGTCTGCCGAAGGGCATCCCAGCCGGCATCGGAGAATCCGAACTCGTCGAGATGGTCGCCGGCCAGCCACTGCCAGACGAGCTCGCCTTCAGGTGTCACCTCGTAGAGCCCCTGGTCACCCACTGTGTGGTCACCGAGGCCTTGCACGACACGGGGAACCGTCGTCAGGATCAGTCGATTGCCGTTCGGCAGCAGCTCCCAGTCGTGGTTCTGTCGCGCAGCGCCGCCAGGTGCCTGAGCACCCCATTCCCAGACGATCTCGCCGGCCCAGTCGAGTTGGCCGACTGTCCCGTTGGCGTAGATGCCGCCGCGGGCATCGTCACTGTCGGACAGTTGCACCCCGACATCGCCGATACGCCCGCCGTTGAGCGCCGGGTCCAGGATGCGCGGTGGCACACCGGCATACGGCCACTCGTGCACCGCGGTGCCATTGAGATCGATCAGTCGGGTGACCCCGTCGGCGCCGGTGAACAGGACGTAGCTGTCGTAGGCGAGTTCGGGGTCGAGGTAGCTGACTCCGTTGAGTCGTACGAATGCCATGTCAGCTACTCCACCAACGCCCGGTTACAACCATGGGTCCTCCTCGTTACGGTTCTAATCGATTAGCGTAGGCGGGCGAATCCTGGACGGAACCGTCACAATCGAGGTGATTCAAACTCTTTCGAGTGGTCACCGACGAGCGGAAGGTCCAGCCGTTGTGAGTGGTAAACGTCCGACCCTGGCCGATGTGGCCAATCGCGCCGGCACCTCGACGGCGGTGGTGAGCTACGTTCTGAACAACGGGCCGCGGCCGGTATCAGAGTTATTGCGGGCCAAGGTTATCCGTGCGATCGACGATCTGAACTACCGCCCGGACGGCCGCGCCAGGGCGTTGCGTCGGCCGCGGCGCTGGCGGCAGATCGGACTGCTGGTTCCCGACCTCACGCTGCCCCTGTTCGGTGAGTTCGTGGGGCGGATCGAAGTGGAAGCGCGGGCGCGCGATCACCTGACCCTCATCGGCAACACCGGATACGACCCCGAGCGTGAGCTCGAGTTCGCCACCGCGTTCGCTGAGGTCGGTGTCGACGGGCTGCTGGTGGTCGGCGCGGCGAACGCCCCGCACACAGCGAATCTCTGTCGGCGAGAACGCATTCCCGTGGTGTGGATGCACAACATCCGCGGCGCGATCGACACCGACATCATCGGGGTGGATCACGTCCAGGCCGGCGAACTCCTCGCCCGACACCTGCTCGACATCCACGATTGTCGCGACGTCGCGTTCGTCGGCGGTGTCACTGCGGACGATGTTCGTCACGGCGACCGGGAAACCGTGCAGCAGCGGTTCGAGGGCGTCGCCTCCGTCGTCGGCCAGAGCCTCCCGCACGTCCGCACCGATCTCACGCCGTCCGGCGCCTACCGTGCGGTCACAAGGTTTCTGCGTGGTGGCGCCCTGCCGGGGGCGTTCGTGGTCGGGACCTACGGGCAGACAGCGGCCACGATCCGGGCGGTCGCCGATGCGGGCCTGCGGATCCCCGACGACATCCGGGTCGTCGGCTTCGACGGCGCCGCGGCCGACTATGGACGGCTGCGACTCACCACAGTGCAACAGCCGGTCGATGCGCTGGCCCGTCAGGCTCTCGGCCGGCTACTGGGCGATACACCGCGCGTCGACGATGGTTTCGTGCCGACTCTGAGGGTGGGCGAGACCTGCGGGTGCGGCTCAGGTATCAGGTGAGCTGGCGCTCCAACAGTTCGGGGCGAACCTCGGAGATCCGCGCATAGTCGCGGTCCTGGTGGAGAACGCCTGCGTTGTGTGACAGCGCAGTTTCGGCGATGAACAGGTCCGGAAGTGCCGTCCGATGCCACATGCCGTGATGGTGTGCAAGGTCGCGTTGTAACCGCCGCACTCGGTCGAAGATGTCTGCCGGCGCCGACAACACCGGAAAGATCTCTCGTATCGACGACCACTCCCGGTCGTAGTCGGCCGCGGACCTCGCCGAGTGCAGCCACTCCAACTCGCCGATCGCGCACATGGCGAGGTCGGCCAGGTCAATCTCCGGGGGCGGTGAAGTGCCGTTCATGAGCCGAACGTGGGCACTCTTGTCCAGCACCCACAGCGTCATCGCCAAGCCTCATCTGTCTGCAGCACGTCTACGTCCACCGCGTTGTGGGCGATGTCCAGGTGCGTCGTAACCCGGGCGCGCCTCGCTTCGCGTTCCTCCTCGGCAGTCGCGACCAATCTCCGCAGACCTTCCTCGACAGTCGATCGGACCGTCTGTCCCGTCACACGTTGCGCGGCCTTCACGAGATCCTCGTCAAGCTCGATCGTTGTTCTCTTCACCGGCATGAGTACATATTATTCGGAGTGCTGTACATACGGCTAGTGATGCAGGAAGGTGCGCAGCGCGATGGCCTCGGGATCGTGCCCGAAATGTTCGATGACCTGCACCTGGATCTCGCCGACCACACCACCGAGAACGGCACCGACGGCGATCATCGTCGGCTCGTCGTCCTTGAACACCGGCCGCAGAATCGACTCGTACTCCTCATGGGTGAGCAGACCCATCTTGTCGATGATGGTCTGTTCGAGATCGAGGGCGCCCATGGCGTAGTCCTGTGCGTCGACCAATGTGGTGGGGAGCCGTTCGAGCACCATCTGCACCAGGTTGTCCTTGAACGCGTTGTAGCGCTGCGTGCCGACCGCGAACTTGACGAGCGGGGTCGCGATGCCGGTCTGTGCGTCGATGGCGGCTTCGACCTCCTTGCCGACGAGCGAGAACAATTTGTCGGCACCCGGTCCGCGGAGTACACCGTCGAACAGGATCTCGGGGGAGAATAGGTCCTCGGCAAGGATCCGCGCGTAGTCCTTGGTGATGATGTCGCGCTGGGCGTGCAGCAACCCCTGGAACGGGATGAAACCGAGGTACTTCGTCGGGTGGACGGGCCGGAACAACATGTTCAGCGCGATGTAGTCGCTGATGAAACCGACGCCGAAGCCGAATGCCGGCATGATCCAAGGGTTCTGGAACAACGCCCACGCGATCATCTGGACCACACCGATGACGAGCCCGAAGTAGATGCCGCTGCGCCGGACGAACGCCATGGCGTTGTCGCCGAGCCCGCGCATCAGCTTGTTCAGCTTGTCCTTGTTGCGGACCAGTGTCGTGACGGCCAGGTACTGGATGTCGACGAACCGGTTGAGGTCCGCCCGCATCTCGTTGAGCATCTTCTCCACGACCTTGGGGGTCTGGTCGTGGATGCGGGCCTGAATGGCATTGCGCGCAGCATCGGGCAACGAGTCCCACAGGCCGGGTCGGATCTGCTCGGCGAGGTCGCGGGAGATCTCGTCGACCACCTGGGTCAGCGGCTCACGCAGCGCATTGACGGCTTCCTTCGCGTCGACCCGTTCGAGCAGTTCTTCCGGCTTGAGGAGGTTCTGGGTGAGCAGCTCGATGGTCTTCGAGCCCACCTTTCCCGCCCGGCGTGGCACGATGCCCTGCCAGCCGAACGGCCCGATGCCCTTGAACTCCATCGGCCGGTAGATCATCTCCAGCGCGACGATCTTGGTGCTCCAGCCGACGAACGCGGCGACGAACGGCATGGACAGGTAGATCAGCCAGTTGACGTTGAAATCGGCCTTGATCTCCTGCCACGTCTGGATCGCAAGGACCGTGGTCACGAACCGTCCCGGAGCACCGCGGACTCCCACAAACCGCGCCCGAGCCCCGACAGGGACAGGGTCAGCTTCTCCACCCGTGCGGCCAGCGGCCCGCGGGATCCGCTCTTGACCGCCTGCAACACCATCGGCTCGGCCAGGAGCACCTCGTACTCGGATTTCTGGGAGGGATCCTCCGGACCCGTCTCGACCAGACCCAGCGACAGCAGATGACCGACGTACTGCGGGACCATGGCGGGCAACGCCACATTGGCGGTGCGGCCGATCAGGCAGGCGTTCTCCAACACCGCTTGACCGGGGGTGCGCGATCGGGTCCAGGTGTGGATGTTGACCAGCGGCGAGGCATCACCTTCGGAGAGCGCGCCGAGGATCCGCGCTTCGTCGGCCACCAGCTGGTCGAGCAGCCGGTGGTACAACTCCACCTGACTGCCCGCTGTGCTCTGATCCAGGGCCCGGTCGAGCAGGCGGTCCATCTTGGTGTTGAGCGATTCGGGCGTCGGCTCCTCCGGCGTGGCGACGGTGACCGGTCGGGCGGCGGCCGAATCGATGGCCTCCAGCCGGTTCTTCACCAGTGTGGCCAGTTGTTCCTCGCCCCAGGCGGCCAGCTTCATGCTTGTCTTGGCGGCGTCGAGCGCGCGATCGGCGATGCCGAAGGGGTCGTACCGCTTCGGCAGCAGCGGGCGCTCGTTGCGCGGGGTGCGGATCGCGATGGCGATCTCGCCGACGGGTGTGGCGAACCTGAACGCCCGCCGCTGCATGTTCTTGCGGCGTACCGGGACGTCATCGGACACCGTGTCGTCCGGACCCCTCTTCGACAGTTCCTCTGACATCACTGATCGATCGCCTCCCCACCTACCGCTGTCCCCGAGCTGTGGGCACCGTACCTGGTCACCTGGTGAGGTGCCGAAGTCGCAGGTGGTTGGTGGGGTTTGTGAGCTAGGAGGTGGTGTTGGGGAGCAATCCGCGCAACGCGGTCGCGGCCAGTTGCCGGGCATGCTCCTCGGTCAGCGAGTAGTGGCCGGTCATCCGACGGAAGATGAGCGGACCGAACAGAATGTCGATCACATCGTCGATCGCGGTACCTGCGTCTGCATTGCCGCGGTCCACCCCGCGCCGCCACAACTCGGTGATGGCCGCACGCCGGCCGCTCAGGAAGTACTCGCGGAAATACGTTGCGCCCGTTGCATCCTCGACGCAGGCGGCGAGCAATTGGGCGAACACGTCACCGCGCGAACTCGCGTAGAACGCCGAGACCCGAACCATCTGCTCGGTGAGATCCCCTGCAGTGCTACCGGTGTCGGGTAACGGCAGCGCTTCGGCCATCATGGTTCCGAATGCCTCGGCCGCGACGGCGGTCCGCGATGGCCAGTGTTTGTAGAGGGTGGCCTTGCTGGCGCCGGACCGCGCTGCGATCGCGTCCATCGTGGCTGCCGGAAATCCGCCCGCGTCGAGCAGTTCGGCAGTCGCGACCAGGATGGCCTCGTGGATCCGGTCGCTGCGCGCGCCGGTGGGGCGGACGAAATCGCCCGTCCCGACGGTCGGCGCGTCAGACCTGGGCGACATCGTCGAAATCTGTTGATTCCGAGACACTTCGCCACTGGGCCAGCTCAGCTTGAACATAGGCGATCTTGGCCTCGACTGCCGCGATGGTGTCGTTGCCCAGCAGTAGACGCAGCGGCGGCTGTGCGGATTCGACGACATCGATGATGGCCCTGGCCGCCTTCACCGGATCGCCCGGCTGATCGTGGTTGCGGTCGGAGGCGGCGGCGCGCATCTGTCCGGCGGGACCGTCGGCGTAGTCGTCGATGACGTGGCGCTGGGTCTGCAGGCTCGAAGAGTCGAGGAAGTCGGTCCGGAAGTAGCCGGGCTCGACCACCATGGCGTGCACGCCGAGCGGCTTCAGTTCGGCGTTGAGGGCCTCAGAGATGGCCTCGACTGCGAACTTGGTGGACGCATACACACCCCAGCCCGGCGAGCCGACGAATCCGCCGACCGAGGAGATGTTGACGATGGTGCCCGACCGTTGTGCCCGCAGCACCGGCATGACCGCGCGGGTGACGGTCAGTAGCCCGAACACGTTGGTTTCGTAGACGGCCCGTACCTCGGCGTCGGTGGCCTCCTCGACAGCGCCCAGCAGCCCGCGCCCCGCGTTGTTGATCAGGACGTCGATGCGGCCGAAACGATCCACGGCGGCCTTTGCCGCCTGTTGCGCCTGCTCCTCGTTGGTGACATCCAGGGCCACTGCGAGCACGCTGTCGTTCTCTCCGAGGGCTGCGGTGACGGCAGCCGCGTCGCGTGCGGTCGCTACTACTTGATGACCGCGCTCCAATGCGTCGAGGGCGATCTGCAGTCCGAATCCGCGGGATGCTCCGGTGATGAACCAAACGCTCATGTTTTTGACCACCTGTTCCGGTGTCTAACTGAACTGTACGATCAGTTTAGTTTTGTTGGACGGACGGTGTAACCGCGCGCCGGGCGCAGGTATTCCAAAGGATCCAGATCGCAGGAAAATGCACCCAGTCAGATCGACAGGCGCCGCTCATGGCCGGGAGTAGCATCCGTTACACAATTCAAAACGTCGATGACGCATTGTGGGAGAACCTCCGAGTCCGGAGGTGCCGTAGGTGCAAGTCCTCTCCGGGAATCTCTCAGGCCCAATACCGCAGTGCCGAGGCAACTCTGGAGAACAGCGTGCGTATCCGCCGCGCTTACCGAAGGGGAAACGGCGCCATGCGCCGAAGCTCTCAGGTTTCAGGACAGAGCGGGGAGGTGTCACCACACGATGCATCGCGTAGCCGCGATGCCCGAAATTGGAGTCATCTCATGGCGGTCAGTGTGTTCGATCTGTTCTCGATCGGGATCGGTCCGTCGAGCTCACACACGGTCGGCCCGATGCGGGCAGCCGGTTTGTTCGTCGACGAACTCGTCGGTCGCGATGTGGTCGAGCAGGTCGCCGAGGTCACGGTGGACCTGTTCGGCTCGCTGGCGGCGACGGGTGCCGGGCACGGCACGATGCAGGCGATTCTGCTGGGTCTGGAGGGTTACCGGCCCGAGACGATCGAGACCGACGAGATGGAACGGCGCCTTGCGACCATTCGCAGCCAGGGCACGATCCTGTTGGCGGGCCGGACCGCCATCGCGCTGACCGAACCCGACATGCACCTGCACCCGGGCCGCCGGCTCGCCCAGCACCCGAACGCGATGACATTGACGGCGCTCTCGTCCGGTGGTGACACGGTCCACCGCGAGACCTACTTCTCGGTCGGCGGCGGTTTCGTCGTCTCCGAATCCGAGGTCGCCGAATCCGAGGCGGACCGCTGCGAGACGGAACGCGACGCCGACGGGTCCTTCCACACCGCCGCCGAGTTGCTCGCCCTGACCGAGCGCGACGGACTGTCGGTGAGCCAGGCGATGATGCGCCACGAATGCATGGCCCGAAGCGAAGCCGAGGTGCGGGACCGTCTCCTGCGCATCCGTGAGGTCATGGACTCGTGTCAGGCCAACGGGATGTCCAGGGACGGCTACCTGCCGGGCAACCTGATGGTCCGCCGTCGCGCCAAGGACTGGTACGTCCGGCTCAATGCCGAAGACCCGCAGCGTGATCCGGCCTTCGCCGAGGACTGGGTGAACCTGGTCGCGCTCGCGGTCAATGAGGAGAACGCATCGGGCGGCCGGATCGTGACTGCGCCCACCAACGGTGCGGCCGGGATCATTCCGGCGGTCCTGCACTATGCGTTGCGCTACACCCCGGCAGGATTCGCGGATCCGGACGACGCGACCGTGCGCTTCCTTCTCACCGCCGGTGCCATCGGTTCGCTGTACAAGGAGCGAGCCTCGATTTCGGGGGCTGAGGTCGGGTGTCAAGGTGAGGTCGGCTCCGCGGCATCCATGGCTGCCGGAGGTCTGGCCGAAATCCTGGGCGGCACACCGCAACAGGTCGAGAACGCCGCCGAGATCGCCATGGAACACAGCCTCGGCCTGACCTGTGATCCGATCGGCGGCCTGGTGCAGATCCCGTGCATCGAACGCAATGCCATCTCGGCGGGTAAGGCGATCAACGCGGCCCGCATGGCACTGCGGGGCGACGGCACCCACCGGGTGAGCCTGGATCAGGTGATCGAGACGATGCGCGCCACCGGAATGGACATGAGTGCCAAGTACAAGGAGACGTCCATGGGTGGGCTGGCGGTCAACGTCGCCGTCAACGTCGTCGAATGCTGAGCGCCACCCGGGAACAAATCCGCCGAAAACGCCGTTGACGTCTTCGACAGCAAGTTGAGTGAGGGTGACTCAAGTCTGGGTTGACAATCTATGCTCGCCCGGAGCAAGCTTGAGCGCAGTCCGCTCAGACCCTATATCTCTATCAGGAGGCAACACCATGGCTCGTGCGGTCGGTATCGACCTCGGGACCACCAACTCATGCGTGGCGGTCCTGGAAGGCGGCGACCCCGTCGTCGTCGCAAACTCTGAGGGCTCCCGGACCACCCCGTCCGTCGTCGCGTTCGCGCGTAACGGTGAGGTGCTGGTCGGCCAGCCCGCCAAGAACCAGGCAGTCACCAACGTCGACAGGACCATCCGTTCGGTCAAGCGCCATATGGGCACCGATTGGACCGTCGAGATCGACGGCAAGAACTACACAGCGCAGGAGATCAGCGCGCGTGTGCTGATGAAGCTCAAGCGCGATGCCGAGGCCTACCTCGGTGAGGACATCACCGACGCGGTCATCACCGTGCCGGCGTACTTCAACGACGCTCAGCGTCAGGCCACGAAGGAAGCCGGACAGATCGCCGGCATGAACGTGCTGCGCATCGTCAACGAGCCGACTGCGGCCGCCCTGGCCTACGGCCTGGACAAGGGCAGCAAGGAACAGACCATCCTGGTCTTCGACCTCGGTGGCGGCACGTTCGACGTCTCGCTGCTGGAGATCGGCGACGGTGTCGTCGAGGTCCGTGCCACCTCCGGCGACAACCACCTCGGTGGAGACGACTGGGACGACCGGATCGTCGAATGGCTGGTCGACAAGTTCAAGGCCACCAGTGGCATCGACCTGACCAAGGACAAGATGGCCATGCAGCGGCTGCGTGAAGCCGCCGAGAAGGCCAAGATCGAACTCAGCTCCTCGCAGAGCACCTCGATCAACCTGCCCTACATCACCGTCGACGCCGACAAGAACCCGCTGTTCCTCGACGAGCAGCTGACCCGCGCCGAGTTCCAGAAGATCACGCAGGATCTGCTGGACCGCACCCGTCAGCCGTTCCAGTCCGTGATCAAGGACGCCGGCATCTCGGTCGGCGAGATCGACCACGTGGTGCTGGTGGGTGGCTCGACTCGTATGCCCGCCGTCACCGACCTGGTCAAGGAAATGACCGGCGGCAAGGAGCCCAACAAGGGCGTCAACCCCGACGAGGTCGTCGCAGTGGGCGCTGCGCTGCAGGCCGGCGTGCTCAAGGGCGAGGTGAAAGACGTTCTGCTGCTTGACGTCACCCCGCTGTCCCTCGGTATCGAAACCAAGGGTGGCGTGATGACCAAGCTGATCGAGCGCAACACCACCATCCCGACCAAGCGGTCGGAGACCTTCACCACCGCTGACGACAACCAGCCGTCGGTGCAAATCCAGGTCTTCCAGGGTGAGCGTGAAATCGCTGCGCACAACAAGCTGCTCGGCTCCTTCGAGCTGACCGGTATCCCGCCGGCCCCCCGCGGCGTGCCGCAGATCGAGGTCACCTTCGACATCGACGCCAACGGCATCGTGCACGTCACGGCCAAGGACAAGGGCACCGGCAAGGAAAACACGATCAAGATCCAGGAAGGCTCCGGCCTGTCCAAGGAAGAGATCGACCGGATGATCAAGGATGCCGAGGCGCACGCCGACGAGGACAAGAAGCGTCGCGAAGAGGCCGACGTCCGCAACCAGGCCGAGTCGCTGGTTTACCAGACGGAGAAGTTCGTCAAGGAACAGCGTGAGGCCGAGGGTGGCTCCAAGGTTCCCGAGGAGACGCTGACCAAGGTCGACGGCGCGATCGCCGAGGCGAAGTCGGCGCTGGAAGGCTCCGACATCTCCGCGATCAAGGACGCCATGGAGAAGCTCGGCGTCGAGTCGCAGGGGCTGGGTCAGGCGATCTACGAGGCCACCCAGGCCGAGCAGGCCTCGGGTGCTGACGGTGGAGGCTCCTCGAGTGCCGCGGACGACAACGTGGTGGACGCCGAGGTTGTCGACGATGATCAGGAGACCAAGTGACCGAGAACGATTCGCACGAGCCGGTGACCATCACCGACAAACGGCGCATCGATCCCGACACCGGTGAGGTTCGTGAGCAGGCGCCGGCCCCTGGTGGGTCGGCGCCCGCCGCCTCCGATGCCGGTGCGCCGGCGAACGACAGCGACGAGGTTGCCGAGCTCAAGGCCACGCTGCAACGCGTGAAGGCCGAATACGACAACTACCGCAAGCGGTCACTGCGCGATCAGCAGGTCACCGCAGACCGGGCCAAGACCACCGTCATCACCCAGTTACTGGGTGTGCTCGACGATTTGGACCGGGCCCGTAGCCACGGTGACCTGGAATCCGGGCCGCTCAAGTCGGTTGCCGACAAGCTCGTCGGTGCCCTTGAGGGGCAGGGTCTTTCCGGGTTCGGCGCCGAGGGCGACGAGTTCGACCCGTCACTGCACGAAGCCGTGCAGCACGAGGGCGAGGGCACCCACCCCGTCGTGGGGACCGTGATGCGCCGGGGCTACCGGATCGGTGACCAGGTGGTCAGACACGCCCTCGTCGGTGTGGTCGACACGGTGCCCGAGGACGAAGCCGGGGCTGATTCCCCGTCGGGGACAGCGGATAACGCTGACGCCGCCGGCGATCAGGCCGCAGAATCAGACAATTAGATATTCCGACTAGAGAGAAGAGGTAAGGAGGTGACGCATGGCCCAACGCGAGTGGGTCGAGAAGGACTTCTATAAGGAACTCGGCGTCTCCTCTGACGCCAGCGCCGACGAGATCAAGAAGGCCTACCGGAAACTGGCCTCCGAGCTGCATCCCGACCGTAATCCCGATGCGGGAGCGGCCGAGCGGTTCAAGGCGGTTTCCGAGGCGAACAGTGTTCTGTCGGACCCCGCGAAGCGCAAGGAGTATGACGAGACCCGTCGGTTGTTCGCCGGCGGTGGCCGTAGGTTCAACACCGGCGGGAACTTCAGTGGTGGATTCGGTTCCGATGGGGCCGAATTCAACCTGGGAGACCTGTTCGACGCTGCCGGGCAGAGTGGCGGCGCCAACATCGGTGACCTCTTCGGCGGGCTGTTCGGGCGCGGTGGGCAACCACGCCCGAGCCGGCCCCGCCGGGGTAACGACCTGGAAACCGAAACCGAGCTGTCCTTCTTGGAAGCCACCAAGGGCGTGGCCATGCCGCTGCGGCTGACCAGCCCGGCACCGTGTACCAACTGCCACGGCAGTGGTGCGCGACCGGGAACCAGCCCCAAGGTGTGCCCGAACTGCAACGGCTCTGGGGTGGTCAACCGCAACCAGGGGGCGTTCGGGTTCTCCGAGCCCTGCACCGAATGCCGGGGCAGCGGTTCGATCATCGAGCACCCGTGTGCCGAATGTCAGGGCACCGGCGTCACCACCCGGACCCGCACGATCAACGTGCGGATCCCTCCGGGTGTCGAGGACGGTCAGCGCATCCGGCTGGCCGGCCAGGGTGAGGCCGGGCTACGAGGTGCACCCTCGGGTGACCTCTATGTCACCGTGCACGTGCGGCCCGACAAGGTGTTCGGACGTGACGGCGACGACCTGACCGTCAGTGTTCCGGTCAGCTTCCATGAATTGGCTCTGGGGACAACGCTTTCCGTACCCACCCTGGACGGCAAGGTCGGTGTTCGGGTGCCCAAGGGCACCTCCGACGGCCGGATCCTGCGGGTGCGCGGGCGCGGGGTACCCAAGCGCTCCGGCGGCCACGGTGACCTGCTGGTCACGGTGAAGGTCGCAGTGCCGCCGAACCTGGAAGGTGAAGCGGCAGAGGCGCTGGAGACGTATGCGAAAGCCGAACGGGCCAGTGGTTTCGATCCGCGGGCCGGATGGGCAGGCAACATATGAGCCAGCGGAAAGAGGAAGCTCACACGTTCTTGATCTCGGTGGCCGCCGAGCTGGCCGGTATGCACGCGCAGACTCTGCGTACATACGACCGGCTCGGGCTGGTCAGCCCGCAGCGCAGTTCCGGTGGCGGGCGCCGATACTCCGAGCGCGACGTCGACCTGCTCCGCGAGGTGCAGCGGCTGTCGCAGGACGAGGGCGTCAACCTGGCCGGTATCAAGCGCATCATCGAACTGACCAATCAGGTTGATGCACTGCGGACCCGGCTGTCCGAGTTGACCCAACAGGTCGAACAACTCAGTGCCAACCAGCGCCATGAGGTGTCGGTGGCGTCCAAAGCTGTGGTCCTGTGGCAGCCCGGAGCCGCTCGGCGGCGACATAGGCCGTAGAGCCGCTCGTCGGCGACATAGGCCGTAGAGCCGCTCGGCGGCGACATTCGCAGTAGCGAGGTTGGCTTCAGCCGATCCTGATCGAAAAGGTGGCCGTCTCCGGACTTCCGGGGGCGGCCATTTTGTAATTTCCGCGGCGTAGCGCGTCGGTCGGTGCGGCCATCGGCTCGATGCCCACCACGCTGTCGCTGAGCGGCGCGAAGAGTTGCGCAGCGCGATAGCCCCGGTCGAAATTGACCTCCACCCGCTGCGCCCCGCCGGTCAGGGTGAACACCGCACCTTCGTCGACGTCGTCGAATCCGTCATCCAGCTCGGTGCTGCCCAGACGTCTCATCCCGGCCGGCCACCGCTCGGATGCTTCGGTGGGAAGGCCCCGGTCATCCACGAGCAGATGTCGCATCGATGGGGTCTGCAAATGCCAATCCTCGCGCGGCACACCGGGAATCGTCACGTAGGGGTGGTAGCCATAGCACAGCGGGACGTGTTGCTGGGCGGTTGGCGTCACGGTGGTGGACACAGTGAGGGTCCGGTCGGCGAGCGTCACGGCCATCGTGAGGCGGTGGGGGAACGGGAACGTCGCGATCAGCCGTCGGTCGGTATCCCAGTCCAGCGATGCCACGACCGTGTTCTCGGACCGTGTGCTCACCTGCCAGTCCGGGTTGGCGGCGAGCACACCGTGGATCGGCGCCCCGTGCGCGTCGCCACGCACCCCGTTCGCCCCGGGGGTCACATCCACCACCGCGTCCTCGACCCGGTATTGGTTGGCGCCCAACCGGTTTGCCCACGGGTAGAGGATCGGAATGCCCATCGTCTTGCCGTCGGTCAAATAGGCCTGCAACCCGCGCCGCTGGCCGAGGTATTCGACGCCGCCGTCGGCCAATGACGTACAGATCATCCCCGCGTCGGGAACATACGTGGCCGTCACCGACGACGACGGGTCAGACAGGGTGACTGGTTGAACCTCGGACATGGCGCCAGTCTGGCACTCTCAGCGCGTCAGCGGGTCGTGCTGAATGCGGTCGGCGGGGGCGCCACGCTCGACCAGGGCGGCCTTGGTGGCGGTCACCATGTCGGGTCCGCCGCAGACGAGGATCTGCCGATCGCCCCAATTGCCGAATTTCGTCACCACTTCTGCGAGCGTGCCGGTCTGGCGCACGTGTAGCCCTCGCGGGGGCCGGACGTCGGGGTACTGGCCGGCCCACGGGGGATCGGTGCTGTACTCCGACACCGGGGTCACCGAAAGCCACGGGTTGGTCGAGGCGATGTGCCACAGCGTTTTCAGGTCGTACAGGTCGCACGGATAGCGGCCACCGAAGAACAGGTGCACGCGAGGATTCTCACCGTGCAACGTCATGTCCATGATGATGTTGCGCAGCGGGGCCAGGCCCGTGCTGCCGGCCACCATCAGCACATCTTCGCCGTCGCGGTCGACGTGCAGGCCGCCGTGTGGGCTGGACAGCCGCCAACGGTCCCCGATCTTGGTCTCGGCGACGACCGCGGTGCTCACCATGCCGCCGGGGACGGACCGGACGTGGAACTCGATGGCCCCGGAGCGGTCGGAGGGAATGGCCGGGCTCAGGTAGCGCCACCGTCGCGGCCATTGGGGCACCTGGACGGTGACGTACTGACCGGGGTGGTAGAACAGCGCCTCGTCGAGCTGCAGTCGGATCACCGAGACGTCGCGGGTGACCCGGTGGTGTTCGATGACGGTGCCGTCGCAGTAGGCCGGGGCTTCCTCGGCGTCGGCTGCGCCGCGCATCACGCCGATGATCAGGGCCACGGCATCGCGGGTGGCTTCGGCCAGGCTGTCATCCCAGTCGGACTCGAGGTGGTCATGCAGCGCGTTGTACAGCGCATCATGCATCGAGTCGTAATGCCCCTGCGTCACACCGTATTTGCGGTGGTCTCTGCCGAGCTGGGCCAGGAACGCCACCGGCTCCTCGGCGCGCTGGGCGATCAGCTCCCCGAACAGCCAGGTCAGGGCGCGCGCGAAGACATCGCGCTGGTGGTCCATGTCGGGGGGGAACAGATCGCGGGCGGAGAGGTCGGTGGCGAACCACCGGGTGTAGAAATCGCGGATCAGTGGCGCCGCGCCCTGCTCCGGGTCGACGGCGTTCTGCAGTGTCTGCAACGCGTCGCGGTCATCGAGTCCCACGGAGCTGCATCTTAGGCGCGGTACGCCCGGGCCGCCGCAAAGCGGCGCTGATCACCAACATCAGCCCGACGATCGCCCAGCAACTGAGCACGATGATGGCGGTGTCGGCGCCGGCACCGCCGAAGTAGGCAGCGGACCGCAGCAGGGTGGCGGTCGCTCCCTGGGGTAGCAGTTGGCCGAGCTGGCCCCAGCCTGACGGCAGCATCTCCGGTGCGGCTGTCAGTCCGGACAGCGGGTTGCCCAACAGCAGCGCCAGCGCGGCACCCACCGCCAGGCCGACTTTGCCGAACAACGAGCCCAGCCCGAGTACGACCAGGCCGGCCGCCGCGATTCCGAGCGTCAGGCCGGCAGCCACTCCCCAGAGATTCGAGTCGATCGAGCCGAGCACGTATTGGAGCAGGGCCGCCACCGTGACGCCGGCGACCGCGGAGAACACGATGGTGGCGGTCAGGCGGGTCCACACCTCACGCCGCAGCAAAAGCACCAGCGCGGCGGCGGGCAGCATCCCGGCCAGCGTGATCGGCAGGGCAGCGGCAGCCACTCCGGTGCCGCGTGGATCCTGACTGCTGAGCGGGGCGAGGTCCTCGGTGTGCAGGGTCACGCCGGAGTGTGTGGCGATGCCGTCACCGATCTGGGTGAGCAGCTGCGCGACGGCCGGGCTGCCGCCGGTGGCGGTCAGCAGGGTGGGGCCTTGCGGGCCGAATGCGATGCCGCCGTACACGTTTCGGTCGAGTATCGCCTCACGCAGGGTGTTCTCGCCGGGGTAGTAGGTGACCTTGAACGCGCCGGGTGCCTGCTGTTCGAGGCGCTCGGCGATCTGGCTCGTGGCGACCTGGGGGCCGGCGGCGCCGATCGGGATGTCGTGAGGCTTGGAACGCGACGCCGGCAGGGCGAAGGCGATGGCCACGATCGCGATCGCGATGGTCAATACGGCCACGATGCCCGCCGCACGCAATGCTGCGGGCGGCTCGTGCTCGGGTGCTGCGTGATGGACCGGCGTGGGTGTCGGTAGCGAGAGCATCGTCTCCCTCTTTTCATCAACTGTTGAAATAATCGGTTGAGATGAGGGTAAGCCTTGCGGGGGCGATATTTCAATAGACGTTGAAATGATAATGTCGACGTATGGCTTCACCTGGCAAAACCGCTCCGCGCCGAGGCCGCCGCCAGGGTGACCCGGTGTCTCGGGACGCAGTGCTGGCTGCAGCCAAGCAGCGCTTCGCGGCCGAGGGCTACGAAAAGACGACGCTGCGCGGGATCGCGTCGGATGCGCACGTCGACGCGTCGATGGTGCTGTACCTGTTCGGGTCGAAGGCCGACCTGTTCCGGGAGTCCCTTCGGCTGATCCTCGATCCCGACGTGCTGGTGGCCGCCCTGGAAGGGCCAGACGGCGACATCGGCGAGCGCATGGTCCGCGTCTATCTGAAGATGTGGGAGGCCCCTGACACCGCAGCGAGTATGCGGGTCATGCTGCAGTCCGCGACATCGAATTCCGATGCGCACGTGGCATTTCGGACGTTCATGCAGGATTACGTGCTCGCCGCGGTATCAGGTGTACTGGGTGGCGGCGAGCAGGCCCGGCTCCGGGCGATGCTCGCCGCATCGAGCCTGGTCGGTACCGCGATGCTGCGCTACGTGATGGAGGTACCGCCGTTGGCGACGCTCGCCGGCGAAGACATCGTGCGGTTGCTCGCGCCGACGGTGACCCGCTACCTCACCGCGGATGCGGCAGAGTTGGGATTGCCGGAGTTGTAGGTGGTCGGTTCCTACTGGCCGAACGTCGCGCTTGATGCCACCTTGGTGTATTGTCCGACGACCTTCCCTACCTCGACAGCATTGGCTGCTGACTTGGCGGACATAACCGACATCTGTCCGGCAGCAAGAGGTACTGAGCCGGCGACAGCCCCGACCTCAATTGCCAATGCGACGGCAGGACCTTGCGGACCGGAGACCTTCGCAATCATGGCGGGCAGGATCGCATAGCCGAGGACGGTCGCGCATGTGCCGAGGAACGAGCGCGTCTGATCGACTTGACTCGCCTGTTTGCTCACGATTGCTGCCATGGCCTTGTCGGCTTCCGCAATCGAGCGTGCGCGGTCCTGCTGTTTAGCGTCTTGACCCGTGTAGGCCTGCGAGGCGTCGCCTTGCCACCCGGATGTCGGCTTCGCCGATTCCAGGGTGTCATGGACTTGGCCCAACTGCTCTGCGCCCTGCCCGAACCTGTCGCCAGTATCCGGATTGCCGATTCCGCAAGTGAGAGTCATACCCTGGATGCCCAACAGGCCGACGTTGATGATGGGAGTTGCGACAGACTTCCCGATGAGCATCTGCACGAGCCCAATTGCGTCGGAACCCAGCCCGAGCTTGTCCCCGGCATCGTTATGAGACTTCGTGGACCACAGAGTGTTGGCATCCCCGAGATCGCTCAACTCGTCGCTCTTGCCGAGAGTCTTGCTGACCTTCTCCGCGGCATCCCAAAAGCTCATTCTTGTCTGGTCCTTCCTTCGCTGGGGTGAGCCTAACAGCACGCCAACATGTTGCTATGCACCAATTTTGGGTGTTCAAAACGCGGCTTTGGCGTTCTCTGGGGCAACCCTGAATGCACTGACGGTTGGTGTCTAGACTGACGGCACTCTCATCGGGCCCACCGCGAGAACGGCGCTAGCGAATCGAGATGGTCATACAGAAAGTGTGCAAAAGTGGTGGCCAGCAGCAGCGTAGGCATTGGTGGGGACGTGGGATGCGCACAGTCGAGCCGGTAATCGAAAGTCGCGTACATGAACATGGCTTCGAGCTTGGATTGGTTCCGTTGACTATGTACCCGTCCGATCTCTGTAGTGGTGTCGTAAATCGGTTCGTCGAGTTCCAACTTGGTGAACTTGGGGATGTAGGAACGTATTTTGGTGGCGCCTAGCGATTGGCCCTGATACTCGAGCTCGAACGAAATTTTTGGGGTTCGGAAGAATTGCCAATACGAGCTGGTCTGCCGAAGGCAACCGAGTTCACGGCCGTCGGGGTCGTGAACGTGCAGACCATGTTTGCCATGACCCCGGAATCCAACGGATCGGACGAACTGCAGCAGTTGTGTTCCGTCGGGCCGAACGACCTCGAATACGAGTTCGCTGATTGCCTCAGCCCCCCAGGGGGGTGCTTTCAGTAGTTGGATCAACGCGAGTATTTGCCCACGCGGGTTCGTAATCGAGCAACGGATATCGGAGCCCGCCCCACCGCGGATTGGTTGGAGGAACAGAGTGGGCTCCCCGAACGGGTACCCGCCTGAAGTCAGCGGCGGGGCAGGGACCTTGGCCGCGGTCGGCGGTTGCATCGGCGGACCAGATGCTACGTGGGCTGACCACTGCCTGCCGTCGAAGTACCGGATCTGCTGAGTGTTCCAAGGGTCGGTAAACCATCCCGCCTGCGGCGGTGGTGGCACGCTTTCGCTGATGGTCGCCCCTCGGTCAGTCTTCGCGCTCGGTGTGGCGTGCGATGAGCGCGACGTCGGCCTCGTGGGCCTGTTCCGGTGTGGCGAACGGCATGTTG
Organism: Mycobacterium sp. IDUB_24; assembly: GCF_055419385.1. NCBI lineage: Bacteria > Bacillati > Actinomycetota > Actinomycetes > Mycobacteriales > Mycobacteriaceae > Mycobacterium > Mycobacterium sp. IDUB_24. Next base: position 1,500,986 of record NZ_JBVAXO010000001.1, read on the forward strand.
GTCTCCACGAAATCCCGCGCGTCGCGCAGATCCATGCCCTGCTCGACGAGCATGTTCACCACGCCGACGTGCACGGCAGCCGTAGCTTTCTTGGCCGCCACGCCTGCCACGAACCGGATCTCTTCAGCCAGTTGGGATTCGGTCAAGGTGGTTACCTTTGGATCCAGATCGACCTGGGCGACCGACCCGCCGAGGTAGGCCGTCACCGAGACGGTGCCCGGCGGGTTGATCGCCTGGACCACGGGGCCCTGTGCCTCGTCCGCGGTAGCCGCGTCGGCCTCGACCGCGCCGAAAACGTCGTCCTCATCGTCTTCGACGTCAGTGCTGGTGAAGTCATCGACACCATCGAGGCTGGTTCCCTCGTCGATTTCACCTACGGAGTAGTCCGGCAGTGCGTCAATTCCCGACCCGCCATCGTCGGGTTGGGGTGGTGTGTCGAAGTCGAGCGCGTCCAAACCCGTGTCGTCGGAGTGGAAGAACTCATCGTCCGGATCGTGTGTGGTCACGTATCTGAAGTCCCGATTCTGATCGGCGGCCGGCGCGAGCCGAGACAAATGGCTTTGATCCGTACGTTACCGCTGACGAAGTTGCCGGCTGGTAGTGGTCTCAGCGTGGATGCATCTCTTTACCGAGTTTGCCAGCCCCTTGTGCATCGGACTGGTCGTAACGTGACGCTGCCACCCCCAGCCTGCTCGACAGGCTGGTCGAGACGGAGTTCAAACCGGCGCAGGCGGCAGCGCGTGCTGCTTCTGCCGCTGCGACGGCCGCGTTGGATGTTGAGCAGATGACGCCGTGATTTACCACCATGGACGTGCTGACACCATGCGACGCTGTGGCCGCCGCGAGAATCTGTTCCGCGGCGGTGGCCTGCATTTGCGCAAGTTCGAGCACGTGTGAGGTAATCACGCGCAGTTCGCCGGACATGCTTTTCTCCTTGTGCGTGTTCGCAGTTGGTGGCGACCGCGGTCCCAGTGCCACATCTGCAGGCATTCACTCCCGTCTTGGAGGAGACCCTAACAGCGCGCTGAGGCACCTCGTCGCACCAATTTCGGTACGCGGCCACCTGTAGTCGTCCGCCGCTTGGTTGTTTGATTGCGGCCAGTGCGGCCCCCAGCGCCGAGTGGGCCGCCCATCTGGATTCGGTCATACATGTAGTGCGCGAAGGCGGTAGCCAGCATCAGCGCAGGGAGTGGATGTGGTGTTGGCGCCGAGCAGTCGAGGGTGTAGTCGTAGTGCGGGTTGCGTGATCCGAAGTTCGGCAGACATCGACGATCGACGTGGCCGAGCACCGCGTCAGCCGCATCGTAGATGGGTTCGTGGACCTTCTTGTTCATCTGCAGAACGCTGGTGGCGATGTCGGACTGCCCAAGACGCTGTCCGTTGAACTCCAACGCCATTGTCAGGCGGAGAACCCGCCAGCGTGAGCCCGCTTGACGCAAACAGCCGAAGTCGTGTCCAGCGGCATCATGCACTTGGATGACATGTCCGCTGTAGCCTCCGTAACGCGTCAAGTACAGCAACGGTGCTCCGTCAGGACGAACCATGACGAAATGCAGGTCAGCGGTCGCGCGGGTAGTCCACGGAATGCTCGCTCGCGGTTGAATAAACCCGATCTGCTCGCCGCGCACGTTCTCTACCCCGCACGTGATGCTGGCGTCATTTGGGGTCGCGATGGCGCGAAGGATCAGAACCCGCTCCCCGAACGGGTAACCGGTGTCCCAGGCATAGTCGGCGGCGGCCACCGGGGCAGGAGCGGTGTGGCTGGTCCATTTTTGGCCGTCAAAGTAGCGCAGTTGCTGGGGACTCCAAGGATCGGTAAACCAGCCGGCCGGCCCGGCTTGTGGAACTTCGTTGTCGATGATTCGTGCCCTTCATGTCTGCCAGGATCTGCCGCAGACGGAGCAGGCCCGTCGCTCAGCTGCCTTCGAACTGATTCTGGCCCAAGGTCTCGACGAAAGACGGCCCCCGGCGCTCGAGTTCGCCCCGGTACTCGTCAGCCCAGGTACCAAATGGCTTGTGTGCCAGGTATTCATTGCGGAACCGGTCGTCCTCGGACACCTCGGAAACGCAGAAAGAGGGAATGGCGAGATCGACCACTGGCCCGCCGCGCTCGACTTCGGAAAGCAGTAGCGGTGCGTTCCGGCCGAGGAACTGGTCGATGATCCAGCCATCCTCGCCGAGCCACATCGAATAGCGAACCTTCGCGACGACGTGTTCGGACCGACCGACGATCTGTGCCGCGATCAATGGATCGAGCTCGCGTTCGGCTTCGTAGCGGGTTCCCCCGATGGCGGGACCTTTGGCGGTCATGGTCCCGAGCGATTCATCCCCCAGTGTCGCTACGAGTTCGGCGGGAGTCGCATCCAATTCGGCGGGTGCCGGCCCCTGCACGCGTACGCGCACCGCGTATCCGTCGGACGCGAAAAGGTAGGCCTGGACGATCAGGGCTGGTGCGGGATCCGATGCTGCCACTGCGGGCAATTCGCGGACAAAGAACTTCCGCTCGAATTCGAAATCACCGAAACCGGATTCGGACATGCGCACACCGTAGCCCGATCTGCGCCGAATGCGTCGCCTATAACGCGTGAATTCCCTTGTAGAGCACGAGCAGGCCGATCACCACAAGAATCGCGGCGACCAAGATGGCATGGTTGCGCTCCATCCATTCCTTGAGCCGGGTGAGCGCCGGGTCCAAACGGTCGCCGGACGCCGCGTACGCGAGGATCGGCAGCGCCACGGTCGATCCCGCTGCCAGCACGTAGTAGAGCCCGGCTGCCCAGACGCCGGGCTGGCCGAGGCCGGAGCTGCCGATGGCCAATCCGGCTGCCGCGGAGATGAACAGCACCTTGGGGTTCACCACCGTGAGCCCTACCCCGGCGGCGCCCGCCCGGGCGGGGGTGAGCTTGCTCAGGCCGGCCATCCAACCCGGCATGTGTTCTGACTTGGCCCGGGTGAGAAAACGGTAGGCACCGAAGACGATCAGCGCGGCGCCCACCACGATGCGCAGCCACGACGCCCACGCCGGGGGTTTGTCGAGCCCGCCGAGCAGGCCCGAGACGCCGACGAATATTGCGGTCAGCGCCGCGAGACCGAGCAACCAGCCGGCGAGGAACGCCAGGCCGGTCGGCCGGGGGCGCGGGGTGTGCAGCACCAGCACCGCCGGAATGATCGACAAGGGTGACAGAGCCACCACCAACGCCAACGGGATGAGTTCGGCAAGAACCGAACCCCAACTTTCCGTCATGGCCGCCCTCTCGACGCAGTGCCCGAGCAAAACCTAGCAAGCATCGAGTCGCCCTGGAGGTAAGTGCTCACCAACGCCCGGTCGCAACGTCCTCGACCGCATCGGCGGCGTGTGCCGGGCCGCCGTGGGTATGGACCTCGTCGCTGATGGTGTCGAGGTTCGCTCGGATCCGCTGATCGGCGGCGACGTCGAGCACCGCGTCGCGGATCTGGGCGGCATCGGGGAGATGGTCGACGAGGTGTCGGCCGACGCCGATGGTCTCCAGGCGGGCGGCATTGGCGGGCTGATCGACGGCTTGCGGGATCGCCACCATCGGCACCCCGAACCACAGACCCTCGGTGCACGAGCCCATGCCGGCGTGGGTGATGAAGCAGTCGGCCCGCCGCAGCACCGCGGGCTGGGGGACGGTCTTGCGCAGCTGGACCCACGGCGGGACCGCGCCCAAGCCGTCGACGTCGGCGCGTCCCGTGGCCAGCACCAGGCGCCAGTCCTGTCCGTCGAGTGCTTCGATCACGTTGCGGTACACGTCGGCTCGGTCGGTGTAGGCGGTGCCGAAGGCCAGGAGGGCCAGCGGGCCGTCGCCGTCGGGCGGGGTCCAGTCGCGGGGATCTTCGCGACGTGGATCGATGCACGGCCCCACGAACCGGTAGCGGTCACCGACCCGGTCGGCGTTCCGTTGCATGGCCCGGGGGATCAGCACCAGGCAGCGGCGAGGCGCCCCGATCACGTCATCGAACGTCAACCCTGATCGCGAATCGGTCAGCCAGTCATCGAACGCCTGGCGGTAGGCCAGCCCGCTGGGGCTGCCGAGGATGGGACCGAGTGTCTCGGCCATGTCGTCGTGGTAGCCCTCCCAGGCCACCTCGCTCGGGGAAAGCTGAGCTGACGGCACACCCCATTGCTCCGCCGCCACCGGACCGGCCATGCCGCCGATGTCGTAGAGCACGAGGTCGGGCCGGTCGTCATCGAGGGCGGCGTGAACCTGGGGCAATACGTGGATGGCCTCGTCGAGGAACATCCGCATGCCGGCCGCCGGGTCGGAGTCGTCGAACGATTCCGGTGCGCCGGGTGCCCCCGGGAGTACGGACGTGCACTCCACGACGTCGGCGCCGGTCGGGCGGACCAGCCAGCTCAGGTGGCCACCGACCAGGTAACTCACCCGATGACCGCGGCGTGCCAACTCGTGGACGACCGCCAAATGTGGGTACATATGGCTGGGAGCGGATGCGGCGATGACGGCGATGTGCACGTCGCTGAGTCTGCCCGCCGAAAATTTCTAAAGTTGAGCGGAACAGACTCAACCTTGACTACGTTGTACATCGCGACAAGCATTTTCTTTATCGAAAAAGGGAGGTGTCGTGGACTCGTTCAACCCGACGACCAAGACTCAGGCGGCGCTGACCTCAGCGTTGCAGGCGGCCAGTTCCGCCGGCAATCCGGAGATCCGGCCCGCCCATCTTTTGATGGCACTGCTCACTCAGAACGAGGGCATTGCCGCACCACTGCTCGAGGCCGTCGGCGTGGACCCCGCGACGATTCGCGCAGGGGCGCAACGACTGCTCGACCAACTGCCCAGCGCCAGCGGCGCCAGCAGCCAACCCCAGCTGAGCCGGGAATCGCTCGCTGCGATCACCACGGCCCAGGGCCTGGCCACCGAGATGGACGACGAGTACGTCTCCACCGAACATCTGATGGTCGGCCTGGCCACCGGCGACTCCGAAGTTGCCAAACTGCTGACCGGACACGGTGCCTCACCCGAGGCGCTTCGCGAGGCCTTCACCAAGGTGCGCGGTAGTGCCCGCGTCACCAGCCCTGATCCGGAGGGCAGCTACCAGGCGCTGGAGAAGTACTCCACCGACCTGACCGCCGCCGCCCGCGAAGGCAAGCTCGACCCGGTTATCGGGCGCGACAACGAGATTCGTCGCGTCGTACAGGTGCTGAGTCGTCGTACCAAGAACAACCCCGTGCTCATCGGTGAGCCCGGCGTGGGAAAGACCGCGATCGTCGAGGGCCTGGCCCAGCGCATCGTGGCCGGCGACGTTCCGGAAAGCCTGCGGGACAAGACCGTCATCTCCTTGGACCTCGGGTCCATGGTGGCCGGCGCGAAGTACCGCGGCGAATTCGAGGAACGCCTCAAGGCCGTCCTCGACGACATCAAGAATTCGGCGGGCCAGGTCATCACGTTCATCGATGAGCTGCACACCATCGTCGGCGCCGGTGCCACCGGTGAGTCCGCGATGGACGCGGGCAACATGATCAAGCCCATGCTCGCCCGTGGCGAGCTGCGTCTGGTCGGTGCCACCACGCTCGACGAGTACCGCAAGTACATCGAGAAGGACGCCGCGCTGGAGCGCCGGTTCCAGCAGGTGCTGGTCGGCGAGCCGTCCGTCGAGGACACCGTCGGCATCCTGCGCGGACTCAAGGACCGCTACGAGGTGCACCACGGTGTCCGCATCACCGACTCCGCGCTGGTGGCCGCCGCAACCCTCTCGGATCGCTACATCACCTCGCGGTTCCTGCCGGACAAGGCGATCGACCTGGTCGACGAGGCCGGATCCCGGCTGCGTATGGAGATCGACTCCCGGCCCGTCGAAATCGACGAGGTCGAGCGGCTCGTCCGTCGCCTCGAGATCGAGGAGATGGCGCTGCAGAAGGAGGAAGACGACGCCTCCAAGGAACGGCTGGAGAAGCTGCGCGCCGAGTTGGCTGATTACAAGGAGAAGCTGGCCGAGCTGACGACCAGGTGGCAGAACGAGAAGGGCGCCATCGACATCGTCCGCGAGCTCAAGGAGCAGTTGGACACGCTGCGTGGCGAGGCCGACCGGGCCGAGCGCGACGGTGACCTGGCCAAGGCTTCCGAGCTGCGCTACGGCCGCATTCCCGAGGTCGAGAAGAAGCTCGACGCCGCGCTGCCGGTGGCCGAGGCTCGCGAGAATGTGATGCTCAAAGAAGAGGTCGGCCCCGACGACATCGCCGAGGTGGTCGAGGCGTGGACCGGTATTCCGGCCGGCCGGATGCTCGAAGGCGAGAGCGCCAAGCTGCTGCGGATGGAGGAGGAGCTCGGCAAGCGCGTCATCGGTCAGAAAGCCGCGGTGACCGCAGTGTCGGATGCGGTGCGACGCACCCGGGCCGGGGTGGCCGATCCCAACCGGCCGACAGGTTCATTCATGTTCCTGGGCCCGACCGGCGTCGGTAAGACCGAGCTGGCAAAAGCGTTGGCGGAGTTCCTGTTCGACGACGAGCGTGCCATGGTCCGCATCGACATGAGTGAGTACGGCGAGAAGCACTCGGTGGCTCGGCTGGTCGGTGCACCTCCCGGATACATCGGCTACGACCAGGGCGGTCAGCTGACCGAGGCGGTACGGCGGCGTCCGTACACGGTGGTGCTGTTCGACGAGATCGAAAAGGCACACCCGGACGTGTTCGACGTGCTGCTGCAGGTGCTCGACGAGGGCCGGTTGACCGACGGTCAGGGCCGGACGGTCGACTTCCGCAACACGATCCTGATCCTGACTTCCAACCTGGGTGCCGGTGGCACCGAGGAGCAGGTGATGGCGGCGGTGCGGGCGGCGTTCAAGCCGGAGTTCATCAACCGGCTCGACGACGTGATCCTGTTCGACGCACTGAATCCCGAGGAGCTCGTGTCGATCGTCGACATCCAGTTGCAGCAGCTGCAGAAGCGGCTGTCGCAGCGCAGGCTCACCCTAGAGGTGTCGCTGCCCGCCAAGACATGGTTGGCCGAGCGTGGTTTCGACCCGCTCTACGGTGCCCGCCCGCTGCGCCGCCTGGTGCAGCAGGCCATCGGCGACCAGTTGGCCAAGATGCTGCTGGCCGGCGAGGTGCACGACGGCGACGTGGTGCCGGTCAACGTCACCCCCGACGGAGAAGGCCTGGTCCTGGGCTGATTTAGCCCGCCGAAAAGACGCGAATGTCCCCCAGAATCGCGGTTCTGGGGGACATTTGCGTCTGCTCGCGCTGAGATGAACGGGTGATCCCCTCCGTCACGCCGCTCCCCGGCAAGCCCAAACTGCTCCTCGGCTCCTACGACCTGGACACCCTGGGTTACCGCGCCGAGGAGTTCTTCGTCTCGGGGACGGCTCGGTCGTATGCGCCGGAGGGTTCGGCGGATTACACGACGCGCATCGTGGTTGTTCGACCGACTGACGAAGCCAAGTTCAACGGCACCATCCTCGTGGAGTGGCTCAACGTCAGCGGCGGTATCGACGCTCCTGCCGTGTGGTTCATGGCGCACCGTGAAATCGCGCGGTCGGGTTACGCATATGTGGCGGTGTCGGCACAACAGGTCGGCGTGGAAGGCGGGGACAGTCTTGTCGGCGCCAACATGTCTCTGAAGGCGCAAGACCCCGAACGTTATTCGATCCTGCACCACCCGGGTGACGCATTTGCCTACGACATCTTCACCCAGGTCGGGCGCCTTGTGCGCGATGGCACCATCGACGGTCTCGAACCAGAAACCGTTCTCGCGGTCGGGGAGTCGCAATCAGCGATGTTCCTGACCACTTATGTCAACGATGTCGATCCCGTCGTCTCAGTCTTCGATGGCTTCCTCGTCCACTCACGGTTCGGCCCGGCCGCTCCCCTCGACGGAACCAGCGCGATACGTGCGTCGGACCCCGTACCGTTCCGGGACCACCTCCGGGTCCCGGTCCTCACAGTGCTCACCGAAACTGATGTGGTCGATGGGCATCTGCCCGGGTATCACCGAGCTCGACGGCCGGATGGCGCGCTGTTCCGGGCGTGGGAGCTGCCCGGCAGTGCGCACGCCGACAACTACACGATCCGTGTCGGGTTCATCGACAGCGGAGCCGTCCCGGCCGAACAACTCGCGGCGGCCTACGCGCCCATCGACGAGCTGATGGGAACGAAGCTGTCGTACTTCATCAATTTCGCCCCGCAACACCACTACGTCCTGCAGGCTGCGGTTGATGCGCTTGACAATTGGGTGCGCACAGGTGAGCAGGCGCCAGTGGCCGCGCCGATAGAACTATCGGACGGCGACCAGCTGGTGCTCGACGCGAACGGCCTTGCCAAGGGCGGAGTTCGCACGCCATGGGTCGACGTGCCGACGGCCCGCACGTCGGGGCTCGCCGCCAACGAGAGCCCCATGTCGTTTCTCTTCGGATCGGGGGAACCGTTCGACTCCGGCACGCTGCGGGCGCTGTACCCCGGCGGCCCGGCCGAGTATCTGGCCCGGTTCACCGAGTCATTGGACGCGGCTGTCGAAGCAGGATTCCTGCTGCCGCAAGATCGTTCAGAAATCCTGGAGCTCGCCGCGGTGATGTTTCCCGGCTGAATTTTTCCGCCGAGCAGACGTAAACCTGCCCTTTTGCAAGTGGAATTGGGCAGTTTATGTCTGCTCGCCTGGGAAACGCTACAGACTGAACCTCCCCGCGAACCCACGCAGCGGCACGTCGGCACTCGTCAACAACCCTGGCGGCGCGGCAACCACCGACGCGATCGCATTGAGTGCGGGAAGCCCCGTCACGGTCATGCCGATCGAGGCGAACGAGTCCGGATCGGACAGGTCCACACCGGGTTTCGGGAAGATCATGTGCTTGTTGTAGACACATGGGTCGCCCTTGATCTGCGTGATGTAGCAGCCCTTGATGTCCCAGCTGGGATCGGTGTGCGGGGTCATCTGCCATTCGAGATGGGTCTCCACCCGCGGCACGCCGTCGACCATGCCCTGGTATTTGATGTAGTTGCCGCCCAGCGATCCCTTGGGCAGCGTGTACCAGCCCAGATCGACGTCCTTTGTGCACGCACCGAGTTCGTAGGTGAACTTGACCTCGTCGAGCTCCAGCCCGAAGCAGTCGGCCATCATCAGCACACTGTCGGCGAAGACCCGGGTGTATTTCTCCAGCTTGCCGGGGATCGACGGGTCGTCGACCGGCAGGCCGTAGCCGACCTCGATCCAGGTGTCCTTGCTGTGATGGCATGACACGTCGACGGATTCGATGGTGGTGACGTTCTCGATCTCGGCGACATCGGCCGAACACACCACGCCCAGGATCTGATTCACGCCGGGGTTCATGCCGGTGCCGTAGAACGTAGAACTACCACGTGCGGCCGCTTCCGCCAGGACCTGGGTGACCGGTCTCCCGGAGGGATGCGGGTGGTTGGTGTCGCGGTGCCAGCCGGTGATCCAGTCGGCGGTGGTGACGATATTGATGCCGGCCTCAAGGACTTTCACGTACAGATCCTCGTCGGGGAAGACGCCGTGAAAGGTGAGTACGTCGGGACGCGCGGCGATGATCTCATCGATCGAACCTGTCGCGGTCACCCCGATGGGATCGATCCCGGCGATCTCACCCGCATCGCGGCCGACCTTTTCCGGTGTGTAGCAATGCAATCCGACCAGCTCGAGGTCCGGGCGCTTGCCGATGCGCTTGATCATCTCGGTGCCGACGTTGCCGGTCGCCACCTGGAATACGCGGATCTTCTCGGTCATAGGGTGTCTACCTTTCGTATGCGCGCCAGGTCTGCGGCACTGCCACCGCGACCGTCGGGATAGAACTGCATGGCCCACTTGCGGATTGCGGTGAAGCCCTCGTACTCAGCGGTGGCCAGCGCCGGGGGATCGGAGTAGCGCTGGTGTGACCAGATGTGGATGTCCTGGGTGAACTGGCGGATCACCTCGTCGCCGAACTCGGCGGCCTTGGTCGCCGCTCGCTCGGAATCTTTTCCGGGTGTGCGGCCGATGTAGACCATGAACCGCACGTCGGAGGTGGACTCGTCGACGGGGGTGACCGCCGAGATGGTGCGGTTGTCGATCATGCCCCAGCTCTTGGTCACCGCGATGCCCAGACCGCCGTTGATCGCCTCGACACCGCTGCGCACGTCGTCGATCGACTGTTGATCGTCACCCTCGAACGTGATCGTGAAGTCGACGTAGGAGACCGGTGCGGCGAAGTCGTGGCGGGTGAACACCGGCACGATCGGGGTCTGGTGGACGTACTTGAAATGCGCGAAGTCGACGCCGTTCTCCAGGACGTACTGCGGATGGAGTTCGAGCCCCTCGCGAAACAGCCGCTGCTGGGGGTAGTAGTCGGCCGCGCTGCTGCCGTCGGCGAAGGACGCGAATACGTCCGGCGCGTCGAAAAACGGCTCACGCCCTTCGATGTCGTGCCAGATGTAGATGATCTCGTTGCGTTCGACGACGGGGTAGGTGCGTATCCGGCGGCCGCGGTTGGGCCGGTCCTGGTAGGGGATACAGACGTTGCGGCCCTCGGTGTTCCACTGCCAGCCGTGAAATGGGCACTGGATGGCCTCGCCGACGACATGGCCACCGAATCCCAGGTGGGCGCCCAGGTGCTCGCAGAAGGCGTTCATCACGGTCACCTGCCCGGACTCCGAGCGCCAGGCCACCATCTCCTCGCCGAAGTACTTCATGGCGTGTACGGCCCCGACGTCGACCTGGTCCGACCAGGCGACCTGGAACCATCCTGTCGGTTTCATCGACAACGGTGGTTTGGCCATGACGGGAATCGTAGGAGCTTCTGTGAAACTTTGGAAGAGGGTTCTGTGAAAACGGGGTAATCTCTCGAGATGGCCGAGACCGAGGCGGGTGCGCGCCGCACCAACCGGCGCGGTGAAGCCACGCGGGAGAGCATGCTGGAAGCCGCGCGCAAGGCGCTGGCCACCGGTGATCCCGGAGCGGTGTCGGCCAACCGGATCGCCAAAGAGATCGGTGCCACCTGGGGCGCGGTGAAATACCAGTTCGGCGACATCGACGGATTCTGGGCGGCGGTCCTGCAGTGCACCGCCGAACGCCGCGCGGGCATGCTGAGCCACCGGGACGATGGTGCGCCGCTACGCCAGCGCGTCGCCGGCATCATCGACCTGCTCTATGACGGGCTGACGGCCAGCGATTCGCGCGCGATCGAGAATCTGCGTGCCGCACTGCCACGGGACCGCGCCGAACTGGAACGGCTCTACCCGAAGACGGCGGCCGAACTCTCGTCGTGGGGGCAGGGTTGGCTGCAAACCTGTCAGCAGGCCTTCGCCGATCTCGACGTGGACCCCGAGCGGGTCCGCGAGGTCGCCTCGTTCATCCCCGGCGCGATGCGCGGCATCACCTCCGAGCGTCAGCTCGGCACCTATACCGACCTCGATGTGGCCCGGCAGGGCCTCACGAACGCGATCGTCACCTACCTCGAAGAGTCTCGGTTACAGCGCTCTGATCACCAGTAACCGGGTTGTGACCTCACAAGGTGGGGGCATTTCCGCCGTCAACAAGTAGGCTAGGCCCGATGGTCCCGCTCTGGTTCACGCTGTCCGCACTCTGTTTCGTGGGTGCGGCCGTATTGCTGTACGTCGACATCGACCGTCGGCGTGGGTTGGGACGGCGCCGTAAGTCGTGGGCGAAGTCGCATGGCTTCGATTACGAGCATGAGTCGCACGAGATCCTCAAGCGCTGGAAGCGCGGGGTGATGTCGACCGTCGGTGACGTCACGGCCAAGAACGTCGTCCTCGGCCAGATTCGTGGCGAGGCGGTGTTCATCTTTGACATCGAAGAGGTCGCGACAGTGATCGCGCTGCACCGCAAGGTCGGCACGAACGTCGTCGTCGATCTGCGGCTCAAAGGCATCAAGGAGCCCCGGGAGAGCGACATCTGGCTGCTCGGCGCGATCGGTCCGCGGATGGTGTACTCCACCAACCTCGACGCCGCTCGCCGCGCGTGCGACCGCCGGATGGTCACGTTCGCCCACACCGCTCCCGACTGCGCCGAGATCATGTGGAACGAGCAGAACTGGACGCTCGTCAGCATGCCGGTCACGAGCACTCGCGCCCAGTGGGACGAGGGACTGCGCACCGTTCGCCAGTTCAACGACCTGCTGCGGGTACTGCCCCCGCTTCCGCAGAACGGCGTGGCACCGCAGTCCGGTCAGGGCAGCCAGGCTGCGCTGGCCCGTCGCGCAAGCTCGCCCAGTCGCCCGTTGGCGCCGACCCCCGCCGGGCGTCGGGAGCTGCCGCCGGGCCGGGCCGATGCGGCACCCGGACGTGGTGATGTCAGTCGTTACACCCAGCCGCGCCAGGAGCCGGGCCGCCCGGATGTGATTCGTCGCACCCCGCCGCCGGCCCGCAACGGACGTCACGCACCGCACTACCAGCGGTAGGCGGCACAGCCAGAGCAGTTGAGTACCCTCTAGGTCGTGTCTCGCCCCCTCGCGCTGAACTTAGGACAGAACTGACGTGGCAGTGCGGGCGCTGATCGCGGCGGTGATGGCGGTATTTCTCGTCGTCACCGCGGGCTGCACATCCGATCAGCCGCAACGCACGTATGAAGCGTCCACCGCAGCGATCGGGGACTCCCTCGACATTCTCGGCTGGCATCTGACGGTGTCGAATCTGCGGTTCGACGCCGAACACGTACTGGTCGATGTCGAGGGCTCGGCCTCGGGCGATGCCCGTGCCAAACCAGAGGACATCCGGTTCGGTCTGTACGGCGCGCTGGCGCATCCGATCGAGGCCGATGCACTCCATGGCTGCGATGCGATGACCAACCTGGGGATCCGGCCGCTGTCGGCGCCGTCGCCTGACAAGCTCAGCGGCACAGTATGTTTGGGGCCGCAACGTGAACAGAACCAGGTGCGCGGAGTCTATGTGTACTCGCCACGCGAGCGCATCCCGGGAACCACGGTGGCCTACCCGGCGGCGTTTCCGGTGGGGATGATGCCCACCAGCGTCAATGACACCGGCGTCACCGTCAAGACCTCCAGCGTCGATGCGTTCAGTGCCGACGGCGGTCAACTGGCGCCGACGGCGATCGGCGATCCCACCGCCTTCGCCGGCCAGGGGTACATGCTGCTCGGACTCGAAATCGACGGTGCCGCAAAGCGTTACGGAGAAGACGCGGCCGCCCGCGGCGGGCCGTTGATGGTGGTGACCGGCCCGACGCTGCCGCCGCCGGGGCTCAGCCACCTCTGCTCGGTGTACGGCTCGTCGGTGCTGCTCCTGCCGGAGGCCTCGCGTGAGGCGGTCAACGTCCGGGCGTCGCTGTGCACGCAGGGAGAGATCAACGCCGCGCTGCTGTACGCGTCGGTGTCGGTGATCGGCACCCACGCCGCCCTGTGGACCACCGGTGGCTGAGAGCGCCGGCCCGACGGAGTGGGGCGAGGCCCCGGGGGTGGGCCCGTGGGAGGGGCCGCTACCCGTCGGGGACGCGCGCTACGATCCTGAGCTGTTGCGCGACGGGGATACCCGCAATGTCGTTGACGCCTACCGGTATTGGACCCGGGAGGCGATCATCGCCGACATCGACCGGCGGCGGCACCGGCTGCACATCGCGATCGAGAACTTCGGCAACGACGCCAATATCGGTGCGGTGGTACGCACCGCCAACGCCTTCGCAGTAGACACCGTGCACATCGTGGGCAAGCGCCGCTGGAACCGGCGCGGCGCCATGGTGACCGACCGGTATCAGCGGTTGTGCCACCACGACACCACCGCCGAACTGCTGTCGTTCGCCGCCGACGCGGGGCTGACCGTCGTCGCGGTGGACAACGTGCCCGGCGCCGTGCGGCTGGAGCAGACCGAACTACCCCGCGACTGCCTGCTGATCTTCGGTCAGGAAGGCCCGGGCATCACCCCGGAGGCGCAGGCCGGGGCAGCCGTCACCGTGTCCATCGCGCAGTTCGGATCGACCCGCAGCATCAACGCCGGAGTCGCCGCCGGAATTGCCATGCACGCGTGGATCACTCGCCACGCGGATTTTTCTGCGGCCTGGTAGCGCCCACCCTCACGCGCGATACATGCGGAAAACTGCCCCACATGCCGCCAATTCGGCGGCCCGGTAGGGCAGGATCGTGAGTATGGATCAGCTATGGGCTAACCGTGCGGCCAGCGCCGAAGCTGCGATAACCCAACGGCACCTGACAAAACTCTGGGGTCTGCCGGGTACTCAGCTCGGTGTGGTGGCTTGGCCGGCGACCAAGAAGTACCGCAAGTTCGGAACCTGGCACTACTGGTGGCAGGCACACCTGCTCGACTGTCTGGTCGACGCGCAGGTGCGTAATCCGCAGCCGGAGCGCAGAACCCAGATCGAGCGCCAGATCCGTGGACACTGGCTGCGCAACAACCTGTCCTGGACCAACAACTACTACGACGACATGGCCTGGCTGGCACTGTCCCTCGAGCGGGCCGGACGCCTGGTCGGGGTGGAAAAAGCCCATGCGCTCAGAAAGCTGTGTTCGCAGTTCGTCGACGCCTGGGTGCCCGAGGACGGTGGCGGCATACCGTGGCGCAAACAAGACCAGTTCTTCAACGCCCCGGCCAACGGTCCCGCCGGGATCTTCCTGGCCCGCTACGACGACCGGTTGCGCCGCGCCCAGCAGATGTCCGACTGGATCGACGACACCCTCATCGATCCGGAAACCCACCTGGTGTTCGACGGCATCAAGGCCGGCTCGATGGTGCGGGCGCAGTACACCTACTGCCAGGGCGTGGTGCTCGGTCTTGAGGTCGAACTCGCGGTGCGGACCGGTGACGCCCGGCACGCCGAACGGGTCCGCCGTCTGGTGACCGCGGTGGACAAGGAGATGACCACCGACGGTGTCATCAAGGGGGCCGGCGGCGGCGACGGCGGGTTGTTCAACGGCATCCTGGCGCGGTACCTGGCGCTGGTGGCCACCACGTTGCCGGGGGACAGCGCGCAAGATGAGGCCGCTCGCGAGGCGGCCCGGTCGATCGTGCTCAAGTCCGCCGAGGCGGCGTGGAACGGCCGCCAGACCGTGGACGGGTTGCCGTTGTTCGCGGCATTTTGGGACCGGACCGCCGAGGTGCCGGTTGCCGAAGGTAAACAAGCCGAGTTCGTCGACGGCGCGGTCAACGCGTCGGCGATCCCCGAACGTGATCTGTCAGTTCAGGTTTCCGGCTGGATGTTGATGGAAGCAGCGCACACCCTGTCCGAGTAGTCCCCGCGTCGTCACTTGGGGCGGCCCGAAACTGAGCGTGCGCTCAGCTGGGACTAGGTTAAGCATCGTGAGAGATGTGCTCGCCGGACTGCTGGCAGTCTGGCGTGCCGGCGGAACCGCGGGCCTGGCCACAGTGGTACGGACGTTCCGTTCCGCACCGCGGGCTGCCGGGGCCTCGATGGTGGTCGCGCCCGACGGCACCGTGACGGGTTCGGTATCCGGAGGCTGCGTCGAAGGAGCGGTGTACGAGCTGGCCGGCGAGGTGGTCGCCGGGGGCACGCCGGCGCTGCAGCGGTACGGGGTGAGCGACGACGACGCCTTCGCCGTGGGGCTGACCTGCGGCGGCATCCTCGATGTGTTCGTCGAGCCCGTGTCGAAGCGGACGTTCCCGGAACTGGAAGCTCTGGTCGACGACATCGAAGGGCACCGGTCTGCCGCGACCGCCACCGTCATCGCCCACCCTGACCCCGCCTGGGTGGGCCGGCGACTGGTCATCCGCACCGATGAGGTGACCGGCACACTCGGTTCGGCCCGTGCCGACAGCGCGGTCACCGATGACGCCCGCGGTCTGCTCGACACCGGCCGCAGCGCGGTCCTGACATTCGGACCCGACGGTGAACGCCGGGGTGAAGGCATGGAGGTGTTCGTCGCGAGCTTCGCGCCACCTCCGCGGATGCTGGTGTTCGGAGCGATCGACTTCGCGGCCGCCGTCGCCCGTCAGGGCTCGCTGCTCGGCTATCGCGTCACGGTGTGCGATGCGCGCCCGGTCTTCGCCACCCCAGCCCGCTTCCCGACCGCTGACGAGGTTGTCGTCGACTGGCCCAACCGATACCTGGCCGCGCAGGCCGCTGCCGGCGCGATCGACGGCCGCACCGTCATCTGCCTGCTCACCCACGATCCGAAGTTCGACGTGCCACTGCTCGAGGTGGCGCTGCGGTTGCCCGAGATCGGCTACATCGGTGCGATGGGTTCGCGGCGCACGCACGATGACCGCATGGTCCGGCTACGCGAGGCCGGCCTGACCGGCGAAGAACTCGCGAGGCTGTCCAGCCCCATCGGGCTGGACCTCGGTGCCAGAACGCCCGAAGAGACCGCGGTCTCGATCGCGGCCGAGATCATCGCGCAACGTTGGGGCGGCACCGGCACGCCGCTGACCGGCACCGGCGGCCGCATTCATCACGAGCACAGTCATCATGAACACAACGACCCGAGTGAATTGAGGAGTGGTCAGTGACCCGAGCCAGGATCGATTTCCCCAGCCGGATCGGCGTGTGGTGGGCCAGTGACACCTGGGCCATGCCCGAGGCGCAGCAGGTTGCGCGGGAGATCGAAGCTCTGGGCTTCGGCTCGTTGTTCCTGCCCGAGGTGGTCGGAAAGGAGGCGCTCACCCAGTCGGCAGCGTTCCTGGCTGCCACCGAACGGCTCGTAGTGGGGACCGGTATCGCCAACATTCACGTGCGGGTGCCGTCGGCCGCTGAATCTGGAGCCCGCACCCTCACGGCGCTCTACCCGGGCCGGTTCGTGCTCGGGCTGGGTGTCAGCCACGGACCGCTCGTCGAGCACGGCCTGGGCGGCACCTATGCGAAGCCGCTGGCCACGATGCGCACCTACCTGGAGCGCATGGCGGCGGTGCCCGAACAGATCGAACCCGGGGTCGGACGTCCACCGCGGCTGGTGGCCGCGCTCGGCCCGAAGATGATCGAGCTGTCCGGCACCCACGCCGATGGCGCACACCCCTACCTGGTCACACCGGAGCACACCGCGACGACGCGCGAGATCCTGGGCACCGATCCCTGGGTGGTGTCTGAACAAGCCGTCGCCATCGGCGGAGACGACGCCGACCAACTGGCACGGGCGCACAAGCACCTTGACGTCTACAGCGGTCTGCCCAACTACCGGAACTCGTGGCTACGGCAGGGTTTCGACGACACCGACCTGGTTCGCGGCGGATCGGACCGACTGGCCCGCAAGCTCGTCGGCATGGGTTCGGTCGGTCAGGCGGCAGCGGCGATCACCGCGCACCTGGATGCCGGCGCCG
Source organism: Mycobacterium sp. IDUB_24 (assembly GCF_055419385.1). NCBI lineage: Bacteria > Bacillati > Actinomycetota > Actinomycetes > Mycobacteriales > Mycobacteriaceae > Mycobacterium > Mycobacterium sp. IDUB_24. The sequence continues at coordinate 1,518,204 of NZ_JBVAXO010000001.1, forward strand.
ATCACGTCGTCGTGCAGGCACTGGGAGAGAACCCGACGGCCGACCCGCGCCCGGCGCTGCGCGAGCTCGCGGCCGCGCTGAATCTTACGTAGCCGGGGCGGCTAGACCTGCTCGGCGGCCTTCTTGGCGGCGCGGCGGCGCCTGAGCCACTCGATGAACATCGGTGCCACCGACGCCACGACGATCAGGATGAAGATCGGCTCGAGCAGCTTCTGGATGATCTCGAACTGACCCAGCCAGTAGCCCAGGAGCACGAGGCCGACACCCCACACCACCGCTCCGAGGACGTTGAACGTCGTGAACACCGAATAACGCATCTTCGCGGCGCCGGCGACGAGCGGTGCCAGCGTCCGCACGATCGGCACGAAGCGGGCGATGACGATTGCGAACGGGCCGCGCTGCTCGAAGAATCCGTGGGCCTCGTCGAGGTACTTCTGCTTGAGGATCCGGGCGTCGGGCTTGAACATCTCGACACCGATGAACCGGCCGATGAGGTAGCCGACCTGGCCGCCGAGAATCGCCGCGACGGGGATGAAGACCAGCAGCTGCCAGAGTGCGAAGTTCGCGTCCACCGACGTTCCCTGCGCGGCGGTGCCCGCGGCGAGCATGCCCGCGACGAACAACAACGAGTCACCGGGCAGGACCGGGAACAGTACCCCGGACTCGACGAAGACGACGACGAGGATGCCCACCAGGGCCCAGGTGCCGAAGGATCCGATGAGGTGCAGCGGATCCATGAAATCCGGCATGAGCGCCAGATTGGTCGTAGCCTCAGGGAGGGCGATGTCGATCACGACTCCCTAGGGTACCTGGGCCCCACCAGCGGTCTTCACCTGCGATAACTCGCGTCCAGATGGAAGGACATGCCATGCCGATCGCCACTCCTGAGGTCTATGCCGAGATGCTGGCCCGGGCCAAGGAGCATTCCTTCGCGTTCCCGGCCATCAACTGCGTCGGCTCCGAGAGCGTCAACGCCGCCATCAAGGGTTTCGCCGACGCGGGAAGCGACGGCATCATCCAGTTCTCGACCGGCGGGGCCGAGTTCGCTTCGGGGCTCGGCGTCAAGGACATGGTGACCGGTGCCGTCGCGCTGGCCGAGTTCGCGCACGTGGTCGCCGAGAAGTACCCGATCACGGTGGCCCTGCACACCGACCACTGTCCGAAGGACAAGCTGGACACCTATGTGCGTCCGCTGCTGGCGATTTCCGGCGAGCGCGTTGCCGCGGGCCGCAATCCGCTGTTCCAGTCGCACATGTGGGACGGCTCGGCAATCCCGATCGACGAGAACCTGGCCGTCGCGCAGGAACTGCTGAAAATCGCGGCCGCGGCCAAGATCGTGCTCGAGGTCGAGATCGGCGTGGTCGGCGGTGAAGAGGATGGCGTCGAGGCCGAGATCAACGAGAAGCTCTACACCTCGTCGGAGGACTTCGAGAAGACCATCGACGCGCTGGGCGCCGGCGAACATGGCGCTTACCTGCTGGCCGCGACGTTCGGCAACGTGCACGGCGTCTACAAGCCCGGCAACGTGGTGCTCAAGCCCGAGGTGCTCGCCGAGGGGCAGCGGGTGGCCGCCGCGAAGCTCGGGTTGCCCGGTGACGCAAAGCCTTTCGATTTCGTCTTCCACGGCGGGTCGGGTTCGCTGAAGTCCGAGATCGAGGATTCCCTCAAGTACGGCGTGGTGAAGATGAACGTCGACACCGACACCCAGTACGCCTTCACCCGTCCGCTGGCCGCGCACATGTTCACCAACTACGACGGTGTGCTCAAGATCGACGGCGAGGTCGGCAACAAGAAGGTGTACGACCCGCGGAGCTACCTCAAGAAGGCCGAGGCGTCGATGACCGAGCGCGTCATCGAGGCCTGCAACGACCTGCACAGCGCGGGACGCAGCGTCACCGCCGGTTAGGCGGTCAACCGGCCGTAGCCGATGATCCCCGCGATCTCGGCGTCATCGAGGGTGTGCACCCGGATGCCGCCCTCCTCGTTGCCGCCGATGGTGGTGATCGCGTTGTCATCCACGGTGACAACGAAATTCGTGTGCAGCCCGAGCGGGCTGCCATCGGCGTACATCACTACGTCACCGGTGCGCGGTCGGTATCCCGCCGGATCGGTGAACCGGCCCGCGGCCTGGTAGTACTCCTGCAGCGTGTACACGCCCGGGATGCGCCAGCTCCCCGAGTTCGGGTTGGCCAGCGGTTGGCCCGCCTCGTTGAGCACCCAGCTGACGAAGTCGGCGCACCACGGCTCCTCGACGCCTTCGGAGAAGTGGCTGCCACCGGGCTGAGCGTCGTACTGCGACTGCAGCACATCGACGATGCGCGCCTGCGCCGGATCGAGTGCGGTGCGGTCGATCTCGGGGAAGGTGCCGGGGTGCCGGACCAACAGGGTGGTCAGGCCCACCACGATGACCGCGCCGAATGTGCACAGTGTCAACCACAGTTTGGGGCCGCGCAGGGTCACCGGACCAGATTAGCCGGTGGGTGTCTGGCAGATCTTCCACTGATTGTCGCGGAACTGGAGGTCGAAGCTGCGGGTGGACCGGGTTTGCGGGGCAAAAGCCATGAAGCTGGTGACGTTGGCCTCGGCGTGGTCGCCGCTGACGACCACCTGGTCGATGCTGGCCACCACTGGGTACTGCTTGGCGCCCTCCACCCGGGCGTGAGTTTCGTCCCAGGCCTTCTGGTCGTATTTGACGTAGTTGTCGCGGGTGGAGCCGCAGGTCATCGATCGCAGGGCGGCCAAGTCGCCACGCTGGATTGCCGAGTCGAAGTCCTGGATCGTCGTGCGGACGTCGTCTTCCTGGGAGGACGGCGACGACGATTTGCGGGTCAGCAGGACGGTCCCGAGCACTGCGATCGCCACCAGGGCCGCGATCACCAGTACGACTGCGACCACCCATCCCCAGCTGCGGCGGGCAGCGGGCGCCGGTGGCTGATCCGATTCCTCGCGCGGCGGGATAACTTGCGGAGCAGCGCCTTTCGGTACTTCCTCGGTGACCGTGTCGCCCTCGGTGGGCGGCGCGAACACCTCGGTCTCCGGGTCGGGTGGAGTGTCGATCTTCTGGGTCGATCCGTCGAACCCGGACGGTGCGGTGAAGCGTCGTTCTTCGTTGAGGTGCACTTCCCCTGTGACTTCGTCGGCCGAGCCGAAGATCTCGGTGGCCGGCTCGGACAGGGCGGACAGGTCGGCAGCGGAAGGCAACTCCACCTTCTCGGTCGGTGTGTCGCTATGGTCGGTGCGATTTTCGTCAGGTCCCGTTGGGTTAGACATCCCTGCTGCGGTCCTCCCGTACGTCGGTACCGGTGGAGCTTATCGGTCGGTGCACAATAGGCCCATGACACGGATGGGTGATTTGTTGGGGCCGGATCCGGTCCTCCTTCCCGGGGACCCCGAGGCCGAGGACGAATTGGCTGCGGGTGAAAAGGCTGCCGTCGTGGCGGCCGCCCACCCGTCGGCGTCGATCGCATGGGCGGTGTTGGCCGAGCGGGCGCTCGCCGACGACAAGGCCGTCACCGCATATGCGTATGCCCGCACCGGGTATCACCGTGGGTTGGATCAGTTGCGGCGGAACGGCTGGAAGGGTTTCGGCCCGGTGCCGTTCGCCCACGAGCCGAACCAGGGATTCCTGCGGTGTGTGGCCTCGCTGGCCCGGGCGGCCGACGACATCGGTGAGACCGACGAACTCCAGCGGTGCCTCGATCTGCTCGACGACTGCGATCCGTCGGCCCGGGCCGAACTCGGCCTGGCCTAGTCTTTCGCCTCGCAGGAGCAGTCGTCCGCTGATTCGGGCGGCTCCACCTGCACGGTGGCGTGGGCCAGACCTCGGGCGTTCAGTACTGCGCGCGCGTCGTCGAGCACGCGGACGGTGTCGGCATTGCTGGTCAGGTGCGCGGTGACCATGTCTTTCCCGGGGACCAGCGTCCACACGTGCAGATCGTGCACGCCGGTCACGCCTTCCACCGCCCCGAGCGCGGTACGCAGCTCCTCGACGTCGATGTGCTGCGGGGAGGATTCACTCAGGATCCGCAGCGCTGCCCGAGCCAACGCGATGGCCCGCGGGAGCACCCACAGGGCGACGAGGACTGCGACCACGACGTCGGCGTAGGGCCAGCCGGTGGTGACGGTGACGATGCCGGCAATCAGGACGCCGATGCTGCCGACGGTGTCGGCCACGACCTCCATGTAGGCGCCTTTGACGGCCAGGCTGTCCTTGGAGTGCGACCGGAGCATCATCACCACGACGGCGTTGGCGGCCAGTCCGGCCAGGGCCACGACGATCATGGGCACACCTGGGACGTCGGGCGCATTGCCGAAGCGTTCGATGGCCTCGTACAGGATGAAGCCCGCCACGCCCAGGAGCAGGGCGGCGTTGGCCACGGCGGTGAAGACCTCGGCCCGGTGCCAGCCGTAGGTGCGGGCGGGGGAGGAGCTGCCGCGCTTGGCCAACAACACCGCGGTCAAACCCATGAACATGGCGACCAGATCGGTGAGCATGTGGCCGGCGTCGGCGAGCAGGGCGATCGAGTTGATCAGTAGCGCGGTGACCAGTTCAAGGACGAAGAATGCGCTGAGGATCGCCGCGGCGATGATCATCCTGCTGACGCGGGTATCGCTGCTGTGACTGTGATCGTGGCCGGCACCCATGCCCCGAAATATATGCGGAAGTACGCATATGTCGCAAGTGTCAGAGCCAGCCGGACCAGAAGCGGGTCAGCCGGCTGCCGAGCGAGACCAGCACACTCGGCACTCCGGAGAGGTCGACGAACCAGAAGACGACCGAGAAGAACCACCGGTTGAGCGTGGGTGTGATCAGCAGGATCAACAGGATGAAGAAACCCCACTGCTTGGCCGGCTCCAGCGCCCGCTGGGTGTCGGGGCTCAGGTGTGGTTCCAATGCGCCGTATCCGTCCAGCCCGGGGATCGGCAGCAGGTTCAGCAGGACCGCAGTGACCTGAAGGAAGCCCAGGAAGGCCAGCCCGGACCAGAACACCCCGTGGGCCGGGTCGAAGAAGATCCGGGTGATGCCCAGCAGTAGCGCGCCCAACACCAGGTTGGCGGCCGGGCCGGCGAGGCTGACCAAGGTCTTCTGCCGCGCAGTCATCCACGAGGTGCGGACGTAGACGGCCCCGCCGGGCAGGCCGATGCCGCCGAGGGCGATGAACAGCACTGGCAACCCCAGTGACAACAGGGGGTGTGAGTACTTGAACGGGTTGAGTGTGAGGTAGCCGCGGACCGCGACGTCATGATCACCGAATCGCCACGCGGTGTAGGCGTGGCCGAACTCGTGGAGGCACAGCGACACCAGCCAGCCGGCGATCACCAGGATGAAGACGCCCACATATGACAAGGGCTTCACGTTGTCGGCGGACAGCCAGGCCAGCACCCCGCCGGCCACGGTGATCGCGACGACGGCCAAAAAGACCGGGCTGGGCCGTACCGACTGATGCAGCGGGCGGATGTTCACGATTCGACGCTACCTGCAGTGTTGGTAGATCAGCCGACTCTCAGCCAGCCTTCGGTGTGCCGGTAGAACGTCGAGCGCCGGACCGTCCTGGGCGCGGCCACCCCATCACGGATCACCTGGGCGCCCGGGGTGCCCAGCTGCGCGGCGCGGCCGACGACCCAGCCGCGCGTGCGGCCACGGTCGGAGACCACGCTCGCGCGCAGCCCGGGCATGTTCGCCGTCGGCTCGACGCGGACACCGGGTGCCTCACCGTCGAACAGCACGCAATCGTCGACGATGGCCTCGCCTTGTAGCGGCGCGCCGTCGACTCCCTGCCAGTGCGCCGCGCTGACGAGCACCGTTCCCGTCTCATCGCGGATCAGCGGGACACGCCGGGCGGTGGCACGGAGCGCGCGTCGGGCCGACCAGATACCGGCTGCCGCAGCGACCTCGACATCGAGCCGATCGGTGCGCAGCAACGCGGTGAGTACGGCGGAAAGCTCGGCTTCACCGCCGGTCACGACCACTCTGCGGTGGGTGCCGAGGTCATCGACGCCGACCCTCGGCAGGCCCTGGAGCGGGCGCGGAACACGGCCTGTACCGACCACCGCGACCCCATGTGAGGCGGACAAAACTGCTCCTCGCGGTCAAGAAAATGTGTTCGCAGCGTGTGCTGGGATAAGGTGACCTACCGGCTGCACCACACTAGTGCGGAAGATTGAGCGGGAGACTACGCCATGCCGGCAATCGTCCTCATCGGCGCCCAATGGGGCGACGAGGGCAAAGGTAAAGCCACCGATCTGCTCGGTGGTCGTGTGCAATGGGTTGTTCGCTACCAGGGGGGCAACAACGCCGGGCATACCGTCGTCCTGCCCACCGGCGAGAACTTCGCGTTGCACCTCATCCCCTCGGGCATATTGACGCCGGGGGTCACCAACGTCATCGGTAACGGTGTGGTGGTCGATCCCGGTGTGCTGCTCACCGAGCTCCAGGGCCTGGAAGAGCGCGGTGTCGACACCTCGGGCCTGCTGATCTCGGCGGACGCGCATCTGCTGATGCCGTATCACGTCGCCATCGACAAGGTGGTGGAGCGCTACGCGGGTAGCAAGAAGATCGGCACCACCGGCCGCGGCATCGGTCCCTGCTATCAGGACAAGATCGCCCGCATCGGCATTCGGGTCGCCGATGTGCTCGACGAGCAGCAGCTGGCCGAAAAGATCGAGGGCGCACTGGAATTCAAGAACCAGGTGCTGGTCAAGATCTACAACCGCAAGGCGCTCGAGCCGGCCGAGGTGGTGGAGAACCTGCTCACTCAGGCCGAAGGCTTCAAGCACCGCATCGCCGATTCCCGGCTGCTGCTCAACCAGGCGCTGGAAAAGGGCGAGACCGTCCTGCTGGAGGGATCGCAGGGCACCCTGCTCGACGTCGACCACGGCACCTACCCGTTCGTCACCTCGTCGAATCCGACGGCCGGCGGCGCCGCGGTCGGTTCCGGGATCGGGCCGACGCAGATCACCACCGTGCTCGGAATCCTGAAGGCCTACACCACCCGGGTGGGGTCGGGCCCGTTCCCGACCGAACTGTTCGACGAGCACGGCGCCTACCTGGCCAAGACCGGCGGCGAGGTCGGCGTGACCACGGGCCGGGCCCGGCGCTGTGGCTGGTTCGACGCCGTGATCGCGCGGTACGCCACCCGGGTCAACGGCATCACCGACTACTTCCTGACCAAGCTGGACGTGCTGTCCAGCCTGGAGACGGTCCCGGTGTGCGTCGGCTACAAGGTCGACGGCAAGCGCACCAACGAGATGCCCATGACGCAGTCCGACATCCACCGCGCCGAGCCGATCTATGAGGAGCTGCCTGGCTGGTGGGAGGACATCTCCACCGCCCGTGAGTTCTCCGATCTGCCCGCCAAGGCCCAGGACTACGTGCTGCGCCTGGAAGAGCTTGCGGGCGCTCATGTTTCCTGCATCGGTGTGGGTCCGGGCCGCGAACAGACGATCGTGCGGCGCGACATCCTGGCGCCTTCATGAGTGACGGGAATCCTTACGTCGATCAGCACGGTGGATTCCCGGTTTTCGAGCCGGCCGATCCCGGGCCGGGTTTCGAGCGGTTTCTGACGGCCATGCGCCGGGCCCAGGACCTTGCCGTCTCGGCCGACCCCGACAGCGACACCTGGGATGACGCGGCCGACCGCGTCGAGGAACTCATCAAGCTGCTCGACCCGTACCAAGCTGCCGAGGGTGTGGGGCCGGCCAACCGGGTGCCCTCGTTGCCGGGCGCGGGCAGCCTCCTGATGCCGCCGTGGACCATGTCGAAGTTCGAGCCCGAAGGCGTCGAATTGCACGTGCAGTTCAGCCGGTTTCACGTCGGCGGCAACTATGCGGTGCACGGCGGTGTGCTGCCGCTGCTGTTCGACTCGGTGTTCGGCATGGTGATCCATGCTGCGGGCCGACCGATCAGCCGTACCGCTTTCCTGCACGTGGACTACCGCAAGGTGACTCCCATCGACACCAAGCTCACCGCGCGCGGCTGGGTGCGGGAAGCCGAAGGGCGCAAGGCATTTGTGAACGCCGAACTCCGTGACCCCGACGAGAACCTGCTCGCCGAGGCTAACGGTCTGATGATCAGACTGTTGCCGGGACAGCCTTAGATCGCGGTGCGGCCGCCGTCTGCAGGCAGCACCGCACCGTGGATGAAACTGGCGTCGTCGCTCACCAAAAAGCCGATGGTTCTGGCGATTTCGGCGGGATCGGCGTAGCGGCGTGCCGGGGCTTGTGCCGCGAGCGCAGCCAGGCGGTCAGTGTCGTACTGAGCCGCGGTCCCTTCGGTGAGTGTCGGTCCCGGAGCGACGGCGTTGATCCGGACGCCCTTGGGTCCGTATTCGGCGGCCCACGACTTGGTCAGCAGATTCAGCGCGGCCTTCGATGACGCGTAGACCGCCGAGCCGGCGGTGCCGAACATGGAGACCATGGTGCTGACGTTGACGATCGCGCCGTCTCCGCGCGCAGCCATGGCCGGTGCCACCGCTCCCACGAGGAAGAACGGAACCTTCACATTGAGGTCGAAGCAGGCGTCGAAGTCCTGTTCGGCGATCGCTGCGGTAGGTCCGAAGACCGCTATGGCGGCGTTGTTGACCAGGATGTCGATCTGACCGGTGATATTGGTTGCGCTGTCCACCAATTCGTGCGCGCTGGCCGCATCGGTCAACGTGGCGCCGAGAAAGTCGGCGGTGCCGCCGGCGTTGCGGATCGCGGTCACCACCGCAGCTCCGCGGTCCGCGTCCCGACCGCTCGCCAGGACATGAGCGCCTCGCTCAGCGAGATGTATTGCGGTGGCATAGCCGATACCGCTCGTCGCACCGGTGACCAATGCGGTTCTTCCATCGAGTGGCACCTGGTCATATTAAAGGGGCCGATCTCATCGCAGTTTGGGGCTCGGAGTGTCACTATGACGCCGTGGTTCAACAACATTTGCACCGCTTGTCGACGCCGCGGGCGGCGGCATTGGCCGGCGTACTGTTCGCAGTGCTGTTCGGGGTGGCCCTCGTGATGATCCGTACTGCGTTGCCCGAGGGCGCGGAGCCGGGCTCGCAATGGGTCGACGGCGCGACTACCCGCTTGCGGGTCGCGTCGGTGTTGATGCCGTTCGCAGGTATCGCGTTCCTGTGGTTCATCGGAGTAGTCCGTGACGGCTTCGGCCGCTATGAGGACCGGTTCTTCTCGTCGGTGTTCCTCGGCAGCGGAATCCTCTTCCTGGCGACGATGTTCGTGTCCTCGGCCGTGGGTGCCGGGCTGATCGCCAGCCGGGCGGGCATTGCCGACACCACCGCCTACAGTCACGTCGCCACGTTCGGGCAAATGGTGTTGATGGCGTTGAGTAAGACCTACGGCGTCCGGATGGCGGCGGTGTTCATGATGTCGTTGGCGACGATCTGGTTGAAGACCGGCCTGATGCCGCGCCCGCTCGTATACGCGACTTACCTTGTTGCCGTGGCGCTTCTGGTCGCGGGCAATGTCAGCATGTGGATCGTGCTGGCGTTCCCACTCTGGGTGTTTGCGGTCAGTCTCCTGATCCTGATCCGGGCCGGGGTGATCGACCTGCCGGGCGAACGCGAGGAATCCGCGTAGCTCTCATCACCGGCCGGCTCCAAGCGCCCGCAACTGTCACCGATGTCCTGAGACACCATCGTTTGTCTGCCCGCTGTGGCATAATCGAACATGTGTTCGATACCGATTCTGCTGCTGACCTGATCGACCGGGTCAGTGTCGGGGCGCGGGCCGAATCGGCGGCGATCGCGGGCCGCCTGGCGGCGATCGGGGAACTCGACACCCGCCGCGCACACGAACTGGCCGAATCGATCTTTTGGACCACCGACCCCTTCGCCGAGGTGGCCGCTGAAATCTCGGCTGCCCTGCGGATCAGCCGGCACCGGGCCGGCACCCAGATCCACCACGCCCGGGTGTTGCGCGACAAACTGCCCCTGGTCGCAGCCAGGTTCGCGGCCGGGGACATCGACTATCGGGTGGTGCAGATGATCATCGCCCGCACCGGCACCGTGGACCCCTCGGTGTGGGCGGGGTTGGATGAGGAACTGGCCACCCGCGCACACCGGTGGATGCGACTGTCTGAAAACCAGCTCCGCGACCGGATCGATCAGTGGATCGCCAAACTCGACCCCAACGGAGTGAGGGTGCCACCCAATGTGGCTGAGGAGCGGTTTGTTCAGGTCGAGGTGGGCAGCCCGGGCAAGGCCACGGTGTGGGCCAATGTGGACGTCACCGACGGCGCCGCACTGGATCAACGGCTGGACGCTTTGGCTGACACGGTGTGTGAGCATGATCCGCGCACCCATGCCCAGCGCCGGGCTGATGCGATCGGTCCGCTGGCCCGCCTGCAGTCCCAGCTGCAATGCCTGTGCGGGTTACCGGACTGCCCGGCCAGCCAGCAGCGGGCCGCCGCTACCGCCGCGGTGGTCCATGTGTTGGCCACCGAGTCGACCCTGGAGGGCACCTCTGATGATCCGGGGTATCTGCCCGGCTATGGGATCCTGCCCGCCGAGTCGGTGCGTGACCTGGCCGCCAACGCCAAACACAAACCGGTGGTGGTACCCAGCACCCACACCAGCACCGACACCTACGCCGAGAACACCGCCGACACAGCTGATCCGCCCGATTGCGAACCTGTCGATGACGCGGCACGCGCCGAGCACACCGACACCGAGCACACCGACACCGAGAACGCCGGCGCGGCTGAGCCGCAGTACCGGCCGTCGGCGGCGTTGGGTGAGTTCATTCGGTTCCGGGATCTGACCTGCCGGTTCCCCGGCTGTGACGCGCCGGCAGTGGTTTCCGATATCGACCACACGGTGCCCTACCCCCTGGGCCCGACCCACCCGTCGAACACCAAGCTCTATTGCCGCGCACACCACCTGGTCAAAACGTTCTGCCCCGGCTGGTCGGACCGCCAATATCCTGACGGCACCATCGAATTCAGCTCACCCACCGGACACACCTACACCACCGAACCCCACGGCGCCGCGATGTTCCCGACCCTGGGCCAACTCACCGGGAACCTGGACCTCCCCGAGCCCGAGCCGCAAGCGCCAGAGACGAACCGGTGCGCGAAGATGCCGACCCGCCGACAAACCCGCGAACAAGACCGCCAAGACCGCATCGCCGAAGAACGCCGGCTACGCGCCGAACTCAACGGCGACATCGAATTCGAACGCGACTTCCAAGCCTGGATCGCCGAAGAATACGGACCGCCACCACCCTTCTGAGCGCCAGCACTGGCGTTACCTCGAAATGCCGAGCAGGATTGGCGCATGAGCATGCCGTGGTGGGAGAAGTACATCGGCTTGCCGATGCTGATGCTGCACGACAAGGTCTACAAGGCCACAGGCGGACGGATCGGGCATCACATCCCCGGAGGTCCTCCGACCCTGATCCTGCACACCGTCGGAGCCAAGACCGGTCAGCAGCGGGCCAATTCGCTCGCCTACGCCCGCGACGGAGACGACTATCTGGTTGTGGCGTCAAAGGGTGGCGAACCAGCCGCACCCGGGTGGTATCACAACTTGAAGGCCAATCCCCGCGTGGAGATCAACATCGGCCCGAAGCGGCTGAAAGCGACCGCCAAACCCGTGTTTCCAGACGGTGCTGACTATCCGCGGCTGTGGGGGATCGTCAATGACATGCCAGGGAACAAGGACCGCTACATCGGATATCAGAAGCGAACGTCGCGGCCGATTCCGGTGATCGTCCTGACGCCCGACGTCACTCCCCGGTGAGCTTCAATGCCGATGCCGGGCATAGCTTGACGGCCTCGCGTGCATGCGCGATCTCATCGTCGGGCACCTCATCGACGAGGACTTCGACCACGCCGTCATCGTCCTGATCGAAGATGATGTCGGAGACCATCACGCAGTTGCCCGATGCGATGCAGGCGTCCCGATCTGGTTCTACTTTCATGGCACTCACCACGTTACCGCCAACGATTTGAGCCCGTAGATGAAGTGGAAAGACCGGTAGGCGACGTCGTCGAACGGCTCGGCCAAGGCGAGGTCCGGGAACCGTTGCAGCAGGGCCGGGAAGGCGATCCGCATCTCCATGCGGGCCAGCGGAGCGCCGAGGCAATGGTGAACGCCGTGGCCGAAGGCCAGATGGCCGGGTGCGCCGCGGCCGATGTCGAGCGTGTCAGGGGTGTGGATGAAGTCCGGGTCCCGATTGCCCGCGGGCAATGAGGCAAAGACCAACTCGCCCGCGGGAATCCGCACGCCGGCAACTTCGACCTCGGTGGTGGTGAAGCGCGGGATGGCGTTCTGCACGATGGACAGCCAGCGCAGCAGTTCCTCGACAGCGGGGCCGACTGCATCCGGATCGTCGCGGACTGCGGCCAGCTGGTCGGGGTGGCGCAGCAATGCCAGGACACCGAGGCCCAGCATGTTCGACGTGGTTTCATGCCCGGCGAGCAGCAGCAGCCCGGCGATGCCGACGAGTTCGTCGTCAGTCAGCTCGCCGCCATGGTCGCGCACCAGCATGCCGAGGATGTCCTCGCCCGGATCGCGGCGGGCCCGCGCGACGAGGCCGCGCATGTAGTCACGGCTCTGCTGTTGCAGTGCAAGACGTTCCGCGATGGGAAGGGACAGGTCGAGCTGGTGTGTGGACCGTTGCTGAAAGTCGTCGCGATCCTCGTAGGGCACGCCGAGCAGTTCGCAGATCACCAGAGAGGGGATGGGAAGCGCAAAGTCGGCCACCAGATCCGAGGGTGCGCCGGCCGCCGCCATCGCATCGAGCCGGGAGTCGACGATCTCGAGGATGCGAGGTTCCAGGCGTTTCATCCGGCGGATGGTGAACTCCGCCGTGAGCATCCGGCGCAGCCGCTGGTGTTCGGGCGGGTCAAGGCCCAGCAGGTTGCCTGCCCGTGCGCTGGCCAGCTCCTCGTCGGACATCGCCGGCGCGCCGGGCAGGGTGAAACCGGGTGGTCTGCTGTTGGAGAACCGTTCGTGATCACCCAGCATCGCCTTGACGTCCTCGTGGCGGGTGACCAAATACACGGCGTTGCCGAGCGCACTGATGATCTTGCGCACCCCGTCGGTCTCACGGATCTCACGCAGGTCCGGGGTCGGGTCGAAGGCATTGCGCCGCATGTGCAATGGCGGCAGCGTCGTCGGCCCAGTCATGCCACGACGCTACTCGCGTGCCAGGAACTGCCTGATCAACGTGTTGACGAGGCGGGGATTCTCCAGCGCGGCCAGGTGTGCGACGCCGTCGAGCACCGTCACGTCGGCCCCCGGAATGGCGTCGGCCATCGCGATGGTCTCCCGCAGCGGGAACGTCGCGTCTTCGGCGCCGGCGACCACGAGCACCGGTGCCTTCACGCGGGAGAGCAACGTCCGCTGGTCCGGGCGCTGCGGTACTACGCTCTGCACCGCCCACGCGACGGAATCGACGTCGACGCGCTGCACGGCGTTCCGCACGAAGCTGACCACCTCGGGACGCGTGTGAAACGTCGTCGGGCCCAGGAACGCCGTGAGCACCGGTCGGGTGAGGGGACCGCGGATACCCCTGAGCGTTTTGGCCATCCGCAGCAGCAGGCCGTACTCCAACTTCTGCGCTCGCCCGGCGGGTGACGCCGTGCAGTTCATCAACACGGCTCGGCCGATGCGGCTCGGGTGCAACGCCGCGAACGTTCCACCGATCATCCCGCCCCACGAGTTGCCGACGAAGTGCGTGCGTTCGACGCCCGCGCCGTCGAGAATGTCGGCGACGACATCGGCGCAGTCGGTGAAACTGAAGGGGGCCGTGAGCTTTTCGCTGCCGCCGTGACCGGGCGGGTCGACGACGATGACCCGGTGATCGGACTCGAACTCCTGCACCTGCCCGGCCCACATGTCGCCGGTCATCAGCAGGCTCGGCCAAAACAGGACGGCATCGCCGTCGCCGCGGACCTGGACGCGAAGGCGGCCGAGTTTCGTCGGTACTCGCAGCTCCTGCACACCTGCCAAGCTAGCGGTCGGCACGTAGTCCCGGCCACCAGATCCGCGGGCCGATCAATGTGAACAGGGCAGGAATGATCACGGTGCGGACCACGAACGTGTCCAGCAGGATGCCCAGACCGACGATGATGCCCAGTTGGGTCAGCACGATCAGCGGCAGCACACCCAAAACGCAGAACACTGCCGCCAGCACCACACCGGCGCTGGTGATCACCGCTCCGGTGGCCGACACGGCACGCACGATGCCCTGCCGAGTTCCGTACTCCGGTGTCTCTTCGCGGGCCCGGGTGACCAGGAAGATCGTGTAGTCCACGCCGAGGGCCACCAGGAACAGGAAGGCGAACAGCGGGGTGCTGTTGTCCAGGGCCGGGAATCCGAATATGTGAACGCTGGCCCAGCCGCCCAGTCCGAGTGCGGCCAGTGCGCTGAGCACCGTCACCCCGACCAGCACCAGCGGCGCGAACACCGACCGCAGCAGCAGGTAGAGCACGGCGAGCACCACCGCCAGGATCGCCGGGATCACCACCAGCCGGTCACGCTGCGCTGCTTTGGCGATGTCCCTGGCCTGGGCGTCGGACCCGCCCACCAACGCGGTGCGGTCCGCCGAATGTACTGAATCACGCAGGGCGTCAATGGTTTCGAAGGCCTCGTCGGAGGCAGGTTCGGCCTTGAGTACAACCGACCATTGGGTCAGCCCGGTTGGGGATTGTCCTGCGGGGGTGGCGGAGACGACGTCGGGGGTGTCGGTGATTGCGCGCTGCACCGCACCGGCTTTGGCTGTGGACGCGACGACGCGCGTGGGGTCGGTGAGACCGCTCGGGAAGTGGGCGGCCAGTGTCTGGTAGCCGGTCACCGATTCGGCCTGCACCCGGAACTGCTCTGTCTGGGTCAGCCCGATCGGGGTGGACAACAGGGCGGTGCACAGGACGGCCAGGCCGGCCAGCGAGGCCACCGCCACGCGGGCCGGTTTGCGGGCCACCGAGTCCGCAACCCGGTGCCAGACACCGCTTTCGGTCAGTGGCGTGGCACCCACTTGCGGAATGAACGGCCAGAACAGTCGCTTGCCGCACAGCGCGAGCAACGGCGGCAGCACGACCAGGACGAAGATCGCGGCGACCACCAGACCCGATGCGGCCTGCACGCCGAGGCTGCGGTTGCTGGGTGCGGAGGCGAACAGCAGGGTCAGCAGGGCCAGCACCACGGTCGCGTTACTGGCGACGATCGCCGGGGCGGCGGCACGCACCGCCGTCACGAGGGCCGCGCGATGCTGCTCGGTGCGCCCGAGTTCCTCTCGGTAGCGTGAAATCAACAGCAGCGCATAGTTGGTGCCCGCGCCGAATACCAGCACGCTCGTGATACCCGAGGTGGACCCGTCGGGGCTCAGGCCCAGCCCGGAGGCCACCGCGGTCCCGACGACGGCACCGACGCGGTCGGCGAAGGCAATGACCAGCAGCGGCACCAGCCACAGCACGGGTGAGCGGTAGGTGACGATGAGCAGCAGGGCCACCACCGCCGCCGTCACCGCGAGCAGTGTGATGTTCGCTCCGGCAAACGAATTGGCGATGTCGGCACCGAACGCCGGGCCTCCGGTGATCTCGGCCCGCAGCCCGGCCGGGAGGCCGTTGGCCGCGGTGGCGCGCAGATCCTTAACGGCGTCGTTCAGCCCGAAACCGGACAGGTCGGCCTTCAACGGCACGGTGGCCACCGCGGCCTTGCCGTCATCGGCGACCACTACGGGCGGCCCGGGTGCATCGGTCATCCGGTGGCGTGCGTCCGCGGTGGCGTCGACGTCGCTGCTGGTGAGTTCGCCGCCGTCGGTGCGGGTCACCACCAGGATCGCCGGTACCTGATCTCCACCGGGGAAATCGGCCCGCAGCGCGTCAGCCCGTGCCGACTCGGCGTCGGACGGAACGGCGACCGGCGACTGCGAGGCGGCCTCGCTGCCGCTGAGCAGGCCCAGTAGCGCGCCCGAGACGATCACGACCAACACCGCGAGCCACGCCAGACGCCTAATCACGATTCAGTGTCGCCTCTTCCAAGTCGAGCCCATGGAGCACAGTACGCAGAACCTCGTCGTCGATGTGTCCCGCATCGCGTTCGGCGATGAACGTGTCCCGTTCGGCGGCAAGCATTTCGAGGCGTAACCGGCGGAATGCCGACGTCGGGCTCTCCCCGATGTCGGCGTCGTCGCGGCCCAGGCGCTCCCAGGCGGCATTGCGGCGCCGGGTGTTCCACGCCCGCAGGACGTCGGCGGCACGTTCGGGCACATCGGTGGCTGACTGTTCGGACATCAGGGCGTCGAGCCGTTCAGCGGCGGCCCGGGCCGCCTTGTCCTGCGCCGCGGCTGTGGCGACGGCGTCGCTGTGCGCCTCGTCCCCCTGGGCCCCGAGCACCCGGATGAACCAGGGCAAGGTCAAGCCGTGCAGCAACAGCGTGCCGACCACGACCACAAAGGTGAGGAACACCAACTGCGGGCGGCCGGGGAACGGATCGCCGGCCAGCGTGGTGGCCGGAACACCGAACGCCGCGGCCAACGACACCACGCCCCGCATGCCCGCCCAGGCGACGACGAACACCTGACCGCTCGTCGGTGCCGTCTCGCGCGCGCACAGCTTCTTGGACAGCACACGGGGCAGATAGGTCGAGACGTACACCCACACGATGCGCACCCCGATCACGGTGGCGAGCACGGCCGCCGACGAGATCGCCAGGGTGGCCGCCGAGATACCGGCCAGCTCGCTGATCACCTTCGGCAGCTGCAGGCCGATCAGCAGGAACGCGAACGATTCGAGGATCAGCTGCAGGGCCTTCCACACCGCCTTGTCCTGCAGCCGGGTGGCGTAGCCGGCCTGTGTCTCCCGCTGGCCCAGGATCAACGCCGCCACCACCACGGCGATCACGCCGGAGCCGTGGATCTCCTCGGCCAGCAGGTAGGTGAAGAACGGTGCGATCAGGCCGATGGCGCTCTCGACCAGGGGATCGTCGAGGCGGGTGCGGATGAAGTGCACCACCATGCCGATCACACCGCCGACCACGGTGCCGCCGACTGCGGCCAACCCGAAGGTGGCCAGGCCGTCGCCCCAGCTGGCGGCCGTGCCGATGGCGGCTCCGAGCGCCACCTTGTAGGCGGTCAGCGCGGTGGCGTCGTTGAGCAGGCTTTCCCCACCGAGCAGGGTCATGGTGCGTCGGGGCAGACCGAGGCGACGGCCGACCGCGGTGGCCGAGACCGCGTCGGGCGGGGCGACGATGGCGCCGAGGGTGAGGGCCGCTGCGATGGTGAGTTCGGGCACGGTGTGAAACGCGACGATGCCGACAGCGAACGTCGTGGCCAGCGGTAGCCCGACGGCGAGCAGCCCGATCGGCCGGATGTTGCGGCGCAGCGCCACGTAGCTGCTCTCCAGTCCCGCCGACCACAGCAGTGGGGGCAGGATCACGAAGAGCACCAGGTCGGGATCCAGCTGGACGTCGTGGAAGGCGGGCAGCGTGCTGCCGGCCAGCCCGGCCACCACCAGCGCCAACGGCGCCGAGACGTCGAAGCGGCGGGCGACGGCGGCCAGCAGGATCGCGGCGACCAGGGCCGCCAGGAGTGAGGCACCCACGTTGTCGTTCCTCCTTCTTGTGCCGTGCCTATCCTTGATCAACATGTTGAGGAGATCACGTCGGCGTGAGCAGATTCCGACGCCTCGCACCTGTGAACATCTCGATGCCGAGGTCCCCGAGCCGCAACCGTTGACTCCCGGACAGTGCCAGGAATGCGAGGAAGACGGCGAGAACAGCTGGGCCCATCTGAGGATGTGTGTGACGTGCGGTCACGTCGGTTGCTGTGACTCGAGCCCGCATCAGCATGCCACCAAGCACTTTCAGCAAAGCGGTCATCCGGTGATGCGCTCGGCGGAACCGGGCGAGAGTTGGCGTTGGTGCTATATCGACCATCGGGTCGGTTGACGATCTGGCAGGCTGGTGCGTGCGATGAGTGAATCGATAGAGGACGTGCAGACCGAAGATCAGGTCGACGGCGCCGAAGCGGGCGCCGACAAGCCCACCGACCCCGCGGCGACGGTGCTGCTGCTGGGCTCGGGCGAGTTGAGCCGGGAGCTTGCGCTGGCGTTCCAGCGGCTCGGCGGTGTCGTGGTGGCCGCGGACCGGTACTACGCCCCGGCACACGGCGTCGCGGACCGCTCGGCGGTGATCAAGATGAACGACGCCGAGGAACTCGCCGCGCTGATCGAGCGGGAGAAGCCGCGTTACGTGGTGGCCGAGTCCGGCGTCATCGCCGCCGACGCCCTGGTCGCGGTGGCCGAGCGGGGCGGTATCGAGGTTCTGCCTGCCCCGCGCAGCATCCGGCTCAGCCAGGACCGTGAAGGTCTGCGCCGGCTGGCGTCGGACGAGCTGGGCCTGCCCACGGTGCCGTTCTGGTTCGCCGGTTCGGTCGAGGAACTGACCGCGGTGGCCGAGCATGCCGGCTTCCCGTTGGTGGTCAAGCCGGTCGTGGGCGCGCAACGCGACGGTGAGTCGGTGCTGCTGCGACCCGACGACGTCGAACCAGCCTGGCAGCGTGCGACCACCGCCGGACACATCGCCCAGAACCGCGTGCTGGCCGAGTCCGTGGTCGAGGTCGAATACGAGATCACGATGTTGACGGTGCGCACGGCCGGGCCGTCGGGTGCCGGCGTGCAGTTCTGCGAGCCGATCGGGCACCGTCAGGTCGGTGCGGACGTGCTGGAGTCGTGGCAGCCTCAGCCCCTGTCGCCGGCCGCGCTGGACGCCGCGAAGTCCATTTCCGCGCGGATAGTCAACTCGTTGGGCGGACGCGGGGTGTTCGGTGTCGAGCTGCTGGTTCAGGGCGACGACGTGTACTTCTCCGATGTCCGGATCCGGCCGCACGACAGTGGGCTGGTGACGCTGCGGTCGCAGCGGTTGTCGGAGTTCGAGCTGCACGCCAGGGCGATCCTGGGTCTGGCGGTGGACACCATCATGATCTCCCCGGCAGCCGCCGAGGTCAGCTACGGCGGGGCCGATGCCGGCGAGCTGTCGGCCGACATCAGCGGTGTGTTGTCCGAGGCGCTGGCCACGTCGGAAAGTGATGTGCGGTTGTTCGGTCGGCCGGGTGAATCCGAGGCCCCACGGCGCCTCGGGGTCGCACTGGCCACCGCGCCGGATGTGATCATTGCCCGTGACCGTGCCCGCCGGGTCGGTTCTGCGCTGCGCAAGCTGTGGTAGCCGGGAATGGCTGAGGACACCGACGACACCGAGGATCGGCCCACGATGGCGCCCTTTCTCGGCGCGCTGGCCGTCATTGTGCTCGTGGTGATCGTTGTCGTTCTGCTCAACGTCTTCGGCAGCGACGGGCGCAGCGAGGAGCAGAAGGTCAGCCTCGCAGCGGTCGGCCAGAACGACGCCCTGCAGCGCGAGAACTTCGGCGAATTCTCGGTTCACACCTGCGCCGCGCAACGCGGCACCGAGGCAGATTTCATTGCCCGGCAGCGTGATTCGGTAGCCAAGCAGGGCGCCAGGTATGTCGACGACGTCTCCGCGGTGCAGGTCGAGGGTGACCGCGCCACCGCGAAGGTGGTCTACCACTTCGGCAATACCCCGGACGCCAAGGTGAACACCGAGACGGCCTTTGTGCGTGAGGACGGCGAATGGCGCGTCTGTTCGAGTATGGGAGACTCACGCCCGTGAGCTATGCAGGAGACATCACGCCTGAGGAGGCCTGGAAGCTTCTGAGTGAGAATTCCGAGGCCGTGCTGGTGGACTGTCGTACCGACGCCGAGTGGCGCTTCGTCGGGGTGCCGGATCTGTCCAGCCTCGAGCGTGACGCGGTGTACGTGGAGTGGAACCGGACCGACGGCGGCCACAACGATGCGTTCGTCGACGATCTCCAGGCTTCCGGCGTGACGCCGGGGGAGCGGCCGGTGGTCTTCCTCTGTCGCTCCGGCAATCGCTCGATCGGCGCTGCCGAGGCCGCCACCGCGGCCGGTATCGCGCCGTCCTACAACATCCTCGACGGCTTCGAGGGCAATCTCGACGAGAACCGCCACCGCGGCGGTACCGGCTGGAAGGCCGTTGGTCTGCCTTGGAAACAAAGTTGAGAGTTCGATGACTGACATCCCATCTGTCCGGATCCCGGCTGCTCTGCCCGAGGGCGTGAGCCAGGCCACCATCGGTGTGCGCGGCGGTCTCCTGCGGTCGGAGTTCGAGGAAACCGCCGAGGCGATGTATCTGACCTCGGGGTACGTCTACGAGTCCGCGTCCGCGGCCGAGCAGGCGTTCACCGGCGAGATCGACCGTTTCGTCTACTCCCGGTATGGCAACCCGACCATCTCGATGTTCGAGGAGCGGCTGCGCCTCATCGAAGATGCGCCCGCATGTTTCGCGACGGCCACCGGCATGGCAGCGGTGTTCACCGCACTGGGCGCACTCCTGGGTGCCGGTGACCGCCTGGTGGCTGCCAGGAGCCTGTTCGGGTCGTGTTTCGTGGTGTGCAACGAGATCCTGCCGCGCTGGGGTGTGGAGACGGTGTTCGTCGACGGCGAAGACCTCGCGCAATGGGAAGAGGCACTCTCGGTGCCGACGACGGCGGTGTTCTTCGAGACGCCGTCCAACCCGATGCAATCCCTGGTGGATATTGCCGCGGTGTCCGAGCTGGCCCATGCCGCGGGCGCAAAGGTGGTGCTGGACAACGTCTTCGCCACGCCACTGTTGCAGCAGGGCATGCCGCTCGGCGCGGATGTGGTGGTGTATTCGGGCACCAAGCACATCGACGGGCAGGGCCGCGTGCTCGGCGGGGCGATCCTCGGCGACAAGGAGTACATCGACGGCCCGGTGCAGAAGCTGATGCGCCACACCGGTCCGGCGATCAGCGCGTTCAATGCCTGGACGCTGTTGAAAGGCCTTGAGACGCTTGCGGTCCGGGTGGACTATTCGAATCGCTCGGCGCAGCGGATCGCCGAGTTCCTGGAAGGCCACCCGTCGGTGAGCTGGGTGAAGTACCCGTTCTTGAAGTCGCATCCGCAGTACGACCTGGCCCAGCGTCAGATGCGCGGTGGCGGCACCGTCATCACCTTCGAGCTGAAGGGCACCGATGGCAAGGCGCGCGCGTTCGAGGTGCTCGACAAGCTGCGCGTCATCGACATCTCGAACAACCTCGGCGACGCCAAGACGCTGATCACCCACCCGGCCACCACCACGCACCGGGCCATGGGCCCGGAGGGTCGCGCCGCGATCGGGCTGGGCGACGGCGTCGTGCGCATCTCGATCGGTCTGGAAGGCACCGAGGATCTGATCGCCGATCTCGACCAGGCGCTGAGCTAGGGGTCAGACGTGTCCAAGGGCTCCGATGCCAAGAAGGCCCGCCGCAAAAAGCGGCAGGCCGACCGGGGCGTGAACCGGGTGTCGGCGGAGTCCGTCGAGCAATTGGCCGACATCCCGGATGCCGTCGTCGCCGATCTGGCCGAGTTCGATGAGCGAATCACCGCCCGCGGCTGGACTTTCGACGAAGACGAGTCCAACGACGACTATGCGGTGTGGTTCTACGAGCCGTCCGGCGCCCAGGTGTCCGACGGCCTCCCGGTGACCTCACTGTGGCTGGACGCGGCCGAGGACGGCGAGATCGTGCGGGTGGTGTTCGTCGGCAGCGTCGAGCGCTACGAGTTCACCCACGACGAATTGCGCGGCGGTGCCCTCGACGTGATCGAGGGCTACCGCGCCGGTCAACCCCTGCCGAAGTTCTAGCTTTCGATGACTCCCTGAGCTTTCTGGGCCCGGTCCTCGTAGCTCTTGCGTTCGGCGGCGTCGAACTCCAGGAACACGTTGTCCAGGCCCAGCTTCTTGTTCATCCAGCGCCGGCCCTTGGGCGGCAGCATCTGCGCGGCCTGGGCGGTGAAGCGCAGCGGTGGCGGCACTGACACGTGGGTCTTGGGCTTGTTCAAGGTTTTGACGATGGCGGCGGCGATGTCCTCGGGCTCGACGGGCTTGATCGCTCCACCGGACTTGGTGCCCGCAATCAGGTCGGTGTTGGTGAACGGCGGCATGACCACCGACACGTCCACCCCGTGCGGGGCCATTTCATCGGCGAGCGCGGTGGTCAGACCGACGACGGCGTACTTGGCGCCGACGTAGACCACCTGGCCCGGCAGCGGGATCAGGCCCGACAGCGAGGCGATGTTGATGACGTGGCCGCTGCGGCGCTTCACCATCTCCGGCAGCGCCAACTGGCAGCCGGTGAGCACGCCGTACACGTTGACCTCGATGTTGGACCGGATCGACTGTTCGCTCTGTTCCAGGAACGGGCCGACCGGCATGACACCGGCGTTGTTGATCAGCACGTCGATGTGTCCGCCGCCGTCGGTACGGGCCTTGTCCAGGAATGTCGCAAAGGACTCCCGGTCGGTGACGTCGAGCGGGTAGCCGGAGACCTGTCCGAGCTTGGTCAGCTCGACTACGGCCGACTCCTGAAGGGCGACGTCACGGTCGCCGATGACGACGCGGGCGCCTTTGGCCAGCAGGGCCTTGGCGGTGGCGTAACCGATGCCGCGGGCGGCGCCGGTGATCGCGATGGTCTTGCCCCGGATGTTGTCCATGGCGCCGAACTTTACACGTGTCAAGTTTGGCGCGGAAGGGGGTGGCCGAGGCGGCGTAGTCTGGGCGGGCGTGATGGTGAATGGCACTGACCAGCCGGTAGTTACCGAGACCGTAGAAGACTTCTCCGAGCGGATCACCTCCGCGATCGACAGTGCGGGCCTGGTCCTGCTGATGAGCCTGGGCCACCAGACCGGGCTGTTCGACGCGATGGCGAAGCTGCCGTCGGCAACCAGCGCTGAGATCGCCGAGTTGGCCGGCCTCGATGAGCGCTACGTCCGTGAATGGCTCGGTGGGATGGCCGCGGGGCGGGTGGTCGACTACGACGCGGAGTCCTCGACGTATCGATTGCCCCGCCACCGCGCCGCTGCACTCACGCGCGACGCCGGTCTGGGCAATCTGGCGCGCCTGGCCCAGTACGTCCCGCTGATGTGCGAAGTCGAACAGAAGATCCTCGGCTGCTTCCGCGATGGCGGTGGTCTCAGCTACGACGACTATCCGCGCTTCCACACCGTGATGGCCGAGCGGAGTGGTGAGGTATTCGACGCTGCGCTGATCAGTGCCGTGCTGCCGTTGGTCGATGGACTTCCTCGACGGCTCGAGAGCGGAATCGACGTCGCCGATTTCGGTTGTGGCAGTGGGTACGCGGTCGGCCTGATGGCCCGGTCCTACCCGGCCAGCCGTTTCACCGGCATCGACTTCTCGCCGGAGGCGATCGCCACCGGGGCCGCGCAGGCGGCGCAACGTGGTTTGACCAATGTCTCGTTCGTGGCTGCCGACCTGGCGGACCTCGACCAGACCGCGGCGTACGACGTCATCACGGCATTCGATGCGATTCATGACCAGGCGCAGCCGGCCCGCGTACTGGAGAACATCTATCGCGCGTTGCGGCCGGGTGGCGTGTTGGTGATGGCCGACATCAAGGCCTCCAGCCGACTCGAGGACAACATCGGCGCTGCGATGAGTACGTATCGCTACGCCGTTTCCCTGACGCATTGCATGTCGGTCTCGCTCGGCCTGGGAGGCGCCGGGCTGGGCACGATGTGGGGCAGGCAGCTGGCTGTGTCGATGCTGACCGACGCCGGATTCACTGACGTGAAAGTCTCCGAGGTCGAGCAGGACCCGTCGAACTACTACTACCTCGCCAGGAAATGAGCAGCTCGCCGGGCTTTTAATCAGGCTGAGCCGGTGGGCATGTTCCCGGCATGACCCGCGTTGGAAGTGCCGTGGGTATCGAAACGGTGGTTAAGTCAGCCCCCGTGAGTGGTGTGCGGTTTGTCGCGGTCGGCCTGGAGGACCCACTGGCTCTCCCGCTGATGACCGAGCTGGCGGTGGAGTACTCGGGGCGCTACGGCGGAACGCCGGAGCAGATGATGGGTTGGCTGCGCGGGAAGTCGGCGGACGAGTTCGCCCCGCCGGGCGGCGGCCTGTACATCGGCGTGCTCGACGGCGTGCCGGTGACCGGCGGGGCATTCACCCGATTCGACACCCAGACCGCCGAGCTCAAACGCATCTGGACCGACAGTCGCTACCGGCAGCGTGGATACGGCCGCGTGCTGCTCGCCCATCTCGAATGCGAGATCGCCGCGCGCGGGTACCGGAGGGTCTACCTGACGACGGGTCACCTGCAGCCGGAGGCCGAGGCGCTCTACGACTCCGCGGGCTACACCCGGCTGCTCGCACCGTTGCCGCCCGAGGGGGAGGGGACGGTCTTCCCGATCGCCTTCGAGAAGGAGCTGACGTGAGCGCGCCGCTCTCGATCCTCGACCTGGCTCCGATCAGTGCGGGCAGCGACGCCCAGACGGCGCTGCGCAACACCGTCGATCTGGCCCGTCACGCCGAACAGTGGGGCTACCAACGGTATTGGGTCGCCGAGCATCACTTCGTATCGGTCGCCAGCTCGTCGCCCGCGGTGCTCGTGGGCCAGATCGCCGCGGCCACCGAACGGATCAGGATCGGCACCGCGGCCGTGCAACTCGGCCACACCACGGCGATCTCGGTGGTCGAGAGCTTCGGCACGCTGGCCGCGTTCTACCCCGACCGGATCGATCTGGGCGTGGGCCGCTCGGGTCAGAAACGCGCCGAAGCGGTGCGGGACAAGCCGCGTGAGCCCAGACCGCCGCGCCAGTGGCACGAGATCGACGGTGTGGTGATCCCGGCGCCCTACGACGTCAGTGCACTGATGCGGGACCCGCGGCTGCGGTCGCGGATGGCGGTGTTGCAGCAACCCGAAGCTCTCACACCGGATTTCGCCGAACAAGTGGACGACATCCTGGCCATGCTCGCCGGGCGCTACGAGGTGGGCACAGCCGTTCCCGGTGCGGGCGCCGGCCTGACACCGTGGGTGTTCGGCAGCAGCAAGGGGCAGAGTGCGCGCGTCGCGGCCGCGCGCGGGCTGCCGTTCGTGGCGAGCTACCACATCACGCCGGCCACCGCGCTTGAGGCAATCGAGGTGTACCGCAACGGATTCACGCCGTCGGAGAGCCTGTCCGAACCGTACGTGGCGGTGTCGGCCGACGTGGTCGTGGCCGACGATGAATCCACCGCACGACATCTTGCGTCGAGCTACGGCCACTGGGTGTATTCGATCCGGGCCGGCGGCGGCGCGGTGCCCTATCCGGATCCCGCCGATTGCGGGCCGCTGTCCGACGAGCAGCTGGACGTGGTCCGGGACCGTATCGCAACACAATTCGTCGGTGACCCCGATCAGGTGGCCACCCGGCTGGAGGCACTCCAGCGGGTCAGCGGGGCGGACGAGCTCGTCATCACCTCGGTGACGCACCGGCACTCCGACCGGCTGCGCTCCCACCAGCTGATCGCCGAGCGGTGGCACCAATAGCGGCTAGGCTGGCCTGCGATGCCGAGTCTGCAGGTAATCGTGGGATCGCTGCTACTGGTAGCGGCTGCGGTGGTGTTTGCGATCGGGGTGGCCTTGCGGCTTTTCATCGGTCGCCGGTCCGAATCGGCGGAGTCTCGGCGGCGGATGCACGCATTCCGCCGGACCAGGTTTGCCCGGGTGCTGTTCGGGTCGGTGTACGACGACGAGGAGTTCGACCCCGACGAGCTCGACCAGATGGTCCTGATGCCGACGATCGTGCTGGCCTGCGGCCTGTGCCTGACCGGATTCTTCCTGCTGGGGTACCGGATCCTGCAGCACTAGGCGTGGAGAGCGGCGGCCGCGGAGGCGGCGTCGGCGATCGATCCGCGCCACACCGGGCCGTGTCCGGGCAGCATCACCTCGGCCTCGACTGCCGCCAGCGTCGTCAAACTGGCCAGGCAGCCGTCCTCGTCGTGATTGAACAGCGCCGGCAGCAGCGTCGGGCCGGTATGGCGCAACAGCGGGTGCCCGGTGACCAGGGCGTCGCCACTGATCAGGACCCCGTCGACGATGAACGAGCAGTGACCGCCGGTGTGCCCCGGCGTGGGGACCGGCGCCGGCGTCCCGGGCAGGCCCGCCGCGGTCTCGGCTGTCAGCGCCTGCGCGGTCGGTATGCCGGCGTGGTTCATCCCGCCTTTGGCGGTGATGGTGGCCGCCCACTTCAGCCAGCGGGGCTGCCAGATGTTGCGGACCACGTCAGCGGGGGCGGCCTGTTCCAGATATTCACGTTTGGTGTGGCCGAGTTCGGCGTCGTGGCAGAACACCGGTGTGCCATGGGTTTTCGCGAGCCAGATGGCAGTTCCGAAATGGTCGATGTGGGCGTGGGTCAGCAGGACGGCGGCGATGTCGTCGACGGTGAACCCCAGCCGGCGGACCGATCCGATGACGTCTTCGCGCTGCCCCGGGAACCCGGCGTCGATCAGCATGACCCGATCCCCGTCGGTCACGAGCGTCCAGTTGACCAAGTCGGTTTGCGCGAAGTGCACATGCTCGGTGATCGCGGTCAGGGCTGCTGCCATGTCGCGAGTTTAAGCATAGGAGTAGAAACGAACCGTGGCTGAACTGAAACTGGGATACAAGGCATCGGCGGAGCAGTTCGCTCCGCGTGAACTGGTGGAGCTGGCGGTCGCCGCAGAGGCGGCGGGCATGGACAGTGCGACGGTCAGCGACCATTTCCAGCCGTGGCGTCACGAGGGCGGGCACGCACCGTTCTCCCTGGCCTGGATGACGGCGGTCGGTGAGCGCACGGAGCGGCTGGTGTTGGGCACCTCGGTGCTGACGCCGACGTTCCGGTACAACCCTGCGGTCATCGCGCAGGCCTTCGCGACCATGGGATGTCTGTACCCCGACCGGATCTTCCTCGGGGTGGGTACCGGTGAGGCGCTCAACGAGATCGCCACCGGCTACGAGGGCGACTGGCCCGAGTTCAAGGAGCGCTACGCCCGGCTGCGCGAGTCGGTCAAGCTCATGCGCGAGCTGTGGCTCGGCGACCGCGTCGACTTTGAAGGCGAGTACTACAAGACCAAGGGCGCCTCGATCTACGACGTCCCCGAGGGCGGCATTCCCATCTACATCGCCGCCGGTGGACCGCAGGTCGCCAAGTACGCGGGCCGGGCCGGTGACGGGTTCATCTGCACGTCGGGCAAGGGCGAGGAGCTCTACAAGGACAAGCTCATCCCCGCGGTGAAGGAAGGTGCCGAGGCCGCCGGGCGCAATCCAGAGGACATCGACCGGATGATCGAGATCAAGATCTCCTACGATCCCGACCCGCAGAAGGCGCTGGAGAACACCCGGTTCTGGGCGCCGCTGTCGTTGACCGCCGAGCAGAAACACAGCATCAACGACCCGATGGAGATGGAGAAGGCCGCCGACGAGCTTCCCATCGAACAGGTCGCCAAGCGCTGGATCGTGGCCTCTGATCCCGACGAGGCCGTCGAGATGGTCGGCCAGTACGTGAAGTGGGGCCTGAACCACCTGGTGTTCCACGACCCGCGACACGATCAACGCCGGTTCCTCGAACTGTTCAAGACGGATCTGGAGCCCCGGCTGCGCAAGCTCGGCTGATTTGATCCGAATTCTCGCGACCCTCTTCGGGGTGGTTGCGGCGGTGATCGCTGCGGTGGGCCTCTCGGTGCGCTACGTACCGCTGGGCCGCCACGGCACGGTGCTGTTGGCCACGGCGTCGCCGTACCTGACCTTGGCAGCGCCGGTGGCGGTGCTGATGCTGATGCTCGGCCGGCGGCGGGTGCTGGCAACGCTGGCCGTGGTGCTGACGCTGGCGGCCGCGGTGATCCACGTGCCGCAGTACCTGGGTCCGGAGGCGGTGACGGCACAGTCGGCACCGGTTCGGGTGTTCAGCTCGAATCTCGGTATGGGGCGGGGTGACCCGGCCGCCGTGGTGGCCGCTGCCGAGCGCACCGCTGATGTCGTAGTGCTGCAGGAGCTCACGCAGGAAGCTGCCGACGGCCTGATCGCGGCGGGGCTGGAGAAGTCCTTCGGCCACCGGATCTTCGACCCGGAGCCGATGGCCGGCGGCCTGGGGATATGGAGCCGGTTCCCGCTGACCGACAGCGCTCACGTTCCTGGTTATTCGATGGTGATGCTGCGGACGCGGTTGCACGTGCCCGAGGTCGCGGTGGCCCCGGTCCTGGTCGGTGTCCATTTCGCCGCGCCGTGGCCGCAGCCGATCGAGTCATGGCGCCAGGACATGGAAAGGTTCCCCACGATGCTGCGGCAGCTCGCCGCCGACGCCGGACCGGGCCCGGTGATCGTTGCCGGGGACTTCAATGCCACTTACGACATGCTGCCGTTCCGGGAACTGCTGGCCACCGGCTACCGCGACGCCGCGGAGCAGGCCGGCGGGGGCTTGATCCGCACTTTCCCGGTCGGCCCCAGGCGGGTACCCGCCGTCGGCATCGACCATGTGCTGTTGCGCAATGCAGATGCCACCGCGGTACGAACAGAGCTCGTACCAGGTGCCGACCACCTGGCACTCATCGCGGATATCATAGTCCCGCAAGGCATTTGACGTCAGGCGCTGCTCACCGACCGCCGCACGGCGCCGGCACTGCCGTGGCTGGTGGCGGTGAGCCGAACCCGGTCGGCCCGGAACAGGTCATAGGCGTACTCGAACGGCCGGCCGTTACTGTCGCGGGTGACGCGCGTGATGGCCAAGAGCGGTTTGCGCTGGGCGATGTCGAGCCATTGTGCTTCGCGCGGGCTGGCGCTGACCACTTCGATGGTCTCCGTGGTGGCAGCGGGGCTCAGGCCGTACCGTACGCGCACCAACTCGTAGAGCGAACCGCCGAGCGGCTGTTCCAGCAGGTCGTCCATGCGCTCGGCGTCGAAGCAGGAAAGGTCCACCGACAACGGTGCACCGTCGGCGTACCGCAGCCGCCGGACCGTGAATATATCTGCTCCATCGGCGATTTCGAGGGCGTGCGACTCCACCGGGGTGGCCGGTCTGCGGTCGGTCGCCAGTACCCGGGTGGCGCTGGTGTGGCCGCCGCTGTGCAATCGGGCAGGTAAGCCGGCCAGTTCGGCGGCATTGCGTTCGACGACGTCGGCGCGCACGAAGGTGCCACCGTTGCGCCCGGTGCGGCGCTCCAGCACGCCGGCCTGGCTCAACGGCAGCAGTGCGCTGCGCAACGTGGAGCGCGACACCGCGAAGTCCGCCGCCATCTCACGCTCGGTGCCCAGCCGCGAGCCGGGCCGCAGGGCGCCCGCGGCCAACATGGACAGGATGCGCCGGCGCACGTCCTCGGCGACGGGGCCGCCCGATGTCGTGGACATAGCGCGAGTATGGACCAAATCGACCGGGCAGAGCAGACCAAAACCGACCGGTTAACCTCCCCGTTTCACGGTTCCCAGGTTCGTAACGTAGCGGCAACAAATGACTTGACCTGCAATAAGTTTCGAGTTGCCGCGGCCGCCTCTGCGGGCTAACAATGTGCTGCGTCGCACCACAATGCCGTCGGCGACCCCGAACAATCAGACCAAATAGTGGTCCGAAAGTCGTCCTCAGTTAGGACCCGCAATGAGCGAGATCATCGATCCGCCGGCACCGTCGAGTGCCGGAATCCAGCGCCTGAAACCCAACGCCGTGGGGCTGGTCGGCGTGCTGTTCATGGCAGTCGCGACGGCCGCCCCCATCACGGCCATGGTCGGCAATGTGCCGATCGCGGTCGGCTTCGGCAACGGTGTCAACGCGCCCGCCGGATACTTCGTCGCCACCATCGTGCTGACCCTGTTCGCCATCGGCTACGCGGCGATGAGCAAGCACATCACCGCTACCGGTGCCTTCTACGGATACATCTCGCACGGACTGGGGCGTGTCGTCGGTCTCGGTGCGGGATTCCTGACCGCATTGGCCTACATGGTGTTCGAGGCCTCGCTGATCGGCATCTTCTCGTTCTTCGGCAACGATCTGTTCAAGTCGTTCTTCAACGTCGATGTGCCGTGGATCCTCTTCGCCGTGGTGATGCTGGCGGTGAACGCCGTGCTGACCTACTTCGACATCAACCTGGCGGCCAAGGTGCTCGCGGTGTTCCTGATCACCGAGATCATCATGCTGGCCATGATGGCGCTGTCAGTCGTGTTCACCGGTGGCGGCCCGCAGGGCTGGTCGCTGGGATCGCTCAACCCGCTCAACGGTTTTCAGAGTCTCTCGGGCGAGGTGGCCGGTGTCGACGGCAGTATGATCACCGTCGCCGGATCGGCCGGCGTCGGTCTGTTCTTCGCGTTCTGGTCCTGGGTGGGCTTCGAATCCAGTGCCATGTACGGCGAGGAGTCCCGCAACCCCAAGAAGATCATCCCGATCGCGGTGATCAGCTCGGTGGTCGGCATCGGCGCGTTCTACGTGCTGGTTTCGTGGTTGGCGATCGTGGGCACCGGGCCGCAGAATGCCATTGCGCTGGCGCAAGATTCGACGACCGCGGGTGACATCTTCTTCAACCCGGTGCGCCTGCACCTCGGCGACTGGGCCGTCGACCTGTTCAAGATCCTGCTGATGTCAGGCTCCTTCGCCTGCGGCATGGCGTTCCACAACTGCGCCGCCCGGTACCTCTACGCCCTCGGACGCGAGAACGTCCTGCCGGGAATGCGCAAGACCATCGGCTCCACCCACCCGGTACACGGCTCGCCCCACATCGCCGGATTTGTGCAGACCGGTTTCGCGACCGTGGTGGTGATGTTCTTCGACATCACCGGACGTGACCCCTACACCGGGCTCTACGGCCTGATGGCGTTGCTGGGCACCACGGCCATCATGATCGTGCAGGCCCTGGCGGCGTTCTCGGTGATCTCCTACTTCCACGTACAGAAGCGCCACCCGGAGACGGCGAACTGGTTCACCACCTTCCTGGCGCCGTTGCTGGGCGGAACCGGCATGCTCTACGTCATCTATCTGCTGGCCAAGAACGCGTCGTTTGCTGCGGGCACGGCCGCTTCCGACTGGATCTTCACCTCGATCCCGTATGTTGTCGGCATCGCCGGGATCGGGGGCGTGCTGTGGGCGCTGTTCCTGAAATTCAGGGATCCGGAACGTTATTCCGATATCGGGCGCACAGTGTTGGAGGAAGCGCACGAACGTTAGCGGGTGGCCGCATGTCGCGAAAGGGATGCCATGAGTTTTTCCAACATCATGGATTCGAACAGCTACAGCGGTATTTCGACCGATCCTGACACCGAAAAGCTGATCGAGGCCCGCACCCACCTGCTGGGCCCGGCGTACCGGCTGTTCTACGAACGGCCGGTACACCTGGTCCG
This sequence comes from Mycobacterium sp. IDUB_24, assembly GCF_055419385.1. Classification (NCBI taxonomy): domain Bacteria; kingdom Bacillati; phylum Actinomycetota; class Actinomycetes; order Mycobacteriales; family Mycobacteriaceae; genus Mycobacterium; species Mycobacterium sp. IDUB_24. Next base: position 1,549,371 of record NZ_JBVAXO010000001.1, read on the forward strand.
CGGGCGCGGCAGCCATCTGTTCGACGCCGACGGTGCGCGCTACCTCGATGCGTACAACAACGTCGTCAGCGTCGGGCACTGCAACCCGCATGTGGTGGCAGCCATCACCCGCCAGGCCGAGACACTCAACACCCATACCCGCTACCTGCACGACGGCATCGTGCAGTACTCGCAGCGGCTGCTGGCCACACTTCCGGGTGAAGTCGACCAGGTGATGTACGCCTGCACCGGTTCGGAGGCCAACGACCTGGCCCTGCGGGTGGCCCAGCGGTACACCGGGGCACGCGGCGTGATCGTCACCCGCGACGCCTACCACGGCAATACCGAAGCGGTGACGGCGATTTCACCGTCGATCGGTGGTGCTACCACCATCGGTTCGCATGTACGCGCCGTGGCCGCACCGGACAGCTACCGCTCGGGTGCCGATGTGGCAGGCCGGTTCCTGGCCGATGTGGAAACCGCGATCGCCGAGCTGAAGGCGGCCGGTGTCGGGCTGAGCTGCCTGATCGTGGACACCTTCTTCTCGTCCGACGGCATCTACCCGGACCCCTCGGTGCTGGCGCCGGCGGTGGCGGCGGTCCGTGCGGCCGGCGGGGTGTTCCTCGCCGACGAGGTGCAGCCCGGTTTCGGCCGCACCGGGGAGTCGATGTGGGGCTTCACCCGGCACGGTGTCGTGCCCGACCTGGTCACCATGGGCAAGCCGATGGCCAACGGGTTGCCGGTTGCGGCCATGGCCGCCCGCAGCGACGTGCTCGAGGCGTTCGCCCACGAAGTGCCGTACTTCAACACCTTCGGGGGCAATCCGGTGTCGATGGCCGCGGCGGCCGCCGTCCTCGACGTCATCGAGGACGACGGGCTGATGGCCAACGCGGCGCGGGTCGGCACGGCCCTGCGCGACGAGCTCACCCGGGTGGCCGCCGAGAATCCCCGCATCGGGGATATCCGCGGGTCGGGGCTGTATGTGGGCGTCGAAATGGTCACCGACCCCGACCTGAGGACCCCTGACCGCGCCGGCGCCCATGACCTGGTCAACGCGATGCGCGACCGCAAGGTGCTGATCTCGGTGTGCGGCACGCACGGCAACGTTCTCAAGGTGCGTCCACCGTTGGTGTTCTCGATGAGCGACGTGGACTGGTTCTGTACGGAATTTGCGGGGGCGGTGGCGGCGCTGCCCTGATCTAGGGAATGCTGGAGCGGTGCCGGATGGAGACATCGCGACCGCGATCTACGTAGCCTCACCCGAAGGTGACACCGGCAAGTCGACGATTGCGCTGGGCATCCTGCATCGACTTGCTGCGACGGTGCCCAGGGTGGGGGTGTTCCGTCCGATCACACGCCTCGGCGAGAATCGGGACTACATCCTCGAATTGTTGCTGGCCAGTGCCACGGCCGGGTTGAGCTACGACGAATGTGTCGGGGTCAGCTACCAGCAGGTGCACGAGGATCCCGACGTCGCGATCGCCGATATCGTCGACCGGTTCCACCGCGTGGCCGAGCAGTGTGATGCCGTGCTGATCGTCGGCAGCGACTACACCGCCGTCGCCACCCCCAGCGAGCTCAGCATGAATGCGCGCATCGCGGTCAATCTCGGTGCGCCCGTCGTGCTCGCGGTCAAGGCGGCGGACCGCACGCCTGAGGAGGTCGCTCATGTGGCCGAGGTGTGCCTGGCCGAGTTGAACCATCAGCATGCGCACGCCGCCGCCGTGGTCGCCAACCGGTGTGACCCCGCGCAGTTGGATGCGGTGGCCGAGGCCCTCAAGCCGCTCGGCACGCCCGCCTATGTACTGCCCGAGGAGCCGTTGCTGTTCGCCCCGTCGGTGGCCGAACTGCAGGTGGCGGTCGACGGCACGGTGATCGCCGGGGATCCGGCGCTGCTGTCGCGCGAGGCGATGGGCGTGCTCGTGGCCGGGATGACGGCTGAGCATGTGCTGGAGCGGCTGACCGAGGGTGTCGCCGTGGTGACGCCGGGTGACCGGTCCGATGTGGTGCTCGCTGTGGTGAGTGCCCATGCCGCAGAGGGCTTTCCGTCACTGTCCTGCATCATCCTCAACGGTGGGCTCGAACTGCATCCCGCTGTTGCGTCGCTGGTCGAGGGGTTGGGTCTGCGGCTGCCGATCGTGGCCACGAAGTACGGCACCTTCGAGACCGCAAGCCGGGTCGCAGGTGCACGCGGCCGCGTCACGGCGAAATCGCAGCGCAAGATCGATACCGCGCTCGCGCTGATGGACAAGCACGTGGACGTCAACGATCTGATCGCGCAGCTGAGCATCCCGATTCCCGCGGTCACCACGCCGCAGATGTTCACCTACCAACTGCTCGACCAGGCCCGCTCCGACCGCAGGCGCATCGTGCTGCCGGAGGGGACCGACGACCGCATCCTCAAGGCCGCGGGCCGGTTGTTGCAGCATGAGGTCGCCGAGCTGACCATCCTCGGCGAGGAAAGTCAGATCCGCTCCCGGGCAGCAGAACTGGGGGTGAACATCGATGCGGCCGTGGTGCTGGACCCGCGTACCAGCGAGTTGTGCGACCGGTTCGCCGAGCAGTACGCCGAGCTGCGCCGAAAGAAGGGCGTGACTGTCGAGCAGGCCCGCGAGATCATCCACGACGTCTCGTATTTCGGCACGATGCTGGTGCATAACCAAATGGTCGACGGCATGGTGTCGGGCGCCGCGCACACCACTGCGCACACCGTGCGGCCGGCCTTCGAGATCATTCGCACCGCGCCGGGGATCTCGACGGTGTCGAGCATCTTCCTGATGTGTCTCGCCGACCGGGTACTGGCCTACGGCGACTGCGCGATCGTGCCGGACCCGACCTCGGAGCAACTTGCGGACATAGCGGTCTCCTCGGCGCGCACCGCCGCGCAGTTCGGCATCGATCCGCGGGTCGCCATGCTGTCGTATTCGACGGGAACCTCGGGTACCGGGGCCGACGTCGACAAGGTTCGGGCGGCAACCGAACTGGTGCGTCAACGCGAACCGGATCTGTTGGTGGAGGGGCCGATTCAGTACGACGCGGCGGTGGAGCCGTCGGTGGCGGCCACCAAGATGCCCGACTCGCCGGTGGCGGGGCGGGCCACCGTGCTGATCTTCCCCGACCTCAACACCGGCAACAACACCTACAAGGCGGTACAGCGCAGCGCCGGCGCGATCGCGATCGGCCCGGTGCTGCAGGGTCTGAACAAGCCGGTCAATGACCTGTCCCGCGGCGCCCTGGTGGAGGACATCGTCAACACCGTGGCGATCACGGCGATCCAGGCACAGGGGCAACCATGACGGTTCTGGTGGTCAACTCCGGATCTTCGTCACTGAAATATGCCGTGGTGAAACCGGATTCGGGAGAATTCCTGGCCGACGGCATCATCGAGCAGATCGGCTCGGAGCAGGTGCCCGACCATGACGCCGCACTGCGGGCGGCGTTCGATGAACTGGCGGGTCAGGGTCTGCACCTCGACACCCTGGGTCTGGTGGCAGTGGGGCACCGGGTGGTGCACGGTGGCAGGGCCTTCTACCAGCCCACCCTGATCGACGGCGATCTGATCGCCAAGCTCGAAGAGCTGTCGCCACTGGCCCCGCTGCACAATCCGCCGGCCATCCTCGGTATCGAGGTAGCCCGCAAGCTGTTGCCCGATCTGCCTCACGTGGCGGTCTTCGACACCGCGTTCTTCCACAACCTGCCCGCGGCGGCGGCGACCTATGCCATCGATCGTGAGGTGGCCGAGCGCTGGGGTATCCGGCGGTACGGCTTTCACGGCACCTCGCATCAGTACGTCAGCGAGCAGGCCGCCACGTTCCTGGACCGGCCCTATGAGTCGCTGAATCAGATTGTGCTGCACCTGGGTAACGGTGCGTCGGCCAGCGCTATCACCGGCGGCCGGCCCGTGGACACGTCGATGGGGTTGACGCCGATGGAGGGCCTGGTGATGGGCACCCGCAGCGGCGACATCGACCCCGGCATCATCTTGTATCTGCGCCGTGCGGCGGACATGGACGTCCAGGACATCGACACGATGCTCAACCGCCAGTCGGGTGTCCGTGGCCTCGGTGGCGAGAACGACTTCCGGAAGTTACACGCGCGCATCGAATCCGGTGATGAGAATGCGCAATTGGCGTACGACGTCTACATCCACCGGCTACGCAAGTATGTCGGAGGATATCTGGCGGTGCTGGGTCGTACCGATGTCATCAGCTTCACCGCGGGGGTCGGGGAGAACGACGCCGCGGTGCGCCGCGACGCATTGTCCGGACTCAGCGCGCTGGGGATCGAGATCGACGAGGAACTCAACAGGGTGCAAGCGCACGAGGCCCGGCGGATCTCGACCCCGGACTCGTCGGTGACGGTGCTCGTGGTGCCGACCAATGAGGAATTGGCGATCGCGAAGGCCTGCGCGGCCCTGGCCTGATTCAGAAGGTGCTCATCGGCCGCACACTGTTGGCCAGGTCGATCAGGGCATAGCGGTGCGACTGGGTGGGGGCGACGCGGGCCAGCGCCCGCAGCGACGCCTCGACGCCGAGCTTGAGACCGTGTTCGGTGAACGGGAATCCGAGAATGTGATTGCTGCTCGCAGTGTTGTCGGCCAGCCAGTCCATCGCGGTGCCCAACACGAGGGCCCGGATCTGCAACACCCGTGGTTCCGAATCGGGCAGCGCCTCCACCCGCCGCGCCGCATCGCGGATGTTCTGCTCGGTGATCTCACCGGTGGACCGCCCCGACAGCAGGGTGACCGCACTCGTCAGCCGGGCCGTGGTGAAATGTCGTGAGGTGGGCGGAACTTCGTCCAGGGTCTGGACCGCCTTGTCCCGCGACCCGGCAACAGACTCGGCGCGGGCGAACCCGAAGCCGGCCGAGATCACGCCGTTGTCGGTGCTCCACACGGTGTTGTAGAACTTCAGCTCGTCGGCGTTGCCGGCCAGTTCGGCCGTCGCGGCCAACGCCAGTTTGGGGGCCAGCTCCCCGGGCAACGTGTCCAGGACTTCGGTGAAATGCTTTGTGGCCGAGTCATAATCGGCTGAGAGCATCTCGGCCACGGCGCGGAACCAGACCAGCCGCCAGCGCCAACCGGCCCACACGGCGAGCTCGTCGAGCTTTCGGGTGGCCTTGGCGACATCGCCCAGATCCAGCAGGGCGCGTGCCTCCATCAACGGCAGTTCCACCGATTCGGACACGTCCACGCCCTCGGCGTCGATCGCGCCGTGGCGGGCCGCGCGCAGCTGGTCCAGGGTGTGCACGGGCTGGCTGAGCACACTGGCCACCAGCAGCGGAGCCCCGACGTCGGTGCGGTCCACCAGCGGCACCGGCAGCGCCCGCACGATCTCCTGTGCGGTCAGCTTCTCCGAATGGACCTGCCCGTCAACGTAAACGTCGGTGTGTGCCACCAGCAGATCGACCCCGAACGTGGACCGGGACGGGCTGAACACCGTCGACAGGCCGGGGCGGGGAATTCCGGAGTCGGTGGCCACCACCTCGCGTAGCACGCCGAGCAGCTGGGACGACATCTCCTCGGCGCTGGTGAACCTGCGTCGCGGATCCGGATCGATGGCGCGGCGCAGGAACCGGCCGAAGGAATCGTAGGTGTCGAGTACCGGATCTTCGGACGGCAGCCCGTCGACGTAACGACCCCGCCGGGTCCGCAGTTTCAGGGTGAGCGCGGCCAGCGTGCGTCCCACGCTGTAGATGTCGGTGGCCACCGTGGGCCCGGTACGCACGATCTCGGGAGCCTGGAATCCTGGTGTGCCGTAGAGGTATCCGTAGGAGTTGAGCTTGGATACGGCTCCGAGGTCGATCAGCTTGAGCTGCTCCTCGGTGATCATGATGTTCTCGGGCTTCAGGTCGTTGTAGGCCAGCCCGATCGAATGCAGATAGCCCAGCGCGGGCAGGATCTCCAGCATGTAGCCGATCGCCTCGGCCACCGGAAGCCGAGTTCCCCTGGCCTGTTTGAGCGATGTCCCGCCGACGTACTCCATCACGATGTACCCGACAGGATTGCCGTGCTTGTCATCGTGTTCGACGAAGTTGTAGATCTTCACGATCCCCGGGTGCGTCACCTCGGCCAGGAATTGGCGTTCGGCCATGGCGATCACCTGGGCCTCGGCGTCACCGGAATGGACCAAGCCCTTCAGCACGACGGGACGTTCGTTCACGTTGTGGTCGAAGGCCAGATACACCCAGCCCAACCCGCCGTGGGCGATACAGCCCTTGATCTCGTATTGGTCGGCAACGATCTCGCCCGGGGACAGCTGCGGCAGGAACGAATACGCGCTGCCGCAGTGCGGGCACCAACCCTCCGACAGGGCATGCCCGTCGGATGACGATCGACCGACGGGCTTGCCGCAGTTCCAGCAGAACCGCTTCTGTTCGGCCACCACCGGATTGGTCATCAGCGCTGTCAACGGATCGCGCTCGGGCACCCGCGCGATCTCGACCAGGCCGCCGCCCAGCCTGCGGGCCGGCGAGAGCGTCCGGGTCGCGATCGTCGCGAGGTTCTGCGGTTCGGTGTCGCCGTACGGCCCGTCGTCGGAGTCGCCGAACTCCGGACGGAACACGGCCTGGGTGGCCATCGGCCGCATGGTCGACCGCGAATCCATGTCGAGGTCTTCCAGGCTTGCCGGCTGCGTACCGGGCCCTCCGCTCGTATCGGGGTCGGAATCGGGAGGCACCGGCAAATCGGCGTCGTCGGGTTTCTTCATCAGTCGACATACCTCGCGACCGGGGGAGACGGTGCCGGACCCAGTACGGTCAACCACTTGCGGTACAAGGTGTTCCAGGTGCCGTCGCGGCGGATGCGTTCCAGCGTGGCGTTGACGACCCGGACCAGCCCGGTGTTCTCCAGGTTCAACCCGATGCCGTAGGGCTCCTCGTTGAGGCTGGGACCGACGATGTGCAGATACGGATCCTGGGCCACCAGCCCGGCCAGGATCGAATCGTCGGTGCTGACCGCGTCGGCCTGGCGTTGCTGCAACGCCACCAGGCAGTCGGCCCAGGTGACCACCGAGACGATGATCGGTGCCGGGCTGATCTGCTGGATCCGCTTGAGTGAGGTGGTGCCGTCCACCACGCAGACTCGCTTGCCCGAGAGGTCGGAGGCCTGCGAGATGTTGGAATCGCGGGCGGCGAGGATGCGTTGGTGGGCCATCAGGTACACCGTGGAGAAGTTCACCTGCTTGCGGCGCTCGCAGGTGATCGTCATGGTCTTGACCACGATGTCGACCTGATTGTTCTGCAGTGCGGTGATGCGGTCGGCCGAGGACAGGATGCGGTATTCGACCTGTGAGGGGGTGCCGAAGATGTCGCGGGCGACCTCCCCGGCGATGTCGACGTCGAACCCGTTGATCTGACCGGTGATCGGATCGCGGAACGAGAACAGATTGCTGCCGATGTCCAACCCGACGACCAACCGCCCGCGGTCGCGGATCCTGGCCGTTGCCGCGTCGGCGTCGGCCTTGTTGGTGAACGGTCGCAGGCTGGCGGTGCGGTTGCACTCGTCGGTCTCCGGCTCCGGCACCCGAACCGGTTGAGGCGCCAGCTCCTGCATGCCGGCCGGGCTGGGCGGGGCCAGGGTCATCGTCGGCACGGTCAACGCCGGTGCACTCTGACCGCATCCGGCCACCGCCACGGCTGCGGTCAGCGCGGCCAACATCTTTCGCAGTTTTGCCATCATCTGTACTCACTGAGTCGAGGCCACAGGCCCAGCGCCACCGCCAGCGCCGCGGCCACACTGAGCAGGGCGGCACCCACGGTCGCGCCGGACAGCACCCGGCGGGCATTGGCGATGTCGTTGCGCAACTGGCTGCGGCTCTGTTCGATGCCCTTGGACAACGAATCGTCGAGTTTGTCGAAGGCCGACGTGGAATCGTCCTCGCCGGTGCCCAGAGCCACCTGCGTCGCGGCCTGGTAATTGCCCACCGCGATATACGCGTTGATCCGGTCATCGGCCGCCCGCCATTTGGTGAGCAGATCTTCGGCACCCGTCAGATCGCTCTTGTCGATGCGGGTGTCGCGGGCCAGATATTGGGCGAGCTGTTGCTGCATGGCCTCGATGCGCTGGTAGTAGGACTGTTTACGCAGGTTTTCGTCGCCACGCCGGATCAGGGCCAGCGTTTCGTCAGCCCGGGCCTGCTGGGCGGTGATGGCCAGATTGGTCACGGTCTTCAGGGATTCGGCGGCGGTGTCCTTGGCGCTGCGGCTGTCCGATGTCGAGATCACCAGTGCCGTCGTCACCCAGATCAGCATGATCAGCACGGCCATCCCGCCGGCCACGAAACCGATGTTGACCCGGCGCCGGGTGCGTCGTGCCAACCAGCGGTTGGCGAACGCGCCGAACATCAACGTCGCCAGCACCACCAACATCACCGCGGCGGGGATCCGGGTGGAGGCCGTCGTCTCGGCATCCACCCGTGCGGAGGTCTCCTCGTACAGGCGTTGCGCGTCGGGCAGGATCTGGGACTGCATCAGCGCCGAGGCTTCCGACAGGTATGACGAGCCGACCGGGTTGCCGGCCCGGTTGTTGGTCCGCGCGGTCTCCACCAGGCCGGTGTAGACGGCCAGCCGGGCATTGATCCGGCCGAGCAGCTGCACCAGCTCTTCGTCGGTCAACCCGCTCGAAGCCCGGGTCACCGCAACCGAGGCGTCGGTGATGGCCTGCTCGTAGCGCTGCCGCACGTCGCGGGGCTCGGCCCCGGCGATGAAGGCCGTGGCCGCGGCGGCGTCGGCCACCGACAGCGTGGTGTAGAGCTGGCCGGCCGCGAATGCCAGGGGCTCGGTGTGATCGAGCACCGTGGTGAGCGCCTGCTGGCGGTCGTTGATCGTGGTGGATGTGGCGAACGCGCTGGCGATCACGAGTGCCGACAGCACCAGTCCGATCGTCAGGATGCGTCCGGGGGTGGTCCACAGGAACCACCACCGCGGGTGCGCAGGAGTGGTCGGCGACCGGGACGCGAGCGGTTCGGTCGAGGGATGTGCCAACTCCACAGTCACCTGTGCGCGGACCTCATTTAGTTTCGGTGCAAACGGGCTGTCCCCACACTATAAAAAAATTCTAAGAGGGCTGCGCTTAGGCTCGCGGAGAAATTGGGCCCCACCGAAACTGGCGACGTTCCCTATTCTGTACGGGTGCGAGGCGACGGTGACGGCTGGGTGTTCTCCGACAACGGCGCCCGTTACTGGGGGCGGCACGGTGCGGCCGGCCTGTTGCTGCGCGCGCCGTGGCCGGGTGGATCGGCGGCCGTGCTGCTGCAACACCGCGCCCCGTGGAGTCATCAGGGCGGAACCTGGGCCTTGCCCGGAGGTGCCCGCGACAGTCACGAGACCGCCGAGCAGGCCGCGGTCCGGGAGGCCAACGAGGAAGCCGGGGTGACCGCCGAGCAGCTCACCGTGCGGACCACGGTGGTGACGGCCGAGGTGGCCGGCACCGGCGGCACGCACTGGAGCTACACCACGGTGATCGCCGATGTGCCCGCACCGCTGGAGACCATTCCGAACCGGGAGAGCTCGGAGTTGCGCTGGGTGGCCGAGGACGAGGTCGCCGAGTTGCCGCTGCATCCCGGGTTCGCCGCCAGTTGGGAGCAGCTTCGGGCGGTGACGGCGTCCCTGCCGCTCGAACTCAACCCGCCGCGCTGATCATTGCCTTGAGTTCGGCGGCTGCGGCCCGCGGATCTTCGGCCGCGGTGATCGCGCGGACCACCACGATGCGCCGGGCCCCGGCAGCCAGCACCTCGGGCAGCCGTTGCTGATCGATCCCGCCGATCGCGAACCACGGCTTGGCCGGGTTCAGCGCCGCCGTCGAGCGCACCAGGTCCAGTCCCGGCGCGGTTCGGCCCGGCTTGGTCGGGGTGGGCCAGCACGGGCCGACACAGAAATAATCCACGGCTTCGGTGACGGCCGCCGCGGCCTGCGCGGCGTCATGCGTGGAGCGACCGATCACGCGACGATCGCCGATGATGCCCCGCGCGACGTCCAGCGGCAGATCGTCCTGGCCCAGGTGCAGCACGTCGGCTCCGGCTGCCAGCGCGATGTCGGCGCGGTCGTTGACCGCCAGCAGTGCACCGTGGCGGCGGGCGGCCTCGGCCAGGATCTCCAGCGCCTCGAGTTCCTGCCGGGCCTCCAGCGGGCCGAGCCGCTTCTCCCCGGCTGAGCCCTTGTCGCGTAGCTGGATCAGATCCACCCCGCCGGCCAGCGCCGCGTCGGCGAATTCGGCCAGGTCACCGCGCTCCCGGCGGGCGTCGGTGCACAGGTAGAGGGTGGCGCGCTGCAAACGGTCGGCGGGTGATTCCACACCGCGACGGTAGCGGGTACCGCCCGAGTACCCTGGACTGGCAATCAATACGGGAGTCCCTGGGACGAGGGGCTGAGAGTGGGCACACGGACCGGCCCTGACCGTCACACCTGATCCGGGTCATGCCGGCGAAGGGAGCGGATATGGCGCGAACACTCGCCGTCATCGGCGGCGGTGTCATCGGGCTGTCTGTCGCACGCCGGGCTGCGCTGGACGGCTGGACCGTGCGGCTGCACTGCACCACCGAACGTGGTGCCTCATGGGTGGCCGGCGGCATGCTGGCCCCGCACAGCGAAGGCTGGCCGGGCGAAGAGCAGATCCTGCAGATCGGCCTGGAATCGCTGAAGCTGTGGCACTCGGGGTTTCTCGACGGGCTGGCGCCCGAGGTGGTCACCGCCCGCGAGTCGCTGGTGGTCGCCGTCGACCGGGCCGACGTGGCCGATCTGCGTACCGTCGCCGAATGGCTGTCTGCCCAAGGACAGCCGGTCGAGCTGACCACGGCCGCGCGTGACGTGGAACCCCTACTAGCCCAAGGCATCCGGCACGGGTTCCGGGCCACCACCGAACTCGCCGTGGACAACCGCGCCGTGGTCGACGGGCTGGCCGCGCACTGCGAACGACTGGCGGTGCGGTGGGCCGGGCCGGTCGCGGACCTGTCCGAAATCGAGGCGGACGTGCGGGTGATCGCCAACGGGATCGACTCCCCGAAGCTGTGGCCGGGCCTGCCGGTGCGCCCGGTCAAGGGCGAGGTGCTGCGGCTGCGGTGGCGTAAGGGCTGTATGCCGGTGCCGCAGCGGGTGATCCGGGCCCGTGTGCACGGCCGGCCGGTGTACCTTGTGCCGCGCGCCGACGGCGTGGTGGTCGGCGCCACCCAGTACGAGCACGGGCGCGACACGGCGCCGGTGGTCAGCGGGGTGCGCGACCTGCTCGAGGACGCCTGCGCGGTGATGCCCGCACTGGGCGAGTACGAGCTGGCCGAGACTGCGGCCGGACTGCGGCCGATGACGCCCGACGGGCTGCCCATCGTCGAGCGGGTCGACGAGCGGACCCTGGTGGCCGTCGGGCACGGCCGCAACGGATTTCTGTTGGCGCCGTGGACCGCTGAGCGGGTCGCGGCTGAGCTCGAGATGAGTGTGGGAGCGAAATGATCACCATCACGGTCAACAACGAGGCCCTGGAGGTGGACGACCAGACCACCGTCGAGGGTCTCCTGGAGACTCGCGGCTTTCCGGACAAGGGCATCGCCGTCGCTCTGGACTGGACAGTGCTGCCCCGGTCGGAATGGGACCGGACGCTGGCCGACGGCGCCCGGGTGGAGGTCGTGACGGCGGTGCAGGGTGGCTGATTCAAAACTCGTCATCGGCGGCCGGGAGTTCGGCTCCCGGCTGATCATGGGCACCGGCGGTGCGCCGAATCTGGCTGTGCTGGAAGAGGCATTGGTCGCCTCGGGGACAGAGTTGACGACCGTGGCGATGCGACGGGTGGACGCCGAGGCCGGCACCGGAGTGCTCGATCTGCTCAACCGGCTCGGTATCGCGGCGCTGCCCAACACCGCGGGCTGTCGCGGCGCGGCCGAGGCCGTGCTCACCGCGCAGTTGGCCCGCGAGGCGCTGGGCACCGATCTGGTCAAACTCGAAGTCATCGCCGATGACCGCACACTGTTGCCCGATGCCATCGAATTGGTCAAGGCGGCAGAACAATTGGTCGATGACGGGTTCATCGTGCTGCCCTACACCAACGACGACCCGGTGCTGGCCCGCCGGCTGGAGGACACCGGGTGCGCCGCGGTCATGCCGCTGGGCTCGCCGATCGGAACAGGCCTGGGCATCTCCAACCCGCACAACATCGAGATGATCGTCGAGCAGGCCGGGGTGCCGGTGGTGCTGGACGCCGGGATCGGCACGGCGTCGGATGCCGCGCTGGCGATGGAATTGGGCTGCGATGCAGTGCTGTTGGCCACCGCCGTCACCCGGGCATCCGATCCACCCACCATGGCTGCGGCGATGTCGGCGGCCGTCACCGCCGGATATCTGGCACGCCAGGCGGGCCGGATTCCGAAGCGGTTCTGGGCGCAGGCGTCGAGCCCGGCATTGTGATTCGACGTGCACGGTAAACGCTATGTGGCCCTGGGCAGTTCGATGGCGGCCGGGCCCGGGATCAAGCCGTCGGCTGCCGGCGCGCCGTGGCAGGCGGGCCGCTCGGCCCGCAATTACCCGCATCTGGTGGCCGCCCAGCTCGGGCTCGATCTGGTAGATGTGACCTACTCCGGGGCCACCACCGCGCACATACTGCGGGATCGTCAGAACGGTGCGCCACCGCAGATCGATGCGCTCGACGGGTCCGAGGCTCTCGTCACCGTCACGATCGGTGGCAACGACGCCGGCTACGTGCCCCAGCTGATGGCCGCCGCGCTGCCTCGGTTCACCCGGTCCCTGCCGCTGCTGGGTTCGCGGTTGCGTGACCTGCTCGACCCCGACGCACGGGCGGCGGCGCTGACCGACGTGGCAGCTGCACTGGTGACCGTGGGACGTGAGATCCGGCGGCGCGCTCCGCTGGCACGGGTGCTGTTCGTGGACTACCTGACTCTGCTGCCGCCAGAAGGCGTCGTGTCGCCGCCCCTGTCGGAGGCCGACGTCGCGCTCGGACGGCACATCGCGGCCACCCTGGAACGACTCACCGGAGAGGCGGCCGCGCAGACAGACTGCGGATGGGTTCGCGCTGCGCAGGCCAGCGTGGCGCACCATGCCTGGTCGGCCCGGCCATGGACGACGCGGCCCGGTTTGCCCTGGCCATGCCGGCCGGCGCCGCTGCATCCCAACGCCGCGGGCATGCGGGCGGTTGCCGATCTGGTGGTGGCGCAGGCCGGCGCCGGCGCCTGAATTCGTGACATCGGGGCTGATGGCGGCGTGTAACAATCTTTGAAGAAGTTCTGGCTTGCATTGAGGGAGGTGCCATGGCCCTGGGGTTGAATGGTGACGAGCTTCGGAAGAAGTCTGCCCAACTGTCGAAATTCGCCGCCGAACGCGCCCAGCACGAGCGCCGCGTCGCCGAGATCGCAGGTGAGCTCGCCACAGCATGGGCGGGAACGTCGGGCTCAGCGGTCCAGACCGCCCTCTCGAATTACCTCACGCAGGCATCGGATGTCCGTCGGGAAGAGCTCGACATGTCGCACCTCCTCAGCGAGGCGATCGCGGCATACGAGGGGACCGACAGTGACGCGGCGGGCTCGCTGGCCCAGTCCATGAACATTTGAAACAGAAGGTTTCCGAATGAGCACCGATATCAGCGTCCAGTTCGAACGGACGCGGCAGCTGGCCGCCGAGCTGGATGCCGAGGCCGCCAAGGTCAAACAGATCCTCGAGGAAGAGACCTCGCTGATGGCCGACATCGGCGGGATGTGGAGTGGCACGGCCTCGGAACAGTTCAATCAGCAGTACAGCGAGTGGAACAAGGAAGCCGACGAAGAGGCTCAGGCGCTGGACCAGCTGTGCGCCGCGGTTCACGCGGGCATCGAGACGCTCAACACCACCGAGTCCGATGTGACGGGAATGTTCAGCTGATCTGAACCTGAGCAGTCAGAACGACACCGCCTGCAATGATGGCGGTGATGATCGAACTGACCGGGCTGACAAAGCTCTACGGCACCCACCGCGCTGTCGACGATCTGACGTGCACCGTCGAGCCGGGCGTGGTCACCGGCTTCCTCGGGCCCAACGGCGCAGGCAAGACCACCACGATGCGGCTGATCCTCGGACTGGACCATCCCAGTGCCGGGAACGCGACCATCGACGGCAAGCACTATCGGGAGCTACGTGACCCGCTGCGCACGGTCGGCGCCCTGCTCGACGCGCGGCAGGCCCATCCGAACCGCTCCGCCCGCAACCACCTGCGCTGGATCGCCGCGGCCAACCGGATTCCGGCGACCCGGGTGGACGAGGTGCTCGAGACGGTCGGGCTGACGGCGGCAGGAGAACGCAATGCCGGGGCGCTGTCGTTGGGCATGAGCCAGCGGTTGGGGATCGCCGCCGCGCTGCTGGGCGATCCGCCGGTGCTGCTGTTCGACGAACCGGTCAACGGCCTGGATCCCGAGGGCATCCACTGGGTGCGCACCCTGATGCGCAGCCTGGCCGCCGAGGGTCGCACGGTGTTCGTGTCCAGCCATCTGCTGGCCGAGATGTCCAACACCGCAGATCGGTTGGTGGTGATCGGGCAGGGCAAGCTGATCGCCTCGACGACGGTGAGCGAGTTCGTCAGCGGCACGTCCGCCGATGCCGTGCGGGTCCGCACCCCACAACTCGAGACACTGCGTGAGGTTCTCACCGATGCCGGGTTCGAGGTGGAGGCCGCCGCCGACGGCGACGCGCTGGCGGTGCACGGCGCGGCGATCGAGGTGATCGGCGACCTGGCCGCGCGCAACGCGATCACCCTGCACGAGTTGAGCCAGCGGCAGGCCTCGCTGGAGGAGGCGTATCTGAAACTCACCGATGATGCCGTCGATTACCGGGCTGGTGTTGTGATGAGCGCTCGCGCGAAGAACCGAGAAGAACGATGAGCGCACTGGCCGCACTCGACGCCGAGCGCATCAAGCTGTCCACCACCCGCTCCCCGCTGTGGTCGACGGTCGGTGTCGCGGTGCTCAGCCTCGGCCTGGCCGCCATGCAGGGCATGACGGCGGACCACTATTCCGCGCTGTCCCCGTCCAAGGCCGCGTTGGGTGTCGCGGTGTTCGGGGTTCCCGTGCTCATGGTCCTGTCCTCGATGACGATGACCGGCGAGTACCGCAGCGGCCTGATGCGCACGACCTTGTTGGCCACCCCGAACCGAACGCAGGTGCTCACCGCGAAAGCGGTGGTGTGCGCGGCGTTCTCCTCGGTGTGCGCGGTGGTGATGGTGCTGGCCTCGGTGTTGGTGGCCCGGATGGTCGCCGACCCGGTGGTCGGTCCGCAGCTGTCGATGGCCAACCCGGCGACGTGGCGGGTGGCCGGCGGGTTCGCGTTGTACGCCGCGCTGGCCGCGGTGCTCGGGGTGGCGGTCGGGGCGCTGGTGCGATTCGCTGCGGGCGCGGTGGCGGTCCTGCTGCTGTGGCCGCTGGTGGCCGAGCCTCTGCTCGGCAACATGCCGAACTCCGGCCCGCAGACAGGTCCCTGGTTGCCGTTCGCCAACATGTTCACGTTCCTGCACGTGGACTGGCTGTTCCCGACGTATGTCATGCCGTGGGGTGAGCTGGGCTCGCTGGTGTACTTCATGGTGTGGGTCGCGGTGGCGTTTGTCGCCGCCGCGGTCGTGCTGAACAGGCGTGACGCCTGACCCGGAATTACTCCGGGTCAGACGCCACCTCCGTCGAACCAACCGCTTCGGCCGTGCCGAGGGCCAGTACCACCTTCGACCCGTACGGCACGCGCTGGATCAGCTGCAGCTGAGCCAGGGCCGGGTGGGCATCCAGCAGCTTGCCGGCATTGGCCAGCGCGCGCAGTGCAGCGGTCTCGGCGCGGGCCGCTTCCAGCTTGGCCGCCCCGGTGGCCTTGGCCGTCACCAGCTGCATGGCCGCGGCCCGGATCTCGGCCGGGATGATCACGTCCTTCACGAACGCCTCGATCACCTCGACCCCGGTGCGGGCACCGGCCGTCCGCGCTGCCGCAGCGATCGCCGCAGCATCGATGCGGTTGCCCCGCTGCATCACCTCGTCGGCGGTCACTGCGGCGACGAGGTCGCGCAGGGCGATCTGCGCGGCGAGGTACACCGCGGCCATCGGATCGGCCGCCGCCTCCACGTAGGCCACCGCGTCGCTGACCTTGAACTGCAGCGCGACGGTGATCCGCAGCGTCACCGCATCCGAGGTCAGCACCTCCTGCGGCGCCAGCGTGAGCACCTGCTCACGCATCTCGACACGCACCACCGAGGCCGCCACATCAATGCGGTGGCGCCCCGGGGGCAGGACACGACCCAGCGTGCCGTCGCGGTACTCCAGTGCGCACTGGCCTGCAGAAACGGTGATTCGGTTGAACGTGAAGATGCCCATATCGTGTCCTCCTTCCGGTGTATGTGTCTGTGTGGCAAAGGGATACCGCCACCGGACGCAACCGCGGGCGGGGCGTCGCACCCCCGTACCGGCGGGTGCGGGCCGCAAGGCCCCCGTGTGCGCGATTCCGGCGACGGTATCGGGGTTGCAAGAGAGGATTCGAACCTCAGGCCCTTTACCTGTGCCATGACGCCGCCGGCAACACGCAGAAACGTTGCGGTACCCCGCGCGGCCTGCTTCCCTGTCGGCGCCGTGGAACACCATGCCATCACAGCAAATCGCCAGGCAACTGATTTATCGGTCGGGCAATTCGAGGCAGCGGCTACCGTGGGTCCAATGCGACGTACTTCGACGGGGGCGGTTCTCGGCGCACTGGCGCTGACCGTGGGGCTGGCCGGCTGTGATGCAAAGACCGAACTGCAGACCGACGGGCAGGCGTCCCGGGAGTCCTCATCGTCGGCGGTGCTGTACGCCGACGAGTTGCGTGCGCAGGTGTCGACCGACGCGATGATGGGGCATCTGGGCAAGCTGCAGGAGATAGCCAATGCGCACGACGGCAACCGCGCGCTGGGCACCGCGGGGTACGACGCGAGTGTCGATTACGTCGCCGGTGCGCTGCGCGATAAGGGATTTGACGTCCAGACCCCGGAGTTCGAGGTGAAACTCCCGTTCGCCGAGGATCCGCAGGTGACCGTCGGTGGTCAGCCGGTCACCGCCAAGCCGCTGGGGTTCACCATCGGCACCGCCCAGGAAGGGGTGTCCGGGCCGCTGGTCCCCGCGAAGGTGGAGGACACGCCGGGGTGCCAGGCCGCCGACTATGACGGACTGCCCGTCGCCGGCGCTGTGGTCCTGGTCGACCGTGGCTCCTGCCCCTTCGCGGACAAGCAGTCCGCGGCCGCCGAGCGCGGTGCTGTGGCGATGATCGTCGTCAACACCGACAACGAAGAGAAGATGGGCGGCACGCTGGGCCGCAACACCGATGTCAAGATTCCGGTGGTCAGTGTGACGAAGGACGAGGGCACCCGTTTACGCAACGCGCCCGGCCCCGCCACGCTCAAGCTTGTGGCCGGGGTGCGCGTCGAGCACACCCGCAATGTCGTCGCCCAGACGAAGACCGGGTCGACCTCGGACGTGGTCATGGTCGGGGCACACCTCGACAGCGTTCCCGAGGGCCCCGGCATCAACGACAACGGCTCCGGAGTCGCCGCCGTCCTGGAAACTGCTCTGCAGCTGGGTGATTCGCCGGAGGTGGCCAACGCCGTGCGATTCGGCTTCTGGGGCGCCGAGGAGGAAGGTTTGCTCGGCTCGACCAACTATGTCGAGTCCCTGGATGACGAAGGGCTCAAGGACATTGCCATGTACCTGAACTTCGACATGCTCGGCTCGCCCAACGCGGGCTTCTTCACCTACGACGGCGACCAGTCCGCACCGCTGGACGAACAGGGGCGTCCGCGTGTTCCCGAGGGCTCGGCGGGAATCGAGCGGACCCTGGCGGCCTATCTGAAAGAAGCGGGAAAGACGCCGCGTGACACCAGTTTTGACGGTCGGTCCGACTACGACGGGTTCACCATGGCCGGGGTTCCCGCCGGGGGGTTGTTCTCGGGCGCCGAGGACAAGATGACCGCCGAAGAGGCGAAATTGTGGGCCGGCCAGGCGGATGAACCATTCGACCCGAACTATCACAAGAACACCGATACCCTTGACCACGTGAACCGGGATGCGTTGCAGATACATGGCGAGGGAGTTGCATTTGCTGTCGGGCTATATGCCCAAGATCAGCGGGGTCGCAACGGTTTACCGGTCCGCGCAGACCGTACGCGCCACCAGATCACCCCGCAGTGACGGCGCGTCGACTCGCTGCAATATTGCTCGGTGCCGCACTGGCGGGCTGCTCGGCGCAGTCGGCGCAGTCGGCTGTCGAGCCCCAGGATCTGGCAGGCAAGATCACCGTCGACGCCATGTTCACCCACCTGCGCAAGTTCCAGGAGATCGCCGACAGCCATGACGGCAACCGGGCGGTCGGCAGTTCCGGATACGACGCCAGCGTCGACTATGTGGCACAACTGCTGCGGGACAAGGGTTTCGACGTGCAGACACCCGAGTTCGAGCGGATGGGCTCGATGCGCGGAGGGAACCCCTCGCTGAACGTTTCCGGGCGCAGTTACGAAGTGGATCAGGCGTCGATGCTGGTGATGACGGCACCGGGCGGGCTCAACGCGCCCACGTTGCGGCCGGCCAAGCCCTCCGGGTGCGCGGCCTCCGACTACGGCTCGGTGAATATCTCCGGTGCCATTGCGGTTGTCGACGAGACCGGGTGTTCCGTTGTGGTCAAACAGAACACCGCGTTGGCCAAGGGCGCGGTCGGGTTGCTGGTGGTCAACCGTGGGCGGCAGCCCGCTCCGGGTGGGTTGTTCAGCACCGGCTACTACCGCCAACTCACCGTGCCGGTCGGCGTCATCGACGAGACTGCAGATGCGGCGCTGCTCGGCACCAGCGCCCCGGTTCGGCTGACCCTCGACGGCAAAGCCGAGATGGTCAAATCCCGCAGCGTGACTGCGCAGACGAAGACCGGTTCGACCTCGGATGTGGTGCTCGTCGGCGCGCACCTGGACAGTGTGGGTGGTGGCCCCGGCATCAACGACAACGGGTCCGGCGTGGCAGCCGTATTGGAAACCGCGCTGCAGCTCGGTAGTTCGCCGAAGGCGACGAATGCAGTGCGGTTCGCGTTCTGGGGTGCCGAGGAGATGGGGCTGGAAGGGTCGACGCAGTACGTGCGCAGCCTGCCGCTGGACCAACTCGACGATCTCGCGCTGTACCTGAACTTCGACATGGTCGGCTCACCCAACGCCGGGTTCTTCACCTACGACGGCGACCAGTCCGGCCAGGCAGGAGACCCCAAACCGATACCCGAGGGTTCGGCCGGCATCGAACGGACCATGGCCGGCTACCTCAACCTCGCCGGGGTGCGGCCCGCGGACATGCCGATCGGCATCAACTCCGACTACCATCCACTCCTGCAGGCCGGGGTACCGATCGGAGGCGCCACCACCGGATCGTCGCAGCGCAAGAGCAAGGTTCAGGCCCGACTGTGGGGCGGACGAACCGGGGTGGCCTTCGATCCGAACTATCACACCGCACGTGACACCATCGACAACATCGATGCGCGTGCGCTCGGGATCATGGGATCGGCGATCGCGTTCACCGTTGGCACCTACGCCCAGTCGATCGGGGGCCCCAACGGTGTGCCGGCCCGGGACAAGAGGCACCGCGGTTGAACCGTCAGGGGTAGGCCCCCGTTGTACGGGTATGGGAATTAACGTCGCGAGAATGCCCAGCCACAGCTCCATTGCCGGCGTCCATGCGGTACTGCCGCCGCATCGATATACCCAGGACGAGGTCACCACCGCCCTGCTGGACCTGCCCGGATACGCCGAGTCCGAGGAGGTGGTGCGGGCGCTGCACAAGAGCGCGAAAGTGAACAGCAGGTATCTGGTTCTCCCGCTCGAGGAATATGCCCATCTCGACGATTTCGGTAAGAGCAACAGCCTGTTCATCGAGCACGCAACAGAACTGGGCTGCGCCGCACTGTCCGGTGCGCTCGATGATGCGGGTCTGCGTCCGCAGGATGTGGACCTGATCGTCACCACCACCGTCACCGGCGCCGCGGTTCCGTCGCTGGACGCCCGGATCGCCGGGCGCCTCGGCCTGCGGCCGGACGTGCGCCGCATCCCGATCTTCGGTCTGGGTTGTGTGGCCGGCGCCGCCGGCATCGCCCGCCTCAACGACTATCTGCGCGGTGCGCCCGACAAGGTGGCGGTCCTGGTGTCGGTGGAATTGTGTTCGCTGACCCGCAAACACAATCCCTCCATGCCGACGCTGGTGGCCGGTGCACTGTTCGGTGACGGTGCCGCCGCGGTGGTTGCGGTCGGCGAGGAACGGGCCCGTCAGCTCAACCCCACCGGACCCGATGTGCTGGACTCACGCAGTCATCTGTATCCGGATTCGTTGCACGCCATGGGCTGGGATATAGGTTCCGACGGCTTCGAGATCGTGCTCAGCGCCGAGGTTCCGGGCTTCGTCGGGCGCTACCTGGGCGATGACGTCACCGGATTTCTCGGTGGGCACGGCCTCTCCGTCGACGATGTGTCCGCCTGGGTCAGCCATCCGGGTGGGCCCAAGGTGATCGAGGCCATCATCGAAACCCTCGGATTACCTGAGGACGCACTGGATCTCACCTGGCAGTCGCTGGCCGACGTCGGCAACTTGTCATCGTCCTCGGTGCTGCACGTCTTGCGTGACACCATCCGCAAACGGCCGGAGTCGGATACGCCCGGGGTGATGATGGCCATGGGTCCGGGGTTCTGTTCCGAACTCGTCCTGCTGCGCTGGCGCTGATGACGGCCAAGAGATTCACCGCGCTGATCGTTCTTGTTGCCGCTGAGCGGCTCCTGGAGCTGGTGGTGTCCAAACGCAACCTGAAGTGGAGCATCGCCTCGGGCGGCAAGGAATTCGGGGCGAGTCACTATCCGGTGATGGTGGCGCTGCACAGCGCGCTGCTGGTGGGTGCGGTGGTGGAGGCACGTCGGCGCCGGCCATCGCCCATCCTCGGCCGGACGATGGCGGTGGTCGTGCTCGCTGCCCAGGCGCTGCGCTGGTGGTGCATCACCACGCTGGGCAGGCAGTGGAACACCAGGGTCGTGGTGGTGCCGGGCGCCCCGCGCATCGTCGACGGACCGTACCGGGTTCTGCCGCACCCGAATTACGTGGCAGTGGTCACCGAGGGGGCCGCGTTGCCGCTGGCCGGCGGCGCATGGATCACCGCTCTGGTGTTCACCGTGGCCAACGCTGCCCTGCTGCGAACCCGGATCCGTGTGGAAAATGAAGCGTTGCAAGGCTTGACATGATCGATCTGCTCGTGGCAGGTGGCGGCCCGGCCGGACTGGCCACCGCGGTGCACGCCGCCCGCGCCGGGCTGGAGGTCGTGGTGGTGGAACGTCGCCAGGGCCCGATCGACAAGGCCTGCGGTGAGGGCCTGATGCCGCACTCGGTCCGGCAGCTGCAGCGTCTGGGCGCGGACATCGAGGGAGGGAATTTCAGGGCCTTTTTCGGCATTCGTTACCTCGACGGGCGCCGCACCGCCGAGGCCAGGTTCCGCGACGGGGCAGGCCGCGGAGTGCGCCGCACGGAGCTCCATGCCGCGCTGTCGGAGGCGGCGTCGGCGGCCGGGGTTCGGGTGGTCCACGGTGAGGTGGGCTCGGTGACCCAGGACTCGATATCGGTGAGCGCGGCCGGTTTTCGGGCTCGCTACCTGGCGGCCGCCGATGGTCTGCATTCGCCGATCCGTCGCTCGCTCGGGCTCAGCGGCGGTGAGGGCAGGCGACGCCGTTGGGGAATTCGCCGTCACGTCCAGATCGCCCCGTGGTCGGATTGCGTCGAGGTCTACTGGGGGTCCGACACCGAGGCGTATGTGACGCCGGTCGGCGAGAACTGTGTCGGGATAGCCATCCTGACCTCGGAGCGCGGCGGCTTCGATCAGCACCTGGCGGCATTCCCGATGCTGGTCGAGCGGATCGACGGCCTTGAACACGGCCAGGACCGGGCCGCCGGGCCGCTGCGGCAGAAGGTCCGCAACCGCAGTGCGGGGCGGGTGCTGTTGGTCGGTGACGCGGCAGGCTACGTGGATGCGCTGACCGGGGAGGGGTTGGGCCTGGCCTTCGGTGCGGCCGAGCTTCTGGTCGGATGTGTGCGGGCGGACGCCCCGGGTGACTACGACCGGCAGTGGCGTGCGTTGACGCGCCGCTATCGCTTGCTGACCGCAGCCCTGTTGCACGGCAGTGGTTTTGGTCCGGTGCGGGCTTGCATCACCCCGGCGGCGGCGGCGCTGCCGTCGGTGTTTGCCCGGGTGGTGAATGCTCTGGGGGAGTAGGCCGCGCCAGGTCACCGAGGTACTCCAGCAACCGCATGCCGTGGAACACCAGCAGCGCGGCGATGGAGCCCAGCGCGATCCCGGTGAACGTCAGCGAACCCAGTTGCCAGGTGAAATCGGCGATTCCGATGATCAGCGGGATGGCCGCGGTCATCTGGTTGACGGGCTTGGAGAAGTCCACGTGATTGGTCAGCCAGATCCGCACGCCCAGGATGCCGACCAGGCCGTAGAGCACAATGGTCGCGCCGCCCAGCACACCCGGCGGAATGGCCGAGATCGCCGCTCCGACCTTGGGGCACAACGACAATGCGATGGCCACCGCCGCGGCCACCCAGTACGCCGCGGTTGAGTAGACCCGGGTGGCCGCCATCACCCCGATGTTCTCGGCGTAGGTGGTGGTGGCCGAACCGCCGCCGGCGCCGGCCAGCACGGTGGCCACCCCGTCGGCTGCCAGCGCCCGGCCGATCATCGGATCGAGGTCGGTGCCCGTCATCTGTCCCACCGACTTGACGTGCCCGATGTTCTCGGCCACCAGTGCGATCACCGCGGGCAAGAACAGCGGTAGCACCGCCAGACTGAACGTGGGGGTGTGGAACTCGGGCAGTCCCAGCCACGGCGCCGCCGCGATCGCCGCGGTGTCCACGTCACCGAGTGCCAGCGCCAGCAGATACCCGATCACGACCGCGCCGAAGATCGCCAGCCTGCCGATCAACCCCTTGAAGAAGGCCAGCGTGCCGACCAGCAATACCAGTGTCACCAACCCGACCAGCGGGCCCTTCTCGAAATTGGCCTTGGCCGCGGGGGCCAGGTTGAAGCCGATCAGCGCGACGATCGCCCCGGTCACCACCGGCGGCAGGGTCAGGTCGATCCACCGGGTTCCGATCAGGTGCACCACCGCGCCGATGAGGATCAACAACACTCCGACGGCGATCAAACCGCCCAGCGCACTTCCGGTTCCGTGGGCGGCCACCGCTGCCGTCACCGGGGCGATCACCGAGAAACTCGACCCCAGATAGCTCGGCAACCGGTTGCCCGTGATGAGCAGGAACAAGATTGTCCCGACACCGGAGAACAGCAGAGTGGTGGCCGGCGGAAAGCCCGTGAGCACCGGCACCAAGAACGTGGCGCCGAACATGGCCACCACGTGCTGGGCACCGATGCCGATGGTGCTGGCCCAATCGAGCCGTTCCCCGGGGGCGACGACGAAGTCGTCGTCGGTGCGGGTCTCGACGTATTTCCAACGCAGCGGAATCACGATTGTTGACTACACACCATGATCGGCTGCCACGCATGCGGACTAGGGCAAGAATCAATCCTGATGAAATCGAATCTGGCGCGCTGGGTGCCCGGACTGGCGCAGTTCACGGGCTACCAGCGTTCCTGGCTACGCGGCGACGTCCTGGCCGGGGTGACTGTCGCGGCATACCTGGTGCCGCAGGTGATGGCCTATGCGACGGTGGCGGGCCTACCGCCGGTGGCGGGGTTGTGGGCGGCGCTGGTGCCGATGGCCGTCTATGCGCTGCTGGGTTCGTCGCGGCAGCTGTCGGTCGGTCCGGAGTCCACCACGGCGTTGATGACGGCCACCGCCCTGGCTCCGCTGGTGATCGGCGATCCGGCCCGCTATGTCGCCTTGTCGGCGGTTCTCGCGTTGTTGGTGGGGACGATCTGTCTGGTGGCCGGGCTGTGCGGGCTGGGGTTCCTGGCCGACCTGCTGTCACGCCCCGTCCTGGTCGGCTATATGACCGGGGTGGCCGTCATCATGATCGGCGGCCAGCTCGGCAAGATCACGGGCGTCGAGGTCACCGGCGACGAATTCATCGACCAGGTCCGCTCCTTCGTCACGGGTCTCGGGTCGCTGCACACATTGACGCTGGCATTGTCGGCCGCGGTACTGGCGCTGTTGCTCGTGTTGTACCGGATCTCGCCGCGGTTCCCGGGCCCTCTGGTCGCTGTGCTGGCAGCCACGGCGTTGGTGTGGCTGTTTTCCTTGGATGACAATGGAATCCGGGTGGTCGGGGGCATCCCGGCCGGGTTGCCGAAACCCGCGCTTCCGCCGGTACCGATGACGGAGCTGTTAGGTCTGGTGATCCCGGCGGTCGGTATTGCGGTTGTCGCGTTCTCCGACAACGCCTTGACGGCCCGCACCTTCGCGGCGCGTAAGGGAGAGACCATCGACGCCAACGCGGAACTGCGCGCTTTGGGTGTGTGCAACCTGACAACGGGTGTCACGCAAGGATTTCCGGTCAGTTCCAGCGGTAGCCGTACTGCCCTCGGCGACACCGTGGGAAGCCGCAGCCAGTTGTACTCGTTGGTGATGCTGGCAACTGTTCTGTTGGTCATGCTGGTCGGGCGTGATCTGCTGGAGAATTTCCCGATGGCCGCATTGGGTGCACTCGTGGTCTACGCCGCGCTGCGGTTGATCGACGTCGGAGAGTTCCGGCGGCTGGCACGCTTTCGTCGCAGTGAGCTGATTCTGGCGCTCGCCACCACGGTCGCGGTGCTGGCCTTCGGTGTGCTCTACGGGGTGCTGGTGGCAATTGCCCTGTCCCTCATGGATGCGCTGCGGCGGATCGCCCGTCCGCACGACAGTGTGCTCGGCTATGTCCCCGGGGTGGCAGGGATGCACGATGTCGACGACTATCCGGACGCCCGACTGGTTCCCGGGCTGGTCGTGTACCGCTACGACGCTCCGCTGTTCTTCGCCAACGCTGAGAACTTCAGGGAACGCGCGTTGGCTGCGGTCGAGGCTGCCCCGGAAAAGGTCGAGTGGTTCGTCTACAACGCCGAGGCCAACGTCGACCCGGACCTGACGGCTGTTGATGCGTTGGAGCAGTTGCGCCGTGAGTTGACGGCGCAGGGCATCGTGTTCGCGATGGCTCGCGTCAAGGCCGATCTGCGCGACGACCTGGTGGCAGCCGGCTTTCTCGACCGCGTCGGTACCGACCGGATCTTCCCCACCCTGCCGACTGCGGTGGAGGCATTCCGAAACCGTTCTGCCTAGTAGGGCGGGGGTTTGTCTTGTTCGGTGTTGAGTCGGCGTTCGGTGTTGATGCGTTGGGTGTGGGTTTGTTGGCGG
>NZ_JBVAXO010000002.1:0-1014311 GCF_055419385.1 Mycobacterium sp. IDUB_24
TCGGAGCGGCGTTGTCCGGTGGTGCGGGGGTCGTGGTCGCAGACTCCGCGGGCCATGGCGGTGAGTAGGTTTTTGAGTAGGGCCGCGTCGGTGGCCAGTAGGCGTCCCCAGAGGGAGACGGTGCCGTTGGGGTCGTCGGGGTCGCCGAAGTGGATGTCGCGTTCGCGGGCGGCGGTGCGGGTTTTGCGGACCGCGGCGGGGTCGAATTTCTCGATCCATACGTCGATGGCTTGTTCGGTTTTGGCCGACGAGAGTGCACCGTAGCTGGTGGCGGCGCCGGCCAGAGCGGTGTCGATCAGGGCCAGTGCATCGTCATCGATGATGAGTTGGGTGCGCCAGGTGATGGTGGAGACGACGTTGGCCGAAATGTCGCCGCGGGCGAAGATGGCGGCGACTTTGGGGAGCCGTTCGCGTAGTGCTTGGGCGATGCGCATTTGGGTGGAGGCGGCGCGGCGGCCCAGGTTGCAGGCGGCGCTGATCGCGGCGGTGGCGGTTTCCCAGCCGTCGATGGCGTGGTGGGCGGAGGTGTCGTCTTCGTCGTCGCAGTGGCGGGCCACGATTTCGGCGATGACGGTCAGGCGTGCGGCGGCTTCGATGGCTTCTGCGCGGGTGTGGTGTTCGAGGGCATCGATCAGCGCGCTGTCAGTGAGCTCACTGAGCATGGGCGCCTCGAGCAATTCGAACACATGTTCGATATTACTCGTGTATTGCCAGTCCAGCAACGGTTTTCGGGTTGTCGCTGAATTGTCGCTCGCCAGGCGGGCAAAGGTTTAGGTATGCGACCTCGCCCAGTAGATCGCCGCGCCAACGGCCACCACCGCCAGACCTGCAAGCACCGAAGTCATAGGTAGCGAGAAAGCCAGCACCAGGCAGCCCAGCAGACCCAGAGCCGGGATGATGCGCAGCCACCAGTTCTTGGGCTCCAGCGTCCACGCCGAGACATTCGCGATCGCGTAGTACAACAACACCGCGAACGACGAAAACCCGATCGCGCCACGCAGATCCACCACCGCGGCCAGTATCGCCACCACGATGCCGACCACCACTTCGGCACGGTGCGGGACCGCGAACCGAGGATGCACGGCGGCCAGCCCATGTGGCAGATGATGGTCACGGGCCATCGCCAGCGTCGTGCGCGACACCCCGAGGATCAGGGCCAGCAGGGACCCCAGGGCCGCGGTCGCGGCCCCGGCCCGCACCACCGGTTGCCAGCCGGGGGCGCCGGCAGCCGCCACCGCGTCGGCCAATGGTGCGGGTGCGGTCGCCAAACCGGAACCACCGAGGACCGAGAGCACCGCGACCGCCACGCCCGCATAGATCACCAGCGCGATACCCAGCGCAATCGGAATCGCACGTGGAATGGTCCGGGCCGGGTCACGGACCTCTTCACCGAGGGTGGCGATCCGGGCGTATCCGGCGAACGCGAAGAACAGCAGGCCCGCAGCCTGAAGCACGCCGCCGACACCCACGTCGCCGACCTCCAGGCGGACCGAGTCAGCGGCACCGGAACCGGCGATGATCACCACGACCGCGGCCAGGACCGCCAGCACGCCCGCGACGATGATCCGGGTCAGCAGTGCCGACTTCTGGATTCCGGCATAGTTCACCGCCGTCAATGTCACCACGGCGGCCACCGCCACGGCATGCGCCCACTGCGGCCAGACGTACACCCCGACGGTCAGCGCCATCGCCGCACATGAGGCGGTCTTGCCGACGATGAAACTCCAGCCCGCCGTGTAACCCCAGAACTCGCCGAGCCGTTCGCGCCCGTAGACATAGGTGCCGCCGGATTGCGGATAGCGCGCGGCCAGTCGCGCAGACGACGTCGCATTGCAGTAGGCGACGACGGCGACGACTGCGAGGCCGATGAGCAGTCCGCTCCCGGCCGCACCGGCGGCCGGGGCCAGGGCGGCGAAAATGCCCGCCCCCACCATCGATCCCAGGCCGATCACTACGGCGTCGGTGGTCCCGAGTCTGCGCTGCAGGCCGCCGGGCGTGGTCACCCCGCGATGTTAAGCGGTCATGCGCGTGGGTGGAAGAAGACACCTTCGGCGCGAACCGTGATGCCGTCCGCGGTCGCGAGGTGCCCGACTGCAAAGGTTTTCGCGCCTTCAACGCGGTCGATGTGTGCCTCGGCCCGAACAGGTCCGAGGCGGGTCCCGGCTTCGTAGCGGACCGTCAGCGTTCCGGTTACCGCGGGCTGACCTGGCTTGTGGGCGGTGGCACCGAGGACATGGTCGAGCAGAAGCGCACAGATTCCGCCGTGCACGTGGCCGGCGGGACCCTCGTAAGCCGCGCCGAGCGTCACATCGGCCCATACTCGGCCGTCGGATTCGTGATGGACCAGCAATGGGGGCGCCAGGGCGTTGCGCAAGCCGATGACGGCGTTGCCCCACGCGAGGGATTGCCCGTCGAGGGCCTCTTGGATACCGAAGGAACCGGGGATCAACGACTGGCTGAGTTCGTGTGCCGCCGCATCGATCTTCGCTTTGGCGGACCGGATCGTGTCCAGATCGGCCTGACTTCGGATCGTCGCGTCGACGACTCGACGCACGGATTCGGTGAGGGATGCGTAAAGCGCTTCTGGGACATCGGTTTCGCTGTGTACGGACAATTCATTACTCCGTTGTGGGATCGAGCCGTCGGTCGGCGAAGCCACCGTAATCACCACGATAGAAAAGCAGCGGCCGCCCGCTGTGGGCTTCCAGTGCCGTGACATGGGTGACCACGATGGTGTGGTCACCCGCGCCGTGCTCGTACTCAAGGTCGGCTTCGATGGTGGCCAACGTATCGTGCAGGCGCGGGGCACCATTCGTGGCCGGGCTCCAGTCGACGCCGGCGAACTTGTCGTGGCTGCTGCGGGCGAACTGTGTGCACAACGATTCCTGGTCGTCGGCCAGGATGTTGATACACATCCGGCCGGTGGCCCGGATCAGCGGCCAGCTTGAGGAGCTCCGGGACGGGCAGAACGAGACGTATGGCGGGTCCAGCGATACCGAGGTGACCGATTGGCAGGTAAATCCCAGCGGCCGCAGCCCGTCGTGACCAGTGATGACGGCGATGCCGGTGCAGAAGTGCCCGAGCACCGCGCGCATGTCTTGGGGTCCTGGTCGCGGAGGTACCGTGCCGAGTGTCGCAGCGTTCTCGAGTCCCATTGCTCTCCGTCCTGTGTCTTGTGTCGTGACCCAGATTCACCGAGGTGAGCACGTTGGTGCAATGCAGTCTCCCGTCCAGCGGTTCATCGAGAACGGCCGCGTGACCTGGGTTGTTACCCTTGGGCCATGGACGACCCCGAGCAGACAGCCACGCCGGCGCTGGCCGCGAACAGCTGGGCGCTGCTCGGGTTGCTGTCTTATGAGCAGGAACTCTCCGGCTACGACATCCGCAAATGGCTCCACTGGAGCATGCGCTATTTCTACGGGAGCCCGGCGTACAGCCAGATCTACTCCGATCTGAAGAAGCTGGAGAAGATGGGCTTGCTCACCTCGCGAGTGGATGGCACCGGCACGCGAAACCGCCGTCTTTACAAGATCACTCAGTCGGGTCTGGATGCCGTCACACACTGGGCGCGGAAGACGCCGCCGGATCCCCCGTCGTTGAAGCATCCTGCGCTCATGCGAGTGACGATGGGCCACCTCAGTGACCCCGCCACGCTGAAGCAGATGCTGCAGGAACATCTTGCCTATGTCGATGGGATGCAACGCGACGCCGCCAAGGAAGCCCGTTGGTCCACGGCCGACCCGGCGTGGGCATACGCCAAGATCGCGTTGGATTGGGCAGATCGCTACTACGCGTCCGAGCGGGAACTCACCTTGCAACTGATCAAGGACCTCGACGAGGCCGAGGCCAACTTCCCGAAAGTCGGTGAAGGCGCGAAGATTCCGTGGCCGGATCCTTCGTACTGGTATGAGATCGAGAGGAAAGCCGAAGCCGAAGACATCGCAGGCACAGACTGACCTTCCGTCCGTCGCGCTTACCTGCGTGCGGCGTCACGGGCGGCGATGTAGCCGTAGACCAATCCCTGTGCGATTGTGGCCCCGGCGCCCGGATAGGTGTGTCCGAATGCGTTGGCGGCGGTGTTGCCGATCGCATAGAGCCCGTCGATGACGGTGCCGTCTTCGCGAAGAACACGAGCGGTCTCGTCGGCGCGGAGGCCGCCGCACGTACCCAGATCGCTGAGCACCATCTTGACCGCATAGAACGGTCCCTTGATCAGTGGACGCAGGTTCGGGCTCGGCGTGATCGTGGGATCCCCGTAGTAACGGTCATAGGCGCTGCGGCCCCGTTCGAAGTCGGGATCCTCACCAGCGAAGGAGTTCTCGTTGAAGCGCGCGACGGTGGCGGAGAAGTTGTCCTCGGGCACACCCATTTTGGATGCGAGCTCGGTGAAATTCTCTGCCCGGACTGCGATTCCGGCGTCATACCAGGTTTGTGGGATCGGCATCCGCGGAAACAGTTCGGCGGCAAAGACATAGCTGTTGCGATACTGCTGATCGAAGACGATCCACATGCTTTCCACCGGCGTACCCGCAGCTTCGAGATCCAGAGCGCGCTGCCCGAAGCTCATGTAATCGGCCGACTCGTTGGCAAATCGGTGACCGTCCTGGTCGACGATGAACGATCCGGGCAACGACCGCTCGGCGAGCATCACCGCAGGAGCTGCTTCCGGGAGCGGCGCTACGGCAGGGAACCACCACGATTGATCCATCAGCGCAATGTCTGCACCGACTTCCTGGCCGATCCGAATGGCGTCGCCGGTGTTGGACTCCGCACCCAGGCTGAGATTGCGACCGAGGGACTCGGATTGGAACTTGTGCCGCATGTCCATGTGGTGATCGAAGCCGCCGGCCGCGAGCACGACACCGCGCCGGGCGGTGACGGTGAAGGTCTTGTCGCCGTGCTCGACGACGGCCCCGGTGACCCGGTCGCCGTCGGTGACCAGCTCGGTAAGTGAAGTGTCGAGCCAGATCGGGATGCCGGCGCGGATTGCCCCGGCGAACAATCCTGCGGCCAATGCCTGACCTCCGGCGGCGTAACGCCTACCGAGTGCGAGGCCGCCAATGCCCTGCGCAAGTCGCTTGATGATCGTGGGCAAGCCTTTGCGTGGCACCCGGCTCATCAGGTTGAGCCAGCGGTAGTCGGCACCGGTGGTCGGCATCGGGAACTTGACTTCCATGACGCCGGGTCGCAGATCAGCCAGGTAATCGCCGAGGATTGCGGTGTCGAGCGGGCGGCATTCGCACGTGCGCCCCGCCGCTGATCCCCCCGGAGCCTCCGGGTGATAGTCGGAGTACTCCTTGGCCCAGAACAGCTTCATGGGTGTGGTGCGGCGCAACATTTCGACCGTTGCAGGAAGGTTGTCCAGGTACGCCGCAGAGCGCTCACGCGGTGCGGAATCCCCGACGACGGACTCCAGGTAGGTGTGTGCCCGGGACACGGGGTCGTTTCCGCCGCAGTCCTCGATCACCGGGCTCGCCGGCAGCCAGAGCGCGCCACCGGAGCGGGCCGTCGAACCGCCGACGTAGGAAGACTTCTCGACGACGAGAACGGACAACCCCTGCTCCTGGGCTGCCAGGGCGGCGGCCAGGCCGGTGCCGGATCCGACGACGAGAAGGTCAACATCGGTGGCGGCAACGGTGAGCCCGGCGGGAATGGTCTTGTGGCTGGTAGCGGTCACGATCGAAGACGATAGGTCGGCGACCGGCAATGTTGATTCTCGCGTCCTGTTGAGCGGAACACTGACCTTCCCGTCGGCCGGTAAGCGCAGTTCAATGGTGCCATGACTCACTCAGATACCGACGAAATTCGGTTGATCGAGGCCGGTTCGGTACCCACCAGGTTTGCCCGTGGGTGGCACTGCCTGGGACTGATCCGCGATTTCGGGGATGGAAAACCGCACCAGGTCAATGCTTTCGGGCAGAAGCTGGTTGTGTTCCGGGGCGAGGACGGTGCCATCAACGTCCTCGACGGGTACTGCCGGCACATGGGCGGCGACCTGTCTCAGGGAACTGTCAAAGGCAACGAGCTCGCCTGCCCGTTCCATGACTGGCGCTGGGGTGGGGACGGCCGGTGCAAGATGGTGCCGTACAGCAAGCGCACACCGCGATTGGCGCGCACCGCAGCCTGGCCCACGCTGCAGCAGGACGGCATGCTGTTCGTCTGGAACGATCCCGAGCGCAAGGCGCCGCCGGCGGACGTGAGCATCCCGCGCATCGAAGGTGCCACCAGCGACGGTTGGACCGACTGGCACTGGTACACCACGGTGGTTCACACCAACTGTCGCGAGATCATCGACAACGTCGTGGACATGGCGCACTTCTTCTACATTCACGGGTCGCTCCCCACCCATTTCAAGAACATCTTCGAAGGCCAGGTCGCCACCCAGTACATGAAGAGTGCCGGCCGGCCCGACCTCGGTGAGCCCGGGGAGGCGAAGATGCTCGGCACGAGTTCGCTGGCCGCATACCACGGCCCCTCGTTCATGATCGACGACCTGACCTACCACTACGAGGGCTTCGACCAGCGCACGGTGCTCATCAACTGCCACTATCCGATCGACGCCAATTCGTTTGTGCTGCAGTACGGCATCGTGGTCGAGAAGAACGCCGCCATGCCCGAGGAGCTCGCCATGGAGACGGCTGTCGCCCTCGGCGACTTCGTGAAGATGGGATTCGAGCAGGACGTCGAAATCTGGCGTAACAAGACCCGAATCGACAATCCGCTTCTGGTCGAAGAGGACGGGCCGGTGTATCAGCTGAGGCGCTGGTATGAGCAGTTCTATGTCGATGTGGCCGACGTAGCGCCGGACATGGTGGATCGCTTCGAGTTCGAGCTGGACACCACCCGACCGTACGAGTCCTGGATGAAGGAAGTGGAGGCCAACCTGGCAGCTCGGGCCGGCGCTTCCGGGCCGGTGGGATGATGATGACGGTCCGCCCGGACAATCGGCTCGACGACGCACCCATGGTGCCGGTCATGTGCCGGCGCTGTGGTGCGGGGGTACAGGTACGCAAGAGCAGCTGGAACCAGACCAGCGTTCAATGGACCGACTCCGCGTTGCGGCACTGTGAGGAGCGCTGCACCGCAGAACAATTGGCGCCGCCAGGGGGCCGCGGACTGTTCCTGGAATGCTCGGCTCTGCGCGGATCGATCGTCAACGCGGTGCGTTCAGGGGCGCTGCCCGTGGTCGATGAGGCTAACCCTTCAGGAGACCGACGGTACGGGTGAGCCGTTGGGACAGTTCTCCCAGCGCGATGCGCTGCTGGGCGAATGCGGCGACGTTGGTCATCCAGACGTCGGAGAGTATTTCGGCGGCGCCGACTTCCTGCGGTGCCGATGTGGCGCCTCCGACAGACTCGACGAAGATCCGGACCGTCTGCCGGCGGACCAGGTCAGCTTGGATCGCGGCCGTGCCGTCGGCGTAGAGATACGGGCGAATCATGGCCTCGGCGAACCGTGGTGATGAGCACAGCCTGTCGGTCAAGGTCAGGGATACCTGCAGCAGGCGCTGAAACGGATCCGATTTGTCGGTGACGTAGCAAGACTCCGTTTCGAAATCCCACAGCCATTCGTGAAAACACGCCAGCAGCAGGTCGTCCTTGGATGGGAAGTATTGGTACACAGTGCTGGGCGCCACTCCCGCCGCCGTGGCGACTGAACGGATCTGACAGTTGTCGTAGCCCCCGGCGGCCAGTCGCATGGCGGCGGTGACGATCCGATCGCGGCGGGCATGCCGTCGCGTTCTGGCTTCTGTTGTGTACGAGCTCAATCCGCCGGGCAGGCGGTACAACATTGTCGGCTGCTTCACCGTGCCGTTGTCCTCACGTTGTGAATACTAGATCTGCTGCAGCTCATTGGTCGCGCGCAGTAGATCGAGGCGGAATCGCCTAACTGTCAAAGATTTCCAGCGGACCGACGTGTGCACGGTTGACTTTGACCCGTTCGACGATGCGCCACCGGCCGTCGCCGAATCGCCGCCAGGTGTCGTGGTAGTCGCCCATGGTGTAGAACCGCGTGGAGGGATCCGCAGCGGAGTTCAGATGAACGTCGCGGATGTAGGCCCTGCTGGTCGCGGTGTCGCCGGAGATGTCGATGACGACGTTGCCCAGTAGATGCTGGGTGGGACCGCAACTGTCGAGATAGCCACGGATCAAGCTGATGATCGCGGTGCTCCCGGCGAGGCGTCCGGTCCCGAAGTCTCCTTCGGCGTCCTCGGCGAGAATCTCGGCCATTGTGGTCCAGTCACGCTCGTCCATCGCGCGGGCGAACAGATTCAGCGCGCGTTCGACGTCTCGCTGGTCGCACAAGACCCGCAGAAGATCTGACTCCGTGGCCACCGTGTCAACCTGTTCAGGCATGCGCGCCGCCGTCGACACGAATCTCCGTGCCGGTGATGAACGCACCGTCGTCGGAGGCGACCATCGCGATGACCGATGCGACAGCACTTGGATCTCCGAGGATTTCGCTCTCGGTGCCGTGCAGCAGCGGGGTCTGCTTGCCCCACAGTCCGAGGTCATATCCCTCGGGCATCTTCTCCAGGGTGCTGTTGGCCAGTGCCGTCGACACCCCGCCGGGCTGGATGTTGACCGCCCGCAGTCCTTGTTTGGAATATTCGAGTGCCAGGGAGTGGGTGAAGCTGAGGATTCCACCCTTGCTGGCCGCATACGCCGCCATGTACGGGTGGGCGAATGTCGCAGCGGTGGAAGTGAAATTCACCACCACGCCTCGTCCCGACTCGAGCAGTGCCGGGAGTGCTTGGCGGGTCATCAGGAACGTGCCGGTGAGGTTGACCGCCAGGGTGCGGTTCCATTCCTCGAGGCTGGTCTCATGGGTGTGCGAACACGTCTGCATGGCGGCCACATTGACGAGTACCTCGAGCCCGCCCAACTCGGCAACTCCGGCGTTCACCGCGGCGACGACGTCATCTTCGCGCGATATGTCGAGGACAGCAGTCGTGAGTCGTTTTGCAGTACCGGCGTCTTCGGCGGTGGCCGTAGTCGCGGCCAGTCCGTCGGCGGAGATGTCGTAGGCCACCACAGTGGCGCCTTCATCGAGCAGTCGGGCCACCGTGGCCGCGCCGATACCCGACCCGGCGCCGGTGACGATGACGCGACGATCTGAGAAACGGTCCATTGGAAATCCCCTCGGAATCAGGCGAGTTGGAAGGCAGAGATCGGAGCTTCGTCCGGGTAGCTGCTTGGGCCGCCGAGGTCGTAGGCGGCGTTCAGTGCACCGATGAAGGCGGGGTCGTGCAACGGCTCGCCGGGCACGTCGAGCGTGATTCCCTTGCCCTTGAGATCGTCGACCATCATTCCGATCGCCCGTTCGATGGTGATGTCGTCCGATCCGTCCATGTTCTTCTTGAGTTCCTCGTAGTCGGAGAACACCTCGGCGGACCAGTGGACGAGGAACCGCAACTCGTCGGTGTGGTGACGGGCGATGACGTCGACGCCGTTCTTCAGCAGCCAGTGGTCGCGGTCGGCCGGGTCGCCGGCGAACATGGTGTCAAAGGCCAGGCCGGCCGGAACCTGTTGATCCAACGGGCCGTTGGCCTCCCCGCGGTGCACCATCATCTCGTTCTGCACGACGACGGCGCGGTTGTTGATGGGGGGCAATACCCGGGCGGGCGGCTTGAGCGGGCCATCGGGCCAGTAGGTGAAGCCTGAGCCTTCATCGAGGGAGAACCAGGTGATCACCTGGGCCATCTTGATCAGGTAGTCGGTGAACAGGCCGGACTTGCCCATCACGCTGCACAACCAGGTGGGGGCGTTCTCGTGGCGTATGCCACGGAAGCTGGGGGAGTCCAGGTGACCGGGATCGCGGTTGGCGCAGGGCCCGTTGATGTTGAACAGCATCATCTCCGGCTTGGCGTACTCGGCATTCCAGTAGCTCTTGGCGTGCTCGATGAATGCGGAGTTGTAGAAGCAGTCATGCAGCTCGGGGAACAGAACGGTGCCGTAGTTGGCCAGGTAACCGCGGAACGTCGGCGTGAGGAACAGGTCCAATGACGGGGTGAACCCTTCGGGGAAGGCACCGCTCATGGTGGCCATCAACTCGTCGGCCGAGGCGAAGTGCTGGGCGATGATGAGCTTCCACGGACCCTGCGTGTGCACGACATCGAGCAGTCGCTGCTTCTGGTCGTCGGTGTAGACATCGGTGATCTCGCGCGGCGGGGCAACGGGATGCAAGATGTCGGACAGCGCGAGACGCTGCTCATCGGTCAGCATGGTGATCTCCTTCATGGTGTGGTTCTCGATTGTGGGCAGCGCTCAGCCCGGTGAGTCGGTACCCGTCCGTTGATCGGGAGACTCGTTGCTGCCAACGGGATGCGCGAACTTGGCCCGAAGCAGCGCGCCGGTCTCCGCGATGGCCAGACGGCCGCGTGCGGTGGCATCCGAGCGCATCAGAAAGCCGTGGTACATACCGGGATAGCGGGTGACGGTGGTCTGGACTCCCGCGTCACGCAGCCTGGTGGCATACCGTTCGCCCCAATCGCGGATCGGGTCGCACTCGCCGGTGACGACGATCGCTGCCGGCAGGCCGCGCAGGTCGGTCGCATAGGCCGGAACCTGATAGGGATCTCGGGGCGGACTCCCGCGGTCGACCAGTTCGTGCATGTAGACGATGTCTTCGTGGCGCAGCAGCGGGGCATCGGGCATGGAGGTGATCGATGCCGCTCCCATGTCGCGGTCCAGACCGGGATAGAGCAGCACCTGAGCGAAAATCTGTGGACCTGCGTGATCACGGGCCGCCAAAGCCACTGCAGCGGCCAGCGATCCGCCGGCACTGTCGCCGACGACCGCCAGCCGTCGTGCATCCAGGTTCAGGTTGTCGGCATGTGCCGCTACCCATTCGGTGGCCGCGTAGGCGTCGTCGAATTGCGCCGGCGGAGGCGATTCCGGTGCCAGTCGGTATTCGACGGCCGCCACTGCGGCACCGCTGGCATGTGCCAGTTCGCGCGCAAGTGGTTCGAACGAACGGTTGGAGCCCATCACCAGCCCGCCGCCGTGCAGGTACACCAACACCGGCAACCCAGGTTCCGCACTGGGCCGATACAGCCGGACCGGAATCGGGCCTGCCGGACCCGGCACTGACAAGTCTTCGATGCCGGTCATGGCCGGCATTTCCGGCGGAGGTGCGGATTCAAGGCCGTCACGTACGGCGGCCAGTCCCCGGGCACGCATGGGAGTGATCTCACCGAACGAGGCAACGCGGGCGGCGGCGTCGGGGTCGAGTGGCGGATAGGTCATTTCAACTCTGCGCCGGGTCGAAACGGCGTTCGGTCCGCAATCGGGGCGCCTCCTGGTTGCTCAGCACGCGAGCCCGCTCCGCCATCGCCGACCCGACATAGTCGGGTTGGGTGAGGAGATAGAACCGGCCTTCGGCGGCCTGCTCGAACACCACCTCGGCCGCGGCGATCGGATCCATCGCCTCGGCCTTGATATCGAGCATGGCAGCGCGCTGCCCTTCGGCTGCTCCGGCATCCCCGGAGTCCACCCCGCCCGCTGACTCGAAGATGCTGGACACCACGGCACCCGGAAGCACCGCCTGCACGTGCACATGGTGGTCATGGCCGGCGGATTGCACTTCGAGGTTCAGGCATTCGGTCAGTGCGAGAACGGCGTGCTTGCTCATGATGTAGGGCGCCTGCAACGGAACCACGGCGACGCCGCCGATCGAGGACAGGTTCCATATCCACGCCGGTGCGTCGGTGGCGATCATCCTGGGCAGGAATGCTCTGATGCCGTGGAAGACACCGCTGATGTTGATGTCCACGACGCGTTGCCAGTTCGCCACCGGGGTGTCCCACAGATAGCCGAACTGCTCGATGCCGGCGTTGTTCACCAACAGCCGCACCGGTCCGAGGTCGCGGTAGACGTCATCGGCCAGTGCTTGCACGGCATCTGCGTCGCGCACATCGCAGACCACGTCGGTGGCCGCTCCTCCTGCCGCGCAGATCTCGTCACGAAGGTCCGCGATGGCATCGGCGTTGATGTCGACCAGCACCACAGTCATGCCCAAGCGACTGGCATGCCGGGCGAGGCCGGCGCCGATCCCGGCGCCGGCTCCGGTGATGACGGCGACCCCGCCGCCGAAGGCTTCTTGAGCGTTCACGCGGAGGTGCTGGCGGAAGCGGCCTTCGCGGTGTGTTCGGCGAGCGGGATCGAGTCCTCGGCGTCGAGCACCACATTCAGCGAGGTGAACACCAGACCCTCGGCCGAGCGCCGGACCCCGGCCTCGGCGACTCCGCTGGAGACGGCGAACGGCACGTTGTTGGTGATCTGGTTGACGTACATGTAGAAGCGGACGTTGGTGACGTCACCATCGACGCCGGTGCGGTAGACGTTCATGATCTGGTGGCGGCACGGGTACGGGTTCTCGTTGCGGTGCTGAATCAGCCACGGCAGCGTTTCGGCCTTGCCGTGGAGCTCAGCAGCCAGCAGATGCTCGAACGGGCAGTTGCCCGAATCCGAGCGGCTCAGGTACTCCATCTCGTCACCGATACGGTTACCGACTTCGTCGAAGTGGCCCTGGTCGTAGTGGAACCAGAAACCGGACAGGAACTCCTGAACTTCAGACAGTGAGATCTCGTTGCTCATGACGGGTAGTCAACCCGCGATGTGGCGCCGGTAACAGCACCGGTGACCATTGAGTGGAACGCCGTATCGACCGGAGCGCGCCAGCGGCTCAGCCGCCGGTGATCAGGGCCCAAAGTCCCTGTCCGCCCG
Organism: Mycobacterium sp. IDUB_24; assembly: GCF_055419385.1. Classification (NCBI taxonomy): domain Bacteria; kingdom Bacillati; phylum Actinomycetota; class Actinomycetes; order Mycobacteriales; family Mycobacteriaceae; genus Mycobacterium; species Mycobacterium sp. IDUB_24. The sequence goes on from NZ_JBVAXO010000002.1 coordinate 12,729, forward strand.
CCGCCGCGGCCGCCGCGGCAACCTGGTCGTCCCAGAAGCGCACGGAGCCGAATTCCGAGCGCCAGGCCAGGGCGGCTCGGGTGTACTCGTGCAGTCGATGTTCGTGCGTCGTGCCGATCGCGCCATGTACCTGGTGGGCGTTGCGCGTCACGACCGAGGCGGCATGCCCGGCACAGGATCGCGCGGTAGCGATCTGGAAGTCGAGATGCGCTGACTCCCAATCGGTATCGACAGCTGACCGGAGAGCCGCTGCGGTGGCGGCTCTGGCCAGCGCGGCCTCTGCGGCGGCGTCCGACACAAGGTTCTGAATGGCCTGGAATTTGGCCAGGGGGCGTCCGAATTGAAGACGAGTGGTCACGTGCTCGACGGACAGTGCGACGGCACGATCGAGCGCCGCACACACCTGGATCGCCCGTACCATCGCCGACTTCTGCCTGAGTTGGAGCACCAATTCCATTGGTACCGCGGCCCCGGTCAGCGCAGTGGTGTCGATCGTGACGGTGTCGCGCGGCTCGCCGATCAGGTTGGTGCCGGCCGTGAGCGAAAATTCCGCGGTGTCGAGATCCGCCAATCGGTATCGGTCTTCGTCCTGCCACAGCACGACGATGCAGTCGACATCGCCGGCCCAGGGTGCGGGTACCGCGGCATGACCGTCGGCCGGCACCAGGCATACCGTTCGGACCGTATCGTCGGCCGGCAAGCCGGCGGCATCCAGCAGCCAGCACGACAGCAAGTCGTGTTCGGCAAGTGGGAGGCGGACACCGTGACGCACCGCGGCACTGAGTAATTCGGCCGCTTCCAACCAGCCAGCACCGCTGCCCCCGGTCTCCTCAGCGCCTGTCAGTCGGACCAGTCCGAGGGAGCCGAGTCGCTGCCACAGGTCGCGGTCATACGCGATACGGGTGCCGGGAGCGGCGCCGGCGTGACTCTCGCGGTAATCGGAGAAGACGCCGTCCATCATGGCCGCCAGATCGGGATCCACCGTGTTCATCGCATACCCAATCCCCGCGCGATGACACCGCGCAGCACTTCGTTGGTTCCGCCCCGCAAGGTGAAGCCGGGGCGCTGGTCCACCGCGGTGGCCACCAGGAGCGTCCACTCGGCGTCCGTCGCGGCGTCATCTCCGGTCTGCCGGTCGGCGAAGTCGGCGATATCGCCTTCGACCGTGGTTCCGAGGACCTTGACCATCGCTGCCGAAACATCGGGATTCTCACCACGCTCCAGGGCGCCGGCCACCGCGGTCGACATGTGATGCAGACCGGCAACGCGTGCGATCAACCGCCCTAATCCCGGTTCAGCTGCGGTGTTTTCGGCTGCGTGTGCCAGCAGCGGGAATGTGGACAGGAACCGTTCCGGTCCGCTGCGTTCGAAGCTCAGCTCGGAGGTCACCTGTGTCCAGCCCCGGCCGATTTCGCCGAAGACCATGGCATCGGGGATGAACGCCTCGTCGAGTACGACCTCGTTGAAGTGATGCCCGCCGTTCATCGAGATGATGGGGCGGACCTGCACGCCCGGGGCGCGCAGGTCGACGATGAATTGACTCAGTCCGGCGTGCCGGTGCGACGGATCGACCGGTTCGGTGCGGGCCAGCACGATGAACGCATGAGCGCGGTGCGCTCCCGATGTCCACACTTTGGTACCGGTGATCGACCACCCGCCATCGACTCGTACCGCACGAGTGCGCACGCTGGCCAGATCCGAGCCGGAATCTGGCTCGCTCATCCCGATTCCGAAGAAACACTCGCCTGCCACGATGCGTGGCAGGAACTCTGACTTCTGTTCTTCTGTCCCGTATTTCAGGAGAGATGGCACGATTTGGCGATCGGCGATCCAGTGGGCGGCCACCGGGGCGCCCGCGGCCAGCAGTTCTTCGGTCACCACGAACCGTTCTTGAAACGAGCGGCCATGGCCGCCGTAGTGCTCGGGAACCGTCATGCCCAGCCAGCCCTGCTTCGCCAGGGATGCGGTGAAATTCTCGTCCCATCCGCACTGCCAGGAATCGACCGAAGGCGTGAATGCACCGGCGGCCAGCTGGCCGGCCAGGAATCCGCGAACCTCCTCGCGTAGCAGATCCAGGTGTGCGCCGGTCACGTTGTCCGCCACTTTGCGATCCGTTGTTGGTGCTCGGTGTCGTGGTGGGCCAGCGGCTGCATGGCCGCCGCCATGGAGAGGGTGGATTCCAGGGTGCCGGTCGTCGATTCCTGCAGCAGGCGTTTGGCCATCCGCAGCGCGTGCGGCGGGTTGACCGCGATCCGGTCTGCCAGCGCCCGTGCTTCAGTCAGGAGGTCGTCGTGCGGCACCACCCGACTGACCAGCCCCCAGTCCAAGGCGGTGGCGGCGTCGATCCGGTCGCCGGTGAACGTCAATTCAGCGGCGCGGGCGTAGCCGATGGCGCGCGGCAGAAACCAGGTGCCGCCGTCGCCCGGGATGAGACCGAGCTGGACGAAACTCTCGGCGAAAGATGCTCGCTCGGAGGCGATCCGGATGTCGCACATCATCGCCAGGTCGCATCCGGCGCCGATGGCGGCACCGTTGACCGCTGCGATGAGAGGCACTTCGAGGCGGCCCAGCGCACGTGGGATCCGTTGGATGCCGTCGATGTAGGCACGGCGCTGATCGATGGCCGCCAGACCGAACATGCCCTGGCGGTCGGCCATCTCCTTGACGTTGCCGCCGGCCGAGAAGATCTTGCCGGCGCCGGTGAGAACAACCGCACCGACGGTGTTGTCACCGTTCACGGCATCCACACTGTCCTCGAACGCGGCGATGACGTCCTTGCCGGTGATGGCATTACCGACGTCGGGCAGGGTGATCGTCCAGATTTGGACCGGTCCGTCGGTGTGGACGTCCAGCGGTGAGGTCACGCACGCTCCTTGAGCTGAAGGGATTTGGTCTGGAGGTATTCCTCGAAGCCGAACCGGCCCAGTTCACGGCCGATCCCGGACTTCTTGTACCCGCCGAACGGGGCGGCGGGGTTGTAGGCGCCACCATTGATGTCGAGCTGGCCGGTCTGCACCTGACGGGCGAAGGCGATGGCGTCGTCGTCGGTGGCGGCCCACACGGCGCCCGAGAGCCCATAGGGAGTGCCATTGGCGATGCGCAGTGCATCGTCGGCGTCGCCGAAGGGGATCACCGCAAGCACGGGACCGAACACCTCTTCCTGGCCGAGTTCGGAGTCGGGATCCACATCGGCGAAAACCGTTGGTGCCACGAAATAGCCGACGTCACGGATCGGATCCGTGCCCCCGGTCAGCAGCCGGGCGCCGTCACGCTGGGCACGCTCGATGAAGCCACGAACCGTATCGAACTGCGACCGCGACGCTGACGGCCCGATCCGCGTCGCCGGGTCGCGCGGGTCGCCCACGGTGTAGCGCGCCACTGCGGCTTCGATCAGGTCCAGCGCCTCGCCGTAACGGCTCTGCGGCACCAGCATCCGGGTCCAGGCCATGCAGGTCTGTCCGCCGTTGAGGAAGGCATTGCCCACGCCGACCTTGACCGCTGTCGCCAGGTCGGCACCATCGAGAATCACGTTGGCCGACTTGCCGCCGAGCTCGAGAGCAACCTTCTTGATCGATTGGCCGGCAAGTTCTCCGACGCGCGCACCCACGCCGGTAGACCCGGTGAACGAGACGAAGTCGATTCCCGGATGCGACGCGAGGCGTTCGCCTATCACCCGACCGGGGCCCGAGACGAGGTTGATCGTCCCGGGCGGGAGCCCCGCCTCTTCGCAGGCTTCGACGAAGGCGAACACCGAAAGCGGGGCTTCGTTACTGGGTTTGAGCACGACGGGACAGCCCGCGGCGATGGCGGGCAGCACCTTGGCGACCACCTGGTAGAGCGGATAGTTCCACGGCGTGATGGCGCCGACGACGCCGTAAGGTTCCCTCAGGACCAACGAATTGCCGATGCGCTCTTCGGATTCGAAGGTCTCCAGTACGTCGGCGAATCCCTTGGCCACCGCCAGCGGGACCTGGGTCTGTACGGTCTGCGCTATGCGCACGGGGGCACCCATCTCGGCGGTGATGAGTTCGGCGATGTCGGGTAGGCGCTTCTCCATCGCGGCGATGACCCGCTGCAACCGGTCACGGCGTTCGTCAACGGTGATGAGCGGGTCGAATGCCTGCCGAGCCGCGGTCACCGCGGCGTCGACATCGGCGGAGTCGCCATTGGGCACGTGGCCGATGACCGCTTCGGTTGCCGGGTTGATGACTTCGACAACGCCACCGTTGCCGCCGCCCGAGGGCGCGGTCCATCGTCCGTCGATGAACAGTGAATTGTGTTCGTAGTTGGGCACTGTCGTCCTTAGCTGTGTTTATGGGGCGATACTGGCGCGGACATCACGCCGACCGTCGGCTGCGGTGAACGCTTCGTTGATGTCGTCGAGTGAGTACGACGCCGCGGCGAGCCGCTCGAACGGCAACTGGTGTTGATGTTGGTCGAGGAACGTCAACGCGCGGGACAGGACTGCCGGGTCATACAGGGAGACCCCGACCATGGTCTTGTTGGTGAAGACGAACCGTGACGGGTCGAACGCGAATGTCTTGCCGATGTTGATGTTGCCGATCTCGACGTAGCGGCCGAACTGGGCCAGCATCTGCAAGCCCTCGTCGATGGCCGACGGGTGCCCGACGACCTCCACCACCACATCGGCACCCTGGCCATCGGTCCGCGCCCGCACCGCCTTCGCCCGGTCCTTGGGTGCGGCGGCTTCGTTGAGGTCGATCACCGAGTCGGCGCCGAATGCGGTTGCCAGCTCGAGCCGTTCGGGTACGCCGTCGATGGCGATCACGTTGGCGGCCCCGCGCGCCTTGGCCACGGCCACCGCGTAGAGGCCCAGCGCGCCGGCGCCCTGGACCACGACGTGCTCACCGAGCTGCAGGTCGACGCGCTCGAGTCCGTACATGACCTGTGACAGTGCGCAGTTGGCGCCCGCGGCGATGTCGTCGCTCAGAGTGTCGGGAACCGTGTAGACGACGGCACCGGCAGGCAACAGGTAGTAGTCGCCGTAGCCGCCGACAAAATAGGGCGGCTGGTCGGCGCGGCCCAACATGGCCATTTTGAGGTTGAGGCAGGCATTGCGGCGCCCGGCCAGGCAGTTGCGGCACTTGTGGCAGCAGTAGAAGTACGGAAACACCACTCGCGTGCCCGTGCCCAACGGTTTGCCGTTGGAGTCGGTGCTCACTCCGTCGCCCAGTACTTCGATGGCACCGACCATCTCGTGGCCCAACACGGTGGGCAGCTGCCCACCCAAACCGCGGGTGGCGAAGGTGCCGTGCCAGGCGTGGACGTCTGAGCCGCAGATGTTCGCCCGCAGGACACGGATCAGAATCTCCCCGGGCCCGACGTCGGGCAGGGTGACCGTTTCGATCCGAAATGGCTTGCCGGGTTCGTCGAAGCGCGCGATGCGTCCGGTTCGAGAGGAGTTGGTCACGGTGCGTTCCTTCAGTTGCTGGTGGATTCGAGGCTGAACCGCTGTCGCAGATCGCGTTTGAGCAGTTTGCCGCTGGGGTTCTTGGGCAGGGAGTCGACGAAGAAGATCTGTTTGGGGGTCTTGAACCCGGCGAGGTGGTCACGGCAGTGACGCAAAACCTCGTCTTCGGTCACGGTGGCACCGGCACGGGTCACCACCGCTGCGACGACGGCTTCCACCCAGATGGGGTGCGCCAACCCGAAGACCGCGGCTTCCTCTATCCCGCTGTGCCGGTAGAGAACTTCTTCGACCTCGCGGCTGGCGACGTTCTCGCCGCCGGTCTTGATCATGTCCTTCTTGCGATCGACGACGTGCAGCAGGCCGTGCTCGTCGTAGAAGCCCAGATCGCCGGAATGAAACCAGCCACCGGCGAAGGCCTGGGCGGTCTTGGCTTCGTCGTCGAGGTAGCCCAGCATCAGATGCGGACTGCGGTGGGCAATTTCACCGACGGTGCCGGACTCGACCGGTACGTCGTGGTCGTCGAGGATCACCGTCTCGACGTTGACCACCGGCCGGCCCGCCGCCCCCGCGTGTGCATCCTGTTCGGCAGGTCCCAGGGCAGAAGCCAGCGGTGCCATCTCGGTCTGGCCGTAGAAGTTCCACAGCCGCAGATTGGGCAGATGCCGGCGCATCTCGTGCAGGATCTCGGCGGGCATCGGTGAGGCGCCGTAATACCCCTTGCGCAGACTGGACAGGTCTACCTCGTCGAACACCGGACTGCGAAGCAGGCTGATCCACACCGTCGGTGGCGCAAAGTAATTGGTTACGCCGTGGCGTTCAATCGTGCGCAGCACCAATTCTGGTTCGGGGCGGGGCAAGATGATGCTGGTTGCTCCCAGGTAGATGTCGGTGGCCAAGAAGTTGTCCAGCTGCGCGCAGTGATACAAGGGCAGGGAGTGGATTTCGACGTCGTCGCCGGACATCGAACCCGCCACGATGGTGCTGATGTATTGCCACATCAAGCTGCGGCTGCTGTGCATGACACCTTTTGGCCGGGACTCGGTGCCGCTGGTGTACATCACCCGCAACAATTGATCGTCATCGATCCGGTGATCGGGAACTTCCGATGTGGTAGTGAGCCATTCGGCGAAATCGGGCCAGCTGCCGGGGCAGGACTGGCAGGCGGGGACCAGTGCGGCCTTCGCGCGAACCGCAGTTCCCGTGGCCATGGCCTGTTCGGCGACCGGGATCAGATCGGCCTCGACGATGAAGCCGGCCGCCCGGCTGTGGCCGAGGATGTAGGCAATCTCGTCTGACGTCAGCATGAAATTGATGGGCACGAGCACAACACCGGCCCGGGCCGTCGCGAACGCCAAGACTGCGTACTGCCAGCAGTTCCGTGACAAGAGCGCGAGCCGGTCGCCGGGTGATAGACCGTTGTCAGCCAGCGCGGCCGCCGCCCGGTCCACCAGACGATCGAACTCGGCGAAACTGAGGACGACGTCGCCATCGATGACGGCGGTCTTGTCGGGCTGCTTGCGTGCCGAGCGGCGGGGGATATCGGCGAGGCTGTGGCTACGAGCCCGGGCGATGACGGCGGCGAGGTCGTCGGAGTGCATGAGCCGCAGGGTAGGCATGCGACCACTCGGTGCGGTGGTTCGTCTCCCGCTCAGTAGACAGGGTGGGGGCGGTCGAGGTCGAATTCCTTCGATACTCGAACCCATGACGGCTACCACTGAATCCTCGTCGCTCGCGGATCGCGCCCCAGACCCTGACGCCCTGCGCGGCCATCTGCTGGAGGCCGACCCCGGTGTCCTGGTTGCGGTGCTGGCGCAGATGACCGGGGATGCATCGGTCATCGATCGATACGCCGCCAAGATCGACCACGTTCCCGACCCGCCCGAGCGGGCCGGAACGACGGATCCCGGTACCGCGGAGGCGCTGGCCGAGGAGATCATCGCGGCCCTCGGTCGCCCACGCCCGGAAGGCGCGCCCCCCGCAGACGATCGTGGGTTCTTCACCCGCCTGCTGCCCATCGCGCTGGGTAGTGCGGTCGATGACGAACACGTGGATCTGCTGCTCGAACAAGGCGGTTTCCGACCGTCGCAGCCGACGCTGCCGCGCAGCACACCGATTCCGTCATCCACCACCGTGGCCATCATCGGTGCCGGTATCGCAGGTATCGCGGTGGCCCTGGCCGCTGCCGAAGAGGGCGTGCAGTTCGAGATCTTCGACCGCAACGACGAGGTGGGTGGCACCTGGCTGACCACCACCTATCCGGGCATCGGTGTCGACACACCGTCGGCGTATTACTCCCTGTCGCGTGAAGTGAACCCGGACTGGACGAACTACTACCCGCAGGGCGCCGAGTACCAGGCCTATCTGGTCTCCTTGGCCGACAAACACGATCTCCGTCGTCACATCCGCTTCGGCACCGAGGTCGAGGCGTTGTGGTGGGATGTGGAGCGGGGGCAGTGGGAGATCCACTCCCGCTCTACCGACGGCACCAAGAGCATCGACCATGCCAGCGTCGTCGTCACCGCGGCCGGCTACTTGAATCGCCCGCGATTCCCGGACATCAAGGGACGAGACACCTTCGCCGGCATCAGCATTCACTCGGCCCAGTGGGACTCCTCGCTGGATCTGGCGGGCAAGAAGGTCGCGGTGATCGGTGCGGGCTGCACCGCGGTGCAGATCGTCGATGCCTGCGTGAACGAAATCGAGCACCTGACGGTGTTCCAACGCCAACCGCACTGGGTTGCCCCCCGAAAGCGCCTTTCCGATGAGGTACCAGAGCACCGCCGCTACCTGGGGCGTGCCTTGCCCTTCTATTCGATGTGGCATCGGCTCAAGTCCTACTGGGGCACTGCCGACAACAACTATCCCATCATCCTGCAGGACCCCGAGTGGTCCAAGACTCATCTGTCGATCTCACCGGTCAACGATGTGCTTCTGCAGATGTGCCTGGACTACATCGATCGGATGTTCGGCGCCGGAACAGAATTGGCGAAGAAGGTCACGCCGGATTTCGCTCCGTACGGCAAGCGGATCATCCGCGATCCCGGCGGCTACTACGCCGCGCTGACCCGCGACCACGTAGCGGTGGAAGCGAGTGAACCCGCCGAAATCAACGAACGCGGCATCGTCACGGCTGACGGCCGTCAGATCGACCTCGACGTCATCATCTACGCCACCGGCTACCACCTGGATTTCCTGTCCACCGTCGACATCCGCGGGCGCGACGGCAAAACCCTGGCCCAGGAATGGGGCGACAGCCCGCGCTCCTATCGGGGCGGCACGGTCCCCGGGTTCCCGAACCTGTTCATCACCTCCGCGCCGAATTACAGCCCCGGACATGGCGCGGGCGCAAACTTCTCGATGGAGATACTGGCGCACTACATCCTGGAGTGTCTGCAACTGATGGCGTTGCGTGGTGCGGCCACGATGGAAGTCACCCAGGCCGCATACGAGGACTACGTCGACGGGATCGACAAGACGATGCAGGGCACCGTCTGGTGTCACACCCCCAACGCCCACACCTACTACAGATCGCAGTCCGGCCGCGTCGTGGTGGCGACACCGTACCGCCTGGTGGATCTGTGGCATCAACACCGCGCCCCGGTCGAAGAGGACTTCGTCCTCCGATGAGCCAGATGCTTGTCGGCAAAACGGCATTGGTCACCGGAAGCAGCCGCGGTATCGGGCGCGCGATCGCGCAACGGTTGGCGGCCGAAGGCGCGACCGTGGCCGTGACCGCGCGTTCCTACACTCCTACTCCGTCCACGCGAGCCGGGGTCACCGAGGCGATCCCGGGCACGATCGAGGAGACGGTCGCTCTCATCGAAGCGGCTGGAGGATCGGCTTTCGGTCTGGCCGCCGACCTGGAGGACGCTTCCGCCCGCAACGGTTTGATCGATGCCGTCATCGAGCGCACCGGTCGGTTGGACATCCTGGTCAACAACGCGGGTTTCGCCGACTACGCGGTGGTCGAGGACATGCCGGTGGAAACATTCGACCGGACGGTGGAGCACTATCTGAAGACACCGTTCGCGTTGACGAAAGCTGCTGTGCCGCACATGCGTAACCAGGGGTCAGGTTGGATCGTCAACATCGGCTCGGTTACCGGTGTGGCGCCGGCCCGGCCCTACCGGGACTACAACAAGACGGCCGGGGACGTGATCTACGCGTCGTGCAAGGCCGCCCTTCATCGGTTCACCCAGGGAGTGGCCGCCGAACTGGTAGATGCCAACATCGCGGTGAACTGCGTCGGGCCGTCGACCGCGGTGCGCACGCCTGGCGCCGCGGCACTGATTCCGGACACCTTTCCGACCGAACCTGTCGAGTACCTGGCCGAAACGGTGTTGGCGATGTGTCATCTGCCCGCAGCGGATCGGACCGGGCTGGTGGCGTTCAGCCTGCATTACCCGTGGTCACAACAACTTCCGGTGCACTCGCTGGACGGCGGCACGGTATTGCCCCCACTGGAGCCGCCGGCAACGGCGAACCCGAACATCCTGCCGGCCGGCGTCTGAGCTGCTCGTCTCGGCCAGTGTAGGTATGGCATGGACGGGCTGCACTGTGGCGAACGTGCGGGCTTTTCCCCTATTCGTGGCTTGTCACGGCCAAAAGGCTGCACGCTCGGCACAGTGCGGCAGAGAGGTATCCACCGCACTCCTCAGCTGAGCATCGGGTCGGCCAATTCGCAGAAGCTGTGGCACACCCGGTCTCTGACGATGATGTCGGTGGTCTCGGGGTCGAACCAGCGGTCGATCACCGCCCAGTGGATGGGATGCATCAGGTAGGGGCCCATCAGACCATCGACATCGGTGAATTCCTGCTCGAAGACGTGGGTCCACTCGCTGGCTCCGACGGCGGCGTCGACCCGGCTCAGTTGCCAGGCGGCGATGGTCGAGACGTACCGCGGCATCATCGCGAGTTCACGTTCGAACGCGGCAACGGTCTCCGCCCCCACCTCGGGAGGAATGCGTAGCAGCAGCGTGCGGTAGACGCTGCCGGCCCCGCTCCGGGCCGGAGCGCCTTGATAGGTGACGCCGTTGACATGGGTGATCGCCGGATCGGTCAGCACGTCGTCGAAACCGCTTTTGTACCAAGCCTCTTCGTCGGCGAACCGCAGATGGACCAGGATGTCGCCGCCATTGCGCGACCCCGGTAGCGCGGGCTGGACCAGAGACCTCAGCGCGCCGCTGCGCTCGGCAGCGGCGCGCAGGGCGTCGAGAACTCGGCTGCGTTCGGATTCGGTGACGTCGAGCAATCGGGTGACTGCGAAGGTGACGGCGCCGGCTGACGTGCCGCACGGGGCCGACGCGGCAGCGCCGGCGGTGACATCATCGGCGGCGGATGCGACTTCGCGAGTGCGCTCCACGACCAGATCGGCAACGCTTTCCCACCAGCGCGCCACCGTGGGGTCCGGGCGGCCCTTCCACGTCATCTCCCACCAGGCCTGTGCGCTGGGCAGCGACCAGGTGATCGTGACGACGTTGGGCCGGTCGTCGAACCAGAGGGGCGGGCTGACCAAGACGTCTCGCAATGTCATGCCCCGCTCACGAGCGCCCGGGACATAACCCGCCAGGTAGGCGTCGATGAACTTCTGTGCACAGCCCGGCGCGGTGACCACCCGGTCGATGACGAAAATCTCGGCCATGACGTGAGATTACGGCCGGCCACCAGACCGGAAGGACGGCGTTCCCGGCCATCGGGAAACCACCGTTGACGATCGTGAGTGTCGGCGCGATGGTGTGCCGATGACCGATCCGTTCAGCCCGGCCCAGCTTGGGCCCGTCACGCTGCGTAACCGAGTGATCAAGGCCGCCACCTCGGAAGGACGCTCACCCGACGGGTTGGTCACCGACGACCTCATCGACTTCCATCGCAGTTTCGCCGAGGGCGGTGTCGGGATGACCACCGTCGCGTACTGCTGCGTGTCTCCGCAGGGTGCCAGCGCTCCCGGACAGATCGTGATGAGCGGCAAAGCTGCGCCCGGCCTGCGCCGGCTCACCGACGCGGTACACAGTGCGGGGGCGGCTATTTCGGCACAGCTGGGGCATGCCGGGGTCGTGGCGCAGAAGAAGCTGACCGGTGTGACGGCCGTAGCGCCGAGCCGATTCATCAATCCGACGTCGTTCGCCTATTGCCGCGAGATCACCCGCGCCGAAATCGCTCGCGTGATCGACCAGTTCGGTGAGGCGGCCCGGGTAGCGGTCGACGCCGGATTCGATGCCGTCGAACTGCATTTCGGTCACCTCTACCTGCCCAGCTCGTTTCTGAGTCCGCTGATCAACCGTCGAAAGGACGAGTACGGCGGCGATATCGACAATCGGTCGCGGTTGGTGCGGGAGATCGCGCAACACGTTCGTGACGTCGTGGGCAATCAGATCGCGGTGATCGCCAAGCTGGACATGGACGACGGGCTTCCGGGCAGTATCTGGATCGACGAGGCGCTCAGAACCGCTCAACTCCTCGACGCCGACGCCACTCTCGATGCCATCGAACTGACTCAAGGGTCTTCGGTGTACAAGCCGATGTACCTGTTCCGTGGCGACGTACCGGTCAAGGAGTTCGCGAAGGTGATGCCGCCGGCATTGCGACCGGCGGTACGGCTGGTGGGCAAGCAGACAATGGGTGTCTATCCGTATCGGGACCTTTACATGCTGGAAGCCGCCCGCCAGTTCGTGCCCGTCATGCGCAACACCAAACTCATTCTGCTGGGCGGTATCACCGATCGCGAACACCTGGAGACTGGGTTGCGCGAAGGATTCGATTTTCTGGCGATGGGGCGGGCATTGCTGCGTGAGCCGGACCGGGTCAACACCATGACTGCCGAACCGGCCTCACGCAGCCGCTGCAACCACAACAACAAGTGCATGGTGACGGTGTTCGGGCGCACGCACTGTGTGCTCGATCCCGAGCAGCGCTTCGGGGCCGTACTAAGGCCCGAGAAGATCACCTAGCGCCTGGCCGGCATCTCGCCGGGCCTGGTGGGCGATATCGAGCATCGGCATCGTCATGAACCCGTGGATGCCACCGTCGTAGGCGCACCGGGTGATTGGCACTCCTGCAGTCTCGAGGGCGTCGAGATATGCGATGCCCTCGTCGCGAAGCGGATCGTGGCCCGCGAGCACGGCAACGGCCGGGGGCAGCCCATCGAGGTTGCCATGTAGGGGTGACGCGTAAGGGTGCTGCCGATCGGCGAGGTCGGGGACGTACTGATCCCAGTACCACTGCAGCGCCGGCCGCGGGTTGTAGAAACCCTTGCCGAACAGTTGGTAAGACGGAGTGTCGAAATCCGCGGCGATGACGGGGTAGAGCAGAAGCTGCGCTGCCAGTGCCGGCCCACCGCGATCGCGGGCCATCTGCGCGGTCGCCGCCGCCAGATTGCCGCCTGCGCTGTCACCGCCGACGGCCACCCGGGACGGGTCGGCACCGAAATCGGCGGCGTGCTCCACGGCCCAACTGGTGGCAGCGTAGAAGTCTTCGGCTGCTGTCGGCCAGCGGTGCTCGGGTGCCAATCGGTAGTCGACCGAAACAACCACAGCCGGAATGAGATTGGCAAGGTTGCGGCACAACCCGTCGTGGCTATCGAGATCGCAGAACACGAAGCCGCCACCATGGGCGTAGACCAGCATGGGTAGGGGTCCGGCCGTGTCGGGGCGGTAGACCCGGACGCCGACGGATCCGTTGTCGATCGGCACCTGGTGGTCGGTGACCGAGGCGACCGGCTCAGGTTGTGGGTTGGCGACGAAGCGCGCCCGGATTTCAGCGCGGGCTTGCGCGCCCGTCATCGTGTGCACCGGTGGGAAGCCCGAATCGAGGGTTTCGATCAGACCGGCGATTTGAGGATCGAGGGTCATGCGGGCAGCAGGGCGGCTCGAGAACCAGCTGGGCTGCCCACACGGAGCGGCCGCAAGGTTTGCAACGTAGGCGCCACCCGCTGGGGCCCGTCTTCGGCATTGCGCCAGATGCCCATCGCAGTCATGCGTACCGGAGCGGCCAATCGCTGATCGAATGCCATCCGGCTGATCGGACCACACACCGACACTGCCGCGACGGCTGCGCCGGCCGGACCGATCGGTGCTGCCACACAACCGAATCCGGCGAGCGATTCCTCCCGCTCGAATGCGACACCGTGAGCGCGGACCTTTGCCAAATCGGCTTCCAGCTGACGTTCCGTGGTGATCGAAAATCGCGTCAGCCGCGAGGTTAAGTTGACGTCGACCGCTGAATTGTCGGCCAGGATCGCCTTGCCGACGGCCGTACAGTGTGCGGGCTGCCGACCCCCGATACGTGTCGGGATGGCTGCCACCATCTGACCGCCGATCTTCTCCAGGTAGACGACGTCGGATCCGTCGAGGACCGCGAGGTGGACAACCAGTCCGGTGGCCCGGTGCAGATCGCGCAACAAGGGAATCGCTGCTCGATGGATGCGGTCCTGATGCAGGGCCAGCGACCCCAGCTCGACCAGTCGCATACCCAACTCGTAGTCGCGGCCGTCGCGGCGAAGCCACCGCAGGTGTACGAGGCGCTCCAGGATGCGGTGGGCCGAGGACCGCGGTAGCCCCGTGCGACGCACGATCTCGGCCAATGTCAGCCGGCCCGGTCCGTCGAAGACATCGAGGACCAGGGAAACCCGGTCGATCACAGCGTTCGGCGTCTCGGCGGTCGCCTTCTTGTGGGTCGCGGGTTGTTCGATGATCGCGGTCATTTGGTCCTCCGGGCTGCGGGGTACTGCCAGTCGCATATGACTAATAGTCATATGACTACCACAAGTATGTGTCCGCTGTCACTTTTCTGCCTGATCGTGAGCGTGACGGCTGCTCAGCCGCGGAATCACGTCGTCTGTGAGCAGCTGAATCGACTTCCACGCCTCGTCGATCGGCATCCCGCCGACCAACGGGTGAAAGACCAGCGCCCCGTAATCAGGGCAATCCCCGGCCTCGGCGATGAGCTCGTCCGGCGTCAGGAACCGGTACCGGCCCGACGCCCGAACCGCCTCGACCGTCTGGACGCCGGGGAGATGCATCGACGACAGCGGTACGCCATCGACCCAGCCGCCGTAGGTCACCGCCTCCCAGAGAATGTGTCGGCCCAACTCGGCCCACGCCTTCTCGGGGTCTTCGTGCAAAAAGACCATTCCTCGGTTGACGGCGGCCGGCATGATCAGGGCTGGTGCGATGTCTGCCTCCCGGCACAGATCGAGGTAATGCCGGGCAAGTTCGGGCAGATGCGCCGGCAGGCTCAGCCCCAACCTGAATCGCACCGCGCGTCGGGCGCTCGCCCGCACGCCGCCGCCCACGTACAACGGTGGATGGGGTTGCGACCAGGTGCCGGCGCCGATGCGCGCGCCTGAGTCGCCGTCGACGGGATCCGCGGACCAAGCCGCCAGCATCGTCTCGAGTAGCCGGTCCATGAGTGCGCCCCGGCGGTGAAAATCAACACCGAACCCTTCGTATTCCACCGTCCGATACCCCAAACCGATGGTCGTCGAGAGTCGTCCGGCGCTCATGAGGTCGACGAATCGAATGTCTTCGGCCAGCCGCAGCGGATCCCACAGCGGACCCAACGCGCAATCGATACTCACGATCAGGTTGCTGGTCTTCTGTAAGAACAACGCGGCCGCCATGACCGGATTGGAGCTCCAGCCGTGTCCGGTCAAGTGGTGTTCGTCGATGCTCACCGCGGCCACGCCTCGCGTATCGCCCCACGCCGCCATGTCGACCGCGGCCAGAATCGAGTCCCGCTGCCTCGCCGGCTCCCCGTTGGGCGAGGCGAAGTTGAACCTCAGTATGGGCAGTGCCATCTCAGTGATTCCGATCGGCGTAATAGGCCGTGGCGGGCGGGACATGTTGTGCGATCAGCGAACTCGCTTGCGCGGCGAACTCGACGACCCTGGCGCCGACGCCTCGGACTTCCTCATCGGTCAGCCGCCTGTACGGCTGCGCGGACACCGACATCACCACGTTGCCGTGTCCGTCGAAGATCGGCGCCGAGATCGTCGCGAGCGGGCACTCCTCGACCTTGCTCAGCTCGCCGGGCAGGAAGTCGATGATGGTCAGATCGGCGACGGCGCCGGCCAGTCGCGCCGCCACCGGATCCGGCGCAGTCGCGTCGTCGAGCGTCATCAGCGCCGCGAACACCTTGAGCAGCGGGTCGCTGAGCCGCTCGATGCCGTAGCCGCGGTTCTTGATCTCTTTGAGCACCGTGGGCATTCGCGCCCGATAGACGTCGTTGACAGGGCCCGCGGAGGCCATCCACTCATCGCCGACGGCCGCCGGCGCCCACGCCACGAACTCCCGGCCGAACGGTGCTACGAAGGGCAGGCGGACGCCGGCTTCCACGGGCGGGCGGTTGGCGCCGGGCGAAGCCGACTCGATCACTGCAATGGAGCCGTCCCGGAGCTCGGAGATGCATGCGGCCATACCGATGGCTGAGCACAGCGTCCGCAGCGGCTCGCGCAGCATTCGCGACAGCGGCGCCGCGGATGGCGACGCCGTGGGCAGGCCCGCGCCCAGGGTGTATCTCCCGCTGAGTGGGTCACGCAGCACCCAGTCGCACGAGCAGAGCGTGGTCAGGATCGCGTGCCCTGTGGATCGACTGATGCCCAGGTCACGACAGATTTCCGCGAGAGTCAGGGGATTATCCGCCCGGTCGGCGAGCAACTCGACGACACTGACGACGCGACGGGTGGGCGGCGAAGGGTCTTGACCCTGCTCATCGGGCTGCCCTAGCTTGGCGTTCATATATTCGGACACTACATCGAATATTCGTCATCACAAGTCGTCACCGTGAAGGAGCAGCGTGCCGGACAGTGCACTGGGCATCGAGGATCTGACCATTCCCGTGCTCAACCCGATGCAACAAGAGGTTCTCGCGCAACTGGAGAGCCTGACGGTGGACCTGAATCCTGAGCTTCTGATCGGTGAGGCGATCGAGAAGACGGGATTGGAGGACTTCGGGCCCGCCGATTTTCGTCCCCGGCTACAGGTGTACGCCGAGGCTGTCGAGTCCGACAGCGGCAACACGAATCTCAACCGTCTGATCCTGCGCAACCGCATCGTCCGGCTGCTCTCGCAACGGTTGTTGTTGACCGACCTGTTGCGTCGCTACCCGGAGATCCACGATATCGAGATCGACAGACCGATCATCGTCGTCGGTCTACCACGCTCGGGGACAACGCATCTGGTCAACCTCATCGCCTCCGATACCAGGCGACGGGCGTTGCCGTACTGGGAGAGCCAGGAGCCCTTCCCGCTGCGTGGTGAAGGTCCCGACGTCAACGGTGTGGATCCACGGTTCGCCCGCAGTGTTTCCGAGCACGAGTCGTCGAAGGCGATGACTCCGCTGATACAGAACATGCACGACCGGTTTCCCCAGGCGATCGAGGAAGAAGTCGAGATCCTCGACCTCGACTTCGCCAGCTATGTGCTGGAGTGGCATGGCCGGGTGCCGCAATGGCGGGACTACTACCTCGGGTTGAACCAGGACCAGCATTACGGCTATCTACGCACGGTGCTCAAGGCCTTGACCTTCTTGCGGGGCCCACGCCAGTGGGTGCTCAAGTCGCCGCAACACTGCGAGCAACTCGGGCCGCTGATACGAACGTTCCCGGACGCCACCGTCGCGTTCACCCACCGAGATCCGGTAGCCGTCATCCAATCCGCAGTCACGATGCTGGCCTATGGAGACCGTATGCGGCGCAAGGAGATCGATCCCGAAGGCCTCGTCGAGTACTGGATCGATCGCATCGAGCGGCTGCTGCGCGCCTGTGTCCGTGACCGGGAGCTGATCGGTTCCGACCGAAGTGTGGACATCGGCTTCCACCAGCTCAACGGAAACGAGATGTCGATTCTCGAGACGGTGTACGGCTACAACGGCACCACGTTGACCGATGGTGCTCGTGCGGCGTTCCGCGGTTACCTCGACGACAATCCGCGCGGGAAACACGGCCGGATGAGGTATGACCTCCAACGCCACTTCGGCCGCTCGCCGGACGAGGTCCGGTCGCGCTTCGGCTTCTATTTCGACCGATTCGACGTACGGGAGGAATCATGACCAGCTATCAACCCGCCTACTTGAGCCGCCCCGGGGCCGACGACATCGTCGGTGCAGGTGCCCCCGCAGAGGAAGTCAGCCCCGGCATCTGGCTCTCACCGGGTCTGTCGAATTCGTTCATGCTGACGACCGATGGCGGCCGGATCGTGCTGAACACCGGCATGGGTTTCGAGGGACCGGTGCACCGGGCCAACTATGACGCCATAGACGCCGCGCCGATCCGCTACGTCATCCTCACCCAGGGGCATGTCGACCATGTCGGGGGTATTGACACCGTCGCCGACCCCGACAGCGAAATCGTCGCCCAGGCCAACTGGGAAACGTGGCGGCGGGACAACGAACTGCTGGCAGAGTTCCGGGCCAGAAACTCTGCGTTCGCGTGGGTGGGCAAGGTGATGGACACGATCGAACGCAACGCTGCACGATTCGGTCCGCCGCCACCGCAGAGTGTGCCGACGCCGACAGTGGTCGTCGATGACGAGCTCGTCATCGAACTCGGCGGTCGCCGCTTGGAGCTCTACGCCACCCCCGGCGGTGAGACCACCGACAGCTTGGTGGTGTGGCTGCCGGAAGAAGGTGTCTGCCTGTGCGGCAACGTCTTCGGCGCGCTGTTCGGCCACATCCCGAACCTGGTGACGGTGCGCGGCGATCGCTACCGCGATGCGCTGACGGTGGTGGAATCGATCGACCGCGTCCGCGCGCTGGGGGCCGAGACGTTGCTCACGGGACACTTCGGGCCGATCGTCGGCAAGGACCGCATCGACTGGGAGCTGACCCGACTACGCGATGCGGTGACCTACATTCACGACCAGACCGTCGCCGGGATGAATGCCGGCAAGGACGTTCACACCTTGATGCGTGAGGTGGTGCTGCCGCCCGAGCTGGAGGTCGGTCAGGGCTACGGGATGGTGCGCTGGAACGTGCGCGCGATCTGGGAGAACTACGCCGGCTGGTTCCATCATCGCTCGACGGCCGAACTCTATGCCGAAAGCCCCGACGCGACCGAGGCCGATCTGCTCGAACTCGCCGGTGCGGCAGCAGTTCTCGGTAGGGCACGCGCACTGCTGGACGCCGGAGAACCGGTTCGGGCCATCCGATTGGCCGAGATGGTGAACCGTGCCGAACCCGACGACCAGGAGGGCAAGCAGGTATTGACCGCCGCCCACGAAGTCCTGCTGCGGGGCAGCACCAATTTCTGGGAAGCAGCCTGGCTACGCGAGCAGATCAAGGAGCTGTCATGACAAACCGTGTGCTGTTCGACTTCACCGGTACCACCGCGCTGGTCACCGGAGGCACGAGCGGTATCGGCCACGCGACCGCATCGCTTCTGAGAGACAGCGGGGCGACTGTCACGATCACCGGCACGAGAGCGGGACCGCAGGACTACGACGTCGATCTGTCGGGACTGCACTATCGGCAGTTGGCGCTGACCGACTCGGACGGCATCGAGGCGCTGGCAGACTCGTTCACGGATCTGGACATTCTCGTCAACAACGCCGGAGCCAACTTTCCGGGCGGTCTCGACGAATCGACCCCGGAGGGCTTCACCGCCTCGGTAACCGTAAACCTCTTGGCGCCCTTCAGGTTGACGGAGCGTTTGCACGGCGCGCTGAAGGCCTCGAACGCTGCAGGCGGTGCCAGCGTGGTGATGCTCGCCTCCATGGCGGCCATCCGATCCGTACCGGTGGTGCCCGGGTACGGATCGGCGAAGGCCGGAGTGCTCGCACTCACCCGGAACCTCGCCGCGAAATGGGCCGCCGACGGCATCCGGATCAACGCTGTCGTCCCAGGAGTCGTCGCCACGCGCATGACTGCACCGATGGACTACGTGCCCGAGATCAAACAGGAACAGGTCGACCACATTCCACTCGGCCGGTTCGCCACGCTGGACGAGATCGCCGGTCCAATCCTGTACTTGTGCAGTGGAAATGCCTCGTACAGCACCGGATCGGCGCTCGTCGTCGACGGTGGCTACAGCGTGCTATGAGCGGAACCGAACATCGACGAGAGGGAAAACCCCAGTGAGAGCAGCCATCATCACCGCTCCGGACAAAACCGAGATCGTAGAGGTGCCGACGCCGACCGTGGGCCCTGGCGACGTCCTGGTGAGAATTCGAGCGTGCGGGATCTGTGGTTCTGACACTCTCTATATCTCCATCGGAGGTTTGCCGCCGCGGCACGGCTGTATGCCGATCGGTCACGAGCCGGCCGGTGAGGTGGCGGAGGTCGGAAGCGAGGTGCGCGGTATAGCGGTGGGGGACCGCGTCGTGGTCAATCCGATGGCCGTTGCCGACGACATCATCGGCAACGGCGGTTCGGCCGGTGCGCTGGCCGACTACCTGCTCATCAAGGATGCGGTTCGTGGCCGGAGCCTCGAGATCGTGCCCGATCACATTCCGTTCGAGGTTGCCGCACTCAACGAGCCCATGGCAGTCGCCGCTCACGCGGTGAACCAGGTGAATCCTCGGCAGAGCGACCAGGTGCTGGTGCTCGGGGCGGGCCCGATCGGCCTGGGCATCACCATCGCCTTGAAATCGCGCGGCGTCAAACACGTTGTGGTGGCCGACATCCTGCCGGCTCGCCTGGACAAAGCGCTGAAAGTCGGAGCGGACGCGGTGATCAACTCCAAGGACGAGGACGTCATCGCGCGATTGATCGAGCTCCACGGGCCCGGGGATTCGATGTGGCCGAACAAGGCCGGCACCGACGTGTTTCTGGATGCCGCTGGAGTGCCGGCAGTCGTCGACACAGCTCTCGGTGCGGCCAAGCGGGGTGCCAAGCTGGGCATCGTCGCCGTCCACAAAGAGCCGATCAACATCGACTTCATGAATGTGATGAGTAACGAGCTCACCATTGTCGGGTCGATGGGCTATCCGAGTGAGATCTTCGAGGTCACCAAGGACATCGTCGACAACTGGGAGAAGTACCAGCTGATCATCAGTCACACTTTCGATTTCGATGACCTGGGGCGGGCGCTGGAGTGTGTCGCCACACCGGGAGCGGCCGACAAGGTCGTCATCACACTGGGCTGACGTGGCGGCGCGTGCCGAATGTGAAGAAGATCGCGAGAATTCTCCGGAATCTCGCGATCTTCTTCACATTCGGGATTAGGGCGTTCGGGGTCAGGCGCGGGCAGCGGCCCGCCCGGCGCGGCGACCGTAGAAGCTTCCGTCGCCCAGTGACACCCCGCTGGCGTAACCCCACGCTGCCAGTCCGGCAGTGCAGCGTCCGGCGGCGAACAGCCCCGGAATGGGCTCACCGCTCACGTGGAGCACCTCGGCGTCGAGCGTGGTGTGCAGCCCGCCGAGGGTGAAACCGCCGGTGGATTCGCGGAGGTCGATGGCGCCCACCGGAGATTTGATCGGCTTGAGCCACTGCGGCTTCTTGTGCAGCAGCGGGTCCTCGCCTCGGGCGGCACCGTCGTTGTAGGCATCCACGGTGGCCTGCAAGGAGTTTGGTGGCAGCCCGATTTCGGCTTCCAGTTCGGCGACGGTGTCGGCTACCCAGGTTGCCGGACGCGTCATCAACAGCGGCGTCAGCGAGGCCATCGCCTCCTCCTGGGCGTCGCCGTCGATGATCAGGTACGCGGTGTTGTTCTGGTGGTAGAGCGTCAGCTGACCGGCCCGCCCGGGGTAGGTGTCCTCGGCGACATAGCGCTGACCACGTTCATTCACCAGGATCCCGCGCACCAACTGCTGAGGATCGATGAACAACGCCACCTCGGTGGCATCCATATGAGCCAGATCGGCACCCAGTGCCTGGGCCATCCCGATGGCCTGCCCGTCGTGTTGCTCGATCGAGGCGGCCGGCCGTCCGGCGATGCGCGGCGCGTATTGGGCGACCATGGCGTCGTTGTAGGCGAAACTGCCGGTGGCCAGCACCACGCCGCGACGCGCCCGGATGTCCATCGTGGTGCCGTAGCGCTTGGTCCGGATGCCGACGACGCGGCCGTCGGACTCGACGATCAGCGACTGCACGCGCACGTCGTACAGCGACCGTGCCCCGGCCGCGGTCGCGGTGTCGACCAGGCCCTTCATCAGCATGAAGCCCGCGCTGGACTCGCCCTGCTTCTTGTTCTGCATCTGCGGCACGTGCCCGCGCGGAGCGGGAGTGGCGATCGTGTTGAACGGGTAGGAGTTCTCGCCACCGCTGTACATGAGCCCCTGGTCACCCATCGGCTCCCAGCCGGGCTCGGAGAAGAACTCGGCTTTGAACGGCACCCCGCAGCCCACCAGCCAGTCGAAGTGCGCGACGCTTCCCTCGCAGTAATCGGCGATACGTGCGGTATCTGCGCCGGGTCCCATCGCCACGTTGAGAAACGCCGCCATGTTATCGACGGAATCATCAAAGCCGCAGGCCTTTTGGATGTCGGTGCCACCGCCGAGGTAGATGAACCCACCTGCCATCGACGCGGCTCCGCCCCATGACCCGGTGCGTTCCAGCACCAGTACGTCCGCCCCTGCACGTGTCGCCTCCACCGCAGCGGCCGCGCCGGCAACGCCGTAGCCGGCGATCAGAACGTCGGCTTCGTCGGCCCACTCGGTGATCGCGCTGACCGGGATCGGCCGGATCTCGTCGGTGCCTGTCATGGACGCATCGCCGCCGGAAGGTCCGACACCCACTGGTGGCCCCAATAGCTGTCCGCGGTGATTTCCTCTGCCGTGTAGTAGGTTTCGTCGACCCGCATACCTTCGGTGCCGAATTCGATATCCCAGTCGCCCGGGGTGCGCACATAGAACGACACCATCTTGTCGTTGGTGTGGCGGCCCAGCGTCGACGACAGCTGGAAGCCTTCGGCGTTCACCCGGTCCAAGGCCTGACCGACTGCGTCCAGGCTGTCCACTTCGACCATGAGATGAATGAGGCCGGGATCGCGCAGCGTCTGCGCGGGACAGATCGCCAGACTGTGATGGCGCTCGTTGACGCCCATGAAGCGGACCCGCACCGGACCGAACTCCGGCGGCACGGGAACGCGGAACGCGCCGCGAGACTTGAAACCCAGTACCTCGGTGTAAAACTCGAACAAGCCGTTGACGTCGAGCGCTGGCAACACCACATGCCCGAGACCCTGGTCGCCGGTGACGAACTTCGCACCGTGCGGGGTAATGACAGGGGAGTGTTGGAGGACCGGGCCGTGGAACACCTCCAGCGAGGTGCCGGCCGGATCCTCGAACGCGATGGCCTCCTCGACCCGCCGGGCGTCCGTCTCTTCGAGGGAGAGCTGTTTGAACGGCACGCCGGCGTCCCCGAGTGCGTTCTTGACCTGCTCAAGGTCGGCGTGGTCGCGTACCTCCCAGCCGACGGTGACGATCTTGTCGGACTCCCCGGGCACCACGATGATGCGGGCGGCACGCTCGTCCATCCGCAGATACAGAGCGGACTGGTCGGGTCCGGTACCGGTGGCGAAGCCGAGTACGTCGAAGGCGAAGTGCCGCCAGCGTTCGATGTCGGATGCGGCGACGGTGACGTAGCCGAGGCTCTTGATCAATCCCATGTGCTGTCCTCTCAGATCATCGCTCGCAGCGGACCCTGCGGATCGACTCCCAGTGAACTCAGTGCCGACGCGTGATAGACCGTGCTCGGAACGTGGATGGCGTGTGCCTGCCCGACGTGTACATCGCGCCAATACCGTTGCAGCGGCTTGTCCATCCGGGCGGCGTTGCCGCCACAGCGGGCGAAAATCTCGTCTACCGCCGAGACCGCGCGCCACACCGCCCGCACCTGGGTACGCCGGCCCGCGGCCCGGTCTTCGAAGGAAACCTCTTTGCCCGAGTCGACGATGTCGTAGATGCGGTCGGCGTTGGCCAACAACTCCTGGCGGGCGGCGTTGATGTCCGCGGCGGCCTCGCCGATCGCGTACATGACGTAGGGATCGTCCTTGATCGCCACACCGCTGGAGTTCACCCGCTCACGTTGGTAATCGAGTGCGGCCGCCAGCGCGCCCTCGGCGATGCCGATGGTCGCCGAGCTGATGCCGAGCGGGAACATCGTCGACCACGGCATCAGGTACAGGGTTTCGGTCATCCCGGCCTCACGCTGGGCCGTGCCGTCCATGACCTTCATCGCGTCCATCGTCCGGTAGGACGGCACGAACGCATCCTTGACGATGACATCCTTGGAGCCGGTTCCGCGCAGCCCCACGACGTTCCACGAGTCCTCCACGATCTCGTAGTCCTTGCGCGGCAGGATCATGTGCAGCATCTGCGGCGGCATCAACGGCTTACCGTCGGCTCCGGGTTCGTTGCTGCCGATCATCGCGCCCAGGAAGATCCAGTCGCAATGGTCGGTGCCCGAGCTGAACTGCCAGCGGCCGTTGAAGATATAGCCGCCGTCGACCGGAACAGCCACCCCCTGGGGCGCGTAGGGAGATGCGACCCAGGTATCGACGTCGTCGGCCCAGATCTCGGCGGCAACCTTGGGGTCGGCGTAGGCCAGTTGGTACGGGTGCACGCCGACCACGCCGTTGATCCACCCGGCGGACGGGTCGAGTGCGGCGGTGGACATGACGGTCTCGGCGAACTCCCGCGGATGGACTTCCAAGCCGCCGTGAGCCTTCGGCTGCAGCAGGCGGATGTTTCCTGCCGACTTCATCATCTTGACGGTCTCGTCGGTGAGCTTGCCGACCTTCTCGGCTTCGGCGCCTTGCTGGCGCAACTGGTCGGCGATGTCGCGCACCCGGTCGATTACGCGCTCAGTCATTGTTTCGGTCCTATCGTCGAGGGCTGTACTGATGGTCTACCGCTTTGATACCGGTGGCGGGAGCCAATCCCGGTCAGTGGAAACGTGCCGACCACAGCGGCTCAGAATTCGATGTGGATGTCGTCGGAGACCGGGCGCGCCTGGCAGCCGAGGATGACCCCGTCGGCGAGGTCCTCGGCTTCCAGGATGTCGCAGGCGGCCACGTCCACATCGCCGCGTACGACTCTGGCCGCGCACGATCCGCACTGGCCCTCCTTGCACGAGTACGGAACATCCACACCTGAGCGGATCAGCACCTCGACCAGCGTTGCCTGGCGCGGCCATCTCAGCTGGTGACTGGTGCCGTCCAGGTCGACCTGGAGGGCGGCGGCGTCGTTCTCATCGCAGTCTGTTGCCATTGCGACGGTGTCATCGACGAACGGGTCACCGGAAAGCGACTGGAACACCTCGAGGTGGATCCGGTCCCGCGAGACGCCGGACTCGGTGAGCGTCTCCTTGACGACCGCCATGAACGGTGCGGGACCACAGACGAATGCCTCGAAGCCGCCGGTGCCGGCGAATACGGTCTGGGTGAACCCGCTCAGCTGTGCCCGGGTCGGCAGGCCCTGGATCGATTCCAGCCAGTGCAGCACCGTCAGTCGACCCGCGTAGCGGGCGGCAAGTTCGCGTAGTTCGCCGGCGAAGATCACCGAGCGTTCATCGCGGTTGGCGTAACACAGAACCACTCGACCGGTGCCCCCCGACAACACCGATTTGAGGATCGACATCACCGGAGTGATGCCGCTGCCGGCCGCCCACAACAGGAAGTCTGCGTCGAGGCTGGCCGGAGTGAACAGGCCCGACGGTGGCAGCACCTCGATGGTGTCGCCGGCTTTGACGTTGTCGCACAACCAATTCGAACCGTACCCGTCGATGGTGCGCTTGATGGTCACCTTGGGAGCGGGATCGGTGTGCGGTGAGCTGGCCAGTGAGTAGCACCGGGCCACCGATCCGGTTTCCTCGCTCGGCACCCGCAAGGTCAGGAACTGTCCGGGCCGATAGGAAAACCGCTCGTGCTGGTCCGGGGGCACGGTGAGGACCAGGGAACGAGCGTCGGGGCTTTCATCGATGACATCGGCGACCGTGACAAGGACGCTTCGTCTGGTCTGGATGCTCGCATCGATCATGGGCCGAGATTCTGGTGGCAGGAGCCGACGGCGCCAACCCGCTTATTCCGGTGGCCGGGACACGGTGCCCCGGCGTCCGGTGACCGGGAACTGTGGCGGTCGAGCGCGCGATCGGCGCCTACCGTACGCCGTGTGAGCAGTGGATCGATGAGCGTCGTGGATGTCGCCGTTGTGGATGTTGTGGTGGTCGGCGCAGGCTTCGGCGGCCTGTACGCGTTGCACAAGTTCCGGTCGCAGGGACTGTCGGTGCGCGTCTTCGAGGCGGCGCCGGAAGTCGGTGGTACCTGGTACTTCAACCGCTACCCGGGCGCGCGTTGCGATGTCGAGAGCGTCGACTACTGCTACTCGTTTTCCGACGAACTCCAGCAAGAGTGGACGTGGACCGAGAAGTACGCCACCCAGTCCGAGATCCTGAAGTACATCAACTGGGTCGCGGACAAGCTCGATCTGCGCTCCGACATCACGTTCGAGACCAGGGTGAGTTCGGCAGTGCTCGACGAGCAGACGCTGCGCTGGACCGTCACCACCGATACCGGTGAGACCGTTGACGCGCGGTTCGTGGTCATGGCCACCGGCCCGTTGTCGGCGGCAATGACTCCTGACTTCCCGGGCCTGGACACCTTCGCCGGGGACGTCTACCACACCGCCCACTGGCCGCATGAGGATGTGGATTTCAGCGGCAAGCGCGTCGCGGTGATCGGGACGGGTTCCTCAGGGATCCAGTCCATCCCGATCATCGCCGAACAGGCCGAGCAGCTGTATGTGTTTCAGCGGACCCCCAACTACAGTGTCCCGGCGGGCAACCGGCCACTGACCGGTGAGGAGATCGCGGAGATCAAGGCCAACTATGCCGAGCGGCGCCGGATGTCGTGGCGCAGCGGCGGTGGCTCACCACATGTGGCGCATCCCAAGCTGACCATGGAAGCCACGTCTGGCGAGCGCCACGATGCCTTCGAAAAGCGTTGGGAACTGGGCGGTGTGCTGTTCTCCAAGACCTTCGCCGATCAGATGGTCTCCCTGCAGGCCAACGAGGAGGCCCGCAAGTTCTACGAGAACAAGATCCGCGCCGTCATCGACGACCCGGACGTGGCCGAGGCGCTGATCCCCAACGATCACCCGATCGGCACAAAGCGGATCTGCACCGACACCAACTACTTTCAGACGTTCAACCGCCCCAACGTCGAGCTTGTGAGTGTCCGCAGGACGCCGATCGAATCGATCGACGAAACAGGTGTCAACACGTCCGACGCGCACTATGACATCGACGCGTTGGTGCTGGCCACCGGGTTCGACGCGATGACCGGAACGCTTGCCAAGATCGACATCGTGGGCCGCGGCGGAGAGAAGCTGGCGGACGACTGGGCCGACGGCCCGCGCACCTACCTCGGCCTGGGCACCGACGGTTTCCCCAACCTGTTCCTGGTATCGGGCCCCGGAGCGCCGGCGGTGCTGGCGAACATGGTTCTGCATGCCGAAGCGCACGTGAACTGGATCGCCGACGCCATCGCGCACCTCGACCAGAACCGCTACGCCGCAATAGAACCGACCGCTGACGCCGTCGACAGCTGGATCGCCGAGTGCGCCCAGCGTGCCGAAGCCACGTTGTTCACCAAGGCCAACTCCTGGTACATGGGGGCCAACGTGCCCGGCAAGCCCCGTATGTTCATGTTGTTCATCGGTGGCTTCGCGACATACCTGGACATCTGCAACGAGGCCGCGGCGGCTGGATACAAGGGATTCGACCTGCTGCAGGCGCCATAGTGCCGGATCTGGCGGACCCAGGTTTGGCGGGCCGAGTCGTGCTCGTCACCGGCGCTGGCCGCGGCACCGGGCGGGTGCACTGTGAACGCTTCGCCGACGCCGGGGCCGATGTCATCGCGCTCGACCGTTCCGAGGCGGCCGAGGACCTTCGTGAGACAGCTGACCAAGTGCGGTTGAGGGGCAGGCGCTGTGTGACGGGACCGGCCGACGTGAGCGATCTCGCCGACGTCACTGCCGCGGTCGATGCGGGCGTCGAGATACTCGGACGATTGGACGTCATCGTCGCCAACGCCGGCATCCACCTGCCGAACAGGCCGGCGTGGGAGATCAGTGCCCAGGAATGGCAGCGCACCTTGGATGTCAACGTGACCGGGGTCTGGCACACCGTCAAGGCCGGGGTGCCCCACATCGGTTCCGAAGGCGGATCCGTGGTGATCATCAGTTCCACCAACGGTCTACGTGGTACCGCCGGCACCGCGCACTACACCGCGAGTAAGCATGCCGCGGTGGGATTGGCCCGCACGCTGGCCAATGAACTAGGACCACAGCGCATTCGGGTCAACACCATTCATCCGGGCGCGGTTGCGACCCCGATGGTGCGAAACCCCGACACTTACAAAAGGCTGCGGCCCGACCTGTCCAACCCCACCGAAGCGGACGCCATGGAAGTCCTGACCGCCCGAAACCTGCTCCCGGTACCGTGGGTGGAACCCGTCGATGTGGCGAATGCCGCCGTCTTTCTGGCCTCCGAGCAGGCCCGATACATCACAGGTGCCCAACTCGTGGTCGACGCCGGCCTGACTCAGAAGACGACATGACCGGTCGGCTCACGGGCAAGACCGCGCTGATCACCGGTGCGGCCCGCGGTATCGGCCGGGCACAGGCCGTGCGCTTTGCACAGGAAGGCGCGGACATCGTCGCGGTCGACGTGTGCGGATCGATCGACACCGTGCACGTGCCGCCCAGCACGGCGGACGATCTTGCCGAAACCGCCCGTCTCGTCGAGCGGGCCGGCGGGCGGGTCGTCACCGAGATCGTCGACGTCCGTGACCCAGACGAACTGCGGTCCGCCGTCGATCGCGGTACGGCCCGGTTCAACGGGCTCGACATCGTCTGCGCCACTGCGGGAGTCACCTCGCGCGGCGCTACCGTTGAGCTCTCCGAGACGGCGTGGCGCACCATGCTCGACATCAACCTCACCGGAGTGTGGAACACTTGCACGGCCGCGGCGCCCCACCTGATCAGCCGTGGCGCCGGGTCGATGGTGTTGATCAGCTCGATCGCGGGCCTTCGAGGACTGGTCGGCGTCGCTCATTACACGGCCGCCAAACACGGGGTCGTCGGGCTGATGCGCAGCCTGGCCCAGGATCTGGCGCCACACAACGTCCGGGTCAACTGCGTCCATCCGACCAACGTCGACACACCGCTGATCCAGAATGACGCCGTCCGCAGCGGTTTCCGGCCGGATTTGGACCGTCCACCGACCCGTGACGAGTTCGCCGAGGCCGCGTCGCGGATGAACATGCTCGCCGTCCCGTGGGTGCAGCCCGCCGACGTCGCGAATGCGAGCCTGTTCCTGGCCTCCGATGAAGCCCGCTACATCACGTCCGTCAGCCTCCCGGTTGACGCCGGAAGTACGCAACGCTAGTAGGAGCAATGGCTGATTTGGCCAAGTCCGGGCCGTGGGCAGGAGCTACTGTGTCCGAAGCGATTTGAGAGGATGCCATGTCAGCTGCCGAATGCCCGCTGGTGTTCTTCTCGTTCGTCGTACTCGACGGCGGGGGAGCCGAGGAACACCGGCGCTACAACGAATGGCATCAACTGGATCATCGGCCGGAGAACCTGGCGCTACCCGGGGTCGCGTGGGGAGACCGTTGGAGCCGCCCGGAAGCCTGCCGCGCCGCGTCCACTGCCGAACCCGCACAGGCTGACACCGACTACGTCGCGATGTACTGGTTCCGTTCGCCGGTCGAACAATCGGTGCGCGAGTGGGAGCAACTGGGTGCCGACTCGTTCCAGTGGGGTCGCGGCCCCATGATCCCCGGCGTGCGTCGCACGGTGCTGGCGTTCTTCCGACCGGTCAAGGGCTACGCGGCGGCGTCGGCGCTGGTGTCGCCGGGAGTGATCCCGTACCGGCCCAACCGAGGGCTGCACCTGACCATGACCCGGTTCGCCGACCCCTACGGCGCCGACTCCCATGAGCACCATCGGTGGCAGGACCGGGTGGCGATTCCGGCCTTGCTGGAGTTGGACGGTGTGGCCGGGGCGTGGACCTTTGCGCTGCATCACCACCAGGACAACGGGCTGGGCCTCCGATCGGCAGAGGCCGCAGATTCGCCGGGCGGCCTGCGCATCCGGCTGCTGTACCTCGATGACGATCCGGTCCGCGTCACCGGCCGGATCAGGGAACGTCTGGCTGATGATGCGCTTGAGACCGCACCCGGAGAGTGCGTCATCGACACGCCACTGAACACGATCATCCCCTGGCAGGACTGGTGAACATGGGTACGTATGCGGTGACAGTCTCGGCATCCGGAATGGATGGGTATGCCCTGAGGTATCTGCGCCGATAGGTTCTTGTCACCTACTTCCGACCGCGGCCACGATGGACTCGCCGGTGCGATGGATCATGGCCGGCGTCACCACGCGATGAGCTGCCCGTGCATGACTCGTGCCGCTGCGGGGCACGTCTGACAGGCTGTGGCTGATGGCCCACGATGCACTGTGAACAGCGGCGACCACGGGCTCGATGCGCGTTGACCTGGTGGGTCCGCACAGCGACAGCGCGAATCGGCTGCCTTCCGCGCCTAGGCTGATGGGGGCGGCGACGACAGTGACTCCTCGCTCGTAACCCTCGGCATCGACGGCGACCCCGCCGCGGGCGCGTACCGCCGCCAGGTTTCGGTCCAACTCCGCCCGGTTCCGAATTCCACCCGGCGACATGACCGCATACTGCAACTCTGGCCAGGTTGCGTCGTCCATCTGAGCCAGGAGCGCGCGGCCGGAGGCACTCTGTGCCACAGGTTGCTTGAATCCGACCTGCCAACGATCGCCGCTGGTGGGCCATATTCCGAAGCGTTCGACGTGCAGCATGTGCGTATCTGACAGGACGCTGAGATGAGCGGTGAGGCCGGTGCGCCGATGTAGGTCTGCCATCACCGGCAGCGCTGCCTCAGGCACTCTCCGCTGCTGCATCGCCTGGCAGCCGAGTTCGAACATCTTGAGCCCGAGCGCATATGCGGCACCTCGGCGTTCGATCCAGCCCAGCTGGACCAGGCCCTGCAGGATGCGATGAGCCGACGAGCGGGGCACGTTCGAATACCGGGTGATCTCTGCCAGCGTGAGCGTTTGCCGTGTGCCGAAGACCTCCATAAGCGACGCCACGCGATTGAGCATCGCGATGGGAGCTGCGTCGTCATGCGACGTTGGCACAACACCCTCCATACCTGTCATACTCTGCATATGTGTCACAACATGACAGGTATGAGTCTAGGCACAACGCGGCCGCGAAGTAAAGACCGCCGGGTGCCACCGGGCCGCCTGCACGTTCGACCGGCCGCCGTGCCACTGGCCGTGAACAGCGCATTGCAGCGACAATCATCGAATGCCGAAGGGTAAGGGGCCGACGCTCACCGAGCGTCGCGCTGAGGAATTGCGGCTCAATATCGCCCGCACCGCGTGCGATATCTTCATCGCCGACGGCGACACCACTGCGACCGTGGAGCGCATCTGCGCCGAAGTCGGCATCGCGACGCGTACGTTCTACCGCCACTTCCCGGTCAAAGAAGATGTTCTAGGGCCGTTGTTCCGGCGAAGCGAAAACCACATGCGTGGCCTGTTGGCCTGCGCTGCAGCGGATTCGGACCCGGTAGATGTCCTCGTCGACATGTTCACGGTCGAGGTCCGGCACCGGCAGTCAGCCGGAGTCCAGCACCGGCAGTCGGTCGAGATCGCACGGAAACTGATGGCGCTCGTTGCCGAGACGCCCCAGTACCGCCTGAGGTGGATGGAATGGAGCGAGAATCTCGCTGACGCCATCACCGAGTTTCTGGCCGGGCATTTCGACTTGGGGGACGACGTGTTCATCCGCTCACTGCCCAGCAGACTCATCGTCCACGTCAGCAGCAATGCCTACATCTGGTGGACCGACGCCAAGAAACCGCACGAACTCGACGAATTGGTAGCTGCGCACAAGTCCGGAATCGGCCTGGTGCTGGCCGGCCTCGAGCGGTTGGACGCCGGTCGCTAGTCCCTCGCCAGGAACGTCGTGACCACTGACTCGAAAGCGGCCTTCGCCTCGATCATGGCCCAGTGCCCGCAGTTGGGGAATACGTGAAGCTCGGCGTTGGGAATGGTGCGCATCGGAATCAATGCCATGTCAAGCGGACTCACGCGATCATCGCGCCCCCACGTCAACAACGTCGGCGCCGACACCTTGTGCATCCGCGCCCAGGGCATGGGCAGGTCCGAAGCGGCCATCGAGGCCATCATCGCCGCGAACGCCGCTTTCCCGTACATGCGGCGCGCGGCCGCCAGCGTCTCGGGATCGGTTGCCAGCGCCCAACGCTCCTCGATGAGCTCCTCGGTGACCAACGACCGGTCGTAGACCATGGAATGCAGCCAGTCGATGAGGCGCTGCCGGGTCGGGTCCTCGGTGAATTCCTGGAGCAAGCGGATTCCCTCGCTGGGCCCGGGAGAGAAGATCGTGGTACCGATCCCGCCGATCGTGACGAGACGGCCCACCCGTTCGGGGGCATTGATCGCCGTGTTGATGCCGACACCGCCGCCCATCGAGTTGCCGACGATATCCGCCTGTTCGATATCGAGGGCATCCAGGAACGGGGTGACGGTGCCTTGCGCGGTGACCATGGGGTGCCCACCCCAGTCATCGGAGACGCCGAAGCCGGGAAACTCCAGCACCAGACACCGGAAGCGCTCGGCGAACGTCGGCAGGACTCCGCGGAAGTTACGCCATCCGGTGACCCCGGGGCCCGACCCGTGCAGGAACAGCACGGTGGGACCACTGCCAACGTCGTAGTAGCGCAAAGCGCCCGCGCTCGTGTTGATCTCGCGCGGCGCACCCGCCGTACCGGTGCCATCGATGACCGCAGCAGAATCTGACATGCATCTTTCCTTCGTCTGAGTGGGCCCGTTGCGCCCAGCTTCACACCCTCTCGCCAAGGCGGCAATGGCGTGTTCCGCTGACCGGTAACCAGTGCACGGCGCGGGCCGCGGGGCGGTATTCCCGGTGGGTGGGACATGCGATGGTGCGCTGGGTTGTGAACTGCGATGGTTCCCGGTCGAGACGTGTTCCAGGTCATACGGACCCTCGCGTGAGCCACACAGAACGGAGATCCGATGCTGCAGCGACAACTCGCCGGCCCACTCGAGGGGGTGGGTGGGTTGTTCGCCATGTCGGTGGATGCCGCCAGGTTCGTGGTGCGCGGCCCATTCCAATGGCGCGAATTCCTCGACCAATCATGGTTTGTGGCAAGGGTTTCCATGGCGCCTACGCTGTTGGTCGCCATCCCGTTCACCGTCCTGGTGTCGTTCACCCTGAACATCCTGTTGCGGGAACTGGGCGCGGCAGATCTATCCGGGGCGGGCGCGGCATTCGGCGCCGTGACCCAGGTGGGGCCGATGGTGACGGTGCTGATCGTGGCCGGCGCCGGCGCCACCGCGATGTGCGCCGATCTGGGATCGCGCACCGTCCGCGAAGAGATCGACGCCATGGAGGTGCTCGGCATCAACCCGATCCAGCGGCTGGTCACTCCGCGGATGCTGGCCTCGGGTCTGGTTGCACTGCTGCTCAACAGCGTCGTCGTCATCATCGGAATCCTTGGCGGATACCTGTTCTCGGTGTTCGTCCAGGACGTCAATCCCGGCGCATTCGCCGCCGGCATCACCTTGCTCACCGGCATCCCGGAGGTCATCATCTCCTGCGTCAAGGCCGCGTTGTTCGGCCTCATCGCCGGTCTGGTCGCCTGCTACCGAGGTCTGACCGTGTCCGGTGGGGGCGCCAAAGCGGTGGGCAACGCTGTCAACGAAACGGTCGTCTACGCCTTCATGGCCTTGTTCGTGGTCAACGTGGTGGTCACCGCCATCGGTATCCAGATGACCACCCGATGACGGCGTCGACGGTGGTACTCCAGTCGGCTTACCCGCGCCTGTCCCGGGCGGTGCGACGGCCCGGGGCGGTGCTGAGCAGCATCGGCGACCATGTCCTGTTCTACGGCCGGGCCCTGGCGGGCGTGCCCTTTGCGGCTGCGCACTACCGGAAGGAAGTCGTCCGCCTGATCGCCGAAATCAGCATGGGTGCAGGAACATTGGCCATGATCGGCGGCACTGTCGTCATCGTCGGGTTCCTCACGCTAGCCACCGGTGGGGTCCTGGCCATCCAGGGCTACAGCTCTCTGGGCAACATCGGCATCGAAGCGCTGACCGGATTCCTGGCAGCCTTCATCAACGTCCGGATCTCGGCGCCCATCGTCGCCGGGATCGGGCTGGCCGCCACGTTCGGCGCCGGTGTCACCGCGCAGCTGGGCGCGATGCGGATCAACGAAGAGGTCGATGCGCTGGAAGCGATGGCGATCCGGCCCGTCGAATACCTGGTGTCCACCCGCATCGTGGCGGGGATGATCGCCATCACGCCCCTGTACTCGATCGCCGTGATCCTGTCGTTCCTGGCCAGCCAGTTCACCACCGTCGTGTTGCTCGGACAGTCCGGCGGGCTGTACGGCCACTACTTCAGTACGTTCCTCAACCCGATCGACCTGCTCTGGTCGTTCCTGCAGGCGCTGCTGATGGCGTTGGCCATCCTGCTGGTGCACACCTACTACGGCTTCTTCGCCACGGGCGGCCCGGCCGGCGTGGGCGTGGCGGTCGGGAATGCGGTCCGGACGTCGCTGATCGTCGTCGTCTCGATCACCCTGCTGATCTCGCTGGCTGTCTACGGCTCCAACGGCAACTTCAACCTCTCCGGCTAGAGAAGGCATCCGATGTCGCGTGACGCTAAACGTCAACTGAGCGGACTGATCACGGTCGTGGTGATCGCCGCGATCATCACGGGCGCCATCGTGCTGTTCCGTGGTGGGGTCGCACCCACCGCCGCGGTGACCGTCATCTCTCCGCGGGCCGGCCTGGTGATGAACCCTGATGCCAAGGTCAAACTGCACGGGGCGCAGGTCGGCAAGGTCGTCGCCATCGAGACGCTGCCGGACGGGCAGGCGGCGCTCCGGCTGGCGATGAACCCTGGTGACCTGCAACTCATCCCGGCCAACACCGGTGTAGAGATCGCCTCGAGCACTGTGTTCGGCGCCAAGTTCGTTCAGCTTGTCCCGCCGCCGCAGCCCTCGCGGGAACCGATGTATGCCGGCCAGATCCTCGATGCGTCGCACACCACCGTCGAGATCAACACGGTATTCGAGCAATTGGTCTCGGTGCTGGCGCAGATCCAGCCGGAGAAACTGAACGAGACGCTCGGCGCGATGGCCCAGGCCATCGACGGCCGCGGCGACAAACTCGGTCAGACCTTGGTAGATCTCGACGCCCTGCTGGCCAAGATCGCCCCGAGCCTTCCGACGCTGAGCCATGAGATGGCCGTAGCGCCAAGGGTGTTCAAGGCCTATGCCGACGCCGGGCCGGATCTGATGGACACCGTCCGTAACGCGACGCAGCTCAGCGACACGCTCGTCGATCGCCGAAATGATCTGGATGCGTTGCTCATCAGCGCGATCGGGCTGGCCGACGTGGGCAACGAAGTAGTCGCGACCAACAGCGCCGCGGTGACGGACGCGATGCGCCTGCTGGTACCGACCACGAACTTGCTCAACCAGTACAACCCGGCACTGACCTGCGCGCTCAAGGGAATGGAGCCGCTGGCGATGGGCCCCCCGCAACCGCTACCCGGCGTCATGCTGCTGGACTCGTTCCTGCTGGGCACCGAACGCTACCGCTATCCGGGCAACCTGCCGAAGGTGGCCGCCACCGGTGGCGCGCAGTGCCAGGGCCTGCCCGAGGTCGGCTTCGGGCAGCGGCCGCCGTTCGTGGTCACCGACATCGATGCCAACCCAGCGCAATACGGCAATCAGGGGATCCTGCTGAACTCCGACGGGCTCAAGCAAGCGCTCTACGGTCCGCTCGACGGCCCGCCGCGCAACACCACCCAGATAGGACAACCGGGATGACGCGCAGCCGCGGGACCGCTGTCAAATTCGGCGTGTTCGGAGTGACGATGCTGCTCCTGACCGGAGCGCTGTTCGCGATCATGGGCCAATACCGCACCGGGTCGACGAACGGCTATTCCGCGGTGTTCACCGACGCGTCGAGCCTGAAGGCCGGCGATTCCGTCCGGGTGGCCGGCATCCGCGTCGGTACGGTCAACGACGTTGCACTGCAGCCGGATAACACGGTGCTGGTGCGCTTCGACTCGGACCGTGAAGTCGTGATGACCACGGCCACGAAGATCGCCGTGCGCTATCTGGATCTGGTCGGCAACCGCTATCTCGAGCTGCTCGACGCACCCGGTTCGACCAAACTCCAGCCGCCCGGTTCGCAGATTCCGATCGACCGGACCGAGCCGGCGCTGGATCTCGACCTGCTCCTCGGAGGGCTCAAACCGGTCATCCAGGGACTCAACGCCCAGAACGTCAACGCCTTGACGAACTCCCTGATCCAGATCCTGCAGGGCCAGGGTGGCACGGTCGAATCGCTGATGGCGCATACGACTTCGTTCACCCAGGCGCTCGCCGACAACGGGCAGACCGTGCAGCAACTGATCGACAACCTGAAAACCACTGTGGCAACAGTCGCCAAGGACGGCGACAAGTTCTCGGGTGCCGTCGACCAGCTGCAACAACTCATCACCGGTCTGTCACAAGAACGCGATCCCATCGGAGAGGCCATCACCGCGCTCGACAACGGAACCGCGTCGCTGACGGACCTGATGACACAGGCCCGGCCGCCACTGTCGGGCACGGTGGATCAACTGACGCGCCTGGCGCCGTTGCTCTCCAATGAAGACGACATGGCGCGGATGGATCTGGCGTTGCAGAACGCGCCCAAGAATTACCGCAAGCTCGTCCGGCTGGGTGCTTACGGAAGTTTCATCAATCAGTACCTGTGCGGCATGAATGTCCGGGTCACCGACCTGCAAGGGCGCACCGCGTACTTCCCGTGGATCATGCAGAACACCGGACGCTGTGGGGAGCCCTGATGCTGAAATACCGTGGATCGCATCTCATCCGGAGTGGCCTCATCGGCATCGTGCTGATCGCGATGGTCATTGCTGTCGGACTCCAGCCGCAAGCACTGTGGTCGTGGGCTACGTCGGTCAAATATCACGCAGTGTTCGCCGAGGCCGGTGGCATCACCACCGGTAACGACGTCAAGATCTCCGGGGTCACCAAGGGCATCGTCACCGATGTCAGTCTGAGCCACGGCAAGGCACTGGTGACCTTCACTCTCGACAGTCAGGTCCGCCTCGGCTCCGATACCACTGCACGCATCCGCACCGGGACGATGCTCGGCGCCAGGATGTTGACTCTCGAACCGGCCGGCGCGGGCACGATGCGCGCCTCGGACACGATCCCCATCGCCAGGACGGCCTCACCGTATTCGTTGACCAACGCGGTCGGTGACTTCACGAACAACACCGCCGGCACGGACACCACGGCGCTGACACAGTCGCTGGATACGTTGTCGGACACCATCGATCGGATGGCGCCACAGCTGGGGCCGACGTTCGAAGGGCTGTCCCGGTTGTCGGAGACGCTGAACAGCCGCAACGAGTCGCTGTCCAACCTGCTCAAGAGCGCTGCCGACGTGACCGGCATCCTGTCGAAGCGCAGCCAGCAGGTCAACACGCTGCTGCTGGACGCGCACGCGTTGGTAGGGGTCCTCGACCAACGCCGGTATGCGATCGTCAAACTGCTGGCCAGTACCTCGGCGCTGTCCCAGCAGCTCTCCGGACTGGTACACGACAACGAAGAAGAGCTCGCACCCACGCTCAAGCAGCTCAACTCGGTGACGGCGATGCTGGAGAAGAACCGCGAGAACATCGCAGGGGCATTGGCAGGTCTCGCCAAATATCAAGTCACCCAGGGCGAATCGGTGAACAACGGTTGGTATTACAACGCGTTCGTCGGGAACCTCCTGCCCTCGCAGACGTTGCAGCCCTTCCTCGACTACGCATTCGGGTTCCGGCGCGGCACCAACGCCGGACAACCTCCCGACAACGCCGGCCCGCGGGCCGAATTCCCCTGGCCCCACAACGGCATTCCCGGAGGAAGTCGATGATCGCCCGCAATCGGACGAAGATCAGCCGCACCGTACTGGTGCTGCTCGCTGCGCTGGCGGTGGCCGGTACGGCGGTGATCGTGCGACAGACCGTGTTCAAGCCGACCACGATCACCGCGTACTTCACCTCTGCCACCGCGATCTATCCGGGCGACGAGGTTCGGGTCGCCGGCGTCAAGGTCGGTTCCATCAAGAGCATCGAACCCGCCGGAGGGCAGGCGAGGATGACCCTCGCCGTGGACCACGATGTGAAGATCCCGGCTGATGCCAAGGCGATCGTCATGGCGCAGAACCTGGTTGCCGCCCGATATGTCCAGCTGACGCCGGCCTACGAAGATGTCGGGCCGACGATGGCTGACGGTGCGCAGATCGGGGTGGAGAGTACCGCCGTGCCTGTCGAGTGGGACCAGGTCAAGGACCAGTTGATGCGGTTGGCGAGTGATCTGGGGCCGATCAACGGGACGTCGGCCACCTCGCTGAGCCGCTTCGTCGACAGTGCCGCCGCAGCAATGAACGGTAACGGCGAGAAACTGCACGAGGCAATCAGTCAGCTCTCCGGTGTCGCAAAGATTCTGGGACAGGGGAGCGGCGATGTCGTCGGTATCATCAAGAACCTGCAGGTCTTCGTGACGGCCCTGCGGGACAGCAACACCCAAATCGTCGAGTTCCAAGGGCAATTGGCCAACGTGACCAGCGTCATCGACGGCAGTCGTTCCGATCTGGACGGCGCGTTGACCAACCTTGCCGATGCCGTCGGCAACGTTCGGCGATTCATCGCCGGTACCCGCGACCAGACCGCCGAGCAGTTGCAGCGGCTGAACAACGTCACCCAGAACCTGGTGGACAACAAGACCAAGCTCGAGAACGTCCTGCACGTCGCGCCCAATGCGATTGCCAACGGCTACAACATCTACAACCCTGACAGCGGAACCGCGGTCGGCGCTTTCGCGCTGGCGAACTTCTCCGACCCGTTGTCGGTGGTGTGTTCGGCGATCGGGGCGGTCAAGAATGCCACCGCAGCGGAATCGTCCAAGCTGTGCGCCCAGTACCTCGGACCGGCCCTGTCGTTGCTGAATTTCAACCACATGCCGATGCCGTTCAACGCCTATCTCAAGAAGTCGCCCAGCCCGGAGAACCTGGTGTACACCGATCCAAACCTTGCACCGGGCGGGGCCGGTGGGCGTCCACAACCTTACGAGGATCTACCGCCGGCGGTGTCGGCCTACACCGGTGCCAACGACGTGGCGCCGCCGGCCGGATGGGGCGCACCTCCGGGACCGCCCGGTGCGTACACACCCGACGGCCTGCCCGCAAATACCTCGCCCGCGGCGTATCCGGGATCACCGATTCCGGCGGATGCGCAAGTGCAAGCGCCAAGGACGTTGCAGGACATGCTGCTTCCGGCTGAAGCTGCCCCGATCCCCGCACCGCCGGCCCCAGGAGGTACTCCGTGATCACCCGGCGGTCGCTGACCCGACTGACTGCGGTAGCCGCCTGCGCGGTGGCGACGCTGACCGGCTGTGCGTTCCATGGCCTGAATTCACTGCCCCTGCCCGGCACCGTCGGGCGCGGATCAGACGCGACGGTTTATCACGTCGAACTCGCCAATATCGGGACACTGGAATCGAATTCGCCCGTCATGATCGGTGACGTCATCGTGGGCAGTGTCTCCCGCATGGTGGTGAAAGGCTGGCACGCGGACGTCGAGGTATCGGTCAAGCCCGACGTCGTCGTGCCGGCCAACGCGGTCGCCGCCGTCGGACAGACCAGCCTCTTGGGCTCCATGCACATCGCCCTCGATCCGCCGCTGGGACAGTCTGCGTCCGGGAGGCTGACCCCGGGCGCCACCTTGGAGCTCAACCAGACTTCGACATATCCCTCGACCGAGCAGACCCTGTCGTCGCTGTCGGTGCTCGTCAACGGCGGAGGCCTGGGCAAGATCGGTGACCTGGTCACCGAATTCAATGCCGCGCTCAACGGCCGCGAGGACAAGATCCGTGATCTACTCACCCGACTCGACGACATCGTCGGGATGTTCGCCAACCAGCGAGACGACATCAACGCCTCGATCACGGAACTGAACCGCTTGGCCGGCACGCTGTCCGGGCAGCAAGAGGTGATCACGACGGCGTTGCAACGGATACCTCCGGCTCTGGAGGTCCTGGTCAAGGAGCGTCCCCGCATCACCACGGCGCTGGAGAAGTTCGGTCAGTTCAGCGACACCGCGACCAATCTCGTCAACGCGACGCGCGAGGACCTGCTGACCAATCTGCGCAACCTCGAACCGACGGTGCGGGCGCTGGCTGACGTCGGACCGAATCTGGGCACCGTGCTGGCATACGCGCCGGGATATCCCTACCCGCAGAACTTCATCGACCGGGCAATCCGCGGGGATTACCTCAACCAGTTCATCACCTTCGACTTCACCATTCCGAGGCTGAAGAGGGGATTGTTCCTGGGAACTCGGTGGGGTCAGGAGGGGCTGCCCCTCACCCCGGCACCTGGCGACCCCTGGTACGCCAACTACACGAAGGATCCGCTGGGGATGCCGCTGACGCCGCAGCCCCCGTCAGCGGTGGCCACGGTGCCGCCGCTGATCGACCCGGCACCGGCGGACGACTCGCCGGCCGCTGCACTACCTGCTGACCCGGCAGCGTCAAACGAAGGTGGCAACTGATGCTCACCCGCTTCATCCGAATCCAGCTGGTCATCTTCGCGGTCGCGTCGGTGATCGGCATGGCCCTGATGGGCATCGTCTACCTGCAGGCCCCCACCCTGTTGGGTATCGGGCGAATGACGGTGACCCTGCAACTGGAAGGGACCGGTGGGCTCTACCAGTTCTCCAACGTGACCTATCGCGGTGTGCAGATGGGGAAGGTGACCGACGTGCGGCCCACCCGCGAGGGAGCGGAAGCCACACTGTCGCTGAACACTTCACCGAAGGTTCCCGCCGACCTGCACGCCGCGGTGCTGAGCGTGTCGGCAGTGGGCGAGCAGTACGTCGATCTGCAACCCCGCAACGACTCGGGACCCTATCTGCACGATGGGTCTTTGATCCCGGCATCCAGCACGTCGATCCCTCAGGCCGTCGGCCCGATGCTCGATCAGGTCAGTTCGTTGATGGGCAGCATTCCGAAGGACAAGATCAGCCCGCTGCTGGACGAAACCTTCAAGGCATTCAACGGCTCTGGTAACGACATGGGGTCGCTACTGGACTCGTCGTCGCGACTGATCGCCGAGGCGAACGCGGCCTCCGATCAGTCCCGTGCGCTGATCGACGACGGCGCTCCGCTTCTCGACGGGCAGGTCGAATCCGTCGAAGCGATCCGTACCTGGGCCCGGAGCATGGCCGGAATCACCAAGCAGGTAGCCGACGACGACCAGCATGTGCGCACTCTGTTGAAGGACGGACCGGGAACCGCCGACGAGGCGTCCCGCTTGTTCAATCAGGTCAAGCCCACCCTGCCGTTGCTGCTGGCCAATCTCACCAGCCTGGGTCAGGTCGGCGTGACCTACCATCCCTCGCTGGAGCAACTCCTGGTACTTCTGCCGCCGTCCATCTCTGCAACGCAGTCGTACGGCGCGCCGAAGAACAATCCGGTCGGAATGTCGTTGGGCGACTTCACTCTTACGATGGGCGACCCACCGGCGTGCACCGTCGGATTCCTGCCGCCGTCGTCGTGGCGGTCTCCAGAGGACACGAGCGACATCGACACGCCCGACGGGCTGTACTGCAAGCTGCCGCAGGATTCGGCGATCGGCGTCCGCGGCGCCCGCAACTACCCGTGCATGGGCAAGCCGGGGAAGCGTGCTCCCACGGTCGAAATCTGTGACAGTGACCAGCCTTACGAGCCGTTGGCGATGCGCCAGCACGCCCTCGGTCCGCACCCGATCGACCCCAACCTGCTCGCCCAGGGGATCGCACCGGATTCCCGCGTCGATCGTGACACGTTCATCCACGGGCCGACGGAGGGCACGCCGCGTCCGCCCGCGGAGGCCCCACCTGCAGCGCCGCCC
Organism: Mycobacterium sp. IDUB_24; assembly: GCF_055419385.1. Lineage (NCBI taxonomy): Bacteria > Bacillati > Actinomycetota > Actinomycetes > Mycobacteriales > Mycobacteriaceae > Mycobacterium > Mycobacterium sp. IDUB_24. The sequence goes on from NZ_JBVAXO010000002.1 coordinate 54,144, forward strand.
GCGGAGGCCCCGGCCGGCGAGCCGCAAAGTGAGACGCCGGCGGGTGAGGTGCCGCCGAGCGGCAGCGTGGAGCCGGCAATGTCGCCTAGTGCGTTCAGCCCCAACGGATCCGGTGGACCATCGGTTGCCATCGCCACCTACGACCCGCGGACGGGTCGGTACGCAACACCAGACGGCAAGGTGTACCGGCAGGCGGACCTCGTGCCGCGTACCGGTGACAGGACGTGGGAAGACCTCTTCACCACCTGAGCCGAAAACCCCGGGCCTGACCGGGCAGCTGGAAAGCTGTCCGGTCAGGCCGTTTTCACGAGCTTGAACGGCATCGTGATGAACACGACCCTGCTGGTGCCGCACGATCCGCTGACGCCGGTGGTCGAATCCTCGCCGAGCAGTGTCGTCGACGCTGGATCGGTTGCGGTGGCATCCTCGTTCGAGGGGAAGAAGCGGTACACCTGCAGACCCGGGCCTGCGGTGCCGTCCCCACATGGCTGCCAGTTGTCCACCGTCTTCTTGACGTACCAGACGCCGCTCTTCTTGTAGATCGGTGCGCTCCAACCCCAGTCGGTGTCGACCGTGCCGGTGCACTCGCTCGGGTAACTGCATGTCGTGGAGATCGTCCACGTGCCACGAATGCTGGCCTCGTCGTGGAAGATATCGTTCGTCTTCGCCCACTCGCCGTTCGACGTGGCGATGTAGGTTCCGTTGAGGCCCCAATTCGGGGAGGCTGCGGCGACGGGGCCGCACAGCCCGCCCACGCCAGCGGCAGCGAGCACCCCTGCCCCAATGAATGCCGTCGACACCCGCATGACCAAACTCCTCTGTACGCCGGCCACCGGTGGTCGCCGCGGCAGTGTTCACTGTGCAACTTCTGCCGACTTCTGACGGACAATGTCCCACCTAGTGGGCCATGACCTGGCGGCCGGATTCAACCGTGCCACAGTGTCGTACGTGCGGATACCGATCGCAGTAACGACAGGGCTTCTCGTCGCGACGATGATCACGCCGGCCCCAGCGAGCGCTGAACCCGTCGGATGCAGTGAACCCTCGTGCGTACCGGGGATCACCGGCGGCGTCGTGCTCGGCGCGCCGTGTTCGGATACGGCGTACTACGTCTTCGGCACCACCTCGTGGGGCCGGGTGGTCTTCTGCGGATCGCCGCGCCGGTACGAGCCGCGCTACTTCCGGTCACCGCCGCTGAAAGGCATTCGCGAGGAGAACGAACCATGCACAGGTTTCGAGAACTCCGTCGCCCAGGCGCCCGACGGGCTTTTTCTGAGTTGTGTTTCCAGTGACGGTGCGAGCAGGTGGCTTCGTGGTGACCTGTGAGTTGAGGCGTGCGGGCATGGTGGGCGCGATGGCCGCCGTGGCCCTCGGTGCGTACTTCCCCTTGGCAGCACCGGCGCATGCGGACGAGGGCCCGATGCTGCACCGCGTGACCTATACGGTCACCGCCGAGCAGCAGACAACGGTCGGCATCTATTTCCGCGAGACCGACCCGCCGACATGGGCCGACTACAGCCACAATCCGTACGAGTTCAGCCCCAAGGACGATCTGACGCTGGAACCGGGCAAGCCCTGGATCCGCGAGGTTGTGCTCGCCGACCCCATGAAATGGGCCATGGTGACCGTCACCACGGCCGGGTTGGCTCCGCAACCGGCCCAAACTCTGCGCTGTGAGCTGGCCATCGACGGGATCGTCGTCGACCGTGCTGATGGCTCCAAAGGGGCGTTGTGCTCCCTGCGGAACTGGTGACGGCGCCAGTTCGTCAGGGCGGGTTTGTCCGCTGGGTGGGACACCGGCGTCGAAGCCGGTTTCGGCCGCATTAGCGTGCGGCAGCAGTCACATCGGCCGTGAGGCGGACCACAGTATCTAGTGCCATCCGCGACTGGCCGAGACAAACGGAGGTGCACTATGCGGTTACTCAGCCGCTCCGAACAGGAAACTGAGACAGCCGTGCTCGAAGACGCCGGCGATGTCGACGATGTTGACGCGGACGCCGGCGACCTCGATTCCGACTCCTCCTCTTCGTCCTCCGCTGATTCCGATCCTGATTCTGAGGATGAGGATCGACCGTCGGCCACGGGTGCGAAACGCAATTGGCGTCCGAAACTGGCGACGTTGCTCGCCGGAGTCGCCATCCTGGTCAGCGGAGCGCTACTGGCGGCAAGCGGATACATGATCTGGTTCCACGAGCAGGCCGACCGTGAGCAGCAGCGCCGAGTGGAGTTCGCGGCGGCCGCTTCGCAAGCCGCCGTCACGTTGATGTCGATTGACAGCGCCACGGCGCCGGACAACGTACGGCAGATCATCGACAACTCGACTGGCCAGTTCAAAGACGACATCGAGTCCTCCGCCAAGGATCTGGTGAAAACGGCGCAGGACTCGAAATCAGCGACGAAGGCGACGGCGCACGCCTCGGCAGTGCAGTCGATGGATGGCGACTCCGCCGTCGTCCTCGTCAGTTCGGCCACCACGGTCAGTAACTCGGCCGGAGCGAATCAGCAGCCCCGAAACTGGCGCTTGAGCCTCACCATGGTCAAAGACGGGGAACAGATCAAGATGTCGAAAGTCGAGTTCGTCCCGTGAGCGCATCCATCGTCGAAGAACCAAAAGTGGTCGACGTCAATAGTATTGAGGCAGAGGAGTGCGTAGCCGACGAGGGTCTTGAACCCACGGAGCGCTGGACTCGTCGAATTGCGCGGCGATGGCGGCCGATCGCTGTCGTCTGCGTCCTTCTCGCTTCGGCGGGGTCGGCAGCAGCACTTTATTTCGGCGTGTACCGCGCGGATCACGGGCATACCGGAGCGTCGACGGCGGCAGTCGACGCAGCAACTGAAGGTGCGGTGGCGTTGTTGTCTTATGCGCCAGACAGTTTGGATCAAGACATTGCGGGCGCACGATCCCACCTGACCGGTGATTTCTTGGACTACTACAGCGAGTTCGCCCAGAAGTTCGTTGTGCCGGCAGCCAAGCAGAAAGACATTCGCGCCACCGCAGCGGTCGTTCGCACTGCCACGATCGAGGTGCAATCCGATACCGCGAACGTGTTGGTCTTCCTGAATCAGGCGACTACCAGCCGCGACAACCCCGAACCGGCGCAGGCCGCCAGTGCCGTCAAGGTTGGGCTCACGAAAATCGATGGGAATTGGTTGATCTCATCGTTCGATCCCATCTAGCAGGCTGAACTGTGATGGGATCGACTCCCATTGAATGAGCATCCGGTACGTGGGCCGGATTGACTCGGCGGACCCGACGCGAAGTCGGCGGCCCCGGACGTAATGCGTAGTTAGGGTCCGCGCGCTGCCGGGCCAGCGACGGCACCGCAGTCGTCGAGCAGGATCCACCCGGGTGGAAGTCCTGGGTCGGGTGGGTGTGGGTCGGATGGGTCGGTGTCCCAGAGGTGTTCGACGTTGGGTGGGGTCGGGGCGGGCTGGTCGAAGTCGATGTCCCACTGCGGGTCCCACGCGGGGTCACACGCGGGGTCGTGTTGCCGTTCCTGCTCGGCGGGCTCGGGCTCGGGCTGTGGTTCCCGGTCTGGTTGCGGTTGGGGTTGCGGTTCATCGGGTTCGTCGGGTGGGGTCAGTAGCAGTTCGGGTCGGTGGTGGTAGTTGATGCGTTGTTGGCCGTGGTCGAGCCCCGGTGGTGGGTGCCATTGGACTTCACCGTCGGGATTGATGAGGGTGGTGTAGCCGCCATCGGTGTTGACCAGGCGATTGTCGGGGCCACAGGCCAGGGCCATCTCATCGACGTTGGTGTTGCCACCCTCGGCCCAATCGGCGACGGCGTGATGAGCCTGGCAACCGTAGGCACCGACGGTGCAGCAGGGCTTGGTGCAGCCCCCGTCCCGGGCGATCAGCACGATCCGCTGGGCGGGGCTGGCGGTGCGCCGGGCCCGGAAATAGTTGAGGGCCGCCCCGGTGGCCTGGTCGAACACGACAAGGTGATGGTTGGCGTGGGCGCCCATCCGGATGACGTCTTTGATGGGGATCTTGGTGCCCCCGCCGCTGACCCCGATCCCGGCGCGCGACTCCAGGTCTTGCAGGGTGGTGCGGATGATGATCGACACCGGTAGCCCGTTGAGTTGACCCAGATCACCGCTCATCAATGCGATGCGTCCGATGACCAGCAGGGCATCGTGTTGGCGTTGGGCCTCGGTGCGGTGATCGTTGTCGATCTGGGCTTGGGTGGGGGTACCGGTGGTGCAGGGTTCCTCATCCTCGGGGTTGCACATGCCCGGTGCACCGAATTTGGCGAACAACACTTCCAGCACGGCGGCCGCTTCGGGGCTCAGGTGCGCCGTCAGCGAGGTCATGGCGTCGCGGCCCTGCTTAGACATGGTGACGCCGCGTTTGCGGGCGCGTTCGGTGTCATCGGGTTCGGGGCCGTCCTGATCGAGCAGGAACAGTCGCAGTTCGGCGGTGTCTTTGAGTTCTTTGGGTCCGACCCCGGTAGCGATCCGCACCAGGTCGGCTTCGAACTGGTCGCCGGTGATGGTGTCGAGGAATCCGGGTAGCCGCTCGATCGCGTCGCGCAGCACTTTGACGTGCTCGGCGTTGATCAGCCCGGCCGATTGTGCCGCAGCGACCGCGGGTAGTAGCGGGGGCAGGGGTTGACCGGTGAGGGTGCGGCGCGGTCCGAGTGCGGCGGCCTCATGTAGGCGGCGGCCGGCTTCCGCGGTGGTCAGCCGCCACCGGATCCGCAGTACCGCGTTCCATGATTTGGCGCCCATTTCCTGCGGGGTGGACTCGGCTTGTAGCTGGGCCAGCAGCCGATGCAACGGGGATGGCATCTGAGAGGTCAGTGTCTCGTACTCGTCGAGCACCGCGACCAGTTCGGGCCGGGACAATGATCCGAAGTCGCAGGCGGCGAACGCGTCGTAGGCGGCCCGCAACCCCGCTACCGCTTGGACCGCACCCGCTTGCATGACTCGAACATACATTCGTCCACCGACAAGAACGGCGACTACGCCACCGCCAGGGCGCCTAGGGCGTATCGCGGTTCGGCAGCAGCGTCTCGTGTGCCGAAGACGTTGCCGCGCGGAACAACACCGCGATCAAGGCCAGCGCGCCGAGCGCAACGACCGGGATGGTCCACAACCGGCGGGTCATCACGGCCGACCCACATTTGTCCACGTACTCCTGGCCGGCGGCAGTGGCCTGCACGAGGTGTGCGCTGTACCCGGAACCGCAGGGGATCTGCATGCCGAATTGGTCGAAGTCGTCGAGGTAGACCGGCAGGCTCAACAGGTACAGCCCGATGGCGAGCACCACGGCCCCGGCGATTCCGATATAGACGGCGCGAAAACTCACCGTTCCCCTTTCACGTCATACATATGTCGGTGAACAACAGCACCGGCCACGAGACGATCGCCCCCAGGAAGGACACCACCGCGTCGAGACCGCCCATCGATTGCAGATGGTCGGTGTGTGTTCCGGACCAGACGGTACCGATCAACAGGTACGGCACGCCGAGCACTACAGCTACGACGATCAGTTCGCCGACTGCGACACGGTAGGCCAGCAACCTCCGCAACTTGGCAAACACGTGACCCCCGTCTGGCCGCAACGCCATCTATGTTAACGCCTATTCTCTGCCGAACTACCATTTTGACCCGGCTGTTCGGTCCGTTAGTGTGACGGAATGGCGCGCATCTCGCCCCGGTCGATCGGCAGCGGCGGCGATGGTGTGCGGCGTCGACCCAAAGACCGAAAGGCGCAGATAGCGCGGGCCTCGGCGGAGTCTTTCAGCGCTCTCGGATATCACGGCGTGAGCATGGAAGCCATTGCCTCGCGGGTCGGGATTTCTGCGGCCGCGTTGTACCGGCACTATTCGAGCAAGTACGAATTGTTCCGCGACGCCGTGCTCAACCTCAGTCAGCAACTTGTCGACGGAACGGCATTCGCCGACGACGCCGATGGCGACCCTCGGGAGCGGTTGCGCCTCATCGTCGCCGCGCTCAGTGACACCGCTTTGGTTAATCGCGAATCTGGTGGGCTGTACCGCTGGGAGGCGCGTTATCTGCGCGGCGACGACCAGAGCACCCTGGACGCGCAGGTACGTACGGTGCACCGCCGGATTCACCGCCCGCTGATGGAATTGCGGCCCGAACTGAGCTCGCGGGCCCGCTGGACCTTGTCGACCGCGGTGCTCGGCGTGATCGGCAGCGTCGTGGACCACAGGTCCAAATTGCCTGCCGGCCAGGTCCGTGAACTGCTCGCCGACATCTGCGACGCCGTGTTGGCAGCCGAGTTGCCGGATTTCCCCAACGAGGCGGACCCCGTGGTGGCGCCGCCACCAGTCGTGAGCGCGACGAAATACGAAGCGCTGCTGACCGAATCGATGCGGCTGTTCAACCAGAACGGCTATCGCGACACCACGATGGAGGACATCGCCGCCGCGGTAGGCATGCCCGCCTCGGGGATCTACCGGTATTTCTCCGGCAAGTCCGACATCCTGGCCGCCGGGTTCCGGCGAGCGGCCGACCGGTTGTCGGCCGACATGGCCGAGGTGCTCGGCGCGGCGACGGACCCGGAGCAGGCGCTGGGCGCCCTGATCGACGGTTACGTGGCGAGATCCTTCGACCGCCCCGAGCTCGACTACGTCTACTACACCGAACGCCTCAACATGACACCCGCCGACCAGAAAATCCTGCGCGACCTGCAGCGGGCGGCGGTGGAATCGTGGGTCGAGGTGGTCATGCCGGTGCGCCCGCGGTGGAGTGCGGGGCAGGCGCGCTTCGCCGTTCATGCGGCGATGGCGTTGGTGATCGACTTGGGCCGGCTCATGAATTATCAGAATTCGGAGCAGACCCGAGCCGTCGTCGCGGTCATGGTCGAAATGACGCTGCTGGGCCGTTACCGGTTACGGACGGCGTTGCCGGCCAGGTAGGCCAGATAGCCGAGCGTGCCGATGGTGGCCAGCTTGCGGGTCTTGGGCAGCAGAAGGCCCACGCCGATGGCGGTTTCGATACCGCCATTGGTGTAGATGTGCTTCTGCGTGTTCTCGGGGAACGCCGGCTTGGTGATCGACTCGAACAGCTGCGGCTTGATGAAGTGCGCCGCACCCGCACTGGTTATGCCGAGGCCGGCGAGCTTGACCAGCTTGGAGTTCTTGCCCTCTGCCATGTGTGATCCTCTCTGATCAGGCAAATGTGTAGTCGCTCAACGGGAATCGTGAAGCTTCGGCGACGGCCCGGCGGGTCGTCATCGGCCGGAGCAGCGTTGCCTCGCCGCTCGGATTGAAATAGTACGACCGTGCCGATGCGCAGTTACCGAGGGTGAACAGTGAATCGCCCAGCGCGTCGGTCATCCGGTCCAGATAACGGGAGTTGGCCTGCTCGGTGACCTCGAACGTCGTCGCGTTCCGGCGCTTGAGTTCGCCGAACAACCGGTCTATCAGGTGCATCTGATACTCCATCGTGTTGAAGAAGTTCAGCCCCAGGAAGGCGTATGGACTGGCCAGGCTCAGGTAGTTCGGGAAGTACGGCATCGAGACGCCCTGGTAGGCCTGGAACCGGGTCTCCCGCCACCACTTTCCGAGGTTGCGGCCGTCACGCCCGATCACCTCGATGGCCGGGAAGTTGGCGTCCCACAGATCGAACCCGGTCGCCAGCACCAGGGTGTCGATGTCCGTCCGGGTGCCGTCGGCGTTGACGATCGCCCCCGGTTCTATGCGTTCGATGCCGTCGGCCTGGAGGTGCACGTGCGGTTTGGCGAACGCGCGGTAGTAGCCGTTGGAGAACGTCGGGCGCTTGCAGCCGAAGTCGTAGTCCGGGGTCAGCTTGCGGCGCAGTTCGGGGTCTCGGATCGAGGCGAACCGGTGCAGCTTGGCCAGGTCGGCCGCGGCGATGTTGAACCGCCGGAAGTACCGGTGCTTGAGCACGGCAGTGTCGACCATGAATGCGTAGATGGCGTCGGTGACAGCGCGCAAGGCCCGCTGGGTCAGGGGGACCCGGGCGAACAGCGCCTTGACCTGCTCGGAGAACCGCAGGTCGATCTTGGGGACGACCCAGATCGGGGTGCGCTGGTAGACCGTCAGGTCCGCGGCCTTGCGGGCCAGCTCCGGGATGAGCTGCACGGCAGTGGCGCCCGTGCCGATGATCGCGATCCGGCGGCCTTCGGGCCGGTAGCTGTCGTCCCAGTCGGTGGTGTGGATGAGCTTGCCGGTGAAATCGGTGATACCGGGGATGTCGGGTGTATAGGGCTGGGAGAGGAAGCCGGTGGCGGTGAGCAGGAAGCGGGTGCTCACGGTCTCGCCACTGGCCAGGGCCACCTGCCAGAGGGCGGCCTCGTCATCCCAGTGGGCACCCTCGACGGTGGTGTTGAACCGGATGTGGCGGCGCACGTCGTACTTGTCGGCGACATCGTCGGCGTACTGCTTGATCTCGGTGCCGGTGGAGAACAGCCTCGACCAGTTCGGATTCGGCTCGAAGAAGTACGAGTACGTCGTGGTCGGCACGTCGACGGCCAGCCCTGGGTAGTGGTTGACGTACCAGGTGCCACCCAGGTCGTCCTCGCGATCCAGGATCACGAAGTTGTCGATACCCAGCCGTTTGAGCTGGATGGCGGCGCCGATGCCGGCGAATCCCGCGCCGACGACGACTGCCTCATATCCCGGGCTCATGCTGCAGACAGTACCGCAGGTACCGGGTACTTTGTCGAGGGCTCAGTTACCTCGGGGCTCAGTCGTCGATGCGCGTCGGCGGGTCGGCGAACGGGAGATCCCCCGGAGCGATCTCGTGGCCGGGACCCATCAAATCGCAGCGCTTGACCGGCACCAGGTGGGAGCTGAAGCCGCTGGGCACGTAGCCCCAGGTGCCCATGCACCGCTGCCAGGTGCCGTCTGGTTGGACAGGCCCGTCGCACTTACTGATCACCGGCCCGCCGTACTGGCAGCCGGCGACGGCCGGTGGCGCCGAGGCGATCAACCCGCCGGCCATCAGCGCGACAGCTACGCCGCCGACCATGTAGAGCTTCATGAGGTTCTCCCTGTCCTATCCGTGTGGGTTTCGCCAACGCTGCGGGTCGCATTCCAAACCGGCCCGGTCCCAGCGGGCCAGATCTGCTGCTGCGGCGTAGGTCGATTGCAGGAAATCCATCAGTGCGCGGTCCGGCTCGGCGGCCGCCCGCACCTCTTCGTAGGGGAGCAGGAACTGCCTGAAGTCCGGGCTGTAGAACGCCGCGTCCGGGCCCACACGATAGTCGGCGAAGCCTCCCGGCTCGGGGTAGGCGTAAGCGTAGAAGGCGCCCTCGTCGCCACCGCCGGGCCAGAAACCGCAACTGCTCAACTCGTGCGAATACCCTTCCACCATCACCCAATCGCCGCAGTTGGGTGCACCACCGGGGTGTTCGGGAGCGGGCCGGCCGGAGAATCTGGTGCAGGCCAGGTCGAACGAGCCCCAGAAGAAGTGCACGGGGCTCACCTTGCCGATGAAATACGAACGGAATTCGCTGATCACCCGGTGCGCCTGGACCAGCTGGCGCCAGAACAGGTTCGCGGCATCGGGGTCATACGAGGCGTGTTGGTGATCTTCGGCAAACGGTATGGCGGCGGCGACCTCGTTGGGACTTGCCGAGATCTGCGCTTCAATGCCCAGTTGTCGCAGCGCGGTGAAGGTTTCGTCGTAGAACTCGGCGACCGATTTCGGCTTCAATGCGACAGTTCGCGACCCGCCATCGCTGGTGTGGATCGCAAGTACGTGGTCGATGAAGTCGAACTCCATGTCGAACAACTGGTTTCGATACGGAATCGACGACGTGGTCAGCCCGCGCGGGCTCACGTAGAAGGTCACCTGCCACCAATGATTGATCAGTGGTGATTGCGTCAGCCGGATCTTCCCTACGATCTGCGTCCACATATGCAGGGTCTCGCGGGTGGGCTCCCAATCCGATACCCGTAGCGCGGGCCAAGCGTTGCCTGATCGGGCGCTCATGAGACAGATGCCACCTTCCGCCCCTGACGACTCGTCGATCTCCAACCTCGGTGACGCAAGCCTAGCTGCGTGTCACCGACGTTAGCGGCGGAACGATGGCACCGTCTCGGTACTCCTCCTCGTGATGCGTGCCGGGATCGGCGCGGCGGCGATGACGGTGAAGGGGGTCTCCACCGGGAAGTCGTCGTGGAGGGAGGTCACAGCGACCTCGCGCACGATGGTCGCCAGCGCCAAGGTGGCCTCCAGCATGGCGAAGTGATCGCCGACGCAGGACCGCGGGCCACCACCGAAAGGCAGGTACTGCCAACGATTTCGACCTGCTGAACGTTCCGGGCTGAACCGGTCGGGGTCGAAGCTCAGCGGATCGTCCCACAGCGCCGGATCGCGGTGCATGACGTAGAAATTGACCATCGCCATGGTGCCGGCCTCGGCGCGGTAGCCGTCGACGGTCATCTCCTCGTTGAGCATCCGTGGGGTGCCGGCACCGGGCGGGCAGAGCCGCAGTGCTTCGTGCAGCACTCGCACGGTGTGTTCGAGGTGCGGCACATCTTCGGGCGTCAGCGTGCGGTCGCCCAGTGCCGCGACTTCGTCATACAGGCGGGACTGCAGATCGGGATCGCGGCCCAGCGCCCACAGCGAGTAACACAGCGTCGTCGAGGTGGTGTCATGCCCGGCGAGCATGAAAAGCACCAATTCATCGCAGATCTCGTCGTCGGTCAGCTTCCGGCCGGTTTCCGGGTCACGAGCCTCGATGAGCGCGTGCACGAGCGGTGCATCCCGATCGGGATCGGCGCATGCCGCGGCGAGGATCTCGGCGGCCAGCCGATGCAGCTGGGCATTGGCCGCCCTGGCCCGACGCTGGCCGCCGGTGGGCACCCACTGGGGGAAGTTGACCGGGCGGACCGCCCGATCGGAAATCCAGGACAACGCGGTACGCAGCGCGGGGCCCACGTCGTCCGCGCTCTCGTCGAGATCCACGCCGAACACCGAGCGGCCCAATGCCCGCAGCGTGAGCGCCCGGCACGCGACATCCAGATCGACCGTCGTACCGTCGCGCCAGTCACCGGCGATCGAATCCGCCGCGGCGGCCATGTGCCCGGCATACCGTGGCACGTTCTGCTTGGTGAACATCGGCTGCAGCGTTCGCCGTCGCGGCAGCCAGCGCTCGTGCGGCAGGTTCAACAGGTTGCCGCCCATCAGCCGGCGTAGCTCGACCATGTTGAGGGCGGTGCCGCGATCGGCGATCGCATCACGGCGGCCCAGGACATCGCGCGCGCCCTGCGGCGACGTGACCAACAGGACCGGGGGCATCAGCCACCGCGGGCCGAGCACCATCCGGCTGACGGGGCCTCCGGCATCGCGGAGCCGCTGATGCCCCTCGATGAAGGACCGCATCGCCTTGATCGTCTGTCGGTAGGACAGCGGATTGCGCGGTGCGAGCGGCAGGGTGGCTGCGGCGCGCGTATCGATCTCGACCATGGATCGAGTGTCTGACCACGCGGTCTGGGCGGCCTAGAGTAGCGCGTTACCCTATTTTGCCGGTGCGGGGGTTTTTGCTGGTGGCGATACACGTCACGCTACGGTCCCCGCGTTGCCAGGAGTCCACCGTCGGGTACAGGACGAACAGCTGGATCCCGGATTCCGAGTTGGCGTCGGGGGCGTACTGGGCCAGTGCCGGCGCGCACTTGTCGGCGTACTTCACCACCGTGGCATCGCCCGGGAAATCCCCGTCGGGCAGTGGCAGCACCGCGAACACCTCACCCTTGTGCGGCTGATCGCAACCCACTGTCTTCACGTACAGCACCCGGCTGCTGTCGGGTATCTCGGTCAGGCAATCACCCGAGCGGACCTGGCTGGCCTCCGTCGCGCCGCGGTCCCGGACGAGATAGAACACCGCGCCGGCGGCGACCACGATCGCGACCAGCACCACGACCGCCAACAGCGCCCACTTGAACGCGGGGGACTTCTTCGGTGTCACCGAGAACTGATCGGGGCCGGTGGAATACGGCTGCGGCGGGGGTGGCGGGTAACCGCGAGGCGGCGGGCCCTGCGGGCCGGGGGAACCGGGCGGATAGGTCATGGTTCGACGATATCGAGTGCCCGCAGCGCCGCGTCCACCGCAAGGCCCGGCACGTTCGCAGTCTTGGATCCGAGGTCGTGACGGGCACCGTCGATGACCACCAGCTCGGTCGGTCCGCTCACCAATGCAGCAGCCGCCGTGAGCTCGTCGATCGTGCCGAACGGGTCGGAGGTGCCGTGGGTGAATACCGTGGGCACCGTGATGCCGGGCAGATGTTCGGTGCGGGCGCGTTCCGGCTTGCCCGGCGGATGCAGCGGGTAGGAGAAGAGAGTGAGCACATCGGGGACCGCCCTCGGCTCGTTTCCTTCGCCGGCGACCATCGAGGTCATCCGCCCGCCGTAGGAATGCCCACCGGCAATCACGGAGCCTTCGGTGAGGCCGCGGGCCAGTGCGATCGCCTCGGCGATGCCTTCCTGGTCACCTGCCGCCGATCCCGACGGCGGGCCCTTGGGCCTGCGACGACGGTAGGGCAGGTTGTACCGGATGGCCAGCCAGCCGCGGGCGGCCCATTCGTCGCAGATCTTGACCAGCATGGCCGAGTCGCGGTTGCCGCCCGCGCCGTGGGTGAGCACCACGACGCCGGCCGGGGTGGTCTCGGGTTCGTGGGCGACGCCCGCGATGGCGTCGAGGTTCATGACTGCAACCGGAACAGGGCGTTCACCGGGCCGTGGCCGTGCCCCAGGGGATAGGCAGCCCGGATACATTCTGTCACCCAGGCCTTGCCGAACTCCACTGCCTGAGGAACCGAATAGCCGTGTGCCAGTGCGCAAGCCGTCGCCGCGGCCAGGGTGTCACCCGCTCCGTGGTCGTTGCCGGTATCGATCCGCGGCGCGGCGAACTCGTGGAACTCCGTGCCGTCGAACAGCAGATCGGGGCTGGCCGACGACGAGCGCAGGTGCCCGCCCTTGACCAGCGCCCACTGCGGACCCAGCGCGTGCAGCGCGCGCGCCGCGTCCCGCTGCGAGGCCTCGTCGACGACCTCGATGTCGACGAGCAATCGCACCTCGTCGAGGTTCGGGGTGACCAGCGTGGCGAGCGGGAACAATTCGGTACGCAGTGCATCGAGGGCGCTGTGGTGCAGCAGTGGGTCGCCGTGCATCGACGCGCACACCGGGTCGACGACAAGGGGCACGTTCGACGCCAGACCCTCGGCCCGCCACGTCTCGGCGATCGTGGTGATGATCGCCGAGGACGCCAGCATCCCGGTCTTGGCCGCCTGGATGCCGATATCGGAGGTGACGGCTGAGATCTGGCCGGCCACGACATCGAGGGGGATCTCGTGGAAACCCTTGACGCCCACCGAGTTCTGGACCGTCACCGCGGTCACCGCGACGCAGCCGTGCAGGCCGAGCATCGCGAAGGTCCGCATGTCGGCCTGGATGCCGGCACCACCGCCGGAGTCGGATCCGGCGATGGTCATCACTCGCAGCGGCGTGTCACCCGCGGCGACCAGCGGCAAGAAGTTCACAGTGGCCTCACGTGGTCAAGGGTAGATAAACCCGGTTTCCGTGGTCGGCGAACTCCTGGGATTTCTCCGCCATGCCGCGCGCGATCTCGTCCGCCGACTCCGGTGCGGTGCCGTCCGGATACGCATCCCGGATGTCCTGCGTGATGCGCATCGAACAGAACTTGGGGCCACACATCGAGCAGAAGTGTGCGGTCTTGGCCGGTTCGGCGGGCAGCGTTTCGTCGTGGAACTCACGCGCGGTGTCGGGATCGAGGGACAGGGCGAACTGATCGTGCCAGCGAAACTCGAAGCGTGCCTTGGAGAGTGCGTCGTCTCTTTCCTGCGCCCGCGGATGCTGCTTGGCCAGATCGGCGGCGTGCGCGGCGATCTTGTAAGCGATCACGCCGTCCTTGACGTCCTTGCGATCCGGCAGGCCCAGGTGCTCCTTGGGTGTGACGTAGCACAGCATCGCGGTGCCGGCCTGGGCGATGATGGCCGCGCCGATCGCCGAGGTGATGTGGTCATAGGCCGGGGCGATGTCGGTGGCCAGCGGGCCGAGGGTATAGAACGGTGCCTCCTCGCACCATTCCTCTTCGAGCCGCACGTTCTCCACGATCTTGTGCATCGGGACATGGCCCGGGCCTTCGATCATCACCTGCACGCCATGGGATTTCGCGATCTTGGTCAGCTCACCCAGAGTGCGGAGCTCGGCGAACTGGGCCTCGTCGTTCGCGTCGGCGATCGACCCGGGCCGCAGCCCGTCGCCCAGGGAGAACGTCACGTCATAGCGGGCCAGGATCTCGCAGAGTTCCTCGAAGTGGGTGTACAGGAACGACTCGGTGTGGTGCGCCAGGCACCAGGCCGCCATGATCGACCCGCCGCGGGACACGATGCCGGTGACACGCTTGACCGTCAGCGGGATGTAGCGCAGCAGCACCCCGGCGTGCACGGTCATATAGTCGACGCCCTGCTCGCACTGCTCGATCACGGTGTCGCGGTACATTTCCCACGTCAACTTGGTGGGGTCACCGTTGACCTTCTCCAGCGCCTGGTAGATCGGCACGGTCCCGACCGGGGCCGGGGAGTTGCGCAGAATCCACTCCCGGGTCAGGTGGATGTCCTTGCCGGTCGACAGGTCCATGATGGTGTCGGCACCCCACCGGGTGGCCCACACCATCTTGTCGACCTCCTCGCCGATCGAGGAGGTGACGGCCGAATTGCCGATATTGGCATTGACTTTCACTCCGAATGCCTTGCCGATGATCATCGGCTCGATCTCCGGGTGATTGTGGTTGGCCGGTATCACGGCCCGCCCCCGGGCTACTTCGGCACGCACCAATTCAGCCGAAACGCCTTCGCGTTCAGCGATGTACGCCATTTCGGCGGTGATCTCCCCGGCGCGGGCCCGCTGCAGTTGGGTGCCGCGGTCTTTGTGAACTCCGGGACGCGCCGGCAGGCCGGCGTTCAGGTCGATCACCGCGCTGTCGTCGGTATACGGCCCCGAGGTGTCGTACAGGTCCAGATGTTCGGAGTTGGTGAGGTTCACCCGGCGAAACGGCACGTGCAGCGTCGTGCCGTCATGGTTGATCTCGCGATAGACCTTGGTGCTTCCGGTGATCGGACCGGTGGTGACAGAAGGGTCGGCAAAGCCGTCAAAAACAGAACTGCTCATGAAAATCTCCCTACGCCGGCATTACCCGGTCAGGTTCGTACGGTCGACGGGCCTACCCGTCCTCTCAGCGCGCTCGTGCGCACTCCCGCGTGTGTGGTTTGCAGGGCCCAACCTAGCGCAGACGCTGCGCGGTGGGGAACCCCGGAGGCTGCCGTTTCCGGCAACTGGGCTGTGTCGGGGGTGGTGGTGCGACCCTGAGGTGGAAACCGGCGAGTTCGCGAACTCGGGGGCTTGGAGTTGCCGCGGCTTGATTTGCATAGCTAATATATGTGTTTTGCACGTTTTGGGCCGGCGACGGCCCTGGATATAGCCCTTGACGCGATACGAGATGCGAACACCAAATGACGACTGACGCCGAAGTGACGAACCCGCCGGGCGGGGGCGACTCCGCCCTGGCCGAGACCGCTGACCGCCGCAAACGGATGGATCACGATCACCCGTTCTACAAGTGGGTGGTGCTGTCCAACACCACGTTGGGCATCCTGCTGGCCTCCATCAATGCGTCGATCGTGTTGATCTCGCTGCCGGCGATCTTCCGTGGCATCGGGTTGAACCCGTTGGCTCCCGGCAACGTCAGCTACCTGCTGTGGATGCTGATGGGCTATCTGGTGGTGACCGCGGTGCTCGTCGTGCCGTTCGGACGCCTCGGCGACATGTACGGCCGGGTCCGCATCTACAACCTCGGCTTCGTGGTGTTCACCGTGGCCGCGATCGCTCTGTCGTTCGACCCGTTCCAACTCGGAGGCGGCGCCGTCTGGCTCATCGGCTGGCGCGTGGTCCAGGGTGTCGGCGGTGCCATGCTGATGGCCTCGTCGTCGGCGATCCTCACCGACGCCTTCCCGGCCAACCAGCGCGGCATGGCGCTGGGCACCAATATGGTGGCCGCCGTCGCCGGGTCCTTCCTCGGGTTGCTGATCGGCGGCTTCCTGTCCGAGTGGCACTGGAAGGCCGTCTTCTGGGTGGGCGTGCCGATCGGCGTCATCGGCACCATCTGGAGCTACCGCTCACTCAAGGAACTCGGTGTCCGCACCGCCGGACGCCTCGACTGGGCCGGCACGCTGACCTTCGGGCTGGGCCTCACGGTCCTGCTGATCGGCATCACCTACGGCATCCAGCCCTACGGCGACTCGACCACCGGCTGGACCAGCCCGTGGGTGCTGGGCTCCATCGCCGTGGGCCTGCTGTTGCTGGTGGCGTTCTGCGTCGTCGAATCGAAGGTGTCGTCGCCCATGGTCGACATCCGATTGTTCAAATCGGCGGCCTTCGGGATGGGCAACCTGGCCGGCCTGATGTCCTCGGTGGGCCGCGGTGGGCTGCAGTTCATGCTCATCATCTGGTTGCAGGGCATCTGGCTGCCGCTACACGGCTACAGCTTCGAGTCCACCCCGCTGTGGGCCGGCATCTACCTGTTGCCCGTCACCATCGGGTTCCTGGTCGCCGCGCCGATCGCCGGATCGCTCTCCGATCGAATCGGCGCGCGGCCGCTGACCGTGGGCGGCATGCTGCTGATGGCAGCCACGTTCGTGGCGCTCCTGCTCATCCCGGTCAACTTCGACTACTGGGTATTCGCAATCCTGGTGTTCCTCAACGGCTTGGGCGGCGGAATCTTCACCGCACCCAACACCGCGGCCATCATGTCCAGCGTGCCGGCCGATCAACGCGGTGCTGCCTCCGGCGTACGGTCCACCTTCTTCAACGCCGGCAACTCGCTGTCGATCGGCATCTTCTTCTCGCTGATGATCGTCGGGCTGGCCAACACCTTGCCCGCGGCGTTGACCACCGGCCTGACGCAGCAAGGTGTTTCGGCCTCGGTGGCCCACGACGTGGCCAACCTGCCCCCGGTCGGCAGCCTGTTCGCGGCCTTCCTGGGCTACAACCCGATGGCTGAGCTGCTCGCGCCGTACGACGCGCTGCACCAACCGGGAGTGAACGCGGACGTCATCACCGGACAGACAT
Organism: Mycobacterium sp. IDUB_24; assembly: GCF_055419385.1. NCBI lineage: Bacteria > Bacillati > Actinomycetota > Actinomycetes > Mycobacteriales > Mycobacteriaceae > Mycobacterium > Mycobacterium sp. IDUB_24. The sequence continues at coordinate 71,231 of NZ_JBVAXO010000002.1, forward strand.
TCTTCCCTCAGCTGATCACCGAGCCGTTCCATTCCGGCCTGACGGTGGTGTTCGCCGCCGCGGCGGTGATGATGGTGATCGGCGCGGTGGCGTCGATGTTCAGCGCGGGCCGCTATGGGACGGAGGCGGGAGCCGACAATCAGGCCTGAGAGGCGGGAGCCGACAATCAGGCCTGAGAGGCGGGAGCCGACAATCAGGCCTGAGCGGGCCGGTCAGCAAACGGTTTTTGGCCGCCTGTCATGGGATACTGCCCGCCATGGTCGCTCACACATTGGCCGCCGCCGGAAGCGCCGCGGAATCCGCGGGCTATGTCATCGGCTCGCTGCTGATCCCGGGGTTGGGGCTGCTGCTGCTCATCCTCGGCCTGGTTCGGCGTTCGTCGTCCCGGTCCAAGCTGAGCGGCCAGCCCGGGTACCCGCCGGGCGCTTATCCGCAACCCGGGTACCCGCAGGGCTATCCGCAGCCGGGTTACCCGTACCAGGGTTACCCGCAGCAGCCCGGCTATCCGCAGCAGGGTTACCCACAACAGCCCGGCTATCCACCGGCCCCGCCGCAGGCCTACGGCGCGCCACCCAAGAAGTCGGGCACGGCATTGATCGTGATCGGTGCGGTTCTGCTGGTGCTCGGCCTGTTGGGATTGGCGGGGCGGGTGGCCTCACACAAGCCGGAGTCGAGTTCGCGTTCGGAGTCGAATTCCAGCGCCGCGCCCAGCTCGAGCTCAGATTCCGGGTCCTCGAAGTTCGGGGCCTCTGGTGACTTGGCAGTGGGGGAGTGCATCACCAGCGATCAGTACGCCACGGCGGGAATGGACCTCACCCCGTCCGGCTGCAGCAACCCGGAGGCCATTTACGAGTTGGTGTCCAAAGGTGGCGGATCCGCGACCTGCCCGGACGGCAAACGGGCCGAATCCGACTACTCCGTGCTCATGGACGAGTCCCGCACCTACTGCTTCATCCTCGACGTCGAGGAAGGCGAGTGCTTCAACATCAACGACAAGCTCATCACCCCGACGGAATGCTCCGACCCGAAGGCTGCCATCAGGATCGTCAAGCGGGTTGACGGTTCAACCGACCCCGCAGTCTGTGGTTCCGGCTCACGCGCAGTGGCCTTCCCTGAGCCGGCGCGGGTCTACTGCGCGGGGAAGCCGTCGTAGCCGACCTAGACTCGGGCCGGTGACGACTACACAGCGCCGCGGATTCAACGACGCGATCACGCGCTTCTGGAGTTTTGCCGCACCGGCCTACGACCAGGGTTGCCTGCAGCGGTGGGTGTACCGGCCGGCCCAGGATGAGGTGATCGCCCAAGTTCAGGGGCGCGGCGCCCGTGCGATCGCCGACATCGCCTGCGGTACCGGCATCCTGGCCGACCGTATCCAGCGGGAACTGCAACCCGATGAGGTCTATGGCTTGGATATGTCCGACGGCATGCTGGCCCAGGCCCGCAAGCGTTCGGGTGACGTGCGGTGGAAGTCGGCCCCTGCCGAGGAGTTGCCTTTCCAGGACGCGTTCCTGGACGCGGTGGTGACCACGTCGGCATTCCATTTCTTCGATCAGCCCGCCGCGCTCGCGGAGTTCTACCGGGTGCTGGCGCCCGGGGGGATGGTGGCGGTGACGACGATGAGCCCTCGTCGGACGTTCCTGCCGCTGCATGCGCTGTCGGCCGACCTGGTTGCGCCCGCGCACAGCCCCACCGAGAAGGAGATGCGCGCTCTGTTCGAGGCTGCCGGATTCACCGTCGCCGAACAGCATCGGGTACGCCGGCCGGTGTGGACGCCGATCTCCGACGCCATCACCGTGGGGGTCAAACCGTCATGACCGAGAACGACGACAGCCAACCCCAGATCAGCGGTTCGGTGCAACTGCGCCGCGATCGCTGTGCCACAACAACCGCCGACCAGCGGCTGCTGGACCGGCGCGGCCCCGCTGACTGGGCGCACACCGATCCGTGGCGGGTGATGCGCATCCAGGGCGAGTTCGTCGACGGGTTCGATGCCCTCGCTGAAATGCCGAGAGCTGTCACGGTTTTCGGATCAGCCCGCACGGAACCGCACTCGCCGGAGTACCGGTTGGGCGAGGAATTGGGTATTGCGCTGGTGCGAGCGGGCTATGCGGTGATCACCGGTGGCGGTCCGGGCTCGATGGAGGCGGTCAACCGCGGGGCCAGCGAATCCGGGGGCTACTCGGTCGGACTCGGCATCGAACTGCCCTTCGAGCAACACCTCAACCACTGGGTCGATCTCGGCATCAACTTCCGCTACTTCTTCGTCCGCAAAACCATGTTCGTCAAATACGCGCAGGCATTTGTGTGCCTGCCGGGCGGATTCGGCACCCTCGACGAACTGTTCGAGGCGCTGACCCTGGTGCAGACCCGCAAGGTCACCCAGTTTCCGATCATCCTGCTGGGCGTCGACTACTGGTCGGGCCTGATCGACTGGATCCGCAATACGGTTCTGCGCGAAGGAAAGGTGTCCGAATCCGACCTGGCCTTGATCCACTGCACCGACAGCGTTGCCGAAGCGGTGGACCTCATCGCCGCGTCAGCGCGGTAGCCGACGAGTAGCGGCGCGGCTTGCCCGGCCCCAACTCGGCCAGCGTCGTCACGCGGGTCACCTCGGCCGGCTGCCCGAGTAGAAGAGCCAGCGCCTCGGTCACCCGGTGCTGGTCACCGGACGCTATCACCGCCGAGACGCGTCCGTCCGCGTCCTGGTTGACGCTCCACCCGCGCGCGCCCGCGGCCTGCAACTGCTGGGTGAGGTCGACACACGGCACCGCGATGCCTGTCGCCGACACGAAAACCGTTGCCTCCCTGCCCTCCAGCTCGGCAAGGGCCGGTCGTCCTCGGTGGGTCACCAACCGCGCGTAGTCGCCGGTGCGGTAGCGCACCAGCGGCAGAAACTGGTTCTCTCCACACGTCACCACCACCTCACCGGCCAGCACCTCGACGTGTACGCGTCGCTCGGCCACCACGAACGGTCCGCCGTCGTCGCTGACCGCGATGGGTCGGGTCTCGTGCAGGCCGTAGACATCCAGGACCGGGCAGTCGTAGGCCGCCTCGAGGGCCCGGCGCAACGGGGTGGTCAGCGTCATCGCCCCGGAGATCAGGGCCAGCGGCCGCAATACCGCGGCGAGCCCGGGTTCCAGCAGCACCTCCAGCGAAGTGGGGGTCCCGCTGATCACCTGGGGATCGGTGTGCCTCAGATACGCGTCGCGCTGTGTGTCCCCACCTGCCCAGGCGGCCGGATGCAGGTTCAGCCGAGCCATCAACGCCTCGTCGAAGCCCGGGACCACCGAGGTATAGGTGAACGCCTGCCGCTGAAACACCGTCTGTGCCAATGCCATCCGATGGTCCACCGGCTCCCATTCGGCGCCGACCAGCCCGCGCAGCCAGTGAAATCCTCGAGCCAACTCGTCCGGGTCGTCGGGCATCACCAGGGCGGCGCCAGTGCTGCCCGAACTCGTGCCGTGCAGCATCCGGCTCAGGTCGGCGCCCGGCGGGACGAACGCCGCGATGTCATCGACCAGGTCTTCGCGTCCGATCAGCGGGAAGTCGGTGAGACTGTCCAGCGGGTCCGCGAGGTGCCGATAGGCGGGCAGGGTGCGGGCCAGCGCGAGATGCCGCGGCAGCCAATCATCAAGCGGCAGTTGCCGGGTGGCGGCTTCCTGCTGGGTGGGAGTGAGCCGGTGCCCGACGCGGTGGCACCAGGCCGGCGCGAAGGGGTGCTGTTCCAGGGCGGTCAGCCGGTCCCGCCCGGCCGTCGACAGGCCTGGCCAGCGCTGCTCGTCGGTCAGCGCCACCTGGCCGAACGGAACGTAGTCATCGAGCCGCAGCGGATCGTCACTCACTGTTGTACCTAGCCGCAGCTTCTTTCGCCTTGGCGTCGGCCAGGCGGCGTTGTACGGCCATACGGTGCTCGTGATCGGCCAATGCCTGCGCCAGGGCCCCCTCGCGTCGCACCGAATCGCGCATCTCGAACAACGAACGGGCCTGCACGGCATCCTCGCCGTGCGGCAACAGGCCGTTCCACAGCAGAAACGTGCGCACCGCCTCGTCACGGCGTTCCGCATCGCTGAGCCAGCGGCCGGGATCGACCAGCGGGGCCACCCGAAAAGCCAATGCCAACAACGCGGTCGCAGCCTTGCGGTCATCCAGCGGTGCGGTGAACGGGCCGATGAGATCCGCACTGGCGAACAACCACAACCCGATGGCGGCGCCGCGCCGCGAGGCCGGCGTGCCCCGCTCGGCGATGCGCTGGGCCGCTGCCGCGCAACCGGTGTGGTTGAACACGTCGCATGCCAGCGCCACCACGTCGACGGGGTCGGCGAGAAACGGTTGCGGCGTACTCGCCATCCGCGCCGCGACTTCATCGACCGCGGGGCCGGGCTTCAGCGTCGACCACACCGCCTGCTCGTCCAGTCCCTCGGCGAACCAGTTCGCCAATGCCCCAGTTTCCTCAGCCATGCGACGCCGCCCGCCGATACCCGGCGATGTGCGCGGCCAACCGCGCGCAGACCGCCGGGGCGTTGGACATCTTGTCCAGATAGTCGACGTCGTAACCGGCCTCGGCGGCCGGAACGGCCACCGAACGGGACCGGTTCTGCACCAGCAGGGTGGCGGTGTCGAGTTGCCGCCGCACCGCGGCCGCCACTCCGGCGTACTCCTCCTGGCCGGCGCCGAACAGCGACATCAGGCCGTCGTCGGACAACACCACCAGGTGGCGCAGCTCATCATGGCCGCCTGAAAAACCGTGGTCGCCGGGCGCATATCGGTGCGCCAGCAGGTCGAGGGGAAACACGGTGCTACCGCCGAAGAACGTGGTCAGTTGGCGCATGATCTCCGATCGGTCGCGCGTGTATACGCTGTCCCCGGCTACCTGACCCGGACCCGACCATGACGTGACCCGAACCCGCCCACCGCCTTTGAGTACCGACAGGACGAGGATCATGCCGGCCAGCACGGCCGGGGAGCCGCGTTCGGGACGCGTCATCGAGCCGGACGAGTCGATGTAGAGATCCAAGGTGACGGATTCGGTGGTGATCACCGGATCGTCGGGCAGTTGGGTGCGACGACGCGTGGTCACCCCGGGCACCACCACCGGATTCACGGCGAGGGTGGCGGGCCAGTCCAGCTCGGCGACATCGTCGCCGAGCTCCCATGTCTCCAATGGCCCGGGAATCCCGTGCGTGGCGACGCCGCGGCCGGACTGCAGGAGCGGGCGGATCCACGGCCGGGCCTGCGCCTCGTACCACGCCAGCATCACGGCGCCGGGATCAGACCCGGCGAAGAGGTCCAATGTCTGCGCCACACCGTAACTTTGACCCGGTGCCTGGCCCGGTGGAGAGGCGCCGACGGCGGCCGCCGCCGGGTGCACCGCAGGCTCATTGAGCCGTGGATCGGCCAGCACCTGGCCAAGCTCGGCTGTGGTGGCCGGTGCGCCGCCCTGCTCGGCGCATCCGCCACCGGGCAGCGCGGTGCCGTCGGCAATCATGGATTCCAGCACCAGGTAGGGCACCAGCACCATGCCGAACGTCAGGGCGCCGCCCACCGGATCCGCCCCGAAGGTGCGGATCGCCTGCGCCACATACTCGGCGTCGGCGACGGGTTGCACCGGCTGGCTCAGCAGCAGCTCGTCCTGCAGCGCGCGTACCCGCAAGGCCGCGGCCCGGTGGACGCGCTCCTTCTCCTGCAGATCCTCGCGGACCATCGACACGTCGAGCGTGGCCGGGTCGACATGCTGGCGAGCTTGCACCTCATCTCGAACGGTCTGGGGCACCGAGGGAGGATCTTTGGGGCACAACGTGTTCGACGGCAACGACCACAGCAGCTCGTAGGCGCGCATCAGCACCCACCAGGCCGCGTTCGACACGGGTTCCCGTGCGGTCAGGCTGCGCCACAAGGTGATCATGTCCGGTTCGGCGCCTGGGTGCAGCCTCCGCTGCAAGCGGACCACCCGGTCGTTGATCAGCAGATCCGACCACAGATTGGACAGGTGCCGGGCCGTGGCCGTGACGGGGATGGCCCGTCGCGGATCGCTGGCCACGATCGCCCGGGCCATCTGTTGCAGCAGCTTGAACGAGACGATGCGGGTGCTCGGCGACAGCACGTGATGGCCGATCTCGTGGGCGAATACGCTAACCAGGTGGTGCTGAGCGCCCTGGCGCGCCAGCTCGTCGACGTCGATCGAGATCGACGGCGGGAACGAGAACCAGGCGAACGTACCGGTAGCACTGTCGCGCACCATGTTCGGCGGATGCAGCTGCACACCCCACAGGTCGAGTGCGGTCCGCCAAGCCATGAGCTCGGCGTCGGTGGGCGCCCGTCCGGTCATCTCGGCCAGATCTCGGCCAGGAAGGAAGTGGGGCGCACCACCAGTTGGGCCGTGCCGGGTCCGGCGGACTGGGGACCGGCCGCGGGCGCATCGGAGATCACGTGGCCGAACACGTCGGCATCGATCTGCCAGCGCTGGGCACCCACGTGCACCGTCCAGCCGCCCGACCCACGAGGTGTGGGATCGGTGGGCGGCTGGTCCCACCTGCCGCCGAGGCCGGTAAAGCCGCCGATCCGGGCGATCAACTCACCCGGCGGGCGCAACGGCCAGTAGAACCGGTCGACCGCCTGCCCATCGGTGAAAGGTACGACCGCGTCGACCGGCAGCCCCAGCACCGCGGCCGCGAGATCGATTGGTAACAGCTGCAAGCGGGACAGCGCGTCGTCGCGGATCCCCAGCACCCCGGACCGCCAGGCAGCCACCGCCGCCGCGTTGAACATTGTTTCGGCCGGCGCCGAGATGCGGCTGAGCGCGTGACGGTAACGGTGTGGGTCGCCGCCGAAGCGGGCCACATTGTCAGCCGAGTGCACCAGATCGAGTCCGGGCACCGTCGGAAGGTCGGCGGGCGCGGGCAGGTCAAGGTTGACCTGGTGATACGCCCGGGCAATCACCGGCCGCTCTCCAGCCAGTGCAGATAGTTCGAATACCGTTGGTAGAGATACTTCAACGCGACCAGATCATCGAAATCCCGCCCGTAGATCTTGCCGACGCCCGAGATCGACGAGATGCGGGCCTCGATGGTGGTGAGGCGCCGCGACACCTCGAGCGCGTCCAAGCCGTCCAGGCCGTGGCCGAAGTCGTCGAGCAGTTCGGCCACCGGATCCTCGCCCTCGCGCGCCAGTGCGACGAACTCCCGGCACGAGGTGTCGAACAGGTCGGTCAGCCAGCTCGCCGGGTCCGACGCCAGCTCCCGGTCCGCACCGGTGTCGAATCGGGGATGGGCAGTATTCGGTAACAGCTTGCCGCGCAAGGCAAACGGAACCATCGCCCGCACGTCGTCGAGCGTGACGATGTCGTTGCCCCGGAACCAGGCCAGCGCCTTGGCGTAGAGCACCAGGTTCTGCAGGGAGCGCACCGACACCCCGTTGACGGTCTGTGCGCCGAGATCGACCTGCAGATCGGCGCCCGAATTGGCGTCGATGATCTGCTCCACCTCGAGACCGGCAGTAGCCACCACGTCCTTGGTCCGGTACTCGAAGCGGCGCCCGCCGTGCTGGACGAACTCGAAGTGGCTGACGAAGAACTCCAACCGGCGGCGCACCTCGGTGGGTACCGGAATCCCACGAATCGCCTCGACCATCGCGGCCTGCTCGGCAGCACCGAACACCAACTCGGCGGGCACGTTGTCCTCCGGGCGGTCACCGGCCTCCACCCGGCTCACCAGCTCATCGAGGAATCTACTGTTGAACCCGAAAGCCTGCACCGTCACGTCGATGCGGTCCCGCAGCGCCTGGATCACCGGGAAGGTGCCGCCACCGCCGTCGTCGTTGGCGGTGAAAAACCAGCTCTGCACACCGTGTTCGGGTGCGGTGACGTGCATCTGGTCGTGGCTTTCGACGTAGCCCTCGGCGACCATGGTCAGCAGCGCGGACTGGGTCTTGGTGGGAATCCGGTTGTACTCGTCGACGATCTTGACCGGTGCGGTCAGCCAGCTCTTCCACGCAATGGTGATCTCGGCCAGGCTGCCGGCCTGTACCAGATCGCGCGGCAACGGAATCCCGACCAGATCACCCACGGTCAACTGCGGCTGGCCCTGCTGGACATGGCGACGCACGTCGGCGGGGGTGGACCCGGCCAGCACCCCCATCAGTACCGCCAGGGTGGTCTTGCCGCGGCCCGGGCCGCCGATCAGCAGGCACCTTCCACCGACAGCGAAAGTCAGCAGCGGGACAAGGACATTGGAGGAATAGGCGGCTTGTTTGGGCAGGCTCAAGGACGCCCCCGCATCACCGAGCGGGTAGTTGACGGTGGTGTCCGAACCGAATTCGACGTCGTAGAACGGGGAGATGACGGCCTTGTTGATCAGCCAGAAATAGGCGCGGCGCAGCTTCTCGTCGAGAGTGACCGTCGGCTCTACAGGCGGGGTGAACAGATCGGCGGCAGTGAGGCCGGCGGCCGGCGCGTGGCCCACGGGCAGGGTCGGCGATTTCGATACCGCACTCCACCTGGTCGTCATCTGCCCCCTCCCGTCGGGCCAATGGTAACCGCCCCGCGACGGCCGACAGTGTCAGCCGAGATCGACCACGACCGGGGCATGATCGCTGGGCGCGGTGGTCCCCTTCTTGGGGCGGCGTTCGTCCTTCACGATCTCGGCGTGCGTGACGCGTGCGGCCAGGCCGGGGGAGCCGAGGATGAAGTCGATGCGCATACCGCGACGCTTCTGGAACGCCAGCTGCGTGTAATCCCAGTAGGTGTAGATCCCCGGCCCCGGCGTGAAAGACCGCACCACATCGGTGAATTGGGCGTCGTTCATGGCACGGAAGGCGGCCCGCTCGGGCTCGGACACATGGGTGCGGCCGTCAAAAGCCGCCATGTCCCAGACATCTTCGTCGGTGGGCGCGATGTTCCAGTCGCCAACCAGCGCGATGGGCTGCTCCGGATCCTCCTTCAGCCAACCGCCTGCGGTATCCCGCAGGGCGGCAAGCCAATCCAGCTTGTAGGCATAATGCGGGTCGGCCAGCGTGCGACCGTTGGGCACATACAGGCTCCACACCCGCACCCCGCCGCAGGTGGCCCCCAGTGCGCGGGCCTCGGCGGTGGCCTCCTCCTCGGGCTTGCTGCTCCAGGTGGGTTGGCCCGGAAACCCGATCTCGATGTCGTCGAGGCCGACCCGCGACGCGATGGCCACGCCGTTCCACTGGTTGAGCCCGACGTGGGCCACCTCGTAGCCCAACGCCGCGAACGGCATCATCGGGAACTGCGCGTCGGTGCACTTGGTTTCCTGCATCGCCAGCACGTCGACGTCGGCACGCTCCAACCAGTCGACGACGCGGTCCACTCGGGTTCGGATCGAGTTGACGTTCCAGGTGGCCAGGCGCATGGAGGTAGAGACTACGGGTCAGCGTGAGCCGAGGACATCGTCGGCCGCGACATAACGGGTTTGGTGGTGCAGCCGGAAACCCAGTGCCGTGTACAAGGCGATGGCGGCGTGGTTGTCGACCTCCACCTGGACGTAGGCCTGCCCGGCACCCGCCTCGGCGCCCCAGGTCAAGAGCGCCTCGCACACTGCCCGGGCGTGGCCCTGCCGGCGATGGGAGGGGGAGACCCGAACCGACGAGATGCCCAGCCAGGCCGCGCCATCCGGAGCGCTCGTCACCGCACCCCGGCCGACGGCGCAACCGGGCACCGACGCGAAGGTCAGCCGCCCGTCGACCACGGCGGTCAGGACATCGGCGGGGACCTCGCGTTCGTAGATCTGGAACCACTGTGCGTCCGGTTGCTGCGCCAGCGTGACGCTCGGCGAGGGCCCGGACCGGGAATCCAGCGGGCGCACCATCACCCGGGTCGGCTTGACCCCCGGGGTACGTATCGGCAGCAGCCGCTCCGGCAGGGCCAGCCAGGCCGGCAGGTCACGTTCCCGGTACCAGTCGCGCACCGCGGAAAGATCGGCGATCTGCGCCGACATGTCCAACGGGATCGCCGAATTGGCGCGGCTGGTGACACCGTGGCCGGCGCGCAGCAGCCAGCCGCCCAGCCAGTGCTGCTCGACTCCCGGCCACGCCAGTGCCGCCGCATGCTCGAGCGCGCGGATCTCCGAGGCCCGCACCGGGGCATGCGACAACTCGCGCACGCTGACGATGTCGGCCGGCGCCACGTCGACGATCTCGCCGTCCTTGGTGCGGATCACCACCGTCGGCTCCAGCTGTTCGAGGTGCCCGATGACGTCGGTGAGTGGCTTGGCCGACCCGACGGGCAGCTGATAGCGCAGGCTGACCCGCGACCCGAGCGCGGGTAATTCAGGCATCGGCGGCCTCAGTGACCGAACGGGTCGGGGACCTCGCCCGGCGTCCAGGACAGCCCTGGAACACCCCAGCCGTTGCGCTTGACGGTCTTCTTCGCGGCCCGCGCGTGCCGGCCCACGAGGCGGTCGATATAGAGAAATCCGTCGAGGTGTCCGGTCTCGTGCTGCAGCATCCGGGCAAACAAGTCAGTGCCCTCGAGAGTGACCGGCGAACCGTCGGCATCCAGGCCCGTGACGCGTGCCCAGTCGGCCCGGCCGGTCGGGAAATTCTCGCCCGGCACGGACAGGCAGCCTTCCTCGTCGTCGTCGGGGTCGGGCATCGTCTCGGGAACCTCGGACGTCTCGAGTACCGGGTTGATGACGACCCCGCGGCGGCGCGTGGTCTGGCCGCGCGTCGGGGCGCAGTCGTAGACGAACAACCGCTTGGCCACGCCGATCTGGTTGGCCGCCAAGCCAACGCCGTTCGCGGCGTCCATGGTGTCGAACATGGTCTTGATGAGCTCGGGCAGGTCTGCGGGCAGCGAGCCGTCCGGGCCGACGGGCACCGGCTCGGTCGGTGTGTGCAGAACGGGATCTCCGACGATGCAAATCGGTACGACGGCCATGGGTGAAGCTTAAGGTGGCAATCCTTCTCACCCGACTCGCGGGTTTATGTGTCAGCTCAACCCAGCAAGCCGTGGTTGAATAATCGCCGAACCACAGCGATGTTATTTCTCACGTGTCGGAAGGGTCCAGGGAGCAATATGGACGGCGCCATGGCGCGGACTGAGCAATCCGGGGACGACTCTGACCTGGGTGATGGGCTCACCCGGCGCGAGCACGATATTTTGGCCTTCGAACGCCAGTGGTGGAAGTACGCCGGCAGCAAGGAAGACGCGATCAAGGAGCTCTTCTCGATGTCGGCCACGCGGTACTACCAGGTGCTCAACGCGTTGGTGGACCGCCCCGAGGCGCTGGCCGCCGACCCGATGCTGGTCAAGCGGCTGCGGAGAATGCGCGCGACCCGGCAGAAGGCACGTGCTGCGCGGCGACTCGGCTTCGATATCACCACTTAAAGGTCACGCGGTGAGGCATCGGGCCGTTCGCTCGATACAGTGGTGGCGATGAATCAGCGAGACTCCTCCGGGCTGCCCGTGCGCGCCATGGTGATGGTGCTGTTGTTCCTCGGGGTCGTGTTCCTGCTGGTCGGTTTCCAGGCGCTCGGCTCCGACGACGACAGTTCGGACCAGTCGTCGTCCGTGGCCACCACGAGCGCGACGACCACCACGAAGACATCGGCAAAGGCCGAACCCGCCCCCGAGGCCAAGGCCGACGTGCGGGTGTACAACATCTCCGATGTCCCAGGTGCCGCCGAGACCACCGCCAATCGTCTGCGTGAGGCGCACTGGAATGTCACCGACACCGGCAACCTGACACTTGAAGGTGTTGCCGGCACCACGGTGTTCTTCGGTGAGACTTCAGGTGAGAAGGAAGCCGCCGAGGCCGTGGGCAAGGCAATCCAGGCGCCCGTCGAACCCCGGCGCCCCGAACTTCTCGAGCAACCACCGGGCGTGATCGTGGTAGTCACCGGCTAGGCTTTGGGCATGCTGAAGTCCGTCAGTGTTGCCGTCCTGTTCGCTGCCCCTGTTGTTGCGCTGAGCGCCTGCAGCCCTCCCGGTCAGGTGCCCTCCGACACGCCCGGTACCACCCCGGCGATCTGGACTGGATCGCCTTCGCCCTCGGCCGCTCCCGGTGAGCACGGCAGCGGGCACGGTGCTCAGGGCACCACCGGCGGCGAGACCTTGACCGCAGAGCTCAAGACCGCCGACGGCACGGCCGTGGCAACCGCCGACTTCCAGTTCGCGGACGGCTTCGCGACCGTGACCGTCGAGACCACCACCCCGGGCAAGCTGGCTCCGGGATTCCACGGTCTGCACATCCACTCCGTCGGCAAGTGCGAAGCCAACTCGGTGGCCCCCACCGGCGGTGCGCCCGGTGACTTCAACTCCGCCGGTGGCCATTTCCAGGTGTCCGGACACAGCGGTCATCCCTCCAGCGGTGACCTGAGCTCGCTGCAGATCCGCGCAGACGGCTCGGGCAAGCTGGTGACCACCACCGACGCGTTCACCGCCGAGGATCTGTTGGCCGGCACCAAGACCGCGATCATGATCCACGAGAAGGCGGACAACTTCGCCAACATTCCGCCGGAGAAGTACCAGCAGGTCGTCGGCGGCGCTCCCGGCCCCGATCAGGCGACCATTGCCACCGGCGACGCCGGAAGCCGGGTGGCGTGCGGTGTTATCGGCGCAGGCTGACAGCCGCATCGATTTCGCCGGGTCGCCCCGGCCCACCGTCGGTGTCGAGTGGGAGTTCGCTCTCGTCGACGCCGACACTCGTGACCTGAGCAACGGCGCCGCAGAGGTGATCGCCGAAGTCGGTGAGACCCCGCACGTGCACAAGGAGTTACTGCGCAACACCATTGAGATTGTCACCGGAATCTGTGACAACACCGGTGAGGCGATGGATGACCTGCGCGCCACTCTGGGCCCCGTGCGCAAGATCGTGCACGACCGCGGCATGGAGTTGTTCTGCGCGGGCACCCACCCGTTCGCGAAATGGTCGGCGCAACAGCTGACCGATGCGCCGCGGTACGCCGAGCTGATCAAGCGCACCCAGTGGTGGGGCCGGCAGATGCTGATCTGGGGTGTGCACGTGCACGTCGGGATCTCGTCGGCGCACAAGGTGATGCCGATCATCTCCTCATTGCTCAATCAGTACCCGCATCTGCTGGCGCTCTCGGCGTCCTCACCGTTCTGGGACGGCGAGGACACCGGATACGCGAGCAACCGCGCGATGATGTTTCAGCAGCTGCCCACAGCGGGCCTGCCCTTCCAGTTCCAGGCCTGGTCCGAGTTCGAGGGCTTCGTCCACGATCAGAAGAAGACCGGCATCATCGACCACCTCAACGAGATTCGTTGGGACATCAGGCCCTCGCCGCATCTGGGCACCATCGAGGTGCGGATCTTCGACGGCGTGTCGAACGTACGTGAGCTCGGCGCGCTGGTCGCGCTGACCCACTGCCTGATCGTCGACCTCGACCGCAGGCTCGACGCGGGTGAACAGTTGCCGACCATGCCGCCGTGGCATGTGCAGGAGAACAAGTGGCGTGCCGCCCGCTACGGCCTGGACGCGGTGATCATCCTCGACGCCGACAGCAATGAGCGGCTGGTCACCGAAGACCTCGACGAACTGCTGAATCACCTTGAGCCGGTTGCCAAGTCGCTGGGATGCTCCGACGAGCTCGCCTCGGTGACCGATATCTACCGCGGCGGCGGCTCCTATCAACGGCAGCGTCGCGTGGCCGAAGAGAATGACGGCGACCTGCGCGAAGTGGTTGACGCCCTGGTGAGCGAACTCCAACTGTGAGGATGAGGGTTATGCGGCGGATCGTGGCGGGGATTGTGGTGGCGGGGTTTGCCCTTTCGGGCTGCAGCACCGTCACGGCCGGAACGCCCATGGCCGATCCCGATCAGACCGGGATCTCCACTCCCACGACCACCAAGCGCAGGCCCAGTAGTACGGCGGCGCCGTCGACCCCGGCTTTCCCGCCTCCGGGGACCAGTGGAAAAGCCGGCACCCCGCCGCCCAACGGGATGTCGACCACGTGTCGCGAGTACTCGTCGATGGACGAGGCCGGCCAGCTCGGCATGGTCGAGCTACTGGTGAAGAACGGCTACGCGGGAATGAAGAAGAATCCGTACATCTGGACGTCGTTCATCGGAGCCATGTGCGTTCTGGGCGACCGGGATGCCACCGTGGTCGATGCGATCAACAAAAAGGTGCCGGGCTGACATCCCTGGGATGAATTGCCTTGTAGTGCACTGAGATATAAGGCCAGGCCTGCATCGCGGTGACGCCGTCGAGTCCACGGATGCTCTCGTCGAGCACGTTGAGCAGATCCTCGTCACGGGCGGTCACCACCTCGGCCAGGACATCCCAACGCCCCGCGGTCAGCGCCACATACGACACCGTCTCCACGCGCGTCAGCGCTTCGGCGACCTTCTGCGCGCCGGCCCGGCCGTCGGTGCGGATCGCCACCCAGCTGCTGTGGCGATAGCCGAGGCGCAGCGGGTTGGCGATGCACATCACCCGGGCCGCGCCCGTATCCACCATCCGGCCGTAGCGCGAACGGATCGTGGTCTCGGATAAGCCCAGCGCTGAAGCGAAGTCGCGGAAAGCGGCACGGCCGTCGACGGCGAGCCGGGCAAGGATCGCCCGGTCGATGTCATCGAGCGGACGCGGCCGCACCGCACCTCCGGTCAGCGCACCGGACAGCCGGGCCTGCTGATAGTGCAGCCGCAGGTAGGGGAGCACCTCCACCGAGCGCACCCCCGGCAGCGTCGCGATCCGTCCGAAGGCCACATCGTGCAGTTCCCGGGCGTCGGTGCAGACCAGCTCCAGTACCACTCCGTACGGACCCGTCGTGGCCGTCACGTAATCCGCTTCGGGCAAGTGGGCGAGCTCCGCTGCGAGCTCGACCGGTGTACGCAATCCATCGACGGTCAGCATGGCCAGACCCAGCGCGCCGAACCCCAGGACGGCCGGATCGGTGACGGCGGCGATGGTCATGTACCCCTCGCCCAACAATCGCGAAACACGGCGGCGCGCAGTCTTTTCCGTGATGCCTGCCCGACGGCTCAACTCTGCGTAGGGAAGGCGGCCGTCGGCCTGCAGCAGTTCGATCAACTGGCGGTCGACCGCGTCGAGGTCGGTGTAGCCAGGATCAGAGAGCAGCGTGCGGGCTATCTCAAGCTCCGCTGATGGTGGCATCACCCGAGGCTACCGGCTCGTGCTCATTGACCAAACCGGAGGCGAGGACGATTCTGACCCCATGACAGTCTCACCGATGTTTCCCCTCGAAGTGGCGATGCTGCCCGGTCAGGAACTGCCACTGCGGATCTTCGAACCGCGCTATGTGGCCATGGTGAACGACTGTATGGCCATGTCGGAACCGTCTTTCGGGGTGGTTCTGATCTCGGCCGGTCGCGAGGTGGGCGGCGGTGACCGTCGGTGCGACGTCGGGGCGTTGGCCAACATCGTCGACTGCCAGGAGATCGGGGTCGGCAAATACCGGCTGCTGTGTGTGATGGGTGAGCGAATTCGGGTGCAGCGCTGGCTCGACGACGATCCGTATCCCCGCGCCGAGATCGAACTCTGGCCCGATGAACCGGGCGACCCGGTGGACACCGCCCGCATCAGCGACGTCGAAGACCGGATGGTGGCGCTGCTCGACCGGATCGGTGAGGCCCGTGGCACGCCGATCCGCAGCCGCGAGATCGTGGAATCCGCCGGCGTCGACCCGGGGAACCGCTTGTACGCCTTGGCTGCTCGGCTACCCATGGGGCAGGCCGACCGCTATTCACTGTTGGCCGCGCCGTCGGATGCCGCCCGTGTGGAGGTGCTCAGCGAGGCCGTGGATTCCGTCACCGCGATGGTGGAGTTCCAGCTCTCGGACTGACCGCGTAATACTCAGAGTATGGCTTCTGTGCTGACAACCTCGGACGGCACCGATCTGGCGTTGGAGACGACAGGAACCGGAGCTCCGGTCGTCTTCGTGCACGGGTCCAACGGCGGCCTGGATTCCTGGGCCGACATCGGTCGACGCCTGACCGGTCACCAGGTCGTGCGGTATGCGCGCCGAAACCACCCACCGAGCGCAGTTGGTACGCCGCCCAACAGTTTCGTGGTGGAGGCCGCGGATCTGGAGTGCGTGCTGAGGTCGGTCACCGATGCGTCCGGAACGGGCGCGCACGTCGTCGGCGGATCCTTCGGGGCGACAGTCGCCCTTCACGCCGCGGTCGCCGACTCCGGACGCATCGCTTCCCTGGCGCTGTTCGAGCCGCCCCTGTTGTTGTCCGGTGCGCACCTGTTGCCGGTCCTGGGCCGCTACCGGCGGCTGTGCACGGAAGCCCGTTATCCGGAGGCGCTGGAGCTTTTCGCCCGCGAGGTCGCCTGCGTTCCTTCTGAACTGGTGGAGGCGGCCTCGTTCGACGTCGAAAGCGAAGAAACAGGCCGGATCACCACGCTGTCTGCTGGTGCAGACCTGGAAGCGATGGCCCATGACGGACGTGACGTCGACCGGTGGGCGGCCGTCACCGTGCCGGTGTTGCTCATGCAGGGCGGCCTGAGTTGGCCGCCTCTGCCGGAAGGAATGGACCGCCTGGCGGCGGTACTCCCACACGCTGAGCGAGTCGTTTGGTCTGACCAGTCCCACTTCGCCACCGCCATGGTGCCCGAACGTATTGCCGAGGAGCTTCAGAGCTTCTTTGCCACCGTGTGACGCGTCGCGTCGGGTCAGGTTCAGAAGTGCTGTGCGGGTTGTTGTGGCGAACGTGCAGGCTTTCACCCAGATTTGCAAATTTCGCGGACAACACGCTGCACGCTCGTCACAGGGGCCGGCGTCGGACATACCCGACACATCCCCATGGCCGACCGCTATTCGGGAACGAAGTCTGCGCTTTCGAGCCGCTCCAGCGCGCGGCCGTCGGTTAGTTCCATTCGGCGCTCCGGATGCCGCCAATAGTGGCGCACCATCCAATACAGGGCCGCGCCGCCGGGCGCGTAGATATTCGCGTTTTCGACGACGACCGGCCGATCGTCCCTACGGATGAGGCAGATCGGCCGGCGCGAGTTGCGGTGCGGTGGGACGTCGGTGATATCGATGATGCCGTCCCAGGATTCACTGTGTGAGCGTGAGCCGTCGACATAGGTGACCCCGTCCGGGCCGAGACGCAGGCTTGCCGCTCGGCCCTTCACGAGGAACCACACGATACCGATCACCGTGCCGATGAGGAGCACTGTCATGATCGTGGTGGCGTCCCCCGGGTTGTTCGGGTCCATGAACGGCAGGTCGTCTCGCCCCTGCGCACAGACGAGGTAGAGCACCGAGGTGTACAGGAAGCTGATCGCGGTGATCCCCACAAACCACTGCACCGCGGGGTTGGCCCGAAGTGTGGTTCCGGCGTCCGTCGATACCCCGCGTAGCCTGGTCGTCCCGATGAAGCCGAGGGTGCTGCCCAGTAGCAGGCTCCAGACGGTGACGGCGAAACCGGCGGCGACCGTGGCGTAGACATCGTCGTCGCGCTCCAGTGCGCTGAGCGTGATGGCGACGCAGTAGACACCCATCCCGCCGATCATCACGAACGCCATGACGATCAGGGCTGTCCGGTTCTTCCAATTCTCCGGCTGCCGAAGCCCCGTCACCGCGAATATGGCTCGGTCAGAATGCCTTCGACGAATTCGGTGGCCATGGTGCCCTCGGTGGTGTCGGCGGGCAGCGAACGGTGGTAGCGCGCCATCAGATCGTCGGCAGGTAGCGCCGACACATCCCAGCAGCGTTCGCCGAGCCAATCGGGGACGTAGGCGCGGTCCTCGATGAACCACAGTTGCTCGGGATCGGGCATGTCGTCGCCGGCTTCGGCTGCCTCGGCGCGCATCTTCTCGATGCTCTCACGGCGGCGTGCCAGGTGATCTTCGGAGAAGAACCCGGCGCTGAACGCCTCGACCCCGATCCGGCTGTCCCGCGCGGAAAGTTCGGTGATGCGCTCGAACAGCAGGTCCTGTGCATCGGCGGGCAGGTAGGGCAGTAGCCCCTCGACGGACCATGCCGTGGGCTGGGTGGCGTCGAAACCCGCGTCCTGCAAGGCCTTCGGCCAATCCTGACGCAGATCGACCGGGACCGCGACATGCAGGGCCTTCGGCGTCGCCCGATGCGCAGCCAGGACGTTCTCCTTGAACTGCAGTACCTGCGGCTGGTCGATCTCGAACACCACGCTGTCGTGGATCCACGGCAACCGCCAGGCACGGGCATCCAGGCCGGCGGCCAGGATCACCGCCTGACGGATACCGGCTGCGCCTGCGGCGACAAAGAACTCGTCGAACCATTTGGTCCGCGAAGCGGCGTAATTGCCGATGGCGCGGATCCGCTGGGCCATCGCGCCGGTGGGCGGACGCCAGCCCCGCGCGGCCGCGGCATCGAGAAACATCCGTGCATACGGATCGGTGAACAACGGGGATTCCGCCGCGGTCTCGTTGGCGCGGGCCATCGCCACCCCGAGCGCGGTGGCACCCACGCTCTCGGTGATATCCCAGCTGTCGTCGTCAGTTCTGGCCATCGCCACCAGTCTCCCCGAACTCGGCCATCTCGTCGCGGGTCAGCAGATCATCGCGGATGTTCTGCTCGCGATAAGCCAGCTGTCCGACCCGGTTGGCGACCACCGGTGCGGTGATCAAGGTGAACAACCCGGTGAGGATCACCATGCCGATATCGGCGTGCCCGCGCAGGCGGATCGCCGCACCCGCCAGCACCAGCAGCAGACCTAGTACCTGCGGCTTGGTGGCGGCGTGCATGCGCGACAACGTGTCGGGAAATCGGACCACGCCGATCGCCGCGGTCAACGCCAGCGTCGACCCGCTCAGAATCAGCACCGCGGTGATGATGTCGAGAATGTTCATCGTTGCTCCCGCCGTGACCGCAGGCCCGGCCGCCGATCGTCGGTGTCGGGCACGCGGAACCGGGCGACGCTCACCGAGCCGACGAAGCTGATCAACGCCAGCGCCGTCAGGCTGTAGGTGACCGTGGTGTCCAGACTGAACGCCGCCCACGTGCCGATACCGCACATCGTCACCGCGATCAGGGTGTCCAGGGACACCAGCCGGTCCAGGGTGCTCGGCCCGGCCAGCACCCGGAACATGGTGATCGTGGCGGCCGCGGTCAACATGACTGCGGCAATGATCCAGACAATGGTCATGCGCGCCCCGCCTCCTGTTCAGGTGACGGCCGCCAGTCGCTCTCCCGCTCGAAGGCCGCGACCAGCAACCGCTGGACCTGCTCGACCTGACGGTAGAACCGCTGCACGGTGGCCTCCGAGCCGACGTCGATGAGGTGAACGTAGAGGATGCGGCGGGCCTGGTCGATCTCCAGCACGATCGATCCGGGGATCAGGTTGAAGATGTTGACCGCCAGGGCCAGCACCAGATCCGATTTCAGCGCGGGCAGGTTCGCGCGCAGCACGGCGACCAACGGCGGCGGGCCCGGCCGGATCGCCATCCAAGCCACCTGGAACGACGACAGCACCAGGTAATAGCCCACCAGCACAACGAGTTTCAACAGCGACAGTGGATGTAGCTTGCCTTCGACGGGCACCGAAGGCAACGGCAGCAGCACCATGATGACCGCCGCAATGATCAGCCCGCTCGCCACATTGGCGACCGTGACATGGCCCCACAACAGAACCCAGACCAGCATCAGGAAGCACAACAGCCAGATGCGCAACGCGAGGTGTCTCATGCTCATGGGTGCGCCGTACCTCCCAGGACCGCCGAGACGTACTGCCCGCGGTCGAGCACCTCGGCCGCCGAGCGTTCGGTATAGGCGAAGATCGGTGCGGCCGCGACGGTCAGCGCCAATCCCACGGCGATCAATGCGGCCGTCGGCACCAGCATGCCCGCGGGCATCCGTCCCACGCTGTCGCGGTCGGCGAACTCGATGTCCTCGATGTCGTCGAGCAGCACCGCGGGCGCCGCCCCGGCCAGGTGCCCCTCGGGAGCGTCGGCCCGCGCCCGCCAGAACGCCTTCGTCCAGACCCGCGCCACCACGTACAGCGTCAGCAGGCTGGTGACCACGCCGCCGGCGACCAGCGTCCACGCCAGCGCCGACCCGTTCTCGGCGCCTGCCTCCATCAGCGCCACCTTCCCGATGAAGCCCGAGAACGGCGGGATACCACCCAGATTGAGGGCGGGGACGACGAACACGAACGCCAGAACCGGGCTGGCCGCGGCCAGCCCGCCGAGCCGGTTCAAGGTGGATGCCCCGGCCTGCCGCTCGATCAGTCCGACCACCAGGAACAGCGTGGTCTGCACGACGATGTGGTGGGCGACGTAATAGATCGCACCGGACATGCCCAGTTGGTTGCCCAGCGCCACACCGAACACCATGTAGCCGATGTGGCTGACCAAGGTGAACGACAGCAACCGCTTGATGTCGCTCTGCGCGATGGCGCCCAGGATGCCGATGACCATCGTGAGCAGCCCGGCCACCAGTAGCACCGCGTCGAGGCTGCCGCCGGGGAACAACAACGCATGGGCCCGGATGATCGCGTACACACCGACTTTCGTCAGCAACCCGGCGAACACCGCGGTCACGGGCGCCGGCGCCGTCGGGTACGAGTCGGGCAGCCACGTCGACAGCGGGAACACCGCCGCCTTGATGCCGAACGCCACCAGCAGCACCGAGAACAGTGCGTTGCGGGTACCGGCGGGCACATCGTCGAGGCGCACGGCGAGCTCCGCCAGGTTCAGCGTGCCGGTGGCGGCATACACCAGGGCGATGCCGATCAGGAAGATCAGCGACGACACCATCGACACCATCACATACGAGATGCCGGCCCGGACCCGTTCCTCACTGGCGCCGATGGTCAGCAGCACGAAGCTCGCGGACAGCAGCACCTCGAAACCCACGAACAGGTTGAACAGGTCGCCGGCCAGGAACGCCGTGCAGACGCCGGCCGAGAGCACCAGGTAGGTCGGCATGAAGATCGACACGGGCTGGCGTTCGTCGCCGTCGCGGATACCCTGCCCGATGGCGTAGGCGACCACCGCCAGCAGCACGATCGACGACACCACCAGCATCAGGGCCGAGAGCCGGTCGACCACGAGAGTGATGCCCAGCGGCCCCATGCCCGGCACGGTCTGCCCCCAACCGCCGACGTGCAGCACCAGGGTGCCGTCGCGGTCGGCGAGGTAGAGCAGCGCCGCGCACACCGCGACCACGGCCGTCAACGCGACCTGCGTGATGATCCGCTGCAACTGCGGACGACGCCCGGCGACGAGCGTGAGTGCCGCTGCCAGTGCCGGGATCAGCACCGGCAGCGGGATCAACGCCTGGGCCGTCATTTCGAACCCTCGAACCCGGGCAGCGCGTCGAGCTCGTCGGGCGCATCGGTGTCGCGGAGGGTGTCGATCTGGGGGATCTCCTCGTGTGTTTCCTCCGCATCCGCCCGCTGCGAGACGCGGGTGTCCTCGGGGTCGTTGCTGACCTCTTCGACCGTGGTCAACCGGTAGGACCGGTACGCCAGCGCCAGGACGAAGGCCGCGATGCCCATACTGATGACGATCGCCGTCAAGATCATGCCCTGTGCCAGCGGATCCGCCGTGGTGGTGGCGCCGTCGCTGGTGCGTCCGCGGATCGGCGGATTGCCGCCTGCCCCGCCGACGGTCAGGATCAGCAGGTTGACCGCATTGCCGACGAGCAACAGGCCCAACAACATTCGGGTCAGGTTGCGCTCGAGCAGTAGGTACACCCCGGCGCTGGTCAGTCCGCCGATGAGGATCAACGGAATCAGGACGGTTGTCATCGCGCCACCGCCTTCGAGGTTGCGGGGGCAGCGGCGGTTTCCACGTCCACCCGTGCACCGAGACTGCGCAGCACGTCGAGCACCAGGCCGACCACGATGAGATACACACCGAGGTCGAAGAACAGCGCGGTCACCAGCTTCACGTGGCCGAACACCGGAATGTCGAACTGCAGCACCGCCGAGGACAGCGCGGGCGCGCCCAGCAGGATCGAGGTGACGGCCGTCCCGGCCGACAGCCCCAGCCCGGTGCCCAGGATCTTGCCCGCATCCAACGGAAGCGTTTCGCCGAGCTCATAGCGTCCGCCGGCCAGATATCGCAGCACCAGCGCCAGCCCTGCGGTGAGCCCGCCGGCGAAGCCGCCGCCGGGGGTGTTGTGCCCGGCGAAGAAGAAGTAGGCCGACAAAACCATGATGAGCGGGAAGATCACCCTGGTGGCCACTTCCAGCACCAGCGACCGGTACCGCGGATCACGCATTTCTGAACCGCGAAGCCAGGTGATATCGCCGATGGCCGGAGTGTAGGCGCCGACCGGTCCGATGTCGGGCTGCCCGGCGGCCGTACTGACCCGCGGGGCGGCGCCGAACCGGCGGTGCCGGAACACCAGTGAAGCCACGCCGGTCGCGGCGACGAGCAGCACCATGACCTCGCCCATCGTGTCCCAGGCCCGGATGTCGACCAGCAGCACGTTGACGGTGTTGGCGCCCTGCCCGCGGTAGTAGGCGGCATCCGGCAACAGCTCGGCGATACCGGCCCCGGTGCGGGCGGCCATCGCGTAGACCGCCAGAGACGTGACGGCGGCGCCGACCGCCAGGGCCAGCAGAGCCCGCGGAATTCGGTGACTGTTGATGTTGGCGGCATCGGCCTCGGCCGGCAGTGTCCGCAGCACCAGCACGAAGATCACCAAAACCAGTGTCTCGACCAGGAATTGGGTCAGCGCCAGATCGGGCGCGCCGTGGAAGGCGAAGATCGCGCCGCACCCGTAGCCCGTCACACCGACGAGCAGCACCGCGGCCAGACGGTTGCGCATCACGATCGCGCCCAACGCAGCGGCCAGCATCAGCAACCCGACCACCACGACCAGCGGCGAGTCCCACAACGCGAAATCCGGATGGTCGCGAGGGCCGAGAACCAGCGTCGCGACGGGCAAACCCACCAGCGTGCACAGGATCACCGATTGCGTGGCCGGCAGCGAACCGCGCTGCGTCGACCCCGTCAGCCGCAGCGAAAGTACGTCCAGGCCACGGATCGTCGCGTCGTAAATGCGGTCGGCGTTGCCCAGCGGTTGGTAGGTCAGCTGCGCCCGGGGCAACCTGTTCCGCCCGAAGAACACGGCGGTACCGACGGCCAGCACGATGACCGAGAGCAGGAGCGGGAGGCCGAGCCCGTGCCACAGTGCCAGGTGGTAGCCCGAGCCGCCCGGCATGGTGTTGGCGTACTCGTCGAGCACTGCGTCCATTCCGGCGGGCCACAACCCGAAGACCAGGCCGGCGATGGCGAGCAGCGCGGGTGCGGTCAGGAAAGTGGCTGAGGGACGGCGCATTTCGGCAACCCGGGTGCTGGGTTCCGGCGCTCCCTTGGCGGCGAATGCGCCCCACATGAACCGGAGGCTGTAGATGGTGGTGAACACCGAGCCGATCACGATGCAGGCCAACACATATGGCGCGGCGGAGCCCAGAGCGGGGCTGTGCGCCACCGTCTCCAAGTCGGCTTCCTTGGCGACGAACCCGAAGAACGGGGGCAGGGCCGCCATGCTCGCGGTGGCCCCGATGGCGATGGCGAACAACGGTCTGTGGCGGCGTCCCAGCCCGGCCAGCCGGCGGATGTCGCGGGTCCCGGTGGCGTGGTCGATCACGCCGACCACCATGAACAACGCCGCCTTGAACATCGCGTGCGCGCACAGCATGGCCAGCCCGGCCAGCATCATGTCGCTGCCACCCGCGCCGACCATCACGGTGATCAGACCCAACTGGCTCACCGTGCCGAACGCCAGGATCAGTTTCAGGTCATATTCACGGACCGCACGCCAGCCGGCCAGCAGCATGGTCAGCAGCCCCAGGCCCACCACCATGGGACGCCAGAACGACGTTTCGGCAAACCCGGGCGTCATCCGGGCCACCAGGTAGACCCCGGCCTTCACCATGGCCGCGGCGTGCAGATAGGCGCTCACCGGGGTGGGGGCGGCCATGGCACCGGGCAACCAGAAGTGCAGTGGCACGATGGCCGATTTCGACAGGGCGCCGACGAGGATCAGCGCCACCCCGACCGCGGCGGCCGTCCCGCCGGGCGGCGCCGCGATCAACTCCGACAGCAGGTAGGTGCCGGCCATGTTGCCCAGCACGACGATGCCGACCAGCATGGCCAGGCCGCCGAACGTGGTCACCAACAGCGCCTGGGTGGCGGCCCGCCGACTGGTGGCCCGCTCGGCGTAGTGGCCGACCAGCAGGAACGACAGCACCGTCGTGGTTTCCCAGAAAATGTAGAGAACCAGCATGTTGTCGCTGATCACCAGGCCGAACATGGCGCCGGAGAACGCCACCAACTCGGCCGCGAAGCTGGGCAGGCGTTTCTCGATCTTTCCGTCGTGGTGATGGAAGTACTCGCCGCAGTAGAACAGGACCAGCGCCCCGATGGCTAGGACCAGCACGCTCATGATCGCCGCGAGGGAGTCGAAGCGCAGCGTGATGTTCATCGACAGCCCGTCCACCCACGGGATGTTCAGGGTGGGGACACGCTCAGCGTTAGGCCAGTTCAGGGCCACCCAAACCAGCGAGCCCAACGGGACGAGTGCCAGCGGATAGAACGCCATCCGTCCCCATCTGGCCACCAGAAGTGGCGCCAGCGCGGTGGCGACCGCGTGGGCGAGCAGAACGGCGAGCATGGCACTCCGATCGGGTTGGGGTCGGGGTGTCGGCTACCGATGAGCGCTTGTCGCGAAGAGCATCGGCATGGGTGGCTATGGCTTTTCCCGCATTCTACGTGGGCCGTTGTGGCTACCATCAGCCTGCAGAGTCACCAACGCGCTACGGAGGTGAATCTGTTGGCAACCAAAGGTGTTCTGGTGGTCGGCGCCGGGCCGACGGGTTTGATGCTGGCCTGTGAGCTCGCGCTCGGCGGGGCGGCGGTCACGGTGGTCGATGAACGGGACTCGACGCCCAACATCACCCGGGCCTTCGCGGTGCACGCGCGAACGCTCGAACTGCTCGACGGCCGAGGACTGGTCGATGAGTTGCTGAGCCGGGGAGTCGAGGTGCACGAAGTGGCACCGCCCGGCGGAGCCACGCTGGATCTGCGGGAGCTGCCGACCCGGTTCGGCATGGTGCTGATCGTTCCGCAGAGCGGCACCGAACACGTACTGGAGGAGCGCGCGGCGCAGTTGGGCGTCACGGTGCGCCGCGGTGCTCAGGTGGTGGGGCTGCGCCAGGATGGCGACGGGGTGAGCGTGGAGTTGGCGGGCGGGGAGAGCCTGAGCGCCGACTATGTGGTCGGCTGCGACGGGGCCCACAGCACGGTCCGACGACTGGTCGGGATCGACTTCGCCGGCAAACAGTACGAAACGCACATCCTGCTCGCCGACGTGCGGTTGGCGTCACCTCCCGAGGAAACGCTGTTCGCCCGGACCGGCACGGAAGGGGTGGTGCTGTTCGTGCCTTTCGGCGACGGTTGGTTCCGCGCCATCGCGTGGGACCGGCTGAGGGAACGGGCGCCGCTGGACGAACCGGTGACGTTGGAGGAGATGCGGGAGGCGTTTCGACGCATCGCGGGGGATGACTTCGGTATGAGTGAGATGCGGTGGAGTTCGCGGTTCCTCAGCGAGCGCCGCCAGGCCCGCCACTACCGTTCGGGGCGCGTGTTCCTCGCGGGCGACGCCGCGCATGTGCATTCGCCGCTCGGCGGGCAGGGCATGAACACCGGGCTCGGCGACGCGTTCAATCTGGGCTGGAAGCTGGCTTTGGCGGTGCGAGGGCATGCGTCGTCGTGGCTGCTGGACAGCTATGAACGCGAGCGCCATCCAGTGGGTGCCGCGGTGCTGCGGTTGACCGATACGTTCAACCAGATCGTCCTGAGTTCGGCCGCGACGCGTCGGCTGCGCGTGCTCGTGTTGGGGACGGTATTACGCATTCCGCGCGCCCGACGCTTTGTGGCCGAGCGGCTCAGCGGCATCGGCATCGCGTATCCGCGGTCGAAGGACGAAGACTGGCTCGTGGGTCGCCGCATGGCCGACGTGAACTGTGGCGGGCCCAGGCTGTACGAGCTTTTGCGCGGCGAGAAGTTCGTACTCGTCACCGCTGCTCCGGTGGATGTCGGTGACGCGGATGTGGTGCAGGCGATCGACAATCGGCCCGAGTTGCCCGACGCGGTGCTGATCCGGCCCGACGGCTATGTGGCCTGGGCCAGTGAGCGGCTGCCGGACGCGGCGGAGGTGCGTGCGGCTATCACGCACTGGACGTCGGCCGCCGGCTGACCGCGTTACGTGACGGGGATGGAGTGCGCCTGGGCGTGTGCCCATACCGGAATGGCATGTGACGCAACGCCGATGCCCCAGCCCATGATCGGCCAGACCGGCCAGAAGTACCAGCCGCCACCGCCGAGTCCGACGGCAAGCCAGATGCCGAGCATCAGCAGGGCGCCGGCAAGGTAGGCGGCCAGGTGGATCGTGACGCTCATCCGGGCGGCCCGCTGCTGGGCGGCGTGACGTCGGGGATCGTGACGTCGTAGCCGGCTGAGGGGGAGGTCGGCGACGAGCCGGTGCAGTTGGTCGGCGGTCTGCGCCTGGAACGTGGACTGCAACCGATCTTCGTACTCGGGCATCGTGAGGTAGCCCTGGGTGAGGGCCTGACCGAGGTCATTCGCGGTCCGTGCGCGCTCCCGGTCGCCGGCCCGGGCTGTTTCAACGGTGTGTAGGGCGGTGTCGGCCATCTCAACTCCCGTGAATCTAGTCAGTGACAAGTTGAACTATGCCACTGTAACTAGTCACCGTCAAGATATTGGCCGGATGGCTTCCTGCTCGGCCAGCTCGCGCAAGGTGAGCAGCTGTTTACGCATCATCACCACGTCGCCCAGTGCCAGCGCCCGGCCGGTGATCGCCGGACCGCCGAAGCGCACCCGCACGTGCAGGCGGCTGCCTTCCGCGTGGCCCCGAACTGCGTAGGTGACGGTGACCTTCCCGGATTGCAGCGTCACGTGCTCGTCGTCGACGAACGAGTGCAGGGTGAAGATCTGCATGAAGCGTTGGCCGACTTCGAGGCGGGACAGTTCCGGGTCACGCGTTCGTGGACTGCGTCGACCGAAATTGTCCAGCAGGTCGTAGCTGTAGGGCGCGACGCGCAGCTGGCACAGCCAGCCGAACACGGTCGCAGGCGGTGCGTGGATGGTGATCGCGCGGTCCGCGGAGACTTTGGCGCCGGGGGACAGCGCGTCGCACGGAAGGGGGGTGGCGCGTTCGCCTTCGGTCGCGCCCCAGTTCAGGATCACGCCGCGACGCCTGGCCGCGGACGCAGTTGCCCCGCAATGCGTTTGAGCGCATGGCGCACCGCCACCACGTGGGCTCCGGAGCCGATCACCAGGGTGCGGTAGATCTTTCCGTGGATGCCCGGGAAGGCTGCCCAGGTTTGTGACCGCACCTGGGTGCAGTGCGGACCGAGCTCGTCCAGCTCGAAGACCCACTTGTAGATCGAGAAGGGATGACGCCCCTTGAGGATCAGGCGTTGACGCGGCGTGCACTCGCCGATGGCGAACCCGAACGGGGCGCGCGGCTCGGCAGGATCGCTACACATCGTGCGCAGGACGGCGGCCCATGTCGTGGCCGCATCCGCATCGAGGGTTATGGCATGCTCATCAATATAGGGTAAACGTTCCATATAGAAGGACTGTACTAGATCATGGCGCCTCCGCGGAAGCATGAAACCGACGCGATTTTGGATGCGACCCGGGCGTTGGTGCTCGCCGAAGGGCCCAGGGCCGCAAGCGTTGCGGCGATTGCCAAGGTCAGCGGGGCGCCGGCGGGCACGCTGTATCACCGGTTCGGTAACCGAAACGGTGTGCTGACCGCGGCCTGGCTGCGGGCGCTGGAACGGTTTCAGTCCCGCGCGATGGCGGCGTCCGGGGGAGACGCGGTGGAGGCCGCGGTGGCGATGGGTGTCGCTGCCGTCGTCTTCGCCCGTGACGTTCCCGACGACGCCCGGTTGCTGCTGACCATCCGGCCCAGCGACCTGCTCGACGGCGCCCCCGATGCGGAGTTCACCGCGACGCTGGCAGCGATGAACACGCCACTCATCGAGCGGTTGCGCGAGTTGGCGCGCGGTATCTACGGCGCCGACGACGCCCGCACGATGGACGCCATGTCGCGGGCCGTCGTCGATCTGCCCTATGCGATGGTGCGACGCCACGCCAACGATGCTGCCCTGCCGGCCTGGATGGAGGAAGACCTGGCCGACGCGATTCGGAAGTTGTTGACCGTGAAGTGAATCGGTTCAGCGTCGATCTGTGGGTATGGTCAGGCGTATGGATTCTGAGTCCAGTGGCTCACGGGTGGTCGCAGCCAGTCGTGAGATCTCCGCACCGGCAGAGGTCATCTTCGAGCTCATCGCCGACCCGGCCCAACAGCCCCGCTGGGACGGCAACGAGAACCTGGCGCAGGCCGCGTCCGGGCAGCGGGTGCGTGCGGTCGGGGACGTGTTCGTCCTGACGATCAAGCAGGGCGGTGACCGCGAGAACCACATCGTGGAGTTCGAAGAAGGCCGGCGTATCGCCTGGCGGCCGTCGGAGGTCGGCAAGGAGCCACCCGGCCACCTCTGGCGCTGGGAGTTGCAACCGTTGGGCGACAACCGAACTCTGGTCACCCATACCTACGACTGGTCCCAGCTGACCGACGAGAAGCGGCTGGTTCGTGCCCGCGCGACCACTGCGGACAAGCTGCAGGCCTCGATCGACCGAATGGCGGCGCTCGCCGAAACATAGGGGCAGCCGGGCCTCACTGCCGAAGCAGTCTCGATAGCCACCTCAATAGGCCCGGCTCGGCGAGTGGTGTCGTGGTGCCCGCCTGTCAGCGACAATCGAGCGACAATCGCCACATGCATCACGGTGACAACTCAGGTCACGAGTCCATTCATTACTCGGGTCACTGACGCCCCATTCGCCTCGTACGCAACGGAATTCGACTTGTCCAGCTACCAGCGACAGTTGTCGCTGGTAGCTGGACACCGGACGGATGGGGCGGCAGAGGTCTCAGTGGTACAAGGGCCGGATGTGGCGAGCGGTGGTGGGAACGGTGTTGCGGAGGTGATTCAGGAGGCGATTGTCGCTCGATTGTCGCGCGCAGGTGGGCAGCTCGAGTAGTGCCCTCGGAGCCGTGGTCGATGGGACAGGTGTGGCTCCTGGCCGCCGGGCCGGCCGGCGGCCAGGCGTGGAACCCAGCATCAGCCGAAGAATCTCAGCGCCCGGCCGCGAACTCCCGCAAGGACGCCACCTGGGATGCATCCAGCGACGGCCGGACGGTCTCCCGGGCTTTGGCGACATCGGCCGCGGTGACGTCGGCCGCATCGATCGACCGGCGCATCGCCGTCAAGGCTGCCTCCCGCAGCAGCGCCACACAGTCGGCCGCACTGTAGCCGTCCAACTCGGAGGCGAGGGCGTCGAGATCGACGTCGGCGGCCAGGGGAATGGATTTGCCGCTGGTACGCAGGATTTCGCGACGTGCGTCGGCATCGGGCGGTTCGACGAACACGAGCCGCTCCAACCGGCCCGGCCGCAGCAGCGCGGGGTCGATGAGGTCGGGACGGTTGGTCGCGCCCAGCACCACCACGTCGCGCATCGGCTCGATGCCGTCGAGTTCGGTCAGCAACGCGGCCACCACGCGGTCGGTCACGCCGGAATCGAAGCTCTGCCCGCGTCGCGGAGCCAGCGCATCGATCTCATCGAGAAACACCAGTGACGGTGCCGAATCCCTGGCCCGCGCGAACAGTTCGCGCACGGCCTTCTCCGAAGAACCGACCCATTTGTCCATCAGCTCAGCACCTTTGACCGCGTGCACGGAGAGCTTCCCCGAGCTGGCCAACGCCCGCACCACGAAGGTCTTGCCACAACCGGGCGGACCGTACAGCAGCACACCACGTGGGGGCTCCACGCCGAGGCGCTGGAATGTGTCCGGATGCTGCAGCGGCCACAACACCGCCTCGGTGAGCGCCTGTTTGGTCTCGACCATGTCGCCGACATCGTCGAGCGTGACGGAGCCGACCGACACCTCCTCGGACGCGGACCGCGACAACGGCCGGATCACGGTCAGCGCCCCGGTCAGATCCTCCTGCCACAGCACCGGCTCGTTGCCTTCGGCGCTGGCTCGCGAGGCTGCCCGCAGAGCGCCCTCACGGACCAGGGCGGCCAGATCGGCGACCACGAAACCCGGTGTACGGTCGGCAATTTCGCCGAGGCTCAGCTCGGCGGACGGAACGCCACGCAGCAGCACCTCCAGCAGTGCCTTGCGGGTGGCGGCATCGGGCAGGGTCAGGGCAAGCTCGCGGTCGCACAGATCCGGTGCCCGCAGCCGGGGATCCACCCCGATGGGCACCGCCGACGTCGCGACGAACGCCACGCCCCGGGTGGCGACGGCCTCACGCAGTTCACCGATGATCAGGGCGGCGACCGGCTCGGGAGCCCGGTCGGTGGCGGCGGCCGGCAGCAGCGCGTCGACATCGGAGATCAGCAGCACCCCACCGCCGTCGCGCACGGTAGCGACCGCGTCGGACACCCGGCCGAACCGGTCATCGGCGGCCAGTGCCCCCACTTCCGGGCCGTCGAGCTCCACCAACCTCCGTTCGGCACACACGGTCCGCACCATGGTGGCCTTGCCCACACCGGCGGGGCCGGATACCAGGACGCCGAGATTCGGTGTGGCACCCAGAGTTTCGAGAAGCTGAGGTTCATCGAGTGACAGCTTGAGCCATTCGGTGAGCTTGCCGGCCTGGGTATGGGAACCCTTGAGATCGTCGAAGCTGACGGCAGGCTCGGCGCGTGCGGGGCTGATCGTGTGCGCGCCGGTGGAATCCGACGGCCCCGGCCCGGCACCCTCGAGGCCCGACCCCCACGACACCACCGAATTCGGTTGAATGCTCACAGGTCCGGCCGGATCGGCCCCGGTCACCGTCAGCAGTTCCGAGGTCCAGGTGATGCCCACCGACGAGCCCAGCGCCGCGGTGGCCGCCGACGTCGAGGTACCCGGCCCCAGATCGCGGGGCAGCAACGACACCGTGTCGCCGACCGTCATGACCTTGCCCAGCAGCGCCTGGCGCAGCGTCGCCGACGAGATCGAATCGGTCGCCAGCTTGGACCCGGTCACCGTGACCGCCCGGGCGCCGTACACCGTCACCGGCGACACGATCACTATGGCGTTCTCCCGCACCCCGGCGTTGGACAACGTCACGTCATCGAGCAGGGCGGTACCGGTCGGGGTACCGCCAGGGGCCAGGCCGACGACGGCCGCAGTGGTACGGGATCCGGTCAGTGACACCGCGTCCCACTCGCGGATCCCGAGCGCGGCGATCGCCTCCGGATGCAGCCGAACCACCCCACGACGTGAGTCGAGTGCGGCGGTGTTCAGCCGTGCGGTCAGGCGCAGATGCCCGAGCGGTTGATCTTCCTCGGCCTCGAGCTGCGACATGTCAGCGCCCCGGCTTCCGCAGCCCCAGTCGTGCCATCGACCGCCGGTGCGGCTGGGCCCGCCGAATCGCACGGCGGGCGGCGCGCCGTTGCTGCGGCTTGTCGTCCCATGATTCGGGGTGGCTGGCCACCCACTTCTTGGTGCGTATCGCGAACGGGATGTGGATCACGTAGGCCACGATGATCACCATGATCACGATGTAGCCGTAGAACACCGACGCCGCTACCCCGATGGCGACCAAGGCCAGCAAGGGCGCCACCATGTTCGGCGGAACTGCGAACGTGTGGATCTTGCGCATCGGGATCCGGCTGACCACCAGGAGCGAGACGCCGATCATCCAGATCGACACCGCCCACTCGCTGGTCCACCAACCTTCGCCGAACTGCATCTTGGCAGCCAGTAGACCGATCGCGCCGATGGCACCCGCAGGGGCGGGCATGCCGACGAAATACTCCTTCTCGTACGCCGGCTGATCCACGTCGAGCAGCGCGTTGAAGCGGGCGAGCCGCAACACGATGCACACCGCGTACAGCAGCACCACGATCCACCCGATGCGCGAATGCGAAAGCATGGTGCCGTAGATGATGAGCGCCGGTGCCACACCGAAATTCACCGCATCGGCGAGCGAATCGATCTCCTCGCCCATCTTGGAGGTGGCGTTGAGCATCCGGGCCACCCGGCCGTCCAGCGCATCGAGGATCGCCGCGACCGCCAGAAACGCCATCGCCTCGGTGGGCCGGTTGTCGAGCGCCATCTTGATCGCCGACAGGCCCAGGCAGATGGCCGCCACCGTCATCGCACTCGGCAGCATCCGCACGGAGAACGGCGGCGGCTTCATGCGGCCCTTGATCAACGACGGGGGCCTCATGCGCGGCTTGATCATGGCAACTCCGCCAGGACGGTTTCTCCGGCCAGCGTCCGCTGACCCCGAGTGACAAGCAATTTCGAACCAGCAGGAAGGTAGGTGTCCAGCCGGGAGCCGTACCGGATCAGGCCGTAGGTCTCACCGATGGCGAGTTTGTCGCCGACACGGGCGTCGCACACGATGCGCCGGGCGATCAGACCGGCGATCTGCACCGCGATCACCTCGGTGCCCTCGGGGGTGCGGATGACGACGCTGTTGCGTTCGTTGTCCTCACTGGCGGCTTCGAGTTCGGCCGAGTGGAAACGCCCGGGACGGTGCTGCACGGCGACCACGTCACCGCCGATCGGGGCGCGCTGCACGTGCGCGTCGAGCACCGACAGGAAGATGCTGACCCGAGGGAGCGGAATGGCGGGCAAGCCCAACTCGGCAGGTGGGACGACATCCTCGATCAGGCACACCAGCCCGTCGGCGGGGGCGACCACCACGCCCGGCCGGGTCGGCGCCACCCGGGGCGGGTGGCGGAAGAACGCGGCGTTCGCGCCGGCGGCCAGCAGGCCGGCCCGGCGTACCCAGCGGTGCTTACGGCCCAGGGCCGCCACGGCGAGGCTGGCGCCGACGAACGGTAATCCCGCCGAGTGCATCGGCGGAACACTGGATCGCACCAGCGCCACAAGGCGTTCTGGTCCGGACTGCTGGAGATCGGGGCGTCTGGCCATCGGGAGGATTCTACGTGCGGGGGGTGTCGGAATTGCTAGGTCAGGTCCCACACGGGAACCGTCGTCCCGGCCGAGAGTTCGGTGATGTCCTCGGCGATCTCGAGCAGACAGTTCGCCGAAGCGAGCCAGCGCAGATGATGCGAGGCCGGCGGACCGTAGCTGCTGACCGAGTCCCCGGTCAGCACACCCCGCCGGAACTGCCGTTTTCCGCGCGGTGACGTCAGATCCTCGGTCAGCTGCGCGGTGCGCCGCGGCCGGTCCGGCGCGGCATGGCCCATCGCGGCACGCAGCGGCGAGCGGACGAACACCTCGAAAGAAACCAGCGCGCTGACCGGGTTGCCCGGCAGCGTGATGATCGGCACGCCGTTCACGGTGCCCGCACCCTGCGGCATGCCGGGCTGCATCGCGACCTTGACGAACTCCACCTGATCCGACAGGGAGTCTTTGACCACCTCGTAGGCGCCCGCGCTGACCCCGCCGGTGGTGATGATCAGATCTACGGAGTCGTTGGAGCGGGTGTGTTGGGCCAGCGCGGCGCGGAAGGCGTCGACGTCGTCCGCGGACATCGGCGCGATGGTGGCCTGAGCGCCGGCATCGCGGACTGCGGCGGCCAGCATCACCGCATTCGACTCGTAGATCTGTCCCGGCTGCAGCTCGGTGCCCGGTGCCACGAGCTCGGTGCCGGTGGACATCACCATGACGCGCTGCGGCGGTAACACGGGCAGCGTGGCCAGCCCCAGCGCCGCGGCCAGCCCGAGCGCGGCCGGGGTGATCACCTGACCGGCGCGCAGTACGGCGGTGCCCGCGGTGACGTCCTCGCCGGCGCGGCGGATGTGCTGACCCTCCCGAGCGGCCGCGCGGATCGTCACGGTGTCCGTCGCGCCGTCGGTGGCCTCGACCGGAACCACCCCGGTGGCACCCGCCGGCAGCGGCGCCCCGGTCATGATGCGATGGGCGGTCCCGGGCCGCAGCGTCAGCGGGTCGGTGCGGCCGGCCGGGATGTCCTCGGCCACCGGCAACCGAACGGGGGCGTCCTCGGTGGCAGCGGCGACATCGTCGGCGACAACGGCGTAGCCGTCCATCGCGGAGTTGTCGAAGCCGGGCAGTGACAGCGGGGCAACCACATCGGCGGCCAACATCAGACCCAGAGTGTCGTTCAGCGGAAGCTCTTGTGGTGCACGGGCTTTGATCAGCCCGGCAACCACCTTCTGGTGCTCGTCGACGGTCCGCATGATCACACCGGGAAGCTGACGCCGGTGAGCTCCTCGGACACGGTCCAGAGCCGGCGCTGCAGCTCTTCGTCATGGGACTGCTTGCTGGAGGTCACCAGCTTCGGATTGCCGACCATCTCACGGAAACCGGACGGGCCGTAGTACTGGCCGCCACGGACATCGAGAGCGGTGGCGGCCCGCAACGTGGCCAGCGCACCCTTGGCCGGGCTGTTGGTGAACAGGCCCGCGATCTGGTTGTAGCCGGGCAGGCCGGTTCCCGGGATGTGGCGCATGAGTTCGGTGTTCGACAGGCCGGGGTGGGCGGCCACCGCGATGGTGGGCTCGTTCTTGGCGGCCAGACGGCGCTGCAACTCGTAGGTGAACAGCAGGTTCGACAGCTTGGACTGGCCGTAGGCGGCGACACGGTTGTAGCTGCGCTCCCACTGCAGGTCATCGAAATGGATGGCGGCCTGGATGCGGTGCGCGACACTGGCGACCGCGACCACGCGCGAGCCGTCCACCGGCAGCAGGTGCTCCAGCAGCAGGCCGGTCAGTGCGAACGCTCCCAGATGGTTGGTGCCGAACTGCAGCTCGAAGCCGTCGACGGTGGTCTGCTTGGGCGGGTACATCACCCCGGCGTTGTTGATCAGCAGATCTATCCGCGGATAGGCAGCCTTGAGTTCGTCGGCCGCGGTACGGACCGAGTCCAGCGAGCCCACGTCCAACTGCTGCAGCTTGAGGTCCGACTTGGGCACCGCGGCGGTGATCCGCTCGACGGCCTGACGGCCCTTGTCCAGATTGCGTACCGCGACGACGACATGCGCGCCCCGGGCAGCAAGCACACGGGCGGTCTCATAGCCCAACCCGGTGTTGGACCCGGTGACGATCGCGATCCGGCCGGACTGATCGGGGACATCGGCCTCGGTCCACTTGGAATTTGCGCTCATTGCTCGAACTCTACGGGGGCGCCGCCGTACCTCACACCGCTGCGATCAGGGAGTGCGACGACCGGCCGAGTATCCGGCTCGGTAAACCGGTGCTGGACGGCACCCCGGCGCCATAGCAGTCTGGGAACCATGCGCACCCTGGTTGCGGTCCTGCTGAGCCTTCTGCTGTGCATGACCGGCTGTTCGTCGAAGGACGCCGTCTCTTCGAATGACACTGCCCCAGATCCGTTGTCCGCGTGGAACGACACATCGGCGAAAAACTCGATCACCGAGTTCGTCAAACGGGCGACCACCCCGGACACTCCCGAATACGTGGCGCCGGAAGACCGCGTCGCGGTATTCGACAACGACGGCACGTTGTGGGCCGAAGCGCCGCTGCCGTTCCAGGCGGCGTTCGTCATCGACGAGCTCAAACGCCGGACGCCGCAAGAGCCGGCGCTGGCCGCCGATCCCATGGTGCAGGCGGCGCTCAAAGGGGACGTGGCCACCCTGCTCGCCGGCGACCGGCACGAAGGACTGCTGCACGTCCTGGCGCTCACCCATACCGGGATGACGACCGACGAGTTCAACCAACGGGTGACCGACTGGATGGCGACCGCCCGCCATCCCCGATTCGACAAACCCTACGATCAGCTGACCTACGAACCGCAACAGCAGTTGTTGTCCTACTTGCGGGACAACGGCTTCCGTACCTTCATCGTTTCCGGTGGCGGCGCCGATTTCATGCGGGTGTTCGCCCAGCGGGTATACGGAATCCCGCCCGAGCAGGTGGTCGGGTCCACCGGCACCACCAAATACGAGCTGCGGGACGGTAAACCTGTGCTCGTCAAGACCCTCGACTACGTCTTCGTCGACGACAAGGCGGGCAAGCCGTCGGGCATCCACGAATTCATCGGGCGCAGGCCGATTCTGGCCGTCGGCAACAGCGACGGTGACCAGGCGATGCTGGAGTACACCACGATCGACAATCCGCGGCCCAGCCTCGGCGTCCTGATCCACCACACCGACGCCGAGCGCGAATACGCCTACGACGCCAACCCGCCGTCCTCCGGAAAATTGGTCACCGCACTGCAGCAGGCCGGGCCGAACGGCTGGACCGTCGTCGACATGAAGAACGACTGGAAGACGGTGTTCGCCAAGTGAGATTGACCGATCCCGCGCAGCCGCCCAGCCGTAAGGCGCCGCTGGTGTGGGCGTTGAGCGCGGCCATCCCATGGGCGGTTTTGATACTGGCGCAGGTGATCTGGTTCGCGATCGACCAGCGGATGTTGTGGGTGCACGGCGTGGCCGCGATCGTCACGGTCATCGGTGTGGTGCTCTTTGTCGGGGTGGTCCCGATGTGGCGCTACCGGGTCCACCGGTGGGACATCAACGTCGGCTCCGGCACCCCGGCGGTGTACACCCGCACGGGGTGGTTGGTGCAGGAGCGGCGGATCGCGCCGATTTCGCGGGTCCAGACCGTGGACACCTACCGGGGCCCGCTGGATCGGCTGTTCGGCCTGGCCAACGTGACGGTGACGACGGCCTCCTCGGCCGGGGCCGTGCGGATCGTGGCGCTCGACGACGATGTGGCCGAGCGGGTGGTGGCGCAGTTGACCGACATCGCGGCGATCGGCGAACAGGACGCCACGTGAGCGCCCCGTCCGAGCCGGCCATCCAGCCGCAGTGGCAGCGGCTCAGTCCGCGTATGCTGCTGGTCCACCCGGTGCATGAAGTGCTGCAACAGATTCCGTTGCTGATCGGCGCAGTGGTGCTGGGCTCGGCGACCGGGAATCAGGGTTGGACGATCGCGGCGATTGTGCTCACCATCGCCTTGGGCCTGGCGCGGTGGTTCACCACCAGCTACCGCATCGAGCCGGACGAGGTGCGACTGCGTACGGGGCTGCTGCAACGCAAGGTGTTGTCGGTGCCGCGCAACCGGATTCGATCGGTATCGACCGATGCGCGGCTGTTGCACCGGCTGCTGGGGCTGACCGTGCTGCGGATCAGCACCGGTCAGGAGGCCAAGGGTGACACCGAATTTGCCCTGGACGCGGTGGAGGCGGAGCAGGTACCGAGACTGCGCGCAATCCTGCTGGCCGACGCCGTTCCGGTCGCCGACGCGCCGGCAGGTCGCGAGCTGGCCCGCTGGCAGCCGTCCTGGCTGCGCTACAGCCCGCTGAGCTTCACCGGCCTGGCCATGATCGCGGCCGCAGCAGGAGTGATCTATCAAGCGGGAGTGGGTGCCGCGCTGCGGAACTCGGAGCTGGCCCGGTCCGGGGTCGCGGTGGCCGAACATTTCGGCGTCCTGATCAGCGTGGTGATCGGCGTCGCGGTGGTGCTGGTGGCTTCTGTGGTGCTCTCGGTGCTGAGGTCCTTGCTGACCTACGGAAATCTGGTGCTGCGTAGAGATTCCGACGTGCTTCACCTGCAGCACGGACTGCTACGGCTGCGCGAGCACACCTACGACATGCGGCGGCTGCGCGGCGGAACTCTGCGCGAGCCCCTCCTGGTGCGGGCCTTCGGCGGTGCGCGCCTGGATGCGGTGATGACCGGCGTCGGTGGTGAAGGCGAGGCCTCCCTGCTGCTGCCACCGTGCCCGGCAGGCACCGCCAGGACCGTGCTGGCCGAGCTGATCGGCGACCCCGCTGCCGTCGACGCACCGCTGATCGCCCACGGACCGGCCGCGGTGCGGCGACGCTGGACCCGCGCCTTGGCACTGCCCGGGCTCGCGGCCGCGGTGTTGCTGGTGCTCGGGGTACCGGTCTGGGCCTGGGTGTTGTGGGTGTTGTCGGTCGGGTGCGCCGGACTGCTGGCCGCGGACCGCACCAGATCTCTCGGACATCTGGTGCGCGACGGCTGGCTGGTTGCCCGCTCCGGCAGTCTGGAGCGCCGGCGCGATCACCTGGACGCTGCCGGGATCATCGGATGGACGGTGCGGCAGACGTTCTTTCAGCGCCGCGCCGGTGTTGCCACCCTGATCGCAGCGACCGCCGCCGGGGAGAAGCGGTATACCGTGCTCGACCTCCCGGCGGCGCAGGCCTGGTCCGTGGTGGCGGCCGCCTCGCCGTGGGTGGCCGATAACGGGTGGGCAGCCGGCGTGGCGGGCCCCGAGTTGCGCTGAATTCGCGGGCGTTTACTGTCGCTGCATGGCTATCGGTGGGGTGCTGTTCGACATCGATGGCGTGCTGGTGACCTCATGGCTGCCCATCGACGGTGCGGCGGAGACTTTGCGGATACTGGCCGAGCAGCAGATCGCCCGGTCCTATCTGACCAACACCACCACCCGCACCCGCGCACAGATCGCCGACCTGCTGACTGCGGCCGGCATGGACGTCGCGGCCGACGAGGTGATCACCGCGGCGGCCCTGACTGCCGAATATGTCCGTGACCGCTATCCGGGTGCCCGATGTTTTCTGGTCAACAGCGGGCAGATCGGTGAGGACATGCCCGGCGTCGATGTTGTGTATTCGAGTGAGTTCACCGGGCCTGCCGCACCTGAAACCCCCGACGTGGTGCTGCTCGGCGGGGCCGGGCCCGAGTACAACCACCTCACGCTCAGCTGGGTGTACGACTGGATGGCCCAGGGTGTGCCGGTCGTGGCGATGCACCGCAGCACCGCCTGGAACACCACCGACGGACTGCGGGTCGACACCGGCATGTATCTGGCCGGCATGGAGGAGACCTCGGGCCGCAAGGCCACCGCCGTCGGCAAGCCCGCCCCGGAAGGGTTTTTGGCCGCAGCCAACCGCCTCGGCGTCGACCCCGAGGAGATGTACATGGTGGGTGACGACCTCAACAACGACGTGCTGGCCGCCCAGGTGGTCGGGATGGCGGGGGTGCTGGTGCGCACCGGAAAGTTCCGTCAGGCGACGTTGGACCGGTGGGCCGCAGACGAATTCACGATGCAACCCAACCACGTCATCGACTCGGTCGCCGACTTGCCTGAGTTGCTGGGCTTGTAATCCTCTCGGTGTCCCAGACATGCCGTTTTCTACACCTGGGTCGTACTTTTCGACGAGCGCGACCCTCAAGTAGAAATCGGCGTCCCCAAACTCTCGGCTAGACCGTGTAGCGGCGGTCGTACCCGGCCTGACGGTCGGCGATCTGCTGGGCACGGTTGTAGTCGAGTTGCTCGGGGTTGTAGTTGGGATCGTTCGGATCGTTCACGATGTCCGGCACCTCCGACGCCTTCACCACTCGCGTCGTCACCGTCGGCATGTTCGTGGCATCCGGGTCCACGCCCTGGAAACGCATGGAGATGGTGCCCTGATTCAGGCCGCCGGTGGACACCCAGTTCGCCACACCGGGATCGTTCTTGGACACCACGATGGTGTAGGTGCCGTCCGCGTTCTTGATGGCCTGGCTGTTGTTCAGACTGGTCTGCTGGTTGCGCGTGTCGTTGGTGATGGTCCAGTCGTTGGTCACCGGCACCACGAAGTACTCCGCATCACCGGGATCGACGGTGATGACCATCGCCTCGTCGTCCTTCAGTTGGAAGTAGCCGGCGCTCTGTAACTGCGTGGAGAGGAACTGTGCGTTGTGCTGCGGCTGGGACAGCGTGTTCGGCTGGCCGGTGGCGGTCGCCACGGACATATAGGTGTTCTCGCCGTTGATTCCGGTGACCAGCATCAGCAGGGCGGTCTCGGTGGACGACAGCAGTAGCGGTGCCTTGTCGAATGCCGGGATGATCGACACCAGGCTCATCAGAACCGGATTCTCTACCACCGTCTGACCGATGACCGGGATCGCAAACCCGCCGATCTGGCTGAACAGGCTGCTGGGCGGGCCGGCGGTCTTCTCGATGGTCAGCGTCATGGGAGTCTCGGTATTCCAGTCCCCCAAGGTGTTTCGGGTGGCGAGGATGGTCGAGTTGGACGGGGCCTGAATGTAGTTCATGCCTTGTTCGGGGTTGGCCGGCGCCGCGTCGGGACTCACCACGATGGTGAACGTCCCGTCGTCCCTGATGCTCAGGTCCTCGCCGTTGAGATTGGCGGCGGTGACCCCGTTGATTCCGGTGAGCACGCTGAAATTGGTGTTGGCAGAAGTGGGGTGGGTACTCGGGTCGGCCGGGTCATACCCCGCGACCTTGCCCTCGATCTCGTAGGTCGAGGCGCCATTGATACCCGTGAAGCGGTAGACGGTGTCGGGGTTGTCGTACCAGATCCGGGTGCCGCCGGCGTTCTGCCCGTTCCAACTGTGCGGCGGGTTGACCTGAAGCAGCAGCTTCGGATCGTTCGAATTCAGCAGCAGGAACTCAGTGGCCGATTGGTTGGCGAACTCGGTCGCGGCCTCGTTGAGCTGCGAGAGGTTCGTGAAGTCGGGGCCACCGACGGTCGCGAAGTTCTTGGCCGCCTCGACGTACCAGGCCGCCATCAGGACCACCTTGGCCAGCTGAACGATTGGTGTGTTGACGATCTGGCCGACCTGCTGTTCGGCCTCAAGCTGGTCCTCGGTGGCCAGCGTGCTCGTTGCCGCCGTCGTCACTTCGGCGGTCACCTGCGACGTCGCTTCCGGTGTGGTGATGCGTCCGATGGGGGCGAGCCCCTGCCCACGGCGTGACCAGCTCAGCAGCGCCGCCAGGCCGAGATCCTGGACCGGGCTCACCGGCGATTCCGGGAGACGCGGCTTGAGCCGCTGCGTCACCGCCGCCACCATCTCCGGGATCGGCTGGGCCGCCGGAGCCTGCGTGGGGAGCGCCGACACCGGAATCAGGTGATCGACAACGTCTTTCGCCACCTTCTTGGTGACGACCGTCAGCGTTTCCAGGGGCGCGGTCGCGTTGGTCTCGGCAGCGGCCTGCGGCCGGTTGTCGAGCGTGGCCTGCCGGTCGATTGCCCGCGACACCGACTGCCGCACATTGCCGACGGCGGTCTCGACGGCCTCGCCGGCTGTTGCGGGTTTGGCGACTGTTCTGCTGCCCTTGCCGTCCTGGCCGAGCAGTTTCCGGTCAGTCGACGCGGCTGACGATCGACGTTCGCCGATCTTCGCACTGCCGAGCGCGGACTCCACCTTGGCGGCGACCTCGCTGACCCGGTTGGACAGCTTCTGCGGGTCTGACAACGACGGTTTGCGGGGGCCTTTCTTCGGTTTCGAGCGGTCCGCTTTCGCGGTGTCGGTCGCCTTTGAATGCGTTCCCGACGAGTCCGAGCTGCCGGTCTCGGCGGAAGCGATCGCCGTCCCGTTGGCCATCGCCACCCCGATGCCCAGGGCAACGGCGAGGGTGCCCACCCGCCCGATGAATCGGGCGCCTCCAGCGGTAGCGGACGTCGTCGGCATAGTGTCTCCCCCAACTGTTCTGGCTGCCACAGAACGCAATTGGCCGACTGTAACAAGTTCCAGTTGGGTCTCGGGGGAGTTTCGGGGACTCTGATTTTTTGTTGTGCGGGGCGGCCGTCAGGCTTTCAGATCCCGCACGGCTTCGATGCGCGCCTTCAATTGATCAGTGGTCGCGGCGGCCACCGGAGGCCCACCGCAGATGCGGCGTAGCTCGTTGTGGATCCAACCGTGCGGCTTGCCGGTGCGGTGATGGGCGATGGTCACCAATGCGTTGAGTTCACGACGCAACTCCCGCAACTGGCCGTGTGTGGTGCGCGACGGCGGCGGACCGCCGGATACCGCGGCCTCGGCCGTGCGCTTGGTGAGTTGCTCATCCTGCCTGCGCCGCAACAGATCTCGCATCTGTGAGGCATCGAGCAGGCCGGGAATGCCGAGATAGTCGGCCTCCTCGTCGCTGCCGGACGGAGTCGCGGTGCCGAAGGAGGAGCCGTCGAAGATGACCTGGTCCAGCTCGGCGTCGGCGCCGAGGGACTCGAAGCCGTTCTCCAGCTCGCCCTTCTCGTCCTTGCGCTTCTCGGCAGCTTCGAGGGCCTCGTCGTCCAGTCCGTCGGATTCCCGGTGCGGCTTGCCCAGTACGTGGTTGCGCTGGGCTTCCATCTCACTGGCCAGCAACAGCAGGTTGGGCACTGAGGGCAGGAAGATGCTGGCGGTCTCGCCGGCCCGGCGCGATCGCACGAACCGGCCGATGGCCTGCGCGAAGAACAGCGGAGTCGAGGCGCTCGTGGCGTACACGCCGACCGACAGGCGCGGCACGTCGACACCCTCGGACACCATGCGGACCGCGACCAGCCAGCGGCTGGAGCCTTCGGAGAACCTACTGATCCGGTCGGAGGCGCCGGGATCGTCGGAGAGCACCACGGTGGGCACCTCGCCCGTGATCTTGGTGAGCAGATCGGCGTAGGCGCGGGCGGTGGTCTGGTTCGTGGCAATGATCATGCCGCCGGCATCGGGCACATGCTGACGCTTCTGCTGCAACCGCTTGTCGGCGGCGGCGATGACCGCAGGCATCCACTCGCCCGTCGGGTTCAGCGCGGTGCGCCAGGCCCGCGCCGTGTGCTCAGCGGTCAGGGGCTCGCCGAGGCGCGCCGCATGCTCCTCGCCGGCACTGTCGCGCCAGCGGGCCTCACCCGAATACGCCAGGAACACCACGGGCCGGACCACTCCGTCGGCCAGTGCGTCGGCATAGCCGTACACGTGGTCTGCCTGGGAGCGCTGGAACCCGGCCTCGTCGGGTTCGTAGTTGACGAACGGGATCGGGCTGTCGTCGCTGCGGAACGGGGTACCCGTCAGGGAGAGGCGCCGTGTCGCGTCGTCGAACGCTTCGCGCATCGCGTCGCCCCAGCTCTTCGCGTCACCGCCGTGGTGGATCTCGTCGAAGATGACGAGCGTCCTGCGGTTCTCGGTCCGCACCCGGTGCCGGGTGGGGTGGCTGGCCACCTGGGCATAGGTGACGACGACACCGTGGTACTCGGCCGAGGTCTGGGAGTCGGAGTTGCTGAACCTCGGGTCCAGTGCGATGCCATTACGTGCCGCCGATTCGGCCCACTGGATCTTCAGGTGCTCGGTGGGCACCACCACGGTGATCGCATCGACCGTTCGGTCGTTGAGCAGTTCGGCCGCGATCCGCAGCGCAAACGTTGTCTTCCCTGCGCCAGGTGTGGCGACCGCCAGGTAGTCCCGAGGTTTGGCCGTCAAATACTTCACCAGCGCCTTGCGCTGCCAGCCCCGAAGTGCCTGGGTGCTGGGCGCTGCATCAGCCCGCACCCTAGGACTCCTCTCAGTCGAGATGCAGTCTAGGCCAGCGCGTTACGTCGGCGCATCTCTGCAGGAAAGTACCGGGCGTGTCGCTCAGACGAAGTAGTTGTCGTTCTTGATGAACCACTCGGCGCGTTCGTCGTCGCTGAGGTCGGCCAACTGGGTGAACCCTTCGAAATAGGCCTCTCGCGGCGCGCCTGGAGCAAACAACATCAGCAACGATGTC
This sequence comes from Mycobacterium sp. IDUB_24, assembly GCF_055419385.1. Taxonomy (NCBI): domain Bacteria; kingdom Bacillati; phylum Actinomycetota; class Actinomycetes; order Mycobacteriales; family Mycobacteriaceae; genus Mycobacterium; species Mycobacterium sp. IDUB_24. The sequence goes on from NZ_JBVAXO010000002.1 coordinate 114,601, forward strand.
GGCGCGTCGGCCTCATTTCGGAAACCGTGGATACCGCCCGGTGGAACATACAGGAAATCGCCCTGGTTGCCGTCTTTCCAGTCGGTGCCGTCATACAGCTTCACGGTGCCGGACAGGACGAAGAACGCCTCGGACATCGCCCGGTGAAAGTGTGGGCCGGGGCCACCGCCCTGCGGGCTGATGTCCACCCGGTACAGGCCGTAATCACCGTCGGTCTGTTGCTGGTTGGCCAGGTAGTGGTATTTGACGAGGCCGAACGACTCATAGTCCGGCGGCTCGTCCCCGCGCCGCACCCACGCGCTGACCTCGGGCTCGTCTTTGGTGTAGCGGGCCGGGGGATAGGGCGGCACATCCCTCGGATTCCAGAACGACACGAGTGTCACCCTAGCCGGGGCTTCGGCCTTCGGCGTCGAGATCGACACCAGGGTTGTTCGCGGCGCGGCGAAGCAGCCCTGGTGTCGAAATAGGCGGTGAGAATTCAGGCGCGCGCGTCCTGAAGGATCGGAAACGTCACTCCGGTCAGCTCCTCGGACACCGCCCACAACCGGCGCTGCTGTTCGATGTCATAGGACCGCTCGTTGGACGTCACCAGCTTCGGGTAGCCGCGCTGCTCGGCCAACCCGTCGGGACCGTAGTACTGACCGCCCAGGGCGCCCGGATCGGTCGCGGCGCGCAGCGTCGGCAGCGCACCCATGGCGGCCTCCTGGAACAGCGGACGCAGCAGGGGGACGGCGCGTTGCAGCGCGCTCGGCAGATGGCGCGCCAGTTCGGTATCGGATCCACCGGGGTGGGCGGCCAGCGCCGTGGTCTTCTCGCCCGTGAGGCGGCGCTGCAGTTCGTAGGTGAACAGCAGGTTGGCGAGTTTGGATTGACCGTACGCCTGGAGACGGTTGTAGCTGCGCTCCCACTGCAGGTCGTCGAACCGGATGCCGCGCGAGAAGCGGTGGCCGGTGCTGCTGACGGTCACGATCCGTGAGCCGGTGACCGGCAACAGGCGCTCCAGCAGCAGGCCGGTCAAGGCGAAGTGGCCGAGGTGATTGGTGCCGAACTGCAGCTCGAACCCGTCGGTGGTGGTCTCCTTCGGCGGGGTCATCACCCCGGCGTTGTTGATCAGCAGGTCGATGCGGTCGTGCTTGTCCTTGAGCTGATCGGCCGCGTCGCGTACCGAGGCCAGTGAGCCCAGATCGAGGCGTTGCAATTCGAGGTCGGCGTCCGGCACGGACCGTGAGATCCACTCGACGGCGGCCTCGCCCTTGTCCAGGTTGCGGACGGCGAGAACGACGTGGGCACCGGCGGCGGCCAGGGCCTTGGCGGTCTCCAGTCCGAGGCCGGTATTCGCGCCGGTGATGACGGCTGTGCGGCCGGCTTGGTCCGGAATGTTGGCGGTGGTCCACTTGGCCATGAGAGACTCCTAGGAGGGCTAAACGGAGTGTGTACTCCGGTTGTGCTCGACTATACGGAACGCACGCCCCGTTTTGTCAATGGTTTGTGCCCGGCTGACTTTGTGAGGTGATCGCGAATGCGTGCGGATGCGGCACGGAACCGTGCCCGGGTGCTCGAGGTCGCCTACGAAACATTTGCGGCCGACGGACTGTCCGTGCCCATCGACGAGATCGCCCGGCGGGCCGGGGTGGGAGCGGGCACGGTCTACCGCCATTTCCCGACCAAGGAAGCGTTGTTCCAGGCCGTGATCGCCGAGCGGATCCGCGGCGTCGTCGAGGAGGCGCGGACTCTGCTCGTCGAGGCCGATCCGGCCGAGGCGATATTCACGTTCCTGCGGTCGATGGTGCTGCAGTGGGGGGCCGCCGACCGCGGACTGGTCGACGCCCTCGCCGGATCCGGCGTCGACGTCAACACCGTGGTTCCCGAGGCCGAAGGCGAGTACCTGTCGGCCCTCGGTGACCTGCTCGCCGCAGCGCAACGCGCGGGAACAGTGCGAGACGACGTGACGGTCGCGGACGTGAAGGCACTTCTGGTCGGCTGCCAGGCCATGCAGACTTACAACGCCGACGTGGCCGAGCGGGTCACCTCGGTGGTGTTCGACGGACTCCGGGCGGGAGTAGCGTCGGCCAGATGAAGTTCGGCATCGCCACCTTCGTCGACGACGACAGCGTCGATCCCGTATCGCTGGCCCAAGCGATCGAGGAGCGCGGGTTCGCCTCGCTCATCGTTGCTGAACACAGCCACATCCCGGTCAGTCGGGAATCGGCGTACCCGAACGGTGGCGACCTGCCGCCGTGGTACTACAACACGCTCGACCCGTTCGTCACCCTCGCCGCCGCGGCCGCGGTGACCTCCACGATCGAACTCGTCACCGGCGTCGCACTGCTGATCCAGCGCGACCCGATCCACACCGCCAAGGAAGCCGCCAGCATCGACCTCATCTCCGGCGGCCGGTTCGCCTTCGGTGTCGGCGCGGGCTGGAACCTCGAAGAGATGCGCGATCACGGCACCGATCCGAAAACCCGTGGCGCACTGCTCGATGAGAGCATCGAGGCAGTCAAGGCGCTCTGGACCGACGAGCCTGCTGAGTATCACGGCAAGTACGTCGACTTCGCGTCGTCCTACTGCCGCCCCAAGCCCGTCCAAAAGCCGCACCCGCCGATCTACATCGGCGGCAACTCCGATGCCACGGTCAAACGCGTGATCCGCCATGGGGCAGGCTGGATCTCGAATCCACTGCCCAGGGATGTGCTGACCAAACGCATCGGGCAGATGCGCTCCGGCGGTGCGCGCGAGGTGCCGTTGATGATGTTCGGCGCGCCCATCAAGGCCGACTATTGGCGTGCCGCTGAGGATCTCGGCTTCGGTCAGCTCGGCCTGTTCCTGCCGTCCGTGGGTAAAGACGAGTCACTGCGCCTGCTCGATGAATTCGCCGCAGAGGTGGGGAAGTATCAGTCGGGGAGCTGAGGCCTGTTCTTCGTGGGCGGGTCTATTCTCGACGCCGTTTTCCACGTGAGGGTCGCTAGCTGCGCTCAGAGCAGCCCTGCGGTAGAAATCGGCGACTGAGGCGTCCGCAGTCAACCCACAGCTGATGACGGGCTGACCTTCAAGATCCGCGCCTACCGTCCGGCATGTGATCACCAGGCGTTCGTTCCTGACGGCGACCGCCGTCGGTTCGATCGCTGCCGGATACGCGCTGCGAGCCGGCGTGCCGACCGCACACGCTGACCCCAACGCTGTCGACCCACCTTCGGTTGCGGTGCTCAACAAGAGGCGCGCACCCACGCAGTGGGGGATGGCGGTGCCCGGGATCACCACATCATTCGTTGCCGCCGGGTGCCAGATCGCCCTGACGTTCGACGCGTGCGACGGTGCCTGCGACGACGCTTTGCTTGATACCTTGCAGCGCAACGGTGTTCCCGCGGTGCTCATGCTCAACTCGCGATGGATCGACCGGAATCCGGACCGGGCACGCCAGCTGGCCGGCAACCCGTTGTTCGAGATCGGCAATCACGGCACGCGTCATGTCCCGCTGTCGGTGACGGGTCGGTCTGCCTACGGGATCGCCGGGACCAGGTCGGCCGACGAAGTGGTCAATGAGGTGTGGGGTAACCATCGAAAGCTGACTGCGCTGACCGGCCGGGCCCCGACCTGGTTCCGACCCGGCACTGCGCACTATGACGACGTGGCCGTCGAGATCGTGCATGAACTCGGCGAGCAACCACTGGGGTTCACCGTCAACGCCGACAACGGTGCGACGGCGTCCGCCGCGGCCGTGCGATCCAACGTCATGAACGCCGCGCCGGGGTCGATCGTCATCGCCCACATGAACCACCCGCAATCGGGCACGCATGCCGGGTTCGCCGAAGCGATCTCCGCGATGCAGGCGGCGGGCTGGCAGTTCGTGTCACCAACGGGGCGGGCTGCGGGGTAATTGCCGGGGCGCAGTTCCCATCGTCAGACATCGCCGTTTTCTACCTGAGGGTTGTCGGACCGCGGGCGGGAACAGCCGTGAGGTAGAAACCGGCGAGGGATCGAGGGTTCGAGGGATGGCGGGGGCATCGCCAGTCGGCGGGCGTAGCCAGAGGGGTTTCGCCACGGGCGAAGTCCGGATACCGGAGCGGACCCTCATCGACCTTGCACTCGCCCTGGTCGAGTGCTAAGAATGCAGTTGGCACTCTCGATCAGTGAGTGCTAGGTCAGGCCGGTGAGGCAGGGACCGCACCTGCGGGAGCACACCCACGCCGTCCGTCGCGGGCACTGAACCTGACCACACAACGTGCGATCCCCTATCCGGAGGAATCACTTCGCAATGGCTAAGACAATTGCGTATGACGAAGAGGCCCGTCGCGGCCTCGAGCGGGGCCTCAATGCCCTCGCCGACGCGGTAAAGGTGACGCTGGGCCCCAAGGGTCGCAACGTCGTCCTGGAGAAGAAGTGGGGCGCCCCCACGATCACCAACGATGGTGTGTCCATCGCCAAGGAGATCGAGCTGGAGGACCCGTACGAGAAGATCGGCGCTGAGCTGGTCAAAGAGGTCGCCAAGAAGACCGACGACGTCGCGGGCGACGGCACCACCACCGCCACCGTTCTGGCCCAGGCACTGGTTCGCGAAGGTCTGCGCAACGTCGCTGCCGGCGCCAACCCGCTCGGTCTGAAGCGCGGCATCGAGAAGGCCGTCGAGAAGGTCACCGAGACGCTGCTGAAGAGCGCCAAGGAGGTGGAGACCAAGGAGCAGATCGCTGCCACCGCCGGTATCTCCGCCGGAGACCAGTCCATCGGCGACCTGATCGCCGAGGCCATGGACAAGGTCGGCAACGAGGGTGTCATCACCGTCGAGGAGAGCAACACCTTCGGACTCCAGCTGGAGCTCACCGAGGGCATGCGCTTCGACAAGGGCTACATCTCGGGTTACTTCGTGACCGACGCCGAGCGTCAGGAAGCCGTCCTCGAGGATCCCTACATCCTCCTGGTCAGCTCGAAGATCTCGACCGTCAAGGACCTGCTGCCCCTGCTGGAGAAGGTCATCCAGTCCGGCAAGCCGCTGCTGATCATCGCCGAGGACGTCGAGGGCGAAGCCCTGTCGACCCTGGTGGTCAACAAGATCCGTGGCACCTTCAAGTCGGTTGCCGTCAAGGCTCCCGGCTTCGGTGACCGCCGCAAGGCCATGCTGCAGGACATCGCCATCCTCACCGGTGGCCAGGTCATCAGCGAAGAGGTCGGCCTCTCGCTGGAGACCGCCGATGTCGCGCTGCTGGGCACCGCCCGCAAGATCGTGGTCACCAAGGACGAGACCACGGTCATCGAGGGTGCCGGCGATGCCGACGCGATCCAGGGCCGTGTCGCCCAGATCCGCGCCGAGATCGAGAACAGCGACTCCGACTACGACCGCGAGAAGCTGCAGGAGCGCCTGGCCAAGCTGGCCGGCGGTGTTGCGGTGATCAAGGCCGGAGCTGCCACCGAGGTGGAGCTCAAGGAGCGCAAGCACCGCATCGAGGACGCCGTTCGCAACGCGAAGGCTGCCGTCGAAGAGGGCATCGTCGCCGGTGGTGGCGTGGCTCTGCTGCAGTCGGCTCCGTCGCTGGACGAGCTGTCGCTCACCGGTGATGAGGCCACTGGCGCCAACATCGTGCGCGTCTCGCTGTCGGCCCCGCTGAAGCAGATCGCCTTCAACGGTGGTCTGGAGCCGGGCGTCGTCGCCGAGAAGGTGTCGAACCTGCCTGCGGGTCACGGCCTCAACGCCGCGACCGGTGAGTACGAGGACCTGCTGGCCGCCGGCGTTGCCGACCCGGTCAAGGTCACCCGCTCGGCGCTGCAGAACGCGGCGTCCATTGCGGCACTGTTCCTCACCACCGAGGCTGTCGTCGCCGACAAGCCGGAGAAGGCCGGAGCGCCCGCGGGCGACCCGACCGGTGGCATGGGCGGTATGGACTTCTAAGTCCTTTTTTCGAGGAAGCCCCGGTGCGCTTGGCGCGCCGGGGCTTTTTCCTATCCCCAGCGTGGCATCTGTGCAAAGGATTTGCCGAATCTCCCTACAGGGGCGTCACACTCGTCGGCGCAGCTCGCCAGGCGTGCTTTCAGTTCTCCGACAAGACGATGCAATCGCTGTCGCACTGACCGGGCGGGCCGGGCTTCGCCGCTTTGCGATGCAATACCGCGCGGCTCGGCACGATCTGCTGCGCCTCGTCCTCGCTCGCGCCGGCCTGGCCTCGTCCGTCGACGATCAGTGAATATCCGCCGGGCTTGTTCGGTGGACAGACCAGGGTGGCGTTCTCGTGTGAGGCGAGATTCCTGCGGGTGTGCCCGCCGACCGGCCCGACGTGGATGACGCCGTTGGCCAGGTGTGGCTCTACCGCGACGGTGTGCGCGTGGTAGTCGTCATCGACCGTGACGAGGTAGGCGAACGTGTAGTCCGCCAGCTTGTCGGCCAGCTGGTTGAGGTCCACTTTCACGCTCATGACGTGAGAATAGGCCGGTTGACGGCGCGGGGTGCCCGACCTGTCAGACCGGCGCAGATTGGCGCCCGCGCACGAGCCGGCCGGGCCGCGCGTCGGTCGGCACGCCGTTCTCGGCGATGACCTCACCGGAGACGACGGTCGCGACGTAGCCGTCGGCGGCCTGATCGAGGCGGCGTCCGCCACCGGGGAGATCGTAGGCCACGACGGGCCGGTGCAACCGCAGGGTCGAATGGTCGACGATGTTCAGATCGGCTTTGTAGCCCAACGCAATTCGGCCACGGTCGGCCAGTCCGGCAACTCTGGCCGGCACCGAGGTCAGCTCTCGGACGGCGTCCTGGACGCTCAGCGTGCCCTCGCTCCGGTCGCGGACCCAGTGGGTCAGCAGGTAGGTGGGGAAGCTGGCGTCGCAGATCATCCCGTAATGCGCCCCGCCGTCACCGAGCCCCAGCACCACGTCGTCGCGGCGGATCAGCTCGGCAACGGTGTCGAGCGAGTTGTCGCGGAAGTTGGCCAGCGTGACCAGCAGCATGGCGTGACCCTCGTCGTCGAGCACGCGGTCGTAGGCCTCCTCGAGGGGGTCGACGCCGCGAGCCCGGGACCGCGCACCGATGGAGTTTGACGGGTCGGGCTCGTAGTCGGGCTGCTCGCCCAGCGGATACATGTAGTCCCAGGCCTGCACGGCGAACATCAGTGGATGCCCGTCACTGGCCGCTGAATCAGCCAAAATCCGTTGGCGGACTTCGGGTTTACGCATCTCGGCGACGCGCTCGGCGAGTGGCAGGTGGGCGATCTCGCGGTAGCTCGGGTAGAGGACGAAGGGGTTGCCCGACAGTTCCAGGCCGAGCACCAGCCCGATGGGCCGCGGGAAGATCTGGGCGGTGATACTGCCGCCGTTCTGATTCGCCTTCTCCACCATCCGCAGCGCGTCCTCGAAGAACGCCGGGCCGGCGTTGCCGACCGCCAGCGTGAACGTGACGGGCAACCCGACGTCGGCGGCCACGTCGAACACGGTCTGCAGCGCCGGTTCGTAGTCTCCGGCGACCAGGTCCGGTACGAACTGGATCAGCCCGCCTCCGGCGTCGTCGACGCCCCGGGCGATCGCCTCGATCTCGGCGTAGCCGGCGTCGTAACTGGGAATCGGCTTGCCGCTCTCGGTCTTGTGGATGGTCAGCCGCGACGAGGCGAATCCCAGTGCGCCGCAGTGCACGGCCTCGGCGGCGAGCTTGCGCATCAGGGCCAGATCTTCGGTGTTAGCGGGCTCTCGATCTATGCCGCGCTGCCCCATCACGTACACCCGCAGCGGTGAGTGCGGCAGGAACGCCGCCACATCGATATCGAGCCGTCGGGCCCCTAACGCGTCGAGGAACTCGGGGAACGTCTCCCACGTCCAGGGCAGACCGTCGACCATGACCACCCCGGGGATGTCCTCCACGCCGGCCATCACGTCGACGAGCACGTCGTGATCGTCCACGCGGCACGGCGCGAACCCGACGCCGCAGTTGCCCATCACGGCGGTGGTGACCCCGTGCGCCGACGAGGGATTGAGCCGTTCCGACCAGATCGCCTGACCGTCGTAGTGCGTGTGCAGGTCGACGAAGCCAGGAGTGACCAACAGTCCGGTGGCATCGATCTCGCGCTCGGCGGACCCGTCGATGGATCCCGCTCCGGTACCGATCTCGACGATGACGCCCTCGCGCACGGCGACGTCGCCCACGTACGGTTCACCACCCAGGCCGTCGACGATGGTGCCGCCGCGGATACACAAGTCGTAGGTCACCTAACTAACGTACGACGCCGCGGCCGTTCGGGGAACAGCTGCTGACGTGTCGGTGCCGGGTGCAAGGATCGACCGGTGATCGATCACTTGGGAATCAACTGCACCGATTGGGCCAAATCGAAGGAGTTCTACGACTCTGTGCTGGGCGTACTCGGATACAGCCGCCAAATGGACTACCAGGTTGCGATCGGCTACGGCAGCGCCGGCAAGCCCGACTTCTGGATCGCGGACGCCAGTGCCGGCGACGCCGGTGGGCCCAACCGGGAGATCCACGTGGCATTCCAGGCGGCCGACGCCGATGCCGTGCAGGCGTTCTACGACGCGGCCCTGCGCTTGGGTGCCGAGTCGCTGCACGCGCCACGGTTGTGGCCCGAATATCACCCGGGCTACTTCGGCGCATTCGTCCGCGATCCCGACGGGAACAACGTCGAGGCGGTGTTCCACGGGGCTGCAGCGCAGTAGCCCCTAGAGCTCTTCCAGTTCCGAGATCCGCCAGTCACCGTCGACACGGGTCAGGGTGACCCGGTAGGCCACTGCGTCCTTGTTCGACGGACCGCCGGCGGTCTCGGAGTTCTGGTCGACGAACGCCACCACCTTCGCCTCGTCTGCCGTCAGCGATTCCACGCCGGTGTTGCGTACCGTCGCGGTCCGCGTGACGTTGTCGGCCTTCGCGCGGATGGTCTTCCGGTAGTCGTCGGCGGCGGAGCCGGTCAGCAGTTCGGTGACCGCATCGATTTCACCGCGGCTGATCGTCGGGGTGAAGCTCAGCACCTTGACCACATTGGTCTTCACGAAATCGGTGACCTGATCGCGCGCATGATCGTCGTCGGCAATCGGCGTGGGCGCCGGCGTGCTCTTGACCGACAACTGCCAGAACCCCAGGCCGGCCGCGATGACGATCCCCACGACCAGCGCGACGACCGACAGGGTCCAGCCTCGTGTGCGTGCGCCCATCAGTTCACGAACTCCAGCTTCGAGGCCTTGTAGCTGCCGTCGACATGCTCAACGGTGACCCTGACCCGTTGCAGCGAAACCACGCCGACCCGGTTGCTCGTGACGGTGACCTTGGTGTCGACGGTGACGAGTACGACGGCTTCGTCGGTGAACAACGATTCGACGCCGGCCCCGGTGATGGTTCCGTCGGTCTTCACGCCCAGGTCCTTGGCCTTCTGTTTGATCTGAGGGGCCTGGTTCTGCAGGTCGGCGCGGAACTCGTCGGTAGCTCCGTCCATGATCATCGCGAGATCGGTATCGACGGTGTCTGCGCTGACGGTGACGGTGTGCAGCGCGAAAGTCTGGGCGGCATCCACGTACGGCTGCCACGAGGGGGCGGTTCGCGCCACCGGGGCGTCGCGGACGAACTGGCTGATCGCGAAGCCGATGGCGCACACCAGGAGCACGGCCAGCACGGTGGGCACCACAACCCTTGCCGCACTGCTCTTCTCGGGGCGGCGGGGCTGCGGGATCGGGCTCGGCCCCGACCAGTGGGGGGAGGTGTGCGACGGGCTGACCACCGGGTGGGTGGGCGCCGTGAAAGTCGGGGCCGTGATGACCCGCGGGGGCTCGGGGGAGACCGGTGGCGGCGGCTGTGGTGGTTGCGGTGTGGGTGGCCGCTGAGTGAGGGGAGCGGCCGGGGTGGCCGTCGGTCGGGCGCCGGCGAGCGCCTCGGCGAAATCGCTACATCGCGGGTAGCGGCCGGCCCGGTCCTTGGACATCCCCTTGAGCATCACCTCGTCCAGGTAGGCCAGTTCGGGGCGTTCGGTCCGCAGGCTCGGCGGGGGCTCGTTGAGTTGCTTGCTGATCACCACGGCCGGGTTGGAGTGATGGAACGGCGAGTGCCCGGCCAGGAGCTGAAATGCACTGGCCGCCAGCGCATATTGGTCGGCGCGCCCATCCATCGCCTGCCCCAGGAGCTGCTCGGGAGCGGAATACGCCATGGAGCCGACAGCCATGTTCGTGGCGGTGATCCCGCTGATGTCGTCGATACGGCGGGCAACACCGAAGTCGGCCAACAGGATTCGACGGCGCGCCACTTCCGGTCCGGTCAGCAGGATGTTGGCCGGCTTCACGTCGCGGTGCAGCAGGTTGCGCTCGTGGGCGTAGTCGAGTGCCTCGGCGATGGCAGTGACGATCTCGACCGCTTCACGTAGGGGCACCCCGCCGGGGTGGCGTTCACGTACGTGCCGCGCGGCGTCGGTACCGTCGACGTAGTCCATCGCGATCCACAGCTGCCCCTCGTACTCGCCGCGATCGTGAAGGCCGACGATGTGGGGATGCCAGAGCGAGGCGGCGATGTCGGCTTCGCGATTGAACCGCTCGCGGTACTGGGCGTCAGCGGTCAGAGAGGACGGCATGATCTTCAGCGCGTCCTGACGGGGAAGCCGTGGGTGCTGGGCCAGATAGACCTCGCCCATGCCGCCTGAACCGAGCAGACGTTGAATCGTGTACCCGGCGAACACGTCACCGGTATTCAACGGCATGCCCGTGATGGTAGTCGGACCGGTGACGGGCCGATTCGCGAGTAGCGTCGAGGCCATGGCTGCTGCTGATTCCGACGCTGATTCCGATGCCGTCCGCGAATTGCTGCGCGACGCATTCACCCGGCTCATTGAGCATGTCGACGATCTCACCGACGGGCTGACCGAGGCGGTGTCGGGTTACCGGCCCACCCCGCAGGCCAACAGCATCGCCTGGCTGATCTGGCACAGCGCACGCTGTCAGGACATGCAGTTGTGCGACATCGCCGGGATGGAACAGGTGTGGACCCGTGACGGCTGGAAGGACCGGTTCGGGCTCGACCTGCCGGCCGACGACATCGGGTACGGCCACAGTCCCGAGGATGTTGCGAAGGTGCACGCCCCGGCCGAGCTGCTGGCGGGGTACTACCTGGCGGTGCACAAGGTGACGCTGGCCTACATCGCCGGGGTGACCGCCGATGATCTCGGCCGCATCGTCGATACCCGGTGGAATCCGCCGGTGACGGCCAGTGCGCGGCTGGTCAGCATCATCGACGATTGCGCCCAGCACCTGGGCCAGGCCGCGTATCTGCGCGGCATCATCCCTTGATCGCCCGGTGGTGGCCGGTAGTCGGTCTCGCCGCCATGGTGCTGCTCGGCTGGGCGGTACGCACCGGACCGGTGCCGATCGATGACTGGTTTCAGCACATCGGCGTCGAACTCGGTTCGTATCGGGCCGTGTTCCTGGTGTTCACCAAGCCGTTGCTGGTGGCGGCCGCATTGCTGGCCGGCATCGTCGTGGCCCTGCGACAACACCGCAAGCGGTTTGCGCTCGCCATGGTGCTGAGTCCGCTGGTGGCGATCACCATCGTGCGCGTCATCAAGCCGATCTTCGGCAGGGAGAAGGGTGGCGCGCTGGCGTATCCCAGCGGCCACACCACTTTCCTCGTGGCGGTGACGAGCCTTCTCGTGCTGCTGGCGGGCATGAGGCTGTGGGCCCTGGTCGTCGCGGTCAGCATCGTCCTGCTCGGCATGTTCGGTCTGTCGATCACGTTTCACTACTTCACCGACACGATCGGCGGGGTTCTGCTGGGCACCTCGGTGGTGGGCATCGCCGTGATGTTCGCCCGCGATGAGCAATTTGGCCACTTGGACAGCGCCTCGCCTGATCTTCGCTGAGCGATCATCTGCCGGTCTCACCCATTTTGGGTGATGGCAATTCAGATGGCGGAGCCGGCAGGTGCCGAGAAGCACCCGATCTCCGCGGGATCTTTTCAAGATCGATTAACGGTCAAGTACCAGTTGATAGTTCAGTTCAGCCGGGTTGTTGCCCCGTGTTGCATTCCGCAAGTCTTCAGTCCCGGCACCGCACCTCGGCAAACCCCTTATGTTGGCGCGAGCTGCGCAGATGGCTACTTTCCTGTCTTTGCGGCAACAGTGTCGGAAGTGAAGGTATTTGCATGTGCAAGAACCGCAAAATTATCACCTGAGAAAAACCTGAGATCTTGATTAGTGGCAGGTAAGTTTCGGCGCGTACCGAGCAATCGGTCAGCCCAAACAGCAAGTCATCGAGGGGATTTCACCTATGCACAGTCGTGTCAACAGTCGTGTCTCGAGCGGTTTCACCGCGTGCGTCGCCGTCGCCGCCGCCGGCGTCATCGCGATCACTCCGGTCGTGTCGTCGACGCCCACGCCGCCGCGTGTCGTCGATGCTCAGGCCGCGCTGATGGCCAGCTTCGAGAGCAAGGATCAAATCGCCCTGACGATCATCGCCGGCGAGCGCCTCGTCGACCAGTTCGTCCAGGCACCGCTGACTCCCTTCGTCCTTGCGGCCCAGCTTGCGGGCGGCGACAAGGAGCGGCTGTTCTCCCAGATTCGGCAGATCGTCGATTCACCGCTCTATGTCGCGGATCCGCTCATCGAGGCGATTGCGATCACGTTGCCGGCTGACTTCGGTGGCGGCTCGGACCACGTGACCAACACCTCGGCCGGTGACGGCGCCTTCATGCAGTTCCGCAACAACGAACTCCTGGGCCTCCGGGATGACATCAACGCTCAGTTCGCTGCGGCCCTCGGGGTCGGTACCCCGTGGCCCAACGAGAACTACGTCGCGGCGCTCGCTCAGGGACTGCAGCAGTCTGCAGTGCGGACCGTCAACGGTGCTCTGCTCGGAGCGGCCGGTGTTGTCTCGGTTGCCCAGGCGATCGCTTCGGGTGACAACGTCGCGGTCTACAAGGCAGTCCGCGAGTACATCGATGCCCCGCAATGGGCGATCGATCCCGCCATCGAGGGGCTTGCCGAAGCGCTCCCTGCGTCGCTCGGCGGGGGTACCAACCACATTCCCGAGGATCCGACGGGTGATGGCGCTCTCATGCAGTTCCGCAACAACCAGATGCTCGGCGCGAGGAACGCCGTGCGGGTCGCGGCTGCGAACGCCCTCGGGGTCGACGTGAACGCCGACGGCAGCTTGCCCACCAACAATCTCAACCGCGCGCAGCTGTCAGCCGGTGACGACGAGCCAGGCGCCGACGCGCCGAAGGTGAACAAGCTCAAGCCCCACGTCACCAGCCTCAACGCCCAGTTGACCGATGCCAAGGACAAGGCCGAGAAGCGGAGGGACAAGGCCAAGGCGAATGTCGACAAGGTCGTGAAGAAGGTGCGCGCGGCCGCCGACAGGACGGCCAAGAAGTTCAACCCGAAGAAGGGCTCAGAGGACTGAGCACTGCCGGCGTGGAGCGCGGTGGCGAGGGGTCGCCGCGCTCTCGGTAATCCTCCCCTCGAAATCGGCGAGATGGTCGCTCACGCGTACGCGGGGCGGCCATTTCGCCGATCTGGGCACCCGGGTGCGGCCCACCAACTTGACAGGTGTCAACCCCGGTGCGACGTGCGTCACAAACGGCGATTAACATAGGCGCCATGACAGCGACGCCAGAAGTAGCTCTGACCGGAGAGTTCACGGGCTCCGGCACCATTCACAACCCCGCGACCGGTGCCGTCGCCGGCCAGGTGACCTGGACCGACGCCGCCGACGTGCCGCGTATCGCGGCGGGTCTGCGGGAAGCGCAAAGAGAGTGGGAGGCCCGCGGCGCCAAAGGCCGTGCCAAGGTCCTGTCCCGCTACGCCGTATGGCTGGGGGACCACCGCGAGGAGATCGAGAAACTCCTGATCGCCGAGACCGGTAAGTCGGCCATGGATGCCGCGCAGGAGGTCCCGCTGCTGATCATGATCCTCTCGTACTACGTCAAGGTGGTCGAGAAGGCGATGGCGCCGGATTCCCGGCCGGCCCCGCTGCCCTTCCTGTCCATCAAGAAGATCGCCGTGCATTACCGGCCGCGGCCCGTCATCGGGATCATCGCGCCGTGGAACTACCCCGTGGCCAACGCGATGATGGACGCCATCGGCGCCCTGGCCGCCGGGTGCGCGGTACTGCTCAAGCCGTCGGAGCGCACTCCGCTGACCGCCGAGGTGCTGCTGCGCGGCTGGCTGGACTCCGGTGCCCCCGAGGTGTTCGCGCTGGCGCAGGGTGCACGTGCGGTGTCCGAGGCCGTCATCGACAACTCGGACTACATCCAGTTCACCGGGTCCAGCGCCACGGGCGCCAAGGTGATGGAACGCGCCGCGCGCCGCCTGACCCCGGTGAGCCTGGAGCTGGGTGGCAAGGACCCGATGATCGTGCTGGAAGACGCCGACGTCGAGCTGGCCGCGAATGCCGCGGTGTGGGGCGCGATGTTCAATGCCGGCCAGACGTGTGTGTCCGTCGAGCGGGTGTACGCGCTCGAGCCCGTCTACGACCAGTTCGTGGCGGCCACCGTGCGTGCCGTGGAGAACCTCAAGATGGGCACCGGCGAGGGCTACCACTTCGGTTCCCAGATCGACGACAGCCAGGTGGCGATCACCGAACGTCACGTCAACGAGGCTGTCGCCGCCGGCGCCAAGGCGCTGACCGGAGGCAAGCGCCCCGAAGGCGGGGGCAGCTTCTTCGAGCCCACGGTGCTTGTCGACGTCGACCACTCGATGGCCTGCATGGCCGAGGAGACCTTCGGGCCGACGCTGCCGATCATGAAGGTCACCTCCGTCGAGGAGGCCGTCCGGCTGGCCAACGACAGCCCCTACGGGCTGAGCGCCTCGGTGTTCTCCAAGGACGTCGAGCGCGCCAAAGCGGTTGCCCTGCAGCTCGATTGCGGTGCGGTGAACGTAAATGACGTGATCTCCAACCTGATGTGCACCACTGCCCCGATGGGCGGCTGGAAGACCTCGGGTATCGGCGCGCGCTTCGGCGGGGTCGACGGGGTGCGCAAGTTCTGCAAGCAGGAGACCGTCGTGGTGCCACGCACCAATGTCGGCGCCGGCGGCAGCTACTACAACAACTCGGAGAAGGCGCTGGCCCGGATGAACAAGCTGATGACCAAGCTGGCATTGGCACGTCCGCGCCGTAAGTCCAAGTAACGACGTACCGGCCGTTCACTCCGGCGACACCTTCGTGTTCGCCGGAGTGGATACCGTCGTCCGGTGACTCTGGACATCACCGGCTACGCGGTCCGTGACGACGACGATGACGACCCCGTGCTGCTGCTGGAACCCGGCGGCGACGTCGTCGACACCTGGCGGGAGAACTACCCGTACTTCGACCGCATGTCGCGCCAGGAGTACGAGGAGCAGAAGCGGCTCCTGCAGATCGAACTGCTGAAGCTGCAGAAGTGGAGCCAGGGCAACGGGCTGCGCCACGTCATCGTCTTCGAGGGGCGTGACGCGGCCGGCAAGGGCGGCACCATCAAGCGGTTCATGGAGCACCTCAACCCCCGCGGTGCCCGCGTCGTCGCTCTCGAGAAACCCACTGAAAAAGAACGCACCCAGTGGTATTTCCAGCGCTACGTGCAACACCTGCCCGCCGCCGGCGAGATCGTCCTATTCGACCGCTCCTGGTACAACCGCGCCGGGGTGGAGCGCGTGATGGGGTACTGCTCGCCCAAACAGCATGCCGAGTTCATCCGTCAGGCCCCGCTGTTCGAGCAGATGCTGGTCAACGATGGCATCAGCCTCACCAAGCTGTGGTTCTCCGTCACTCAATCCGAGCAGCGGACCCGGTTCACCATCCGCCAGGTCGATCCGGTTCGGCAGTGGAAACTCTCACCCACCGACCTCGCGTCGCTGGACAAGTGGGACGACTACACCGCGGCCAAAGAAGACATGTTCGCCTGGACCGACACCGAAATGGCGCCCTGGACCGTGGTCAAGAGCAACGACAAGAAACGCGCCCGCATCAACGCCATGCGCTACGTGCTCGGTAAGTTCGACTACGACAACAAGGATTTTGAGGTGGTCGGCCACGCCGATCCGCTGATCGTGGGGCGTGCCCTGTCGGACTGAGCAGACTGGCCGCCGCCCGAGAACTAGGAGGACGGCGTGCGATTCGTCATGACGCTGTTCCTGTGGGTGCTGACGACGATCCTGCTCGCTGTGGCGGTGCCGTCGGCATGGGTGCAGAAGAACGTCATCGACCAGCAGGGCTACTCGGCGTTCGCCGCGGGTGCGGCCGCCGACCCGCAGTTGCAGCAGGCAGTGGCCGGTGAACTCACCACCCAGGTGCAATCCCTGGCCGCACGGAACGGCACCGAGGTCGATTCGCGGCGGATCCGTGCCGTGGCAGGCGCCTATACCGCGGGGCCGGACTTTCCCGGGCAGTTCGCACTGGCCAATCAACTCGCCCACACCTGGATGTTCACCGACCGGTTGTCGCGCAACGAGAACGGCAGTTGGGTGATCGACGTGGCCCCGATGCTCTCGGACGCCACATTCCACGAGACCCTGTCCGGCTTCGGTATCGAAGTGCCGCAAACACTTACGGTCCCCATCGCTTCTTCGGCGCCGGACAGTTTGCGACCAGGGATCCTGCGGCCGCTGGCCGTTTGGGGTCCGTGGGCGAGCGTCGGGGTGACGGTGCTGGCCGGCGTCTTCGCCCTGCTGACCCTGGCCGCGGCCCGAGCCCGCGGTAAAACCCTTGCTGCACTGGGGATTTCCGCACTGCTGGTAGGGGCGGCCGGTTGGGCCGGGCTGGAGGCGGGCCGCCGCTACCTCAACGAGGCGCTCAACCACACCAGCGGCGATATCCGCCAGATCGCCGATGCCATGACCGGCCACGCGATAACCAGCCTGCACCATTGGCTCAACCTCGCCCTGGCCGCCGGCGGTGCGCTGGTGGTGTTCGGGATCGTGGTGGCGCTGCTGGGTGGGCTGCGGCGTCGGGACTGAGGCTCAGGCTCCCCGAACACGGCCCCACAGGCGCAGATAGATCTCTGCGCCGTGGAACATGTCGGTCATCATCTCCGGGCCGGCCTGGACACGGATCGCCTCGAGCCAGTCGGCATAGCTGCCGTAGGTAGCGGTGCCATCGGTGTTGATGTCGAAAGTGCGCTCGCCCCAACGCTCCCGGTCGAAAGTCACGTGGCCGTCGTGGGAGGTGAAAGGATAGTTGACGACGCCGGCGCCGAGCGGCCCGCCCTGAGGCGCCAGGCCGTTCATATCGGAACCGAAGCCGAACCCGAAGTCGGAACTCGGGCGGTACATGGCGCGGGCCTCACGCCAGGCCCCGATGGTGCTGCCCGGCCCACCGGCGTATGGCGTGGCGAAACCGCCTACGGCATAGACACGTTGGATGGTGCGGGTGGAGCCCCAACTGTGCGAGGACACGACGCCGGGGTACTGACGCTGTTCGATGATCGTCATGACCTGGTCTGCGGTGACCTCGTCCATATGGTCGACCTCAATCAGGAAGCCCCGGTCGATCATCGCGTTGATCAGGTATCGGCCCAGATCGGTCAGGCCGCGGACATTGCAGTGCGGTCCGTCGGCGTAGAGCGGCAGCGAGGCGCCACCGATCAAAGGACCGACGAGTTTGGCCAGGAATTGATTGACATTGCCGGCAAGTGGCACCGACAACTGCGTGCTGTCCGACTCGGTCCCGTTGCAGGACTGGACATTCCAGAAGGTGCCCGTCTGCATGAAATTGCCTGCGTTGACCAACAGGCCGGTGGCTGCAGGGTCCATCTTGGTGCCGCCGAAGGCGTTGTCGAACTTGTGGATCGGGAAGAAGCTGCTGACACCGATGTTCCGGAGTTCGGTGAGCCAGCGGTCGATGTCGGCCCGCCCGCATTTCGGCTGTCCCAGAATAACGCCGCAGTTCATCGGGTCGGACAGCTCCATGCCCATGACCACCGCGAGCTTGCCGGACGCGGCCACCTGGCGCGCGGTTGCGGGATCCGTCACGATACGGAAGAAGCCCTGGCCGGGCCCTCCGGACTGCGCGTCGATGTAGTCCTGCAGTGCGCGCAAGCCGGCCGCCTGGGTGCGCACGGAAGTCATGTCGTTGCATGCGTTTCGGCGGCTGGTCATCAGCGTGCACAGTGACTCGTTGTCGACGAGGTCGACGGTCATCATGCGCAGGCCGGCCTTCCAGGTCCGCCGGATGCTGGTCCAGTAGGTGTTTTCGGTGGTGAGTACCGACGGTTTGGGCCAGTCGCGGAAGGTCGGCCAACCGCGGGTGTCGGAGGCGTGAAAGGGCTCACCGTAATCGAGGAAACTGGCCACCAGTCCGTTGGTCCCGGTGCGGTACGGCGCACAGTCGGGCAGTGCGTACATCGCGCCGAAGCGGTGCCACGGCCGTCCGCAGTGGAAGTTGCCGCCCATGAACTCGTAGGCGGTGACGTGCACATGCGGGTCGACCGTCCCGACGATCGACCCATCCGGCCCGACACCCGGGCCCGGGATTCCAGCGGTCCCATCGTTCGCCTCGGGATACTCCGCGCAGCCGGTCGCGGGCACGAACGTGACGGCTCCGCTGAGCTTGGTCACCGCATTGGTGAGGGTGAAACCAGTTGTGCCAGAACCATCTACCCGCCACACCGACGTCAATGACGGCGTGCTGACGGTATTGACCGACCGTAGCGTGGCGTTGAGCACCTCCTGGTTCCGGCCGTAGAGCAGGTATTCGCCGAGCCCGGTTGCCTGCATCCGATACGGCCCGGCGGCCGGCGCCACCGGTCCGGTCGGGGTGTCGACGAGGTAGCAGCCGTTCACCAGCGAGTAGCGCGTCTGGGCCGGATCGGCGGCGGCCGAACCCATCGCGGGTCCGGCTGCAACGGCGGTCAACACCACAGCCATTGCGGTCGACAGAAGCCTCAAAGACATTCTCCCGGTGGCGATCCCTGAATATTCTTCCCATCGCAGACCGCGCGGCCTCATGCCCGGAAGCCCCCTCTTAGTGGCCGCAGCACAGACTGCGGTTGAAGCCGAAAACATTGTCTCGGGGCATGAACCGATTACCCGGCCTGGAGGTTACCCACGACGGCCAGGCGAAGATGCCGATCGAGATCCATCGTCAGCGTTTTGTGACTCTTCCGTTAATTACGGGGCCGGGCAGGGAGAGCCCTGAGCGAGCTCTACCCGCTACGACACGTCGCCGGCGGGCGACAGCCACGTGTTGCACTCGCCGATCTTGTTCTCGCGGTAGCCCTGATCCCACCAACCACCGAAGTGTGCCGTCGATCCGTGGTCACGTGGTGCACTCGGATTCCAATCGCCACGGGTGGCGTTGTCGTCAAGTGCGGTCTGGTAGTCGGCCACGGTGAATCGTCCTCCGGTCTCGACGATGGAGCCGACGAACATGCCGGAGAAGCACTGCGCCTGCAATTCATAGCGGCGGGACAGTTCCAGGCCTTCCGCGGATTGCTCCCCCAGGGCGTGGGTCTGCTTGTACTCCTCACCCCCGGTCCCCGTGAGGGACTGGATGTGGTGGCCGTACTCATGGGCGAGCATCGCCAGGTAGATGATCGCCTTGTCCCCATATCGTTCTGCCGGCATTCCCGCCAGCGGCATGTACAGCGTTTCGTCCGAACCGCAGTACCGGGCAGGGTTTTGGCCAGGATTCGACGGGTACGTGCCACACGCAGTGGTCATGACGTCGCCCGCCGGCACCGACAGCGCCGCTCTTCGAAACTCGAATCCTGCGGCAGTGACGAGAGGTTCCCATGCGTCGTCCAAACACCGCAGGGCCGCCTGGTAGAAGGCCTCAGCAGCCGCTGCGTCGCTCGGCCAGCCAGCGGGGTTGCACGGGTGTTTGGCCAGGCCTGCGTCGAAGTTGGCGTAGATGCGGTTTTGCCCCAGCGCCGCCTCGCCGGTGGGCAGGGGCTGCGCACTGGTGGCGGTCGGGTGCGGAGTCGTGGCGGCTGTGTACGACGGCGCGGACGTGAGCTCGCTGGTGGGGACCGCGACTGCCGGGCTGTCCGGCTCTCCGGCGGTGGTGCTGCCCTGCCTGTTGAGCACGAAAACCCCGGCTGTGACCAGTGCGATCACCACCACGACGGCTGCGGCCGAGCCGATCAGGATGGCGGGGCGCCGAGACCTTCTCGGCAACGGCACAGGTGTCGGATAGGCGGGGGACGGAGCACCCCACGGGTCGGCAAAGTGCTGCTGCGGAGGCGGTCCTGATGGTGCGGTTGCCCAGGGATCGACAGCAGAAGTCCACGAGTCCGCCGGCTTGGCAGTGCCCTTCTCGGCCGGTGTGAACGGGTCGGCGCCCGCGCCGAAGGGATTGTTGTCATCCCAGGACTTGGGCGGCGGACCGAACGGACCCCACGACTGCATTTCGAGAACGATACTGGCCCGGCCAGGCGCGGCTGCGCACGAATTCCCCGCCAGGGCCCGCTAGCCGCCCAGCGTCTGCCAGAGGAACTCGTAGGTCAGCGCGGCCTTGAACGCGGCCTGCTTGTTGTCGGCCGCGCCGCCGTGGCCGCCCTCGATGTTCTCGTAGTACAGCACCCGGTGTCCTGCCGCCTCCAGCGCCGCGGTCATCTTCCTGGCATGCCCGGGATGGACCCGGTCGTCGCGGGTCGAGGTGGTGATCAGGATCGGCGGGTACGTCGCCGAGTCCGAAATATTTTGGTACGGAGAATATTTCGACATGAATTCCCAGTCCGCCGGATCGTCGGGATTGCCGTACTCGGCCACCCACGAGGCGCCCGCCAGCAACAGGTGGAAACGCTTCATGTCCAGCAACGGCACACTGCACACCAGCGCCCCGAACAACTCGGGGTAGTGGGTCAACATGACACCCATCAACAGCCCGCCGTTGCTGCCGCCGGAAGCGCCGAGTTGCTCGACTGTGGTGATTCCCCGGCGCACCAGATCTGCTGCCACCGCAGCGAAATCCTCGTACACCACATGACGGTTCTCCCGCATCGCCTGCTTGTGCCAGCCCGGGCCGTACTCGCCGCCGCCGCGGATGTTGGCCTGCACGTAGGTCCCACCGCGTTCCAGCCACGCGCGCCCGGCACCACCGATGTAACCCGGCGTCAACGAATTTTGAAATCCGCCATAGCCGTAGAGATGGGTCGGGCTCGGTTCGTCGCGGCGTCCGACCACGAAGTAGGGAACCTTCGTGCCGTCCTCGGAGGTCGCGAAATACTGCTCGACGTCGATGCCGTCGGCGTCGTAGAACGCCGGTGCGGACTTCACTTCGGTCAGCGGTCCGCCGGCTGTGCCGTACAGCAGCCGCGACGGGGTGGTGAATCCGCTTGAGTTGTAGAAGACCTCGTCCCCGAAGGGGTCGATGTCGACGACGATGGTGTCGGTTGCGGGCGGAATGTCCGGCGCGTCCCTGTGCTCCCACGTCCCGGGAGTGATGATCTCGACGTGGCTGGCGACATCGCGCAGCGTGACGAGGATCAGCTTTTCCCTGGTCCACTGCACGCCGGCCAGGCTGCTGTGTTCATCGGGTTCGTAGACCATCACGAGATCCGCTGTGCCGGAGAGGAAATCGTCGAATTTCGCGCCCAACAGCGCCCCCGCCGGATAGGTGATCCCATCCACCTGCCAGTCGGTCCGCAGCGAGATCAGCAGCCACTCCCGGTGTAGCGACAGCGACGAGTCGGTCGGCACCTTGATCTCGATCAGCTCGCCGTCGCGCACCTCGTAGCGGACGCGGTGGTAGAAGTCGGTGTAACGACCCAGTCGGGTGTGCTCGAAGCCCGGTGTCCGGTCGATCGAGGCGATCACCCGGACATCGGTCGGCTCGGCCTCGTACACCGGCTCGGCCTCGGCCAAGGGTTGGCCACGGCGCCAGCGCTTGGCGATCCGCGGGTAACCCGACTCGGTCATCGAGCCCTCGCCGAAGTCGGTGCACACCAGCAGTGTGTCCTCGTCCTCCCATGACACGGAGGACTTGGCCTCAGGCAGTTCGAACCCGTCGGATACGAATTCCCTTGTCCGCATGTCGAACTCACGCACCACGGTGGCGTCGGCACCGCCGCGGGACAGGCTGATCATGGCCAATGTGTGATCCGGCTCGATCACCTCGGGCCCGGCCCACACCCAGTTCTCGTCCTCGTCCCGGGCCAGCTCGTCGAGATCGAGGATCACGTCCCATTCGGGTTCGTCGGTGCGGTAGCTCTCCAGCGTGGTGCGCCGCCACAGGCCGCGCGGGTTCGCCTCGTCGCGCCAGAAGTTGTACAGATAGTCACCACGGCGACCTGGGTAGGGGATACGCGCATCGGTGTCGAGGATCTCCAACACGTCGGCGCGCATCTTTTCGAAACGCTCACCGCTCAGCTGGGCGATCGTCGGCTCGTTGTGCGCCCGCACCCACGCCAACGCGTCGTCGCCGGTGATGTCCTCAAGCCATAGGAAGGGGTCCGCTGCCACCCGTCCATTGTGACTGCGCGCGTACTGTGAGCTGAACAACACCGCTGCCAGTGGAAGCGAGGACGTGATGGATCGAGCACCGGCGCGGGCCCTGATCACCGTGGCCGCCGCCGATCTGCTGGCTCGGTTGCAGGAGCGCCACGGGGCATTGATGTTCCACCAGTCCGGCGGCTGCTGCGACGGATCGTCGCCGATGTGTTACCCCGACGGCGAGTTCATCGTCGGGGACCGCGACATCCTGCTGGCGGTGCTCGATGTGGGCGCTGCCGGCGTGCCGGTGTGGATCTCCGGCCCGCAGTTCGAGGCGTGGAAACACACTCAGCTGGTGATCGACGTCGTCCCCGGCCGCGGCGGTGGGTTCAGCTTGGAAGCGCCCGACGGGATGCGGTTCCTGTCTCGTGGCCGGGCCTTCACCGACCAGGAGAACGCGCTGCTGGCCGCGCAATCCCTGGTGACCGGCGCGCAGTACAGCGCCGGCGCCCGTCCACCCGACATCGGCAGCCACCTCGTCGACGAAGCCGCCGACGCCTGCCCGGTACCCGGGGGACGCGCCGCGCAGATGTAGCGGGTCGCACGGGTCGCGGCGTTATCGTCGAAGAGTGATTCCGCTGCCACGGGCGTGGCTGCTGACCGGCGCAATGTCGGTCGGCGTAGCGGTCGGGCTGCTGACCGGGATCGCGACGACATTGCTGGTGACGGTCTCCGTCCGGCCGGATGTGGTGATTGCCCTGGTCCTCGGGGTACCCGGTGTCCTCGGGACGCTTCTGGTGCTCCTCTCGGGGCGGCGCTGGGTCACCACACTCGGGGCGTTCGCCCTGGCCATCGCGCCCGGCTGGTTCGGTGCGCTGGCGATCATCCAGGTGGCATCCCATGGCTGAAGACGTCGACACCTCCACCGCTGACTTCGCGCCGCTGTTCGACACCGGGGAAAACGAGATCGTTGCCGACGAATCGTCGGCCGGTCTGACGCCCGCGGAAGACATGACGCCGGACCAGGTGGAATCCGACGACGCACCGTCGGCGCCGCTGCCCGCGCCGGCCCCCTCCATCGTCGTCGAGGGGTCGTATCTGTCGGTGAAGTGGTGGACGTTCGTGGGCGTGCTGGCCGCGGTGTGGTTCGTCTCGGCCGCGGCAGGCGCGGGCCTGTACTACTACTGGTATCAGTCGGTCGACAAGACCTGGCCGGTGTTCGTCGCGCTCGCCTACGTCGTCGCCACCACGGTCGGTGCGCTGCTGGCATCGACGGCGCAGCGCAAACCGGTGATATCGGCCCTGGCCATCGCGCTGATGTCGGCGCCGCTGGCGGCGATGGGCGCTGCGGCGGTTTTCTATGGTGCCTACGTGTTCGGCTGGATCGCCCGGTAGGACCATTGCGCGGCCCACTAGGGTGGGGTCGTGACCCACTTTGACGTCGTCGTTCTCGGAGCTGGTCCCGGTGGATACGTCGCGGCCATTCGTGCCGCCCAACTGGGGCTGAACACCGCAATTGTCGAACCCAAATACTGGGGCGGCGTGTGCCTCAATGTCGGGTGTATCCCGTCCAAGGCGCTGCTGCGCAACGCCGAACTCGCGCACATCTTCAACAAGGAAGCCAAGACCTTCGGTATCAGCGGTGAGGCCACCTTCGATTACGGTGCCGCCTTCGACCGGAGCCGCAAGGTCGCCGACGGCCGCGTCGCCGGCGTGCACTTCCTGATGAAGAAGAACAAGATCACCGAGATCCACGGCTACGGCACCTTCACCGGGCCCAAGGCAATGTCGGTGAAGCTCAACGAGGGCGGGACAGACGAGCTCACCTTCGACAACGCCATCATCGCCACCGGGTCGTCGACCCGTCTGGTGCCGGGTACCTCGTTGTCCGACAACGTCGTCACCTACGAAACCCAGATCCTCTCGCGTGACCTGCCGGGCTCGATCATCATCGCCGGTGCCGGTGCGATCGGCATGGAATTTGCCTACGTGCTCAAGAACTACGGCGTCGACGTCACCATCGTCGAGTTCCTGCCGCGTGCGCTGCCCAACGAGGACGCCGAGGTCTCCAAGGAGATCGAGAAGCAGTACAAGAAGCTGGGCGTGAAGATCCTGACCGGTACCAAGGTCGAGGGCATCTCGGACAAGGGGGGCGAGGGCCCCGTTGTCGTGACGGTCAGCAAGGACGGCAAGTCCGAAGAGCTCAAGGCCGACAAGGTGCTGCAGGCCATCGGTTTCGGGCCCAACGTCGAGGGCTACGGCCTGGAGGCCGCAGGCGTGGCGCTGACCGATCGCAAGGCCATCGGCATCGACGATTACATGCGCACCAATGTGCCGGGGATCTACGCCATCGGCGACGTCACCGGCAAGCTGCAGCTGGCCCACGTGGCCGAGGCCCAAGGTGTTGTCGCGGCCGAAACCATCGGCGGCGCAGAGACTCTGGCGCTGGGCGACTACCGGATGATGCCGCGCGCCACGTTCTGTCAGCCGCAGGTGGCCAGCTTCGGGCTCACCGAGGAGCAGGCCAAGGCCGAGGGCTATGACGTCGTCGTCGCCAAGTTCCCGTTCACCGCCAACGGCAAGGCGCACGGCTTGGCGGATCCGACCGGTTTCGTGAAGCTGATCGCCGACAAGAAGCACCTCGAACTGATCGGGGGGCACCTGATCGGGCCGGATGTCTCCGAGCTGTTGCCGGAGTTGACCTTGGCGCAGAAGTGGGATTTGACCGCCCACGAGCTGGCCCGCAACGTGCACACCCACCCGACCCTGTCGGAGGCGCTGCAGGAGTGCTTCCACGGTCTGGCCGGCCACATGATCAACTTTTGAGAAACGAAATCGTCGCCGGCATAGCCGGATTGGTGGTCGGCCACATCCTGTGGCTGGCCGCCATCACATTGGCCACCGAAGGCTCCCGGGTCAACATCTGGGTGCTGCTGGTCGCTGCCTTGTCGTTCATCGGTGGGGCCGCGGGCGCCTACTTCGGCCGGCGCAAGTACCAGCAGAAATCCCACACCTGGGCGGCGTTCCTGTGGGCGCTGCCGGTGTCCCCGGTGATCTTCTCCCTCGTGCTGCTCGGGGTCACCTACCTCTGATGCGATTTGGGTGCATCCGGTAACGCCGGCCGTTACCGGATGCACCGAAATCACTCAGTCGGGGAAGTCCAGCGGGATCCGGAGCGTCGTCATGGTGGCGGCCAGGCCGTCGTATTGGCTCGCCAGCATGCAGAATTCGATGAGCTGCTGCTTGGTGAGCAGGGTGGACAGCGCGCCCCAGGTTTCCGCGGAGACGGAGCGGGTGACGACGAACTCGTCGGTCGCGGTGATCAACACCCGCTGACGGTCGGTGAGGCCCTCGGCGTCGGGACCCTCGAAGATCCTGGCCTGGGTCTCGGCGTCGACGCCGCGGCTGCGGGCCAGCCGGCGGTGCTGCTGCAGCTCGTATTCACAATCACGCAGATGGCCCACCCGGAGGATGACGAGCTCGGCATCCTGACGCGGCAACTTGCCCAGGGGGCCGAGCAGCAGCCCGGAATACGGCAGCCAGGCCAGGAACAACAGCTTGTGCTGGCCCAGTACGTTCATCAAGGTGAACCGGGGCGCACGGATGGCCCTGGCGCCCAGCTTGGCAATGGCCCAATTGACCGGGCCCAGCTCGCGGAATCCGCCCGGCGCGATGCGGGCCGGCTCGAGTGCACTCACCCAGCCGAGTCTGGCACAGGCGGAGCGGCCGGGGTGTGCGCACCGGTTTCTTCAGCCGGGCTGCTGATCGGCCGTCGCCACGGCCCAGGGGCAGAAAGCGGCGGGCGATCTCGCCGGGCAGCTACGGCTGACGCACCAGATACGGCGACACCGTCGAGCGGTGTTCGTTGAGGTCCAGGGCCTTACCGAGCGCGGGGAACGCGCGTTGCGGGCAGTTGTCGCGTTCGCACACGCGGCAACCGGAGCCGATGGGGGTTGCCACCTCGCCGGAGAGATCGAGGCCTTCGGAGTACACCAGCCGGTGTGCATGGCGCAGTTCACATCCCAGGCCGATCGCGAAGGTCTTTCCGGGCTGGCCGTAGCGTGAGGCGCGACGCTCCACGGTGCGAGCCACCCACATGTAGTTGCGGCCGTCGGGCATCTGGGCGATCTGCACGCCGATCTTGCCGGGATTGCCGAATGTCTCGTAGACGTTCCACAGCGGGCAGGTGCCGCCAGAAGATGAAAAGTGAAAGCCGGTGGCGGACTGGCGCTTTGACATATTTCCGGCGCGGTCGACTCGGACGAAGGAGAACGGCACACCCCGCATCGAAGGGCGCTGCAGGGTGGAAAGCCGGTGTGCGATGGTCTCGTAGCTCACCGAGTAGAACGCCGACAGCCGCTCCACGTCATAGCGGAAATTCTCGGCGACATCGTGGAATTGGCGGTAGGGGAGCACGGTCGCCGCGGCGAAGTAGTTGGCCAGCCCGAGCCGAGCCAGGGTGCGGGATTCGACGCTGGTGAACATGCCCTCGTCGACCATCTTGTCGATGAGATCGCCGAATTCCAGGAAGGCCAGTTCGGCCGCCATCTTGAACACCTGCTGGCCCCGGGAGAGATGATTGCCCATCTCCAGGGTCTTGGTGGCCGGGTCGTAGCGGTGCAGCACGGTGTCGCCCAGATCGATGCGTCGCACGATCCGTACCCCGTGCTCGGTGGTCAGCCGGTTGGCCAGCTCGCCGGCGAGGTCACCGCGGTGCATCCGGATCTTGGCGGTCAGATCTTCGGCGGCGGCATCGAGCTGATGCAGGTAGTTCTGCCGTTGGTAGAAGTAGTCCCGCACTTCCTCGTGCGGCATGGTGATCGAACCGCTGCCGCTGCCGTCGGAGTAGCGGTCCTCGGTGGCGGCCGCCAATTGCGTGGTGGTCAAGCGATACCGACGGTGCAGGTTGACCATCGCCCGGGCGAAATTCGGGTAGGCCGCCACCATGTCGGCGACTTCGGCGACATCCATGTCGGCGCCGAGGTCGCGGTCCATCGCCACCTCGCGCATCTCGGCGACCAGTCGGGTGTCGTCGTGCGGCGCGAAGAACGTCGCGTCCACCCCGAAAACCTCGGTGATGCGCAGCAGCACTGCCACGGTGAGCGGCCGCACGTCGTGCTCGATCTGATTGAGGTAACTGGGGGAGATCTCCAGCATCTGGGCCAGCGCCGCCTGGCTGAATCCACGCTCGCTCCGCAGTTGCCGCACGCGTGACCCGACGAACGTTTTTGCCACGTCAAACAGCCTAACAAGAATGTGAAGACGGCCTTTGCATTCTTAGCAGTTCAGCTACTACTGGCAGTATCGGGCTGCCTGGCATGATCGGCTCAGGCGATAGCGACTGGAGATGATCATGGCGGGTACCGCGCAGAATTCGACCACCGGGCTGAACAAGGTGATGATGCCGGTGCCCGATCCCCATCCCGACGTCTTCGACCGGGAATGGCCGCTGCGGATGGCCGATGTCGACCGCGACGGGCGGCTGCGTTTCGACGGCGCCTGCCGACACATTCAGGACATCGGCCAGGACCAACTGCGGGAGATGGGCTACGAAGACGTCCACCCCGCGTGGATCGTGCGGCGCACGATGATCGATCTGATCCGGCCCATCATCGGCGGCGACATCCTGCGGATGCGGCGGTGGTGTTCGGGAACGTCCAACCGGTGGTGCGAGATGCGGGTGCGTATCGACGGGCGCAAGGGCGGACTGATGGAGTCCGAGGCGTTCTGGATCCACATCAACCGGGAGACGCAGGGGCCTTCCCGTATCTCTGACGACTTCCTGTCCGGTCTGCGCCGCACCACCGACGAGTCCAGGCTGCGCTGGAAGTCCTACCTGAAGGCCGGCAGCCGTGAGGATGCCGCAGAGATCCGCGAATACCCGGTGCGGGTGTCCGACATCGACCTGTTCGACCACATGAACAACTCGGTGTACTGGACGGTGATCGAGGACTACCTGTACTCCCACCCCGAGCTGCTGGAGAAGCCGCTGCGGGTGACCATCGAGCACGATGCCGCGGTGGCCCTCGGCGAGAAACTCGAGATCCTGTCGCACGTCCACCCGGCCGGATCGACCGACAAATTCGGCGAAGAGCTCACCGACCGCACTGTTAGAACGCTCACATATGCCGTCGGCGACGAGACAAAAGCGATCGCCTCACTGTTCTCGCTCTGACCCCGCCAGGTTTAACAGTACGAGCGTACTGACCTGCGCCTTTGGGCTACCCGTCGGTAGCTTCTGAACCGGTACAGCCATCATATTTCTTCGCAACCTTTGCAAGTTAGCCTGGCGCTTTGGCGAAAATTGGCAGATGAAACGGGTGGACCTGCGGATATGTGCTGTGCCATCGTCGTGTGAGCACAAGAGTAAAGCTGCTCGGCGTTAACAAGTTGAAGGCGCCCAGTGGCCGAACAAGCGGACTTAACAACCGAAGGAGCAGTCCTATGTCGACCGTGGGCACCCCCAAGTCACCGGAGCAGATCCAGCACGACTGGGATCACAACCCCCGCTGGAAGGGCATCACCCGTACCTACACCCCGGCCGACGTGGTTGCCCTGCAGGGCTCCGTGGTCGAGGAGAACACCCTCGCCCGCCGCGGCTCCGAGGTGCTGTGGGAGCAGCTGCACGACATGGACTTCGTCAACGCGCTCGGCGCGCTGACCGGCAACCAGGCCGTCCAGCAGGTGCGTGCCGGCCTGAAGGCCATCTACCTGTCCGGGTGGCAGGTCGCCGGCGACGCCAACTTGTCCGGCCACACCTACCCCGACCAGAGCCTGTACCCGGCCAACTCGGTGCCGCAGGTGGTCCGCCGCATCAACAACGCGCTGATGCGTGCCGACCAGATCGCCAAGGTCGAGGGCGACACCTCGGTCGAGAACTGGCTCGCCCCGATCGTCGCGGACGGTGAGGCCGGCTTCGGTGGTGCGCTCAACGTCTACGAGCTCCAGAAGGCCATGATCGCCGCCGGCGTCGCGGGCTCGCACTGGGAAGACCAGCTGGCCTCGGAGAAGAAGTGCGGCCACCTCGGTGGCAAGGTGCTGATCCCGACCCAGCAGCACGTCCGCACCCTGACCTCGGCCCGTCTGGCCGCTGACGTCGCCGACGTGCCCACGCTGGTCATCGCCCGGACCGACGCCGAGGCCGCCACGCTGATCACCTCCGACGTCGACGAGCGGGACCGTCCGTTCATCACCGGTGAGCGCACCAAGGAAGGCTTCTACCGCGTGCAGAACGGCCTCGAGCCCTGCATCGCCCGTGCGAAGGCCTACGCGCCGTACTCGGATCTCATCTGGATGGAGACCGGCACCCCGGACCTCGAGCTCGCGAAGAAGTTCGCCGAGGGCGTCAAGAGCGAATTCCCGGACCAGATGCTGTCCTACAACTGCTCGCCGTCGTTCAACTGGAAGCAGCACCTGGACGACGACACCATCGCCAAGTTCCAGCGCGAGCTGGGCGCGATGGGCTTCAAGTTCCAGTTCATCACGCTGGCCGGCTTCCACGCCCTCAACTACTCGATGTTCGACCTGGCCCACGGCTACGCCCGCGAGCAGATGAAGGCCTACGTCGAGCTGCAGGAGCGCGAGTTCGCCGCCGAGGAGCGCGGTTACACCGCCACGAAGCACCAGCGCGAGGTCGGCGCCGGCTACTTCGATCGGATCGCCACCACCGTCGACCCGACCAGCTCGACCACCGCCCTGGCCGGTTCCACCGAAGAGGGTCAGTTCCACTAGGCCGCATCCGCTGAGCAGACACAAACTCGCACGTTTCGGTCCCGAAATGGACGAGTTTGCGTCTGCTCGCGGTACTGACACGGCTTGACAGCACGGGCCCCGCTCAGAATTCTTGGGCGGGGCCTGTTGCGTATCCGCGTACTGAGAAAGTGAAGTAGTGAGCAATCAAATTGAACGAGTAGGCGTGATCGGTGCCGGCCAGATGGGCGCGGGTATCGCCGAGGTGTCCGCACGAGCCGGCGTCGACGTGCTGGTGTTCGAGACCACCGACGCACTGGTCACCGCGGGCCGTAACCGCATCACCAAATCGCTCGAACGTGCCGTCAGCTCGGGCAAGGTCACGGAGCGGGAGAAGGACGCCGCGCTGGACAAGCTGAAGTTCACCACCACGATCGACGATCTGGCCGACCGGCAACTGGTCATCGAGGCCGTGATCGAAGACGAGAACGTCAAAGCGAAGATCTTCGCCGACCTGGATCGCGTGATCACCGACCCCGACGCGGTGCTCGCCTCCAACACCTCGAGCATCCCGATCATGAAACTCGCAGCAGCTACACAGAATCCTGCCAGGGTCCTTGGCCTGCACTTTTTCAACCCGGTTCCGGTGTTGCCGCTGGTCGAATTGGTCGGCACCCTGGTGACCTCGGAAGCCGCGTCGGCGCGCGTCGAGGAATTCGCCGGCACGGTTCTCGGAAAACAGGTTGTCCGTTGTTCTGACCGGTCCGGTTTTGTGGTCAACGCGTTGCTGGTTCCCTACCTCCTGGCAGCGGTCCGGATGGTCGAGGGTGGCTTTGCCACAATCGAAGATGTCGACAAAGCAGTGGTGGCCGGGCTGTCGCATCCGATGGGGCCGCTGCGGCTGTCCGATCTGGTCGGATTGGACACCCTGAAGCTCATCGCCGACAAGATGTTTGACGAGTTCAAAGAGCCTTTGTACGCCGCGCCACCGCTCCTGTTGCGCATGGTGGAGGCGGGACAGCTGGGCAAGAAATCGGGCCAGGGCTTCTACAAGTACTGAGAAGGGCCGCGCTGGCACTATGGCCGAGGCTTAGCTAGTCTACCCACAGTAGGGCCTGCCGGCTCGCTCAATAGAGTCTGCATGTAAGAACGTATGTCGGCCCCAAACCCAACGGTCGTCAGCAGCAGAAACGCAAAGAGGTAATTTTTCGTATGTCTAACGTCGAGTCCGATCTTGCTCCGTACTACGAGGAGTCGCAGTCGATCTACGACATCTCGAATGAGTTCTTCGCCCTGTGGCTCGGTCCGACCATGGGTTACACCTGCGGTTACTACGAGCGCGAGGACATGAACCTCGAGGAGTCGCAGAACGCCAAGTTCGACCTCGCGCTGGGCAAGCTCGACCTCAAGCCGGGCATGACGCTGCTCGACATCGGCTGTGGCTGGGGTGGCGCCCTGGAGCGCGCCGTCACCAAGTTCGATGTCAACGTCATCGGCATCACGCTGAGCAAGGCTCAGTCGGAGTATGCCCGTGAGCGGCTCGCCAAGATCGACACCAACCGCAGCATCGAGATCCGGATGCAGGGCTGGGAAGAGTTCAACGAGCCCGTCGACCGCATCGTGTCGATCGGCGCGTTCGAGGCGTTCAAGCAGGAGCGTTACCCGGTGTTCTTCGAGCGGGCCTACAGCATCCTGCCGGAGAACGGCGGCCGGATGCTGCTGCACACGATCCTGGCGCACACCCAGCAGTTCTTCCGTGAGAACAACATCAAGCTGACGATCAGCGACCTGAAGTTCATGAAGTTCATCGGCGAGGAGATCTTCCCCGGTGGGCAGCTGCCTGCGGTCGAGGACATCGAGAAGCTGGCCGACGGCTCGGGCTTCAAGCTGGAGCGCACCCACCTGCTGCGGCCGCACTACGCGCGGACGCTGGACATGTGGGCGGCCAACCTCGAAGCCAAGAAGGACGAGGCCATCGCCATGCAGGGCCAGGAGGTCTACGACCGGTACATGAAGTACCTGACCGGTTGCGCCGACTTCTTCCGTCGCGGCATCACCAACATCGGCCAGTTCACGCTGGTCAAGTAGTTTCGCTCTTTCACCTCAGGCGCTTCGGATCCCAGATCCGAAGCGCCTGAGGTATTTGTCCCTGGATTCCATCTCGGCGCAACCAGACCCGAGCGAACTCAGGCGTCCGCCAGCCGCTTCTTCTCCACCTCGACGTCGAAGTCCGCCGGCGGCCACGACATGTTGAGACCCTTGAGGGCCTCGATGAGCAGTTCGGTGATGGCGAGCCGGCTGTACCACTTCCTGTCACACGGCACGATGTGCCACGGCGCGTAGTCGGTCGACGTCTTCTCCAGCATGGCCTGGTAGGCCTCCTGGTACTTGGGCCACAGCAGTCGCTCGTCGATGTCGGCCGGGTTGTATTTCCAGTACTTCTCGGGCCGTTCGAGCCGCTCGGCCAGGCGTTCCTTCTGCTCGGCGAGTGAGACGAACATGGCCACCTTCACCAATGTGGTGCCGGCGTCGACCAATTCGCGTTCGAAGGCGTTGATCTCGTCGTAGCGGGCGCCCCAGACGTCCGGCGGTACCAGGTTGTGCACGCGGACGATCAGCACGTCCTCGTAGTGCGAACGGTCGAACACCCCGATGTGCCCGGCCGGCGGAAGGGCGTTGCGAATCCGCCACAGGTAGTGGTGGGCGCGCTCGTCCTCGGTCGGCTTGCCGAAGCTGGTGTACCGGATGCCTTGCGGATTCGCCGCTCCCACAACATGTTTGACGATGCCGCCCTTGCCGGCGGTGTCCATTCCCTGCAGGATCAGCAGAATCGAGCGGTTGTCGTCACCGCTCTTGGAGCGGGCGTAGAGCATTTCCTGCAGCGAGGCCAACCTCAGATTGCGTTCGGTCTGCAGGGTGGGCGCATCGCTCTTGTTGCCCCGGAATCCCGGAGTGCCGTTGGCGTCGATGCGCGCAACCTGGTCGCCCGGACGAAAAACCAGTTGGTCATGTGGTTCGTGGGTCCACAGCGTAGGCAGGTCCTTGTCGGTCACCCGTTCAGTCAAGCAGTTGCGGCGGTAAAACCGGTGACGGGTGCGGCAGTGAGTTGAACTTCTCCAGCGAGCCGCCGACTTCGACGATGCCGCACAGTGCGTTCCAGGACAGCATGGTGAGGTAATCGATCAGGTCATCGGCGGTCATCCGCGGGTTCGACATCCACGAGTGGGTGGCCAGCTGGACCCCGCCGACGGTGTGGAACGCCCACGCCTCGGCGCCGCGGGTGTCCATGCCGGCCTGGGCCATCCGGCGGCGCAGCATCACGGCCAGCATGCGCGCGATGATCTGCTCGGAATCGGCGACGGCCTTGCTCTTGCTGGCTGAGTTGTTGGCCATCACGAACGGATAGATCTCTGGCTCGGCCGCAACGGTTTCCACGTAGACCTTGATGATCTCGCGGGTCAGGTCGAACCCGTCGAGGTTCGAGGACAGGGCCGAAGCCATATTCGGGATCAGGGTGGTCTGGGCGAACCGCATCATGACGGCGGTGGTGAGATCGTTCTTGTCGACGAAATAGCGGTACAGCACGGTCTTGGACACGCCGATCTCGGCCGCGATCTCGTCCATGCTGACGTTGCTGCCCCGGCTCCGGATTGCTTCCAGGGTGCCGTCTACCAATTCGTTGCGCCGCTCCACCTTGTGCTGGTGCCAGCGCCGTTTGCGTCCATCGGTCTTCACCGTCACCGGCGGAGTCTGTGCCACAGTCGCAGTAGTCCCATTCCCTAGTTCCACTTGATACTACGGCGAATCTGCGTATACCGGCTCCAGGGTCAGACCGTCAGTCGCCGGGATAGCGCAAGATGGAAACGTGGCACATCGAACCGACGCGGGAGTCCGCGCGCTTGCCGGCCCGCGGCAGAGTTTTGCCGAGACGCTGGCCGGTGCGGACAGCGCTGCCGACGCCGAACGCCAACGGGGTTTGCGGAGAATGAAGCTGGTTGCGCTGAGTTTCCTGGTCGGCGCAACCGTGATCTTTCTTTTGTGCACGTGGGCGCAGTCGCGGGGCGCGGCAGGGCTGGGTGCGGCGCCATGGATCGGATATGTGCGCGCGGCAGCCGAGGCGGGCATGGTCGGCGCACTTGCCGACTGGTTCGCCGTGACCGCGCTGTTCAAGCATCCGCTGGGTCTGCCGATCCCGCACACGGCCATCATCAAGCGCAAGAAGGACCAGCTGGGCGAGGGTTTGGGCATGTTCGTCCGGGAGAACTTCATGTCTCCCGAGGTGATCGCGACGAAACTGCACGATGCCCAGGTGGCGGGCCGGTTGGGCAAGTGGCTGTGTGACCGTCCGCATGCCGAGCGGGTGGCCGCCGAGGCGTCGACCGTGCTGCGGGTCGGGGTCGAGATGCTGCGCGACGAAGACGTCCAG
Source organism: Mycobacterium sp. IDUB_24 (assembly GCF_055419385.1). Classification (NCBI taxonomy): domain Bacteria; kingdom Bacillati; phylum Actinomycetota; class Actinomycetes; order Mycobacteriales; family Mycobacteriaceae; genus Mycobacterium; species Mycobacterium sp. IDUB_24. The sequence continues at coordinate 149,014 of NZ_JBVAXO010000002.1, forward strand.
CACGTACTGGACCGGATGATCGTCAAGCGGATCGCCGAGCCCAAATGGGGCCCGCCGATCGGCCGGGTGCTGTCCACACTGCTGCAGGAGGGCCGTCAGGAAGCGCTGATCCAGCTGTTGTGCGACCGGGCGTTCCAGTGGTCGCTGAACTCCGGTGAGGTGATCGAGCGGGTGATCGAGCGGGATTCGCCGACCTGGTCGCCGCGCTGGGTGGACCATCTGGTCGGTGACCGGATCCACCGGGAGCTGATGGACTTCACCGACAAGGTGCGCCGTAATCCCGACCACGAGCTGCGTCGCTCGGCCACCCGGTTCCTGTTCGAGTTCGCCGACGACCTGCAGAACGACGAGGCGACGATCCAGCGCGCCGAGAACGTCAAGGAACAGATCATGGGCCGCGACGAGGTGACGCGGGCGGCCGAAACCGCGTGGGCGGCGGCGAAGCGGATCATCCTCGAGTCGGTGGACGACCCGTCGTCGGCGCTGCGTACCCGGATCGCTGACTCGGTGATGCGTATCGGGGAGTCGCTGCGTGACGATGCCGAGCTACGCGACAAGGTCGACAGCTGGATCGTCCGGGGGGCAAAACACCTGGTCGCCGAGTATGGGACCGAGATCACAGCAATCATCACCGAGACCATCGAACGGTGGGATGCCGACGAGGCGAGCCGCCGGATCGAGCTCCATGTGGGTCGTGACCTGCAGTTCATCCGGATCAACGGCACCGTGGTGGGGTCGTTGGCGGGCCTGATCATCTACTCGATAGCCCAACTACTCTTCTGACCTGCGCTAACTAGTGCTTGCAAAAGTTAGCACCCCGTCGTAGCGTGAATTTCGTCGTTAACGGATACACGGCCTACGAGGGGAATGACATGGCGCAAGACGAAAATCTCGCGGCTGTCGTCTCCAACGCTGCGCAGGACATCGGAAGCTTCATCCGGGCCCAGCGTGAGGCGGCGCAGGTATCGGTTCGGCAGCTGGCCGAGAAGGCCGGCGTCAGCAATCCCTACCTGAGCCAGATCGAACGGGGATTGCGGAAACCGTCCGCCGACGTGCTCAACCAGATCGCGAAGGCACTTCGGGTGTCCGCGGAAGTCCTCTATGTGCGTGCCGGGATCTTGGAGCCCAGCGAGCCCAGCGAGGTCCGCGACGCCATCGTCAACGACGTGGGGATCACCGAGCGGCAAAAGCAGGTGCTGCTCGACATCTACACATCGTTCCGGCAGCAGAACGAAGCCGAAGCAGGTGAGGGGCAGACATCTGAGACGACGACTGACACCTCACCCGCTGACCGATAACCATCCGCACGAAAAGCCCACCTGAGAGAAAGGAATTCGCATGACCGAGAAGACTCAGCCCACCATCGAAGACCTCAAGGCCCCGCTGTTGGCCGCCGTCGGCGCTGCCGACCTGGCCCTGGCCACGGTCAACGAGATCGTCGCCAGCCTGCGCGAGCGTGCCGAGGATGCCCGCACCGACGCGGAGGCCCGCGTCGAGGAGAGCCGTGCCCGCCTGAACAAGCTGCAGGAAGAGCTGCCCGCCCAGTTCGGTGAGCTGCGCGAGAAGCTGAACTCCGACGAGCTGCGCAAGGCCGCCGAGGGCTACGCCGATCAGGCCACCGCGACCTACAACAAGCTGGTCGAGCGCGGCGAGGCCGCCCTCGAGCGCCTGCGTAACCAGCCGGCCATCGAAGAAGCCGCCAGCCGGGTCGAGGGCTACACCGACCAGGCCGTCGAGCTGACCCAGGATGCCCTGGGCACCGTGGCGACCCAGACCCGCGCGGTCGGCGAGCGTGCCGCCAAGCTGGTCGGCGTCGAGCTGCCGAAGAAGAAGGCGGAAGCGCCCGCTGCTGCCGCCCCCGCCAAGAAGGCTCCCGCCAAGAAGGCCCCGGCTGCTCCGGCCAAGAAGGCTGCCACCCCGGCCGCCAAGAAGACCACGGCCGCTCCGGCCAAGAAGGTCACCCAGAAGTAGTACCGGTGTTGAGGGCGGGCGCAACGCCCGCCGCTCGACGCTGATGATGACGCCCGCATAGGCTGGTGAGGTGCAACTCGCCAACCTTGCGGGCGTCATTGTCTTTGCGCTCGTCGTCGTCGTCTTCTGCGTGGGTGTCTACGCCCTCGTACACGCTGCTGTGCAGCGCCCCGATGCCTATACCGCTACCGGCAAGCTGACCAAGCCGGTATGGCTGGCCATCCTCGGGGTGGGCCTGCTGCTGGCGGTGCTGCTGCGCGACTTCGGCGCCGTCATCTCCGCCTGCGCCACCGGCGTCTATCTCGTCGACGTGCGGCCCAAACTGCTCGAGATCCAGGGAAAGTCACGCTGACTCGATGCGTTCGTCGCCGGCCGCGCTCGGCGCGGCATGTCTCGCACTGGGCGCGGCACTGACCTGGGCCCCCGCCGCTGCTGCCGACCCTGTCTCGGGCTCCATGGACCACGTCTATGTCGATCACGTCGAATGGGCCAAATGGGGCGACCTGTCCAGCCTGCGCGTCTATCCCACTGACGCCGCCCGGGCGCTGACCCACCAGCCGGGCAGCGCCGCAGAGGCCGACCAGGCCTGGACCGAGGTGCTGGCACAGTCCCCAGATGCCGACCTCCCCGGGATGCGTGAGCAGTTCCTGTGCCACTGGACGTTCGCCGAACTCGCCGAACCCGGTAAGACCAGCTGGAATCTGGAGCCGTGGCGGCCCGAGGTCGCCCGCGAGGTGCTGCTGGCCAGCGGGTGCAATCCCGGCGGCAGCGAGGAACCGTTCTGATGGGCAGTTACACCCGTGCACAGGTAGCCGCCTTGGTCGATCACACCCTGCTCAAGCCGGAGGCCACCGTGGCCGACGTCGCGAAACTGGTGGCCGAGGGCGCCGACCTCGGGGTGTTCTCGGTGTGCGTGTCCCCGACGCTGGTGGCTGCCGCGGCCGGGGTCGCCCCGTCCGGCCTGGCAGTGGCGGCGGTGTCCGGCTTCCCGTCGGGCAAACACCTGGCCGAGATCAAGGCCCGCGAATCGCAACTGGCCGTGACTGCGGGCGCCGCCGAGATCGACATGGTGATCGACGTCGGGGCCGCGCTGGCCGGTGACCTGGAGGTCACCGCCGCCGAGGTCGCCGCGGTGCGCGCTGCCGTACCCGGTTCCACGCTCAAGGTCATCGTCGAATCCGCGGCGCTGCTGGAGTTCGCCAGCGAGGCGTTGCTGCAGGACGTCTGCCGGGCCGCCGTGGGCGCCGGGGCCGACTTCGTCAAAACCTCCACCGGCTTCCATCCCAGCGGAGGCGCCTCCGCCCGCGCCGTCGAACTGATGGCGCGCGCGGTGGGCGACGGTATCGGCGTCAAGGCGAGCGGCGGCATCCGCACTGCCGAGGCGGCCGTGGCGATGCTCGACGCCGGGGCCACCCGGCTCGGCCTGTCGGGCACCAGAGCAGTGCTCGACGGCCTCACCGAAACCTAGAGCTTGTCGAAGCAGGGGTCCTCGGTGGCCTTGGGCATCGACGCATTCGTGGTGGAGAACTTCGCCACCACGCCGCTGTCGGTGACCTGCACGCTGTCGGCGTGGATCCCCATCGGGTAGTTCTCGGTCAGCTGGGCGGTGAACTTGTCCAGGATCGGCTGCAGGGTCTCCCGCGGCCAGGACAAGCCGATGGCGCTCAGGTCGACGATCTGCAGCGAGATGCCCTTGTTGACCACCGTGGGCTTGGCCGTGATGGTGCCGAGCATGCCCTTGAGCTCGATCGTCCCGTTGGAGGGATTGGTCCGCACATCGGAGATGGCCGAGCCGATGAACGGCAACTGGACCATGTCTGCCACGGTCTGGCGGATGCCGTCGGTGTTCCAGGTGATGTCGGCGACCAGTGAGCCCACGGTGCCGCTGGCGTCAGCGGTCTCCTTGATGCGCACATCCTCGATGCCCAGCTTGACCTTCATGCCCTTGGCGTCGCGGATCTGGTTGCCCGCGGTCTCGATGTTGATGTTCGTGTAGTGCCCCGTCACGTGCTGCATCAGGAATGGCGGCAGCGGGTCGAATGAGGCCGTGGCTCCGTCATCCACGATGCATCCCACGATCGAGGCGACGATCTTGTCGGCCCGGCTGCGGGCATACAGCTCGCCGCCGAGCACACCCGCGGCGACCAGGGCCACCACGATCACGAAGACCAGCACCACCGACAACGGATCCGACAGCAGCTTCTTGACCTTCGCCAGTGCCGACGTTTCCTGCGGGGCCGGAGCGTCGGAGGATGGCTGCTGAGGCTGGTCAGGCGGGGGCGGCTGCGGTGGCTGCTCCGCCGAAGGCGCCGGCGGGGACTGGTCGGTTGGGCGAGCCCAGGGATCGGTCACCCCAGCGATTGTGCCTTACCGAACTGAGCGAACTGTGAGCGGTTCTGCAGCACCGCGATGGTGTGCCGGACCTGGTTGGCGGCATCGAGGTCGACGTCGAAGACCAGCAACTCGCTCTCGCCGCCGGCCGTGGCCAGAACCTCCCCGGTGGGGGAGGTAACCAGACTGCCGCCGACGCCCGTCGGCCCGGCCTTGGCGATCTCATCACCCGGATAGGCCTGGTCCACCGCGGCGATGAATCCGGTGGTGTCCAGGGCCCGGGCCCGGGCCAGCAGGGTCCACTGCTCCAGCTTGCCGGGCCCGGATCCCCACGAGGCGTGCACGGTGATCAGCTGGGCGCCGCGCCGGGCCAGCTCGACGTAGAGCTCGGGGAACCGGATGTCGTAGCACGTGCTCAGGCCGACGGTGACCCCGTCGACGGTGATCGTCACAGGCTCGAAACCCGGTGCGACAGTGCGTGATTCGGCGAATCCGAAGGCGTCGTAGAGATGAATCTTGTGGTAGTGCGCGTCCACCCCGGGTCCGGTCGCGATCAGGGTGTTGGTGACCCGCCCGTCCTGGCTGGGGGCGAACATCCCGGCCACCACGACGACCCCGGCCTGTGTGGCGATCTCGCGCACCGCCGTCGCCCACGGTCCGTCGAGGTCCTCGGCGACGGGACCCAGTGGCACCCCGAACCGGCACATCGTGGCCTCGGGGAACAGCACCAACCGGGCGCCGTCAGCGGCGGCGCGCCGGGTGTACTCATCGACCAGGGCCAAATTCGACGACGGGTCGGTGCCGGTGGCGATCTGCGCCAGGGCAATTCGCATGCGGTTCAGCTTACTGGCGCCACGGCTGCCCACGGGACTGTGAGCACCCCGTCACGCAATCGGCGGCGCGCCGCGGCGACGGGGAAACCGTCTGCGCGCAACAGATCCACCATGGCCCGCCAGCGCACCCGCGGGCCGAACACGCCGTGCCCGGCAGCACTCGCCCAGGCCCGGTCGGCGGCGCTCAGGAGTGCGTGGACCGGCTGTCCTTCGACGTTGTGGTGGATCAGCACCTTGGGCAGCCGTTCGGCCAGATCCGACGGCCGCTCGATGCTGAACGGGTCGCACGCCAGCGTGAGGCTCACCGGCCCGTCGGCGTCCAGCAGCACCCAGCAACATCTGCGGCCCAGCTCGTCGCACGTTCCGTCGACGATCAGCCCACCGGGAGCGAGCCGGCGCGACATCGTCGCCCACGCTTCGGGCACTGCCTCGACCGGGTACTGACGCAACACGTTGAACGCCCGCACCAGCACGGGACGCAGCCCGGCCAACTCGAACCCGCCGAGGGCGAAGTGCACGTCGCTGCCGCCGGCCATCGCCCGGGCGGTGGCCACGCGTTCGGGGTGGATCTCCAGGCCGACGACGCGCACGTCGGGACGAACCGATTGCAGCCGCGCCGCCAATTCGAGCGTGGTCACCGGCAGCGCGCCGTATCCGAGGTCGACCACGAGCGGATCGGCCGCGGCCCGCAACACGCTGCGCACCCGCGGCGAGTGCACCAGCCAACGGTCGCTGCGGCGCAGCCGGTTGTACCCGGTGGTGCCGCGGGTGACCGCCCCGACGGGCCTAGACGTGCTCGGCGATCCATTCAGCGGTGAACGCCCCCTCGATGGTGAACACGTCGTTTACGGACTGCAGGACCAGGTCTTCGAGCTTGCCCCCGACCAGGGGCATCGGCACCTTGCACGTGCTTTCGGCCTGCAGTCGGCTGCCCGCGGAGACCCCGGTGAGAACATAACGGCCATCGAGCCGGCCCGGTGCGTGTGAAACCGACGCGGTGTAGTGGCCGTTCGCGCCGTTCGGATCGAAGGGGCCGAAATACTGCTTACGGGTGATGGCGAGGTCGAGCGGAATCACCGACCGCAGGATCGCGGGTAACTCCGCGCGCGGCAGAACCTGCCGGAACTCGACCGCGATCCCGCCCTCGTCGGAGCTGAAGGCCGTGATGTCGGATTTTCCGGGTGTCAGGTCGTCGTACCGGTCCATCAGGGCCTGCCAGTACGCGCCGGTTGCGTACACGGCGTAGATCGTTTCGGCGGGTGCGTCGAACGACATCGTCGACTGCCGGGAGCGGCTCATGGCTACCGAAGGTACCGGCGGGGTCAGCCGCGATCGGTGATCCACACCGACGTGAACCGTTGCTCGGCGGTCAACAGGTCGACCAGCTGCGCGCCGATGAAACTCTCGATCTTGCCGCCGACGAGCGGCACTCTCACCTCGACCGTGATGTGCACCGACAGCCGGGACCCGCCGCCGGTCGTGGCGAGCGTCGCGGTTCCGGACAGGGACACCGGCGCCCCGGTGACGGAGCCCTGCACCGTGCCGTGAGATACGCCGTCTCGGATCGGCTCCCAATGCTCCTCGCGCCGGATGTGTAGATCGCCGCGGTGAAACTGCGACACCAGCCCGGGCAGCCGGCCTGCGCGCAGGATCTGCGTGGTGGCCGCCTCGATATCGCCGTCGTCGGTCACGGTCAGGGCGTCGAGCGCGGTTTGGTCGGCCCCCGAATCGGCAAGCCGTGCCAGCCAATACCGTTCGTCGGCGAATGCCCGGTGGACCTGTTCGACGCCGGCTTCGTAGTCGGTGGCCATGTCGAATGATCGCGGCATAGCTGGTCAGGCTACCGTTACGGCCCGTGGTCAGTTCGTATGTTGCCGGTGTCGCGATCGCCGAGTCGGTTGCGCTGGCCCCGCTGACCACGCTGCGGGTCGGTCCGGTGGCGCGCAGGGTGCTCACCTGCACCAGCACCGATCAGCTCATCGATGTCCTGCGGGCGGTATCCGACCCCATCCTGGTGCTCGCCGGCGGATCCAACGTGGTGCTGGCCGACGACCTCTCCGACACGATGCCGGACCTCACCGTGGTGCGCGTGGCCAACACCGCGATCACGGTCGAGGGCGACCTGGTGCGCGCCGAGGCCGGCGCCGTGTTCGACGACGTCGTCGTCGCCTCGCTGCAGCACGGGCTGGGCGGGCTCGAATGTCTGTCCGGGATACCGGGATCGGCCGGGGCCACCCCGGTGCAGAACGTGGGTGCGTACGGGGCCGAGGTCGCCGACACCATCAGCCGGGTCCGGCTCCTCGACCGGCGCACGGGTGAAGTCCGTTGGGCCGCACCGGAAGAGCTCAAGTTCGGCTACCGCACCAGCATCCTCAAACGCTCCGACGCCGTCATCGTGCTCGAAGTCGAGTTTGCCTTGAATGCGGATGGGGCCCCGGACCGGCGAAGTGCACCGCTGCGTTACCGCGAACTGGCCACCGCGCTCGGTGTCGAACCGGGGGAGCGGGCCGACCCGATGCGTGTTCGCCAGGCCGTGCTGCAGTTGCGTGCCGGCAAAGGGATGGTGCTCGACGCGCAAGACCATGACACGTGGAGCGTCGGGTCGTTCTTCACCAACCCCGTGGTGTCGCCGGCCGAGTTCGAGCGGGTCGAGGCCATGTTCCGGGCGGGCCGGGCGGTCCGGGCGGGCGGGGCTGACCCGGAAGCGGCGGCCGGACAGGTGCCTCATTACCCCGCGCCCGACGGCGTCAAGCTCGCGGCGGGCTGGCTCGTCGAACACGCCGGGTTCGGCAAGGGGTACCCCGGTGACGGTGCTCCCGCGCGGCTTTCCACCAAGCATGCCCTGGCTCTGACCAATCGTGGCGAGGCGAACACTGCCGATGTGATTGCCCTGGCCAGAGCGGTGCAGGCGGGTGTTTTGGACCGCTTCGGGATCATGCTGCACCCCGAACCGATTCTGATTGGGTGCGATCTATCAGTACCCTAGGTCCACGTGAGCCCTGGCGGTGATATAGAGGCGGATGCGCCGTTGTTCAATCGGCGGCGTGCCCTGACGGTGTTGACCGTCGGAGTGGGTGCCGGACTGTTGGCTGCCTGCTCGCGAGAATCGTCCGTCTCCGCCCCTGAGGCCGAGCGGACCGCGGCGCCGACGGTGACCTACGAGCCTGCCGCCGACTCCGAGGACGTGCTGCCGACGGCGCCGGTCGGAGTGAAGGTCGAGAACGGTGTGTTCCAGCGCGTCAGCCTGACCAATGCCAACGGCAAGGTCGTCGCCGGCAAATTCAACAGTGACCGCACGGCGTTCACTGCCACCGAACCGCTTGGCTACGAATCCACCTACACGTGGGCGGGATCCGTGGTGGGGCAGGACGGCAAGGCCGAGTCCGTACAGGGCAAGTTCTCCACCGTCGCCCCGCAGAAACAGGTCAACGGTCAGTTCCAGCTTGCCGACGGCCAGGTTGTCGGCGTGGCCGCGCCGATCATCCTGCAGTTCGACGCCGCGATCGACGACAAGTACCGGGCGACCGTCGAAAAAGCGCTTCAGGTGACCACCACGCCGTCCGTAGAGGGCAGTTGGGCATGGCTGCCCGACGAGGCCGGGGGCTCGCGCGTGCACTGGCGCACCCGGGAGTACTACCCGACCGGAACCAAGGTGAGCGTCAAGGCGCCGCTGTACGGCGTCAGCTTCGGTGACGGTGCCTACGGTGCGGCCGACTCGACGCTCGACTTCGAGATCGGACGCCGCCAGGTGGTCAAGGCCGAGGCCTCCAGCCACCGCATCCAGGTGCTCGACGGATCCGGCGCGGTGATCATGGACTTCGCCTGCAGCTACGGGGAGGGCGACCTGGACCGCAACGTCACGCGCAGCGGCATCCACGTGGTCACCGAGAAGTACGAGGACTTCTGGATGACCAACCCCGCCGCCGGGTACAGCAATGTGCACGAACGTTTCGCGGTGCGGATCTCCAACAACGGCGAGTTCATCCACTGCAACCCGAACAGCATCGGTTCGCAGGGCAACACCAACGTGACCAACGGCTGCATCAACCTGAACCTGGAGAACTCCCAGCAGTACTTCAACAGCGCGATGTACGGGGATCCGGTCGAGGTGACCGGTACCCGGATCGAGCTGTCCTACGCCGACGGCGATATCTGGGACTGGGCGGTGGACTGGAACGAGTGGAAGTCCATGTCGGCGCTGTCCACGCAGGATTCGCCCACGAATCTGCCTGCATCGGCCCCGGCGACGCCGACGGACGCTCCGACACTGTCCGGCACGCCCACGACCACGACCCCGCCGAAGCCCACGCCGGGCGGTTAGCCGTTCGCCGTTTTCGACTTGAGGGTCGCTAACCCGCGAAGAAGCGCAGCCGTGATGTCGAAATCGTCGAGCAGCCGACGACGAGGAACCTTCGGTGCATCACACCCGGCGATTGAACCTTCCGTGCGGCGCCTGATCACGCGGACGGATCACGATCTGGTCGAGATTGACGTGTGAGGGTCGCGACGCGACGAACCCGATCACCTCGGCGACATCCTCGGCCACCATCGGGGTGATGCCGCGGTACACGTTGTCGGCCCGCTGCTGGTCTCCGTCGAAGCGCACCAGCGAGAACTCGGTCTCCACCGCACCTGGTGCAATCTCGGTGAGCCGCACCGGTTTTCCGAGAAGCTCGCCGCGCAGCGTGCGGTGCAGGGCGCCCTGGGCGTGTTTGGCCGCCGAATATCCCGAGCCGCCGTCATAGGTCTCGAATGCCGCGATCGAGGTGACGGTGACGATCAGCCCGTCGCCGGAGGCGATGAGCTTGGGTAGCAGCGCCCGGGAGACCCGCAGTGTGCCCAGCACGTTGGTTTCCCACATCCACTGCCAATGCTCCAGGTCAGCGTCCAGGACGGATTCCAGCCCGCGGGCCCCGCCGGCGTTGTTCACCAGCACATCCACCCGGTTCAGCTGCGCCGCCAGGGCGTCGACGGCGTCCTGGTCAGTGACGTCCGCCACAATCGCGGTGCCGCCGATCTCCTCGGCCAGCGCCTGGACCCGATCAGCTCGACGGGCCGCACAGATAACGTGAAAACCTAGGGCGGCAAGGGATCTGGCCGTCGCGGCACCGATTCCGGCGCTGGCGCCGGTAACCACTGCCACTCGCTTGTCTGACTGTGGTGTCGTCATCTGCCCAACATTAGATGGCGTGCTAAGTTCGTCGTGTGTCCGGAAGTCTCCAGTCCCGCTTCGCGCGGCGTGCGTGTTGTTGTTGCGCACCCCGCCGCGCCTGACTGAACCCGGACACCGTTTTCCCGTCCTGCTGAGTCGCCAGGTGTGGTCTCTCCCCACCAGCCGACAACCAGTAAGGACCATTCACGTGACCACCGCCATCGCCGCTCCCCTTCGGAAGCGCTCCAGTAACTCCTCGGCTTCCTCTGCTTCGTCGGGTGCCCGGTCGCTGTCGGCGGCCTCGCGCTACCCGCAGTCGCGGCTGCTGCACATCGTCGCCCCGTCGCTGAAGGTGCCCGACGCCGCCGCGGCATCGGTCTTCAGTGCCATCCGCACCCGCGGGCCCATCGCCAGGGATGCCATCGCACAGCTCACGCAGTTGAGCATCGCGACCGTCAACCGTCAGGTCACTGCACTTCTGGAAGCCGGAATCCTGCGTGAGCGCGCCGATCTCGCGGTTTCCGGGGCCATCGGACGGCCCCGCGTGCCCGTCGAGGTCAACCACGAGCCTTACCTGACGCTCGGCATCCACATCGGTGCGCGCACCACCAGCATCGTCGCCACCGACCTGTTCGGTCGCACTCTCGACGTGGTCGAGACGCCAACCCCGTCGGGATCCCAGTCCGCGGCGTTGGCCACGTTGGCCTCCAGCGCCCGCCGGTACCTGAGCCGCTGGCACCGTCGTCGTCCACTGTGGGTCGGGGTGGCCGCCGGTGGCGTCGTCGACAGTGCCACCGGATATCTCGATCATCCGCGGCTGGGCTGGGTCGATGCCCCGGTGGGCCCGGTGCTCGCCGAAGCGCTGGCGTTGCCGGTGTCGGTCGCCTCGCACGTGGACGCGATGGCCGGTGCCGAACTGCTGCTGGGGGGACGGCGTTCCTCCCCGGAGGCCGCCGGCGCTCCGGCACGGACCAGCCTCTACGTCTACGCCCGCGAGACCGTCGGCTACGCGCTGTCGATCGACGGACGCGTGCACTCGCCGGCCAGCGGGCCCGGCACGATCGCGGGCCTGCCCGCGCAATCCGAATTGCTCGGCGGCTCAGGGCAACTGGAATCCACCGTGAGTGACGAAGCGGTGCTCAACGCGGCCCGCAAGCTGCGGATCGTCCCGGCCGACGGCCCGTCCTCGACGCTGTCGACGGTGCTGCGCGTAGCCCGGCAGGGCGGTTCGGAATCCGGGGAGAAGGCCCGCGAGCTGCTGGCGGACCGGGCCCGGGTGCTCGGCGAGGCCGTGGCGTTGCTGCGCGATCTGCTCAACCCTGACGATCTGGTGCTCGGTGGCCAGGCCTTCACCGAATACCCCGAAGGCCTGCCCGTCGTGGAGGACGCTGTCACGCGCCGCTCGGTGCTGGGCCCCCGTGATATCCGGCTGACGGCCTTCGGCAACCGGGTTCAGGAGGCCAGTGCCGGCATTGTTTCGCTAGGCGGCCTTTATGCGGATCCGATCGGCGCCATGCGGCGCGCTCAAACCCGCCGATCGGCGGCGGTGTAGACATGTCTTTGTGCGTCTAGCCACAGACCTCGAGATTCCCCGCCGCGTTGCGGTGATATCCGTACACACCTCGCCGCTGGCGCAGCCGGGTACCGGTGACGCCGGCGGGATGAATGTCTACGTGCTGCAGACCGCGTTGCAGCTGGCCCGGCGCGGCGTCGAGGTGGAGGTTTTCACCAGGGCCACCTCGTCGTCGGATGCCCCGGTGGTGCCGGTGGCGCCCGGGGTGTTGGTGCGCAACGTGGTGGCCGGTCCGTTCGAGGGCCTGGACAAGTACGACCTGCCGACTCAGCTGTGCGCGTTCACCGCGGGGGTGTTGCGTGCCGAGGCAACCCACGAGCCCGGCTATTACGACGTCGTCCACTCGCATTACTGGCTGTCCGGACAGGTCGGCTGGCTGGCCCGGGACCGCTGGGCGGTGCCGCTCGTGCACACCGCGCACACCCTGGCCGCGGTGAAGAACGCCGCACTGGCCGCCGGTGATTCGCCTGAGCCACCGCTGCGCGCGGTGGGGGAGCAGCAGGTGGTCGACGAGGCCGATCGCCTCATCGTGAACACCGAACATGAAGCGCAGCAATTGGTTTCGCTTCACCACGCCGATCCGGGGCGTATCGATGTGGTGCATCCGGGAGTGGATCTGGATGCCTTCACCCCGGGTGATCGCGACGCGGCACGCGCAGTGCTCGGCATTGCACCGCACGAGCAGGTGGTCGCGTTCGTGGGCCGGATCCAGCCGCTCAAGGCACCCGACGTGCTGTTGCGTGCCGCCGCCAAACTGCCCGGGCTCCGGGTGCTCGTCGCCGGTGGGCCGTCGGGCAGTGGCCTGGCCGAGCCCGACACCTTGGTTCGACTTGCCGACGATCTGGGTATCACCGACCGGGTGACGTTCCTGCCCCCGCAGTCCCGCGAACAGTTGGTCAACGTGTACCGCGCCGCCGATCTGGTCGCGGTGCCCAGCTACTCCGAATCATTCGGCCTGGTCGCGATCGAGGCCCAGGCGTGCGGGACACCGGTGGTGGCGGCCGCGGTCGGCGGTTTGCCGGTCGCGGTGGCCGACGGTGTCAGCGGAGCCCTGGTCGACGGGCACGACGTCGACGACTGGGCGGCTGCGATCGATGACGTACTGCAGCGCGACCCGGGTCCGTTGCGCCTGGCCGCCGCGGCCCACGCCGCGCAGTTCTCCTGGGCGCACACCGTCGATGCGCTGCTCAACAGCTACGCCCATGCGATGAGCGATTACCGGTCCCGGCACCGCAGGCCGTCCGCGCGCCGTACGGGACGCCGGTTCGCGCTGCGACGCGGGGTGCGGGCGTGAGTGTCGAACAGCTGATCGTCGACACCCTCGAGGAGCACGAGCTGGTCTACCACCGGCACGAGGGCGCCCGCGGCGGGCTGCCCGGCATCGTGGTGGAGCTCCCGGGGGAACGGAAGCTCAAGACCAACACCATCCTGAGCATCGGCGAGCACTCGGTGCGGGTCGAGGCGTTCGTCTGCCGCAAGCCCGACGAAAACTTCGAAGGCGTCTACCGGTTCCTGCTCAAACGCAACCGCAGGCTCTACGGCGTCGCCTACACCCTCGACAACGTCGGCGACATCTACCTCGTCGGCCGGATGGCGCTGGAAGCGGTCACCGCCGACGAGATCGACCGGGTGCTCGGGCAGGTGCTCGAAGCCGTCGACTCCGACTTCAACACCTTGCTGGAACTCGGTTTCCGCTCGTCGATCCAGAAAGAGTGGGAGTGGCGGGTCTCGCGGGGCGAATCGCTGAAGAACTTGGAGGCGTTCGAGCACCTGATCGACGACTGATTGTGCTGAGGTTCAGGTGTGAGCGTGGGCCTCGTGCAGACGGATTCGCCCGGGTACGTGCACAGCACCCACGCTCGGCCGCGGTGACGGCGCTCGTGAGAAGATCACTCGCATGCCGACGCTGATCCTGCTCCGCCACGGTGAGAGCGACTGGAACCAGAAGAACCTGTTCACCGGATGGGTCGACGTCGACCTCACCGACAAGGGCCGCACCGAGGCGGTCCGCGGCGGCAAGCTGCTGGTCGAGAACGACGTACTGCCCGACGTGGTCTACACGTCGCTGCTGCGCCGCGCGATCACCACCGCCAACCTGGCGCTGGACGCCGCCGACCGGCACTGGATCCCGGTGCATCGCGACTGGCGACTCAACGAGCGGCACTACGGTGCGCTGCAGGGCCTGGACAAGGCCGCGACCAAGGAGAAGTACGGCGAAGAGCAGTTCATGGCGTGGCGGCGCAGCTACGACACCCCGCCCCCGGCGATCGAGAAGGGCAGCGAGTTCAGTCAGGACGCCGACCCGCGCTACGCCGACATCGGCGGCGGCCCGCTGACCGAATGCCTGGCCGACGTGGTGGCGCGGTTCGTGCCGTACTTCGAGCAGGCCATCGTGCCGGACATCAAATCCGGCAAGACCGTCCTGATCGCCGCCCACGGAAACTCGCTGCGTGCGCTGGTCAAGTACCTCGACGGGATGTCCGACGAGGAGGTCGTCGGCCTGAACATCCCGACCGGCATCCCGCTGCGCTATGACCTCGACGAGAACCTCAAGCCGCTGGTGGCGGGTGGTGAATACCTCGACCCCGAGGCCGCCGCTGCCGGGGCCGCCGCCGTCGCCGCGCAAGGCGCCAAGAAATAGTTCGCTGGACACTCGGGCTTACGGGCAAACAGCAGGTTACCGAGGGTTAACGAGAGCCGAACTCCTGTATTTGTCGGTGTGACTTGTCCCGTTTTGGCCGCACGTTGCACCGATGACGTTCACCGTGTGCGTACGATTTTCGCGTGAGCTTGGTGTCGGCGTTACTGCTGACGGTGGTCGTGTCGTTGCTCGCGCTGATCGTCGGTGCGGGGGTGGCCGCCGTGGTCGCCCCTCGAATCGTGGCCAAGCGGCAGCAGCGCGAGGCTGATGAGGCCGGCCTGACGGTGTCGCAGATGCTGCAGCACATCGTGTCCGCAGCGCCCAACGGCATCGTCGTGGTCGACTCGTTCAACGACGTCGTCTACGCCAACGACCGCGCCACCGAGCTGGGCGTGGTGCGTGACCGTCTGCTCGACGACCGAGCCTGGCGCGCAGCCGAGCAGGTGTTCGTCACCGGCCAGCCCATCGACGTCGATCTGTCGCCACGCAAGTTGCCGCACCCCGGACGCTCGGGGATATCGGTGCGCGGCTGGGTGCGGCCGCTGTCCGCCGAAGACGGCCGTTTCGCCGTCGTCTACGCCGACGACCAGTCCGAGCACGCCCGGATGGAAGCCACTCGGCGCGACTTTGTCGCCAACGTCAGTCATGAGCTCAAAACTCCGGTGGGCGCCATGCGGGTGCTCGCCGAGGCGCTGCAGGCCTCCGCCGACGACCCGGACATGGTGCGTCGCTTCTCCGACAAGATGGTGGCCGAATCGCTGCGGCTGGCCGACATGGTCGGCGAGCTGATCGAACTGTCCCGGCTGCAGGGTGCCGAGCGGTTGCCCGATCTGGGGGCCGTCGACGTCGACACCGTGGTGTCCGAGGCGCTGTCGCGGCACAAGGTGGCCGCCGACAAGGCCGACATCTCGATCACCACCGACGCCCCGACCGGCTTCCGGGTGCTGGGTGACCAGACTTTGCTCGTGACCGCCATCGCCAATCTGGTGTCCAATGCAATTGCGTACTCGCCCAACGGATCCGGCATATCCGTCAGCCGGCGCCGGCGGGGCGGCAGTGTCGAGATCGCGGTCACCGACCGCGGTATCGGAATCGCCAAGGCCGATCAGGAGCGGGTCTTCGAGCGGTTCTTCCGGGTCGACAAGGCCCGGTCGCGCGCCACCGGCGGCACCGGGCTGGGCCTGGCGATCGTCAAACATGTGGCCGCCAACCACAACGGAACCATCCGGCTGTGGAGTCAGCCGGGCACCGGGTCGACATTCACCCTGTCGATTCCGGCCTATCCCGAAACCGATGAGTCCACAGGCGACTCAGACGACCGAGAGGACTAGCGAGACCAATGACCAGCGTGTTGATCGTTGAAGACGAGGAGTCGCTGGCCGATCCCCTGGCATTCCTGCTCCGCAAGGAAGGCTTCGAGGCCACCGTCGTGGCCGATGGTCCCTCCGCACTGGCCGAGTTCGAGCGCTCCGGCGCCGATATCGTCCTGCTGGACCTGATGCTGCCGGGGATGAGCGGTACCGACGTCTGTAAGCAACTGCGTGCCCGATCCAGCGTGCCGGTGATCATGGTCACCGCGCGTGACAGTGAGATCGACAAGGTTGTCGGCCTCGAGTTGGGTGCCGATGACTATGTCACCAAGCCGTATTCGGCCCGCGAGCTGATCGCGCGGATCCGGGCGGTGCTGCGCCGCGGCTCCGACACCGATGACGGCGCGATCGGTGACGGCGTGCTGGAGGCCGGCCCGGTCCGAATGGACGTCGAGCGGCATGTCGTCAGTGTCAACGGGGAACAGATCACCTTGCCGCTCAAGGAGTTCGACCTGCTCGAGTACCTGATGCGCAACAGTGGCCGGGTGCTCACCCGTGGCCAGCTCATCGACCGGGTGTGGGGCGCCGACTATGTGGGTGACACCAAAACCCTTGACGTGCATGTCAAACGGCTGCGTTCCAAGATCGAGTCCGACCCGGCCAACCCGGTGCACCTGGTCACCGTGCGTGGCCTCGGGTACAAGCTGGAGGGCTGAACCCCGCGCTACTCGGCGGCGCGGGTGGCCGGATGCACGGCGACCAAACCCAGGGCGCTGCGCCGCCGGCACATCGCGGCCAACTCGGCGTAGGCCTTCTCGCCGAGCACCGCGGTGAGCTCGGGGCCGTAGGACTCGAACACCGGGCGGGCGCCGACATGGGCGGCGGGATCACCGGTGCAGTACCAGTGCAGGTCGGCACCGCCCTCGCCCCAGCCGCGCCGGTCGTATTCGGTGATGACCGTTCGCAGGATCTGCGTGTCGTCGGGCCGGGTGATCCATTCCTGGCTGCGCCGGATCGGCAACTGCCAGCACACGTCGGGCTTCATGGTCAGCGGCTCGACACCGAGCTTGAGGGCCTTGCTGTGCAGCGCACATCCGATGCCGCCGGGGAAACCTGGCCGGTTCAGGAAGATGCACGCCCCCTTGTACTTTCGGGTGCGCAGATTGGGCTTGCCGTCGTACTCGTCGTCTTCCAGGTAGCCCTTGCGGCCCAGGCCCTTCTCCCGGAACTCCCAGTCGTCGTCGGTCAGCTGTTTGACCGCGTCGTCGAGCCGGGCCCGATCGTCGTCATCAGAGAGGAACGCGCCATGCGAGCAGCAGCCGTCGTCCGGGCGGCCCTCGACGGTGCCCTTGCAGGCCGGTGTGCCGAAGACACACGTCCAGCGGGACAACAACCACGTCATGTCGGCCGCGATCAGGTGGGTCGCGTCCTCCGGGTCATAGAACTCCACCCATTCGCGGGCAAAGTCGAGTTCGACTTCGCCGGGATGCAAATCTGTCACGGCGCAAACGGTACTCGCATACGGCGGAACGCATTTCCCAACCGCGGCACTACCGGCGGTGGGAAGTCAGACAGCCCGGGCGGGCGCATCTCGCGGATTCGGGGAGGTCCGGCCACGGAGCGCTGGTCGCCTGCGGTTAGGTTGGTCCAGTGCGGCTAGGCGTGCTCGATGTCGGGAGTAACACGGTTCATCTCCTCGTGGTGGATGCGCGCCGTGGGGGACACCCGACCCCGATGAGCTCCACCAAGGCGGCGCTGCGACTCGCCGAGGCGATCGACAGCTCCGGCAAACTGACCCGCAAGGGCGCCGACAGCCTGGTGGCCACGGTGGACGAGTTCGCCAAAATCGCCACCAGCTCGGGTTGTTCCGAATTGATGGCGTTTGCCACCTCGGCGGTGCGCGACGCCACCAACTCCGAGGAGGTCCTGGCCAGGGTTCGGGCTGAGACCGGGGTTTCCCTGGGCGTGCTGAGCGGCGTCGACGAATCCCGCCTGACGTTCCTGGCGGTGCGCCGCTGGTACGGCTGGAGCGCGGGCCGCATCATCAACATCGACATCGGCGGGGGCTCGCTGGAACTGTCTTCCGGGGTCGACGAGGAGCCCGAGGTGGCAATGTCGCTGCCCCTGGGCGCCGGCCGGCTGACCAGGGAGTGGTTGGCCGAAGACCCGCCTGGGCGGCGCCGGGTCGCGATGCTGCGGGACTGGCTGGCCACCGAGCTCGCCGATGCCGGTACGACCATGCGCCGGGCTGGGAACCCGGACCTCGCGGTGGCCACGTCCAAGACCTTCCGATCGCTGGCCCGACTCACCGGGGCGGCCCCGTCGGGCGCAGGCCCACGGGTCAAGCGGACCCTCACCGCTGCCGGATTAAGACAGCTCATAGCTTTCATCTCTAGGATGACAGCGGCTGACCGTGCCGAACTGGAAGGGGTGAGTGCCGAGAGGGCACCACAGATCGTGGCCGGTGCTTTGGTAGCTGAGGCTAGTATGCGAGCACTGGAGATCGATTCCGTCGACATTTGCCCCTGGGCGTTGCGAGAGGGATTGATTCTGCGGAAACTCGACAGCGAGGCCGACGGCACAGCCTTGGTAGAGACGTACGCGCGGGACGCCGGACGTTAAGGAAAAGCTAGCCCCAAAGGCAACATAGGTATGACGGTATGACAGGACCAGAGAACAGCCCAACCGGCACCCGACCGATCTCGGTCGCGGAGTTGCTGGCAAAGAACGGGACGATCGGGGCACCCCCGGTGGGCGGTCGCCGTCGGCGTCGGCGCGGTAACAGCGACTCGGTGACGGTCGCCGAGCTCACCGGCGAGATCCCCGTCATCACCGATGACATGGAGGACGAACTCCTCGATACGCCGGTTCCCGCGCCTGACCCACTGGTCGACACCGCCGTCGTGGCGCCCATCCTGGACGAGCCCCGCGAGCCCCGCGAGCCCCGCGAACCCCGCGAAGAGCCGCGGGTCCGCAACGGCGGCCCCCGGCCCCCACGAGTCAAGCCGCCCATCAGGCCGGCCGAACCCGACGTGGTGCGCGGCGAGGCCGAGGACGACTACGACGCGCACCTGGCTGCGCGCGATGCCGACCCCGAGCCTGTCGAGTTCCGGCCGCGTCCCCGCCGCGGGCAGCCCAAAAAGGCGGCGCGTGACTACCGACCGTCGGGGACCGGTGCCGAGCGGATGAGCCCGGATCCCCTCTACGACCTTGACGCGGATGCCGCGGCAGGGCCGGCCGAGGCGTTGGTCGAGCCCGATGACCACGACCTGCACGGCGTGGATTCTGTCGACGACACCGTGTACGACGACTACGCGGGCGACGACTACGGCGACGATTACGGAGATCGTTCGTACTCGTCACTCGGGCCGTTGTTCGGCGGAGGGTCCGTGGCCGATGAGCAGGCGCGGCGTTCCCGGGGCCGTGACGGCATCGATCTCGAACACGACGAGGACCTGTCGCAGGGCGTCGACGACTTCGACGAGCACGACGAATTCGACGAGGAGCAGCAGCCGGCCTCCCCGCTGGTTCGCGGGCTGTGGATCGTCGGTCAGTGCGTGATCGCGGTGGCCTTCGGCGCCGGCCTTTTCGTCGCCTTCGATCAGCTGTGGAAGTGGAACACCATCGTCGCGCTGGTGCTCGGGGTGCTGGTCATCCTCGGCCTGGCCGGTGGCGTGCGGGTGGTTCGCAAGACCGAGGACATCGGCAGCACGCTGACCGCGGTGGCGGTCGGAGCGCTGGTGACCTTCGGGCCGTTGGCACTGCTGCAGGCGAGTTAGGCTGCCGCGCACGCGAGGAGCGAATCAGCCACTGCGCACGCGAGGAGCGAAACAGCCACCGCGCACGCGAGGAGCGATCGGGCCTCAGTACACAATTAGGTCGTGCGCCCAGCCATCAAGATCGGTCTGTCCACCGCCTCGGTCTATCCGCTGAGGACGGAGGCCGCGTTCGAGTACGCCGCCCGCCTCGGCTACGACGGTGTCGAGCTGATGGTGTGGGCGGAGTCGGTCAGCCAAGATGTCGAGGCCGTCGCCAAGATGTCGGCGCACTACGGCGTGCCGGTGTTGTCGGTGCACGCGCCCTGTCTGCTGATCTCACAGCGGGTGTGGGGTTCCAACCCGATCCCGAAGCTGGAACGCAGCGTCCGTGCCGCCGAGGAGTTGGGTGCGCAGACCGTCGTCGTGCATCCACCGTTCCGCTGGCAGCGCCGCTACGCCGAGGGGTTCAGCGAGCAGGTGGCCCAGTTGGAGGCCGACAGCGAGGTCCTGGTGGCGGTGGAGAACATGTTCCCGTTCCGCGCCGACCGGTTTTTCGGGGCGGGCGGCACGTCGATCGAGCGGATGCGCAAGCGCGGTGGCAGGCCGGGCCCGGGCATCTCCGCTTTCGCGCCGTCGTATGACCCGCTGGACGGCGATCATGCGCACTACACGCTCGATCTGAGCCATACCGCGACGGCAGGCACCGATGCGATGGACATGGCCCGGCGTATGGGCGACGGTCTGGTGCACCTGCATCTGTGCGACGGCAAGGGCGCATCCACCGACGAGCATCTGGTCCCGGGCCGCGGCACTCAGCCCACCGCCGAGGTGTGCCAGATGCTGGCGGCGGGCGATTTCTCCGGCCACGTCGTCCTCGAGGTCACCACCTCGGCGGCGAGGACGGCGTCCGAACGCGAGGCGCTGCTGACCGAGTCGTTGCAGTTCGCCCGCACACACCTGTTGCGCTGAGCTCGATCCCACCCACGCCCCGGCTGCAAAGGACGCACATGACCGGTTCCACCCTGTTCACCGATGCCATGGCACTGACGTCGGCCGGCGACGGCGTCTATCACGGCGAGCTCAACGAGCACTGGACGATCGGGCCCAAGGTGCACGGCGGCGCCATGCTCGCGCTGTGCGCCAACGCCGCCCGCACCGAGCTGGGCACGTCCGCGCAGCCCCTGGCGGTCTCCGGAAATTTCCTGTGGGCGCCGGATCCCGGTCCGATGCAGGTGGTCACCACGGTGCGGAAGCGGGGCCGCCGGATCGGTCTGGTGGACGTCGAGCTCCGGCAGGGGGACCGAACCGCGGTGACGGTGTCGGTCACCCTCGGTGAGCCGGAGCATCACGTGCCGCCGCTGCTGTCGTTCAACCCCGTGGTGCCGCTGATGACGCCCGAACCGCCACCTGGGCTGGAGCCGATCGGCCCCGGGCATCCGATGGAGCACGTCGTGCACCTGGCGCACGGCTGCGACATCCGGCCGGCCCTGCACACCATGGGTCCGCGTTCCGATGGTGGGCCGCCGGTGTTCGAGTACTGGGTGCGTCCGAAGGGGGTGGCTCCCGACGTGCTGTTCGCGCTCCTGTGCGGAGATGTGTCGGCTCCGGTGACATTCGCCGTGGAACGCACCGGTTGGGCGCCCACGGTCCAATTGACGGCCTATCTGCGGGCATTGCCGGCCGATGGCTGGCTGCGGGTGATGTGCACCTCGGTGCAGATCGGCCAGGACTGGTTCGACGAGGATCACATCGTCGTCGACTGCGAGGGCCGGATCGTCGTGCAGACGCGGCAGTTGGCGATGGTGCCTGCAGCGTCCTGACGTCTCGACATGGAATGCTGTCGCCCATGTCGAGAATCGCGATAATCGGCGGCGGAAGCATGGGCGAGGCGCTGCTGTCGGGGCTGTTGAGGGCTGGCAGGCAGGTCAAGGACATGGTGGTCGCGGAGAAGTACCCGGACCGGGCCAAGTACCTGTCGGAGAAGTACTCGGTGCTGGTGACCTCGGTCGCCGATGCCGCCGACAACGCCGCCTACGTGGTGGTCGCGGTCAAGCCGACCGACGTCGCGAATGTGATCGACGAGATCGCCGACGCGGTGGCGCGTGCCGATTCCGACACCGCCGAGCAGGTGTTCGTCAGCATCGCGGCCGGCGTCAGCACGTCGTACTACGAGAACAAGCTGCCGGCCGGGTCTCCGGTCATCCGCGTGATGCCCAACTCCCCGATCGTGGTCGGCGGCGGGGTGAGCGCCTTGGCGGCGGGCCGGTTCGCGACTGCCGAGCAGCTCAAGGAGGTCTCGTCGATCTTCGATGCGGTCGGCGGCGTGCTCACGGTGAGTGAGTCGCAGCTGGACGCGGTGACCGCGGTGTCCGGGTCGGGGCCGGCGTACTTCTTCCTGATGGTCGAGGCTCTGGTGGATGCGGGCGTGGAAGCGGGTCTGTCGCGTGCGGTGGCCACCGATCTGGCGGTCCAGACGATGGCAGGCTCGGCGGCAATGCTGCTGGAGCGTCTCGATGAGGTGAACGCGGCCGGAGGCGCCGCGCTGGACACCACACCGGCGCGATTGCGGGCCATGGTGACCTCGCCGGCCGGCACCACCGCCGCTGGGCTGCGGGAACTGGAGCGCGGGGGACTGCGGGGTGCGGTGTCCAACGCCGTTCTGGCCGCGAAAACGCGCTCTGAGCAGCTCGGAATTACATCTGAGTAATTAGATTAATTCCAACTGATTAGCCCACACCCGTCGCAGTAACCCCACCCGCCACGCTATTCTCCCTATGTATGCGCGGGTCGGTGCCAGCGGTGGGGAAGCCGCTGGAACTGCCCGTGCCTGATTGATTGGGTTGCGATGACGTCTATGAACGGGCCATCGGCGCGGGATGCTGGCGACGGTCAGCCTCGAGCTCAATTTCTGACGGTCGCCGAAGTGGCGAGCCTGATGAGGGTCTCGAAGATGACGGTGTACCGGTTGGTGCACAACGGTGAACTGCCTGCGGTTCGAGTGGGCCGATCGTTCCGGGTCCACGCCAAGGCAGTCCACGATCTGCTGGAGTCTTCGTACTTCGACGCCGGCTGACAATCCGGGTCGAGGGCGCGGCCGTACGGGCTGAGCGCCCAGAGCAGGCTGGCGTTTTCCGTTTCGGTGACCGTCCCGGGTAAAGTAACCAGGTCAATCATCAGCGTCAGTAGCGGAGACACCAGGGTTTATGGGCTCAGTCATCAAGAAGCGGCGTAAGCGTATGTCGAAGAAGAAGCACCGCAAGCTGCTTCGCCGTACCCGGGTGCAGCGTAGAAAACTCGGCAAGTAGCCAACTGCTGCGGCCGCTAGGCTGAGCCGATGGATTCTGATGGTCGTTCGGGGGGACGCCCTACGGGAGTCCCCGGATCTGGCTCGGACACTTCCGGTGCGGGACAGTCCGCAGATGCGTCACCCGCTCCGAAAGTAGTTCTGGTCACGGGTGCGTGCCGGTTTCTCGGTGGATACCTGATCGCCAGGCTGGCGCAGAACCCGGCGATCGAGCACATCATCGCCGTCGATGCGGTGGTGCCGAGCAAGGATCTGATGCGTCGGATGGGACGCGCGGAGTTCGTCCGCGCGGACATCCGCAACCCGTTTATCGCCAAGGTGATCCGAAACGGGAATGTGGACACCGTCGTGCATGCCGCGGCGGCATCCTATGCGCCGCGGTCCGGAGGCCCCGCCACGTTGAAGGAACTCAACGTGATGGGCGCCATCCAGTTGTTCGCCGCCTGCCAGAAGACACCGTCGGTCCGTCGGGTCGTGCTCAAGTCCACCTCTGAGGTGTACGGCGCGTCCCCGCGCGATCCGGTGATGTTCAGCGAGGAGAGCAGCGCTCGGCGTCCGCCGGGTGACGGGTTCGCTCGCGACAGCATCGACATGGAGGGCTACGCGCGCGGCCTGGCCCGGCGCCGTCCGGACATCGACCTGACCATCCTGCGGCTGGCCAACATGATCGGGCCCGCGATGGACACCGCACTCTCGCGGTATCTGGCCGGGCCGGTGGTTCCGTCGGTCGTCGGGCATGACGCGCGGCTGCAACTGCTGCACGAACAGGACGCCCTCGGCGCCCTCGAGCGTGCGACGATGGCCGGCAAGGCGGGCACGTTCAACATCGGCGCCTCCGGCATCATCATGATGAGCCAGGCGATCCGGCGCTCCGGACGGATCCGGCTCCCGGTCCCGCGTGGGGCGTTGTCGGCGATCAATTCACTCAGTCGCGCAACGCGTTACACCGAACTCGACCGCGATCAGATGAACTATCTGAGCTACGGCCGGGTCATGGACACTACGCGGATGCACAGGGTTCTGGGCTACAGTCCCAAGTGGACGACCGCCGAGGCATTCGACGACTACGTCCGAGGTCGTGGATTGACACCGATACTCGATCCGCGATGGGTACGCTCAATGGAGAGTCGCGCCGCGGGGGTGGCGCAGCGTTTGGGACATTAGTACTGGCTCTATCCGGGGTGGGAGAAGGTATCGACGTGGCGGGCGAATCAAAAGCGAAAGTCATTCCGCTACATGGGAACTCGAATCGTTCCTCGGCTGCGCGCCGAGCGGCGGCCCGGTCCGACAGCGCCCGCAGGCATCCTTCTGTCCTGGCCGATCCGGGAAGCCGTGCCTCGGCCGAGCAGATCGCCGCGGTGGTCCGTGAGATCGATCAGCACCGCAGCAGCGCGTCGGGTCAGTCGACTGTCGACGAAGGCCCCAGCGAACTCGTCAAGGGCATAGCCGCCGTCTCGGAATTCGTCCGCGCCCGGATGACCGGTGAGTACTCGGTGGACGAGTTCGGGTTCGACCCGCACATCACCAACGCAATCTTCTTGCCTTTGCTGCGAACGTTTTTCCGGTCCTGGTTCCGGGTCGAGGTGTCCGGTATCGAGAACCTGCCCGAGAGCGGGGCCGCGCTCGTGGTGGCCAACCACGCCGGGGTGCTGCCCTTCGACGGGTTGATGACCCAGGTGGCCGTACACGATCACCACCCCGCGCACCGGGATCTGCGTCTGCTGGCCGCCGATCTGGTGTTCGACCTGCCGATGGTCGGGCAGGCCGCGCGCAAGGCGGGGCACACCGTCGCCTGCAGCACCGACGCGCACCGGCTGCTGGCCAACGGTGAGCTCACCGCGGTGTTCCCGGAGGGCTTCAAGGGGCTGGGCAAGAACTTCAAAGATCGCTACAAGCTGCAGCGGTTCGGCCGTGGCGGCTTCGTTTCCGCAGCTCTGCGAGCCCAGGCGCCGATCGTGCCGTGCTCGATAGTGGGCTCGGAGGAGATCTACCCGATGATGGCCGACGTGAAGCTGCTGGCCCGGTTGCTCGGTCTGCCGTACTTCCCGGTGACCCCGCTGTTCCCGCTGGCCGGCCCGCTCGGCCTGGTGCCGTTGCCGTCGAAGTGGCACATCCAGTTCGGTGAGCCGATCGAGACGGTCGACTACGACGAGACCGCCGCCGACGATCCGATGATCACGTTCGAGCTGACCGATCAGGTCCGCGAGACCATCCAGCACACGCTGTATCAGCTGCTCGCCGGTCGCCGAAACATGTTCTTCGGCTGAGTTTTTCGCTCACCCTTTTCCCGCTTGCGGGGGACTGCTCGCGGGAAATGTCGCAAGAAAAATCAGGCGCCGGACTTTTGCCCGGCAACCATCTTGGCGATGGCGGCGTCGCGTGCCGCGGCGATCTGTGAACTGATCTCGTCGGCCTCGTCGATGGCGGCCTCGCCGAGCATGGTGACGATGCTGGTGGCAACCGGGTTGCCGTCGTCGTCGGTCACCTCGGCCCGGACCTCGGCGATCACGGTGCCGTGCGACTCGATGACCGAGTCCAGGTAGGAGTCGAACCACAGCTTGTCGCCGACCAGGATCGGCCGGTGGAAGATCAGCTTCTGGTCGCGGTGCAGCACGCGCTCGAGGTTGATCGGAATGTCGAACTTGTCGAACAGCTCGAGCTGGACCCGCCGGCCGGCCACTGCGAGGAACGTCACCGACGCCACCACGGAGTCGTGGCCGTATTCTTTGGCGGCCTCGGCGTCGTAGAGCGCCGGATGGTCATCCTTGACCGCGCTGGCGAACTCACGGACCTTTTCCCGGCCGACCTCGAAGTAGTCGGGGTACCGGTAGTGAGTCCCGATGATGTTTGCGGCGATGCTCATATTCCCTGCGCTGTTCGGTATGCGGTGCGCGGTGCGCACAAACGTGCCTGACTGCCGAGCCGCTGGAGCGGCCCGCCGAAGCTTATAACGCGGCCTGTCAGGTCAGCGAATGTCGTGTCGGCGTGAGGCGGCAGCGGCCAGCGCGCCGCCCAGCGCGCCGAGCGCCAATGCCGACGGCACCCCGATGCGCGCAGCCTTGCGTGCGGTGCGGAAGTCGCGGATCTCCCAGCCGCGCTCCCTGGCCACATCGCGTAGCGCGGCGTCGGGGTTGATCGCCACCGCGGTGCCGACCAGCGACAGCATCGGTACGTCGTTGAAGCTGTCCGAATAGGCGGTGCACCGGCGCAGGTTGAGACCTTCGCGGATGGCCAGGGACCGCACGGCGTGGGCCTTGCCGGTGCCGTGCAGGATGTCCCCGACCAACCGGCCGGTGAACACCCCGTCGACCGATTCGGCGACTGTTCCCAACGCCCCTGTCAGCCCCAGGCGCTTGGCGATCGTCGCGGCCAGTTCGTAGGGAGTCGCGGTGACCAGCCACACCTGCTGACCGGCGTCCAGGTGCATCTGGGCCAGCGCCCGGGTGCCCGGCCAGATCTTGTCGGCGATGATCTGGTCGTAGATCTCCTCGCCGAGTTCGACGAGTTCGGCTGTCGAGCGGCCCTCGATGAAGGCCAGGGCCTTGGTCCGCCCGGCCGCCACGTCGTCGCTGTTCTCCTTGCCGGTGAGCTGGAACTTGGCCTGCGCATAGACGAACCCGAGTACGTCGCCGTAGGTGAAGTACTTGCGGGCGGCCAGGCCGCGGGCGAAGTGCACCAATGACGACCCGTGCACCAGGGTGTTGTCGACGTCGAAGAACGCTGCGGCCGTCAGATCGGGCGGCGGCGCCGGCGTCGCCGCGGTTACGGTGTCGGGCTCGAGCTCAGTCACAGCGAGTTCGGCGCTGGCCTCGGCGGCAAGCTCCTGTTCGAGCGCATCGGCACTACCGGATTCGGGCACGTTTTCACCCTAAGTCACCCGGCCGGGATACTGGCGGTGTGGAGGGCGAGCAGGCGGGTACCGGCGGTCGAACCACTGTGACGTTGCTGACCCGAACGGGCTGCAGCATGTGTGAGCAGGCGGCCCGGCAGCTGGCCGCGTTGCGCGAAGAACTGGACTTCGACCTGGTGAACACCGACGTCGATGCCGCTGCCGCCGCCGGGGACTCGACCCTGAGGGCCCGGTTCGGCGATCTGTTGCCGGTGGTTTTGCTGAACGGGACCCAGCACAGCTATTGGGAAGTCGACGAGCAGGCGCTTCGGGCCGACATCGCACCGAGATGAAATTTGGTGGGCGGGCAGGAAACGATTACCTTGGTGACGTGGTGATGAAGCCGTGAGTGTGCTGCTATTCGGGGTTTCGCACCGCAGCGCGCCGGTGTCTGTTCTCGAGCAGTTGAGCACTGACGAATCCGATCAGGCCAAGATCATCGACGAGGTCCTTCGATCCTCGTTGGTCACCGAGGCAATGGTCCTGTCCACGTGCAACCGCGTCGAGATCTATGCCGTGGTCGAGGCCTTCCACGGCGGCCTCTCGATCATCGGGCAGGTGCTCTCGGAGCACTCCGGCATGTCGCTGAACGACCTCACGAAATACGCCTACGTGCGCTACGCCGAGGCCGCTGTCGAGCATCTGTTCGCGGTGACCAGCGGCCTGGATTCGGCCGTCATCGGTGAAGCCCAGGTGCTGGGGCAGGTGCGGCGTGCCTATTCGTCGGCCGAGGAGCACCAGACCGTCGGGCGCACCCTGCACGAGCTGGCCCAGCGCGCACTCAATGTCGGTAAGCGCGTGCACTCCGAGACCGGGATCGACGCCGCGGGTGCATCCGTCGTGTCGGTCGCCCTCGGCATGGCCGAGACCAAACTCACCGGTGGGCTCGCCGGGCGCACCGCAGCCGTCATCGGCGCGGGCTCGATGGGCGCCCTGGCCGGCGCACATCTGGTGCGGGCCGGAATCGAACGGGTTCACGTGGTGAATCGCTCGCTGCCGCGGGCCCAGCGCCTCGCCGCGAACCTGACTGAGCAGGGCGTGCAGGCGCAGCCCTTCTCCTTGGACAATCTCGCGGAAGCCCTGGCCGATTCCGATGTCGTGGTCAGCAGCACCGGGGCGGTACGGCCGGTGGTCTCCCTGGCCGACGTGCACCACGCGCTGGCGCAGCGCAACGCCGCGGCCGGTGATCGTCAGCTGGTCATCTGTGACCTCGGAATGCCCCGCGACGTCGATCCGGCGGTTTCCGGGTTACCCGGTGTCTGGGTCGTCGACATGGACCGGATTCAGCGGGAGCCGTCGGCGCGGGCCGCGGCGACCGATGCCGATGCGGCCCGCACGATCGTCGCCACCGAGGTTGCCAACTACCTGGCGGGTCAGCGGATGGCCGAGGTCACCCCGACCGTTACCGCGCTGCGGCAACGCGCCGCCGACGTGGTGGAGGCCGAGTTGCTGCGCCTGGACAACCGGCTGCCCGAACTGGAGGCGGCATACCGCGACGAGGTGGCCAAGACGGTCCGCCGCGTCGTCGACAAACTTTTGCACGCACCCACGGTGCGGGTGAAACAACTCGCCAGCGCACCTGGCGGGGACAGCTACGCAGAGGCTCTGCGGGAGCTGTTCGAACTCGACCCGCAGGCCGTCGAAGCTGTGGCGGCCAGCGAATTGCCCTTTATGACAACAGATCTCGATAAGTCTGAGTAGAGCTTGGTAGAAACGCGCGATACGGTAATCCGGATCGGCACCCGGGGTAGCCTGCTGGCGACCACGCAGGCCGGCACCATCAGGGACGCTTTGCGGGCCGCAGGTCACCCCTGCGAGTTGGTGATCATCTCGACCGAGGGCGACCGCAACCAAGGTCCCATCGCCGAAATCGGCGTCGGGGTCTTCACCGCGGCGCTGCGGGAGGCGATCCACGACGGCCGGGTGGACATGGCAGTGCACTCCTACAAAGATTTGCCCACCGCACGTGACGAGCGGTTCGTGATCGCCGCCGTCCCGCGGCGTGAGGACTCCCGTGACGCGCTGGTGGCGCGCGACGGAATGGTGCTCGGCGAGTTGCCGCCCGGGTCTGTGATCGGCACGTCGAGTGCGCGACGGGCCGCGCAGCTTAGAGCACTGGGTCTCGGTTTGGAAATCCGCCCCCTACGAGGCAACCTAGATACCAGGTTGAACAGGGTTACGAGCGGCGATCTCGACGCCATCGTGGTCGCCCGTGCGGGTCTGGCCCGCATCGGACGTCTCGATGCAGTCACCGAGTCGCTCGAGCCGGTGCAGATGTTGCCAGCGCCGGCTCAAGGTGCGCTCGCGGTGGAGTGCCGCTCCGGCGACACCGAGCTGATTTCGGTGCTGTCGGAGTTGGATGACACCGACACGCGCGCCGCGGTCACCGCCGAACGGACCCTGCTCGCCGAACTGGAGGCGGGCTGTTCCGCACCGGTGGGCGCGATCGCAGAAGTGGTCGAGTCGATCGATGAGGACGGCAATGTCTTCGAGGAGCTGTCGTTGCGCGGCTGCGTAGCGACGCTGGACGGATCCGACGTGATCCGTGCGTCCGGTATCGGAACTCCCGAACGGGCCGCCGACTTGGGTGTCTCGGTGGCCGCGGAGCTTTTCGAGCTGGGTGCACGCGAGCTGTTGGTAGAGCGCGGGAGTGAAGAATGACCATGCGAGGTCGCAAGGCGAAGCCCGGCCGCATCACATTTGTGGGCTCAGGCCCGGGAGACCCGGGGCTGCTGACGGCACGGGCGCAAACAGTGTTGGCGCACGCCGAGTTGGTGTTCACCGATCCCGACGTCCCAGAGGCCGTACTGGCCCTGATCGGCACCGAGCTGCCACCGGCATCCGGCCCGGCCCCGGCTGAGCCGACCAAGGCCGACGCCGCCGCCGGTGGCGACGCCGCCGGAGCGCCCGACGCCGGACAAGCCGCCATCATCGCGGGTGGGCCCGAGATCCGTCCGGCTCTCGGCGATCCCGCTGAGGTGGCCAAGACACTGATCTCCGAGGCCCGCCACGGCTACGACGTGGTGCGCCTGGTCGCCGGTGACCCGCTGTCGGTGGACGCCGTCATCACCGAGATCGGTGCACTGGCCAAATCCCACATGAACTTCGAGATCGTCCCCGGATTGCCCGCCACGAGTGCTGTGCCCACCTACGCGGGCCTGCCGCTCGGGTCGTCGCACACCGTGGCCGATGTCCGCGGTGACGTGGACTGGGCGGCCCTGGCCGCCGCACCCGGGCCGCTGATCCTGCACGCGACCGCGTCGCACCTGCCGGATGCCGCCCGCACCCTGATCGAGTTCGGTCTGTCCGAGAACACTCCTGCGGTGGTGACCGCGAGCGGTACCACCTGCCAGCAGCGCTCGGTGGAGGCCACCCTTGGTGGGCTGACCGACAAGGCGGTGCTGGAGAAGCCGGCCGGAAGTGAGCTGGCGGGGCCGCTGGTCGGTCCGCTGGTCGTCACCATCGGCAAGACCGTGGCGAACCGGGCCAAGTTGAACTGGTGGGAGAGCCGCGCCCTGTACGGCTGGACCGTGCTGGTGCCGCGCACCAAGGATCAGGCCGGCGAGATGAGCGATCGGCTGGTGGGCCACGGCGCCCTGCCGATCGAGGTGCCGACCATCGCGGTCGAACCGCCGCGCAGCCCCGCGCAGATGGAGCGCGCGGTCAAGGGCCTGGTCGACGGTCGTTTCCAGTGGGTCGTGTTCACCTCGACCAATGCCGTGCGTGCGGTCTGGGAGAAGTTCAACGAGTTCGGCTTGGACGCGCGGGCGTTCTCGGGTGTGAAGATCGCCTGTGTCGGGCAGGCCACCGCCGACAAGGTGCGGGGGTTCGGTATCAACCCCGAGCTGGTGCCGTCGGGTGAGCAGTCCTCGCTCGGCCTGCTCGATGAGTTCCCGCCGTTCGACGAGGTTTTCGATCCCGTGAATCGGGTGCTGCTGCCCCGTGCCGACATCGCCACCGAGACGCTGGCCGAGGGCCTGCGGGAGCGCGGCTGGGAGATCGAGGACGTCACTGCCTACCGCACCGTGCGGGCGGCTCCGCCGCCGGCGCAGACCCGCGAGATGATCAAGACCGGCGGCTTCGATGCGGTCTGCTTCACCTCGAGCTCCACGGTGCGCAACCTGGTCGGTATCGCCGGCAAGCCGCACGCTCGGACCATCGTGGCCTGCATCGGACCGAAAACTGCTGAAACCGCAGCGGAATTCGGCCTGCGGGTGGATGTCCAGCCCGAGTCGGCCGCGGTGGGACCGCTGGTCGATGCGCTTGCCGAGCATGCCGCTCGACTTCGCGCCGAAGGGGCGCTGCCTCCGCCGCGCAAGAAGAGCCGCCGGCGCTAGTTTCGCCGAAACAGCATTCCGGCAGGGCCGTACTCGAACTTTTCCTGCTGGAACGCCGTTTCGAGGATGGATCGGAGGAGGGATAGCTGTGGCCTTTCCAAGGCATCGTCCTCGTCGTCTGCGGTCCACGCCGGCGATGCGTCGGCTGGTGGCCCAAACCTCTTTGGAGCCGCGGCATCTGGTGCTGCCGATGTTCGTCGCTGACGGTATCGACGCTCCGCGCCCCATCTCCTCGATGCCCGGCGTGGTGCAACACACCAGGGATTCGTTGCGGCAGGCGGCCGCCGACGCGGTGGCGGCCGGTGTGGGCGGGTTGATGCTGTTCGGCGTGCCCCGCGACGAGGACAAGGATCCGACAGGTGCCGTGGGCATCGATCCGGACGGCATCCTCAACGTGGCCCTGCGCGATCTGGCCAAGGATCTCGGTGACGCGACGGTGCTGATGGCCGACACCTGCCTCGACGAGTTCACCGATCACGGGCACTGTGGGGTGCTGGATGCCGCGGGCCGGGTCGATAACGACGCCACCAACACGCGCTATGTGGAACTTGCTGTGGCACAAGCGGAGTCGGGTGCACACGTGGTGGGTCCCAGCGGCATGATGGACGGTCAGGTGGCCGCCATCCGCGACGGCCTCGATGCCGCCGGACATGCCGACGTCGCCATCTTGGCCTATGCCGCCAAGTTCGCCTCGGCGTTCTACGGCCCGTTCCGGGAAGCGGTGTCATCGAGCTTGCAGGGCGATCGGCGCACCTATCAACAGGATCCGGGCAATATCCGCGAGGCCGTGCACGAGGTGGAACTCGACATCGACGAGGGCGCCGACATGGTGATGGTCAAGCCCGCGATGAGTTACCTGGATGTGGTGCGCGCCGCTGCCGATATCTCACCGGTACCCGTTGCGGCGTACCAGATTTCGGGCGAATACTCGATGATCTGCGCCGCTGCGGCCAATGGCTGGATCGACCTGCAGGCCGCCGCCCTGGAGTCCTTGACCGGAATCCGGCGGGCCGGTGCCGACATCGTGCTGACCTATTGGGCGGCCGACGTGGCCGGCTGGCTCGCGTGACCGATCAGGTGACCGAACAGCAACCGAGCCCGACCGGACGTCCCGAGGACGTCGACACCGGGTTCTGGTTGTGGGCGGCCGCACTGGTGCTCATGGTGGTCGGGTATCTGATCGACGCACTCACCGGCTCCGGCAAGGGCGTGCAACAGTCGATGACGGTCGTCTTCTCGGTGATGTTCGTGGTGGTGCTGTCCTCGATCGTGGTGGCGTTCCTGTTGCTGATGCGGCAGGGGTATCGCTGGGCTCGCACCCTGTTGACCAGCGGCGGGATCATCTCGGTGCTCCACTCGATCGGCAGCCTGCTGAGTGGCGAACGTCAGGACGCGGCTGCGGTGGGTTACGCGGTCACCGCAATCGTCGGGTCTGTCTTGATCGCCGGCGGGCTCTACCTGCTGTACCGCAAGGACGCCGACGGTTTCTTCACCCGCTGAGTCGCTACGCTTCCCGACAATGTCTGCACACTCATCCCCGTCGCGACGCGCGACCATCGGGTTCAGTTGCTGGTTGGTCGGCTCGGTGTTGTTGATCGCCGGCGGAATGCTCGCAGTCTCGTCGAGCCCGCCCGTGAACGCGACGTTGTACCGGTGGGTGGGAGTGCTCACGGTGCTCGCGGGCCTCGGCATGGCCTTCCTGGCCGGCCGGAGTCGCTCCGCCGATCCGCGCTACCGGCGCGCCGCGATGGCGTTGTCGCTGGCTATCGTGGTTCTGGTGCTGTTGACCGGCCTCAATATTCTCGTGCTGGTCGCGCTGCTCCCGCTCATCGCGGGTACCGGCCTGAGCGCGCTGTCGCAGCGGAGGGGTGACGATGGAGAGTGAACCGGTGAACAAAGTTGCGGCCGAGGTCCTGTTCTACGAGCAGGGGGCCAGCTGGGCGTGGCTCTTGCTGGGGCCGTTCGCCGGTGTCGGCATGGCGATTCTGCAGATGACCGGCGGATACGGCTACGACCTGTGGATTCCGATCCTGTTCCTGGTATTGGTGTCGGCGTTCGTGGCCATCCAGATCAAGGCCGCGCGCATCCACACCTCGGTTGAGCTGACCGCCCAGACCCTGCGCCAGGGCGCCGAGATCCTGAAGATCGACGAGATCGTGCGGATCTACCCGCCGGCGTCGGGCTCTGAGTCGCCGAAGTGGCAGTCCGACCGGGCCCTCGGCGAGCTCTCCGGGGTGCCCCGGGGCCGCACCGGCATCGGGCTGAAACTCACCGGCGGTCGCGGGGCCCAGGCCTGGGCACGCAAGCATCGTCGGCTGCGGGAAGTGCTGACGCCACTGGTCGAGGAGCGCACCCCGTGAAGCGTCGCGCCGTCGTCGAGCTCGTGGTGGCCGCCGTGGCCGCCGTGGGCTGTGTGCTGAGCTGGATGGCGGCGGCGACGACGATCGAGGTGGCACCCGTTTTGGACGGTGAGCCGGTCACCACGGCGGTCAGCTATTCGTCGCCGCTGTTGGTGCTGGCGTTGGTGCTGGCGGGTCTGGCGGGCGTACTGACGGTGTTGGGTGTCGCCCGGTTGCGCCGCTGACACATGACCGACTGGCAGCCCGTCTCGCAGGGAGAATCCGGCGCCGGTGTGTTCCGGGACGCTGACGGTGCCAGGTACGCCAAGGTGGTCGGCCCCGCGGCAGCGGCCGATCTGGCCGCGGAACGGGACCGGGTGTCCTGGGCGCACGACCACGGGCTTCCGGTGCCGGAAATCATCGACTGGTCTGCCACCGAGGACGGCGGTGCCGTCCTGGTCACCAGTGCCATCGGCGGCGTCGCTGCGGATCGGCTCGCGGAACCGGCTCTGCGGGCGGCCTGGCCCTCGATCGTGGAGGCGGTCCGCACGCTGCACGGCATCGCGGCCCACGAGTGTCCCTACCGGCGCGATCTGGACGACATGCTGGCCCGGGCCCGCTCGGTCGTCGCCGCGGGTGCGGTCAACCCGGAGTTCCTGTGCGACGAGGACCGGGACGTCCCGCCCGGAGAACTGCTCGCCCGCGTCGAACGTGAGGCCGGTCTGCGTCGCCGCCAGGAGGCCGCCGATCAGGTGGTGTGCCATGGCGACCTGTGCCTGCCGAACATCCTGATCGACCCGGACCGGCTTACCGTCGCGGGGTTCGTCGACCTGGGCCGGCTGGGACTCGCGGACCGCCATGCCGACCTGGCGTTGTTGCTGGCCAATACGGCCGACACCTTTCCGGGATTCGCCGAGGGCGCCGCGGCGGGCCTGGCAGTGGACTATCCGGCGGCGATAGACGAGGACCGGCTGCGGTTCTACCTCGCATTGGATCCGCTGACCTGGGGGTGAGAGCCCAAGGCGCGGTTCAGGAATCGAGCCAGGCCAGCTCGTCGGACAGGTGCGCGCGCCAGAAGTCCTGATCGTGGCCGCCGGGGTAGAAGCCGACGGCCGGGGTCCTGGGCAGTTGGTTGACGAACATTCGGGTCGCGGCGTAAAACCCGTCCCCGGTGCCGCAGTCGATGCGTAGCGGGATCGACCCCAGCGCCGGTACCAGTCTCAGCGCTGAGTTCTGCTGCCAGTCTTCGAGGCTGTCGAAGGCGTCGGGCGGCGCGCCCCAGTACGTGAGGTAGAGCGCCGGGCTGATGGCGCAGACCGCCGCGGTGCGCGCCGCGCCCAGTCTGGCGCCCAACAGCATGGCGCCGTAGCCGCCCATCGACCAGCCCATGAAGGCCACGCGCGAGGTGTCGATGCCCTTGGTGGCCAGCATCGGGATCAGTTCGTTGAGCACCATCGCCCCGGAGTCTCCACCAGAGGCTCGGCGGCGCCAGAACGAGTTGCCGCCATCCACACTGACCACTGCGAACGGCGGCCGGCCGGCCGCGGTCAGCTGGGCCAGCGCTTCGGGGATGCCCAGGCTCATCACACCGGCGGCGTCGTTGTCCATCCCGTGCAGGGCGATCACCGGACGTAGTGGGCCGTGCTGGCCCGGCGGGCGGGCGATGATCCAGTTGGTTTCGACGCCGCGGGCCGCGGAGATGAACGACCCCGAGTCGCGGGTCGGCAAGGGCGCGCCCGCGGCGGGCGGTTGGTTGGGGTTCGGAGACGCGCCGGGCCTGGGCGGACCGAGCAGGCTGCCCAACGCCATCAGTCCCGCGGCACCCGCACCGGTGACGCCTAGACGCAGCGCGTCGCGGCGGGTCAGCGAGGTCACCTGCGCATCATTCCAACTGCGGGTCTCAGCAGGTGACACGGTCCGGGCACAGCGGGATAACGCCGCCCACCGTGTCGGTGATCCCGGTCACAGAACTCTTGGTACAAAGTTCGAAATCTGTAACACTGTGTCCATGACCGAATTGGTTGAGCAGCCGCAGCAGACCGACGCCCTGCCCCTGGGGCCGCAATCGCTGGTCTGGAAGTACTTCGGCGACAACCGGATGTATCTGATCGGCCCCCGGCCCGCCGTGCTGCAGAACATGCTGGCCGAGCTGGGACAGGGCGTGCTGGACCATTCGACGTTCTTCTCCGACACCGCCGAGCGGCTCAAACGCACCATCCCGCCGATCTTCCGGACCGTCTACGGCACCGAGGACGAGAACGCCGGCACCCAGGTGCGCGACTTCCATCACCACGTCAAGGGCGATATGCCCGACGGCTCGCGCTACCACGCGCTGGACCCCGACACCTACTTCTGGGCCCACGCGACGTTCGTCGAGCAGGTCCTCTACTTCGCCGACACCTTCGTCAAACGGCTCAGCGACGCCGAGAAGGAACAGATCTACCTGGAGTCCAAGACCTGGTACCGCCGCTATGGGGTCAGTGACCGGCCGATGCCGGCCACCTACGCCGAGTTCGAGCAGTACTGGGACCGGGTGATGAACGAGGTGGCCGTGCCGCACAAGTCCGCCCGCTACGGCGTCGGCTATGTGACCAAGGGTTTCCCGTGTCCGAAGGGGGTGCACCCGGCGGTGTGGCGCGTGGCCGCCACGGTGTTCGACCCGGCCGCGGCCTTCCTGACCGCGGGCGGGCTGCCGCCGCGCGCCCGTGACCTGCTCGACCTGCCGTGGAGTGAACGCCAGGAACGCAATTACCAGCGGTTTGCAGCGTTCTGGCGGTCCCGCCCGGTGAACTGGGTGTGGGATCATCTACCGATGAGTGTGCGCTACAACAAATTTGCGCAAAAGGGCTATGCGCGAGGCTGATTCGTCGCCCGCGACGGTGTCTGATTCGTCGCCCGCGACGGTGGCGATCCTGGATGCCGCCCTCGTCGAATTCGAACGGCACGGCCTGCGCCGCGTCGCGCTCGACGATGTGGCGCGCCGGGCAGGCGTCAGCCGCACCACGATCTACCGTCGATTCGCCAACCGTGACGAGCTGGTTGCCGCCGTGATCGAGCGGGAAAATGTGGCGCTGTTCGCCGACATCGCCAACGAGTTGAAAAGTGCAGGGCCGCAATCGAATTACTATGTCGAAGCGTTCACGCTGTCGATCCTGCGGTTCCGGCGCCACCATGTGCTCAACCAGCTGATCGCCGACGAACCGGCCCTGGTCATGGAGATGCTGCACACCCACTACGGCGCGGCGGTCGAGCGGATGGCCGCGGCGCTGAAGGTGATCTTCCCGGCCGGGTTCGCCGACCGCATCGGCGAGCAGGCGGTCAACGACCTGGCCGACACCATCCTGCGCTACGCGGGGATGGTCCTGTTGCTGCCCAGCGTCGAACCCCTCGCCACGCCCGAGGACATCCGGGCATTCGCCACCCGCCATTTCCTGCCCAGCCTGCCGGCGTCGCTGCGCACCGTCTCGGCCTGATCCGCGCGAGGGGCGGTGGCAAAGTGTTTGGCAGCTCGCACTTTCGGGCAGCCGATAGGGATGACCACCGAGAAGCCCCGCGTCACCGAAGAGAACCGCAAGGAAGCCGAGCGCGTCATGAAGTCCTACGACAGCGACCGCTCGACCGTCACCCTGCCCGGCAGCCACGGCACGGTCTCGGGCACAGCTGTCAACGACTGGTTGGACGATGACGGTAAGCCGATCTACGGCCGGCCCGACACCGAGCAGTAACCGCGAACCCATGCCGTCGCTGGCCCGTCGTTGCCTACTGTGGCTGGTGTGACTGCGATCCCGCTCGAACGAATCGCCCCTGCCTTCGTGACGATGGCCCACGAGATCGTGTGGGCATCGGTGGCCACTGTCGATGCCGACGGCCAACCCCGCAGTCGGATCCTGCACCCGATCTGGGAGTGGGACGGGACCGATCTGTTCGGCTGGATCGCCACCGTGCCCAGCCCGGTCAAGCGGGCGCACTTGGCGGTGCATCCGCACGTCTCGGTCAGCTACTGGACCACCAACCACGACACGTGCGCGGCGGACTGCCTGGTGGAGTGGTACACCGACGACGAGACCTGCAAGCGGGTGTGGGACCGCTTCGCCAACGGCCCGGCGCCGGTGGGCTATGACCCGTATGTGATCCCGCAGTGGAGTGGCGGGCCGACGTCGGACCAGTTCGCGGCGTTGCGCCTGACTCCCTACCGGCTGCGGGTGATGCCGGGCACGGTCATGACAGCGGGGTCCGGCGAGGTGCTGAACTGGCGGGCGTGACGCCGGCGCCGCTCACGACCGGATGCAGTGGCCACCGTTGCCGCTCGGCCCCGTGGCCGGCATGCCACGGCACGACGGACTCGGCGACGTCGCTGACGTCCTCGTCGGTGTCGATCACCGCGTAGCCGGCCGAGTGCCCGGGCAGTCCGTTGACCAGGCATTCGTATCTGATCCGGTGCGCCAGGTTGCGGGTCCAGCGGATCGCGTCGCGCCTCCGGTTCGACGGCAATCGTCGTGCGTCGCAGATCAACAGGACCCGACGCGCACCCACGGTAAGGGCGGTGGTGGTTGCCAACGCGCATGCGTCGTTCGCGCGAGCGCGTAACCGCCTGCGCCATGCGATGGTCTGGCGTCCGACGAACCGGGATCGCACCGACTGCCCGTCGAAAATGACGATCACCGATTCGATCGAGTCGATCTCGTCGGCGGTCAATGGCGGTGTTGCCGTATCGGTCGTGCGCCAACGTGTCCGGATCGGTACCGGTGCACGCGGCGGATGTGCGTGTTTGACCCGGATGTCGGAGCGCCCCAGCGCCGCGGCGATCGCCTCGGACAGATCCGTCAGCCAACCGAGCGTCAGGACCTGCGGGCCGACGGATTCTCGCCCCGACACTGCAATTCCATCCGCCGTTCTCGATGCTAATAAGAAATTGTCATACTTCCGGCCGATCTTATTTTTCGCAACGTAATACACCTCGAACAATAAATGGGGCTTCTCGAATTTCGCCGAATGCTGGATGATCAATGGTGCGAATTCGATACGGAGGAAATCCCGGCAGGCTCGGGGGCCTATCTATCGATGGTGCCGACAGCGGGAAGTTGAAAAACGTGCACTTCAGAGTGCTACGCCCGGTCAGGGCGCTTCCTCCTGGGAATCATCTCCCCGGACTCGGCGGCCTTGTCGCGTTTTGCTGCTCGCCGTTCCTTGATGGTCATTGCCGGTTTCTTGGGCGCGCGACCTTGGGATTTATCAGCCATCGTTGCTCCTTTTACTCGCAAACAATCACTGAGCCCGACCATACATCAGAAAAAATTAAAAGCCAGTCGGCGACTTTTCGGCCGCCAGGTGCGTTGAATACGGCCGTCTAGGCCGGCCGGTGCCTGACCTTCGGGGTGGCGTCGTGATGGCCGAGGTGGAGACCGGGAGCCAGCATCGCCACCCGGTGCCGGTAGTCGCGGTATTGATCACCCAGGCTGTCCACCAGGTCGCGTTCTTCGAGCTGGATCGCCACCAGGATGTAGACGGTGCTGACGGCCGCGAACAGCAGATGGCCCGCGGTCATGGTCGGGGTGGCCCAGAACGCGACGATGAACCCGGCCATGATCGGGTGCCGGATGACCCGGTAGAGCATCACCGTCTGGAATCCCAGCTCGCGATACGGCCGGCCGCGCCAGTTCAGCCACACCTGCCGCAATCCGAACAGGTCGAAATGGTTGATCATGAACGTCGAGGCGAACACCGTGGCCCAGCCAAGCCAGAACAGCGCCCAGAGGATCATCCGGCCTGCGGCGGATTCCACACTCCAGACGATCGCGGGCATGGTGCGCCACTGCCAGTACATGAGGAGCAGGGCCAGGCTGGACAGCAACACGTATGTGCTGCGTT
Organism: Mycobacterium sp. IDUB_24; assembly: GCF_055419385.1. Lineage (NCBI taxonomy): Bacteria > Bacillati > Actinomycetota > Actinomycetes > Mycobacteriales > Mycobacteriaceae > Mycobacterium > Mycobacterium sp. IDUB_24. The sequence continues at coordinate 188,320 of NZ_JBVAXO010000002.1, forward strand.
CGATGGCTTGCGGGACGATCCGCGTCCAGCGGTCCTTGAACCAGGGCCGAGCCATGACACTGTGCTGGATGGCGAACACCGACAGCAACAGCAGGTTGACGAGCACCGCCTCGGCGATGGGTGCGGCGATGCCGGAATCGACCGTGCGCGGCACCACGAGATTGCCGACGAATCCGATCGCATAGAGGAACGACACGACGAAGAGGAGATAGCTCGCGATGCCGTAGACGATGATGGGTAGGCGCTTCATGGTGACCTCCAGCCACCGATGGGACAGATGCCGCCCCGCTGCCGGCCGCAGTAGTGGCCTCTCCACGGTAGACCTTGTATCCCCAGGTGAACAGGGGTCTACTGCACCGTCCGCACCTACTCGACGTCGGTCTGAACTACGGCGTAGGTCTGAACTACGCGGAGCGCTCCGCCTTGGCGGCCTCGCGGGCGAGCATGCGGTCCCGTTGCTCCTCGAACCGCAGAACCTGCTTCTCGAGATCCCCCAGATAGGTGGCCAGCTGTTCGCGGCGCTTCTCGCCGACTGCGGTCACGTCGTTGCGTTCGAAGATCCGCCACTTCTTGACGTTGGGCATCACGACCTCTTCGAGGTGCTGACGCAGATCGTAGATGCCGTGCTTGGCCATGATCACGCTGTTGCGCCGCCAGTTCGGCATCCCGCGACCGGGCATGCGGAAACCTTCGATGATGGCGCACACCGCCTCCATCGCCTGGTCGGGGGAGAGGTCGAAGCCGGCGGAGAACACGTTGCGGTAGAAGACCATGTGCAGGTTCTCGTCCGTCGCGACGCGCTGCAGCATCGACTCGGCGAGTGGGTCGTCGCAGATCTTGCCGGTGTTGCGGTGGCTGACGCGGGTCGCGAGTTCCTGCAGTGTGGCGTACGCCGCGATCATCAGCGGGCCGGGCTCGTGGATCTCGCGTTCTTCCTCGTCGGGGTCGTAGCCGTTGCGCATGTGCTCCATGCGCATCCGCTCCAGGGCGACGGGGTCCACTCCGCGGGTGACGACGAGGTAGTCGCGGATGACGATGCCGTGGCGGTTCTCCTCCGCGGTCCACTGGTTTACCCAATGACCCCAGGCGCGGTCGAGCGAGAAGTGATTCGCCGCCCCGCGGTGATAGGACGGCAGGTTGTCCTCGGTGAGCAGATTGGTGATCATCGCGACCTTGGCTACTTCGGACAGGCCCGACTGTTCCGGTGCCCAGTCTTCGCCACCCAGTGCCGCGAAGTTGCGGCCGAGGTCCCACGGGACGTAGTCGTGCGGATGCCACTCCTTGGCGACCTTCAAGTGGTGATTGAGGCCTTCTTCGGCAACCGGCTCAAGTTCCTTGAGGATCTCGGTGTCGGTCAATTGTCTCTGCATCAGCGTCCCATCAAGTCGTGACCCGACCGTTGTGTGTATATGACCGTAGCCCGCGCAACCCGTAGATCGGTGCTTCCACGCCTCGAACGTGACCCATTCCAGCAATGCGGGAGTGCGCCTGCGCCGGGCGCGCGGTCGGCACCGGCGTGTGTGACGTCGAACCTCACCCGCCGGCTCCCCTCCGATGCGGTGAAAGCGAAGTCCTTGTCGTTGATAACCGCTTTCCCCGATCTTCGGTGATACGGGGTGACGATTCCTCAAGCCGCGATAAACGCTGTCGGTGCGCCCAAGCCTGTGGGGCCCGGTCAAATCTATCCGAATCGGCGGCGGCATGCCGTCGGCGTGTCATGCCACGAAGTGCCGCCGATTGCCTCGAGCGTACGCGGTGGTGCAAATCGCCCCGGAATCAGAATTCTGAGGCGTCGAACTTCGCTGCGTACTTCTCGGCGCAGGCGATCAGGAGCCCAGCGCGTGAGCCATCGCCACCACGATCGGGCCCAGAAGCGGCAGCGTCACATTGGAGAAGGCGTAGACGATCGTGTATGCCACCAGCGGAGTGGCGTTGCCTGCGGCTTGCTGAACCGCGGTGACACCCGGCGTCGAACACTGCTGGCCGGTGAGCGCACCCAGCGTGAGCGGTGCGGGCAGGCGCATGACCTTCCAGGCCACGAACAGTGAGATGGTCGCCGGTATCGCGGTCATCGCGACGCCGGCGATCGGCAGGCCGATGCCGAACTGTTCGACCAGCGCCACGGCTTGCGGACCCGACGAAAGGCCGACGGCGCAGATGAATACGGCCAGTCCCATCGTCTTGATCACGTCGGCCGCGTCAGAGTCGTATTGCCCGAATGTCGGCCGCTTGGAGCGGATCCATCCGAACAGGAGCCCGGCCAGCAGGCAGCCTCCGCCGGTGCCGAGGGTGAGCGGGATGTCTCCGATCGGCAGGATCAGGCGTCCGATGAGAAACCCGGCGATGAGTCCGACCGAGATGAAGACGAGGTCGATCTTGACGGTCGGGTCCAGCCGGAACCCGATCCGACCGATCACGCGTTCGAGGTCGCGGGAGGAACCGGCCAGGCGCACGATGTCGCCCGTGCTGGATCACGGTCGCGTCGTTCACCGGAAGGTCCTGGTCCCCACGTCTCACTCGCTGAAGGAACACGCCGCGCCGCTCTTCGACATCGATGTCGCGCTTGAACTGGCCGGGCGTCGTGGTCCGGTAGTCGTCGTCGGTGACGACGACATCGGCGACGTCGATGTCCATCCCGAGGTCGTCTGCGGCGACTTCGGTGCCGAGGCTGCTCGATGCTCCGACCACCTTGTCGCGGAGGCCCACGACGAGGACTTCGTCGCCCCGGGCCAGTTCCAGGTCGGGTTGGACGTCGAGGACGGCGCCGGCCCGGGAGACCTGCTCGATGGTGATCTCGTCGCCCAGGCTGTCCAGGACGCGCGCGATCGTCTGGCCGGTCGCGTTGTCGACCCGGTAGACGCGCCCGACGACGCGCGGTGCGGCGGGGGTGGCGGTGTCCTCGTCGGACCCTCCTCCGAGTTGCTTCCACAGCTTGGCCGCCTCGTCGCGCAGGGAGACGCGCATGATGAGCGGAAAGATCTGGCTGGACAGGACCACGATCGTGATCAGCCCGCAGATGTAGGAGATCGAGTACGCGGTGCCCACGTTGGCCTGCAGTGTCGCGATGTCGGCGTCCGAGAGCGGGAGCCTGGCGATGGCGTCGGTCGCCGTGCCCACCACGGCGGATTCGGTGGCGCCGCCGGCGAGCAGTCCGGCCGCGGTGCCGACATCCAGGTCCATGATGAGGATCGCGGCGGCGGTGATGCCCAGCACAGAGACGACCTCGATGACGGTGAACGCGGCGTACTTCAGGCTCTTGCGGTTGAGGCTGGCGACGAAGGTCGGCCCCGAGACGTAGCCGAGCGTGAAGATGAACAGGGCGAAGGCGATCGTCTTCACTTCGTCGTTCAGCTTGATGTCACCGAGCATGCCGATCAGGATCGCGACGACCAGCGTTCCGGCTACCCCGCCGAGGGAAATCTTCCAGACCCGCACCTTGCCCACTGCGAATCCGGCCGCAAGGCATACGAACAGCGCGATCTCGGGAGTCGATTCCAGGGTGCGAACGATCCAGTCGACCGCTGTCATCATCGCGTACGGCACATTCGGGATGGTTCCTTTTCTGCCGAGCGGTTATCGGGTGGTCACACTGCTCGGCAGTCAATGTATCCGGATTACGAGGTTCCCACTGCGAATCTGCCGTGGTGCTCGCCGGATGAGATCGGCAGCACCGCGCTCAGCCTTCGGCTTGGCAGTTGATGTCGACGTAGACCGTCGTGAACAGGCCGGATCCGACGGCCGTTCCGGCGTGGGCCGGTTGCCCGTGCACGTCGGTTACGGTGCACTGCGACAAAGGAATACCGGTAGGCCCGTTCAGTTGCACGGTGTAGCCCTCTTTCTGCAGCCGGCCCACCACCTCGGACGCGTCCATACCCGCGGAGGGCGCTGCCGCGGCGGGTGCGGCCCCGCCGACGAAGCCGGCAGCGAGCAATATGGCAGCAACCTCAATCGATAGTCTCATGTCCAAAACTCCTGTCTACCTTCGACATTGAAGAGGCGCTTGCTCTCAACGAGGTATACGCACCGGTGGTGCCGGGAGTTCATCGGTGGCGGCCCGGTTGGCGGCCCGGGCCCAGTTCGGCGCCGGCGGTCGAGCCGGCGACGGTTCAGACGCGCAAACAACACCGCGCCCGTCCGACCGGACTGTTGCGCCACGATGAGGGAACGACCGATCTGGGGTCCATGAACGACCTGCCTATGTGTTGGACAGGCATCGGTCACCGACGGTGGCGATCCACGCACCGGGCCCCGCGGCCGGCGAGGGAGCGATTGCTATTGAGGCGCAGGTATTTTCAGCCGTGTCGAGTGCGTCGGTCAGGATCAGGCCGTGAGGTCCTCGGCGATGCCGCACACTCGTGCGAGCTTGCGATCAGCAGTAAGCAGAGGTATGCGAAGCTGACTGGCCAGTTCGACATAAAGAGCACCGAGCAGTCGGATGTCCCCCCGTCGTGCCCACGCGGCCATCTGCACCATTGCGGACACATTGACCTCAGCTGAGCGCGCCCGATCCACTGGCTCATCGGGGACATAGACATTCAGCCGCGCCATACACACACTATGCACACACGTGTGCGCCCGCTCTCGGGGATCGGCGAACCGCCTCAGATCCGCCGCAGCAGCACCGCCTGCTCGAACGGCAGCCGGGCGAAGACCCGCCTGACGCGACCTTTTACGTGAGCCGCGGCCTCGGACTTGGACATCACCTGCGGGTCGGCGAGCCGGATGGTCTTGCCGTGGCGACGCATCTCGGCACCACCGGCCGCGGTGATGTTCTTCAACCAGTCGCGGTCCGGCCCGTAGGTCAGCAGAATCGCCACACCGGTGTCGGTCGAAAAGACACTCAGGGGAGTCCGGTATGCCCGACCTGATTTGCGGCCGACGTGCTCGAGAATCCCGAACGTCGGTGCCCAGCCCGCCCAGAGTCGCTGGATCGGGTTGGTGACGTGGCGGTTGAACCGGGCCAGCGATTGCGGCAGTTGCATGGCCCCATTCAAGCGCGGCCGTGACAGCGGTCACAACCTACTGTGGTCGGATCTTGGTCCCTATCTTGCCGCGCCGGGGCGAATGAGCCGAGACTGAAGAAATGGCCTATCTCAAACCACCGTGGTTCGTCCGGAAGGTGTTCAACCGGATCGCCATGGCGACGGGCGTGGGGCACAGCGAGACGCTCACCGTGACCCGGCGGACCAACAAGGAGCCACAGCAGATTCCCGTCGTCGTTCCGGTGGTCGACGGGGTCAGATATCTGGTGTCGACCCGTGGTGAGTCGGACTGGGTGCGCAATGTGCGGGCCGAACCCAAGGTCCGGCTCGGAGGCGTGGAGTACATCGCTGCCGAGGTTCCGGTACCGCAGCGGGCACCGGTCATCGCCGCCTACCGTCCGCTCGCGGGCAAGGTGGTGGAGGGCTACTTCCGTGATCTGCCCGATGACGCCGATCACCCGGTGTTCGCGCTCACGCCGGCTGGGTGACCGAGTCCACTACACCCTGTAGTTGACCGATTTGCACCGGCTGGGACACTGGTGGTCATGCCTGTGCACGAAAAGCAGACTGAGCGATCGGCCCAGCTGTTCGCCGATGCCTGCGCCGTCATCCCCGGTGGCGTCAACTCCCCGGTGCGTGCCTTCAACTCCGTCGGCGGCACCCCCAGGTTCATCACGTCGGCCAAGGGCTACTGGCTCACCGACGCCGATGACAACCGCTACGTCGACCTCGTCTGCTCCTGGGGGCCGATGTTGCTCGGCCACGCGCACCCGGCTGTCGTGGAGGCCGTACAGAAGGTGGCGGCCGACGGGTTGAGCTTCGGCGCCCCGACCCCGTCGGAGACCGAGCTGGCCGCCGAGATCATCGCCCGCGTCGCCCCCGTCGAGCGGCTGCGTCTGGTCAACTCGGGCACCGAGGCCACCATGAGCGCGATCCGGTTGGCCCGCGGCTACACCGGCCGCGCCAAGATCATCAAGTTCTCCGGCTGCTATCACGGCCACAGTGACGCGCTGCTGGCCGACGCCGGCTCGGGCGTGGCCACCCTGGGCCTGCCGTCCTCGCCCGGGGTCACCGGTGCGGCCGCGGCCGACACGATCGTGCTGCCCTACAACAATGTTGAGGCCGTGGAAGAGATCTTCGGCCGGTTCGGCGACGAGATCGCTTGTGTCATCAGCGAAGCCAGCCCGGGCAACATGGGAACTGTGGCCCCCCTGCCCGGTTTCAACGCGGCGTTGCGCCGGATCACCGCGGCCCACGGCGCGCTGCTGATCCTCGACGAGGTGATGACGGGTTTCCGGGTCAGCCGGGCCGGCTGGTACGGGCTGGATCCCGTCGATGCCGACCTGTTCACCTTCGGGAAGGTGATGAGCGGCGGGTTGCCCGCCGCGGCTTTCGGCGGCAGCGCCGAGGTGATGGGTCGGCTCGCCCCGCTGGGGCCGGTCTACCAGGCCGGGACCCTTTCCGGTAACCCGGTGGCGATGGCAGCCGGGCTGGCCACGTTGCGCCACGCCGACGACGCCGCCTACGCCCGGCTGGACGCCAACGCCGACCGGTTGGCCGGCCTGCTGACCGGCGCCCTGACCGACGCGAGTGTGGCCCACCGCGTGCAGCGCGCGGGAAACATGCTCAGCGTCTTCTTCACCGACGAGCCGGTCAACGACTTCGCCGCGGCGAAGGCCACCGAAACCTGGCGCTTCCCGCCGTTCTTCCACGCACTGCTGGACGCCGGTGTCTACCCACCGTGCAGCGCTTTCGAAACCTGGTTCGTCTCAGCGGCTTTGGATGACGACGCGTTCTCCCGCATCGCCGACGCGCTGCCCGGTGCGGCCCGGGCTGCCGCGGAGGCCCGCCCGTGACCGTACGCACGACAGTGCACGTGATGCGGCACGGCGAGGTGTTCAACCCGGAGAAGGTGCTCTACGGCCGACTGCCCGGCTACCACCTGTCTGAGCGTGGCCAGGCCCAGGCGCGGGCTGCCGCGGACTGGCTGGCCGACAAGGACATCGTCTACGTGGTGGCCTCTCCGCTGGAACGGGCCCAGGAGACGGCCACGCCGATCGCCGAGAGCCACAAGCTGCCGATCGCCACCGACGGCGACCTGATCGAGTCGTGGAACCAGTTCGAGGGGGAGCGGGTGGCCCCCGGCGACGGTGCCTTGCGCGATCCGCGGAACTGGCCGAAGCTGCGCAACCCCGCCAAGCCGTCGTGGGGTGAGCCCTACGCCGAGATCGCCCCGCGGATGATGGCGGCCATGCACCGGGCCCGGGAGAAGGCGGCCGGGCACGAGGCGGTGTGCGTCAGCCACCAGCTTCCGGTCGAGACGCTGCGCCGGGCGATGACCGGGCGCAAGCTGGCCCACTTGCCGTTGCCGCACAGCCGGCTGTGCAATCTGTCCTCGATCACGTCGTTCACCTTCGACGACGACACGTTGATCCGATGGGGCTACACGGAGCCCTGGGGCATCTGAATGAGATCGTGGGTCGCCCGGGTGAGTGCGGCGGTGCTGGCAGGGCTGGTGCTGCTCACCGGATGCTCCACCGGTGACGACGCGGTGGCCCAAGGCGGCACCTTCGAGTTCGTCGCGCCCGGCGGCAAGACCGACATCTTCTACGATCCACCCGAAAAGCGCGGCACCCCAGGAAAATTGAGCGGGCCCGAACTGACCGACCCGACCAAGACCATCTCGCTGGAAGATTTCGCCGGCAAGGTCGTGGTGATCAACGTGTGGGGCCAGTGGTGTGGGCCGTGCCGGGCCGAGATCGGCCAGTTGCAGAAGGTGTACGAAGAGACCCGTCGAGACGGCGTTCAGTTCCTGGGCATCGACGTGCGGGACAACAACCGTGAAGCCGCAGTCGATTTCGTCACCGACCGCAAGGTGACCTTCCCGTCGATCTACGACCCGTCGATGCGCACCATGATCGCGTTCGGTGGCAAGTACCCGACCACGGTGATCCCGTCGACCGTGGTGCTGGACCGTCAGCACCGGGTGGCCGCGGTGTTCCTGCGTGAACTGCTGGCCGACGATCTGCGCCCCGTCGTCGAACGGTTGGCTGCCGAAGGGCAGCAGCCATGACCGGATTCGCCGAGATCGCCGCCGCCGGGCCGGTGCTGCTGGCGCTGGGGATCAGCGTGCTGGCCGGGCTGGTGTCGTTCGCCTCGCCGTGTGTGGTGCCGCTGGTGCCCGGCTATCTGTCCTATCTGGCCGCGGTCGTCGGCGTGCAGGATTCCGATGCGGTTGCCGGAACTGTCGCCACCAAGACGGCCCGACTGCGGGTGGCCGGCGCGGCCGCCTTGTTCGTCGCCGGCTTCACCGTGGTTTTTCTGCTCGGCGCCGTCGCAGTGCTCGGGATGACCACCACGTTGATCGCCAATCAGGTTCTGCTGCAACGCATCGGCGGTGTCGTCACGATCGTGATGGGTCTGGTGTTCGTCGGTTTTGTGCCGGCACTGCAACGTCAGGCCCGGTTCGCCCCGCGGCAGTGGTCCACGATGGCGGGAGCGCCGCTGCTGGGTGCGGTGTTCGCTCTGGGCTGGACTCCGTGCCTGGGCCCGACGCTGACCGGGGTGATCGCGGTGGCCTCGGCCACCGACGGCGCCACCGTGGCGCGCGGGGTGGTGCTGGTGCTGGCCTACTGCTTGGGGCTGGGCATCCCGTTCGTGCTGTTGGCGTTGGGGTCGGCGCGGGCGGTGACCGGCCTGGGCTGGTTGCGCCGGCACACCCGAACCATCCAGATCTTCGGCGGTGTGCTGCTGATCCTGGTGGGCGCGGCGCTGGTGACGGGTCTGTGGAACGAGTTCGTGTCGTGGGTGCGCGACGCCTTCGTCAGTGATGTGAGGCTGCCGATATGACCCAGGTTTCTCCGCGAGCAGACACAAACCTGCCCAAAAAGCCGCGTTTTGGGGCAGGTTTGCGTCTGCTCGCGCTGGTACGCAACACCTGGCGGACCCTGACGTCGATGGGCACCGCGCTGGTGCTGCTGTTCCTGCTCGCCCTCGGCGCGATCCCAGGCGCGCTGTTGCCGCAACGCAGCCTCAACGAATCCAAGGTCGACGAATACCTGGTCGCACACCCCACGCTGGGTCCGTGGCTGGACCGCGCGCAGGCCTTCGACGTCTTCTCCAGCTTCTGGTTCACCGCTATCTACGCGCTGCTGTTCATCTCGCTGGTGGGTTGCCTGACACCGCGGATGATCGAGCATTTCCGCAACCTGCGGGCGGAGCCGGTGCCCGCGCCGCGCAACCTGGGCCGGTTGCCCAAACATCACGCCGCGCAGGTGAGCGCCGACGCCGACGAGGTCGCCACCACCGTGACGCGACGGCTGAAGGGGTGGCGCACGGTCACCCGCAAGCAAGATGGCGACACCGAGATATCAGCAGAGAAGGGCTATCTGCGGGAGTTCGGCAACATCGTCTTCCACTTCTCGCTACTCGGCCTGCTGGTGGCCGTGGCCGCGGGCAAGTTGTTCGGCTACGAGGGCAATGTCATCGTCATCGCCGACGGCGGCCCCGGATTCTGCACCGCCTCGCCGGCCGCCTTCGATTCGTTCCGCGCGGGCAACACCGTCGACGGCACCTCGCTGAGCCCGGTCTGCCTGCGGGTCAACAGCTTCGACGCAAACTATCTGCCCACCGGGCAGGCGTTGTCGTTCGCCGCCGATATCGACTACCAGTCCGGCGACGATCTGGCTGCCAACACCTGGCGGCCCTACCGCCTCGAGGTCAACCATCCGCTGCGCATCGGCGGCGACCGGGTGTACCTGCAGGGACACGGGTATGCGCCGTCGTTCACGGTGACGTTCCCCGACGGCCAACAGCGCAGCCAGACCATCCAGTGGCGGCCAGAGGAGCAGACGACGCTGCTGTCCTCGGGGGTGGTGCGCATCGACCCGCCGGCGGGCACCTATCCCGATGCCGACGAGCGTCGCAAACATCAGATCGCCATCCAGGGTCTGTTCGCGCCCACCAAGGAACTCGAGGGCACGTTGTTGTCGTCGAAGTATCCGGCGCTCAACGACCCGGCGGTGGCCATCGACATCTACCGTGGCGACACCGGCCTGGACACCGGCCGGCCGCAGTCGTTGTTCTCCCTCGACCCCCGGTTAATCGATCGCAAGCAACTGACCAAAGCGGCCCGCGTCAACCTGGTGAAGGGCCAGGACACCCGGCTCGATGACGGCACGAAGGTCCGCTTCGACGGCGCTGTCCCGTTCGTCAACCTGCAGGTCTCGCACGACCCCGCCCAGATCTGGGTGCTGGTGTTCGCGATGTCCATGATGGCCGGGTTGCTGGTGTCTTTGGTGGTGCGCCGGCGCCGGATCTGGGTTCGGGTGCAAGGCGCTCCAGCAGGTACGGTGAACGTCGAGCTGGGCGGGCTGGCCCGTACCGACAACTCCGGCTGGGGCGATGAGTTCGAGAAGCTGACCGAGCGGTTGTTGGAGGGCTACGAGCAGCAGCCGGCAGGAGAGAAGGCGGAGCAGTGAATACCGAGCACATCGACATCGGGCTGGCCAGGTACTCCGACTGGGCGTTCACGTCGTCGGTCGTCGTCCTCGTCGGGGCGCTGATCCTGCTCGCCGTCGAACTCGCCTCCAGTCGCGGCCGCAAAGTCGAAAGCCGTGAACTGGTCGGCGCCACCGTCGGCGCCGACAGCGCCACCCCCGGCGTCGTCGTCGAGGAAGCCCGGCGCCCGTTCGACGAGCGCGTCGGCCAAACCGGCCTGGCGCTCACCTACGTCGGCATCGGCATGCTGTTCATCTGCATCGTGTTGCGTGGCCTGGCCACCTCACGGGTGCCGTGGGGCAACATGTACGAGTTCATCAACCTGACCAGCTTCTGCGGCCTGGTCGCGGCCGCGGTGGTGCTGCGCAAGCCGCAGTTCCGCGCGCTCTGGGTGTTCGTCCTGGTTCCGGTGCTGATTCTGCTGACGGTGTCGGGACGCTGGCTGTACTCGAACGCCGCCCCGGTGATGCCCGCGCTGCAGTCCTACTGGCTTCCCATCCACGTGTCGGTGGTCAGCCTGGGCTCCGGTGTGTTCCTGGTGGCCGGTGTGGCCAGCATCCTGTTCCTGCTCAAGATGTCCCCGCTGGGGGAGCCGGGGCGGGAGGGCACTGTGGCGCGCATCGTCGAGCGACTGCCCGACGCCCAGACCTTGGACCGCATCGCCTACCGCACCACGATCTTCGCTTTCCCCATCTTCGGTTTCGGCGTGATCTTCGGCGCGATCTGGGCCGAGGAAGCCTGGGGTCGGTACTGGGGCTGGGACCCCAAGGAGACGGTGTCGTTCATCGCATGGGTGGTCTACGCGGCGTATCTGCATGCGCGCTCGACCGCGGGTTGGCGGGACCGTAAGTCGGCTTGGATCAACGTGGTCGGTTTCGTCGCGATGGTGTTCAACCTGTTCTTCATCAACCTGGTGACCGTGGGCCTGCATTCGTACGCTGGGGTCGGCTAGCCGTCGTCAGATTGGTGAGATGACCGTGCGCCCGGAGGCTGAGGCGCCGCTGCAGTCCGGTCGGAAGCGTGTGGGAAAGAGGAGATTTCGTGTCCGAGCCAGTGTCTGAGTCAGTGTCGGATCCGATGTCGGAGCCGGTATCGGAACCGGTGCCTGAGCCGTCCGAAGCGCAGGAGCCTGCGCCGCAGGACACCGGCGAACCCTCGACAGACGCACCGGTCGACGAGCCGCCGGCAGCAGAGCCGTCTGCGTCCCCGGCTGTCGCGCCGGCCCCGGTCGCCGAGCCGCCGCTCGTCCCGTCGGTGTTCGCCCCGATCCCCGGATTCCGCGGTCAGCAGCGGTTCAGCAATCCCGCCGAGCCCGGCGTCTCCACCCCGCTGCCCGCCGAGTGGACCGCTCCGACGCCGCCGCACGGTATCCCGGTGATCACCGCACCGCCGGTGCCGGGAAGTTTCGACGGAGCACCGGCCGGAGTTTTCGCGGGCCCCGCACCCCTGCAGCCCGCCGCACTTGCGCGCCCCGCCGCGCCTGAGCGTTCCGTCGCGCCTGAGCGTTCCGTCGCTGGGTCCACTGAGCGGCCCGCCGCTGGAGCTAATGAGCGGCCCGCCGCTGCCGACTTCGCCACGCCCTACCGCGACCTATCCACCGCCGCGCTGCTCGGCCAGCGCAAGAACCCGCCCACCTCGGGCTGGCGCAAGGCCCTCTACGTCGCGTCGTTCAAACAGATCAACGTCGGCGAGAGCCCCAAGGCCACCCACCACAACAATCTGATCGGCGAGGTCAGCCAGCCACTGCAGGGCTGCTACCGGATCGCGCTGATGTCGCTGAAAGGCGGCGTGGGTAAGACCACGATCACCGCGACGCTGGGGGCCACGTTCGCCTCGATCCGGGGTGACCGGGTGGTGGCGGTGGACGCCAACCCCGACCGGGGCACGCTGAGCCAGAAGGTGCCGCTGGAGACGGCTGCGACGGTGCGGCACCTGCTGCGCGACGCCGAAGGCATCGAGCGCTACAGCGACGTGCGGGCGTACACCTCGCAGGGGCCGAGCCGGCTGGAGGTGCTCGCGTCCGAAAGCGACCCGGCAGTGTCGGAGGCGTTCAGCTCGGACGACTATCTGCACGCGCTGGAGGTGTTGGAGCGGTTCTACAGCCTCGTGCTCACCGACTGTGGCACGGGTCTGATGCATTCGGCGATGTCGGCGGTGCTGTCCAAGGCCGACGTGCTGGTCGTGATCAGCTCGGGTTCGGTGGACGGGGCGCGCAGTGCGTCGGCGACGCTGGACTGGCTCGACGCCCACGGGCATCAGGATCTGGTGCGCAACTCCATTGCGGTGATCAACGCGGTGCGCCCACGCTCGGGCAAGGTGGACCTGTCCAAGGTGGTGGACCACTTCTCCCGGCGTTGCCGTGCGGTGCGCCTGGTGCCCTTCGATCCGCATCTGGAGGAGGGTGCCGAGATCAGCCTCGAGCGGCTCAAGCCCGGCACCCGTGAGGCGCTCATCGAGCTGGCGGCCGTGGTGGCGTCCGACTTTGCCGGGGCACGTCGCTCGATGAACCGCGCGCCCGACGCGCGCTAGTTACGGGGATTGTCGCCGTGCCCGAGGCGACGCAGGAATTCCGGGTCGTCGTCGGGGCCGATCACACGGGTCTTGGATCGACTGCCGGAAACCCGCGCCAGCCGCCAGCCGAGATACACCAGGCTTGCCGCGGCAATGAGCAGGAGTAGATATGCCACTCGAAACCTCCTTGATCTGAATATACGCGTCGTCGGTAGGCTCGGAGCGTGTCAGGAAGTGGTTCGACCTCCCGTATGGTCACCGACGTCGCGGTTTACCTCATTGCCAGGCTGGTGCTGGTCGCTGTGCTGGCCGCGGCGATCTACGGGGTGGGGCAGCTGGTTGTGGCGAATTTCCCGGTAGTGGTGGCCCTGCTGTTCGCCATCGTGATCGCGCTGCCGTTGGGCATCTGGCTGTTCCGGCCGTTGCGTGAACGGGCGACAGCTTCCATCGCGTTGGTCGACGAGCGGCGCCGCAAGGATCGTGAGCAGCTGCAGGCACGGTTGCGCGGCGACGAGCCACCGAAATCCGCGTAGGCAGCAGTTCTTTTCCCCGAACGTGATCCCTGCGGGTCGCGCTATCGGATGAAGGCCGAACCCTTCTCTCGGTCCAGGTAGGTTTCGGTCTTGTTCTTGAGGAAGAAGATGTACACCGCCAGCGAGATGGCGATGCACACCGTGACGTAGATGATGAACAGCGGCACGTGGTCGCGTTCCTTGAGCGCCTGGTAGATCACCGGCGCGGTGCCGCCGAACATCGAATTCGCCAGTGCGTAGCCAATTCCCACCCCGAGGGCGCGCACATGCGCGGGGAACAGCTCGGATTTCACGAGCGCGTTGATCGAGGTGTAGCCGGTCAGGATCACGTATCCGACGGCCACCAGCAGGAAGGACAAGAGTGGTGAATGTGTCTGGGGCAGATAGGTGAACAGGATGTAGGTGTAGATCACCCCGCCGACGCCGAAGAACACCAGCAGCGGTTTGCGGCCGACCTTGTCGCTGATCATGCCGCCGACCGGTTGGATCGCCATCAGGAAGATCAACCCGATGAGGTTCACCCAGGTAGCTGTCATCGCCTGGTCTTTATAGGTGGTCTTGACGATGGCCGGGGCGTTGACGCTGTAGGCGTAGAACGCGAGGGTGCCACCCATGGTGATCAGGAAGCACAGCAACAGTGGCTTCGAGTAGCGGGTGAGCAGTTCGGCGAGCGAGCCTGCGCTCTTGTCCTTGCCTTCCTTGATCGCCTGGAGCTGCTCCTCGGACAGTGATTCGTCCATGGTCCGCCGCAGCCAGAACACCACGATCGCGGCCACACCGCCGATGGCAAAGGCGATGCGCCAACCGAATTCGTGGACCTGTGCGGTGCTGAAGGTCGTCAGGATGATCAGCAAAGTGAACTGGGCGAGCACATGACCGCCCACCAGGGTCACGTACTGGAACGAGGAGAAGAAGCCGCGCCGTTCCCGGGTGGCCGCTTCGGACATGTAGGTCGCGGAGGTGCCGTACTCGCCGCCGGTGGCGAAGCCCTGCACCAGCCGGCACAGGATGAGGATGATCGGTGCTGCGACACCGATGGTTTCGCGCGAGGGCACGAGCGCGATGACCAGTGAGCACAGCGCCATCAGTGAGACGCTGAACGTCAGCGCGGCTCGGCGGCCGCGCCGGTCGGCGAACCGGCCGAAGAACCACGAGCCGATCGGGCGGGTGAGGAAGGTGACCGCGAAGATCGCGTACACATAGACGGTCGCGTTCTTGTCGGCCTTGTCGAAGAACTGTGCTTCGAAGTAGGTGGCGAACACGGTGTAGACGTAGACGTCGTACCACTCGACGAGGTTGCCCGACGAGCCCCGGATGGTGTTCCAGATGGCGCGGCGGGTTTCGGCGCGGCCCGATGGTGCGGGCTGATGCGCCTCGGTCGAAATGGTCATGCGCATCCCCCAGTGATCGGCGTTGCCTCGGCCGACGGCCACGTTAGTGCAACCGCTGGTATGCGGCGTCGAATTGGCTTCCCGCCTCCCCTCCCGGAGTTGTCAACTTTTCTTGACGACCCCACTCTGTCAAGTTATCTTGACAGGGTGAGTGAAGTCGATGAGCTGATCGCTGACGGTGTCAGTAGCCCGGACCCAGCCGTGGGGCTGCGTGCCGTGCGGGCTCTGCAGCGGTTGCAGGAGCGGCTCGAGGCGATACACGTCGCCAATGCCCGGGAGCAGGGTTGGAGCTGGCAGGCGATCGCCGACGCACTCGAGGTCAGCCGCCAGGCCGTACACCAGAAGCACAATCGGAAGGGATGACATGTTCGAGAGGTTCAGTCGTCACGCGCGCGTTGCGGTGGTTCTGGCGCAGGAAGAGGCCCGCGAACTCGAGGCCAACGACATTCGGCCCGAACACATTCTGGTCGGTGTGCTACAGAGTTCCGGACGCGAATTATCCGCCCTGCTGGCCGGTTTCGGCTTGACCTCAGATGTGGTCCGCGCCGAGCTGGCGGCTGCCGATGCGCCCGGGGACGAGTCGTTCGACGGGGACGCCGAAGCGCTGCGGTCCATAGGCATCGATCTCAGGGCGGTACGAGCCAACGTCGATCGCACCTTCGGCGACGGCGCCTTCGACAACGCGCTGCGCAGCACCGGACGACGGCGTAGGCGGCGTGGGCATCTTCCCTTCACCAGACCGGCCAAGAAGGTATTGGAGCTGGCACTGCGGGAGTCGTTGGCGCACAAGGACGGCTATATCGGAACCGAGCACATCCTGCTGGGAATCCTGCGTGGGGGAGACCGCCGCGCTGTCGGTCTGATCACCGAACGTGTAGGTGCCGGCGAGTTGCGCGACGGCGTCGTCGGACTCCTGGACGACGCGGCGTAGTGCCGTCGGCTCAGGATCCCAGAAACAGGGCCAGGGACACCGCGATCGACCACAGCAACATGGTCAGCCCCGTATCGCGCAGCACCGGGATCAGCTGGGCGCCGGTGCTGCCGTCACGCACCGGCCGCAACGCCCGCACCGCCGGCGCCAACGCGACCAGGCCCACGGCACACCACGGCGTGGCGAGCATCAGCACCAGAGGCAGCGCCAGCGCCACGGCGACCAGCACCTGATACAGCAGCCGGGTGCGGGCATCGCCGAGACGTACGGCCAGCGTGATCTTGCCGGACTGGCTGTCGGTGGGGATGTCGCGCAGGTTGTTGGCCACCAGCACGGCCGACGACAGCGAGCCCATCGCCACCGCCGCGACCAACCCGACCCAGTCGACGCGCAGGGTCTGGGTGTACTGCGTGCCCAGCACCGCGACCAGGCCGAAGAAGATGAACACGGCTATTTCGCCCAGGCCGAGGTAGCCGTAGGGCTTCTTGCCGCCGGTGTAGAGCCAGGCCCCGGCGATGCACACCGCGCCGACCGCGATCAGCCACGGTGCACTCAGAGCCGCGAGCACCAGCCCGGCGCCCGCGCCGACCGCCAGGCTCACCACCGCTGCGGTCAGCACGGCCCGCGGCGAGGCCAGCTTGGAGCCCACCAGCCGCAGCGGGCCCGACCGCACGTCGTCGGTGCCGCGGATGCCGTCGGAGTAGTCGTTGGCGTAGTTCACCCCGATGATCAGCGCGAGCGATACGGCCAGCGCCAGCAAGGCTTTCCACCACACCGCGGAACCCACCCAGGCGGCGGCGCCGGTACCGGCGAGCACCGGGGCGACGGCGTTGGGCAGGGTGCGGGGACGGGCGCCTTCGATCCATTGCGCGAAACTGGCCACGACGGTCATCGTATGAGCTGGCCGGGTGCCCGGCCGCGCGGACTCTTACACTGAGCGTCATGAAGGAGCAGCTCAGCAAGACCGAGATCGGCAAGGACGTGCTGCAGGAATCCGTCGAGGCAGTGGCTTCGACGGTCGGGCAGGTCACCTCGATCATCACCACGGCCGTCAAGGATGTGGCGACGGTCATCGGTGGCCTGGCCACCGATGTCTTCGAGATCGCCGACGGCGCCCGCAAGGCCAATGAGGATTTCGATGCCGATTTCGACGATCCCGTCGTCGAACCCGTCGATGACCCGAAGGACGTCGCGACACCCGACGAGGCTGAATAGCACTACATGCTCGGCGTCATCGGCGGTAGTGGTTTCTATTCGTTCTTCGGGCCCGATGCCCGTACCGTCGGCCTGGACACCCCCTACGGTGCTCCCAGCGCCGCGATCACGGTCGGCACGGTGGGCGGCCATGAGGTGGCCTTTCTGCCGCGCCACGGGGTCAACCACGAGTACTCGCCGCACACGGTTCCGTACCGGGCCAACATGTGGGCGCTGCGCTCGTTGGGGGTACGACGGATCTTCGGTCCCTGCGCGGTGGGCAGTCTGACCGCCGAGCTGGGCCCGGGTTCGATCGTGGTGCCCGATCAATTGGTGGACCGCACCAGCGCCCGGGCCGATACCTACTTCGATTCCGGCGGCATTCACGTCGGCTTCGCCGATCCGTACTGTCCGGCGTTGCGGGCCGCGGCGGCCGGGCTACCCGACGTGGTGGACGGCGGAACCATGGTGGTGATCCAGGGTCCGCGGTTTTCCACCAGGGCAGAGAGCCGATGGTTCGCCGATCAGGGTTTCACCCTGGTCAACATGACCGGCTATCCGGAGGCGGTGCTGGCGCGTGAACTTGAGATGTGTTATGCGGCAATAGCTTTGGTGACTGATCTGGATGCCGGAATCGAGGCGGGTTCCGGGGTTAGGACCGTGGATGTGTTCGCCGAATTCGAGCGCAACCTGGTGCCGTTCAAGAAGCTCGTGTACAAGGCCCTGGAAACCGTAGCCGCGATCGACACTGAGCGCGCCTGCACGCATTGCCTCGCCCACGACGGCGTGAAGTTGCCGTTCGAACTGCCATGAGGATTCTGCTCACCGGTGCGGCGGGCTTCATCGGTACCCGTACCTGGGCCGCGTTGCAGGCCGCCGGGCACGAGGTGGTCGCCGTCGACACCATGCTGCCCGCCGCGCACGGTCCCGGCGCAGAACCTCCGCCGCAGTGCCGCGTGGTCGACATCCGTGACGGCTCGGCGCTCGCGCCCCTGCTTGCCGGGGTCGATGTGGTGTGTCATCAGGCCGCGGTGGTGGGTGCCGGGGTCAACGCGGCCGACGCGCCGTCCTATGCCGGCGTGAACGACTACGGGACGGCGGTATTGCTTGCCGAGATGTTCGCCGCCGGTTGCACCCGTCTGGTGTTGGCCTCGTCGATGGTGGTGTACGGGCAGGGCGGCTACGACTGTCCTGAGCACGGCCCGGTCGACCCGGCACCGCGCACCCGCGCCGACCTGGACGCCGGCGTGTTCGAGCACCGCTGCCCGATCGGCGGGGAAGAATTGCGGTGGCGGCTCGTCGGGGAGGGTGCGTCGCTGCGCCCCCGCAGTCTGTACGCCGCCAGCAAGGCCGCGCAGGAGCACTACGCCTTGGCGTGGGCGGAAGCAGGTGCCGGGGCTGTGGTCGCACTGCGTTATCACAACGTCTACGGCCCGAACATGCCGCGCGACACCCCGTACTCCGGAGTCGCGGCGATCTTCCGCTCACAGCTCGAATCCGGGCAGGAGCCAAGGGTTTTCGAGGACGGTGGGCAGATGCGCGACTTCGTTCACGTCGACGACGTCGCGGCCGCCAACGTGGCGGCGGTCGGTGCCGGGCTCGACGGCTTCAACGCGTTCAACGTGTGCTCGGGGCGGCCGATTTCGATCATGGAGGTGGCCGCCCGCCTGTGCGCGGCCCGCGGTGCGGGCCGGCCCGTCGTCACCGGTCAGTACCGCAGCGGCGACGTTCGCCACATCGTGGCCTCACCGGTGCACGCCGCGCAGGTGCTGGGCTTTGAGGCTGCGATCGACCCGTACGACGGGTTGGCCGAGTTCGCGTTCGCGCCGCTGCGCGTCTGAGTGGCGAGCGGGAGCGCTCTTGACACCCGTCAAGTCCGCGTGGCAATACTGACGGGGTGAAACCCGCCATCTGTGAGCAGTTCGGGATCGATTTCCCCCTCTTCGCCTTCAGCCACTGCCGCGACGTGGTGGCTGCGGTGACCAATGCCGGCGGCTTCGGTGTCCTCGGCGCCACGGCGTATACGCCCGAGCAGCTGGACCGCGAGCTGACCTGGATCGACCAACAGGTGGGCGGCAAACCGTATGGCGCCGACATCATCGTCCCGGCGAAATTCGAGGGCAAGGGCGAGAATCTGTCCCGCGGGCAGCTCACCGACCGCATTCCCGCCGAGTACCGCGAGTTCGTCGCGCGATTGCTTACCGATCACGGCATCGAGCCCGAGGCCGAGCAGCGCCTGGGCGGCTCCTCGCTGTCCGGCGACACCGGCCACGAGCTGCTGGATGTGGCGATGAGCCATCCGATCAAGCTGATCGCCAACGCGCTCGGGGTACCGCCGGATTACATGATCGAGGCGGGTCGTGAGCGCGGGGTCCCGGTCGCCGCCCTGGTGGGTGCCCGGGAACATGCGCTCAAGCAGGTGCTGGCCGGCGTGGACCTGATCGTCGCGCAGGGCACCGAGGCAGGTGGGCATTGTGGCGAGGTGTCGACGCTGGTGCTGGTCCCCGAGGTAATCGAAGCCCTTGAGGCTGCCGGCAGCGACATCCCGGTGCTGGCCGCGGGCGGCATCGTGACCGGCAGGCAGATGGCGGCTGCTGTGGCGATGGGCGCTGCCGGTGCCTGGACCGGGTCGGTGTGGCTGACCACCGAGGAGGCCGAGACGGCGCCGCACACCGTGCAGAAGATGCTGGCGGCCACGTCGCGCGATACCGTGCGCTCGACCGGGCGTACCGGCAAGCCGGCGCGCCAGCTGGCCTCGGAGTGGACGGCGGCGTGGGCACCGAATCCTGCCGGACACCAAACGCTTCCGTTGCCGTTGCAGAACATGCTCGCCGAGCCCGTGATCCGGCGAATCGATGTGCTTGCCGCGCAAGGCCATCCGGGTGCGCAAGCATTGGCGACGTACTTCGTCGGGCAGGGCGTCGGGCTGATGAACAAGGTGAAACCGGCACGTGAGGTGGTGCGCGAGTTCATCGAGGACTATGTGGCCGCCACCGAGCGGCTGAGCAACTCGCTGCCGGACTGACGGCTATTCGACCGCGTCGGTTGCCAAGGGCAGTCGCACCTCGAAGCGCGCCCCGGTGTCCAGGTTGCGGGCGGACAACGTGCCGCCGTGCGCCTGCACCAGGCCCGCCGCGATGGTGAGGCCCAGCCCTGATCCGCTCGGCAGCGATGAATCCGCCCGTGGCACACGGCCGTTGGAGCCTCGGTAGGCCACGTCGAATACTCGCGGAAGATCGGCTTCGTCGATGCCGACGCCCGTGTCGTCGACGTGCGCCCATGCGCCGTCATGGTCCGCCCCGAGGGTCAGCGTCACGCTGCCCCCGTCTGGTGTGTGCGCGATGGCGTTGGCCACCAGGTTCGACAGCACGCGGACCAGGGAGCGGTCACTGCCCAGTACCCGCACCGGTTGCGGGGGGAGTTCCGCGGTCAACCGCACGCCCGCGCGGCCGGCCGGTATCCGGTGGGCGGCGATCACATCGGCCACCACCTCGTCGAGCGCCACCGGTTCGCGTACGGGCTGCACTGAACCGGCGTTGATCTTCGACATCTCGAACAGGTCGTCGACCATCTCGGAAAGCCGGATCGATTCCTGCTCGATGTGTTTGGCCTGAGTCCTGACCTCGTCGTCGGTGACCACACCGTCGGCGATGGCCTCGGAGACCGCGCGGATCCCCGCCAGCGGGGTGCGCAGATCGTGGCTGACGAACGCGACCAGCCGGCGGCGGGAGTGCTCGGCCGCCCGCTCAGAATCACGGATCTCCTGCTCCCATACAGTGCGTCGGGCCTGGTAGCGGGCCAGCATCACGGCTGCGGGGATGGTCACCACCGACACGATCACCAGCACGACACCGGTCTGCTCGAAGGTCTCGGTGATCATGAATCCGCTGGCGCCGAGCACGCCGGTGAACGTGGCCAGCGTCGGGATCAGCACCAGCACCACCATGCTCAGCGCGAGCGACCACGACCGGGCCAGCCGGATGATGATCGCCCCGGCGAGGACGACCGGCACCGAGCAGGCCAGCGCCCAGCCGATGATCTCAACGAGGTTCTGCACTACATCCTCTGTTCTTCGCGCAAGCGCTCATCGCCACCCCACAGGTAGCCCCGTCCCCACACGGTCTGGATCCGGTGCTGATCGCCGAGCTTGAACCGCAACCGTTTGATGTGCACCGTCACGGTGGACAAATCGCCGAAGTCCCACCGCCAGACCCGCTTCAGCAGTTCCTCGCGGGAGAACACGACGTCGCTGTTGGTCAGGAAGAACACCAGCAGATCGAACTCGCGGTTGGTCAGATTGACCGGGCGCCCGGCGACGGCGGCGGAGCGCGCCGCGGTAGAGACGTGCAGATTTCCGACGGCGAGCTCCGCGGGCACCGGCGTGGTGAGGCCGCTGCTGCGTCGCAGCACCGACCGCACCCGCAACGCCAGTTCACGAGGGCTGAACGGTTTGGTCAGATAATCGTCGGCGCCGGCTTCCAGGCCCGCGATGCGATCGTCCTCCTCTCCGAGGGCGGTCAGCAGGATCACCGGCATGCTGTAGTCGCCGTCGCGGCGGAGATCGCGGCACAACGACAGCCCGTCGGAACCGGGCATCATCACGTCGAGAACGGCGACGTCGATCTGCTCGGAGTCGAGCAGCCGCACTGCTTCGGTGCCGTCGTGTGCGATCGAGACGTCCAGGCCGTCGCGTTCCAGGTAGCGCCGTACGACATCGCGCACCACGGTGTCGTCATCGGCGATCAGTACCCGGGTCACCTTTCGAGGCTACTGCCGCGGCGCCGCTACCTGCGGCTATGTCACAGTTTCGTCATGATTGGGCCCTGGTCAGCGGGCCGGGGGCGGCCTACCGTCGGATGTCATGGCCCCTGCCGACCACGTGACCGTAGTGCTGCCCTGCCTGGACGAGGAGCACTCGCTGGCCGGCGTGCTGGCGGCGATACCGGATGGATACCGGGTGCTGGTCGTCGACAACAACAGCACTGATCGCACGGCGGAGGTGGCCCGTGCCCTCGGTGCGGGTGTGGTGGCCGAGCCGCGCCGCGGGTACGGATCGGCCGTGCACGCAGGCGTCGTCGCGACTGCCACGCCGGTCGTGGCGGTGTTGGACGCGGACGGATCGCTGGATCCGGGGGAGCTCCCGAGGCTGGTCGCCGAACTCGACCGAGGCGCCGATCTGGTCATCGGCCGGCGACGACCGGTCCCCGGATTGAAATGGCCGTGGCATGCCCGGCTCGGTACCGCCGTGGTGTGCTGGCGGTTGCGGCAGCGATACCGGCTGCCGGTGCACGACATCGCACCGATGCGGGTGGTCCGCCGAGATGCCCTGATCGGGCTGGGGGTGACCGATCGCCGGTCCGGTTATCCACTCGAGCTGTTGGTCCGTGCTGCCCAGGCCGGTTGGCGGGTGGTCGAGCGTGACGTGACATACGGACCCCGCACCGGAGGGCGATCCAAGGTGAGTGGATCGGTGCGCGGCAGTGTTGTTGCCGCACTGGATTTCTGGCGGGTGATCTCGTGAAATCGATTGCGGTTCTTGTGGTTGCCAAGGCGCCGGTTCCCGGGCTGGCCAAGACTCGGCTGGCCGCTGGAGTCGGTGCGGAGGCCGCCGCCGACATCGCGGCCGCGGCGCTGTTGGACACCCTCGACGCGGTTGTCGACACCGCCGTCGCCGCGCGGGTGGTGGCGCTCACCGGTGATCTCGAGCGGGCGCACTGCGGCAAGGAAATTCAGGACCGGCTGGACGATTTCATCGTCGTGCCCCAGCGCGGCGTCGGCTTCGCCGAGCGGCTGGCCAATGCGCACGCCGACGCGGCCGCGGTGACCGGGTTGCCGGTGCTGCAGATCGGGATGGACACCCCGCAGGTGACAGCCGCTTTGCTCGACAAGTGCGGGCTCGCGTTGGCCGATGCGGACGCGGTGCTCGGGATGGCGCGTGACGGCGGCTGGTGGGTGCTGGGTGTCCGGGACTCCCGCACGGCCGCATGCCTGGCCGGCGTCGAGATGTCCACGTCGCATACTGGCGCGGAAACCCTTGCCGCCCTGCGCGACACCGGTGCGACAGTGGCCTTGGTCGATGAGGTGGCGGATTTCGACACGGTTGACGACATCGCCGGGGTGCGGCGGGCGTGTGCGCCGGGCAGCCGGTTCGTCCGCGCGGTCCGGGGGATCTGACATGCACGGGCGGCTCTACGACCGTGCCCTCGTAGGGGAACGCTGCTGGATCCGGCGCGACGACGGCAGCCTGCGTCACCTGCCGGTGTACAGCTGGCTGGGCGGTGCCGGCGCCGACCACCGCTTCGACCGGCGGTTGGACCGGCGATTTGACGAGGCCATCGTGAACCTGTGCTCAGGGCCGACGCTCGACCTCGGCTGTGGGCCGGGACGGCTGGTCGCCGGATTGGTGCAGCGCGGGTTACCTGCGCTCGGCGTGGACCTGTCGCGCACCGCGGTCGAGCTGGCCCGCGACAGTGGCGCACCGGTGCTCTGCCGCGACCTGTTCGAACCGCTGCCGGGAACCGGTCGCTGGCACACCGTGTTGTTGGCCGACGGAAATGTCGGGCTGGGCGGTGATCCGTGGCGGGTGCTGCAGCGCGCCGGTGAGCTGCTTCGGCGGGGCGGCCGCTGCCTTGTCGAATTCGACACGATGACAACGGGGGTCGACGCGGCATGGGTCAGGTTGGAGACGGTACGTAGCATCGGACCGTGGTTCCGTTGGGCGACGGTGGGTTTGAACTGCGCGGCCGGTCTCGCCGGGGATGTCGGCCTCGCGGTGACGGCGGTGCACCCCGTCGGCAACCGGGTCATCGCGTCCTTGGAAGCGATATGAGCCTGCGCGGACCGGCGGTGACCGTCCGCTTCGGAACGGCCCTGGGCGTCGCGGTGGCCATCTGCTTCATCACCGGGCTGATCAGCCACTTCATCCAGCATCCGCAGCCCTGGTTCTTCTGGCCCACCCGTCCGGTCTGGCTGTACCGGCTGACCCAAGGGCTGCACGTGATCTCGGGGATCGCCGCGATTCCGCTCGTGGTGGTCAAGCTGTGGTCGGTATGGCCGAAGCTGTTCGAGCGCCCGGTGATCGGCGGCCTCACGCGCCAAGTGGAACGGTTGTCGATCCTGGTGCTGGTGGGCGCCATCCTGTTCGAACTGTCCACCGGGCTGCTGAACATCGCGCAGTGGTACGCGTTCGATTTCTTTTTTACGACCGCCCACTACGCCATGGCCTATTTGGCCGCGGGGGCCGTGCTGGTACATGTCGCGGTGAAGTTGCCAGTGATCCGGCGCGTCTTGGGGGAGTCGCCGGATCGGGAGGCGGGTACTGCGACACGAGATGTGACCGCGGGCCCCACCCGGCGCACCGTGCTCCGTGCCACCGGACTGGCGGTGGCGCTGGCGACGACCGTGACCGCCGGGCAGAGTGTGGGGTTTCTGCGCCGCGTCTCCGTGCTGGCGCCGCGGTCCGGGCAAGGGCCGCAAGGGGTTCCGGTGAACCGGTCGGCAATCGCGGCCGGTGTGCTGCGCAGCGCGTCCTCCCCGGACTACCGGCTGACTGTGACCTCGGGAGCCGTCGTGCGGACCTTCACCATCGCCGAGTTGTCGGCTCTACCGCAGACCACCCGGCGGCTGCCGATGGCGTGCGTCGAGGGCTGGAGCGTCGACGCGGATTGGACCGGGGTGGTGCTGGCCGATCTGCTCGCCGCCGTGGGCGGCGCTCCGGACTCCGATCTACGGATGATCTCGCTGGAACCACCGGGCCCGTACTCCCGCACGGTGCTGCCCGCGCGGCACGCTCGCGACAGCGCGACGTTGATCGCGTTGCGGCTCAACGGTGAGCCTCTCGACCTGGACCACGGGTACCCGTGCCGTCTCATCGCTCCTAGTAGACCTGGTGTGCTGCAGACGAAGTGGCTGTCGCGAATCGAGGTGGTGAGATGACAGTGACGCGGCTGCTGCTCGCGTTGATCGGTGCCGGAATGATGGGCTACGGCGCGCTGCTGCTGTCGGAGAACCCGCCGGTGATCATCATGAGGATCCTGGTGTGGGCAGTAGTCGGAGTGGTTGTGCACGATTTCGTTTTCGCGCCGTTGTGCGCCGCAATGGGATGGGCGGGTCGTCGGCTGATCCCTGGCGCGTCCCGCGCGCCGATCGCGGTGGCGGCGCTGTGCAGCGTGGTGCTGGTTCTGCTGGCCGTCCCGGTGTTCGGCCGGCCCGGGATGCGGCCCGACAACATGACTGTCCTCGACCGTAATTATCCTCTGGGACTGTATGTTTCACTGGCGGTAGTGTGGCTGAGCGTACTGCTGTATCAGCTGCTCGTGCGACTACTACCAATTGGTGAGGATGAGGTGGTTCAGCGCAAGCGCGCCGACGACGTTGACCGCCAGCCACCAGCGCTGTGACCGAGCCGGTAGGAACGCCCCCGCAGCGGTGAGCCACACCGTGAATGGCAGCCAGATGCGTTCGGTTTCGGCCTTGCTCAACATGCTGAGATCGGCGAACAGGATGGCCACGAGCGCGGCGATCAGCACGATCCGAAGGCCCGGTTGGCGCCGGACCGCGGCGACATCGAACAGCCGGCCGATCCCGGCGACGCTGCCCAGGCCGATGGCGCAGACCACGGATGCCAGGTTGGCCCACGACCAGTACTGGAACGGACGGTTGGCGGCGATACCTTGCCAATAGCGTTGCTGGACCAGGGTGTAACCGTCGAACCACCAGAATCCTGCCGCCGTGAACACCACGACCACGGCCAGTGCTGTCACCACGGCGGGAACCGCGACACGTAAGGCAGTTCGCCAGTCGGCGGCTGTCGCGAGCACCGCCAGTGCAGGCACCGCCATGAGAGCCAGTCCGTAGTTGAGGAAGATGGCCCAGCCCAGCACCAACCCGGCCGCGCCGGCCCACAGGATCCGGCGCGATCCCGATCCGTGCACAGCCACGGCCAGCAGTGTGATTCCCCATGCTGCCACCCCCGCGTAGTACCCGTCGGCCGAGACCGCGATCCAGATGGCCGTCGGTGCCACCGCCACGAACGGCGCCACTTGCCGTGCGGTGGCCTCGTCGGTGAGGACACGTGCCGCGATGACGATCGCCGCAGCCGCGCTGGACCCGGCGAGCAGGCACAGCAGGCCGGCCCACGCGCCACCGCCCAGGCCGATACGGTCCAGCCACACGAAACTCAGCAGCGCGCCGGGTGGGTGCCCCGACACGTGGGTGATCCATGAATCGGGCTGGTAGTCGAGAATTCTCGAGGAGAAAGTGCGCAGCGCCTCGGGGATGTCGGTGATCGTCGGAACCTGGCGCAGATACTCGTGGCGCGCCGTGAGGCGGCCGGCGAAGCCGCGCTGCCAACCGTCGACCATCGCCAGCGAGAACGCCCAGGCGCACGATGCCGCCCACGCAGTCACTGGAACGGCTCTCCACGAAAGCCGTTGCGCGAGTGCGGGACCCCACCACACCGCGGCTATTCCGATTGCGATCGCCGGGATGGTGCCCCAGCCGACGTGCGCGTTCCACCAGCCGAAAATCGGTGCGGTGTCGGTGAAGCTGTAGATCTGCGCGGGTGTGCTGTTGACCAGTGGCGTCACGATACCCAGATGTAGGCGGGGCACAGCGAATGCGGCTATCACCAGGATCAGGCCGATGACCACCGCGACAGCTTCCCGGCGACTGATCTGCATGGCCCAAGCCTAGGCACGCGTCGCTGGGACATGTCTGACGTTTCGGTGACGTCGGGTGGTGAGTCGTGGGATTCACCCCTCGTTCCGCGCATCGTGGAACTCATGACATCGGAGGACGACATGACGATGAGTGCAGCGCTACCGAAGCGTCTTTCCGCGATCGGCCAAGGGGTGAGCCGCTACGGGCTCGTCATCGTACGGGCGTGGATCGGCGCGGGGAAGTACGTGAAGATGGAGGCCCGCGTCCTTATCGAACACAGTCCCAACATGTCGTGGATCTATCACTTCCTCAGAGCCGGAGCGGTCGCGTGGTGGTCAACCACGCAGGCCCGATCCCGGTGCTCGGCGCGCAACCCGGTCAGTTCCTGTTGAAGGACCTGGTGCTCATCGGTGTTGCGCTATGGACGCTCGGGGACGCTCTTGGCGCGGTGCGTCAGTGCCAGTCCCAGACCGACATGTCGTTGGGTGGGTAGTTCTGGCAGACGTCGGTGGTGTTGGCGGCGACGCCCTTGTTGTTGAAGAAGAGCTTGGCCCAGTTCGGCCAGCGCCAGGCCATGTTCTCGAAGAAGGCGTTGGTGGCGGTGTTCTCGGAGTATTGGCGGCGGCCGGCGTAGTCCATGGAGAAGAACCAGTGGATGCGGTCCTGGGCGCCTTGCTGATCGGCGACGGGCTTGTTGTTGTAGTCGATCATGTAGCGCTCGTAGTAGACCGGTTCGACGTCGCGGGCGGCGGCCATGATCTGTTCGGCGGTGCAGGGGGTGCGCAGGATCCGGTTGGGGATCGGGTAGTCGTCGGTGGCATCGGCGGAGGCAGTGCCGACCCCGAACAGCCCCGAGGCGATGCCGGCTCCGGCCAGGCTGGCGGCGACGGCACAGGTGGCTACGCCGGTGCGGAAGAGGTTTTTGACGCTCGTGCGGTTGGACATGTCGCTCCCAAAGTCGGTTAGTGCGCGGCCTGCTCGTAAACGCCGCGCTGATCGACGCAGTAGTAATTGATGGCGGTGCCGGTGAACTGCCAGGCCTGGGCGTCGGTGCTGTCCTTGGCCAGTTGCTTCTTCACGAAACCGACCGAGTCCTGGGCGGTGTGATCGACCCCGTTGTGCAACCGCTTGCACATGATCTTGGCGATCCAGGCGTTGTAGTCACGCTGCCCGTAGATACCGAATGTGTGCAGCTCATTGGCGAAATCGGTGTCCGGGTCGGCATAGGCCGGCGCTGAGACGGCCAGACCGGTTGCGGCGCAGATCGACAGGGCAATGATCAGGCGTTTCATCAGGCCAGGGCCTCCTCTGGATCTCGTTGAACGGGCTTCGGCCACGGTTGCGGCAACGGACGTTGACGGACCCGCTGAGGCCACCAGAACCAGCGTCCGAGCAGCGTGGCGATGGACGGTGTCATCAACGACCGGACCACAAGGGTGTCGAACAGCAAGCCTAGGCCGATTGTCGTTCCGACCTGACCGATAACGATCAAACTGCTGACCGCCATCGAGGCCATGGTGAAGGCGAAGACCAAGCCGGCGGAGGTGACCACGGCACCGGTGCCGACCATGGCCCGGATGATTCCGGTCTTGAGCCCGGCGTGGATCTCCTCCTTTATTCGTGAGACGAGCAGCAGGTTGTAGTCCGCGCCCACGGCCAGCAGGACGATCACCGACATCGGCATCACCATCCAGTGCAGTGGGATTCCCACGATGTGTTGCCACAGCAGTACCGACAGCCCGAAGGCCGAGGCGAGACTCAGCACCACCGTGCCGACGATCACCGCAGAGGCCACCACGGCCCGGGTGAGCACCAACATGATGATGAAGATCAGGATCAGTGCCGCCGCGGCGACGATGATCAGGTCGTAGTCGGCGCCTTGCTGCATGTCGGCGAATGTCGCCGAGCTGCCGCCGAGGTAGATCTTGGATCCCTCGAGCGGTGTCCCCTTGATCGCGTCGGCTGCCGCGACCTTGAGCGGTGCGATGCGTGCGGTGCCTTCCGGGGTCAGTGGATCACCCTGGTGAATGATGGTGAACCGCACTGCATGTCCATCGGGCGACATGAACAGCTTGAGGCCGCGCTGGAAGTCCTCGGTCCCGAAGGCTTCCGGTGGCAGGTAGAACGAGTCGTCGTTCTTGGCCGTATCGAACGCTTCGCTCATGGCGGTGGCGGTGTTCTGCATCGCCATCGTCTGGTCCTGTTGGGCCTTCTGCACCTGGTACTGGTTCAGCAGGATCTGCTTCTGGTTCTTCATGGTCTGGATCTGCGCCGGCAACACGGCCACCATCCGCGGCATCAGGTCGGCCATGCGCTGCATCTCCGGAACCAGTTCCTGGAAGTCGTCGGACATCGTGTTGATGCCGTCCAGGCTTTCGAAGATCGACCGCATGGACCAGCAGACCGGGATGTCGAAGCAGTGCGGTTCCCAGTAGAAGTAGTTGCGGATCGGCCGGAAGAAATCGTCGAAATCCGCCAGGTGGTCCCGTACTTCGGACATGTCGCCGGACGTCTTCTTCATCTTGTCGGCCATGCTTTGCGACACCGCGGCCAGTTCGGTCTGGATGCTCATCATCTCGGTCATCGAGTCGATGCTGGTCTGCAGATCGTTGGCCTGTTTGAGAATGTTGTCCAGATTGCTCTGCAGGTAGTCGTTGTTCATCAGCTGGGTCGTGCCGCTCTGGCCCAGCGTGTACGGGATCGTGGAGTGCTTGATCGGCTCGCCGTCGGGGCGGGTGATGGTCTGCACCTGGGCGATACCGTGCACCCCCTTGAGCGCTTTGGCGATCTTGTCGATCACCAGGAAATCGGCCGGGTTCCGCAGATCTCGATCGGACTCGATCATCATCAGGTCCGGGTTCATCTTGGCCTGCGAGAAGTGCCGGAACGCGGCGTCGTAGCCGATGTTCGTACCGACGTCCTTGGGCAGGAAGATGCGGTCGTTGTAAGTGGTGTGATAGCCGGGCAGGGCGAGCAGGCCCACCAACGCTGCCACGATGGCGCACACGAGGATTGCGCCCGGCCAGCGGACGGTGGCGGTGCCGACCCGATGCCATCCGCGCGACTTCGAATGCCGCTTGGGCTCGAGGATCTTGCCGAATCGGCTGAACACCGAGATGACGGCCGGCCCCAAGGTCAGTGCCATGGCGACCACGACGGTCATTCCGATCGCCAGTGGGATACCCATGGTCTGGAAGTACGGCAGGCGGGTGAAGTGCAGGCAGAACGTCGCGCCGGCGATGGTCAGACCCGACGCGAGCACGACATGGGCCGTGCCGTGGAACATGTCGTAGTAGGCGGCTTCCTTGTCATCGCCGTTGCGTCTGGCTTCCTGATATCGGCCTATCAGGAAGATCGCGTAGTCGGTGGCCGCGGCGATGGCCAAGGTCACCAGCATGTTGGTCGCGAACGTCGTGAGACCGAAGAAGTTGTGGTAACCGAGGAGCGCGATCATTCCTCGGGCGCCGGACAGTTCGAGTACGACCATTGCCAGCACGATCAGCGTGGTGATGATCGACCGGTAGACGCCGAGCAACATCACCGCGATGACGCCGAAGGTGACGAGCTCGATCAGCTCCATGCTCTCGTCGCCGACGATGTTCTGGTCGGTGCTCGACGCCGCGGATCCCGTTACATACGCCTTGACGCCGTCGGGTGCGGGCGTTTCGGTGGCGATGCGGCGTACGGCCTCGACGGAATCGTTGGCGAGCGTCTCGCCCTGGTCGCCGGCGATGTAGACCTGCACGTAGGCGGCCTTGCCGTCGCGGCTCTGCGCGCCCTTGGCGGTCAGGGTGTCGCCCCAGAAGTCCTGCACATGCTGCACGTGGGTGGTGTCGTCGCGCAGTTCACGCACCATCTGGTCATAGAAGATGTGCGCCTCGAGGCCCAGCGGCTTGTCGCCTTCGAGTACCACCATCACCGAGCTGCTGGTGTCGTACTCCTGGAACTTCTTGCCGACCTCTTTGATCGCGATCATCGACGGGGCGTCGTTGGGACTCATCGACACCGCGCGCATCTTTCCGACGACCTCGAGTTGCGGGACGACGGTGTTGAGCAGTGCGACGATCACGATCCACGCCAGGATGATCGGCAGGGCGAGCGTCCGGATCAGTCGCGGGATCGGTGGACGGGGAGGTGCCGCGTGGCGCCCCGTGGCGATGGCGTCGGTCGGGGTGTCGTCGGTCTGGGTCTCTTCCTTCGGGCTGCTCATGCTGCCTTCACAAAGCAGAAAGTTTGCGCGTTCAATCCAGTAGCCGTTCTCTCTTCTTTGACCTTGTCATCGACGGTGACTCGGCAACTGATGCTGTTCCCGTCGCCTTGCGCCAGGATGTTGGGCTGTACCGACGGCAACGTGGTCTGCAGTGTCAAAGTCCATGGCAGCGGCACCTCTCCGGTGCGCTGGGGCTTGCCTTCGAGGTCCATGTAGTTGATGACGGCAGTGCTGCCTGTGCCGTAGATCTCGTACTTCACGAACTTGGGGTTGAAGTCCTCGGCGTTGTCCGAGGTGGTGTCGGTGATGATGACCGGATGTGCGCCGAAGACCTTGCGGACGTTCATCACGATCAGCACGCCTGCCCCCATGGCGATGACGATCAGTACGGGCAGCCATATTCGGCTGATGGCCTTCAGCATTGCGGCTGTCCCGAGGGGAGGCCCGCGGCGGGCATGTCGATGACAGCTGTCATTGGTAGGGCCTCCCGACGTTTCGATGCGTTCGCGACGACCTTGCTTTCAGGCGGCCTACGCACTTCGAAGGGTAAAGTTATCGGAATAAGTGGATAGGATCAATCCACTTATGACGCCGCTCACTTGAACTGAGAGATATGACCGAGGAAACACGCCCCGCACTGCGCAAGGACGCAGAGCGCAACCGACAGCGAGTGCTCGACGCTGCGCGGGAGCTGTTTGCCGAGAAAGGTCTCGAAGCGACGCTCAACGACGTGGCGCGCTACGCCAATGTCGGGGTGGGCACGGTGTACCGGCGGTTCGCCACGAAGGAGGAGCTGATCGGGGCGATCTTCGTGGACGGTATGGAGCAGCTCACCGCGCTGGCTGAATCCGCGCTGCGACAAGAAGATTCATGGCAAGGGTTCGCGTGGTACGTCGAGAAGATGTGTGAGGTCACGGCGACTGACCGTGGACTGCGGGAAATCGCGTTCAGCAAGGCCTATGGGTGCGACCGGGTCAAGGCCTGCCAGGAGCAACTCGTCCCGGCGCTGACCAAACTGGTCGAGCGAGCCCAGGGAGACGGGTACCTCCGCCCGGAGCTGTCGTCCACGGACATGCCGATCTTCGGGCTTCTGGCCGGCACGGTCAGTGAATACGCCGGCAATGTCGACGGCGAACTGTGGCGTCGCTACGTCGCCATCTTGCTGGATGGCATGCGTTACCACGCCGGTCAATCGCCCATTCCGGTGAAGGCGCTCGATGCCGATGAGCTCGACACCGCGATGCAGTCGTGGGAGCCGGCTGGGCCGCCGCGCTGACCGACACGATGGCGGGACGTTTCGGAAATGCCTGTGCGGGCACAATATCGACGTGACTATTTACGGTGACCCGGATGCGGGCTCGGATCAGTTGTTCTGCGGTATCGATCTGGCCGGACGTATCGAGAAGGCCGAGGCCGACCTGATCACCGCGGCGACGCACGCTGCCGGGCACCGCGGCGGCGACGGGCTGGTCCTACCCGTCACCGGTGGATTCGCCTGCTTCGCCGAAGCCGAGTCGCCGATGAACAAGGTGGTCGGCCTCGGCTTCGACGGTGTGCCCGACGAGGCCGTTCTGGGGGAGATCGAACGGGCCTTCGCGGCCAGGGGCGGCTCGACCCGGGTGGAGCTGTCCAATCTGGCCGATCCCGAGATCGCCGCGCTGTTGTCCGGCCGAGGCTATCGGCTGGTCGAGTTCGAAAACGTGCTCGGCAGGCCGATCGGCATCGAGGAGGCGCCGGCGACCGACATACAGGTGCGCCGGGCCGACGATCTCGACGTGTGGGTGAAAGTGGTGGTCGAAGGCTTTGCGCATCCCGACGGCGAGGGGCTCGTCAGCCACGAGCAGTTCCCCGCCGACATCATCGAGCGAGCCGAGCGCGACATCGAAAAAGCCGGGGCGACACCGTATATCGCGTTCTGTGACGGAGTGGTAGCCGGTGGGGCGATGATGCGCCTGGCCGATGGGGTCGCCCAGTTGGCGGGAGCGGCGACGGCTCCGGCCTACCGGCGCCGCGGCGTGCAGGCCGCGCTCCTGGGGGTGCGGCTGGCCGAGGCGGCAGACGCCGGATGCGAGATCGCCGTGGTGACGACAGCGCCCGGCTCGAAGTCCCAACACAACGTGCAGCGCTGGGGCTTCCAGTTGCTCTACACGCGGGCGATTTTGGTGAAACCTGTTGAGGACGTTCAGTAGAGGATCTTGCGCAGGTTGTCCTCGCGGTAATACGCGTCGAGTTCCTCCTGGCTCTGGTCGGGTTTGAAGGCCTTTGCCATCTGCGCCACCGAGGGCACCGCCGTCGGATTCCAGGTCTCGGGCTTCCACGTGTCAGAGCGCAGGAATGCCTTGGGGCAGTGGAAGAACACCTCTTCGATGGCGATCTCCAGAGCCAGGATCGGTCGCTTGCCGCCCACTGCCATGTCATCGAAATAATCTGCGTCCGAAAGGATCCGGCCTGTCCCGTTGATCCGCAGGGTGTCGCCGCGGCCGGGGATGACGAAGACCGTGCCGACATGCGGGCGCTGCAGCAAGTTGAGGAAACCGTCGACCCGCCGGTTGCCGGGCCGCTCGGGAACCGCGATCGTGGTGTCATCGATGATCTGGACGAAGCCGGGAGGATCTCCCTTGGGAGAGACGTCGACGCGGCCGTGCGCATCGGTGGTCGCCACGAAGCCCAGCGGCGACTGTTTGAGCCAGCCCTGTTGTGCTTCTGACAGTCGGGCAGTCACCTTCTTGGCGACGGCGGCGGTGGGTTGCCCGACGATGGCACGCAGCTCATCCGCGGAGGTCACTTCTCGGCGCATGCCTCCATCATGCCTGTGATGGCCAATGGTTTATGAGGCACCGAATCGCGCCATTAGCGCCCGGCGATCCACCTTGCCGATGCCGTGGCGGGGCAAGGCGTCGACGATGTGCAGCTCACGTGGTGCGGCCGTGGCATCGAGGGTCTGTGCCACCTGGGTCCGCAGTTCGGCCACACCGGGGGGCACCGCACCCGGGGTCAGCACCAGTGCAGCCACCACTCGCTGGCCCAGCCGCTCGTCGGGAACGCCGAACACCGCGCACTCGGCGATCGCCGGATGGCCGGCCAGAGCCGATTCGACCAGTTGCGGCAGCACGGTCAGACCGCCGGTGCTCACCGCGTCGTCGACCCGGCCCAGAACTCGCAATGTGCCCGAATCATCCAGGGTGCCAAGGTCGTCGGTGCGGAACCAGCCGGGCTCGGCGAACGGGTCAGGGGTGATCGGGTTGCGATACCCCTTGGCCACGGTCGGGCCACCCAGCACGATGCGGGCATTGTCGATACGCACCTTCACCCCATCCAGCGCCACGCCGTCGTACACGCAGCCGCCCGCGGTCTCGCTCATCCCGTAGGTGCGCACCACGTTCACCCCTGCCGCCTGCGCACGTTCGGCCACACCGGCAGGCATCGGCCCGCCGCCGATCAGCACGGCATCGAGTGCGGCCAGCGCATCCGCGGCGGCCGGGTGTTGCAAGGACTTGTCCAGCTGCACCGCCACCAGCGAGGCGTAGCGGCGTCCACTGCCCAAAGCGGCCACCGCAGAGGGCAACTCGCTCGGGTCGAACGAAGGCGGGACGGCGACGGGCGTGGTGGCCGCCAGCGTGCTGCGCACCAGGACCTGCAGTCCTGCAATGTGATAGGCGGGCAGGGCGAGCAGCCACCGCCCGTCGCCACCCAATCGGGCGTGGGTGGACTCGGCACTGGATCGCAACGCTGCCGCGGTCAGCAACGCGCCTTTGGGTTTGCCGGTGGTACCCGAGGTCGAGATCACCAGGGCAACATCGTCGTCGATTTCCTCGCCGGCGCGCAAAGTGGTTGTCAGCAGGGAGCGTGCCCGTTCGTCGTCGGCGGGGACCGGCAGGATGGCCGTCCCGCGTCCGGTCAGGACGTCATCGAGGACCCTCAGCAACGCGTCCGTCGCGGATCCGACGGTGACGGGGCGCAGGACGGCTATGCCGGGCCCCCAGGCTCTTTCGGATCGCCACCGCCACTGCCACCACCGTCATTGCCGGTGTCGTTGACGTCCTCGCCGTCGCGCGGATCGTCCAACGGCCACCCTTTGGCCGCGAGTCGTTGCCGCACCCGCTCGACGTCCTCGGCGCGGGGCAGCTCGTCGGTGATCTGGGTGATCACCACGCCGATGTCGATGTGATCGAAATCACCGCGATCGATGAGATCCCGTGCGACGGCTTTGACTTCGTCGTTGGTCAGCCGCCGGGTCAGCAGCGCCAACAACGGCACCCGGTCTGGTCCGGGCACCCCCTCGGGGTACCCGGCGTTCAGCCAGGCCGCGATCTTCGCGAGAAAAGCGTTCACTGTGCCTACTCCTGATGCACCCGAGCGAGGTTCCTCCGGCCGTTCGAGTTTGAGCCGGAAGACCGCATTGATGGTAGTTGTGCCAGCCGACTCTGGCTCGCAGTGAACGTATCGGCCGCTCGGGAATCGGCAAAGCGCCCCGGCGAACAATCCGGGGTGGGCAGATGAACACTCGGTGAACTCATTCGCAGGCTAACCGAATTCCCAGCTCAGCGAGGTGTTTCCGGCTGGTCAAAAGCGCCTGCGGTCCTACAGAATTACGGCCATGAGCGCTGAGCTGATCGTCCTGGTGCTGTTGATAGCAACGGCACTGGCTTTTGACTTCACCAACGGCTTTCACGACACCGGCAATGCCATGGCCACCTCGATCGCCACCCGCGCTCTCAAGCCGAAGACGGCGGTGTTGCTGGCCGGGGTGCTGAACCTGGTGGGTGCGTTCCTGTCGGTCGAGGTCGCGATCACCGTCACCAGCTCGGTGCTGAAGATCCAGGACTCCAAGACCGGGGCGCTGATCCCCTCGATCGACGCCTCGACGGGCCTGACGATCATCTTCGCGGGTTTGATCGGCGGCATTCTTTGGAACTTGCTCACTTGGCTGTTCGGCATCCCGTCGAGTTCCTCGCACGCACTTTTCGGCGGTCTGATCGGTGCCGGCCTGGCGGCGATCGGCCTGTCCGGGGTGAACTGGGCCGGCGTCAGCCAGAAGGTGCTCATCCCGGCGGTGGCCGCCCCGGTGATCGCATGCCTGGTGGCCGGCTGCGGAACCTGGCTCGTCTACCGCATCACCCGCAACGTCGCGCAGAAGCGGCGTGAGACGGGCTTCCGCTGGGGACAGATCGCCACCGCTTCGCTGGTCGCGCTGTCGCACGGAACCAACGATGCGCAGAAGACCATGGGCGTCATCGCGCTGGCCCTCATCACCACGGGCCACCTCGGCGGCGACGTGAAGAACGACGGACTGCCGTTCTGGATCATCGCCTCCTGCGCGCTGGCCATCGGCCTGGGCACCTACATCGGCGGCTGGCGGGTCATCCGCACCCTGGGCAAGGGCCTGGTCGAGATCGAGTCCCCGCAAGGCCTGGCCGCCGAGGCATCGTCGGCCGCGATCATCCTGAGCTCCAGCGCGGCCGGCATGGCCCTGTCGACCACCCACGTGGCGACCGGTTCGATCCTGGGCAGCGGCGTCGGCAAGCCCGGCGCCGAGGTGCGCTGGGCGGTGGCCGGCCGCATGGCAGTTGCCTGGCTGGTGACGCTGCCCGCCGCGGGCCTCGTGGGCGCGCTCGCGTACTGGCTGTCCCACGGTGTCGAGGTGCTGACCTCCTCGGCACTCGCGGGTGACGGGCTGATCTTCCTGGTTCTGGTCGCCTTGTCGGGATACATGTGGTGGCGCGCCCAGCAGCAGAAGGTTGACCACAGCAACGTCAACGCCGATTGGGACCACTCCACCAACTCCGTGGTGCCCGCCGATGTGCGTGAGGCCACCGACCCCGGCGCACCGAGTGCCGAGAAGAACCCCGGCGCCGACAAAGCCAGCGTCTGATCGTCCCGCGCACAAGCGAACACAAGGAATCGCAATGACTTATCTCGAATCCATCTTCAAAGTGCTCGTGGTCGGCCTCATCCTGGGTGCCGGTCTGCCGGCGGTCTTCGCCGCGGGACTGGTGGCCTACTCCAACGGGGCCGGCGGCACAACCGCCGACGGCGCCACCCACGCTCCAAACCCGGTGCTGAAGTTCGTCGGGCTGGCGCTGTTCGCCCTTGTCAGTTTGGTGATCCTGGTGGCCATCGCGTGGATCACCCGGACCACGATGATCCACCACACCGGCATCGACCTGTTCCCGTTCCTGCCCAAGAAGTGAGCTGAGTATCCATGGGT
Source organism: Mycobacterium sp. IDUB_24 (assembly GCF_055419385.1). Taxonomy (NCBI): domain Bacteria; kingdom Bacillati; phylum Actinomycetota; class Actinomycetes; order Mycobacteriales; family Mycobacteriaceae; genus Mycobacterium; species Mycobacterium sp. IDUB_24. The sequence goes on from NZ_JBVAXO010000002.1 coordinate 225,439, forward strand.
GAGTCGACAAGCGTCTTGGACAATGTGTTGGGCTGGTTGCGTGCGGGCTACCCCGAAGGGGTTCCGCCCAAGGATCAGTTCGCCCTGCTGGCGTTGCTGACGCGGACACTGACCGAGGATGAGGTGGTCGAAGCCGCTCACAACATCCTGCGGTCCAGCGACGGCGACAGCCCGGTGACGGATGACGCCATCCGCGTAGCGGTGCGCAGCGTCATCGAGAAGGACCCCACTCCAGAAGAGATCAACCAGGTCGCCTCGCGGCTGGCGTCGGTGGGTTGGCCGCTGGCGGCGCCGACGCGCTGACGCGCATCGTGATGCCATCGCATCCCGTCGCGCCGCCGATTTCTACCTCCGGGCTGCTGTCTGTGCCGATCAACGACCCGGGTGTGGAAAACGGCGCTCGAAACTAGTCGCGGGTGTCCCGGCGCAGCGGATGAGTTTCGGGAACCTGCACGAAAATCAGGGTGATGCCGTCGGGATCGGTCACATGAAGCTCGTGCAGACCCCACGGCTCCTGTGTCGCGGCCCGGGCAATGGCCACACCACGGCCTTCCAGTTCGGTCTGGGTGGCATACACATCGCGCACCTGCAGCCACAGCGCTCCGGGGAAGTTCCCGGATTCGGTCGGGCTGTGATGGCCGGCCAACTCGATCAGTGACTGCCCCGCGTAAAAGACTGTGCCTGCACCGTATTCACGCGCGATGGCCAAACCGATCCCGTCACGGTAGAACGCCACCGACTTCGGGTAGTCGACCGGCCGGATCAACATCCGGCTGGCCAGGATCTCCATAGCCCTTGTCTACCACCGCACCCGGGCTCGGGGCGATGCGACACGTCAGACCGGCTGGACCCGTTGCCGTTTCATCACGGCGTCGACAAGTCCGGGCGCCACGGTGTTGATGGCCTTGGCGGTCACCGCCATCCGCGGTGCGATCTGCACCGGCCGGGTGCGCGCCGCGGTCAGCATCCACTCGGCGGCTTCGGCGGCCGACAACCCGGGCAGCCCGTCGTAGGCGCGGGTCGGGGCGATCATCGGGGTCTTCACCAACGGGTAGTACAGCGTCGTGGAATGCACGCCGACAGAGGCCCATTCCGTCTCGATGACGCGGCTGACCGCGGCGAGCGCGGCCTTGGAGGCGTTGTACACCGCGAACAGCGGTGAGGATTCATTCATCACGCCCCAGGTGGCGACGTTGATGATGTGCCCGTCGCCCCGTTCGCGCATGCCCGGGGCCAGGCCGCGGATGAGCCGCAGCGGCGAGTAGTAGTTGAGCGTCATGGTGCGCTCGACGTCGTGCCAGCGATCCAGCGATTCGGCCAGTGGGCGCCGGATCGATCGGCCGGCGTTGTTGATCAGGATGTCGACACCGCCCAGGTCGCGTTCGATGGTGGCGACAAGCTTGTCGATGGCGTCGAGGTCGGACAGGTCCACGGCATGAGCTTGGGCGTCGCCGCCCTTGGCGGAGATCCGCCCGACGAGGTCGTCGAGAAGTTCCTGACGGCGGGCCACCGCGATGACGGTGGCCCCCTTCGCGGCGAACTTCTCGGCAGCGGCCTCACCGATCCCTGAGGAGGCGCCGGTCAGCAGGATCCGCTTGCCGGCGACGTCGATGTCGTCACGCGCCTGCAGTCGTTCGGTCAGCGGCGGGCGCATGCTGGTCAGCAGCAACTGTTCAGACAGCCGACGCAGCGGGTTCTTACTCATGCGCTGAGTTTAGGTGGCCTACGTTTCTGCTCGATATCCCGCATGCCTCGCTGCCGCGATGACTTGCCGGCTCCCGCGGAGTCGGTACCGCTATGACCATCACCGGCAAGCTCGACCAGCGATTCAGCGAAGCGACCGAAGCGACGAGTTGGCCGGCCACGACGGCCGCGCTCGAAAGTGCCGGGCTGTACTGGCTCACGACCGTGCGCGGCGACGGGCGCCCGCATGTCACCCCGTTGGTGGGGGTGTGGGTCGACGTTGCGTTCGTGTTCTGCACCGGGCCCACCGAACAGAAGGCTCGCAACCTGCAGGCCGGAGCAGCCGTCGTGGTCACGACCGGATCCAATACGTGGAACACCGGCCTCGACGTCGTCGTCGAGGGCACCGCGGCGCGGGTGACCGGCCTGCAGCGGTTGACCGCCCTGGCCGACGCCTACCGCAGCAAGTACGGCGACGACTGGGATTTCGCTTGCGACGACGAGGTTTTCGATCCGCAGGGCGAGGCGGCGATCGTCTACGAAGTCACTCCGGCCAAGGTGCTCGCATTCGCGAAGTCGCCCCACGGACAGACGGTTTTTCGTTTCTGAGCCAGTGATTTGTGTGCGTTTACCGGCGCTGACCGCCGGTAAACGCACACAAATCACTCAGAAGTAGCGTGGGAAACCGCTCCAGTCCGGATCGCGCTTCTCCAGGAAGGCGTCCCGGCCTTCGACAGCTTCGTCGGTCATGTAGGCCAAGCGGGTGGCTTCCCCGGCGAACACCTGCTGGCCCACCAGGCCGTCGTCGATCAGGTTGAACGAGAACTTCAGCATCCGGATGGCCTGGGGCGACTTGCCGTTGATCTCGGCCGCCCACTGCAAGCCGACGGATTCGAGCTCGGCGTGGTCGACGACATCGTTCACCGCACCCATCTGATACATGGTCTCGGCGTCGTAGGAGCGGCCCAGGAAAAAGATCTCGCGGGCGAACTTCTGTCCGGTCTGGCGGGCCAGATACGCGCTGCCGAACCCGCCGTCGAAGCTGCCGACGTCAGCATCGGTCTGCTTGAACCGGGCGTGCTGACGGCTGGCCAGGGTCAGGTCGCAGGTGACGTGCAGGCTGTGCCCGCCGCCGGCTGCCCAACCGTTGACGAGGCAGATCACCACCTTCGGCATGAACCGGATGAGCCGCTGCACCTCGAGGATGTGCAGCCGCCCGGCCCGCGCCGGGTCGACGGTCTCGGCCGTTTCGCCGTCGGCGTACTGGTAGCCGGACCGCCCGCGGATGCGCTGGTCGCCGCCGGAGCAGAAGGCCCAGCCGCCGTCTTTTTGCGACGGGCCGTTGCCGGTCAGCAACACCACGCCGACATCGGGTGACATCCGGGCGTGGTCGAGGACGCGGTACAGCTCGTCGACGGTGTGCGGCCGGAAGGCGTTGCGCACCTCGGGCCGGTCGAACGCGACCCGCACCGTGGGCTGCCGGCTGCCGTCGGCGACGTGGCGGTGGTAGGTGATGTCGGTCAGATCGTCGAAACCGGGCACCGGCTCCCAGGCTGTCGGGTCGAACGGGTTGTCTGCACTCACGTGCTCGACTGTAGAGCGAGTGCGACGCGACGTTTCACAGGTACCGTCGCGGGGTACCAAACCTGGCGCGATGGCGCGTACCGCGCGCCACCAGAGGAGAGAGGCCACGATGAAGAAGCTGGCGAGTGTGTTGATGTCGGGTTTGGCCGCGGGCGTGGTGCTCGTGGGGTGCACACCTGAGGTGACCGGTGGCGACACCAAGTGCAAGGACTTCATCGGGCAGGACGAGAAGACGCAGAACGATGCGGTGGCCAAGATGCTCAAGGATGAGAAGGGCACCGACGCCGCGCAGCTGGAGATCACCGGAACCCGCTTGGCGGTACAGGCCTTCTGTCAGACGACAGGCAAGCAGGACTCCAAGATCAAGGAGGCCCCGCACCTGAGCTGAGCGTGGCTTAGATCGGGTCCAGCCGGAACACCGGGCAGCGTCCGGCCAGGGCCTCGAACTCGTCGGGATTGGGCCCGGTCACCAGTCCCGCATTGCGCATGAAACCCACGCCGGTCGGAACCAGGACCGGGAACTGACGCAACAACGGCCGGGCCTGCTCGGGCGGGATCTCCACGACGCGTACCCGCTGCTCTTTGCGGCCCTGGTGCACGGTGGCCTCGCCTGCAGCCCGGGCGTTGGCCGCCCAATCACCCTTCGGCAGGCCACCCACGATGTAGCGGTGGCCGTCGACGGTCATGGGGGTGACCGGCGTCGTCCGCGGTTTCCCGGTCTTGCGGCCCCGTACGGTGAGCACCACCGGCCCCTTGTCACCGCCGACACCGAGCTTGTTCAGCCCGATCATCACCTTGTTGACGTACTTGAGCCACCACGGCGGCCGGATGCGGTCGTCAGCCATGACTTTCACATTAGGCGCGAATACCGACATCCCGCAGGGCCGTGATCAGCCCGTCGGGCCGCTCGGCGGTCGGCAGCGGATCGACCAGCGCGAACCGGCAGCCCACCGCACGGGCGCCGCCGTCGGCCTCCTCGCTGTCGCCGACCATCAGCGCATCCCGAGCGGCCACGCCGAGGCGTTGCAGCGCAGTGGTGAAAATCGCAGGGTCGGGTTTGACCGCGCCCACTTCGAAGGACAGCACGAACTCGTCGACGTACTCGGCCGCACCGATCGCGGTGAAGGCCGGCCGTACGTCGAAGGCGATATTGGACACAATGGCGGTCCGAATTCCTTGTCCCTTCAGGTTTTTCAACACCGAGGCAGTGTCCGGGTAGGCCGTCCAACTGGCCGGATCGATCACCCGGTTGTACAGCGATTCGGCGTGGTGGTCGGCCAAACCGGATTCCCGCAGCACGTGCAGATACGCCTCACGGTGCAGGTGCGGTGCCAGGTCACGGTTGGCCCAGGCCCGGTACTGCTCGTCGGTCATCGTCACGGAGCGCCCGGTCGGGGCGGTGAGCCGGCGCATCAGTTCGGCCTGCACGTGCCCGTCGACCTCGCGTTCGTCGACGGCCATCCCGGCGAACCAGCTGTCCTGTTCCTCGAGGCGGAACAGCGTCCCGGAGAAGTCGAACAACACGGCCGACACCATGCCCGCCATCGTGCCACGACGGTGGCGGATATCAGCCGCGTTCGCGGGTTGCCTTGTCTGTCAAGACCTCACGTTCCCGCTCGTTGTCGGCCAGTGCGGCGGCCGCCTCGAATTCTTTGGCCGCCTCAACGCGTCGGTCCAGTCGGGACAGGAGCTCGCCGCGCACACTGGGCAGTAGGTAGGAGCCGTCCAGGCCCTCGATACCGTCGACGATTGCCAGTGCCTCCTGTGGGCCGGAGAGCATGGCGATGGCGACAGCGCGGTTGAGCTGCACCACGGGGGAGGGCGCGATCTGCAGCAGAGCGTCATAGAGGGCGACGATGCGAGCCCAGTCCGTATCGGCGGCCCTCGGAGCAACGGCGTGGCATTCGGCGAGCGCGGCCTGTAGCGCATATGGGCCCCAACCCCGTTGCTGCCGTGCGGCACTGGCGCGCTCAAGAGCGGCGACACCGCGTTGGATCTGCGCACGGTCCCAGCGGGCCCGGTTCTGGTCTTCCAACAGGATGGGCCGGCCCTCGGCGTCGGTGCGGGCCGCAAAGCGCGAGGACTGGAATTCCATGAGCGCCACCAGGCCGTGGACCTCTGGTTCATCGGGTACCAGCGCGACCAGTACCCGCCCCAAGCGCAAGGCTTCGGTGCATAGCTCGTCGCGGATCCAGCGTTGCCCGACGGAGGCTGAGTAACCCTCGTTGTAGATCAGATAGATGACCGACAACACCGCCGACAGTCGCTTCGGGTACTCGTCGCGGGGCGGCACCTCGAACGGCGGATTGGCCTGAGCCAGCGTCTTTTTGGCGCGGGTGATGCGGGCCGCCGCGGTGGCGGTCGAGATCAGGAAGGCCCGGGCGATCTCGTCGGTGTTCAATCCGCCGACCATGCGCAGCGTCAGCGCGATCTGGGCCTCACGAGACAGGACCGGGTGGGCGGCGATGAAGATCAGCCGCAGGACGTCATCGTCGATGCGGTCGGGATCCCAGGTTTCCTCGGCGTGTTCGGCCAGATCGCGGGCCAGCACGGCGTACTTGGCGTCGAGGTTCTCCGCGCGCCGCCAGTGATCGATGGCCTTGCGTTTGGCCACGGTGGTCAGCCAGGCGCCGGGATTGCGCGGTACGCCGGTCTGCGGCCATTGCGTGAGCGCGTCGAGCAGGGCTTCGGAGGCCAGGTCCTCTGCCAGAGCGACGTCCCCGACCGTGCGCGTCAGCGTGGCCAGGATCTTGGCGGCCTCCATCCGCCACACCGCGTCGAGCGTCTTCTGCATGTCGGCAGAGGTGGTGGGCACCCCACCCATTCTGCCGAGCAGACGCAAACCTGCCCTGAATCCGTGAATTCAGGGCAGGTTTACGTCTGCTCGCGCAGGAAACTGGCGCAGGAAACGTCAGCCGATCGAGCGGGCAGCGCCCTCCCAGAACTGGGCCCGCACGGCCTTCTTGTCGGGCTTGCCCAGTGCGGTCACCGGAACCGAATCCACCACGATCACCTGCTTGGGCGATTGCACCGAGCCCTTGCGGTCCTTGACCGCGGCCTGGATCTCGGCGGTCACCTTGGCGACTGCCTCGTCGTCGGTCGCGGCGTCGGGCCGCAGCACGATCACCGCGGTCACCGCTTCGCCCCACTTCTCGTCGGGGGTGCCGATCACGCATACCTGGGCCACCGAAGGATGTTCGGCCACAACGTCTTCCACCTCGCGGGGGAACACGTTGAACCCGCCGGTGACGATCATGTCCTTGACCCGGTCGACGATGAACCAGTAGCCGTCCTCGTCCTCGCGGGCCATGTCGCCGGTGTGCAACCAGCCGTCCTTGAAGGTCTCCGACGTGGCGTCGGGCAGCTTCCAGTAACCGCCGGCCAGCAACGGCCCGGACACGCAGATCTCACCGACCTCGCCCTGCGCAACAGGCTTGCCGTCGGCATCCAACAGCGCCGTCCGCGCGAACAGGGTGGGCCGGCCGCAGGAGGTCAGTCGCTTCTCGTCGTGGTCCTTCTTGCCCAGGTACGAGATCACCATCGGTGCCTCGGACTGGCCGTAGTACTGCGCGAAGATCGGGCCGAAGCGCTTGAGTGCCTCGGCCAGCCGCACCGGATTCATCGCCGAGGCGCCGTAGTACACGGTCTCCAGCGACGACAGGTCGCGGGTGTGGGAATCCGGGTGGTCCATCAGCGCGTAGATCATCGACGGCACCAGCATGGTCGCGGTGATGCGACGCTCCTCGATGACCCGCAGCACCTCGGCCGGGTCGAACTTGGGCAGCACGATCATCTCGCCACCCTTGACGATCGTCGGCACGAAGAATGCCGCACCGGCGTGCGAGAGCGGGGTGCACATCAGGAAGCGCGGGTTCTCCGGCCACTCCCACTCGGCGAGCTGGATGGTGGTCATGGTGTTGATCGAGCGCACCGTGCCCATCACGCCCTTGGGCTTGCCGGTGGTGCCGCCGGTGTAGGTGAGCCCGCCGATGTGGTCGGGATCGAGTTCGGCGGCGACGAGCGGCACGGGGGAGTACTTGGCGGCCTCGGCGATCAGATCGGTCGCCACGCCCTCCAGGGCGGGCGGCACCGGGCCGATGGTCAGCACCTGGCGGAGCGACGGCACCTTCTCCAGCAATCCGACGGCCCGCTCCACGAACGCGGGTGTCGGATCGATGATGAGGGTCGTCACCTCGGCGTCGGCCAGCACGTAGGCGTGGTCGTCCAGCGAACCGAGAGGGTGTAGTGCGGTGCGGCGGTAGCCCTGGGTCTGACCCGCGCCGATGATCATCAGCACTTCGGGCCGGTTCAGCGAGAGCAGGCCGACGCCTTCGCCTGCGCCCGCGCCGAGCGCTTCGAAGGCCTGTATGTACTGGCTGATGCGTTCCGCGAGCTCGCCACCGGTCAGTGTGGTGTCGCCGAGGAACAGCACGGGCTTGTCTTTGTTGCGTTTGAGCGCACCGACCGTGAGATGGCCGGAATGGATGGGATGGTGCAGCAGCGCATCACTCATGGGGTCCAGATTAGAACGTGTTCCAGAAAGTGTGGAGCCGATCCCCCGATGTGGGCGTAACACGAGGTCGTCGCGGACCGAAATACAGGTAGTGCGGTACTCGCATCCACGCAGTTCGCGCTGCTTAATGTTTCAGATGTGGGGGGCGGAGCCAAGCCCCGGCGGGTTAGGGACCGCCGGGGCTTGTGCCCGGATCAGCGGTTGGCAGCGTCGCGGGCCTGTTGAGCCAGCTTCTCGGCCAGGTCGGCCTTCCACTGGATCTCTTTTTGAACCCACTCGTTGTCCTGCGGGAACTCGTCGGTTTCGCTGACGCGACGGACCTCCAGTTTCACCCCGCATCCCAGGGGGCATTTCCGTGCCCACTGCTTGGCCTCCTCCTTGGAGGACACATCGAGGATCCAGAACCCGTTGAACAGTTCTTTGGCCTCGGTGTACGGACCGTCGGTGACCACCGGGGGATCGGCGTTGAAATCGACGACGAAGCCTTCCTCGGGGTCGGTCAGACCCTCTCCGGCCAGCAGCACACCGGCCTTGATGAGCTCCTCGTTGTAGCGGCCCATCGACGCGATGATCTCGTCGAAGTCGATGTTCTGCTCGGCCATCGCGGTCTCGGCCTCGGGGGTGGACCGCATGATCAGCATGTAGCGCGACATTGTGTGTCTCCTTCTGACGTCGGGAAGGGGCTCGTCTATCGTGCCCTCGTTAGTACGTCGAACGGCACCCCCACGGAATCGACACGGCCCGAAAAACTTTTTGAAATGTTCTCCATCCGCGGTGTCACGGATTTCTGGGGACGTACCCGGGCAAACGTCACCACCCTCTAGCATCCGAGCATGACCAGCCCGACCGAGTCCGCGGATCTCGTTCTCTACGGCACCATCCTCACGGTCGACGACACGCAACCCACTGCCGAGGCGCTCGCAGTGTCCGGCGGGCGGATCGTCGCCGTCGGATCCCGGGCCGACGTGGCAGGCTGGGTGGGGGAGCACACCGACGTCCGCGAGGTCGACGGCTGTGTCATGCCGGGTTTCGTTGAGGCGCACGGTCATCCGTTGATGGAGGCGGTGGCGTTGTCCGGCCGCATCGTCGACATCCGCCCGGTGACCCTGCCGGATGCGGGCGCGGTGCTCGAGGCGATAGCTGCCGAGGTCGCCGAACGCGGGGCCGACGGTGCATTTCTGAACGGCTGGGATCCGTTGCTGCAGCGCGGTTTGCCCGATCCCACCCTGGCGTGGCTGGACGGCATCGCGTCCGAGACGCCGTTGGTGATCGTGCACAACTCAGGCCACAAAGCCTTCTTCAACAGCGCCGCGGCCCGCCGCGCGGGACTCACCAGAGACACCCCGGACCCCAAGGGGGCCAAGTACGGCCGCGATGCCGGAGGCAATCTCGACGGCACGGCCGAGGAGACCGGAGCGGTGTTCCCGCTGCTGGGCGATGCCATCTCGGTGAGCGACTATCCGGCCATGTTGGCCGCCGAATGCGCACGGCTGAACCGTGCCGGGCTCACCACGTGTTCGGAGATGGCGTTCGACCCGATGTTCCGGCCGTTGCTGGCGCAGTTGCACGATCAGTTGACGGTGCGGTTGCGCACGTACGAGATGTCCACGGCGGCGCTGCACACCGACGCCAGCCCATCCGAGGGTGACGACATCGTGCGCCAGGTCGGCATCAAGATCTGGGTCGACGGGTCCCCGTGGATCGGCAACATCGACCTGACATTCCCGTATCTGGATACCGACGCCACCCGGACCATCGGCGTGGTGCCCGGTTCCTGTGGGCACGCCAACTACACGAAAGAGCAGCTCGCCGAGATCGTCGGCACGTTCTTTCCGCAGGGCTGGCAGCTGGCCTGTCACGTGCACGGCGATGCCGGGGTGGACACCATCCTCGACGTCTACCAGGAGGCGCTGGAGCGCTGGCCACGAAAAGATCACCGGCTGCGTCTGGAACACGTCGGCGCCATCACGCCCGAGCAGTTGCAGCGTGCGCACGCGCTGGGGGTCACGTGCAGCCTGTTCGTCGACCACCTGCACTACTGGGGCGACATCCTCGTCGACGGGCTCTTCGGCCCCGAGCACGGCGGACGCTGGATGCCTGCCGGCTCGGCCGTCGCCACGGGCATGCGAATCTCGCTGCACAACGATCCGCCGGTCACCCCGGAGGAACCGCTGCGCAACATCAGCGTGGCCGTCACGCGGACCGCACCGAGCGGGCGCGTCCTGGCGCCCGAGGAGCGGCTCACCGTCGAGCAGGGGATCCGGGCGCAGACCATCGATGCGGCGTGGCAGTTGTTCGCCGACAACGTGATCGGATCGCTCGAGGTGGGCAAGTACGCCGACCTCGTGATCGTCTCGGCCGACCCGCGCAAAACGGCCCCGGAGGGCATTGCCGACCTGGAAGTACGGGCCACATTCCTGGCGGGCCGGCAGGTTTACCCGAAAGCCGGTTGACCGCCCGCGCGCCGTGGCACGCTCGGGGCATGTCAGATTTGCCGGCTCCGCAGTTTCTCGACGAACGCGTCGCCCACTGGGCGGCCACGAAACCTGACGAGGAGGCGGTCACCTATCTGAGCCGCACCTGGACCTGGTCGCAGTGGTACGACCGGGTCCAGCGGCTGGCCGGCGCGTTGAGTGCGTGGGGCGTGGGGCGTGGCGATGTGGTGGCATTCCTCGACAAGAACCATGTGGCGTGTGTGGAGCTGACGCTCGCGGCGGCGTCGCTCGGTGCGGCCAACGCCATCATCAACTTCCGGCTCGCCGCCGACGAGTTGGATTATGTGCTCAACGACTGCGGGGCCAAGGTGCTGGTTGTCGGTGAGGAGCTTCGCCCGGGTATCGACGCGATCGCCGATCGCCTTTCGTCCGTCGAGCACGTCGTGACGGTGACGCCCGAGGGCGGTGACGGCGACGAGTACGAGACGCTGCTCGCCGGTGCGTCGCCCGTCGGTCGCTCGGCCGATGTTCAGCCCGACGACACGTGCATCATCATGTACTCCTCGGGCACCACCGGTCGGCCCAAAGGCATTGCGCTCACCCACTCCAACGTCATCGCCCACACCCTCAATGCCTTCGAGGGCTGGTCGCTCTCCGAGGGAGACAAGAGTCTGGTGGCCATGCCGCTGTTCCACGTCGGCGGGTCGTCCTACATGCAGTGGGGTCTGTATCACGGGGCGCCGACGTACATGACGCGTGACGTCGACGGCATGGCGTTGGCCGGCGGGATTCTGGCCGGGGCCAATCGGACCTTCCTCGTGCCCGCCGTGCTGTCCAAGGTGTTCGACACCGGCGAGGATGCGGTGAAGCTCTTCGGTGCGTTGAAGACGTTCGCCTACGGCGCATCGCCGATGCCCTTGCCGCTGTTGCGTTCTGCGCTACAGGCCTGGCCTGAGACAGAGTTCATCCAGGTGTACGGGTTGACAGAGGTGGCGGGCGCGATCAGCCGGCTCGGGCCCGACGACCACCGTGCGGCCAGTGAAGCGCGCTTGATGAGTGCGGGCACCGTGGTGCCCGGGGCCGAGGTCAGGGTGGTCGACCCTGACACCGGCGCCGAGGTACCCATCGGTGAGCAGGGTGAATTGTGGTTCCGCTCACCACAATTGATGAAGGGATATCTGAACCGGCCGGAGGCCACGGCGGAGTCGATCACGCCTGAGGGCTGGTTCCGCACCGGTGACATCGGCCGCGTCGACGACGGCGGGTACATCTTCGTCGAAGACCGCCTCAAGGACATGATCATCTCCGGCGGAGAGAACATCTACTCGATCGAGGTCGAGCGCGTGCTGGCCGAACACCCCGCTGTCGTCGACGTCGCGGTGATCGGAGTGCCCGACGAAAAATGGGGTGAGTCGGTGAAAGCCGTTGTGACACTGGAAGGCGAGGCCTCCGAGCCGGACCTGATCGCGTTCGCGCGCGAACATCTGGCTGCCTACAAATGCCCGAAGTCGGTCGACATCGTCGATGAGTTGCCGCGCAATCCCACGGGAAAGATCCTCAAGAAGGATCTGCGCAAGCCGTACTGGGAGGGCCGCGACCGCGCCACGGTGTAGCAATCGGCCACCGGCGGCCCTTCATTTCCCGATTTGAGCGGAGTATTTTCGACCCCATATGTGTGCGCGGAGATGTGGGGTGCGGACATGGCAGATGCGCTCGGATTGCCGAGAATTTCCCGCGGATTGGTGATCGCCGCGGCCCTGATGTTGGCGGCGACCGCCGGCCTACTCGGACCACCGCCGACGGCAACTGCCTGGTCAAGAGCCGGTCTACCGGTCGAAACCTTGTCGGTGCCCTCAGCGTCGATGGGTCGCGACATCAAGATCCAGTTCCAGGACGGAGGCGCTCCGGCGCCGACATCCAGGGCGGGCGGGTCGCACGCCGTCTACCTCTTGGACGGACTGCGGGCCCGTGATGATGCCAACGGTTGGGACATCGAGACCCCAGCCTTCGAGTGGTTCTACCAATCTGGGCTGTCAGTGGTCATGCCGGTCGGTGGCATGTCGAGCTTCTACAGCGACTGGTACCAGCCGGCGGCGGGCAACGGCGGCACGCAGACCTACAAGTGGGAGACGTTTCTGACCAGCGAGTTACCGCAGTGGCTGGCGGCCAACAAGCGGGTGTCCACCTCGGGCAATGCGGTGGTCGGACTGTCGATGTCGGGCAGCTCGGCACTGATCCTGGCCGCCTACTACCCGCAGCAGTTCCGGTACGCGGCGTCGTTGTCGGCGTTCCTGAATCCGTCGGCCGGCCCGTGGCCCGGGCTGATCGGGCTGGCGATGGGTGACGCCGGCGGCTTCTCGGCAGCGGCCATGTGGGGACCGCCCGGTGATCCGGCGTGGGCACGCAACGATCCGACGCTGCAGGTGGGGCGGTTGGCCGCGAACCACACCCGCATCTGGGTCTACTGCGGCTCGGGGACACCCGGGGAGTTGGGCGGCAATGACGTCGCCTCGACCTTCCTCGAAAATACGGCCCTGCAGAGCAACTTCAATTTCCGCGACCAGTACGTCGCCGCGGGCGGGAACAACGCGGTGTTCAACTTCCCGCCCACCGGCACCCACACCTGGGGTTACTGGGGCGCGCAGCTGAACCAGATGAAGCCCGACATTCAGCGGACGTTGGGCGCTGCCTGACCGGGTTGGGCATCATTGACGGCGTGATGGACGCGGCGCCGGCATTGGACGACCTCCTGCAGCGCCTTCACGTGGTGGCCCTGCCGATGCGGGTTCGCTTCCGCGGCATCACCGTTCGTGAGGTCGCGCTGATCGACGGCCCGGTCGGTTGGGGTGAGTTCGGCGCGTTCCTCGAATACGCGCCGCCGGAGGCCGCGGCCTGGCTCGCCGCCGGGATCGAGGCGGCGTACCTGCCGGCGCCGGCGGTGCAGCGCGATCGTGTCCCGATCAACGCCACGGTGCCCGCGGTCCCGGCCGCCCAGGTGCCCGACGTGCTGGCGCGTTTCCCCGGCGCGCGGACGGCCAAGGTCAAGGTCGCCGAACCGGGGCAGACGCTGGCTGACGACGTCGCGCGGGTCAACGCCGTGCGCGCGCAGATTCCGGTGGTGCGGGTGGATGCCAATGGCGGCTGGACGGTGCCGGAGGCCGTCGCTGCCGCCGCGGCGCTGACTGCTGACGGACCGCTCGAATACCTGGAGCAGCCATGTGCGACGGTCGACGAGTTGGCCGCACTGCGCCGGCAGGTGTCGGTGCCGATCGCCGCTGACGAGTCGATCCGCAAGGCATCCGATCCGCTCCGGGTGGTGCGGGCCCGCGCGGCCGACGTCGCAGTGCTCAAGGTGGCGCCGCTGGGCGGGGTGTCACGCATGCTCGACATCGCCGCGCAGATCGACATCCCGGTCGTGGTGTCCAGCGCCCTGGATTCCGCGGTGGGTATCGCGCGCGGACTGTTGGCGGCCGCGGCACTGCCCTCGCTGCACCACGCCTGCGGGCTGGGTACGGGCGGATTCTTCGTGGAGGACGTGGCAGACGTGTCGGCGCCGGTCGACGGGTACCTGCCCGTCGGGAACGTGGTGCCGGACCCCGCCCGGCTGTCCGCGTTGGCAGCGACGCCGGAGCGTCGGCAATGGTGGATCGATCGGGTACGGGAGTGCTACCCACTGATATTGGAGTAGGTCACTACTCTAAGCAAACCGGTCCAGGCGTTCGAGACTCGCTGGATGACTCGATTTCGCGTCGGCATCATGGACCCTACGATCGCCTCACGTCCGGCGATTGACACCTTCACCAGGGCCAGCTATCTGAGCGCGGTCGCCGGGGGCGTGGACTCGTTCTGGGTGCCCGACCACCTCAACGCGCTGTTCCCGCGCACGCTGTGGCAGCCGCAGTTCTGCGGTGGTGCGAAGTTGCTTCCCTCGGCCGATGCTTACCTGGAGCCGTGGACGATGCTGGGTAATCTGGCCGCCCGCAACCGGATCGCCCGGCTCAGGTTGGGTGTTTCGGTGACCGACACCGGACGGCGCAACCCGGCCGTCACCGCGCAGGCCGCGGCCACGATGAACCTGCTCACGAAAGGCAAATTCATCCTCGGAATCGGCACCGGGGAACGCGAGGGCAACGAACCCTACGGCGTGGAGTGGACGAAACCCGTGGCCCGGTTCGAGGAGGCTATGGCCACGATCAGGGCACTGTGGGAATCGAATGGTGAACTGGTGAACCGTGATTCGCCGTACTTCCCGCTGCGGAACGCGATCTTCGACCTGCCGACCTATCGGGGCCGTTGGCCGGAGATCTGGATCGCCGCGCACGGACCGCGGATGCTGCGGGCGACGGGTCGGTATGCCGATGGGTTCTTCCCAGCGTTCCCGCATGCGCCGCAGGAATACGCACAGCGTCTCGAAGTCGTGCGGTCGGCGGCCTCCGATGCCGGGCGTGATCCGATGGCCATCACACCTGCGTTGTGGTGCATGGTGGTGCCGGGGCGCAACCGCGCCGACGTCGACGAGGCGCTGGAATCCGAGGTCGTCAAAGCGGGTGCGTTGATCGCCACCGACGATTTCTATGCCCGCCACGGGGCACAACATCCGCTCGGTGTCGGCTTCTCGGGCGCGCAGGACATCCTGCCCCAAGACTGGGACGAGCAGACTGCGCTGTCCTACATCAAGTCGATTCCGCGGTCGCTGCTGCAGGAGATGTACTTCAGCGGGACGCCGGCCGAGATCGTCGAACGGGCGGCGGAGTGGCGCGATTGCGGTGTCCGGCATCTGGTGGTGGTCAACATGGGTCCGCTGCAGCGCAGTCTGCGCAAGGGGCTGGCGTCGCAGCTGCTGTTCAGCCAGGTGATCCGCAAGCTCAAGAAGCTCTGAACCCCATGGGCGGGTTGCAGATCGGCCTACTGGACCTCATCACCGCGAGCAGGCCGGCGGCGGACACCTTCACCCAGGCCAACTATCTCTCGGCCGTGGGCGCCCGGGTCGACTCCTTCTGGGTGCCCGATCATCTGAACGCGATCTTTCCCCGCGCATTGTGGCAGGAGAAGTACTGCGCTGCAGCGAAGCTGGTTCCGTCAGTCGACGCCTGCATGGAACCGTGGACGATGCTGGGGAAACTCGCCGCGCGAAACCGCCTCGCGCGATTACCGCTCGGCATCAGTCGACGATGCCCTGGAATCCGAAGTGATGCGCGCGGGTTGCCTCAGTGCATCCGATGAGTACTTCGCGCGGCGGGGCGCAGAGCATCCGTTGGGAGTGGGTTTCTCCGGAGGTCAGGACATCCTGCCCCAGGATTGGGACGAGCAGACCGCGCTCTCGCACATCAAGGGCATCACGCCTGACCTGATGCGGGACATGGGGCTGATCGGCACGCCCGACGAGATCCTGGACCGGGTCGCCGAATGGCGGGACTGCGGGGTGCGACACCTGGTGCTGATCAATGGTGGCCTGATGCAGCGCGGTCTGCGGCGCGGCGTGGCGACGGTGCCGTCGTTCTACCGGGTGGTGCGCGGGATCAAGAAACTCTAGAACTCCGGATGCCAGCTGATGTCCTGATTTGTGGGGTACGTGGCGTAGACGCCATCGCCGACGTCGCGAACACTGAAGACGTGACGCGATCGGTGGTGATCCTGGGCTATGCCGGCGTGCAGGCCCTGGACCTGGTGGGGCCCTTCGACGTGTTCTCCACCGCCACGCTGGCCCTGGCCGGTCTGGGCCAACCCGATGGCTATGCCGTCACGGTGACCTCGGTGGACGGCCGGCCTGTCAGCACCCTCACCGGTTTGGAATTCGTCGCCGCACCACTGCCTGACCCCCACGGTCCGATCGACACCATCGTCATCCCGGGTGGGATCGGCGCCGATGCCGCCCGGGCCAACCCGGCGGTCATCGACTGGATCAGCGTCGCCGCGAGCCACGCCCGCCGTGTCGTCAGTGTCTGCACCGGCGCGTTCCTGGCCGCGCAGGCCGGACTGCTCGACGGATGCACCGCCACCACCCACTGGTCCTCGGCGCGCCGGATGGCCGACGAGTTCCCCGAGGTGGCAGTCGATCCCGATCCGATCTTCGTCAGAAGCTCCGACCGGGTCTGGACCGCGGCCGGGGTAACCGCCGGCATCGACTTGGCGTTGTCCTTGGTCGAGGACGATTACGGCACCGATCTCGCCCAGACGGTGGCCCGGTACCTGGTGCTCTACCTGCGCCGGCCCGGCGGTCAGACACAGTTCGCCGCGCCGGTGTGGATGCCACGGGCCAAACGCGCCCCGATCCGCGCGGTCCAGGAATTCATCGAGGTAGAACCCGGTGGGGCACATAGTATTTCCGATCTGGCCCGGCGCGCGGCGATGAGTCCACGGCATTTCACCAGGGTGTTCACCGACGAGGTCGGGGAGGCGCCCGGCGCCTACGTGGAACGGATCCGCACCGACGCCGCGCGGCGTCAACTCGAGGAATCCGACGACACCGTCACCGTCATCGCCGCTCGCTGCGGGTTCGGTACCGCCGAAACAATGCGGCGCAACTTCGTTCGGCGCCTTGGAATTTCACCTGACCAGTACCGCAAGACCTTCGCGTGAAAGGAATAACCATGCAGTTCGCAATCGTGTTGTATCCCAGCTTCACCGCCCTCGATTTCATCGGACCCTACGAGGTGCTGCGTAACCTGCCCGACGCGGACGTGCGGTTCGTCTGGCACGAGCCCGGCCCGATCACCGCCGACTCCGGTGTGCTGGTGGTGGGGGCCACCCACAGTTTCGACGAAACCCTCTCGCCCGACGTGGTTCTGGTGCCCGGCGGACCGGGCACCACCATGGCGGCCCGCGACGAAAAGGTGCTCGACTGGCTGCGTCAGGTGTATCCGGGGACCACCTGGATGGCGTCGGTGTGCTCGGGTTCAGTGGTGCTGGCCGCAGCGGGCCTGCTCGACGGGAAGCGGGCCACCTCGCACTGGTCGGTGTTGCCGAGTCTGAAGATGTTCGGCGTCACACCGGTTGGCGATGAGCGCATCGTGCAGGAAGATGACGTCATCACCGCGGCAGGGGTGTCGGCGGGTATCGATCTGGGTTTGTGGCTGGCCGGTCAGATCGGCGGAGAAGCCAAAGCCAAGGCCATCCAGTTGATGATCGAATACGACCCGCAGCCGCCGTTCGATTCGGGGCACATGTCGAAGGCTTCGGGCACGACGAAGGCCGGCGCGACCGCCCTGCTGGGCAAGGACATGATCAAGCCCGAGCCGCTCAAGGCGAGTGTGTTGTTGGCGTGGGACCAGGCGATCCGCAAGGTCCGTTCGCTGCGCAGCGCGTGAGCGCTCAGACAGCTGCAGCGCGTGAGCGCTCAGGCGGCGATCGAGTACCGTCGGCCGGGTGAATCTGGCATATGAGGAGCGAGGCAAGGGCGATCCGGTGCTGTTCATCGCCGGTCGCGGAGGTGCCGGCCGCACCTGGCACCTGCACCAGGTCCCAGCGCTGCAGCGGGCCGGCTACCGCGTCATCACCTTCGACAACCGCGGGGTCGGGGCGACCGAGAACGCCCAGGGGTTCGGTACCGAGCAGATGGTGGCCGACACCGCCGAGCTGATCGAGAAGCTCGGGGCGGCTCCGGCGCACATCGTGGGTGTGTCGATGGGTTCGTTCATCGCGCAGGAACTGATGTTGGCCCGCCCGGAGCTGGTGCGATCCGCGGTGTTGATGGCCACCCGCGGCCGCCACGACCGGGCGCGTGAGTTCTTCCGTACTGCCGAGCGTGACCTTGCGGCCTCGGGCGTGCAGCTGCCGCCGACGTTCGACGCCAAGCTCCGGATGATGGAGAGTTTCTCGCCGAAGACGCTCAACAACGACGTGCTGGTGCGCGACTGGAGCGAGATGTTCACCATGTGGCCCACCAAGCAGACTCCCGGTCTCGCGGCACAGTCCGACGCCGGTCCGGTGGGCAACCGGCTGCCGGCGTACCAGGCCATCACCGCTCCGGTGCTCGTCATGGGGTTCGCCGATGATGTGGTGCTGCCTCCGCATCTGGGCCGTGAGGTGGCCGATGCGATTCCCACCGCCCGCTACCTGGAGATCCCCGACACGGGCCACCTCGGCTTCATCGAGAAGCCCGACGAGGTCAACGCCGCACTGCTCGAGTTTCTCGCGGGGCAGGCCGGGCAGACCGGGCAGTACTGAAGAATAAGGTGGTGTGGTGAACCCATCGACGGCACAGGCGCGCGTAGTCGTCGACGAACTCATCCGCGGCGGTGTCCGCGATGTCGTGCTGTGCCCGGGCTCGCGCAACGCCCCGCTGGCGTTCGCGCTGTCCGATGCCGACCGGGCCGGCCGCATCCGTCTGCACGTCCGTATCGACGAGCGCACCGCCGGTTACCTGGCGATCGGCTTGGCGTTCGGGGGAGGCACAGACGAACGGTCCCCTGTTTGCATCGCGATGACCTCGGGTACCGCGGTGGCGAATCTCGGCCCCGCGGTCGTGGAGGCCAACTACGCCCGGGTGCCGCTGATCGTGCTGAGCGCCAACCGGCCCTATGAAATGTTGGGCACCGGCGCCAATCAGACCTTTGAACAGCTGGGGTATTTCGGTACCCAGGTGCGTGCCAACGTCAGTCTCGGCCTGGCAGAAGACCGCCCGGAACAGCTTGATTCCCTCAACGCCCAGTGGCGATCGGCGACCTGCCGGGTGCTGGCGGCGGCTACCGGTTCACGCACCGCCAACGCGGGCCCGGTGCAGTTCGACATCCCGCTGCGCGAGCCGCTGGTTCCCGACAGTGCGCACGGGGACGCGTCGTCCCCCGGGCTTGTCGGCTCCTCGCGCGAGCGCTGGTCGGAAGGCCGCCCGGACGGCAAACCGTGGACGTACACCCCGGCGGTGACGTTTGATCAGCCGCTGGAGATCGACCTCACCCCGGACACCGTGGTGATCGCCGGGCACGGCGCCGGAGTGCACCCCAACCTGGCCGGGCTGCCGACGGTGGCCGAGCCCACCGCACCGCTGCCCCAGAACCCGCTGCACCCGCTGGCGCTGCGCCTCGTGCATCCCAAGCAGGTCATCATGCTGGGGCGGCCCACCCTGCACCGGCCGGTCTCGGCGCTGCTGGCCGACCCGGCGGTGCCGGTCTATGCACTGACCACGGGTCCGCGCTGGCCCGATGTATCCGGCAACTCGATGGCCACCGGTACCCGGGCGGTGACCACCGGCACCCCGGACCCGGCCTGGCTGAACCGCTGCGCAGAGGTCAATCGGCACGCGGTGGCGGCGGTGCGCCAACAACTGGCGGCGCATCCGCTGACCACGGGTCTACACGTGGCCGCGGTGGTCGCCGGCGCACTGCGCCCCGGGGATCAGCTGGTGCTCGGGGCATCCAACCCGGTGCGCGACGCGGCGCTGGTCGGGCTGAATGCCGAGGGCATCAAGGTGCGGTCCAACCGCGGTGTGGCCGGTATCGACGGCACGGTGTCGACGGCGATCGGCGCGGCGCTGGCTCACGATCGGGAGGGTGACGGGAACGGGCCGCGTCGGACCGTCGCGCTGATCGGGGATCTGACCTTCGTCCACGACAGCTCAGGGCTGTTGATCGGGCCCACCGAGCCGACGCCGCGCAACCTGACGATCGTGGTGTCCAACGACAACGGCGGCGGCATCTTCGAGCTGCTGGAGCAGGGCGATCCGCGGTTCTCCGACGTGTCGTCGCGGATCTTCGGCACGCCGCACGATGTCGACATCGCCGCGCTGTGCCGGGCCTACCACGTCGAGTTCGGCCAGGTTGAGGCCGATGCGCTCGGCGCGGCGCTGGACGAACCCTTCGACGGTATGCGGGTACTGGAGGTGAAGGCCGACCGGTCGTCGCTGCGTGCCCTGCACGCGTCGATCAAGGCGGCCCTGTGAGTCCCGCGCTGATCGCGGCGCGCTTCCGGGCGATGGTGCAGCCACTGATCCCACACCTGTACGGCGAACCGGGGGAGACGCGCTCGCAGCGGATCATCCGGCGGGTGCGGATCGGCGTGGTGATCGCCGCCTGCCTGGTCACGTTGCAGTCTTCGCTGCTGGTGATGGGCGCCTGGCGCAACGACCAGCAGATCGAGCGGAACATGGGGGTGGCTGCGGCCGAGGTGCTCAGCGCCGGGCCGCGGCGCTCGACCATCGAGTTCGTCACGCCGGACCGGGTGACCTACCGCCCCGAGCTGGGGGTGCTGTATCCCTCCGAGCTCGACACGGGGATGCGGATCTATGTCGAGTACGACAAGAACAATCCGGACCTGGTCCGGGTGCGTGACCGCGATGCGTCGTTGGCGATCATCCCGGCCGGATCGATCGCGGTGGTGGGCTGGCTGGTGGCGGCTGCGGCGCTGGCTCTGCTGGCCTTCCTGCAGCGACGGCCCCGCTCAACCGGCGCCGGAAACGTCAACTCCTTGGCGTAGCGAGCAGTTTGGCCAGCCAGTCGGGGTCGCTGGTGTCGACGACCTCTTCGCCGACGAGATCGTAGATCGTCGGCGTGGACACCGAGTCCTGCGTTTCGCTGAGCAGTTCGGCGTTGGCCTCGTTGAGTTGCTCGGAGTCGACGGCCTGCGCACTGGCTGCGATCTTGTTGGTCTGCTCGTCGCCGACCCCGCTCTCGGAGGCCATCGCCGCGATTGCGTCGTCGGTCGGGCCGGGTGAACCCTCGGGCTCCTGGTGACCCCAGAGGTCCTGCACGAATGCCTGGAATGCCGTCCCGGTGGTGCCGGGCCCGGCGGCCAGGAACAGGGCGTTGGCGACGTGGGCTGAGTACTCGGTGCTCGACCCGTCCAGGAAGGTCAGCGGCCGGTAGGTCACGGCCAGCTGGCCCTGGCCGATGGCGGCGGCCAGGGCATCGCCGAACTCGTGTTGCAGGTGGGCGCAGGCCGGGCACTGCGGTTCGGTGAAAAACTCGATCCGGGCAGACGCATCCGGAAAGCCGATCTGGACACCCCAGCCGTCGTCGGTGATCTCGCTGCCGGGCTTGTTGCCGTTGGCCTGCGCGGTGCCGTCGACCAGCCGAGTGCAACCGGCGGTTGCCCCGGCAACGGACAATGCCACCACGGCCAGCATCGCTGCAGCAACGCGCGGGAATCGCATTCGCCAACCCTAGACCCGGGCATCAGGTTTTAGCGTGTCGTATCCCCGGACGCTACCTAGGGGACAGGTGCCGCTGGGAGCATCGAGGGGTGCGCGTTGCGATCGTTGCAGAGTCCTTCCTCCCGAATGTCAACGGCGTCACCAACTCGGTGCTTCGGGTGATCGAGCATCTCCGCCGCACCGGCCATGAGGTTCTTGTCATCGCCCCGGACACCCCGCGGGGTCAGCCGCCGGCCGAACGTGTGCATGACGGTGTCCGTGTGCACCGGGTGCCTTCGCGGATGTTTCCCAAGGTGACCTCGCTGCCGCTGGGCGTGCCGCGGCCCCGGATGGTGAATGTGCTGCGCGGTTTCGACCCTGACGTCGTGCACCTCGCTTCGCCCGCACTCCTCGGCTGGGGTGGCGTGCACGCCGCACGCTACCTGGGCGTGCCGACGGTGGCCGTGTTCCAGACCGATGTCGCCGGCTTCGCCGAGAGCTACGGGGTCGGCGTCCTGTCGCGGGCGTCGTGGGCCTGGACCCGTCGCCTGCACAGCAAGGCCGACCGCACTCTGGCCCCGTCCACCTCGGCGATGGAAAACCTGGAGGCCCACCGGATTCCCCGCGTATTCAAGTGGGGACGCGGAGTGGACATCACCGGGTTCGCCCCGTCGGCCCGCGATGAGGCGTTGCGGGCGTCGTGGTCGGCCGACGGCAGGCCGATCGTCGGGTTCGTCGGCCGGCTGGCCCCGGAGAAGCACGTGGAACGGCTGGCTGCGCTGGCCGGCCGCGACGACTTGCAGCTTGTGGTGGTCGGTGCCGGGGTGGACCGGGAAAAACTCCAAACCGCTTTGCCCACCGCGGTTTTCACCGGCGAGCTGCACGGGCCGGAACTGGCCGCGGCCTACGCCAGCATGGACGTGTTCGTCCATCCCGGCGAGCATGAGACGTTCTGCCAGGCGGTGCAGGAGGCGATGGCGTCAGGTCTGCCTGTGGTCGCGCCCGACGCCGGCGGGCCCCGGGATCTGGTGGCGCCGTACCGCACCGGATTGTTGCTTCCGGTAGACGAATTCGAGTCGGCGCTGCCTGCGGCTGTCGAGCATCTGATCGCCGAGCGGCCGCGTTATTCGGTGGCAGCCCGGCGCAGTGTGCTCGGCCGCACCTGGCCGGCCATCTGCGACGAGCTGATCGGGCACTACGAGGACGTGCAGGGCCTGCGTCAGTTGCGCGCCGCCTGACTTTCTCCTCGCGAGCAGACACATATGTACCCAAAACCATGGCGTGTCGGGTACATATGTGTCTGCTCGTGAGGAAAAGCTAGCGCTGAGCGGCCAGCCACGGGATCAGGCCACCGGCCAGCACATGCTGGATCTGCCTCGGTGAAAGGCGATGGCGCACCCCGAAAGTCGTGCCCCGCGTGGTGTTGGTGACCGTGATCGGAAGGCTGTCGGCCAATGCCTGGCGGAGGTCGGTGAGGTGGAGTACATCGTCCTGCGCCACCGTGTCATAGTCGGTGGGCTCGACGAATTCCAGTGCCAGCACACCGAAATTGGCGAGATTCTGCCAGTGGATGCGGGCGAAGGACTTGGCGATCACCACCCTCAGCCCGAGATAGCGGGGCGCAATCGCGGCGTGCTCGCGCGACGAGCCCTGGCCGTAGTTCTCTCCGCCGACGATGATGTGGCCGTCGTCGGCGGACTGTGCCCGGTCCGGGTAGGTTTCGTCGATCTGGGTGAAGCTGAACATGGCCAGCTTGGGGATGTTCGACCGGAACGGCAGGGCGCGCGCACCCGCCGGTGAGATCTCGTCGGTGGAGATGTTGTCGCCGACCTTGAGCAGGACCGGCGCCGCGATCTCGTCGGGCAATGGTGTCAGCTCGGGCAGGCTGGAGATGTTGGGGCCTTTGATGACGTCGACGGCCAGCGCCTGCTCGGGCGTGGACGGGGCGACCAGCATGGCGGTGTTGACGCTGGAGTGCGTGGGCAGATCCAGCGTGGGGTACTCGATGCCGTTGTCTGCAGCCCATTGTCGTGGATCGGTGATGACGCCTGTGATCGCCGATGCCGCAGCGGTTTCCGGTGAACACAGCCACACCGAATCTTCCCGGGTGCCGGACCGGCCGGGGAAGTTGCGGGGCATGGTGCGGAGCGAGTTGCGGCCGGTGGCAGGGGCCTGGCCCATGCCGATGCAGCCCATGCAGCCGGCCTGGTGGATACGGGCCCCGTTGATGACGAGCTCGGTCGTGGCGCCCATGCGCGTCAGGTCGGTGAGAATCTCGCGCGAGGTCGGGTTGACGTCGAAGCTGACATCGGGCGAGGTCTGCCGGCCGTGCACCATGGCCGCGGCGATCGCGAAGTCCCGCAAGCCGGGGTTGGCGCTGGAGCCGATGATCACCTGAGCGACGGGTTCGCCGGCGACTTCGGACACCGGGACCACGTTGCCGGGGGACGACGGCTTGGCGATCAGCGGCTCCAGCTGTGAAAGGTCGACAACCTCATCGATGTCATATTCGGCACCGTCGTCGGCGACGAGTTCGATCCAGTCGTCGCCGCGATCCTCGCTGCGGAGGAATTCGCGCACCGCGTCGTCGCTGGGGAAGACGGTGGTGGTCGCGCCGAGCTCGGCGCCCATGTTGGCGATCACGTGCCGATCCATGGCGGTCAGGCCCGCCAGTCCCGGGCCGTAATACTCCATGATGCGGTTGACGCCGCCCTTGACGTCATGGCGCCGGAGCATCTCCAGGATGACGTCCTTGGCCGAACACCATTGGGGTAGCTCACCTTCCAGCCGGATACCCCATACCTGCGGTGCCCGCAGGTGCAGGGGTTCACCGGCGATGGCCAGCGCCACCTCGAGCCCGCCGACACCGATCGCCAGCATCCCCAACGAGCCGGCCGCCGGTGTGTGGGAGTCCGAACCCACCATCGTCTTGCCCGGTATGCCGAACCGCTGCATGTGTGTCGGGTGGGAGACCCCGTTGCCGGGTTTGGAGAACCACAGCCCGAAATGCTGCGCCGCGGTGCGCAGATACTCGTGGTCCTCGGCGTTCTTCTCGTCGGTCTGCAGCAAGTTGTGATCGACGTACTGCACACTGACCTCGGTGCGGGCCCTATCGAGACCGAGCGCCTCGAGCTCCTGCATCACCAGGGTTCCGGTCGCGTCCTGGGTCAGCGTCTGGTCGATGTGGATGGCGATCTCCTCTCCGGGTGTCATGGACCCTGAGACGAGATGCGAACCGATCAACTTCTGTGTGACGCTCTCCGGCATGTTCACAGGCTTCCCCGGCCACCGCCGGGCGAAACGGTCCGTGGAGGAAAACGCGCGCTGAAAATCAGCCCTGCGCCAGGACCGACACCGGCTGCCACTGCTCCCATGTCGCCAGCCGGCCCTCATAGTCGGCCTTGGCCAGCTGCAGGGGCAGCTCACCGAAGAACACCCGTAGCGGCGGGTTTTCGGCGTCGACGATCTTGAGCACCGCGTCTGCGGAGGCCTTGGGGTCACCGGGCTTGGAGCTGCGCTGCTGGCGGGCGCGCTGCGCGGCGGCGCGGGCCTCGTCGTAATCGGCAAGCGGGGCAGCGTGTCTGGCCGAGGATCCGGCCCAGTCGGTGGAGAACCCGCCCGGCTCGATCAGCGTCACATGCACACCGAAGGGTGCGACCTCCTGGGCCAGCGACTGCGAGAACCCTTCCAGCGCCCACTTCGACGCGTGGTACATCCCGACCAGGGGGAATGCGGTGATACCACCGATCGAGGACACCTGGATGATGTGCCCGCTGCCCTGGGCGCGCAGGTAGGGAAGCGCGGCCTGGGTGACCCACAGGGCACCGAAGACGTTCGTCTCGATCTGATCGCGGGCGTCGGCCTCCGACAGTTCCTCGATGAAGCCGAACTGTCCGTAGCCGGCATTGTTGACGACGACGTCCAGCCGGCCGAAGTGGTCGTGCGCCTGCTTGACCGCGGCGAAGTCCGCCTCGCGGTCGGTGACGTCCAACCGGAGCGGCAGGAGTGCGTCGCCGTACTTGTCGGCCAGGTCGGCCAGCGTCGCGGTGTCGCGGGCCGTGGCGGCCACCTTGTCGCCCCGGTCGAGGGCGGCGATTGCCCACTCACGGCCGAAGCCTCTCGATGCACCGGTGATGAACCACACTTTTTCGCTCATGATCAGGTTCAAGGCGCCCCGCCGAGCACCAATTCCCGGTCGCAGGAAGTTCACAGGGATCGGTACGGGTACCGTCGGCGACGTGAGTCGCGCGAGCCTGGAGAAGAACCCCCACGAAGTGGCATCGATGTTCGATGCCGTGGCACGGCGTTACGACCTCACGAACACGGTGCTCTCGCTCGGGCAGGACCGGTTCTGGCGCCGGCAGACGCGGGCAGCACTCGGTATCGGGCCCGGCGACAAAGTGCTGGACCTGGCCGCGGGCACCGCGGTGTCGACGGTCGAGCTGGCCTCATCGGGTGCGTGGTGCGTGGCCGCGGACTTCTCGGTGGGCATGCTCGCCGCCGGGGCCTCACGCCCCGTGCCGAAGGTGGGCGCCGACGCCACCCGGCTGCCGTTCGCCGACGGGGTGTTCGACGCGGTCACCATCAGCTTCGGGCTGCGCAACGTTGTCGACCATGTGGCAGGGCTACGCGAGATGGCCCGGGTGACGCGGCCCGGTGGCCGACTGGTGGTGTGCGAGTTCTCGACGCCGACCAATGGTGCGTTCGCTACGCTCTACAAGGAATATCTGATGCAGGCGCTGCCGCGGATGGCCACCGCGGTGTCGAGCAACCCGGACGCCTATGTGTACCTGGCCGAGTCGATCCGGGCCTGGCCGGATCAGGACGAGCTGGCACGCCGCATCGCCGATGCCGGGTGGTCACAGGTCAAGTGGCGCAACCTGACTGGTGGCATCGTCGCGTTGCACGCGGCGACGAAGCCGTCTACCTGAGCACCCGGGGCCCCTGACCTCCGCCGAAACGGCATTCCGGCAGGATTTATTCGAGTAGCTAGCTGCTGGAATGCCGTTTCGGCGTGGATAAAGCCCGGCTGACCACAGCGAACCGACGTAGGGAGCGCCGATCGCGAGCGCTGACCACGGTTCCGGTCAGCTCGGCCGCCACTGGATGCTGCATGGCCCGGATCGCCCGGTGCGGCACGGCCTGTGGCCACCAGTCCGTCGGCGCGAACATCTGCCGGCGAAACGGTTCGAAGTGCTCGCCCGCCGACAACTGGGAGCGGCATGCGTTCTCGAAGTACGTGCAGAACCCGGGCCAGCTGGCCGGCATCGGGCGGGTGGAGATGCCGTAGCGCCGGTACCACGCGCAGCACTCCTGGTAGAGCTGCTCGTGTTCGTCGTCGTCCAGCTTCCGGATGAAGGTATTCACCATCATCACAAGGCTTTCCACGTAGGTGGCGTGCTGGAAGTGGAACACGTCGGGGTTCAGCGCGTGGTACTTGTTCCCGGCCGGGTCGCGGCCCTTGACGTCTTCGTGCGCGAACCGGATGTACGGCCGCATGTCGACGTTGGAGTGGGCGATTCTGATCGCCTGCGTCACAGTGCGTTTGTGGTGCAGCCAGACTCGTCGGTGCAACAGCGCATGCTGCGTGATTCCGGTGGCGATCGTCGGATGCAGAGACTGCAGACAGACCGCCCTCGGCAGGACGAAAAGGAACCGTCGGTCCCGGAGACACTGTGACAGCAGGGTGTCCGGGCCGAGTCCGGCTGCCACCTCGCTCAGATCAGGGCCTTCTTTCGGCGGATCCGTCGACGCAGATCCTTCATCAGCACGGCGTAGTTGCCGTTGCGCAGCGACTTCGGCAGGAAGCGGTTGACGAACGCCACGAACAGAAAGAGATGTTCGAAGCGACGGCGGTCGGTGTCGGTCCACTCGAGTTCCATCGCGTCGCGGAACACCGGCGCCAGGAACCCGATGGTCAAGAACCGCAGCAGTGGTGCCAGCATCTTCCGCATCGGCCAGTTGATCATCCGCAGTTCCACCAGAACCATGAGGTAATCCCGGACGAACGGCGTCATCTCGACGCGTTCGCATGCGGTGTTCCAGTACGCATCGAAGTCCGCCCGGGTGGCCGGCCACATCTCCTCGAGGACCTGCAGGGTGGTGCCGATGGTCATCGCGCTCTGATAGAAGGTTTCGGCCTGCTCCTCGGTCATGGTCCCGTACAGAAGCTGATGGGTGTCCTCGTAGAAGATGAAAAGGCAGGCGGCCACCCATAACTGCAGTTCTCGGTTGAACGCGTTGTACTTGACCGGACTGTCCTCGGTGGACCGCACCTGCCGGTGCGCAACGTTGACGGCCTCCCGGTAGGCGTTCTTCTCCTCGTCGGTGCCGAGGATCGCGACGGTCAGGTATTGCGCGGTGGTGCGCAGCCGCTTCCATGGGTGGTGCACCAAACTTCCGGATTCCACCCGGCTTTCGGCGACGCCGTAGCCGACTTCAGGCCAGCTCATCTGCATGATGACGTTGGCCGCCGCCCCGGCGGCCGACCAGAAGTCCAGCGCGTCGGAGAGGTCGACCTCCTTCTTTCTGATCCACCGCGGCACCCGTTGCGTGACGGTGATGCGGGTGTCGGCGGTGGTCAGCCGCGGCTCGGCGGCCAGGTCCACGTACGTCGCTGGCATGGGACTCCTTCCGGGGGCGAACAGGGCGAATGGTGCGGTTACACGGTCTGCACGTCGTCGACGATCCAGCGGTCACCGCTGCGCACGAGCTTGGCCACCATCCGGTACTTCTGGTTACTGCCTTGTGGCGCTGTGACATTGGTGACGTGCTGATCGACGAAGGCGACGACGGTCGCCGTGTCGCCGTCGAGCGAGTCGACGACCACATGATCGGCCGTGGCGGTCGCGACGCCCTTGCTGGTCACCACGATGTCGCGAAGCGCCTTGACCATCTCGTCGTACTTGGCCGCGAACCCGGAGGTGGAATTGGCGACGATGTGCTCGCGGTTGGCGTCCATCTTCTGGTAGTCGAACGCGGCCATCGCCACCAGATAGTCCCGCGACATCGTCACCGCCTGGGCGCGCAGCGCGTCGTCGCGGCGGTGGTGGTACTCGCCGATCGACAACACCACCAGTGCGGCCGTGGCGGCGACGGCCAGCAGCGCGACCACGCCCGTTACGACCCGGCGCTTGAGCCGACCGGACGGGGTGGGCTCGGAGTCGTCGGAACCGGTCTCGTCGGCTTCGAGGTCCTCGGAATCGTCGGAGCGTTTCTCCAATGTCAGCACCGATTCGCTGCGGTCTTCGTCGATGGAGTCGTCGTCGGATTTGCTCACTGCGGGCCACCTTTCAGGATGCTGCGCCATTTGTAGGCCAGCTGAGCCAGGGTCGGGATCTTGACCGGGTCGTTGACCACCTCGGGTCCGATCGGATACCCAGGGGTCTGTGAGTTCTGCAAGCCGAGGTCGTTGGGCCGGGGTGCGTTGACCGCGCCCCGCATCAGCATGTCGGGTGCGGGCGGGCAGTACATCACCAGGTTGGGTTCGGTGGGACTCACATCGCCGATGGCCCGCCGGTCGACGTCGTAGTTACAGACCGGCCCCTGGGTGGCGATCAACGAGAAATCCGCCCGGGTCTGGCCGGTGGCGTCGACCTTGACGATCGACGTCAGATCCTGCAGGCCTTTCGGGATCGTGGACAGCCCGGTCTGCAGCGAATCGGTGCGGTCGCCGATGATCGGGGTGACGGTCGCCAGGTTGGCAAGCGTGGCGCCGAAGGTGCCCTGATAGGTATCCAGCACCCGCTGCAGGGATTTCAGCGCGGCCGGTGACCGGTCGGTCAGGTACAGGAACGCCGGGCCGCTGCCGTCGAGTTGGTTGGCTAGCCGCGCACTCGCTGCCATACCCCGAACGAACGGGTCACCCTGGCCGGCCATGGTGGTGACCAATGCTGCGGTGCCCTCGACCAGTGGCTGCAGTTGGCCGGTCTGGCTGCGGATGCGGGTGGACATGTCCGACGCGTTGTCGATCAGCATGGCCAGGTCAGGGCCCAGCCCTTCGAAGGCGTTCGACAATTCCGTGCCGACGTCCCGAACTGCCTGGGTGTCAATGCCTTTCACCAGTTGCGCGGTGTCACCCATGATCCGGTCCATCTGGACCGGTTGACGGTCGGACGGTGCGGCGATGGTGTCCCCGGACGCCAGGTACGGGCCGGCGTCGGACTGGGGCATGATGTCCACGCTCTGGATGCCTGCGGCCGTACCCATGCCGACGGTCAGGATCGCGTCGCGCGGGATCCTGGTGTCGGGGTCGATTGCCAGCCGCACCATGGCGGTGCCGTCGGGGGCCAGCCAGACGTCGTCGACGGTGCCGACCTGTACCCCGCGCACGGTGACGCTGGTGCCTGCGGTCAGGCCGAATGCGTCGGTCATCGAGGCGGTCAGGGTCATCGGAGTTCGAAACCCTTGCGGCCCGGCCACATACCGGATACCGAACGGGATGACGACTGCGGCGATCACCGCGAAGATCGCCAGCTGAACCACTACCAGGCGTCTCAATTCAGACCTCCCGACAAGAACCCCTCCAGCGCCACGTCCCCGGTGATCGGGGTGCCGTTGACGATCAGCCCTCCGGTCAGCAGTTTGTCGATGGTGCCCGGAATGTCCAGGGCGCCATCGAACATCAGGTAGTCCCCGTGTACCGAGTTTCCGAACTTCTCCAGGAAGCCGTTCATCGAATTGAGCATTCCGCCGAGCCGGTCGTTGAAGGCACCCATCGTCTGCACGACCGTGCCGGCATCGGTCACCATGGCACTGAGGTCGGTCGAGGACAGCACACTGTTGGCGGTGGCGGCCAGCGCGGTGGTCGAGGAGAACAGCGTCTGCAGCTTGGCGCGCTGCACATCGAGCATCGCCACCACCTTGGGTACCGCGTCGAGGTAGCCGGCCACGGTCTTCTGCTCGTGGCCGAACTGCCCGGTGATGTTGGCTGCCAGGCGCATTGCCTGGTCGAATTCGCCCTGGTGCTCTGAGGCCTTGGCGGCCAGCATGGACATCGAGTCGATCAGGCCGCGGACCTTGTCCGCCCGCCCACCGAACGCCTTGTCCAGTTCGGTGACGATGGTGGCCAACTGGTCGACGCCGCTGCGGCTCAGCAGGGCCCCGAAGGTGGCGAGCGCGCTTTCGATCTGCGGCCCGAGCTCGGTGTGGCTGGGCGGGATCACGTCGCCGTCGCGCAGCGCACGCTGCGGCGCCTGTGGCGCGCTGCTGAGCCGGACGAACGGATTGCCAAGGGCCGAGGGCAGTTCGACGCTGGCCACGGTGCCGGAATCCAGTCCGTCGGCGTCGGCCAGGCTCAGTTGCACCGAGGCTCCCGAGGCGGCCAGGCTCATCCCGCTGACCCGGCCCACGACCTTCTGCCCGTTGCGGACGTCGGCGCCGATGGTGATCCCGTCGGCCGTCGGCAGTACCACCGTGACCGCCAGGGTGTCGGTGGGGGAGGTGCGGCCCAGCGGAAGGTCCTGGATACCGATATCGCTCAACGCCCATACGGCGGTTGCGGCCACGACCACCGCGCAGCAAGTGGCGGCGCCCCGGAGGGTGGGCTTGCGCATGGGTCTAGGCATGACCGTTCACCTCGGGTACTTCGGGTTCGGCGCCGGGGCGTTGCCGGTGACGGCGGAGACGATGCCCAGCGGGTCGGATCGGCTGATCGGGTAGGAGATCGGGTTGGTGATCCCGGCACCCACGCACATCGGCAACATGTTGCGGTCGCAGAAATTTTGGGCCGCGGCGAACTGGGTCAGGACCGTGGACACGTTGAGCCGGATCCGGCCGCGCCGGTCCTGGCCGACGGTGTTGGACAGGTTCTGCATCATCAGCGGCACCAGGTCTATGAACTCGGCCAACTGGGGTTGCTTGGCGGTCAGCACATCACCGACGGCGTTGAGGTTGGCCGCGATGGTGCCGAGGTCGTCGCCGTGCTGGGTGACGAAGGTGTCGACCTGGTCGAGCACCACCTTGAGATCGGCCATGGGCTGGGCGATGTCGACGTTGGCGTCGGCCCAGCTGCCGCCGACCTGGCCGAGTTCGTCGACCATCTGGTTCAGCGACACCTGCCGCTGATTGAACGCGGCCATCAGCGTGCTGAGGTTGTCCACCACCGCGCCGATGTCCTCGGCCCGGGCGCCCAGCACGCCACTGGCCGCGCTCAGGTTGCGCATCGCGGAGTTGAACAGCTTGCCCTGATCCCGCCACTGGTCGGCGCCGCGGGTCAGTACCGCACCGATGTCGCCCTGCTCGGGCCCGATCGCCGAGGTCAGTGTGCTCAGGCTGCCGAGCATGCTGTCGAAGGTGATCGGGGAGTGACTGTGGTCGGCTCCGATGACGTGTCCGTCGGCCAGGGTGGGTCCCGTTCCGTTGTAGGCCGGGCCGAGTTCGACACTGCGGTCACTGATCAGTGCCGGGCTCACCACATAGGCGTCGGGTTCGGCGGGCAGTACGACGTCGTCGGGCAGGGTCATGGTGACTCGCACCGTGGTGCCCTGGGGCGTCACCGTGGTGACCCTGCCCACCGGCACCCCGAGCACGGTGACCTTGCTGCCCGGATAGATGCCGTTGATGTAGCCGAAGTCGGCATGCACGGTGCGGGCCCGGTCGGTGCGGCCGAACACATACCAGCCACCGGCACCCAGGCAAAGGGCGACGATGAGCAGCATCGAGATCTGTCGCTTCACCGGCACTCCCGCTGAACATTGAGGAAGCACAACAGGTTGTCGGGCATCACCACGGACGGTGAGTTCACGTCGGCCCAGTTGCCGTTGCCGGTGGAGTTGGTGACTGCACGGATCGCCGGTGGCATTTTGAGCAGGGTCTGGTCGATCTTGTCCACATTGGCTTTCAGGGTTCCGGTGACCGCAGTGAGGCCGGCGATCAAATTGCCGAAATCGGCTTGCTTCTCGGTGTAGATCGCGGCCAGGTGTTGCATGATCGCGGTCAGGTTGGTGACGATGTCGGTCAGGGCCTGGCGGCGCGCGGCCAGCGAGGCCACGATGTACTGCGCGTTGGCCGCGGTGTCGGCCAGTGAATCCGTCTGGTGCGACAGCATTTCGGCCATCGAGCGGCTGATCCGGAGGATCTCGTCGATCTTGTCGCCGTTGGCGGCGAAGGCGGAACTGGCGGCGCTGATTCCGGCCAGCGCTTGGCCGAGCTCGGTGCTGTTGCCGGGCATGGTGTCGGCCAGGGTGTTCATCATCGCTGTCAGCGGCTGCGGGTCGACGTGCTCGGCGGTGTCGGCGGCCTTGCGCCCGACTTCGTCGAGGCTGTAGGGAACTGTGGTGCGCGACAACGGGATAACATTGGAATCCAAACCATTGATCGTCCCTGCCGGCATGACGTCGAGGAACCGCTTGCCCAGTACGGTGCGCAGCCGCACCGTGACGGTGGTGCGGTTGCCGAGGGCCTGCGCCTTGTCCAGCCGGAAGCCGACCCGCACGCGGTCACCGGCCAATGCCACATCTTCCACGCGCCCGGCCGGTACCCCGGCGACGTACACCGGGTCGCCACCGGAAAGGCCGCTGGCATTGGCCAGTTCGGCCACATACGCGTTGGTCCGCACGTGGTAGACCGCCCGGGGGATCCCGATCGAGACGACCATGATGGAGATCAGGGTGACCGTGCCGATCATGCCCAGTGCCAAGGGGATTGACGGGTTGTGCTTGCGCTGATCTTTGACGAAGAGGAAGATCACCGCGCCGACGAAGAGGTCGATCAGTTTGACGAGGAACATCTACAGACACACCTCGGAATGTCTGCTGCCGAAGATGTTGGCTTCGTGGCTGCGGATCTTGAGGGTGAAGTTGCACAGGTACAGGCTGACGAACCCGCCGTAGCTGGAGGTCCGGTTGATCGCATCACCGAACTCGGGAAGCCGGGCCAGCAGCGTGGTGAATTCGTCGGTGTTGGGCTGCCACGTCTGCAGCATGGTGTTGAGGTTGGTGATGGTGTCTCCGTACGCGGCGCTGGAGTTGTCGACCGTGTTGGCCAGGGTGGCCAGCACGGCGTTGCCCTGGTCGATCAGCGTCTCGAACTGCCGGTCACCGGAGGTCACCGCGGCGCTGAGCCGGTTGAGCCCGCTGAGCATCTGTTCCAGTTGGGGCCGGCGGCTGTTCATGGTGCGCATCAGGGTCGACATGTTGTCGATCAGCTGGGTAAAAATTGCGGAGTTCCCGGTCAGATTGGAAGTCATCGCGGCGATCTGGGTCAGCAGCGTCGTCAAGGTCTGCGCCTGGCCGCTGAAGGTCTCGACGAATCCCCGGGTGAGGGTGTTGACCTGTTCTGGTGCCAGCGCGTCGAACAGCGGCTTGAAACCGTTGAGCAGTGCGGTCAGATCCACCGCGGGCGAGGTTTGGGCCAGTGGGATCACTCCTCCGGCGGCCAGTCGCGCGGGCGGTTCGCCGGTGGAGACGTCCATGATGGCGCCACCGGGGTCGGACAGCGCCACATAGCGGGCCCCGAGCATGTCGCCGTAGCGCACCGCCGCGGTGACATTGCTTGTCAGGGTGAAATCGGAGTTGACCTCGATGTCGACGTCGGCCCGGCTGGTGCCGTCGGGATTGGGCGCGAACCGGATCGAATCCACGCGCCCGATCCGAATGCCGTTCATGCTCACCGGGTTTCCGACATTGAGTCCCTCGACGCTGGTGAACTGCGCCTGGTAGGTCACGGTGCTACCGCGGACCGGAACCGACAGGGTGTTGATCACCAACACCGCGCTCAGTACACCCGCAGTGCAGAACGCGCCCAGTCTGGCCCACGACTGCCACCGACCGTTGCGGTTCATGAGACCTGCACTTCCGTGCCGCGCACCAGCGGGCCCAGCATCAGCACCGTGGCGATGTTCGGCTGCGCCGAGGGACCGCCGGCCGGGGGCATCAGTTCGTCCTGCAACACGGCCAGGGCGTGGGCCTGGCCGTCGGCGTCGACGACTGCGGAGGCGGGTGCGGCACCCGGAACCGCCTCGGCGGGAAGCGGTCCGGGTTCGGTGGGGATGGGTGCCGACTGCGGCAGCCCGGGCCCAGGCGGCAGGAACGAGTGCGTCGGCATATGCGGTGCGGGGGCGGTAAATGGGTTGACCGGGAGGTCGGCGGCGGGTCGGGACAGGATGTCCTCCGGCTGCGTCGGCACCTCGCCCGACGGTGCGGATTCGGCGCACCGGGCGCCTCCCGTGTTGCCGTACACCGGACAGTCCTGCAGCGAGTACGGCATCGGCCCGGCGAACGTCGCTACGGCGGTGATGTTGAACTTGCCCGTCGCGAACACCTTGGCGCCGGCCTCCCCGAACGACTGCGCGCCGGCCAGGGTGTCGACCAGCCCCAGGGGTTGGGCGGCGGTGGTCGCCATGATCTTGCCTGCGGAGTCGACGACGGTGATCAACTGTTCGCGATGGTCGGACAGGAATGCGGTGAGCACCGAGGAGAACCGGGCGAAACCGTCCAGCGCCGAGGCGAACTTCTTCTGGTCGTCGACCATCCGGTTGGACACCGACGTCGCCGCCGACAGTGTGGAGATGATGTCGGGGGTAGCGGTGTTCAGCGACGCCATCACGTCCCGGAATTGCGGTGTGGTGTCGAGGAACCGCACCAGCGACGGAGTCAGCACCTGGGCGCTCGCGCTCAGGTTGTCGATCGTGGTGCCCAACTCGGTACCGCGGTTGCGCAGGGACTGGCTGATCGCGGTGAGGGCGGTCTGCATGCGCTCGGGTTTGATCTGCGAGAACAGGTCGACGATCTTGGTGAACACGTCGTAGAGCGCCATCGCATCGGGACTGTCGTCGATCGCCACGGTGTCACCTGGCTTCAGCCCGTTGGTCGCCCGGTTGCCTTGGGGGTCGACGAGTTGCAGGTAGATGTCGCCGAAGAAGGTGCGGGGCACGATCCGCGCGACGGCCGAGGCCGGGATGATGCCGAGACTGTCGGGTTCGATGGCCAGCCGGACCCGGGAGGTACGGGTGCCCGACTCGATGTCGGCGATGCGTCCGACGTTGACGCCGTGGTAGCGCACCGGGGATCCCCCGGTGATCAGCCCGGCCGACACCGGGACGCCGACGAACACATCGGAACTGCGTTCCAGATGTCCCGACGCCCTGGCCACCAGGGCGGAGGCCACTGCTGCCGCCACGGTGGCGGCGGCCAGGCCACGCAGCGCCAGTCGGGCCCGGCCGGGCTCGGTGCGGCGCTTCACATTCCCATCCCGGGGATCTCGGGGACCAGGCCCCACAGCGCGAAGGTCAGCAGCACGTCGAGGATGCCGACCGCCAGGATCGCGGTGCGCAGTGCGCGGCCCGCGGCCTGCCCCACCCCGGCCGGCCCGCCCGAGGCGAAGTAGCCGTAGGTGCAGTGCACCAGGGCCACCACGATGGCGAAGACGATCGCCTTGATCCCGGAGTAGAGCAGATCGCGCGGGCCCAGGGCGAGGTGGAAGAAGTAGTCGTAGGTGCCGGGGGAGGCACCGTTGAAGATCACCACCACGGTGCGGGTGGACAGATAACTCGCCAGCAGCCCGATCATGTAGATCGGGATGACGCAGACCACGGAGGCCAGCACGCGGGTGCCCACCAGGTAGGGAATGGAACGCAGTGCCATGGCGTCGATGGCGTCGATCTCGTCGGAGATCCGCATGGCCCCGATCTGGGCGGTGAAGCCCGTCCCGACCTTGGCGGCCAACGCGATTGCCACGACGACGGGTGCGAGTTCGCGGGTGTTGGCGATCGCCGCGAGCATGCCTGACAGCGTGTTCATCCCCACCAGATCCAGGCCGCGCTGGGTCTCGACTCCCAGCATCATGGCCGCAGCCAGAGACATCGCGAACACGATGCCGATGGTCCCGCCGCCGGACAGCAGAGAGCTGGTGCCAAACGTGACCTCGCCGATCTGGCCGAGGGTGTGCTTGCGGTAGCGCACCAGGGCATACGGCAGGGAGCCCAGGACCTTGGCGTAGAACGTGACGTGCTGGCCGGCCACCACGAGCGCGTCGTACCCGGCGACTGCGGGGCGCGAAATCCGGTGCAGGGCAGCACTGCTGGTAAGTGCGGTCATCGGTAACTGCCCACGGCCGGAACCACGACGGTATACAGCGCCGACATGGTGGTGTTGAGGATGAAGACCAGGGCGAAGGCCAGCACCACGGCCTCGTTCACCGCGTTGGCCACCCCGCCGGCGCCGCCCTTGGTGTGCAGGCCCTTGAAGGTGGCGACCAGGGTCGCGGTGAGTCCGAACACCGCCGACTTGATCAGTGCCATCACGAAATCCGACACCTGGCCGTACTGGCTGAACGTGGCCAGGAAAGTTCCAGCTGGCAGGTGCTGCACGCTGATGTGGTACAGGTAGCACGCCATCACGCCGCCGAAGGTGACGATCGCGCACAGGGCCAGGGCCACGATGACGGCGGCGACCAGTCGCGGTGCCACGAGCCGCTCGATCACGTCCAGGCCCATGACCTCCATCGCGTCGATCTCTTCGCGGATGGTGCGCGATCCCAGATCGGTACAGATCGCCGATCCGGCCACACCGGCCATCATCAAGGCGCACACCAGGGCCGCGGCCTGACCGACGATGATGAACGCCACCACCGCGCCGGAATAGCCGCCGGCACCGATGCGCCCCGCCAGCTCACCGACCGACACAGCGATGAACACGCCGATGGGCATCATCAGCAGCAGGGCCGGCCCGGTGCACACCCGGCCGATGAACAAGGTCTGGTTGACGACCTCGTCGAGCACCAGGCGCCGGCGTACCACTGCGGTGACGACGCTGACCAGAGCCTGCACCGAGAAGCCGAGTACGTGGCCGCCCTGGATCAGGACGTCCCGAACGGGGCCCTTGGACGCTGGTAGCTCGTAGGTCATCGAGTTCCTTCCGCGCTTGTCGTGGCATGCGCGGGGCTGCCGGCGATACCGGCTGTGTTGAGCATCGTTCTGACCCCCCGGCCGCATGTGGAGCATGTCACATTTCGGGACGCCGCCGCAAGGATTAAGTGAACGGCGATTCTCGAGCTGATCTAACCTATCTCCTCAGGTATAGAGCGGTTATGGGTGCAGGCTTGTGACTACAGCCTCGAATCGATGCCGCTCAAATTCGCTCGGCGTGTCGGATCGGCTTTCCGTGAGAATCGGCATTAACTTATCGGCCACGGGGATTGCCGAGCTTAGGTGGTATCGGTATGGCTGGTGGGGTCGGGAAGCGTCACATTTCACGAAGGTCGTTTCTGGCCGGAACGGCCACGGCGGGGGTGGCCGCCGCGGCGCTGAGCGGGCCGGCAACCGCACGCGCAGCTCCCGGGTCCACGGTCGCGATATTCGGTGCCGGGGTGGCCGGCCTGACCGCCGCCCACGAGCTGGCCGAGCGTGGGTACCGGGTCACGGTGTTCGAGCGAAAAGCCTTGGGCGGCAAGGCGCGATCGATCCCGGCGCCGTCGCCGTCGGGCAGCGCGCTACCGGCCGAACACGGCTTCCGGTTCTTCCCGGGCTTCTACCGCAACGTCACCGACACCATGCGTCGTATCCCGTTCGCCGGCAACACCTTCGGCGTATGGCAGAACCTGACCCGGGCCACGTCATATCTGCATTCGGGGCTGGGGCGGGCGGATCTGACCATTCCGCTGCCCTTTCCGATCCCGACGCTGCCCAACCCCATCACCCCGAAGGCGTTCACAGAGTCGGTCGCCGCGGTGTTCCAGACGCTGTTCCGGTTGCCGCCGTTGGAGGCGGTGTACGCCGCGCAGAAGCTCGCGGTCTACGTCACCAGCTGCGACGAGCGCAAGCTCGGTCAGTGGGACAACATGACCTGGGAGAAATACATCGGGGCGGACCGCAAGAGTAAGGAGTACAACCGCTACCTGGCCGACGGCATCATCCGGAATCTGGCCGCCTCCAAGTCCAAGGACGCCAGCGCGCATTCGATCGGCCTGGTCGGTGAGGCCTCGGTGTGGTCGATCCTGCTGCTGGGCAACGATATCGACAACAAGGGATTCGACCGGGTGCTCAACGGACCCACCAGCCTGCAGTGGATCGATCCCTGGGTGGCGCACCTGCAATCGCTGGGGGTGACGTTCCGGCTCGGCCAGGCGCTGGCCCGCCTGACCCCGAACGGTCGTCACATCGCCTCGGCCACAGTGGTGGACGGCAACGGGGTGGCCCAACCTGTGGTCGCAGACTGGTACATCTCTGCCGTGCCCTGCGAGAAGCTCGCGGCGGTACTCACTCCCGACGTGGTCGCCGCCGATCCCAAGCTCGCGTCGGTGGCGGCGTTACGCACCGAGTGGATGAACGGGCTGATGTTCTTTCTGCGCGAGCGCGTCGACGTCACCAAAGGGCACGTCAACTACGTCGACTCCGGATGGGGGCTCACCTCCATCAGCGAGGCCCAGTTCTGGAAGCGGCCACTGACGTCCTATGGGGACGGCACCGTCAAAGACTGTCTGTCGGCGATCATCTCGGACTGGAGCACGCAGGGGAATTTCAACGGGCTCAGTGCCAGGCAGTGCACTCCGCCGCAGATCGCCGCCGAGGCCTGGGCACAGATCAAGGCGCACCTCAACGACACGAGCATCGTGGTCACCGACGCGATGGTGCATTCGTGGTTTCTCGACCCGTCGATCATCGACTCGGGCACGCCCAACGTGCGCAACGATGAACCGCTGTTCATCCAGGACCCGGGTTCGTGGGCGCGCCGGCCCGAGGCTGTCACCGGGATCGACAACCTGTTCCTGGCCGGCGAGTGGATCAAGACCGACCAGAACGTCACCACGATGGAGGGCGCCAACGAGGGCGGGCGCTACGCCGCCAACGGGGTGCTGATGGCGTCGGGTTATCAGGGGCCGAAGGTCAACGTTCTCGGGTTGTTCCAGGCGCCGTGGTGGGCCCCGTTCAAGGCCGCCGACAAGGCGCGATACCGGGCCAGGTTGCCCCACGCGTTCGACATCGTCGACACCCGGTGGCCGACCTGACCCCCCTTACTGAAAACAATTACCAATAACCCTACGATAGGCCGGTGACCTCGACCGGATCCGTACCCGTGCTCGCGGTCGCCGGGCACTTGGGCGCCGGCAAGACCACGCTGCTCAACCACCTGCTGCGCAATAGTCGCGGCGTCCGCATCGGGGCGCTGGTCAACGACTTCGGGGCGGTCAACATCGACGCCATGCTGGTGGCCGGGCAGGTCGACGCGATGGCGTCGCTGTCCAACGGATGCATCTGCTGTGCGGTGGACGGCGAAGAAGTGGGCGAGATGCTCGGCAAGCTCGCGGCCGTCAAACCGCGGCTCGATCTCATCGTGGTGGAGGCCAGCGGTGTGGCCGAACCGGCCTCTCTGGCCCGCACCATCGTCACCGTCGACGATCCCCGCTTCCATTACGCCGGCCTGGTTCTGGTTCTCGACGGCCTGCAACCCGACCTGAGGCACGGGCTGCCGGTCGCCGATCTGGTGGTGCTCAACAA
This sequence comes from Mycobacterium sp. IDUB_24, assembly GCF_055419385.1. Classification (NCBI taxonomy): domain Bacteria; kingdom Bacillati; phylum Actinomycetota; class Actinomycetes; order Mycobacteriales; family Mycobacteriaceae; genus Mycobacterium; species Mycobacterium sp. IDUB_24. The sequence goes on from NZ_JBVAXO010000002.1 coordinate 265,152, forward strand.
GGCGTCCTCGTGCGCCGACGCCGACGGTCTGCTCGCCCAGATCCGCGAGTTCAGTCCCCGGGTTCCGGTGTTGCCCACCGACTTTGCCCGCGTCGACCCCCACCTGCTGATCGATCCACCTGAGCGGACGCCCCAAGCCCAGCTGTCGTTCGACGAGCTGCTGCACGAGCAGCACGATCACGAGCATCCCGAGTATCAGAGTGTGGAGTTCCGCACCGATGCCGCGGTCAACCCACGCTTGTTCATGGAGTTCCTGCGAGACCGCCCCGAAGGGCTCTACCGTGCCAAGGGTTTCGTCGACTTCGGCGCTCAGCGCTTCCTGCTGCAGCTCGTCGGCAGCTCGCTGCGTTTCGAGAAGCGGCGTGGGGCGGCCACCGAGTTGGTGCTGATCGGCACCGGGATGGACCCTGCGGCGGTACTGGCCGGGCTGCAGCGGTGCACCGGTGAGCCGGCCGACGAGAATGCGATGCTCGGGGTGCTCAAGTACGTGGTGTAGCTGGTGTCGGCGGTTTCTCGTCCGGCTATCCTGGCCGCTCACCCGAATTCAAGGAGCCGCATTGTTCAAGGTCAACGAGTACTTCGGCGGCGACGTCGCATCGATCGCCTTCACGACGCCGGAAGGCCCTGCGACCGTGGGCGTCATGGCTGTCGGCGAGTACGAGTTCGGCACTTCTGCGCTCGAGATCATGCGGGTGGTCTCCGGTGCGCTGACCGTCAAGTTGCCCGGTAGTGAGCAGTGGGAAACCTTTGCGGCCGGAACACAATTCACCGTGCCCGCCGACAGCAAGTTCCAGGTCCGCGCCGAGGTCGAGACTGCCTACCTCTGTGAGTACCGCTGACGAGGCTCTGCTGGCCTCTCGGCCGCCTACCCAGTGCGCCGCTTTCTACCTCAGGGTTGTTCCGAGGCGGGAAGCGCAGCCCTGCCGTAGAAAGCGGCGCGCAGGGCAAAACTTTTTGACGCCGGGCAATTCGGGTATGTAACGCCCATGCGCCCCATCACCCTGGCCAAGACGGCCACCGCGGCTTTGACCACTGCACTCGTCGGCGGACTGGCCAGCCGGCCCGCACAGTCGACGTGGTACGAGTTGTTGCGTAAGCCGTCGTTTCAGCCTCCGCGACAAGCCTTTCCGATCGTCTGGCCGGTCCTCTACGCCGGCATCGCGGTGGTATCGGCCCGCACCATCGACCGGCTGCGGGCCGAGGGTCACGACGACCGGGCGCGCGGCTACACCGTGGCGCTGGCCGGCAACCTGGCGGTCAACGCCGCCTGGTCGTGGGTGTTCTTCTCCCGGCGTCAACTCGGAGCAGCGGCCGTCACCGCCGCGGCCTTGACCGCCAGCAGTGCCGACCTGACCCGTCGCTCGGTACAGGCCCAGGGCGCCCCGGGTGCGGTGCTGGCGCCCTATCCGCTGTGGTGTGCCTTCGCGACGGCGCTGTCCACCCGTATCTGGATGCTCAACCGCACCTGACCGCGCTCAGCTGAACGGCTTGCGCTGATCCAGTCGACGTGAGGCCAGGCCCGCGCCCCGCCACACCCGGGCGACCCAGTCGCCGTCCTCTTCGGTGACCAGGTTGCCCATCACGCGCACGGCGATGTTCATCAGGAAGGACGAGCGGACCGCGACCGGGCCGGAGACCGGCAGGAACCGGGGCAGGGTGAGCAGTAGCGCCAGTCGTCGGGCGATCGAGAACCCGTGGGCGTAATGCTCCTGCAAAACCGCGGGCCAGGCCTGTGAATAGTCGCCGGAGCCGAGCAGTTCGGCCGCCAACCGGCCGGTTTCCAGCCCGTAGTCGATGCCCTCGCCGTTGAGCGGGTTGACGCACGCTGCCGCATCGCCGACGAGCATCCAGTTGGGCCCGGCCACCCCGGACACCGCACCGCCCATCGGCAGCAGCGCCGACAGCGCGGCCCGCGGCTCCCCGGAGAATCCCCACTCGTCGCGGCGCAGCTGGGTGTAATACGACAGCAGCGGGCGCAGGGCGGCGTGGGCGGGACGTTTGGCCGTCGCCAGGGCGCCGACACCGATGTTCACCTCGCCGTTGCCCAGCGGGAAGATCCAGCCGTAGCCGGGCAGCACCTGGCCTTCGGGGGAGCGCAGCTCCAGATGCGAGGTGATCCACGGCTCATCGGCTCGGGGTGTGGCGATGTAGCCGCGGATGGCGGTGCCGTAGACGGTTTCCTTGTGCCAGGTACGGCCCAGCACGCGGCCCAGGGTGGAGCGGGCCCCGTCGGCCACGATCAGATGGTTGCAGCCGATCGTGGCGCCGTCATCGAGCTGCACGGATTCGACACGTCCACGTGAGTCATGGCTGACTCCAACGACTTTGGCGCCCAAGCGCATCTTGGCACCGTCGTCGGCGGCGACCGAACGGATCCGGTCGTCGAGTTCGGTGCGCGGGACCGCGCTTCCAGTGGACGGAAACGACGGCCCGGGCCACGGCACCTCGACGTCGGCGCCGAACCCCGACATCCGCAGGCCGTGATGCCGGATCCGGGTGTCGAGCCACGGGCCCATGCCGAGCCGTTCCAGTTCGGCAACGGCGCGCGGCGTCAGTCCGTCGCCGCAGGACTTGTCCCGGGGGAACTGCGCCGCATCGACCACCAGCACGTCGCGACCGGCTCGAGCCGCCCATGCGGCGGCCGCCGACCCGGCCGGCCCGGCGCCGACGACGACCACGTCTGCCTTGATATCCATTGCTCCCAGTATGTTGGACGAATGAGGACACCAGCGACTGTGGTGGCAGGCGTTGATTTCGGGGACGCGGCGTTCGCCGCCGACGTCCGGGACAGCGTCGCCAGGATCGAACAACTGATGTCTGACGAGCTGGGCAAAGCCGACGAGCTCATGGCCGAGGCCGTCCAGCATCTGTTCCAGGCCGGCGGCAAGCGGTTCCGCCCGCTGTTCACCGTGCTCGCGGCGTCTCTGGGGCCCCGGCCCGACGATCCCGATGTCGCGATCGCCGGTGCGGTCATCGAGCTGGTGCACCTGGCCACGCTGTATCACGACGATGTGATGGACGAGGCCCAGATGCGGCGCGGGGCACCGAGCGCCAACGCGCGGTGGGGCAACAACATCGCAATTCTGGCCGGTGACTACCTGTTCGCCACGGCTTCGCGGCTGGTTTCCCGGCTGGGACCCGACGCGGTGCGTGTGATTGCCGACACATTCGCCCAACTGGTGACGGGGCAGATGCGCGAGACCCGCGGCGCGGCCGAGCATGTCGACTCCGTCGACCATTACCTCAAGGTGGTCTATGAGAAGACCGCTTGCCTGATCGCTGCCTCGGGACGGTTCGGCGCGACGTTCTCGGGCGCTGATGCCGAGCAGGTCGAGCGTCTCCACCGGCTGGGCGGGATCGTGGGCACCGCGTTCCAGATCTCCGACGACATCATCGACATCGACAGCGATCCCGATGAATCGGGCAAGGTTCCGGGTACTGACCTGCGCGAAGGCGTACATACCCTGCCGGTGCTGTACGCGCTGCGGGAGTCGGGGCCAGATTCCGACCGGTTGCGCGAGTTGCTGGCCACGCCCGTCGAACGTGACGAGGACGTGGCCGAGGCGTTGGCCCTGCTGCGGCGGTCGGCCGGCATGGTGCGCGCCAAGGAGACGGTGGCCCAGTACGCGGCGCAGGCACGTGACGAGCTGGCCAGCCTTCCGGCCGGGCCCGGGCGTGACGCGCTGGCCACCCTGGTGGACTACACGGTCAACCGTCACGGCTGATTCCGGAACCACGGACGGTAACTGAGCGTTTAATCAGCGATGGTTGCCGAGTAGTTGCCTGATAGGAGGAAACTGCGATGACGTGGAACCCGCACGCGAACCGCATCAAGACATTCCTGTTGCTGGTCGGTTTTTCGGCGTTGATCGTGTTCGTCGGTTCGTTGTTCGGCCGCAACGTGATGTACCTGGCGGTGCTGTTCGCCGTCGGCATGAACGTCTACGTGTACTTCAACAGCGACAAGATGGCGTTGCGCGCGATGCACGCCCAGCCGATCACCGAGGTGCAGGCGCCCGAGATCTACCGGATCGTGCGGGAGTTGGCCACCACGGCACATCAGCCGATGCCGCGTCTGTACATCTCCGACACCGCCAACCCGAACGCATTCGCCACCGGTCGCAACCCACGGAATGCCGCGGTGTGCTGCACCACGGGCATTCTTCAGCTCCTCAACGAGCGTGAGCTGCGTGCGGTGCTCGGGCACGAGCTCTCCCACGTCTACAACCGCGACATCCTGATCTCGTGTGTGGCGGGCGCCATGGCGTCGGTGATCACTGCCCTGGCCAACATGGCGATGTTCGCGGGGATGTTCGGCGGCAATCGTGAAGGCACGAATCCGCTTGCCATGCTGCTGGTTTCGCTGCTCGGCCCGATCGCGGCCACCGTGGTGCGGATGGCGGTGTCCCGCCAGCGTGAGTACCAGGCCGACCAGTCCGGTGCCGAATTGACCGGTGACCCACTGGCATTGGCCTCGGCGCTGCGCAAGATTTCCGGTGGCGTCGAGGCGGCGCCGCTGCCCCCGCAGCCCCAGTTGGCCGATCAGGCACATCTGATGATCGCCAGCCCGTTCCGGGCCGGCGAGCGCATCGGCAAGCTGTTCTCGACCCACCCGCCGATGGAAGACCGGATCCGTCGCCTGGAGGACATGGCCGGCCGCGGCCCTGGTCACTACTGATCTCCAGCAAGGACGACTGGCCGGTTATTGCACACTTCTTCGTGATCTGCGTGTCATAGCCGGCCTTTCGGCTGTCCGGTGGCCTCGGCCTGATTCAGCCCTGATTCAGACGCTGTGACGAACGTGCAGCCTTTCCGGTCAGATGCGCGTGGCATCGGCGTGAAAGGCTGCACGCTCGCCGCAACGTTCAGCGCACCTCATGCGGAGGCCGGAGCTCTATCTGGATGGCCGGTGGTCACGAAGGACGAGTACCGCGTTGGGTCGAGCAACACCGCGTCGAGCAACACCGCGAGCGTGCGTGCCGGGCAGCCGACACGCACGCTCGCGGTGCAATCCGTGACGCTCAGGCGGCGTCGGCGAGGGTCTCGATGTGGGTGGGCGTCACCCGCAGCACGTCGGCGCTGGCGATGTCGTAGAACAGGCCGATCACGTTGACGCGCCGGGCCAGCGGGTGCGACTGCAGGGTCTGCACCTGCACCGCGATGTTGACCATCGACAGCTGATCGACCATGCCGAAACCGGCCTCGGCCGCCGACTGCGCCACCGGGTGGCGGCCTTCGTCGAACGCTGCGACCGACGGATCACCATGGGCCAGCCAGGATTCCAGATGCTTGTCGCCCGCGTCGGTCTTGCCCAGCATCGCGGTCATGGCGCCGCAGCTGGAGTGCCCGCACACCACGATCGAGGAGACGTTGAGCTTGTCCACGGCGAACGCGATGGCGGCTTCGATCGAGGCGTCGGCCTGGCCGGCGGGGATCATGTTGCCGACGTTGCGCACCGTGAACAGATCGCCGGGACCGCTGCTCGTGATGACGTTGGGCACGACCCGTGAATCGGCACAGGTGAGGAACAGCGTCTCGGGCCGCTGGGCATGCGCCAGCTCCTGCATGTGCGGGCGCAGCACCGGGGCGGTGCGGCGGTGGTAGGCGGCCAGGCCGTGCAGCACCGATGACGTCTCCTCGCGCTGCCAGGAGCTCCACGGCACCACGCCGGAGCGCTTGTCGAACGGTGTGAAGCCACGCATCGGCGGGCCGGTGACGGCGCTGCCCATCTCGACCGAACCCAAGTCGTGGATCTCGACCGTGCCACCGGTGGCCACGTGCTGGCGCTGCCACTCTTCGATGGTTTCGTGGGCCGCGTGGTCGATGAAGTCGACCGACAGCTCGACGGTCACCGAGGCACCCGAGGGCACCCGCGCCAGCGCGCTGGTCAGTGTCGGCAGGGACAGGAACGTGCAGGAGCCCTCGATGGCGACGCGCCAGGTGTCGGCACCGGTGGGTTCGGCGACGATGTTGGTGCGGACCACCCGCCACACGGTCAGCGCGATCGCGAGCGCGAGTCCGATCAGCACGCCTTCGAGCAGGTTGAGGAACACCACGCCGGCCACCGTCACCACGTACACCGCGAGATCGCCTGTGAGCCTTGCAGTTTTGATGTGAGCCCGCTTGACGAGCTGGCAGCCGATGACGATCAGCAGGCCGGCCAGGGCGGCGGTCGGGATCATCTGGGCCAGGCCGGCGAACGGCACGGCGAACGCCAGGATCCAGACGCCGTGCAGGATTGCCGACGCCCGGCTGCGGGCCCCGGCGGCGACGTTGGTCGAGCTGCGCACGATCACACCGGTGACGGGCAGTCCGCCGACAGCACCCGAGAGCATGTTGGCGGTGCCCTGGCCGATCATCTCGCGGTCGAAGTTGGTGCGCGGGCCGGTGTGCAGCCGGTCCACCGACACCGCCGACAGCAGGCTCTCGACGCTGGCGATCAGCGCGACGGTCAGCACGCCTGCGGCGAACGCGCCCCAGTTGCCTTCGGGCAGGCCGGGCAGGGCCAGCGCGTCGAGCAGGGATCCGTTGATCTGGATGCGGGTGACGTCACCGAACGCCGGCAGCAACGACAGTGCGGTGACGCCGACGATGGCCACCAGCGGGCCCGGCACCTTCTTGACGGCGGCGGGCACCCAGCGCCAGCCCACCAGGATCGCGATCACCAGCGCGCCCAGGACGACACCGTGGCCGTGAGCGTTGATCAGCTGACCTGGCAGTTCGGTGACGTTTGCCCAGGCCGAGCTGTTGGAACTGCCGCCGAGCAGCACGTGGATCTGCTGCAGCGCGATGGTGATGCCGATGCCGGCCAGCATCGCGTGCACGACGACGGGGGAGATGGCCAAGGCGGCGCGCGCCACGCGGCTCAGTCCGAACAGCACCTGCAGCACGCCGGCGCACACGGTGATGGCGCAGGTGACGGCCCAGCCGAACTGCGATATCAGGCCGGCGACCACCACGGTCAGCCCGGCCGCGGGTCCGCTGACCTGCAGCGGCGATCCGCCCAGGGCGCCTGCCACGATGCCGCCGACGATGGCGGCGATGATGCCGGCCAGTACCGGAGCCCCCGACGCCACTGCGATACCCAGCGACAACGGCAGGGCGACCAGGAATACGACCAGCGACGCCGGCAGGTCGTATCGCAGGACGGACCGGGCCCGTCCTACGAAATCAGTGGTTTGCTGCATGGAACGCCTCCGTCTGGAGTTGGTGATGCGCGAGCTCGCCTCATCGCGGGCCCGCGCACAGTTATTGACGCCGTTGTCGTTGAACAACTTCGAAAAGTGTTGGAGCGCAGCGCGACACGGGCCACATTCTGGACCCGTCGAAGCTTGGCAACGCCCAATTGCTATGAGCGAGAGTATTTATCGCTGTGAACTGGTGCAAGGAAGATTGGGCTATGCATAGAGAACCCAAATGTTACGGAGATGTGTCTCTCCGCGAATATGCCTGGTGCGCACGGCTAATCATCCGTAACCGGAATCGCGGCGGCACCAAGTGTTCACCAATTCGTTGGAAACAGTATGTATCGCAAGGTCTTTGATGTGGATCACCACAGGTCGCAAAGGTGACGAGCGTCATAGAAGACTCATAGAAGGGGTATTCCCTTAGAACTCCATATGAACTCCGTGACAACCGTCTGTGTACTCCGCACAATGGAAATATGACGACGATGTCCGTTTCCCCTCGTGCCCAGCAACCGCGGCAGGCCATCCTCGGACAGTTGCCGAAGATCCATCGCGCCGACGGATCTGCGATTCGCGTACTGCTGGTAGATGACGAGCCCGCGCTGACCAACCTCGTCAAGATGGCCCTGCACTATGAGGGCTGGGAGGTCGACGTGGCGCACAACGGCCATGATGCCGTGGCCAAGTTCGACGAGGTCGAGCCCGATGTCGTGGTCCTCGACATCATGCTGCCCGATATCGACGGGCTGCAGATTCTGCAGCGGGTCCGTGAGGCCGACGGCTATACGCCCACGCTGTTCCTGACCGCCAGGGATTCGGTGCTTGACCGGGTGTCCGGCCTGACCGCGGGTGCCGACGACTACATGACCAAACCGTTCAGCCTCGAGGAGCTGGTGGCCCGGCTGCGCGGGTTGCTGCGCCGCTCGAGTCACACCACGCCGCCGGCCGACGAGATCCTCAAGGTCGGCGACATGGTGCTCGACGGAGCCAGCCGCGAGGTCACCCGGGACGGTGAGCCGATCAATCTCACCGTGACGGAGTTCGAACTGCTGCGCTACCTGATGCGTAATCCGCGCCGGGCGCTGAGCCGGGCCGAGATCCTCGACCGGGTGTGGAACTACGGGTTCGGCGGGAAGTCCAGCATCGTCGACCTGTACATCTCCTACCTGCGCAAAAAGGTAGACACCGACCGCGAGCCGATGATCCACACCGTGCGTGGCGTCGGCTATATGCTGCGGCCGGCGTCGTGACTCGCTGATGCCGCCCCGGCGGTGGGGGCCGCGCTCGCTGCGCCGGCAATTGGTCTTGGGCGTCAGTGCGCTCGTCACGGTGGTGCTGTTCGCGGTCGGCGCCTTGTCCGTGTACAGCCTGCACACCTATGTGACGACGATGAGCGATACCGAGGTGTCGCGGTCGTTGGCAGCGTTCAGCCATTCCCTTGAAAAGTGGCGGGAGAGTCAGACCGACCACCAGCTCGCGTCAGACGCCGAGGCGCTCACGGCCTTCGTCGGGCAGGCGCCGGGCAATCTGATCGCGGTGCTGCACGACGGCGAGGTCGTCCAGTCGGCGGTGTTCTCCGACGGTGAGCCGCACCCGGCGCCGGCGGCGGTGACCCGCGCACTCGACCAGTACGCCTGGGCCGACGAACACCCCCGCACGGTGAAGCTTCCGGTACTGGGCTCCTATCGGTTGGCCAGTCAGCCTGCGGACAACGGTGACGTGCTGGTGTCGGGGGTGTCGCTGGACAGCGCGAACTTGGTGATCGCCCGCAAGACGGTGACCGTCGGGGTGATGATCGTCATCGCCCTGATCGTCACCGCGTTGGGCACGGTCGCCGTGGTGCGCTACGCACTGCGGCCGTTGAGCCGGGTGGCGGCCACCGCGGCCAAGGTGGCCAAGTTGCCGTTGGACGGTCGCGATCACCGCATCACGACGCGGGTGCGGGACAAGGACACCGATCCGGACACCGAGGTCGGCCTGGTGGGAGAGACGCTCAACCAGCTGCTGGCCAACGTCGACAGCGCGCTGGCCGCACTGGCCGACTCCGACCGGCGCACCCGGCAGTTCCTCACCGATGCCAGCCATGAGCTGCGCACACCGCTGGCGGCGATCCAGGGGTATGCCGAGCTCACCCGGCAGGACAGCGCGAACCTGCCGCCGACCACCGAATACGCGCTGGCCCGCATCGAGGCGGAGGCGCGGCGGATGACCGGTCTGGTCAGCGACCTGTTGCTGTTGTCGCGGTTGAGTGAGGGGCAGGAACTCGAGACCGACGACATCGACCTGAGCGATCTGGTGGTGGACGCGATCAACGACGTGGCGGTGGGCGCGCCCGAACATCACTGGGTCGCCGAGCTGCCCGACGATCCGCTGTGGGTACGCGGGGACCTGGCCCGGCTGCACCAGATGGTCAGCAACCTGTTGACGAACGCGCGGATACACACGCCGCCCGGTGTGACCGTCACAATTGCATTGACCGAGGCCGATGAATTCGCAGAATTGACGGTAACCGATGACGGCCCGGGAATTGATGCCGAATTGTTGCCGAACCTTTTCGGCAGATTTGTCAGGGCCGATAAATCACGATCGCGAGAATTGGGTAGTACCGGCTTGGGGCTGGCTATCGTGGCCTCGATCGTCGAGGCGCACCAGGGCACCGTCGCCGTCGCCTCAAAGCCTGGTCGCACTGTGTTTACCGTGCGGATCCCGCTCGCCGATGAGATCGCTCCGGAGACGGTTGCCGCCCATGCAAAGAATATGAATTAGGCCTGAAAATTCTTTGACTGCGGGGCCGTATGCGGTAATTCGTATGTGTTCAACCTGAGTTGATGGACCCTGGCTGAATAGCTCCCTAGGCTGGAACTACCTCATCAAGAGAAAGGCCAGGTAATTCAATGATGAACATCTGGAAAACTGTTTCCGTCGCCGCCGTCGCAACAGGCATGGCGGTGGGCGCGCTGGCGCTGGCCGGCCCGGCTGCTGCGGCACCGAGTGGCACGGGGTCGGCGCAGCAGACCATCAAGCAGTTGGAGGACGAGGGCTACCGCGTCATCCTGTCCCGGGTCGGCACCGGTTCGATCAGCAACTGCGACGTCAAGGCGGTGCGCCCGGGCCGGGAGATCACCGAGCTCAAGAACACGCGGCGGGGCAACACCGAGGAGCGGGTCCGCTACACCACGGTCTACGTCGACCTCGCCTGCGGCTCGGGTAAGTAGCCCAGCCCCGGAGCGGTGGACCACACTATCGCCCCGGGTTAGGGTGGCGGCGTGCTGAGCAGAGTGGTGATTGGCCTGGTGAGCGCCGCGGGGGCGGCAGTGATGAGCATGCCGCCGGTGGCGGCCGCGGAGCCGGAGCCGGCCCCGGCTCCGGCCGTCCCCAACGTCAACGCGTACGCACCGGTCAAGACCTCCGAATACGCGGTGATGGACAAGACCTGGTACGCGTTCACCGTTCCCGACGGCATCACCTGCGTGATCCAGCGCAACGGTACCTACGGCTGCAGCGGGCCGATACCGGCCGCGCCCAACGGAGCCAATCTGGTCAGCGGCGGGCCGGGAGTGCCCGGGTTCGCCAGTTCACCGGCCCCGGTGTTCGCCGTCGTCGAGAATCCCAAGCCCTTGCCGGCGAATTCGCGGCTCAGCTATCAGACGGTCAGCTGCGGCACCGACGGCGTGACGACGTCCTGCATCGACGGGCGCAATCAGGCGGGTTTCGTGATCAGTCCCGCGGGCAGCTTCGTCATCGGCGAGCAGGAGTCGGACTTCAAGCCCACCTTCCAGATCGGCTGATCCACACTCGGGGGCCTCAGGCGATTCCTTCGAGCGTCTCCATGTCACTGGTACCGATCTTCGCGATCACTTCCGGTGACCGGCGGCGCAGTATCCAGTACCACGCCAGCGCGGCGCCAACCGTGGCCAGGAACAGCCACGGGATCACGTTGAGTGGATACGCCGGCACCGGATAAACGTTGGCGTAGAACACATATGCCATTGATCCGATGGCCAACGCGGCGGCGGGCCACACGAGTGGCACGCGAACCTTGATGCTGCGTAGGAAAACAACAGCAGCGATCGCCGCGGCGGCGTAGGCCACCATGTAACCGTAGGTCCCGTAGGTGTCCACCCAGGTCACGACATCCATCGCGTCGACGCCGAGCAGATACAGCACGACGGGCACCGCGATCACGAGTGGGCTGACCGAGATCAGCGCGCGGTGCGGGGTCAGGTGCGTCGGGTGGGTCCGGCCGATCGCGGACGGAACCACACCCTCTTTGCCCATCACGTAGAGGATGCGGCCGATGACGTTCATCGGCGCGACCACCACGGCGAAAAACGATGCGGCGATACCGAAGTTGAGGATCGGGTTGAACCACCCCGGCATGCCCACCAGGGTCGCGAGATCGTTGAGCGGCTGGGCGGATTCGCCGAGACCGGATCCCAATGCGGCCACCTGGGTGTAGGCGGCGAAGACGTACAGCACACCGACGCCGGCCGCGCTCCACATGATGGCGCGTGGCACCGCGCGGTAGGGGTCCTTGGCCTCCCGGGCCAGGGCATCGGCGCTGGAGAAGCCGACGAAGCCCAGGATCGCCAGCACCATGCCCACCGCGATTCCCGACGGCTTGGCGCCACTCAGGTCGAACTGGTCGGCGTCGAATGCGTCCGCCCCGAGATGCACCAGGGTGAAGACCAGCAACAGGATGATGATGGACACCGAAATCAGTTCCAGCACAAGAGAAACCCGTGCCGATAGCCGGATACCACGGATGGTGAACAAGGTAGCCAGTGCGCCGAGAACGGCGGCCAGCACGATCTGTGCGGCCACCCCGTGGACCGGAATACCGAGTTGGTTGAGCAGGGTGGCGGTGTAGGCCACCGAGCCGCTCAGTGAGCCCGCGGCTATCCCGAAGCATCCGATGATGAGGCTGACGCCGGTCACGTAGGCGCCGAAAGGTCCGAGTGCGGTCGCGGCATAGCTGTACAGCGAGCCCGCACTCGAACGGCGCTTGGCGAACTGCGAGATGCAGTAACCCACCGAGAGGATGACGACGGTGGCCAGCGCGAACGAGACCCAGGTGCCGTTACTGGCGGTGGTGTAGATGGCGGCAGCGGTGAACGCGATGACGGCGCTGGGCGCGATGTTGGCAATTGCCTGCGCGGCGAGTTCGCCGCCGCCCATCACCCCGCGGCGCAGGCCGGCATCTCCGCTCGAGGTCTCGGCCCGGGTCTGAAGATCTTCGGTCACTTGGGATCTCGATTCTTCTCAGGCGTTCGGGACGAGTAGTTGGCGCAGTGCGTGGCCGGCGGCCAGATCGTCGAGGGCGGCCGCGGCTTCTGCCAATGGCCGCCGAGCGGAGATCATCGAAGCCAGGTCGAGGTTGCCTGCCATGACCTCGTCGACCAGCTGGGGGATGTCCCGCTCGGGCACCGCCGAGCCGTAATTGGAGCCAAGGATCCGTTGGTCGGCCTCGGCCAGCGCGAGCGGATCGAAGGTGGCGCGTTCGCCGGCCGGCGGCAGGCCGACGATGACGGCGGCCCCGCCGAGGCCCAGCGCGGCGATGGCCTGCTCGGTGGTGGCGATCTTGCCGATGGCGTCGAAGATGTAGTCGTATCCGTCGGGCAGCACCTCACGCAGGGCGGCCGCGACGTCCTCGACCGCCGAGGCGTCGACGGTGTCGGTGGCCCCGAGGGTGCGGGCCAGGTCGAGTTTTTCGGCGACGACGTCGACGGCCACGATGCGGTCTGCGCCGGCCAGCCGGGCGCCCTGCACACAGGCCAGGCCGACCCCGCCGCAGCCGATCACCGCGACGGTCGAACCCGGCTCCACCCCGGCGGTGTTGCGGACGGCGCCGACACCCGTGGCGATGGCGCAGCCGACGATGGCGATGTCCTGCAGCGGGGCGTCCTTGCGGACCTTGACGGCGCCGCTGCGCGGAACCACGACCTGCTCGGCGTAGGAGGACACCCCGAGGTAGTGGTGGATCTGGCCGCGTTCGTTGGACAGCCGGGTGGTTCCGTCGTACAGGGTGCCTCCGGTGGCCACGACCGACGCCACCAGCGCGCACTGGGCCGGTCGGCCGGCCTGGCAAGCGCGGCATTCGCCGCAACCGGGTACCCAGCTGAGCACCACATGATCGCCGGGCTCGAGGTCGTCGACGCCGGGTCCGATCGCCGTGACCACGCCGGACCCTTCGTGTCCCAGCACCACAGGCGCCGGGACATCCCAGGCCCCGGTAGTGACGTGCAGGTCGGAGTGGCAAACGCCGGCGGCGGCGATCTTCACCTGCACCTCGCCGGGCCCCGGGGTGGCGAGGTCGACGTCTTCCATGCTGATGGTTCCGTTGCCGTCGAGGACGGCGGCCTGAATCCGCGTCGATTCGCCGTTGGGTTCGGTTGCAGGTGCAGACACCGCGTACCTTTCTGCGCTTCGGGGGGCACCGCCACATGTAGGGTTCAATGCCATAAAACGATGAACGTGTTTTACACCACTAAACAAGTGGGCGTCAACAAAGGGGGAGCTTCAGTGGCGGACGGTCGGCAGGCCGGTACGGAAACCGGCATGGGGCGGGCCGGGGCACGGCTGCGTGAGGTTCGCGGTCAGCGCGGTCTCAGCCTGACCGAAGTGGCCGCCCGGGCCGAGGTGACCAAGGGTTTCCTGAGCCTGGCCGAGCGGGGGATGACCAATGTGTCGGTCCCGGTGTTGATGCGAATCTGCGAGGCCCTGGGAATCGGCATCGGCGACCTGTTCGAGTACCCCTCGGCGCCGGTGGTGCGCAGTGGGGCCGGGGCGCCGCTGGAGATGGGCGGACTCGGCGTCCGGGAGGAGCTGCTGACCCCGAGGTCCGAACACCATGTGCAGGTGATGCACACCGTGATGCGGCCGGGCGGTGGTTCCGGCGGGGCCTACCGGCTTGAAGCCGCAACAGTTTTCGTCTACGTGCTCAAGGGTGAGCTCAGCATCACCGTGGAGGGACACACCACATTGCTGGACACCGGTGACAGCATGACCTTCGGCGCGACCCAGCTGCATGACTGGCACAACCCGACCGACGGGGACGCCGAGGTGCTCTGGACCATCGCCCCGCCGGTCGGGGCCGAGGACTTCCGCGCCGCGGTTCGCGGTGAGTGAGCGCTGCTCGGTTCCGCGAAAGTGACGTGAGGGTCGCTGTCACCGCGGCGTAGCGACCCTGGCGTCACTCTCGGCGCACAGCGCGATCAGAACGGCAACCGTCAGAACCCCGAGCCGTGCACCTCGTGGCCGGGTTTCTCGATCATCAGTCCGTTGTAGGCGTCCTGGACCTTCGCGCCGTGGTTGATCACCGCGTCGACCTCGCGGGCGATCGGCATGCTGAGCCCGTATTTGTCGGCGAACTCCATGATCACGCTGGCGGCCTTCACTCCTTCGGCCACCTGATTCATCGATGCGATGATCTCGTCGATCGTCTTGCCCGCGCCGAGTTGCTCGCCGACATGGCGGTTGCGGCTGCGCTGGCTCGTACAGGTGACGATGAGGTCGCCCATGCCGGCCAGGCCCGCGAAGGTGTCGCGGTGCCCGCCGATGGCTTCGCCGAGTTTGGACATCTCCCGCACCGCGCGGGCCATCACCATGGCGCGGGTGTTCTCGCCGATGCCCAGTGAGTAGCCCATGCCGACGGCGATGGCGTACACGTTCTTGAGTGCCCCGGCCATCTCCACGCCGACCACGTCGTCGGTGGTGTAGGTACGAAAACGTTTGGTGCGGAACAACTGTGACAGGTTGGCAGCCAGATGCTGGTCGGGCATGGCCAGCACAGCCGCGGCGGCATAGCCTTCGGCGACCTCGTGGGCGATGTTCGGCCCGGCCAGAATGCCCGCCGGGTGCCCGGGCAGGACCTCGTCGACGATCTCGCTCATCCGCTTGTTGGTGCCCTGTTCCAGGCCCTTGACCAGGGAGACCACCGGAACCCACGGGCGCAGTTCACGGGCCAGTTCGGTGAGTACCCCGCGGAAGCCGTGTGACGGCACGCCCATCACGATCACGTCGGCGCAGTTGGCTGCCTCGTTGAAATCGTTGGTGGCCTTGAGACTTTCGGGTAGCGCGACCTCGTCGCCCAGGTAGCGCGAGTTGCGGTGGTTGTCGTTGATGTCCTTGGCGGTCTCCTCCGAGCGCACCCATTGCAGCGTCGACCCGCGCCGGGCGCAGATGGAGGCGACGGTGGTGCCCCAGGATCCTCCGCCGAGGACGACGACGTTGGGTTCGCGTTGCGCTGGTGCCATGGCGATCAGAGTATTGCCGAGACGCGGTTGCTGAGCGAAAGTTGTCGAACTGGGTCGATCGTCGCGGGCCCGATTTGTCCCGAAACCCGACTGACATCGTCTGTAGTCAGTAGACTTCGGCGCAGCGGCGCGCCAGGTACCGGGCGAAACATGATCGGGCAAATCTGGCAACTTCTTCCGCGGTTCTGGCACGATCCGCAAAGTTAACGCGCATGCGGGGTGCGGATTCCGTGGTGAGTTCGGCCGCAGGGCCCGAATCCCGGATCGATCCGACTCCGCGCCTTACGTCGGCGTCAATACGCATGGCGTTGGCTGCGGCCTGAATGCACTGCATTTACACGTGATACGAGAAGTGACACGTCCCTCACCCGTGCGCCGGAGCGGAACCGGCGGTGCGCCGACGACGACGACGGATTTGCCGGAAATTGATGAGCCAACCTCCATAAGTGAATGATAATTCGGCAAAACATTGACGGGGGATGAGCGCCGACGCTACGGTGCCAACCACTGTGAGTTATCCGGCCGGCGGTGGCCATCTCTCGGTCTGGGGAGGTATTGATCTGTGTTCATTCTTCTGCTTAATGAGAGAGGATGACGGCGCCGCCTGAGAGCGTGGCTGATGGGGTCGAGCCGCAACGGGGAATCGACGCCATCGAGAACTGGGCCACCGGTTATGCCCGGCGTCATCCGATGGCGTCGCTCGCCACGGTCGGGGACCAGTTCGTGCTCGGCGTGCGCACCGTCCAGATCCTGTTCCTCGACCTTGTGACGGGCCGCTTTCAATGGCAGGAGTTCGTTCGCCAGGGTGCCTTCATGGCGGGAACCGCGGTGCTCCCCACCGTGCTGGTGGCCCTGCCGATCGGCGTCACCCTCTCGATTCAGTTCGCCCTGCTGGCCGGGCAGGTCGGTGCGACGTCACTGGCCGGCGCGGCCAGTGGACTGGCCGTGATTCGGCAGGCCGCATCGCTGGTCGCGGCCGTTCTCATGGCCGCCGCGGTGGGGTCGGCGATCACCGCCGACCTGGGTTCGCGGACCATGCGTGAGGAAACCGATGCCATGGAGGTCATGGGCGTCTCGGTGATTCAGCGCCTGGTCGTGCCACGCTTCGTCGCGGCGATCATGATCGGCGTCGCGCTCACCGGGGTGGTGTGCTTCGTCGGCTTCCTGGCCAGCTTCCTGTTCAACGTCTACTTCCAGAACGGCGCCCCCGGCAGTTTCGTGGCTACCTTCGCCTCGTTCGCCACCACCGGCGACATGGTCGTGGCTCTGCTGAAGGCGGTGATCTTCGGCGCCATCGTGGCCGTGGTGTCGTGTCAGAAGGGGCTGTCCACCAAAGGCGGCCCGACCGGCGTCGCGAACTCCGTGAACGCGGCGGTGGTGGAATCGATTCTGTTGCTGATGGTGGTCAATGTGGCGATCAGCCAGCTCTACATCATGTTGTTCCCCCGGGTCGGGCTGTGACATGACTGCCTCGACTTTCGTCCCACCGTTGCTCAGCCCGTTTGTGCGGCTGTACAAACGGGCGTCGGCGCCGCTGATGCGTTTGGGCCACATGATGGTGTTCTTCGTCCGGGCTCTGACGGCAGTGCCCATCGCGTTGCGTCATTACCGCGGAGAATTCGTCCGGCTACTCTCCGATATCGCCTGGGGCAACGGCTCACTCGTGGTCGGCGGCGGAACCGTCGGCGTGGCGGTGGTACTGGGCATCACGGTGGGTGCACTCGTCGGCATCGAGGGATACAACTTCCTCGATCTGCTCGGGCTCGGCCCGGCCACCGGCATCATCTCCTCGCTGGTGAATACCCGCGAGTTGGCGCCGATCGCCGCCTCGCTGGCCTTCGCGACCCAGGCCGGCTGCCGGTTCACCGCACAGTTGGGGTCGATGCGGATCGCCGAGGAAATCGACGCGCTCGATTCCATTGCGATCCGGCCGATCCCGTACCTGGTCACCACCCGGCTGATGGCCGCGGTGGTCGCGGTGATCCCGCTCTACGCCCTCTGCCTGGCGGTCAGTTACCTGACCACCCAGGTGGTCGTGTACCTGATCAGCGGTGGCTCCAGCGGGTCCTATCTGCATTACTTCAGCCTCATGCTGTCCGGCCAGGACATCCTCTACTCGGTGCTCAAGGCGGTCATCTTCGTGTGGATCGCCTCGACCGTGCAGTGCTACTACGGGTTCTACGCCTCGGGCGGGCCGGTGGGCGTCGGCGTGGCCGCCGGCCATGCCATGCGGGCCAGCATCACCGTGGTGATCATCGTCAACATGTTGCTCACCATGGCGCTGTGGACGGTCGATTCGGGAGCGAGGTTCGGCGGCTAGATGGGAAACTCGCTGGAAACCGACGGGCGTGGGCCGTCCGACCAACAGCTGCTCGGCTGTGGTGCCGCGGTTCTCGTTGTCGCAGCACTGATTTCGACGTTTCTTCTGGTGAAGGCCACCGGAAAGCTGGACGATCGGGTGCCAGTGGTGGCCGCGTTGGTCAACGTCGGCGACGGTCTGCCGCAGCGCTCGGATGTGAAGTATCACGGGGTCCTCGTCGGGATGGTCGACGATGTCACCCCGGCCGCCAACGGTGATCCGAACTTCGTCCATATCGATCTCAAACCCGAATACGCCGGCTCCATCCCGAACACGGTGACCGCGCGCGTCGTGCCCAGCAACGTCTTCGCGGTGTCGTCGGTGCAACTGGTAGACGCCGGCGGGCCGGCAAGCTCGCCGATCGCCGCCGGCGCCCGGATCCCCGAGGACACCGAACTTCCCACGGTGTTGTTCCAGACCACGATCAGCAAGCTGCGTGACGTACTGGCGGCGACGGGGCGCGGGCGTGAGGACAAGACGGTGGGCATCCTGGCCGCCGTGAACGCTGCGACCGAGAATCGCCGTCACGAATTGCTCACCAGCGGAGCGCAATTGAACCGGCTGGTCGATCAGCTGGATTCGGTGGTGGCCTCCGAACCCGGCCCGACGACCGTCTCCGCATTGATCGACGCCACCCAGGGGTTGCAGCAGACCGCGCCCGACCTGCTCGACGCCCTGCACAAAGCCGTGCAGCCGATGCAGACTTTGGTCGAGCAACGCTCACAGCTGAACACGATGATCAACGGCGGAATCAACACGGTCGGTACCACCCACACCGCGTTGGACAATCACACCGACGAACTGGTCAAGACCACGTCGAATCTGACGCCGGTCCTGGGGGTGCTGGCTGACACGTCCAACAACTGGGTTCCGGCTTTCGTGAAGCTCAATCAGCTGTCGGGCAAGTTCTTCGAGCACGTCTGGATGCCAGGAAACGACATCGGCAACATGCGGGTGAACCTGTCGTTGACGCCGAGCTACGCCTACACCCGTGCCGACTGCCCGCAGTACTCCGGGCTCAAGGGGCCCAGCTGTTTCACCGCCCCGCTGGTGCCGACCAGGGCGTCACTGCCGGATGTGTTGCTGCCGGAGAACTTTCAACCGCCTGCCGATCTCATGCCACCCGCCGGGACCGTCCTGGGCCCCAACGGGAACCTCGTCGCGGTCGGCCCGCCGTTGGTGAACCCGAACCCCGACCTGTCCGACCCGAATCCGCCGCTACCCCCGTGGATGCCGGCGGCCGGGCCGGTGCCGGGGACGGCGAATCCCGCCCTGATGCCGACGCCGCCCCCGCCGGTGCCGCTGTCGCCGGTCGCGCCCGTGGCACCGCGGCCGCCCGGTTCACCGCCGGCTGCATCGGTGCCCGGGTCGGCGCCCGCACCCGGCGCGGCGGCACCGGCAGCGGACGCTCCGCTACTACCGGCTGAGGCGCCGCAACCAGTTTCAGGAGAGGGAGGCCGATGAAGTACCGCGGTGCAATGATCGGCCTGTCGCTGTTCATGGTGGTCGCGCTGGGCCTGACCTGGTTGGTCTATGTCACGCTGCGTCGTGATGTGGCCGGCAAGACCGTGCCGTATGCGGCGTTGTTCTCCGATGTGTTCGGCCTGCGTGAGGGCGACGACGTCCGGATGGCCGGGGTACGGGTCGGGCGGGTCGAGAAGATCGAACTACAGGGCGCACTGGCCAAGGTGTCGTTCGTGGTGCAGGACAACCAGCCGATGTTCGGCCGGACCTCCGCCTCGGTCACCTACCAGAACATCGTCGGTCAGCGTTATCTCGGTCTGTCGCTGGGCAATATCGGCGACTCGGGCCCGCTTCCGGCCGGCAGCGTCATCCCCGTCGAGCAGACCGATCCGTCGTTCGATGTCGGGACATTGCTCAACGGCTACGAGCCCCTGTTCAGCGTCCTCAACCCGCGCGACGCAGACAATCTGACCAAAGGGGTGATCGCCTCGCTGCAGGGCGACAACGCCTCGATCGTCGGGCTTGTCGACCAGACCGCGCAACTGACCGATTCCTTCGCCGGCCGGGATCAGGAACTCGGAGAGGTGATCAACAATCTCAATGCGGTGGCCAAGAACCTCGCCCAGCACAACGACAGTCTCGACGAGGTGATCACCCAGACCAAGGGCATGGTCGCCACGTTCGATGCCCGCCGGCCCGAGATGGTGGACTCGCTGGGTTCGATCTCCAAGGTGGTGCAGCAGTTGTCGACCATCAGCGACGAGGTGTACCCGCCGCTGAACGAGCTCGTGACCCGCCAGCCCGGGTTCGCCGCGCACATGGTGGGCATCGAACCGCAACTCGCGTTCGCCGGTGCCAATCTGCCCTTGCTGCTCAAGGGATTCGCCCGGATGACCAACGAGGGCGCCTACGCCACCACCTATGCGTGCGACCTGAACGCAACCGGATTCTTCCCAGGCCTCAACGACGTCACACCGATCATCGTCGACGCGGCGACTCCTGGGAACAAGGCGGCATACACCCCCAAATGCAGGAACATGGCCAATGGTTGAGCAACTGACGAAGGCGAACACACCGGCGGCACCCAAGCCGCCGAAGAAACGGCGTCGCCCGCTGGAGAGCTACAACCGGACGTGGCTCGGGATCGCCGCGATCGCTGTGGTGACCGTGCTGATCGGGGCGATGCTGATCGTGAAGGTCGCCGATGTCGGCTACCGGCAGTACACCGCGCGGTTCCAGCAGGCCGCTGCGCTCAAGGCGGGCAACCCCATCACCGTTGCCGGCATGCCGGTGGGTGAGGTGAAGAGCATGAAGCTGGCCGGCGACCATGTCGAGGCCAAACTCAAGGTGCGCGACGATGTTCCGCTCGGGAAGGACTCCCGGGCGGTCATCAAGATCACCACCATCTTGGGGTCGCGTTATCTGGCTCTGCAGCCTGCCGGCTCGGGTTCCCTGCCCGGCAACACCTTTGACCTCACCCACACCGAGGTGCCCTACGACCTGCAGGAGGCGCTGGGGGACGTCACCACCACCTTCGAGCAGGTCGATTCCGACAAGTTCGCCGAGACGCTGAGCATCCTCGGTAAGCAGATGTCGGGTCTGCCGGCGGTGGTGCCGCGGGCGCTGCAGAACACGCATACCCTCGCGACCATCATCGCCGATCGGCGTGACCAACTGGGATCTCTGCTGGAGACCACCGATGTGGTTGGCAACACCCTGCGTCGCCAGCAGTCCACGATCGGCAACCTGGTCAACCAGGGCAACGACCTCGTCGGTGAGTTCGTCATGCGCAGGGCGTCCTTCCAGGCCATGATGGCGTCGCTGACCAACCTGGTCCAGACGCTGAGCGATATCGCGATCGACGACCGGCCGCAGCTCGAGCAACTGCTCACGAATCTGCGTGAACTGTCGGACATGTTGGGCAAGCACGACGATCTGCTGCGCAGCGTCCTGCAGTCGGGTCCGGTAGCCCTGCGCGGGCTCGCCAACGCCACCGGCAACGGCAACGCGGGGGAAATGCACGTCGGCAACGGGCTGCTGATCGACTCGTGGATGTGCGCGATCAGTGGTCGCGCCAAGCAGTTCAGCATGATCCAGTACTACAAGGACTGCAAATGAGGTTGTTCAGGAGCAAGATCCTCGCGCTGTGTGTCGTCGGCGCGCTGACGCTCGCCGCGGTGGCCGGAGTCGGCTGGTGGTTCCTGAAGGGGAGGACCGACGCCATTACCGTGACGGCCCAATTCGACAGCGCTGCCGGTCTTTACGAGGGAAACACCGTGGCGGTGCTGGGTATGCAGGTGGGCCGCGTCACCAAGATCACGCCCAAGGGAAATTACGTCGAGGTCGAGTTCACGGTGGACAAGGACGTCTCGGTGCCGGCCGACGCGCAGGCGGTGACCATCTCCAATTCGATCCTCACCGACCGTCAGATCGAGCTGACCCCGGCCTACCACGGCGGTCCGACCCTGCAGAATCACGACACCATCGGATTGAACCGCACCAAGACCCCGGTCGAGTTCGCCCGCGTGCTCGACGTTTTGGACAAGTTGTCGTCCTCGTTGAAGGGCGACGGCAAGGGCGGCGGCCCGGTCGGCGATGTCGTCAACGCTGCTGCCGCAGTCGCCGATGGCAACGGTCAGCAGATGAAGGACGCCCTCGGTGAGCTGTCAGACGCGTTGCGGCTCAGTGCCGATCGGGGAGCGGTGACCCGGGATCAGCTCACCACGATCGTGCGCAACCTCAGTTCATTGTTCGAGGCCGCCTCCCGTAACGACGCCACGCTGCGGGAATTCGGATCGACGGTACGTCAGCTCAGCCAGATCCTGTCCGACGAGAACTTCGGCAGCGGCACCACCGGCAGGAAGATCAATCAGGTGATCACCCAGGTGGGCGAGGTGCTTCAGGCCCACCGTGACGAGGTGAAACAGATTGTCCTCAACGGCAATACCGCGCTGACCACGGCGGTGGATCAGCGGCGGGATCTCGCCGAGTTCCTGGACCTGACCCCGCTGACGCTGGACAACATCTACAACATCGTCGACCAGAAGAATGGCTCGGCGCGAGCGCACGTACTGGTGGACAAGGTGCTGTTCGATTCGCAGACCGTCAAGGAAGTTTGCAACATGATGGGCCTGCGTCAGCTCGGCTGCAGCACCGGCACGGTGCAGGATTTCGGCCCGGACTTCGGGCTGTCCTACATGCTCGACGGCATGGCGGCGATGGGGCAGAAATGATCAAACCGGTGCGTAAATACGTTCTGCCCGTGGTGATGACGGCATGTCTGACCATTTCGGGATGTGCCTCCGAAGGCTTGGCCAGCTTGCCGCTGCCGGCGCCCGGAGTCGGTTCGGGCGGCTACAAGTTGACCGCGATCTTCGCCAACGCCTTGAACCTGCCGGCCAACGCCAAGGTCAAGTTGGCCGGTGCCGATGTGGGTGAGCTCGAGTCGATGGTGGCCAGCAATTACACCGCGGTCACCACCCTGCGCATCATGGACGGCGTTCGGCTGCCTCACGGCACCACGGCCGAATTGCGTTCGGCGACACCGCTGGGCGATGTCTTCGTGTCGGTACGGCCCCCGAGCCCGGTCGACCCGAACGCCCCGCTGCTCAAAGACGGCGACGTTATCGACCTGGATTCCACGCGGGCGGCCGCGACGGTGGAATCACTCCTGGGATCGGCGGCGATCCTGGTCAACGGCGGCGCGGTGCGTAACTTCACCAACATCATCAACGGCATGGGTAAGGCCACCGGCGATCAGGGGCAGGCGTTCGGCAATCTGATCGCCAAGACGAACCACACGTTGGGCACCCTCAACGGACGGTCCGACCAGCTCTCGACCGCGATGACCGAGACGTCCCGGCTGCTGAAGCAGATCGAGGACAAGAACCAGACCGTCAGTGAGTTGATGGATGCTGCCGGGCCGGCCACCGACACCCTGGCCGAACACACCACTCAGATCGCCGACCTGATCACCCAGATCGGCGACACGTCGGCACAATTACGCAAGTTCCCGTCGGTCGCGGGCACCGACACCAGCGGACGCAGCGTGATCGCCGATGCCAACAAGGTGGCCGGTGCCTGGAACGACGTGGCGCTGTCCCCGGACGCCTCGCTGTATGCGCTGAACCGGATGATGCCGCCATTGGTGAAAGCGACTTCCGGCAGTGGCCTTTCGGTGCGCGCCAGTATCGACCGCCTCATCCTGGGTTCGATTCCCGATATCGGGTTCGCCGGTGATTCGGGGTTGCACGGCCCCAAGCGCTACAACTGGCATCAGCTGGTCGGCTCCTTGCAGTACACGTTGTTGCGGCTGCAGGAGCGCGTCGTCGGGCGCGGTCCGTCGGTGCCGCAGATGCCGGTGATTCCCAGCCCGACAGAGCCCGGCGTGATTGTGCCGGCTCCCGAAGCCCCTCCGGAGGCGCCCGCGGTGGCACCGCCTCCTGAGGCCCCTCCGGCCGAGACCCCGGCCGGGGTGCCGCCTGCGGAGGTGCCGCGATGATCAACGCACTCGCGGATCTCCTCGTCGGAGTGGTGCGGGCCGTGTACCGGCGCCGCGCCTGGCTTTCGGCTGGAGCGCTCGTGATGACCCTGGTAGTCGCCGGTGCCTACCTGATGATCGGGGCGCTGCGGGTCACACCCTTCGACTCCAGTTACCGCATCACCATCGAGTTGCCGGAATCGGCGGGCCTGCTACCCAATCAGGATGTGACGCTGCGCGGTGTGCGCGTCGGGCGGGTGGAACGGCTCAACATCACGCCCAGCGGGGTCAGTGCCGTCGTCAACGTGAACTCGGCGGTATCCATCCCGAAGTCCAGCGATGTGCGGGTGTCCGGGCTGTCCCCGGCCGGCGAGCAGTACATCGACTTCGCGGCGAATACGGCAGACGGACCGTTTCTCACCGACGGCAGTGTGATCGGTTTGGGCAAGGCCACGGTGCCGGTCAGCCTGGCCCAGCTGCTCGCCGACGCCGACGGTGCGCTGGCCCAGGTCGACCCCGAGAAACTCAAGGTGATCCGCAAGGAACTGAGCATGTCCCAGGCTGGTCCGGGCAAGCTGGCCGACGTCATCGACGGCGGCACATTCCTGCTGTCGACACTGGATTCGGTGCTGCCCGAGACGGTGAGCGTGCTGCGTAACAGCCGCGTGGTGTTCAACCTGATGTCCGAGAAGAATGCCGGCATCGCAGTGGCGTCGGACAATCTCGACTCGACGTTTGTCGGAATCAACAAGATGCGTGACGGCTTCCGCCGGCTCACGGATCAGACCCCGGGAGCGTTGAACTCGGTCGACAACCTGTTCACCGACAACTCCGACACCATGGTGCAGCTGCTCGGAAGCCTCGCCAGCACTTCGCAATTGCTGTATCTGCGGGTGCCGGCGTTGAACGCACTGTTCCCGAACTACCGCACCTCGGTACTCGACGCACTGGGCAGCGTCATGCATGACAACGGGCTGTGGGCGACCGCTGACATCTACCCGCGCTACAGCTGTGACTACGGAACACCTCGCCGGCCACCGGCGTCGGCGGACTATCCCGAGCCCTACATGTACACCTACTGCCGCGACGATCATCCCGGCGTCCTGGTCCGTGGCGCCAAGAATGCGCCACGTCCGGCCGGCGATGACACGGCAGGCCCGCCACCCGGGGCCGACCTCGGACGCACCACCGATCCGACACCCCGGGGTCGCTACACCATTCCGACGCCCTACGGTGGTCCGACTCTCCCGATCGAACCGCCCCGCTGAACCACCCAACCTCACCTGAAGGAGATGACGGTGACTGTGACGACTGACAAGAAGACCGACGACGATCAGACCGAAACCGTCGACGACGCAATCGGTATCGAAGAAACGGCCGAGTCGGATGCTGACGCCAACGATGAAGCCGAGGACGTCGACAAGGACGAAGCCGAGGACGTCGACAAAGACGAAGCCGAGGACGACGCCGAAGAGGTGGCAGAGTCCGAGCCTGAGTCGAAGGACACGTCGCGAGGTTGGCTTCGCCCGGTGCTCGCCGGCGCGGTGGCCGTCGTCTTCGTTGCCTCCCTGGCACTTTCCGGTTTCCTCGGCTGGCAGCTGTTGAAGACCCAACAGGTGGCGCGCGCCGGCCAGCAGGCACAGGACGCCGCGGTGGCCTACGCCCAGATCTTGACGAGCATCGACTCCGCCAAGGTCGACGAGAACTTCAACCAGGTGCTGGCCGGCGCGACCGGCGAGTTCAAGGACATGTATTCGCAGTCGAGTGTCCAGCTGCGCCAGCTGCTCATCGACAACAAGGCCACGGCACACGGCGTGGTCGTGCAGTCGGCGGTGCAATCGGCGAGCAAGGACCAGGTCGTGGTGCTGTTGTTCGTCGATCAATCGGTGGCCAACAGCACCGTGCCCGATCCGCGGATCGACCGCAGCCGCATCAAGATGACGATGGACAAGGTCGACGGACAGTGGCGTGCAAGCAAAGTGGAACTCCCCTGAGGAATTGACATGTTGCACATCGGAAAGCTGATCGGCGCGGTGGCGCTGGCGGCAGGTTCTGTGGTAGTGGCCGGCACGACCGCTCCGTCTGCCGCGGCATCGGCGGCAACTTTCTGCGACGAACTGGCCGGACAGTGGGATGGCCAGTTCTGCCATACGTCGGTGACCTCGGACCGAAAAGCGGTTCGTGACATCAAGATGGCGCTGCCCGGCGATCTGGTGGAAAACCCCGTCATCCGGCAGTACCTGACCAACCTGATGAACAACTGGCGTAACGCCGCTCAGAAGATGGCCGCCGACAGCTTCGGCGAGGAGCAGTTCGAGATTTTCCAGCATGGCGACGCGACGACGGCCGTCTTCCACGAGATGTACTCCGGGACGGTCGGTACCGATGCGCTGTCACATCCGAACGCCCCCATCGTCAGCGACGCGTACCGCACCTTCACGTTCGCCGGTGGGCGGCAGGTGCAGCTGGCTGACCTGTTCAAACCGGGCGTCGACCACCGAGCCGAGATCCCGCGCCTGGGTGAGCCGTTCATCGTCGCCGCGCTCGATGCCGCACCGCCGCCGCACCAGCCCGGTACCTATCCCTTCACCGCGGACCGTTGGACCCCGGACAACGTGTATTCGGGCGGGTACAAGGCCTGGGCGCTGACCCCGGACGAGCTCATCCTCTACATGCCGGATTACCCGGTAGGACGCGACAGCCCGATCGATTTCACCCCGGCCAGGATGCAGTGGGCGATGGACGGCGGCACGGTGCAGGCGCACATTCCGCTCTCCGCGCTCGCCCCGGTGCTGCAGCCGCAGTTCGGCGGGGCTTGAGCCTGAGCCTGAGCCGGCGCCCAGTGTGAAGAAGATTGCGAGATTTTCGAGGAATCTCGCAATCTTCTTCACATTGGGTGTATTCGATTCTTCGCGAGGCTAAAGGGTTACCGGCTTCGGCTTCATTGCCACCATGAGGCCATGCGCCTATTCAGTTCAGTGCTCGCGATGCTCAGTGCGCTCGTGCTGGTACTGACCGCGTGTGGTTCGTCGGAGGGAACGGCGCGCACGGAGGACGGCAAGACCGTGGTGCGCTATCAGGGCTGGGCCGGCGAGGTCCGATTCCAGGAACTGGCCGAGGACCTCGGCTACTACCAGAAGATCAAGCTGGACTGGGTGGGCAACACCACCAGCGGGCCGCAGGACATCCAGTCCGTGGCCACCGGCGATATCGACGTGGGCGAGGCGTTCAACGGCGCCGTGGTCAAACTCAACGCCGCCGGTGCACCGATCACCTCGGTGCTCAGCTCCTACGGCGCCGACGACGGTGAGTACACCGGATACTTCGTGTTGGAGAACAGCCCCATCCACTCGGCTCGCGACCTGATCGGCAAGAAGGTCGGGATGAACACCCTTGGCGCGCATCATGAGTTCCTGACCCGGGAATGGCTGGCCAAGGAAGGGCTGACCAACGACGAGATCAAGACGGTGACCCTCACCGTGGTGCCGCCGGTCAACACCGAGCAGGCGTTGCGTGAGGGGCAGATCGATGTCGCGGCGCTCAACGGGATCTGGCGGGAGACCGCGCAGCAACGCGGTGGGATCCGGCCGCTGTTCACCGACAAGTCGCTGTTCGGGGCGTTCAGCTACGGCACCTTTGTGGTGCGCGACGATTTCCTGGCGAAGAACCGGGATGCGGTGGCCGATTTCGTCCAAGGAACCGCGCGGGCGATCCGGTGGACCCAGGTGACCCCGCGCGACGAGGTGGTGGCCAAGTTCCGCGAGATCATCGACAAGCGCAAACGCAACGAGGACACACAGTCCATCGAATACTGGCGCAGCTCAGGCATTCCGGTGCCCGGTGCGGTGATTGCCGAACGCGAACTGCAGACCTGGATCGACTGGCTGGTGCGCAACGGCGAGCTCAAGGAAGGGCAGCTGAAGGCGAAGGACCTCTACACCAACGACCTCAACCCGTATGCCAACGGAACCTATCCCGATGACAGCGGGCCGGACGGGAAAGCGCTGGCACACAAGTGAGTACACAAGCCGAGAGCGCCCAACCCAAGCTGCGGCTGCGCAATGTGACGAAGCAATTCCCGATCCGCGGCGAGAAGACCGGTTTCACCGCGATCCAGGACATCAGCATCGATCTGTCGGCGGGGGAGTTCCTGGTGCTGGTCGGGCCGAGCGGCTGCGGCAAGTCGACCCTGCTGGACCTGCTCGGCGGACTGACCCAGCCGACGTCGGGGGAGATCCTGCTCGACGGCAAGCCGGTCACCGGTCCCGGACTGGATCGCGGCATCGTTTTCCAGCAGTACGCGCTGTTGCCGTGGCGCACGGCGCGAAAGAACATCGAGTTCGGTCTGGAGGCAAAAGGATTGCCGGCGGCCGAGCGTCGCCGACGGGCTGAGGAGTATCTCGACCTCGTCGGCCTCCAGGGCTTCGCCGACCGCTACCCGCACGAGCTGTCCGGCGGCATGAAGCAGCGTGTCGCGATCGCCCGTAGCCTCGCGTTCGATCCCGAGGTGCTGCTGATGGATGAGCCGTTCGCCGCGCTGGATGCCCAGACCCGGGAATCTCTGCAGGACGAGCTGCTGCGGATCTGGCAGGCGACCGGCAAGACCATTCTGTTCATCACCCACGGCATCGACGAGGCGCTGTATCTCGGCCAGCGCGTCGCGGTGCTGACCTCGCGGCCGGGCCGGATCAAGAAGGTTGTCGACGTCGACATCGACCGTAGCGCCGATGACATCCGGTCCAGCGAGGGATTCCGGGCACAACGACATCACATCTGGTCGCTTCTGCACCACGAGGTGGAACGGGCCCGGTCCGAGGAGGTTCAACATGTCTAGCGCCATCGCGGTGGCCCCGGCCGAGGTGTCCGTCGACGAGCCGGCCGAGACGCCGGCACCGGTGCCGGGGCCCGAGCATCGTGGCCGCCGCTTGCAGACCCTCGCGTGGCGTCTGCTGCGTCCCACGGTGGTCGTCGCCGCTTTCCTGGCACTGTGGGAGGTGGCGCCACGGGTCGGCCTGGTGGACAAGGTCTTCCTGCCGCCGTTCTCCGAGGTGGTCGGCGCCTGGTTCACGCTCTTGGGCAACGGTCAACTGTGGGAGCATGTTTCGGCCAGCCTGGGGCGCGCCTTGGCCGGTTTGGTCATCGCGATCGCGGTCAGCATTCCGCTGGGAGTGGCGATCGCCTGGTACCGACCGGTCGCGGAATTCCTCAACCCGATCCTGGAGTTGTTCCGCAACACCGCGGCGCTGGCTCTGTTGCCGGTGTTCATCCTGATCCTGGGGATCGGCGAAACCTCCAAAGTTGCGCTGGTGATCTATGCGGCGTCGTTCCCGATCCTGCTCAACACCATCTCCGGGGTACGCACCGTGGACCCGTTACTGATCAAATCGGCGCGCTCTCTGGGGCTTTCGCCGATCCGTCTCTTCCAGAAGGTGATCCTGCCCGCCGCGGTGCCGACCATCTTCACCGGCCTGCGCATGGCGGCGGCCTCCTCGATCCTGGTGCTCATCGCCGCCGAGATGGTCGGCGCCAAGGCTGGACTGGGATATCTGATCACGGCCTCGCAGCTGAATTTCCAGATCCCCAACATGTACGCAGGCATCGTCACCATCGCCCTGGTGGGCGTCACCTTCAACGGCATCGTCGTGGCCATCGAAGGGCGCTTGTCGGGCTGGCGCGCCACCACTTAGGAAAGGGAACCATTGCCACGCCAACTGCATCTCAACGCATTTCTGATGGGGGTCGGCCACCACGAGGCAGCGTGGCGGCACGAGCGCACCGATGTGCGAGACCTGACCGACGTCAAGCACTTCCAGCGGCTGGCGCAGCTGGCCGAGCGCGGCAAGCTCGATTCGGTGTTCTTCGCCGACGGGCTCGCGGTGGGGCCCCGAGTCAAGCACAACACACAGGCGATCTTCGAGCCGATCACTCTGTTGACCGCGATGGCGACGGTCACCGAGCACGTCGGGCTGATCGCCACCGCCACCACCGGCTACATCGAGCCCTACACCCTGGCCCGCAACTTCGCGTCGCTCGATCACATCAGCGGCGGCCGTGCCGGGTGGAACATCGTCACCTCGGCGGGTGAGGACGAGGCGGCCAACTTCGGCGTCGAGGGTATCCCCGACCATGCCGGGCGCTACCGACGGGCCGCTGAATTCGTCGACGTGGCAACGGCTTTGTGGGACAGCTGGGAGGACGACGCCCTGATCCTCGACGAGTCCACCGGCATCTTCGCCGATCCGGACCGGGTGCACCGCATCGACCACCACGGCGAGCACTTCACCGTCCGTGGCCCGCTGAACTCGCCGCGGTCGGTGCAGGGCCGTCCGCTGCTCGTGCAGGCCGGGTCCTCGGAGGCCGGAAAGGATTTCGCCGGGCGGTACGCCGAGGCGATCTTCACCGCGCAGCGCTCGGTCGAGGACGGCACGGCGTTCTACCGCGACGTGAAGGCCCGCGCGGTGAAGTTCGGCCGCAGCGCCGACGACGTGTTGATCCTGCCCGGCATCGTGCCGTTCATCGGCCCCACCGACGAGGCCGCCCGTGAGTTGGAACAGCAGTTCACCGACCTGATCTCCCCCGAATACTCACTGCGTCAGCTGTCGCAGATGCTCGGGGTCGATCTGACTGCCCACACGCTCGACGCTCCGTTGCCCGCCCTGCCGCCCATCGAGCAGATCCAGGGCAACAAGAGCCGCTACCAACTGGTCAAGGACCTGGCCGGCAGCGAGTCGCTGACCGTGCGCCAGTTGATCGCCAAACTCGGTGGTGGCCGCGGACACCGGACCTTCGCCGGCACCGCCGAGCAGGTGGCCGACAACCTGGAGCTGTGGTTCACCGAGGGCGCCGCCGACGGCTTCAACATCATGGCGCCGTATCTGCCCGGCGGGTTGGAGGACTTCGTCGAGCAGGTGGTGCCGATCCTGCAGCGTCGCGGGCTGTTTCGGACCGACTACACCGCGACGACACTGCGCGGACACTACGGGCTGGAGCACCGGCCCAGCCGGTACACCGCAACGGCGGCGGCCAGCACCGCCTAGAACGCCGACGGTGCACTCAGATCGCGATTTCGTCGTCACCCGTGATCTGAGTGCACGCTCGGCGACTGCGCTAGCGGTAGTTGACGAACTGCAGTGCCACGTCCAGGTCGGCGCCACGCAGCAGCGCCTGGACGGCCTGCAGGTCGTCGCGCTTCTTCGAGCTGACCCGGATCTCCTCGCCCTGGATCTGGGCTTTGACGCCCTTGGGGCCGTCGTCGCGGATGAGCTTGGTGATCTTCTTGGCCTGCTCGCTGGTGATGCCCTGCTTGATGTCCCCGGACACCCGGTAGGTCTTGCCGCTGGGCTGCGGGTCGCCGGCGTCGAAGGCCTTCATCGAGATGTCGCGGCGGACCAGTTTCTCCTTGAACACATCGACCGCGGCCTTGACGCGCTCCTCGGTGGAGCTGACCAGTTCGATGGACTCCTCGCCCTTCCAGGCGATGGTGGTGTCGGTGCCGCGGAAGTCGAACCGGGTGGACAGTTCCTTGGCGGCCTGGTTGAGCGCGTTGTCGACCTCCTGGCGGTCGACCTTGCTGACGACGTCGAAGCTGGAATCCGCCATTGGACGCCCCTCCTCTTCCCTCGGTGAATGCTGCCGGTTTGTAGCTTAGGTACATCCTCGTCGCACCTTGCTGCCCGCACCACAGGAGGGGCCGTGGCGGCTAAGCGGAATCGTCTCCGGACTTCAGCCCCGTTGCGCGATGCGGCACGCGGGCGCGCGTCACGCCCGAGGAGCCGTTCAACCGCTTCGACCACTGTTTCTTGACCAGGGACCGCAGCTTGGACGCGGTGCGCTGCGGCCTTGATTCGAAGGTCGCAGCCCGGGTGGGTTTCGCTGACTTCGGGGCCACCGGAGCCACGGCGGCGTCCTTGGATCTCATCGGTGCCGGATCGTCAGCGACGACTGCCTTCGCCGATGCGACGGCACTGTCGACGATGTTGATACCCGGACCGGTTTGGCTCACGGTGATGCCGTCTTGGCCGACAGCGCCGGCGACGGCGAACGGACCACCTTGTGTCTTAACGGTATTGGTGCCTGAAGTATTGAACGCCAGGGAGGCGAAGCTGTCGATGTCGAACCCGGCGACGACTCGTCCGTCACCGTCGAGGTTGATCGCGAGGTTGCCGATTCCGAATGCCTCGGCCCAGTTGTAGTCGACATGGTCGCCGCGGTTGATGGCGATATTGGCGATTCCACTGGTGACTGAGTGTCCCTGGGCGCCGTCGGTCACCGCGAGCGACGTAAGCCCCGCCGAACCGGCGTACGCGTGGTGGCCGTTCGCGTAGGCGAACGTGAGGACGCCTCGTGCCGTCGAGTACGAACCCTCACCGACGGCGAGTGCCGCACTCAGTGAATTGAGGCTCAGGAGCTCGGCAGGGACCACCGCGGATGCACCGTCGCCGATCGCCAGCGCCCCGGTGAACCATCCGTACGCGGACGCGGTGGCACCGTCGCC
Organism: Mycobacterium sp. IDUB_24; assembly: GCF_055419385.1. Classification (NCBI taxonomy): domain Bacteria; kingdom Bacillati; phylum Actinomycetota; class Actinomycetes; order Mycobacteriales; family Mycobacteriaceae; genus Mycobacterium; species Mycobacterium sp. IDUB_24. The sequence goes on from NZ_JBVAXO010000002.1 coordinate 297,391, forward strand.
GATGGCGATCGCCACGTCGGCCAGACCGCTGGAGCAATCCGCGCTGCTGCTGAGGCCGAAGGCCGATATGCAGGACGCGTTCGCGGAGGGCCCCGAATATGCCAGGCCGGCGAGCAACGCACCGGAGGTCACCACCCCAGCGAGCAGCACGCTCGTGCGTCTGCCGTCGAATCGCGCGGTGTTCTGTCGCATGTAGGGCCTCGCTCCATGGAGTTGACGTCTGGCCGGCACAAAATAACGCGCGCGCAACATGGGGATATAGGTAATTGCCTACTGCATTTGAGACGGGCGAGCGCCCGCGCCTACGACACCGGCAGAATGTGGCCCGCATCGCAGATACGCTGCCGGTTTGTAACTTGGGTACATCCTCGTTGTACCCTGCTAGTCGCACCAAACCGGAAACGGGGCGGCGCACCAGCAAGGCAGATTGCCCGAGCGGCCAATGGGAGCGGACTGTAAATCCGTCGGCTTACGCCTACGCAGGTTCGAATCCTGCATCTGCCACACAAGTCAGGCCCCCTTTCGAGGGGGCCTGATTGGTTTCTACGGTCTGGACGCCGAGGTTGGCGGATAGCGGCGACCGTCGAACGGTTGGCATCTGCTCGCCGGTTCCGCCACCACCCGCTGGCCGGCGGCGTCGGCCGACCACCAGCCGAAACGATGGACTTCAAGTCGGCAGTCCGGTTCTGCGTGCTCCTTCGCCCACCGCACCGCGGTGCGTTTGCGCCAGAACCCGGCGATCGGCATCACACCGCCGTCAGGGCGGTGCATGAACACATACCAGCCAACTCTCATCGGGACCCCCGTACCGACAATGCCTACGTCATTTCGGACTCTATTCTGGTGCGGGCGTACCGCTTTCCGTCAAATCGGGCGGGGTGCTCGGCTGTACGGCGCATCGTCTACCCGCTGGCCGGGCCGAACAAACCCCTGGACAGCATCGGCAGAATCGACGGCATGACTACGCATCGCGTCGTCGACCACAAGCTGTTGAACTTCGCCAGCCACATCGACGACAACACCATTGAGCAGGCGAAGCAGACCGCTTCGATGCCATTCGTGCATCCCCATGTTGCCTTGATGCCTGATGCCCACAGCGGCAAGGGGTCGGCTGTCGGCACCGTCATCCCGACCATCGACGCGGTGATCCCGGCCGCGGTCGGCGTCGACATCGGCTGCGGCATGATCGCGGCTCGCACCGAATTCACCGCAACCGACATCAAGGGCCGTGACCTGGCGGCGCTGCGCACGGCGATCGAGGCGGCGATTCCGCTGTCACCGGGTAACTACAACGACACGCTGGCCCGGTTCCCGTTCACGGCGGGTCGCATCACCGACCTCGAGCACTTGGCCAAGGACGGCGGAATCGACCTGTTGCACTCGCCCAAGTGGCGCGAGCAGCTCGGCTCCCTCGGCGGCGGCAACCACTTCATCGAACTGTGCCTGGACCAGGACGACCGGGTGTGGCTGTTTTTGCACTCGGGTTCCCGTGGTGTGGGAAACAAGATCGCGCAGAGGCACATCAGGATTGCGCAGAAGCTCATGAAGCGGTGGTGGATCGATCTGCCCAACCCTGATCTGGCCTACCTCCCGCAGGGCACGCAGGAGTTCGGCGACTATCTGCGGGATCTCAACTGGGCGCAGCGCTTCGCCTTCGAGAACCGTGCCGAGATGATGGACCGGTACATGTGGGTGTTCGCCGCGTGGATGGGTTACGCCCATCTGGATCGGCCGAAGACCGCCGGCGACTTCGAGGTCGAACGCTTGAACTGCCACCACAACTACACCCGCAAGGAACACCACGGTGGCCGCGAGGTGTGGTTGACCCGCAAGGGTGCGATCGATGCGCACAAGGGCGTCATGGGACTGATCCCGGGCAGCATGGGAACCCGGTCGTATGTGGTGCGGGGCAAGGGCAACGCCGCCGGCCTGTGCTCAGCTCCACATGGTGCCGGTCGCCGGTTCTCCCGCAACGAGGCGCGTCGCCGTTTCACCGCAGACGACCTCGCCCAGCGGATGCAGGGCATCGAATACCGCCACGGCGAACAGTGGATCGACGAAATCCCCGACGCGTACAAGGACATCGACGTCGTCATGGCCGACGCGGCGAGCCTGATCGAGATCGAACACGAGCTCCGTCAGGTGCTCAATGTGAAGGGTACGTAGCTCAGGACTTACGCCCGGCAACCAGATAGACCACCGGCAGCACCCCCGAGGTGCTCAGGAGTCCGAGGGCGCTGCCCCACAACCACTTCGGGCCCTTGACCTGATCGGCCTCTCGGGCGGCGAGGTCGCGTGCCGCCCAGGCCCGCAGCGCGGCATCGACGGCGGCTACCACGATGACGGCGGTCTTGGCGGTGGGCGACAGGTCATTCCAGCGCTTCTTGGCCACGAGCGCATTCCTTTCGGGGGAGAGGCATCGGTTGTTCCCCCAAGATATGCCAAGGTATTTCCACGTGGTGGCGCCCGATACGCACTGGACACCTCCAGTCGAACCGGCGGATGATGGCGATCATGGCGCGGACCTCGGTTCTGTATGCCGCATTGCTGACGGCTGCGGGGGTCGTCGCATCGGTCGTCTCTGCACCGGCTGCGTCCGCCGGAGCCGACGACGTGATCCGCGACCTGGAATCGCAGGGCTACACGGTTCACATCAACTGGACCACCGGATTCGACACCAAGCCCCTGTCGGAGTGCTGGGTCACCGGCGTCAACAATCCCGGTAGCCAGACGCCGGGTCCGACGACGTTCGTGACGGTCTACGTCGACGTCGCCTGCCCGAATCACGACTACTGAGCGGCTATGGACTGACCGGCATCGTCGTCACCGGCGAGCCACCGTAACTGCCGCTGCCGGAGCCACTCCCGCCGCCGAAGAGGCCGCCGCTCGACGACCCGCCACCGGATGACCCGCCGCTTGAGGACGAGCTACCGCCGGATGACGATCCGCCCCCGTATGGGGAGCCGCCACCAAACGGCGACTGCGGCTCGACCGTCGTAACCGGCGCCTGCGTCGCAGGAGCTTGTTGTTCGACCGGCGGCGTATAGGTCGGTGCGGTGTGGGTCGGTGCCTCGATCGGAGGCACGGTCTCCTGAGCGGACGTGTGGGTCGGCGCCACCGTCGTGGTGGGTGGCGCTGTCGTGGTGGGTGGCGCGGTGGTCGTCGGTGGCGCGGTGGTCGTGGTGGGCGGGGCCGTCGTGGTCGTCGGCGGTGCCGTGGTGGTGGTCGGCGGTGCGGTGGTGGTCGTCGTCGGGGGCGCCGTTGTTGTCGTGGGCGGCGACGTGGTGGTGGGGGGCGTCGTCGGTACCCACGTCGGCGCCGTCGGCCACACGACCGGAGGCAGCGGGATCGGAACCGGAATCGGGATCGGCACGGGCACCGGAGCCGGCGGAACCACCACGGGTGCGGGTGCCGGGGCAGGTGCAGGAACCGGCGCGACCGGCGGAGCCTCGTTGACCGGCTGGTTGACGGGGGCCTGACGCACCTTGGGCGCCGCCGGTGGCGGCGTCAGCACCGAGACCGGCAGGGCGACGGGATCCGGCTCGTGCGGAACCGGCGGAAGGTAATTGCCGGGTACGGTGGCCGCCTGTTCGGCGGGCGCGGGCTGCGCGCGCACATCGGCTGCCGGCCGGACGTTGATCGCGACGGTGACGGCCAACGTGGCGAAGGCGACCACTACGAATGTCAGGGCACTGCCCATGAGCAGCATCCGCGGCGGTGGCGGCGCGATGACGGTCGTGTAGTCCGGGTCGTCGTCCTGTTCGGGGACGAACTCGTTGACCGCGTCCATCGGCATCTCGTCGGCCCAAGGCTGGTCCTCGGGATCCTGCGAGTACGCCAGGTCCGGTCCGACGGCGGCGTCCGAGGCCGCAGGAGCCATCTGCGTCGCCGCGGCAGCAGGAGCCATCTGAGTCGCCTCGGCGGCGGCGGGTCCCAGCTGGGTGGCGTCCGCCGCGGCGGGTGCCAGCTGCGTGGCATCGGAGGCCGCGGGGGCCATCTGGGTCGGATCCTGTGGCACACCGACGACGGGTGCCATCTGAGTGGATGCACTGGCCGGCGCGATGTCGTCCACCAAGTGGGCAGCGCCCCGGGCGATCGCATAGCCCGCGTCCGGCGCCACCTCGATCGGTGCGGTCGAACGAAGCTCTGCCGCAACCGAATCAAGATCGAGGCGTTGGCCGACCAACAACACGCGTCCGGGGGCCTCGTCGGCGGGTACCCGTTTGAGCGCCGCGGCGCACGCTGCGGCGGCGCCGGCGGTGCCGATCGGGATCGTGGCCAACGTGGCCGATATCGGGGCCGGTGCGGCCGTGCGGTCCCCGACCACGGTCAGCGACACGGTGTCATCGGCGGCCAGCAGCAATGCCGCGTCGGCGCCCACGCTGCGGGCCAGGGCTGCAGCGGCTTCGCCTTCGGTCACGACCTCGACGTTCGGCACTCCGGCGTCGAGCACGGTCTGGCGCAGCGTGTCGGCCGCCGAATCGTCGGGCAGGCACAGTCGGGTCGCGGCCACTTGGTTGCCGGACTCGGTCACCGCGCGGTAAGTGCCGATGATGGTCTCGGCGAGCTCCGACATTTCGGCTATCAGGTCGTCGGGCAGGTCGAGCGCGTACTGATCCAGAACCTGGCCGCCACTCGCAGGCGATCCGATCATGGCCAAGCGCGCCACACGCCCGGTGACCGCCACCCCGAGGACTACGTCCACGGTTGCACTCCTTGCTTCACAGATATATGTCGAGCCCCGACGGACATTTCCAAGCTACCGCACAGCTGCAACGGGCTTTGGTGGTCAAACGGTGCGGCTGCCAGCGCTGCTTGTGCGTCGGAGCAAAAGTGAGCACGCTGGTTGAGTCCCGTTGCGTTGTCACTCCTAGAGAGGAATCGGTACGTGAGCGACGAGCGTTACGACGCGTCCGCCACCGTCCAGGTGGCGACGGTGGCCACGCCGGCGGCGGAGCGTCCTCCGCGGGTCGGCTACGTGCCCACCCGGACCAACCGGGTGCGTGACGGCCTCGCCGTGGTGCTGCTCGTCATCGCGATGCTGCTCCCGTGGAACCTGGAATTCGGCGTCGGTGTCCCGGGCAGCGCCGGGTCGACTTTCGTCATGCTGGCCATCGTGACGCTGCTGGCGATCGCCGCCGCACTCGCACCGCACCTGGGTCCGTTCCGCCTCGGTGGAGACAAGTCGGATGTTCGGCGCACCAGCCGAATCCGGCTCGTGCTCAGCGCCGCTTACTTGATCGTGGTCATCTGTTTTGTCGGCTATCACGTGGTGCAGACGGTGCGTGGCGGTGGCACCGGGGCCGTCCCGCCGGGGGTGGGTCCGGGCATGCTGCTCGGCGTCGCGGGCGCGCTGCTCGCCGGGCAGCCGCCTATTACGTCGATCACGGTCGAGGACAACAAGTTTCGGCGCTGGTATGCTGTCGCGCGGGTGATCGGTTTCCTGTCGATTGCGCTCGCGACGCTGTCGGTCGCGTTCAACGTCTACTGGCGGCTGCGGTACCTGTTCGTCACCCAGGTGGAGTTCGGTGCGCACGATGTCGCTGTCATCGCCACGACGGTGCTCTACGGCGCGGAGGCGATGATCGCGCTGGTCATCGCCTCACGCTGGCTGACCGAGCGGACCGGGGCGGCACGGCTGGCCACGACGGCCATCGGCGTTTCGGGTGCGATCGCCGCCACATTGGTGTGGCTGGCCGGCATCGGCCGTGATGTCGACGCGTTTCACGGCATCGCCCAGAACACCTCGACGGCGGCAGTGGGCTACGAGGGCTACCTCGCCTGGGCGGCCGCGGCCGCGATCGTTGCGCCGACGACGCTGTATGCCGTCTTCCTGATCAGGCCGCCGACCATCGGTGCCTACCGCGGTGCCGCCCAGAAGTGCCTGACGCTGATCGCCTTCTGGGCGTTCGCGGCGGCGGCGCTGCGGGTTGTCGACTTCGTGATCGCCCTGTCGCTCGACCTCCCGCGGGCCTTGTATGACACGGTCGCGATGACGGTGTTCAACCTGGTGACCGCGTTGGTCGCGCGCTGGCTGCACCGCCAGTTGGAGAGGGGGCTGACGTCGACGACCGTGGCGGCGGCCTTCAGCGCCGTGTTGTTCGTCTTCACGGTGGCGAACGTGGCCATCGGCGTCGCCCTGGCGCCGCGCTACGCCGGGCCTGCGCCCGCGGCGATCTATGGCAACAACCTGGCGCAGCAGATCACCAGCACCTTCGACGTCACGGTATGTGTGCTCAGCCTGCTCGTGCTGGTGGTGATGGTGTTCACCGGACCGTTCGCCGGCTATCTGGTGCGACGCGAAACCCGTTCGGCCAAGCCGGTGATCCCCGAACCACCGACCGCGACGTTGCTGCCCAAGGCGGGCGTCGAAGACTCCGCGCCCCCGACCATCGCCCGGCAGCCTCGTGCGGCGGCCGTGCCGAGAATCGTTCGCCTGAAAGAGGATTCGACGACGGTGCTGGCCGCACCGCCGACGACCGATCTTCAGGTGCCGACGCAGGCGCTGCGGATCCAGCGTCGTCCGCAGCGCCCACCGACGGACGGTTAGCCTGCGTGCGACCGCTTCTGCTTCGCCGGACGGTTGTGCTGGGCACCCACGGACTTCGTGGATTGCTTCGCTGCGCGGCGTTCTGCGCGAGTCGACGTCCGGTCGGACCGCTCGTGTCCGGACTTGGCGCTCGGCGCCGGTTCACGGGTTGAGGAACGGGCCGGCAAGGCCGTCCGATGAGCGCTCCGGGAACGTTCCACATCCGGGACCGATGTCAACCGCCGTGGCGCCGAAGCGGAATCACTGCGGGCAGTGGCCGATGGCACACGCGCGGGACGATCGGCCGGGGTGCGCTTCGGCGTCGCGGTGTTGATCGCGGTGTCGATCGTAGTGTTCACCGTGGCAGTCGCCGGGGCGTGAGCGTCGCCCGGTTCAAAGGCTTTTCTCGGCGCCGTTGCATCGCCGAAAGCTTTCATGAACTCAGCCAACGGCCTTGTCGCATCCGACAGCGACCTCGAGATTTCGTCCACGACGTGGCGCACCCCCTGGGCCACCGGTGAGGTGTCCACCGGGGCCGCTGGATGCTCGGTCCACTGATCGTCCGGTCCGGTGCCGGAGACCACCGGATCGGGCAGGGTCGGGACGTAGGGTTCACCGCCCAGGATCGCCAGCGACTGCGCGAACGCTCCCGGCAGCCGGTCCATTGCCTCGTCGAACTTGGCCTGAGGAGTCACCCAGCTGAGTTCTCTGACTTGGCTGGGATCTGCGGTGCGGTCGTAACCCATCTCGACGAACACTCGTAGCACCGGGTCGAGCGCGTCGACGAATCGTTCCGCGCCGATCAGCGATGCCGGGATGCGCAGCGGCGCCAGCAGTGGCAGATACTGCGGCAGCATCACGTAGGTGGTGTTGCCGACCTGAGTCCTGACGGCGTTGGGGGCATCCGCGTACTCCAGCACATAGCCGGGAAAGGCGTGTCCGAAAGCCATCCCGGCAATGGCGTTCGCTACGGACAGCGGATTGAGGTACTCCGGGAAGTCGGCGACGCCGTCGTACTGATTTTGGTAATAGGTGGTCTTGAAGGGACTGTCCGATGGTCCGGGACGGCCGAACGGGAAGAGGTCTCCCAGCACCGGCAGGTCTTTCCACGCGCCGAAGCGCGTGAGGATGCCGCCGTTGGGCTGATACGGGTTTCCGATGAAGATGAACTCGTAATCCTCAGCGTTGGCAACGTAATTCGGGTCTTTCGCCATGTCGTAGCGCGCGATCTCGGCGACCTGTGTCCCCTGCGATACGCCGATGATCGTCACCTTGTCACCGGCCGGTGCCGCGGCGATGTCCCGCTCGAGGTAGCCGGCCCCGATGGCCTCGGATCGCTTCAGTGACTGCGTCCAGTACGGCAGATCGGACAGCACCGGGATATCCGAGATGATCGGCAAGCTGACGCTGATCTGCGCCGGGTAGGCGACCGTGTGGTACGCGTCGCCCTCCGGGATGGTGCTGCCGTAGAAGAACAGCGGAATGCTCAACCCGAATGCGTCGTAGGAGGCCCCCACGCCCAGCGTGGTGCCGACGAGACGAACCGCCGCGCTGTAGGTGGTCGATGGGGTGCTGACGCTGACCCCGGCGGATACCGCGACGACGACACCGCCCGTCAGCAATATCGAGCCCCACCGACATGAACCGCGCTGCCTGCCTTTACCGCGCTGCAGTACCCCCTGGAGACCCCGACCCTTCATTCCGGCACCTTTCTTCCCCCACCGTGGTGGGTTCGGCCATCGTGGTGATCCGGCGGAGTATCAACGTCTGTGGCCCACTGCCGGCCGCGAACCGGGAAGGTGCCCAGTGCCACTTCCGACGCTCATAGTGCCCGAAAGCTACCAGCAAGCCCGTTGGCCCGCAGCAAGATTCGGGCATGTTCACCAAGGTCGCTGCAGCCGGGTCCGAGCCTGCTACGCGATCGTGTCAGGCTGGCAACTCCCGTGTCCGGCGGGTGGTCGTGCAATTCTCCGCCAAACCGTCACCGAGAGTCATTGGAGCAAACGATGATCCAATGCGCTCAAGGTTTCGCCGTGGAACGGCTAACTCGCGTGGGTGCTCTCGTGTTTCGACGGTCGGTCGCGTTTCCCGTCCACCGATTTCGCGGACTGCTCAGCGGCGCGCCTTGCTGATCGAGCCGAAGCCCGGTCGGAGTGATCGGTTCCCGACGACGTGCTCGATCCCTGGTCCTGGGTCGATTTGCGGGTGGGCGCGGTGGTCACGTCGCGCTTCCCGGAACCGTCGGCATCCGGGACCGCTCTCAGCCGTCGCTGCGCCGAATCGGTTTGGGGAGAATCCGTTCGCGGCCGCCCGTGCCGACTGAAAGGCGTGGGCTTCGGAGCGGTACCGGCGTCCGGTTCGACAGCGCTCTTGGGGGCTGTCGGCTCGCCGATGGCTTGCAGCACCTTGGCCAGCGGGCGGGTGGCGTCCGACAGCGCCGTCGCCACGTCGACCACGGTGTGGCGTACCCCTTGTTCAAATGGCGACGTACCCACGGGATCGATCGGATGCTCGGTCACCGGTGTCTCCGGTTCGGTACTGGAGACGACAGGCTGGGGCAGGGTCGGAACGTACTTCTCGCCGCCCAGGATCGCCAGTGACTGCTGGAACGCGCCGGGCAATGCGTTCAGGGCCTCGTGCACTTTCTCGTCGGGGGTGATCCAACCGAATTCCTTGACCTGGCTGGGATCTGCGGTGCGGTCGTATCCCATTTCGACGAACACTCGTAGTACCGGGTCGATTGCGTCGACGAATCGCTCCGCGCCGATCAGGGATGCGGGAATCCGCAGCGGTGCCAGTAGTGGCAGGTATTGCGGCAGCATCACGTAGGTGGTGTTGCCGACCTGGGTGGACACCGCGTTGGTCGCGTCGGGATGTTCCAGGACGTAGCCGGGAAAAACATGCTGGAACACGATGCCGGCGAGGGCGTTGGCGATGGACAGCGCGTTGAAATAGGCTGGGAAATCAGCGAAGCCGTCGTACTGGTTCTGGTAGTAGGTCGTCTTGAAGGGGCTGTCGGACGGGCCGGGACGTCCCAACGGGAAGATGTCACCGAGTACGGGTACATCGCTCCACGAGGTGAAGCGGGCGAGGATGCCGCCGTTGGGCTGGTACGGGTCGCCGATGAGCACGAACTCGTAGTTCTGGGCGTTGGCAACGTAATTCGGGTCCTTGGCCATGTTGGCCCGCACGATCTCGGCAACCTGGGTGCCCTGCGACATCCCGATGATCGTCACTTTGTCGTCGGCCGGTGTGTTGGCGATGTCCTGCTGGAGGTAGCCCGCCCCGATCTGTTCGGACCGTTTGAGCGAGTGCGGCCAGTACGGAATATCGGACAGCCCAGGAAGATCGGAGATGATCGGGATGTCGAGGTTGATCTGTGCCGGGTAGGGGACGGTGTGGAACGAGTCGCCTTCGGGGACGGTGCTGCCGTAGAAGAACAGCGGAATGCTCAACCCGAAACCGTCGAATGAGGGCCCCACGCCGATCGTGGTACCGACGAGACGAACCGCGGCACTGTAGGTGGCGGACGGGGTGGTGACGCTGACCCCGGCCGATACGGCGACGACCACTCCGCCGGCCATCAACATCGACCCCCAACGACGTGAACCGCGCTGCCGGCGCTCACTACGCGGCAGCGCCCCCCGGCGACCCCGACCGTTCATGCCGTTCCTACTTTCCTCGTTGGTTAGGCCGGCCAGATGTCCGGACGCAGGCGCAATTTCCAGAGGGACTGCCAACACATCAGTGACGGAATGTGACGGGCGCCACTTCGTACGCAGCCGAAAGTTACCAGTGGGTAGAAGTTATGGCAAGGATGACTTTTTGCAACAAGGACTCTTGTTGCAATTGTTTTCCGAGGTCAGCGCGCGGAGGCCGCGATCCCGGCGCGCACCACGGAGACGAAGGTCGTCATGGTGCGGATCAGGGTGTCGATGGTCGGCGGTGAGTCGCGGTTGATCTCGCGTTGGTGCAGCCAGTCGGCCACGCTCTCGAACAGGCCACCCACGGTGGACACCGCCAAGTCGTGGTAGTCCACGGCGCCGTTCGCGGGCAGGCAGGGAAACTCGCGCTGGCGCCACAGTCCTTCGAGAAAGGCCGCGGTCCAGCGACGATTCTCGCGGCGGAGCCGTTCGACACGTGGCGAGATCCCGGCGCATTCACCGAAAGCCACCACGGCCACGCGGGGGTCGTCGACAAGTGCGTGGGCGAAGGCCGACAGCAGGCGATGGACGGTTTCGTCGGGATCATCGGGCGCATCGGCGAGCGCTTCGACCGCCTGCGTCTCGATTCGTTGTGCGATCTGAGTCAGCAGGGCCAGATAGCAGTCCTCTTTGCTGTCGAACACCTCGTAGAACGCTTTGTTGCCGACATACGCCGCCTGGCAGATCTGCTCGATCGAGGTGTTTGGGTATCCGTCGCGTGCGATCAGTTCGAAGGCGGCCGTCAACAGTTGTTCGCGGCGATGGGCACGACGCTGTTCGGCATCGAGTCCGCGGATCGTGCGCTGCCCGCGGGGCTTTGCAGTGGGCCCCGGCGTTTCGTGCGCATCGGGGGCCACCGGCGGTCTACCCATGGGTCGCAGTGTAGTGGCGCCACGGGGGGTGGATCCGGTGATGCCCACCTTCTGATGTGCGATCTGATGCGCGATGTGGGTGTCCGGCAGACGATGACGGACCGCGTTGGTGGGGTGCTGGTGGGTGGCCGGGTTTCCTCGCCGCGCGATTGCCGAGAGTTGTTGCGGGAAAGGTGATTCGGTGGCGTCCGCCGGGCGTGCCGGGGCTGAGTGGATGCCAAACGCCTTGGCCCACTTCCTGAGAGTTCTCTTTGGTTCTTGAGGGAACTCTATGCTTCATATTCTCGGAGCGCGCTTATAGCGGTGCTGTGCCACAGTGAATTAGTGGGAAAGTTCGGAAGTGCCGGTTTAGTTGCCGTCATGGCGGGGGCGGCTTCCGTGATGAGCATTATGGCGATGCCGTCCGCCAATGCGGCACCGTGTCCGGATGCCGAGGTGATATTCGCCCGCGGCACCATGGAAGCGCCTGGAGTAGGCGATACCGGCGAGGCATTCGTTAACTCATTGCGTGCCAACGTCGGCGCGAAATCGGTGGAGGTCTATCCCGTCGATTACCCGGCCACCACTGACTTCCCGACGGCGGTCCAGGGCATCGCCGACGCGCGGGCGCGCATCATGACCACCGTGGCCAACTGTCCTGATACCAAGATGGTGCTCGGCGGGTTCTCTCAAGGTGCGGCGGTCATCGGCTTCGTGACGGCCAGCGTTGTGCCTGACGGGGTTACCGCAGCAGACGTACCGTCGCCCATGCCGCCCGATGTCGCTGACCATGTGGCAGCCGTCGCGTTGTTCGGGAAACCGTCACCGCGATTCATGAAGGTGATCAACAATCCCTCGGTTGTCGTCGGACCGGGCTACACCGCCAAGGCCATCGACCTCTGCGTCGACAACGATCTGGTGTGCGACCCGCAGGGCAGGAGTTTCGGTATCCATACCCAGTACGCGGAGGCCGGTCTGGTGAACCAGGGGGCAGCGTTCGCGGCGAGCAAGCTGCAGGACGACTGGGCGCGGGAGGCAACTCAGCCGGCGCCGCCGGCCACGCTGGTCGGTACCGGGCCGTCGCAGCCGTCGCGGGTGCCGTCGGCCCAGCCCGCACAGTCTCCGCAACCCGCCCAACACATGGGTCCGGCGCCCCAGAACCTTCCCGGTCCGGCCCCTGCTCAGAGTCCCGCAGCACCGAGCCCCGCTGCACCGACTCCCGCTGCGCCCGTCGCGCCTGCGCCCGCGCCGCCGCCTATCGCTCCGGTATAGCCGGCCTAGTGGTGTGCGTTGTCGCCGAACAGGTAGACGCCGGTGTGATGGCCGATGAAATTGTTCGCGATGTACAGCACGCCGGCAGCCACCACGACCAGCACCAACGCGAACATCACCCAGCTGAGCCCCACCAGCAGGCGGCGACGGCCCACAGCTGAGGAGCCCTCGGCGGTGGCACCTGCGATGTCGCCCGCGATGTGGAGTCGGACGCCGATCGCGAACAGGGTGGGCACCGAAGCGCCCACTGCCAGGCCGAAGAGCAGGATCTTGCCGACGGCCACGAGGTTGATCCAGTTGTTCATGTGATTGCCCCGTCCCTACTTGCCCTCGACCGCGGTGAGGCTGCCCTGCCACGCATCGTTGACGTTCTTGTGGTCGATCGGCGGTTTGCGTGACTTGAGCCAGATGGGCACCGTCGAGGCGATCAGGGCCACGAATCCGACCAGCGGCCCGGCAAAGCCGCCGATCCCGTGCACCAGGAAGTAGGTCAGCGCACCGACCAGCCCGGCGGCCGGCAGCGTGATCAACCAGGCGGTGGCCATGTTGCGGGCGACGCCCCAGCGCACCTCGGTGCGCCGGCCCAGCCCACTGCCCAGGATCGACCCGGTGGCGACGTGTGTCGTGGACAGTGAGTAGCCGAAGTGGCTGGACAGCAGAATGGTTGCCGCCGAGGAGACTTCAGCGGCCATGCCCTGGGGAGCTTCGGTGTCGACCAGGCCCTTGCCGAGGGTGCGGATGACGCGCCAGCCACCCGAGAGGGTGCCGAGGGCGATGGCGACGGCGCAGGCGCCGATCACCCAGAACGGCGGCATGGACGCGGACTCGTCGACCGCACCGTAGGAGATCAGGGCGAGAAAGATGATGCCCATCGTCTTCTGGGCGTCGTTGGTGCCGTGCGCCAGTGAGATCAGGGAGGCCGAGCCGATCTGGCCGTAACGGAACGCGGCGATCGTGCGGTCCTTGGGCAGGCCGCGGATCAACCGGTAGACAAGCCAGCTGGCGATGCAGGCCACCAAGCCGGCGATCAGCGGCGACAGCACCGCGGGCACGATGACAGTCGAGACCACCCCATGCCAGATCACGCCATGGCCACCTGCCGCGGCGATCATCGCGCCGACGATGCCGCCGATGAGTGCGTGTGACGAGCTGGACGGAATGCCCAGCAGCCAGGTGAACAGGTTCCACAGGATGCTGCCGACGAGTCCGGCGAACACCAGCTCGAGGGATACCAGGTCGGCATCGACCAGACCCTTGGCGATCGTGGCCGCGACGGCGGTGGACAGAAAAGCGCCGACGAGGTTCAGCAGGGCGGACAGTGCTACAGCGGTGCGTGGTTTGAGTGCTCCGCTGGCGATCGACGTCGCCATCGCATTGCCGGTGTCGTGAAAGCCGTTGGTGAAGTCGAACATCAATGCGGTGAATACGACGATGCACAGCAGGAGAAACTGTAACGACACGGTAAACAATTCTTGAACACGATCGCTACGAATACCTAATTAACTGGCTGAGGTCTCGGTCACGTTGGCGGGCCCGACGTGGGACTCCGGCCGGCTCAGCGTTTCGGGATGTCGACGCCGAGACGCTTGAGTCCGTCGTTGATGTGCAGGTGAGCCTCGTCCATCGTGGCGCCCAACTTCGTCAGCCGGGCGGAACTGTTAGCCGGTGTCAACTCCACACACTGGTCGGCCATGCTGCGGAAGCCGTCGAAGCCCTCCTGCAAGGCGGTGTTGACCGAGACGTCGGGCCCGGGGAGGACCTTGGGCTGGACCGAGTCGACGTACGTGCGTAGGTCGCTGCATGCGTTGTGCAGTGCGCCGTAGTTGGTCATGCGGCCCGGGGTCACCATCGCATTGGCGATCGGACCCAACTGCGTGCCCAGGCCGGCGACGGCGTCGATGACGGCCTGCCGCCACTCATCGGTCACCGGGGCCGCGATCGGCTTGCCCGCGACAGCGCAACCGGCGAGCACGGAGGTGGTGGCCAGGACGGCGGCGATGTACCTCATATGCAGCGAGCTTATGGGGTGCAACCGTTCTGGTGTGGTGCGTTGCCGGGCAGGAGAGTTTGCGCGTAGATCGCCGCACCCACGTGTAAGCGGCGTCACACCGGTAACCTGAGTAATGACTGACTAGGCAGATCGGGGGATCGGTATGGATCTCGTGCTCGGCCTCGCGATGACTTCGAGAGCCGTTCGGTGGGTACTTGTCGAAGGCACGACGGGCGAGGGGCGTCCCGTCGACCGCGGCGCGATCTCCCTCGACGACGCCGCCAGTTATGACCCCGACGGCCTGCTGCGCGGCTTGGTGGACGACACCGAACTCGAGGGCGGACACCGCATTCACGCCATCGGCGTGACCTGGACGAATGACGCTGCGCCGTTGGCCGGCCACATCATGCAGTCGCTCGATACCCGCGGCTACGGAAATGTTTTCGCAGTGTCCGAGATCGAGGCGGCCGGCATGTTGGCCAGTGGCATCGCCGAGATCACCGAGCACGACGACATCGCGGTCTGTCTCGTCGAACCCGACGCCGCGGTGGTGGCGATCGTGACGCCCGACGACGTCAGCGCCGACCGCATCGATCGTTCCGACACGTTCGTCGCCGACATTGCCGGGCTCCTGGCCCTCACCGGTCGGCCGATCAGCGCGATGTTCGTCCTGGGCTCCGATGCGCACGGCCCGATCGTGGCCGATCTGGCCGAGTCCATCCCGGCAGCGGTCATCACCGCCAATGAGGCCGACCTGGCGTTCGCGCGAGGTGCGGGCCTGGCCGCGGCACTCGCGGTGAATACCGCTGCGGCGCCTGCCAAAGGTGTGCACTGGACCAAGGTCGGCGCGCTGGCGTCGGTGGTGGGTGGTGCGTTGGTGACGCTCGTCGTCGCGACCTCGGCGGTGATCGGGCTGCATCTGCATCCCGGAGCGGTATCGGAGACCGCGCAGGCCAAGAGTCTCCACGAGTCGGCCCCCGAGGCCGGCCCGGCCCCGAAGCCGGTGCAAAAGCCGGTACAGAAGCCGGCGGAGAAGGCTGCGGCCAAGCCCGCACCGGCGGCTCCGCCGCATACACCCGAGGCCCCGCCGCCGGCACAGGCGGTCGAGGCGGGAAGCCCGCCGGCACACCAGCCGCCCGCTGCCGCACCGGCACCGGCACCTGCGCCCGCCTACGTTCCGCCCGCGCCCACTCCCGTCTATGCGCCACCGCCGGCCCCGGTGTACAGCCCTCCGCCGTACGTGCCGCCGCCGGTGACCTATCCGCAGCCGCGGCTGCGGGACCGGATCATCGAGCGCATCCCGATCATCAACCGTTTCCACTGAACTTGGCGGTGAGCCCGGACCGGGCGAGCCGGGCCTGCTCGGCGCGCACCACCTCGTCCTGATGCGGGGGAGTCTGGTCGGGATGCTGGGCCAGGCGGCGGATCGGCTCGTCGACGGTGCCCTTGGCCAGCAGTCGGTAGACCCGCACGGTGTGCAGTTCGCTGAGCCGCTGGGTGCGTCCGATCACCCGCCGTTCGGTGCGCGGCAGCCATTGGGGTTCGGCGATGATGAACACGACCGGGGCGTTCAGCCGGCGCAGGTCCAGCTCGCCGGCACCGATGTGGGCCAGCAGGGTGGCCGGGCCGCGGTCGGTGGCGAATGCGTCGACGACGGCCTGCTGATCGGGAACTGACGCATCGACTGTCCCGAAGACGTTTCCCGGCAAGGCTTTCCGAATCACCTCGAGCACAGCGGGGAAGTGAGAGAACACCACCACCCTGGCCCCGTTGATGTGGGCCTCGTTGGTGAGCTCGAGGAGTCGGTCCAGTTTGGCGCCCGGCGACGGTGAACCGGACGGCCAGGCGCCCTGCCGGATCGCGCTGAAGTTGCCGCTGGTGACGGCTTGGCGGTAGCGCTCGCGGTCGGCCCGGCTGGTCCGCACCCATTCTTCGGTGGCGATCCGCGCCGGCAGCTCGTCGACCACATCGCGGTAGTCGCGTCGCAGGTATACCCGGTCCACCGCGCGGCGGAATGCGATCGATCCGCGGTCGCCCGCGTTCGGTGCCACCTTGCCCGCGACATCGGGCTGCAGGAAATCGGCGAGGTGGCGGAAACCGCCGATCCGTTGGTGCATCGCCACGCCGGACAGGAACAGCACACGGTTGTCGGAGGTCAACACGTTGCGGACGGCGCGGGCCCGGTCCGATTTCGGGTCGCGCAGCAGGTGCGCCTCGTCGACGATGACCAGGCTGGGGCGTTCGGGCAGCTTGATGCGCTGCAAGGTGTCGTAGGAGACGATGGCCACGCCGCCGGAGGTCTTCCAATTCTCAAGGCGGGCGTCGCGTTGGCTGCCGCGGATTTCGATCGCCCGTAACGCGGTGTGCTTGGCTGTTTCTGCGGCCCAATGGATTCCGGTGTTGGGCTGGCAGACCACCAGGGTGTGGCGCAGCTGTTCGGCGGCAGCCAGGTGCGCGGCGACCGCCAGTGCCTGCAGGGTTTTGCCGAGCCCCAGGTCGTCGCACAGCAGAACCCGTTCGCGCGTCACCGCATAGCGGGCGCCGAACTCCTGGTACCCGCGCAATTCCGTCCGCAGCAGTGCGCGGTTCAGCACGGTCTTCTCGACCTGCTCGGCCACCTCCGTCCCCACGAAACCCTGCGCCGCATCCACATCGGTTGTCCCGGAGGCAAATTCACTCAGCACCTGGTCGATCGGACGCGGGTCGGCGCGGTATGAAGCCCACGGGTCCCCGTGGGGGTGGTGGACCTCCTCGATCCGGACGAGCAGCTCTCCGACCGATTCCCGCAGCTGATCGGAGGCGGTATGGCTGCGCAGCCGTGGCATCAGCCTGCGTAACTGTTTGACCGGTGTATCGGCGTGAACCAACGTCAGCAACGACGTCAGTAGCTCGGTGTCTTCTTTGCGTAGCGGGGGGCGGGTGGTGGTGCGGATGTGGTCGGCCATGGCCTGGGCCGCGGCCTGGACGGATTGCGCAGCCTCGATGTCGACACCGGGCACCTGCGTCAACAGCCGGGCGGGCACGGTGTGGATGTCGGCGACCGTGCGATATTCCGAATTGGCCAGCCCACCGAGGCGGGCGCCGCGTGCCAGATATGGGCGCAGGTGCTCCAGCGGTGCGGCCTTCAGCGTCCGGGTCACCACCTCGTCGGTGCTCGCGTGGATGCGGTCGGCGATGTCGGCACGAAGTTTGCCAATGCGGGCGAGCGCCGCATCGGCTTGGCGGATCAGCTCGGCGGGGTCGGCGCTGTCCATGACAAATCATCATTGCACTGTCGGACTGTGCCCGGGTGCACGGATTCGCCCGCTGCGACAGCTCTGGACCCGATAGACCATTCCGCCAGCCCCTGTGGCGAGCGTGCGGGTTATCCCGCCGACAGTCGCAATCTGGAGAGAAAACCTGCACGCTCGCCACAGCGTTCCTCAGCAGGTACCAGGACCCAGACCCGTCAGATCATCTCGTTCTTCGTCAGCCAGCGCATCACCGGCCAGCCGATGAACACCGGCAGCCAGCAGGTCAGCACCCGGTAGAGCAGCACCGCGGGCACCGCGATCCCGGCAGGCACCCCGAACGCCGCCAGACCACCGATCAGGGCCGCCTCGACCGCGCCGACACCGCCGGGGGTGGGGGCCGCTGAGGCCAGGGTGCCGCCGACCATCGTCACGACCGTGACGGTGACGAATGAGGTGGTTCCGCCGAACGCCTCGACGCTGGCCCAGAGTGCCAGGGCCGCACCGAGAGTGGTGCCCGCCGCACCCAGCACGATCAGTGCCAGCCGTTGAGGTTCGCGGGCCAGTTTGACCAGGTCGGCGGTGACCTCTTCGAGTTTGGGCCGCACCGAGGACGCGAGCCAGCGCCGTAGCTTGGGGACGGCCAGGAACGCGCCGATGAGTCCGAGGGCGAGCCCGGCAATGAGGTAGAGGATCGTGGAACTCGGCACGAAATGCGACAGGTCGGCCGAGGCTCCGGCCGCGGTGCTGAACAGGATCAGCAGGATCACGTGCACGATCACCTGCACCGACTGTTGCAATGCCACGGCGGCGGTGGCGCGCGTCGTGCTCAGCCCGCCTTTCTGCAGGAACCGCGTGCTCAGGGCCAGGCCGCCGACGCCCGCGGGCGTGGTGGTGGCGGCAAAGGTGTTGGCCACCTGCATGATCGACAGATTGCGGAAACTCACCAGCCCATCGGCACACGCCCACAGTGCGGCCGCCGCACCCACATACGTCAGAGCTGAGACGGTCAGCCCCAGCGTGGCCCACGACCAGTTCACGGTGCGCAGTTCGGAGAAGAACGTCGGCACGGTGCTGATGAACGGGTAGGCCACGTAGACCAGGGCCCCCAACAACACCAGCTGGATCACCTGGGTTCGGGTGAACCTGGTGATCGTCTCGGCCTGGATCTGGTCGGCACCGGTCTGGCGTTTCACCTCGTCGCGGGCGGCGGCCATCACGGCCTTGGCGTCGGGGACGGCGTCGCGGACCCGCGTCGGTACCGCGGCCTTGGTCAGCCGCCGCGACGCGGTCAGCACGGCGTCACGACCGAACGCCTCGATTGCCGCGGCTACTGCGGACTCCGGGTCGTACAGCGCCGTGGTGGTGACGAGCAGTTGCGCGATGTCGGACTGCAATTGGGCGTCGGTGGCACCGTATTCGGCGCTGCCGAACCCGCCGAACAGCACCGCGCTGTCGTCGACGGTGATCTCCTTGCTGCGCAGGTCGCCGTGGGAGATCTGGTGGTCGTGCAGGGTGCGCAGCGCGTTCCACACTCGCCCGACGGTGGTCTCGTCGGTGCACTGGTCCAACTGGACACCGCGTTTGCGGTTGTGGGCGTACAGCGTCCAGCCGCGGTCGAGGGCGGCCACCGACATGGTCGAGGTGCTGGCCAGACCCAGGTCGCCGATGGCGATGGCCATCAGTGCCCGGTGCTCGACGGCGCGGCGCATCGAGGTCTGCAGGGGTGCGGTCTCGTTGGAGCGCAGGCGCAGCTTTCGCCACACCTGACGTACGGCGCCGCCGCTCTGTTGGTTGGGGCCGTAGAGCTCGATGACGGCGCTGGAGTCCGGATCTTGGGAAGCCGCGTCGAGCATCAGCGGGCCGGCGCCGGCCGGGCGCACCACGGTGAACGCCGAGACGACGAAGCCGCGCCGGGCCAGGGCGCGCACCGCGCCGTCGAGCGGGACTTCCAGGGCCGGCGTGCCGACGATCCACACCACGAGGGCGCCGACGAACCAGCCCGCGGCCAGACCGAGCAGTGAGCGGGCCGGCACCACGGCGCTGACCACGAGGTGGATGGGCACGAACGCCAGCAGCAGCGTCCACCACCAGCGCCGCAGCCGGCGGGACAGCCATGGCCCGGAGACCGTGAGCACGGCGGCGAGCATGCCGATCCAGCGCGGGTCGTCGAGGAACTGCGACAGCTGTGAGTCGAGCCGATCGGAGAGATCGAAATGCCATCTGGGGGCGGCGATGCCGTTGGCGGTGATCGACAGCGAAAGCATGGTGATCAGGGCGGCGGCCGCGTAGGCGCCCAGCAGTTTCCACTGCCGGCCCAGGATCAGGCTGACCAGGATGACGAACGGCAGGGCCAGGATCGCCACGCCGTAGGCCAGATAAACCAGATTGGACTGGGTAGGGGTCAGCACGCCGACGATCTCGGAGATCGACTTCTCCAGCGCCACCCATTCGTAGCGGGTGATCAGTGAGCTGGTGATGACGGTGGCCAGGAAGATCGCGGCCAGTGTCAGGCGCAGGATGTCGTTGGTGCGACGGGTCGGCGGTTGCAGGAGGCTGCCGGTGACGGTGATGTCCCGTCCGTCAACGCGCATGTTCCCCCTTTCCGGCCCGTTATCGAGACGCGCTATCGAAGCCCGCGACCAAGGTAGCGGGATCGGATGCCGATATCGGCATTTGGTGGCGATCTGAACCGTTACGAATTCACATCGGTCTCATTAGTCACCGCGGGCGACAATTTTTGCTCGCCTGATGTGATCCAGGCCGACATATGCGAGCAACGTGATGTAACTTCGATCGACATGCCGACGCCGAAATGGCCGCTCCGGAGGAGTTGAACGGTGGATTCAACCCCATTCGGGCACTATCAGCTGCAGAAGCTGATCGGTCGGGGCGGGATGGGCGAGGTTTACCAGGCCTACGATTCCGACACCGACCGGATCGTCGCGCTCAAGGTCCTCCCGCCGCACCTGGCGCAGGATTCGACGTTCCAGGAACGGTTCCGCCGCGAGTCGCACGCCGCGGCGGGGGTGAGCAATCCGCATGTGGTGCCCATCCACGGTTACGGCGAGATCGACGGCCGGCTCTATCTGGACATGCGGTTGATCGAGGGCCGCAACCTCGGCGCCATGCTCACCAAGACCGGCAAGCCTCTGGACCCGTCCTTCGTGGTGGGCATCATCGAGCAGGTCGCCGAGGCGCTCGACAGCGCGCATCAGGCCGGGTTGACCCATCGCGACGTCAAGCCGTCGAACATCCTGATCGCCCACAACGATTTCGTGTACCTGATCGATTTCGGCCTGGCCCGCACCGCGGGGGATTCGGGCATGACGACTGCGGGCAGCACCCTGGGCACGCTGGCCTATATGGCGCCGGAGCGGTTCGACGCGGGCAAGGTCGATCCGCGGTCGGACATCTACGCGCTGGCGTGTGTGCTCTACGAATGCCTCACCGGCGAACGGCCGTATCCGTCCGACAGTCTCGAACAGCAGATCGCCGGTCACATGGTGTCAGCGCCCCCGCGGGCCTCCGAGAAGGACCCGCGGCTGGCGGCCTTCGACGACGTGATCGCCAAGGGCATGGCCAAGAAGCCGTCCAAGCGCTATCAAAGTGCGGGGGACCTGGCGGCGGCGGCGCGGGACGCGCTCACAGCATTTCCTGTGCCGGTGCGCGCGTCGGCCCGCTCGGGGCGGCATTCGGCGCAACGCGTTCCCACCCGCGTGCGGGTGTCCAAGAAGGTGGCCGCGATCGTTGGCGCGACGGTGGTGGTGGCGGCGCTGTGCGCGGTGGGGGTGTGGCAGCTGCGGGACAGCGGTTCGGGCCGGGTCGCCAATGTGGCCGGTTCAGCTGGGTCCGGCCCGGTGCAGGCGCCGACAGGCGCGGTGGACGACATCGCGAAGACGGTGCCCGGCGAGATCCGCGACTCCGGCCGTCTGGTGATCGGGGTGAACGTGCCCTACGCGCCCAACGAGTTCAAGAATTCCAGCGGAGAGATCGTCGGGTTCGACATCGATCTGATGAAGGCCGTGACTCGCACCATGGGATTGGTGCCCGACTTCCGCGAGACCGGTTTCGAGGGGATCCTGCCCTCGGTGGCCGACGGCAATTTCAACATCGGCATGTCCTCGATCACCGATACCGCCGAGCGCGAGCAGCAGGCAGATTTCGTCACCTACTTCGAGGCGGGCACGCTGTGGGCGCGGCGGCCCGGCTCATCGGCCGATCCGGGTTCCTCGTGCGGACTGCGAGTCGGCGTGAAGTACAGCACGATTCAGGAGACCCAGGAGATCCCGGCCAAATCGGATGCATGCGTCGCAGCTGGGTTGCCGCCCATCGAGAAGGTGGTGCGCACCCATCAGGACGAGGTGACGGCCGCGCTGATCGCCGGTGAGGTGGACGCCATGACCGCCGACTCTCCTGTGACCGGGTTCGCGATCAAACTCAGTGGCGGCGCGTTGGAACCCGCCGGCGAAGTTTTCGACTCGGCGCCCTACGGCTGGCCGGTGGCCAAGGGCTCCGGTCTGGCCGAGTCGTTGCGGTTGGCGCTCGAGCACGTGATGGACACCGGCGAGTACCGCACCATCGCCACCATGTGGGGTGTGGAGAAGGGGATGATCACCCAGCCGGTGATCAACGGGGCGTTCCAGTAAGGGTTTTCGCCGTTGACGCGGTCACGGTTGAAGCCGGTAACCGGCGATGCCGGTTACCGGGTCGAGCCCTAACGCTTCTTGGAATGCAGAACGTCGTCCGTTGACGGCGTATTGCCGGATTTTGCGCGCTTTACAGCGCGTTTTTCTTTGAGGGATTTGCCGGACTTCTTGGCCAGGCTTTGTCGCGGCGATTTGTCGGCCATGTCGGCCCCTTTGAATGTGGGGGCCTGTGTCGGTCCCGGTTCCATGAACCCTACGCATACGACCGGTTATGCGCAGCAGCACAGGTCGGCGCGGTTGACATTGCCTGGGGTGCAGCGTTGACTGGTGTTCTGGCCCGGATCCCGCCACCAGGCACAATCGATCCATGCGCTAGCAGAGAGCATTCAGTTTTCTTGCGATATCGCGAAATTCGGTTCAGTTCAAACACGTCGGTCTTGACGTGCTCGGAGCAGCCCGAGAGGTCGGCCGCGAGCCGAAGCGAGGGCAATCATTACGCACATCACCGAGCCGAGGGTAATCGGCAACCATGCAGAGATGGGACCGTCGACGCCGGAAGGCGCTGAGGATTCGGATGTTTCCGTCGCGGCTGTGAAACCGATGGAAGTGCTTCGCGCCCAAATGATGTCGGCTACATCTTGAGTGCTGCATCTGTTCTGCACCTACCGACCGGCCCTTCGTCGGTGCGCACCCGTCCCGATTCTCTGAGGGTTGGGATACTCAGCACGTACCCTCCGACTCCTTGTGGTCTGGCGACATTCAGTGCAGCGCTCGCAGGCGGTTTGGCGGCGACCGGTGCGGATGTGAGTGTTGTTCGGATCTCCGATGGTTCGTCGTCTGGCGACGGCCGGGTCGTCGGAGAGCTCGTCAACGGATCTGCGGCATCTGTCGCGGCCAGTTCGGATCTGCTCAACCAGAACGACGTCGCCGTTATCCAGCACGAGTACGGGATCTACGGCGGTTCTGACGGTGACGAGGTTGTCGACATCATCGGTGACCTCGATGTCCCGTCGATCGTCGTGCTGCACACCGTCCCCAAAGATCCGACACCCCAACAGCGTTCAGTGCTGGAGATGGTCGCGGCGCTGGCCGACCAGGTCGTGGTCATGTCCGAGTCGGCGCATCGGCGACTGTGTCTCGGCTTCCATGTCGAACGCAGAAAAGTCACCACAATCCCGCATGGTGCGATGGTCCCGGTACACGCGCAGACCAAGCGCGCCGGCAGACCCACCCTGCTGACCTGGGGTTTGCTCGGGCCGGGAAAAGGCATCGAGCGCGTCATCGACGCAATGGGTGACCTGCATCAGCTCAACGGCCGGCCACGGTATCTGGTAGCCGGCCGGACGCATCCGAAGGTGCTCGCCGCAGCTGGAGAGGACTACCGCGACTTCTGCGTCGAGAAGGCGCGGTCGAGTGGCCTCTCCGACGCAGTGCACTTCGATTCCGGTTACGTCGACGGGACGTCGTTGACTGCGCTGGTCCGCGCCGCGGCCGTGGTGGTGCTGCCCTACGACTCGACAGAGCAGGTCACCTCCGGGGTGTTGGTCGACGCAGTCGCCCATGGGCGGCCTGTTGTCGCTACCGCCTTTCCTCACGCCGTCGAGCTGCTCGGGACTGGGGCGGGCATCGTGGTCGATCATGAGAATCCGGAGGCGCTCACGTCTGCTTTGCGCAGGGTGCTCACCCAACCGCGCCTCGCCGGCGCGATGGCGGCCGAAGCGCGTCGGTTGGCGCCGATGATGTCATGGTCTGTCGTCGCCAATGCGTACCAGTCGACGGCGCGGAAGATTCTGGCCGAGCGGTCGGAACTGCAGTGACCGCCCCGCCGATTCCCCGATTCGACCACCTGTTGCGGATGACGGACGGCAGTGGCACCTTCGAACATGCCCGACTGGCGGAACCGAGATGCGAAAACGGTTATTGCACAGACGATATGGCGCGGGTGCTGATCGTAGCGACCCGTGCACCCGGCCCCGACCGGGACTTGAACCGTCTCGCTGGTGTGGCGATGCGCTTCCTCAACGAGGCGCAGACCCTCACCGGCGCTTGCCGCAACCGGATGGACATCAGCGGCGCGTGGGTGGACGAACCGGCGCTGGAGGACTCGTGGGGGCGCTGTCTGTGGGGCTTGGGGACGGCAGCTGCGCACAGTGAAGTCGGAATGGTCCGCAAACTGGCCGTCAACCAATTCGAGCGTGCCGCGCAGCAGAGGTCGGTGTGGCCACGGGCGATGGCGTTCGCCGTGCTGGGAGCAGTTGAGCTGCTCTCCGCCCACCCCGGGCACAGCGCCGCCCACTCGCTCATCGCCGACTACGTCGCAGGTATCCCGGCGCCCACCGGCAACCCGGCCTGGCCATGGCCCGAACCGAGACTCACCTACGCCAATGCGGTACTCGCCGAAGCCATGATTGCCGCTGGCGTCGCGATCGACGACTCTGCGCTGTGCAAGCGGGGGTTGGACCTGCTGGCATGGCTGGTCGAGCGTGAGACGGCGGACGATCACCTGTCGGTCACGCCTGCGGGCGGCTGGGGCGTCGACGATCCGCGACCGGGATTTGACCAGCAACCGATCGAGGTGGCCGCACTGGCGGATGCGTGTGCCCGCGCCGCCGCTGTCGATCCGAGCACTATCTGGCCGGAAACCGTGCGGGCAGCTGCCGCCTGGTTCCAGGGTGCCAACGACGTCGGCGAGCTGATGTGGGATCCGGAGACCGGTGGCGGATTCGACGGGTTGCACGCCGACGGGGTGAATCGTAATCAGGGCGCCGAGTCGACACTGGCGGTGCTATCGACTTTCCAGCAGGCGCAACGCTTTTCCCATGTCGCCCCATGACGGCGATCCAGCCGGTGATGCTCACGCGCAGTTCGCTGTGGTTGAGAGCTGACCCTGCGCGGGTGATCACACAGTTGTTCGTGGCGGGCCAAGAGGGTTTCGAACATCAGGAATCCCGGGCGGGCAAGGTTCTGGCGCGGATCCTGGATCTGGACGAGGCCCAGGTGCAGGCGGCGTTGGACGATGTCGTTCTCCGGCACGGTGGTCGTCACCGCAGCCTTGTCGGCACGTTTCGGCGCCACGCCGCCGAACTCGCCGACCGGCTCGCTTCCGGTTCGACGCTGTCGGAATCTCGAATGTTGTTGCTCGGAGCGGTGTTCACCAACGAGTACGCGATCGAGGGTGCTGCACTGTGCAACCCCAGCATCGTCGTGCACCCAGATCAATCTGGAACTGCCACCGGCAGTGTGAGATTCGTGATGAGTGTGCGGGGCATCGGGGAGGGGCACCGGTCATCGATCGGCTTCCGGACCGGCACCGTAGATGATGCCGGCCGCGTCGTGGTCGACGGCCCGGTCCCGTTCGCCTCCGTCGGTGCAACCGTGCCGAGGCTCCTCGATGCGGATGTGTTCCGCAGCGAGCTGGCCTTTCTGCACGGTGGCGGCGAGGCTTCCGACTATGTGCTCGATGCGCTCGGTGATCGGTTCACCCGTGCCGACCTGGATGAGCGGCTCGAGCAGTTGCAGCGACACCGCAGTACCCGCCGGCATGCACCGGCCACGATTGCCTTGATCCGAGCGATCGCTGACCGCGCGTACGGGATCGAATTCTCGGGCGATACCGCACTCTCCGAGCGTGTGCTGTGGCCCGCCATGAGCGCCGAAGCCGCCGGGATGGAAGATGCGCGTTTCGTACGTTTCGTCGACGACGACGGCGCGGTCACGTACTACGCGACCTACACCGCGTACAGCGGCTCGCAGATCAGCCAGCAGCTCCTTTCGACCACCGATTTCGGGTCGTTCAACTCGGT
Organism: Mycobacterium sp. IDUB_24; assembly: GCF_055419385.1. Taxonomy (NCBI): domain Bacteria; kingdom Bacillati; phylum Actinomycetota; class Actinomycetes; order Mycobacteriales; family Mycobacteriaceae; genus Mycobacterium; species Mycobacterium sp. IDUB_24. The sequence continues at coordinate 323,419 of NZ_JBVAXO010000002.1, forward strand.
GCCGATGGTCGGTCGGGCCGCCGCGAACAAGGGTCTTGCCCTGTTTCCGCGCCGGATCGGTGGACGCTTCGCGGCCATGTCGAGATCCGACCGGGAATCGAACACTGTCGCCTTTTCGGACCACCCGGCGGTGTGGACGAGCTCGTTGCCGTGTCAGCAGCCGACGCAGCCCTGGGAGGCGCTCCAATTGGGAAACTGCGGTCCACCCATCGAGACGGAGGATGGCTGGCTGGTGCTCACTCACGGCGTCGGCCCGATGCGCACCTACCGGATCGGCGCCATCCTGCTCGACCTGGATGATCCAACCCGGATTCTCGGTCGACTCACTGAACCGCTGCTGAGTGCGGAGGACGACGAACTCGACGGTTATGTGCCCAACGTTGTGTACTCGTGTGGTGCGCTTGTGCACGCCGACACCTTGGTGTTGCCGTTCGGGGTCGGTGACGCGGCAATCCGCATTGCCACCGTTCCGCTGCCTGAACTGCTGGGTGCACTGCGTGGGTAGCTCGGCATCGACACTGGTCACAAGGGCCCGACCTGGCGCTGTGGCAGGGATCCACATCCGCGCCTAGGCTGAAGGCACTCTCACCCAGGTGGCCCGGACCATGCCGCCGTACATAGACGGACCGGGAAACTGACTATCAGAGATATCGCGGCATACTCGAAGCTGAGCCGCGCGGACATCGACGCGATCGCGGCCGAGCTCGACACCATCCGCAGCGACATCGAGGAGTCACTCGGTGCGCGGGATGCCGCCTACATTCGACGCACCATCGTGTTCCAACGCGCGCTCGAGGTGGCCGCACGGCTGCTGATCGCGGGCACCAGGTCGAAGGCCGGCCTGCTGGCCGGGACGGCGACGCTGGCCTACGCCAAATCCGTTGAGAACATGGAACTCGCACATAACGTCGGCCACGGTCAGTGGGATTGGATGAACGATCCCGAGATCCACTCCAGCACCTGGGAGTGGGACCAGGTAGGCCCGTCGGCGCAGTGGCGGTATTCGCACAATTACCACCATCATGTGTTCAGCAACGTGCTGGGCGTGGACGACGACCTCGGCTTCGGCATTCTCCGGATGAGCCGCGACCAGCAGTGGGAACCTCAACATCTTGTGCAGCCACTGCGAAATGTGTTGTTGGCCATGATCTTCGAGTGGGGGATCGCCCTACATGACTTCTACTCCGCCAGGGACCGGGCGGACACCGAAGCCGGCAAGGCAGCCGCGCGACAGGCGTTGCACGCCAAGGTCGGGCGCCAGCTCACCAAGGACTTCATCGTCCTCCCAGTGTTGAGTGGGCGGCGCTGGAAGCGGACGCTGATCGCGAATCTGGGCGCGAATGTGCTGCGCAATCTCTGGGCGTACCTGGTGATCTTCTGTGGGCATTTTCCTGACGGTGCGGAGAGGTTCGGCCCGGAAACGCTGCAAGAGGAGAGCCGCGGCGAGTGGTACCTGCGGCAGATGCTGGGCGCGGCCAACTTCAAAGCCGGTCCGGTACTGGCATTTTCCAGTGGAAACCTGTGTTACCAAATCGAGCACCACCTGTTTCCGGACCTGCCCAGTAACCGCCTGGCGGAGATCAGCGTGCGGGTGCGCGGCGTGTGTGAGAAGTACGATCTGCCCTACACCAGCGGTCGTTTCAGCCGCCAGTACCTGCAGACGCTGCGGACGATTTTCAAACTCGCACTGCCCAACGCGGGGTGGCGGTCGTTGCTCGGAGCGGCGCCACCCACTTGACCGGGATCCCGAAAAGGAACGCTACTTCTGCAGTCCCTGTGCCGCAGTCAGTCGAACAGGGAGAAGCTGTCGATCATGGGGTGGCGCGCCCTGAACCTCCAGTACACGCCGTTGTGGGGTCCGTGTCAACATTACCGCCGGATCGGTTGTAATCCTTTGTAGCGCAGCAGGTTAGAGCGCGGTGCGGCCGGCGATGATCTTGGCCAGCTGCACCGTCTGCTGGTCGGTGATGTCGTAGCCGCTGATCCGCAGGTCGACGACGAGGTTGTCGACCGCAAGGATCGCGCGGTGGGTGATGCGGTCGTTGACGTCGACCGGTTCGTCGTTTGTGATGTCGACACCGTCGAGCACGGTCGGAACGGCCATCCGGCGGGTGTCCCGCGTTTTGCCGCCGTCGTAGCTGAAGGTCAGGGTGTCGTTGCCGCAGCGGCGCCAGATGTCGACGGTGTGAGCCACCACGGCCTCGGCGGCCTTGGGGGTGTCGAACCTGGCGATGGCCTGGTCGACCTCCACGTCATCGGCGTCGTCGGCGAGTTGGGTTTCGCGGAACTCGCGGTAATCGCTGGCGCGGTAGATCCAGTCCATCGCGTTGCCGATGACGACCATGCATTCCGGGCGGGAGACGGGCTCGTAGTTGGCGTTCGTCATGGGGGAACGCAGCGCGGTCTTCGGCCGGACCTCGGCGTTCATCACGGCGTTGATCTCGGATTCACTGGCCATCATGCTGCCCAGCACGTCGACGTGAGCGCCGCCGGAATCGGGGACCGTGGGGGTGCAGCCGGTGAGCAGGGCAGCGCACAGCGCCAGGCCGGCTGCGGCGTTGCGATGAGCGCTCATCAGGTCCCCCTTGGATCTGTTTGCTGATCCTAGACGTGATCGCGGGGTATGCCGGACGGTAATCGGTCGGCCGACCACTGCCGTCCCTCCGGTGGCAAACGGCGCAGAACCAGCCCAGCTCGTTCCCCCGATCGGGGGACACGAGATTCGTCCGGTCCATGGGCCGGTCGGTCGATACAGCCGCGGGCCGGATCGGCGCATTCTTGTTTCAACGCCGGAACACACCGGAAAGAACACCAAAAGCCTTATCCGACAAAGGAGTCGACATGAGCACCATCGCCCGCCGTATCGCCGCAGGCTTCACCCTGGCCGCCGCTCCCGCGCTGATCGCCCTGGGCGCCGCCACTGCTCACGCCGATTCCGCCACCCTGAACGCCGGGCCGTCGGTCAGCTCGCATCAGGCCTTCCCCCACCAGCACAACATGCCCCAGCCCGGCTCCTCGACCCATCACCACCACCAGCGCAACCACGCCAAGTAGGCCTGGGGGAGGCAAGGCCCGGACGCGACCCGGCGTCCGGGCCTTTGGCGGGCGGCCGGCGGCTCGTATGGTGGGGTTATGGCCGGTACCGCGTCACTACCGCCGGGGCCTCCGTTACCTCCGGCGGTGCAGGCTGCGGCGATGATGCACTACTGGCCGCGCTTCGTATCGGCCTGCCGGCGACGCTATGGCGACGTGTTCACGTTGCGGGTCGCGGCGATGGGCACGATGGTGTACCTGGCGGACCCGGCCGACATCAAGGTGGTGTTCGCCGGGGACCCGAAGATTTTTCATGCCGGAGAAGCGAATTCGGTGCTCAGTGCACTGCTCGGCGACAGTTCGGTGCTGGTCGTCGACGAGGATGAACACCACGAACGTCGGCGGCAGATGTTGCCGCCGTTCCACCGCGACGCCGTCGCCCGCCAGACCGAGATCATGGCGGAGATCGCCGCCGCGAACCTTGCGGGTTGGCCGGTGGGAACCACGTTCCCGGCGGCGCCGAAGATGGCCGAGATCACCCTGGAGGTCATCCTCCGAACCGTGATCGGGGCGTCGGATCCGGGGCGGCTGGCCGCGTTGCGTGAGGTGATGCCGCGGCTGCTCAGGGTGGGTCCGTGGGAGTTGATGGCGGTCGCCCGGCCGGGCTTGCTGGAGCGACGCCCGTGGCGGGCCCTGCGGCGAAACATCGAGGAGGCCAACCGGCTGCTGGGCGCCGAGATCGCCGACCGTCGCGCCGACCCCGAGCTGGCGTCCCGCACCGATGTGCTGGCCATGCTGGTGCGTTCCACCGATGAGCGCGGGCACACCATGACCGACCGTGAGCTGCGCGATCAGCTGATGACCTTGCTGGTCGCGGGGCATGAGACGACTGCGACGGCGTTGTCGTGGGCGCTGGAACGGTTGACCCGCCACCCCGCGGTGCTGGACAAGGCGGTGCAGGCCGCGCGTACCGGCGACGACGAGTACCTCGACGCGGTCGCCAAGGAAACCCTGCGGATCCGGCCGGTGGTGTTCGACGTGGGCCGGGTGCTGAAGCAGCCGGTGGAGGTGGCCGGCTACCGGCTGCCGGCCGGGGTGATGGTGGCCCCGGGCATCGGGCTGGTCCACGAACGCGACGACGTGTATCCCGATGCCGACCGGTTCGACCCGGACCGCATGCTCGGGGTGACGATGGGCCCCACCACGTGGTTCCCGTTCGGCGGCGGCAATCGCCGCTGTCTGGGAGCCACGTTCGCGATGGTCGAGCTGCGGGTGGTGCTGCGCGAAATCCTGTGTCGGGTAGACTTTTTCGCCACGGCCGCCGCGGACGAACGGCAGCGGGTCAAGCACGTCACCCTGGTACCGCACCGCGGGGCGCGGATCTGTGTGCGGGCCGTCCACGAGCTCACGGTTGAGACGGATCGCCGTCGGGAAGAGGCGGCCCCGCGTCAGCCGATCCGGTAGTCGGGCAGGTCGAGGTCGTCCCGCACACTGCCGGCGAACAGGCCCGCCACCGGGCGGCTCAGGTTCATCGCGCGCAGCGCCACATTCCGGAACCACAAACCGAACCGGGTCCTGGTGGCGAAGAAGCCCAGCATCCGTTCGGCACCGGCCTGCTTGCCTTCGATGAACGGCCGCAGCAGTGACTCGTAGCTTGCGAAGGCGGTTCGGTGATCGCCACCCGCGCGGGCGAGTTCCCCGGCCAGGGCATATGCCTCGGTGATGGCCAACCCGGTGCCCTCGCCGCCGAGCAGGGAGATGCAGCCCGCCGCATCGCCGATCAACAACACCCTGTCGTCGGACCAGTGGTCCATCCGGATCTGGCTGACCACGTCGAAGTAGAGATCGTCGACGTCGTCGACCGCGGCCAGGATCTGTCGACATTCCCAGCCCGCGTCGTCGAACTGGTTGTGTAGCTGCTCTTTTGGTGTCATTCCGCGGTCGTCGTGCTCATCGCGGAACACGAACAGGAACATGGTGCGGTCGCCGCGCAGCGTGAACTGCCCCACCTGCCGGCCAGGGAGGGCGTAGGTGAGGTAGACATCGGAAGTGCCGGTGCCGGAACACGGGCGGTAGCCGTCGACCACGCACGCAGCGACCTTGCAGCCCAGGTAGTGCTCGTACCGCTCCTCGGGACCGAACACCAGGCCGCGCACATTGGAGTGCAGTCCGTCGGCACCGATGAGCAGGTCGAAGTCGTCGGCCGGGCTGTTCTCGAAGGTCACCCGTACCCCGTCGGGGTATTGGTCGATGCAAGCGATGCTGTCGCCGAACACGGTGGGCACGCTGCCCTCGACGGTGCGGTAGATCGCGGCTGCCAGGTCGCCGCGGGGCAAGCTGGTGTAATCGCTGCCGATCATGCGCCGGAACACGTCGACGCGGAGTTCGGCGTCGGTCGTGCCATCGGGTCCGAGTGACCGCACGGACTGCACGTCATAGCCGGCGTCGCGGATGGCGGATTCGATGCCCATCTTCCGGGTGACCCGGTAGCCGATGCCCCAGAAGTCGATCATGTAGCCGCCGGTGCGAAAACCCGGCGCCCGTTCGATCAGTGTGGGGGTGTGACCGCCGCGGTGCAGCCAGTGTGCGAGCGCCGCCCCGGCGACCCCGGCTCCACTGATGGCGATCCGCATGACAATTCGATGCTACGCGCGGTTGATTGTCAGGCAGCCGTGCGAAGCTGGGTTCATGGCTGCGAAACATTCCCCGCACCGTGCCGACCTCGTGCTTTCCGGGGGCGGGGTCAAGGGCATCGGCCTGGTGGGCGCCGTCGTCGCGCTCAAGGACGCCGGGTACGCGATCGAGCGGATCTCGGGAACCTCGGCCGGCTCATTGGTCGGTGCGGTGGTGGCCGCGGCGGAGCAACGCAACGACCTGACCAGTGCGCAGCTGCGCGAGCTGGCGTTGAACGTGCCCTACCGCAAGTTCCGCGACAGCGGGCCGATCGAGCGCATCCCGGTGCTGGGCACCGCGTGGGGCCTACTGCGTGAGACGGGCGTGTATCGCGGGGATTTCGCCTACGACTGGATCCGCAGCGAGCTGAAGAACCTGGGCGTCAAGACTTTCGGTGATCTGGCGATCACCGATGATCATCTGCTACCTGAACGGCGCTACCGGTTCGTGGTCACGGTGACGGACGTGACGACCGGGCAACTGGTTCGTCTGCCCTGGGATTACCGCCGGGTCTACGGCCTGGACCCCGACGAGCAACTCGTCGCCGACGCGGTGCGCGCCTCGATGGCGATCCCGTTCCTGTTCCATCCGGTCACATTGAAAACTGCTGACGGGCAACCATGCACGTTGGTGGACGGTGGAGTGCTGTCGAATTTCCCCATCGACTCGTTCGACCGGCCCGACGGTGCGGTGCCGCGCTGGCCCACCTTCGGTGTGACGGTGGTGCCCTATCTGCCCGCGCCGTCCGCCGAGCAGCTCATCCCCGGGTTGGGGATGCTGCGTTGTGGGGAACCGACCTTCCTGGAAAGCCTGCTCACCACCATGCTGGTCGGTCATGACCAGGCTCATCTGAGCCTGCCGTGGGTGAAGACGCGTGCGATCCAGGTGGATTCGACCGATGTCGGGGTGCTCGACTTCGACATCAGCCGCAACGAGGCCGCGGCGCTGTACGACAAGGGCTACGCGGCGACGACGCAGTTCCTGTCCGGTTGGGACTGGCCGGCCTATCTGGACCGCTTCCGCAGCGCCCATCGGGTGGATCAGGGCTAGTGCGCATCAGATACTCTGCCCCGGGCCGGGTCAATCTGATCGGCGAGCACACCGACTACAACGCGGGACTTGCGCTGCCGGTCGCCTTGCCGCAGCGGACCTTTGTCGACTTCGACCCGGACTCATCGGGTGTGCTGGACGTGTCGAGCGCGTTGGCTGACGGGCCGGTGCGGATCGGTGTGGACACCGTGCCCGGAGACGTGACGGGGTGGGCGGCGTATGTCGCCGGGGTGGTGTGGGCGCTGCTGAATGCCGGGATTGCCGTGCCGGGCGGGACGATGACGATCACGAGTGAGGTCGAGATCGGGTCGGGGCTGTCGTCGTCGGCGGCGTTGGAATGCGCGGTGCTCGGTGCGCTGCTCACCGCAGTCGGTGTCGAACTCGATCGCGTCGATCAGGCGCACATCGCTCAGCAGGCCGAGAACGAATATGTCGGTGCACCAACGGGATTGCTCGATCAGTTGGCCTCGTTGTTCGGTCAGCCCGGCAAGGCGATGCTGATCGACTTCCGCGACGTCAGCGTGCAGTCGGTGCCCTTCGATCCCGAGGTGTCCGGCGTGGCGCTGCTGTTGATCGACTCCCGGGCCAGACATGCGCATGCCGGCGGCGAATACGCGGCCCGGCGGGCATCGTGCGAGCGGGCTGCCGCCGATCTCGGGGTGGCCTCGCTTCGGGAGATCTCTTCCGCCTCAGCGCTCGCGGCGGTGACCGATCCGGTCGATGCCCGGCGCGCGCGTCATGTGCTGACTGAGAACCAGCGGGTGCTCGATTGTGTTGCGGCGATGGCCTCTTCGGACCTTGCGGCGGTCGGTGAGCTGTGGACCGCCTCGCACGCCTCGATGCGCGACGACTTCGAGATCACCACACCGCATCTGGATCTGATTGCTGAAACCGCGGTGCGGGCCGGTGCGCTCGGGGCGCGGATGACCGGTGGCGGGTTTGGCGGCTGCGTCATCGCGCTGGTGCCGGGGGAGCGGGTGGATGTGGTCGGCGAGGAGGTGTTCCGGGCGGCGCGCGGGGCAGGGTATCCGGAGCCGGCGATAGCCAAGATCCGTGCCGGCGGTGGCGCCGGGCCGGAGAAGAGCCGGGCTGCGCCAGGTTCGGGACCTACCTAGTCTGTCCGCATGCTCACCGAACTCGTCGCACTCGACGGCGGCACATACCGCATGGGATCGCAGAACTTCTATCCCGAGGAGTCGCCGGTGCATGACGTGACGGTTGCACCGTTCGGCATCGAGCGGCATCCGGTCACCAATGCCCAGTTCGCCGAGTTCGTGGCTGAGACGGGCTATCTCACGGTGGCCGAGCAGCAACTGGATCCTGCGGCATTTCCGGGGGTGCCCGCCGAAGAGCTCGTCCCGGGCGCACTGGTCTTCCAACCGACCGATGGCCCGGTGGACCTGCGGAACTGGCGGCAATGGTGGACATGGGCGGAGGGGGCATGTTGGAAGCATCCGACGGGGCCCGGGTCAACGGTCGTCGACCGGCCTGATCACCCGGTGGTCCAGGTCGCGTACCCGGATGCGGCGGCGTACGCAGCCTGGGTGGGGCGACGGCTGCCGACCGAAGATGAATGGGAGTACGCGGCCGGCGCAGGCGCGACGACTGTCTATGCCTGGGGTGACGATGTCCGACCGGACGGGCAGCTGATGGCCAACACGTGGCAAGGCCGGTTCCCGTACCGCAACGACGGGGCCCTGGGTTGGATGGGGACTTCACCGGTTGGCACGTTCCCGCCGAACGCTTTTGGCCTGGTGGACATGATCGGGAACGTGTGGGAGTGGACCGCCACCCGCTTCACGCCTGGGCATCGTGCCGTCGCCGAGGTATCGGGATGTTGCCCCGCTCCTGTCGCCGACCCATCGGTGATGCAGACGCTCAAGGGCGGGTCGCACCTGTGCGCACCTGAGTACTGCCACCGCTACCGCCCCGCCGCCCGGTCCTCGCAATCACAGGACAGCGCGACCACCCACATCGGTTTTCGTTGCGTGTCGAACTAGAGCGTGGTGGCGGATGTCGCGCCTAAACGCTGCCTCATAGCCGCTGGCCTAGGGCTTTACGAAGTAACAGGTGGCGTAACACGCGCCGTATCGCCACCTGGTGTCCGCGGTGGCACAGTGAGGTCATGACCCGCCGCCCGCACATCCCGCCGAAGGACTTTCCTCGTCCGGCGACCAGGGAATACGCCGGCACCCGGGCTGACGCCGCCCGGTGGGCCCGTGATGTTCTGCGCGGCCAGATCCTTGACGGGGTGTACGGCGGATTGGCGGCGGCCCGTCCGATGCTGCCGTCGGAGAACGAGCTCGCCGCCGAGTTCGGGGTGAGCCGCAATGCCATCCGTGAGGCGCTCGAACTACTTCGCGGCGAAGGGCTGATCACCCGGGTGCAGGGTGCGGGAACCTTTGTCACCGGCGCCAAGCTGAGCCAGCGTATCGATCGGCTCGAAGGTCTGGCAGAGTCCCTGGCCGGGCACCAGCTACCGGTGGAGAACACAGTGCTGTCGGTGCGTGAATCGGTCGCATCCCCATTTGTCGCGGCCAAGCTCCAACTGCCTGAGAACGCCCCGATCCTCTTCATCGAGCGGTTGCGGTCGGTCGGGGGTGTGCCGCTGTCTCTCGACACCACGTCGTTGCGGATCGGCGCGATCCCGGTCGATGCCAATCTCGATCACCAGGACGTCTTCGCCTTGATCGAACGCGAGCTGGGCATGCGGCTGGGGTGGGCCGAGATGACGGTGGAGTCGGTCTCCGCGGACGCCAGTACTGCCGAACTTCTGCAAATCCGTTCCGGTGCACCACTGTTGCTGCTGCATCGGTTGACCCATCTGGAAGACGGAACCCCGTTCGACTTCGAGACCGTGCGCTATCGCGGGGATCGGTGCTCGTTGATGACGATTGCCGCGCGGTCGCCTGATCAGGCGTCGCCGCCAAAGTAGCCGGCAGCTTTCCGCTTCACCTCCAACGGTTTTCACCCATGTATAGAGAGAGGTAGTTCAACCATGCCCAAAAAACCCAACATCGTGTATTTCCACGTCGACAACCTCGGTATGGGCGAGCTCGGCTGCTATGGCGGTGGCATCCTTCGTGGCGCTGACACCGCCCGGATGGACGCCTTCGCCGCCGAGTCGCTGAAGTTGTCGCATTTCGTCGTCGAACCGCAGTGCACACCCACCCGTTCGGCGCTGATGACCGGGCGCTACCCGATCCGTTCCGGCAACCACACCATCGCGCTCGGCGGAAATGGTGGCGGCATCGTGGCCTGGGAACGCACCATGGGCGACATTCTGTCCGAAGCAGGTTATGCCACAGCGTGTTTCGGCAAGTGGCACATCGGTGCCGAGGACGGTCGATGGCCGACCGATCACGGGTTCGACGAGTGGTACGGCCCGGCCCGCACCTACGACGAGTGCCTGTGGCCCGACGATCCCTGGTACAAGGCCGAGCGCGACGGCTACTCCTACATGTACGAGGGAACCAAGGCCGACGGCGTCCGGACCACCGACCAGCAGCTGACAGTCAAGCTCAAGGGTGAGGTGGACGGCGAATACGACCGCCGTGCAAAGGCGTTCATGAAGCGCAGCGTCGAAGAAGACAAGCCCTTCTACCTGTACCACAACCACTCGTTGATGCATTTCCCGATGGAGGTCCGCGAGGAGTTCAAGGGCAAGAGCACCAATGGGGCGTGGGGTGATTCGTTGCTCATGCTCGACCACGACTTCGGCAGCATTCTCGATACGCTGACCGAACTGGGCATCGAGGACAACACCATCGTCATCATGGCCGGTGACAACGGTGCCGAAGATCATCTGGCCGGACGTGGAACTGCAGGGTTCTTCGACGGTTCGTACTTCAGTTCCGCCGAGGGCGGTATCCGTACACCGTGCCTGATCCGTTGGCCGGGCCAGGTTACGCCGCGCGAGAGCAACGAGATGGTGCACGTCACCGACATGTTCCCGACCTTGCTGCGGTGGGTCGGTTGCGAGATCCCCGAAGACCGGGTCATTGACGGCATCGATCAGCGGGAATTCTTCGCCGGCGCTGAGGAATCCAAGCGTGAGGGCTGCATGGTGTGGCTCAACGAAGAGCTGCATGCGGTGAAGTGGTCGCAGTTCAAGATCAACTTCAAGCGTCAGCAGCATTTCCACGACCCGGAGATCCCGCTGGGCTTCGCGCGCATCACGAATCTCCTTGAGGATCCGAAGGAGCGGGAGGCAGTCAACCAGACCTGGGTGCGGTGGTGGGTGATGCAGCATGCGTACCGCTTCATTCAGGAGTTCGATGCCACGGTCGAGCAGGAGGAGCTGATCCCGGCCGGCGCACCCATCGACTTCGTGCCTGCCCGCAGCCAGTAATCGCCGAAGAGGAGACCCGGCCATGACCGCCACCAGCTATGGTGCCCAATCGATCACGATCCTGGAAGGACTCGACGTCGTCCGCAAGCGCCCCGGGATGTACATCGGGTCGACCAGCGAACGCGGCCTGCACCACATGGTGTGGGAGGTCGTGGACAACGGGGTCGACGAGGCCATGGCCGGGTTCGCCACCCGCGTCGACGTCGCGCTACTGCGCGGCGGCGGCGTCGAGGTGTCTGATGACGGGCGCGGCATCCCGGTTGCCATGCACGAGACGGGTATTCCGACCATCGACGTCGTGATGACCCAACTGCACGCGGGAGGAAAGTTCGACGGCGAGTCCTACCAGGTGTCGGGTGGTCTGCACGGCGTGGGAGTGTCCGTCGTCAACGCGCTGTCCACGCGGCTCGAAGTGGCCGTCTACCGGGACGGCCACGAATGGTTCCAGCACTACGACTACTCCGAACCGGGCACCCTCGCCCGCGGCAACCCCTCGAAGCGCACCGGCACCACGGTCCGATTCTGGGCGGACGCTGAGGTTTTCGAGACCACCGAATACAACGCCGAGACCATCGCCCGGCGCCTGCAGGAGATGGCCTTCCTCAACAAGGGACTGCTCCTCACGCTCACCGATCACCGTGGGCCCGACGGTGACACCCGCACCTTTCACCATCCGGGCGGATTGATCGACTACGTCAAGCACATCAACCGGGTGAAAGACCCGATCCAGCAGAGCATCATCGGATTCGACGGTAAGGGCACCGGTCACGAGGTCGAGATCGCGATGCAGTGGAACGCCGGTTACTCCGAGTCGGTGCACACGTTCGCCAACACGATCAACACTCATGAGGGTGGTACGCACGAGGAGGGTTTCCGCGCGGCGTTGACCACCGTGGTGAACAAGTACGCCAGGGACAAGAAGCTTCTCAAGGACGGCGCCAAGGGCCACGCCCCCAACCTGACCGGTGATGACATCCGCGAGGGTTTGGCTGCGGTGGTGTCGGTGAAGGTGGCCGAACCGCAGTTCGAGGGCCAGACCAAGACCAAGCTGGGCAATGCTGGTGTTCGCTCGTTTGTGCAGAAGGTCTGTCACGAGCAGTTGAGCCACTGGTTCGAGGCCAACCCCGCCGAGGCCAAGATGATCGTCACCAAAGTCGCCTCCTCAGCTCAGGCGCGTATCGCCGCCCGCAAGGCCCGTGAACTGGTTCGTCGCAAGAGCGCGACCGACATCGGTGGGCTGCCGGGCAAGTTGGCCGACTGCCGCTCCACCGATCCGACGAAGTCGGAACTGTATGTGGTGGAGGGTGATTCGGCCGGCGGCTCGGCCAAGAGTGGCCGGGACTCGATGTTTCAGGCGATCCTGCCGTTGCGCGGCAAGATCATCAACGTCGAAAAGGCGCGTATCGACCGGGTTTTGAAGAACACCGAAGTCCAGGCGATCATCACCGCCCTGGGTACCGGTATCCATGACGAGTTCGATCTGGCCAAGCTGCGGTATCACAAGATCGTGTTGATGGCCGATGCTGATGTGGATGGTCAGCACATCTCGACGTTGTTGTTGACCCTGCTGTTCCGGTTCATGAAACCGCTGGTCGAGCACGGGCATATCTTCTTGGCCCAGCCGCCGTTGTACAAGCTCAAGTGGCAGCGTCAGGAACCCGAGTTCGCGTATTCCGACCGGGAGCGTGACGGGTTGTTGGAGGCGGGTAAGGCCGCGGGCAAGCGGATCAACGTCGATGACGGTATCCAGCGTTACAAGGGTCTGGGTGAGATGGACGCCAAGGAACTGTGGGAGACCACCATGGATCCCTCGGTGCGGGTATTGCGTCAGGTGACCCTCGACGATGCCGCCGCGGCCGACGAACTCTTCTCGATTCTCATGGGTGAAGACGTCGAAGCGCGGCGCAGTTTCATCACGCGCAACGCCAAAGACGTTCGCTTTCTTGACGTCTGACCTCCTGACCTGCAATTTCTCCGGGTCTCCGCCATGTATATCCCGGTCAGGCCGCTGTGACGAACGTGCGGCTTTTGCCGCCCCAACGATGAGATCGCGCGGAAATCCTGCACGCTCGTCACAGTGCGCCGACACCCACTACAACCCAGAGACATCCCTGTGGATAACCCTGGCCGGGCCGTGAGAATTGTCGGTCGGCCGGCCGATGCTTGCCCCATGAACGGACAGCCGTTTCTCGGGCGCGAGGCGGTCCGGGCGGGGCTGCTCACCTCGCGCCAACTCGAGACGAAGTTTCGTGCCGTTTACCGCAATGTGTATCTGGACAATGAGGTCGCCCTGACGCCGCTGTTGCGGGCTCAGGCGGCGTGGCTGTTCGCCGGCCCATCCGCAGTGATCAGCGGAGTGTCAGCCGCGGCGGTCCATGGCACCAAGTGGCTGGACGTCGGTGCGCCGGCCGAGGTCGTGCGAGCCAATCGTCACGCGCCGCCCGGGTTGCGGGTCCATTCGTATGCCCTTGCACCAGAGGATGTCTGCGAGTCCGACGGCATGCGGGTCACCACGGTCGCGCGCACAGCGTTCGACTTGGGCCGGCTGCTGCCGTACGCCCAAGCGGTACCGATCTTGGATGCGTTGATGAACAAGACCGGGCTTGACCGCGCGAAGGTGTGGTCATTGGCCGAAGCGAATCGAGGGATTCGGGGCGTCGACCGGCTGCGAATATCACTGGCAGACGCAGACGGCGGTGCCGAAACGCCGCTCCAGACGCAAACTCGGCTTCGGCTGCGCTACATCGGCATACCGGGACTGGAAACGCAGGTCCCGTTCTATGACGAGTGGGGTTTGGAGTGCACCCGAGTGGCGATGGGGTGGCGTCGCTGGAAGGTGGCTGTCGAATGCGATGAGGAAACGGATTCTCCGGATCACCGAACATGGGTGCACACACAAACGGCCGACCTTGAGTCGTACGGCTGGGCGGTGGTGTGGGTGACGCAAACGATGGTGGACCGAACGAATATCGCGGATCGGGTGCGGCAGAAGGTGTGGGCTGCGCAAGACCGGGAGATCACGGCCCGGCGGGCATTGCCAGGTACGCCATCACCAGAAGTGCCTCGGCGATGACGGCGAGCCCGATACCTGGAACGAATCTCCGGCCAGATGCCGCCGAACCCCGCGGGTCTGTCAGTAACTGGTGGCGTCGTCGCGCGCCCACGGAGTACACGCCGAGGGCTAGCAGCGCCGCGGTGGCCACCACCATCAGGCGTGCCGGTGCACCGACGAGGTGTCCGTCGCGCAGTAGCACCAGCACCCCGGAGGCCGCAACGGCCAGTGCAGTCCGGGTCCACGCCAACGACGTCCGTTCGGCCTGCAGCCCACGGTCTTCGGCCAGTGCCCGGCGCGTCATCGCACGGTGACGGTGATCGCCAGAACCACGGCTGCGAGCCCCATCATCGCCAGGCCGGCGGTCAGATAGGTGGGCGCGGCGGGTCGGGGCAGTGGCTCGTCGTGGCGCATCGCGCGATCGACTTGGGCCCACCGGCGCAGGCCCGCGACGGCCGTCAGGATCGCCATGCCCCCGACCGTCGCACCCAGTATGTGCCGAAGTCCCGGAACTGTCAGTTCGGGCATGAATTGCACCACCGCGACGGCCGCGGCGAGCAGCCCGAGCGAGGTACGCTGCCAGGCCAAAAAGGTGCGCTCGTTGGCGAGTGTGAACCTGTAGTCGGGTTCGATCGGAATGCTCACGGTTGCAAGCGTTTCCGAAACGTAGGCGGGTTTCCAGGGTGGTAGTGGTGGCGTAACCGAGGCGTTGTTTGTGTGCGGATGGCGTAACTGCTGCGCAACCTCACATGACAGTGAGGTAACAGAAGCCGTCGACTCTTGTCGGCATGGATGAGGTACAACAGCTCCCACGCGGTCGGTGGCGGGCCCGTTCGGCTGCTCTGCTGACCGCGCTCACGGTGGGCGGCGCGCAGTTGCTCACCGGCTGCGGCCTGCTCTCCGAGCCGACCGTGGTGGTCAACGTCGGTTATCAATCCAAGACCATCAACACCGTGAACGCCGGCACCCTGCTGCGTGACCGCGGTGACTTCGAGAACGAGCTCAAGGCACTGGGCGCGCAGACCGGCACCAGGTACCGGGTGGTGTGGCAGGACTTCGCCTCCGGCGCCCCGCTGACCGCGCAGATGATCGCCACTCACGTCGACATCGGCTCGATGGGCGATTATCCGCTGCTCACCAACGGATCCAAGACCCGCAAATACGACGACGCGGCCACCGAGATGATCGCGACCACCGGCTACAACTTGCGCGGCTCGTTGAATCAGGTTGTGGTACCGATGGATTCCACTGTCCAGACGCTTGCCGGCCTGGCGGGCAAGAAGGTGTCGACCAGCCTGGGGTCGGCCGGTGACGGGATGTTCTCGTCGGCGGTGCGTAACAGCGGCATCGACAAGGGCGCCGTGCACATCGTCAACCAGGACCCGTCGGTGGGGGCGTCGGCGATCGACGGCCGGCAGGTCGATGGCTTGGCGCAGTTCGTGCCGTGGCCGCAGCTGGTGATCTACCGCAATCAAGGGCGGCTGCTGTACGACGGCGGTGACAACAATGTGCCCACGTTCCACGGTGTGGTCGTGCGCAAGCAGTTCGCCGGCGGTCATCCAGAGGTGATGGCGGCGTTCCTGCGGGCGATGAAGTCGACCACCGACGATGTCGTCGCTCATCCGCTCGCAGCGGCGAAGCGGGTGGGGGAGCTGACCGGCATCGAACCCGAAGTGATCTACCTGTACAACGGACCCAACGGGTTGGTCAGCTTCGACATGACCCTCAAGGAGCAATTCCTCACCGCGTTCGCAACCGTCAAGGACTATCTGGTCGGGCGGGGCTCGGTGACAAAGGATTTCGACGTTCCCGGCTTCGTCAACGACGGCTACCTTCGGCAGCTGTTCGGAGACCGATACCCGCAGCGCCGCGCCAGTGTGGCCAATCCGATGACGCTCACCGGTTTCGACGACGTGTGCGGGCTGCCGGTGGGCGATCCGGCGCAGGCCTCTGAGGTGTGGGCGTCCGGATCGGAGACCACCGACGCCGCTGCGACCCCGACGTGCCTGCTGCGGAGGGTGGCTGCGATGCCCGAGGTGCGGGCGGCGTATGTGCCCGACACCCTCACCGGGCTGAGGATCTTCGCCGATCACGCTGTGTGGCTCCAGGATCCCGCCGCATCACCCACTCAGCGGTACAAGCCGTTCGCCACCGGCGCTGGTGCCGACACCTACCGGACGAACCATCCGCAGGCAGTACCCGTCGCCTACCCGGCTGCCGTGGGGCAGTCCCGCACCGCCGGCTAAACCCCTCCCAGAAAGGAAACCGCATGACCGAGCTCATGACACGGCCCACGATCGCTGCACCGCGGTTGTGGTCACCGACCAGCAAGACCGGAAAGTCCATGCGGCGCAGCGTCGCTGACCTGTTGCCCGCATCCGTCACCCGGCGTGTGCCTGCGCTGGTGCTGCCGCTGATCCCGATCACGGTTTTCCTGGTGGCCTGGCATCTGCTGACGGCCAACAATGTCGTGGCCTGGTTGCGGTTCAATCGGATGCCGACACCGGAAGCGGTCATGCAGACCCTGCTGGCGCGGGTCAGCTCGGGCACCTACTACGACGACTTGCTGGCCAGCCTGCAGCGGATCCTGCTGGGCTTCGGCCTCGCCGCGGTGGTCGGCATCGGGTTGGGTGTATTGGTCGGTCGCTCCGAGATCGCCCGAATGACGTTGCGGCCGTTCATCGAACTGATCCGGCCGATCCCCGCGATCGCATTGGTGCCGCTGACCATCCTGCTGTTCCCGTCCAGCGAGCAGGGGATCGTGTTCATCACCTTCTTCGCGGCGTTCTTCCCGGTGGTGGTCAGCACGATTCACGCCATGGATTCGATGCCGAAGGTGTGGGAGGAAGCGGCGCAGACCATGGGTGCGGGCCGGATGTCGTTGCTGTTTCACGTCATCATCCCGGGCGCCCTGCCGGGCATCTTCGCCGGGCTGTCGGTGTCCATGGGTGTCGCGTGGATCTGTGTGGTGAGTGCGGAGATGATCTCGGGCCAGTTCGGCATCGGGTACTACACGTGGCAGGCCTACGGGCTGCTGGACTACGCCGGCGTGGTGGTCGGCATGATCTCCATCGGTGCGCTCGGGCTGGGCACGGCCTGGCTGGTCGAGCGCGTCGGACGGCGGGTCAACCGCTGGCTGCCGAGGGCCTCCCGATGAGCGCCGGTGCCGTCAACCTCCAGCAGCTGCAACTCGGGTTCAACGGCGTCGTCGCAGCGAACATCACCCTGACGATCGAACCCGGCGAGGTCGTCGTCTTCCTGGGTCCGTCCGGGTGTGGCAAGTCGACCATCCTGCGTGCATTGGCCGGGCTGCTCAAACCGATGGGCGGCACGGCGACCGTCGACCGTGCACCCGTCACCGGCAATGCCGCCCAGTGCGCCATGGTGTTTCAGGAGGACGCACTGTTCCCATGGCGGTCGGCGCTCAAGAACGTCCAGTTCCCGCTCAAGCTCCGCGGAATGCGTGGCAGGCAACTCAAAGACACCGCCACCGCCCGGCTGGAGCAGGTGGGGCTCGGCGCGTACCTGGACCACCTGCCGAGCCAGCTGTCCGGCGGTATGCGGCAACGGGTGCAGCTGGCTCGGACCCTGGCGTGTGAGCCGCACGTGATGCTGATGGATGAGCCGTTCGGTGCGTTGGACGCGCAGACGCGCCTGGAGATGCAACAGCTGCTGATGTCGGTGTGGGAGACGCAGAAGATGACGCTGTTGTTCGTCACTCACGATGTCGACGAGGCGCTGCTGCTGGCCGACAGGATCGTGCTGTTGAGCCATCGTCCCGCCACCGTGGCCGATGTCATCACGATCGAGCAGCCCCGCACCCCCGCGGCGCAGTTCGAGGAGTCCTACCAACGGCGCCGACGCGCCATCTTGGACTTTCTCGGGCACCGCCCGGCTGCATAACTGGTTTTCCACCAAGGAGTTTCGATGAGTATCACCATCCCCGGATTCCGCGCGCCGTCAACCGGACCGCGCGTGCCGTCGCTCCGGTCGCCGGCAGTGTTGCGCACCGAGGTGCTGGCGGGGTTGGTCGTAGCGCTGGCCCTGATCCCCGAGGCCATCGCGTTCTCGGTGATCGCCGGGGTCGATCCCCGAGTGGGCCTGTTCTCGACGGTGACGATGGCGATCACCATCGCCTTCACCGGCGGTCGGCCCGCGATGATCACTGCCGCCACCGCGGCAGTCGCGCTTGTCGTCGCCCCGGTATCCCGGGAGTTCGGGGTGGGCTACCTCGTCGCCACGATCCTGCTGGCCGGCATCATCCAGATGCTGCTGGCGTTCTTCGGGGTCGCGAAGCTCATGCGGTTCATCCCGCGCAGTGTCATGGTGGGCTTCGTCAACGCGCTGGCGATCCTGGTGCTGGTGTCGCAGCTGCGGCATCTGGTCGACGTGCCGTGGCTGGTGTATCCGTTGACCGTGGCGGGCATCGCGCTGATGGTTCTGCTGCCCAAGGTGACCACCGCGGTGCCCGCGCCCCTGGTGGCGGTGCTGGTGCTGACGCTTGCGGTCGTGGTGTGTGGCTGGGACGTGCCCGACGTGGGAGATCAAGGGGCTCTGCCTGATTCGCTGCCCGTACCCGGGTTCCCGCACGTTCCACTGACCTTGCACACGCTGCAGGTGATCGCGCCCTACGCGTTGGGTGCGGCGCTCGTCGGGCTGCTGGAGTCGCTGATGACGGCCAAACTGGTCGACGACATCACCGACACACCGTCCAACAAGACCCGTGAAGCGTGCGGGCAGGGCATGGCCAATGTGGTCACCGCGTTCTTCGGCGGCATGGGTGGCTGCGCGGTGATCGGGCAGACGATGATGAACGTCAAGGTGGCCGGCGCCCGCACCCGACTGTCCACGTTGCTGACCGGGGTGTTCGTCTTGATCCTGGTGGTGTCGCTGGGGGACCTTGTCGGACGCATCCCGATGGCCGCGCTGGTGGCCGTCATGATCGTGGTGTCGTTCGCGACCTTCGACTGGCACAGCGTGACGCCACGGACTCTGAAGATGCTGCCGCGCAGTGAAACCCTGATCATGGTGATCACCGTCATCGCGACGGTCGCCACCGGGAACCTTGCCATCGGGGTGTCACTCGGGGTGCTCACGGCGATGGTGGCGTTCGCCCGCCGCGTCGCCCACTTCACCTCGGTCACGGCCGTCACCGGACCGGACGGCGCGCGGACGTATCGGGTCCGCGGAGACCTGTTCTTCGTGTCCAGCAATGACCTGGTGCACCAATTCGACTACGCCGATGATCCCGCCGAGGTGGTGATCGACATGTCCGGTGTGTCGGTGTGGGACGCGTCGTCCGTCGCGAGTCTCGATGCGATCAGGACCAAGTACTCGTCGCGCGGGAAAACTGTGTCGTTTACCGGGCTTGACGGGGTAAGCCTGGACCGGCTGAACCGATTGTCGGGGCGGCTGGGGGTCTGAGGCGTTGGCCGGTGCTACCGCAGCTTGACCATCCGCGTCGTCGAACTCTCGTCCAACTCGACGACATCGGAGCGCGACCGCAGGAAGTCGCTGAACGACTTGAAGCCCAACGATTTCTCGCTGAACGACGGGTCCATCCGCTTCATCTGGCGTTTGACTGCGGAGTTGTGCAGCCACTCGACGTCGTCGTCTTTCTCCAGGCCGATCTGCAGGGCGCGGGTGAGCAGCGCGGTCGCCTCGGCCTGGGGGTCGGGTTCTTCTGTCTTGCGGCTGCGCTTCTGCTGTCTGGGTTCCGGCTCGGGAGTGACTGTGGGGACTCCGGGGAGTGCGTCGTAGATGACGAACTCGTCGCACGCGGCGGCCAGTGCGCGGCTGGAGGATCCGGCCACCCCGATGCCGACGACATAGCGGCCCAGCCGTTTACAGCGTTGGGCGAGGGGGATGTAATCGGAATCCCCGGCCACGATCACGACATGGGTGAGGTCGGGAAGCCGGAACATGTCCTCGACCGCGTCGACGGCCAGCCGGATGTCCGCACCGTTCTTGCCATACGCGGCGGCGGGGAAGAGCTGCACGAGATCGACGGCGCGGCCGACTAGCTGCTCGCGGTATCCGGCGTTGAGGTCGGCTGACCAGTCCGCGTACGCGCGGGTGAGCACCAGCGTGCCGAAGGACGAGGCGAAGTCGAGGATGGCACCCAGGTCGACGGTGGCCTTGGTGAGCTTGTCGGCCTCGAGGCCTTTGGCTTTGTCCTTCTGAAATGAGTTGCGGCCGTTGACCTGGTCGTAGCGGGAGATCACGATGTTGTCGAAGTCGAGGTATACCGCGACACGGGTGTCGAGTTCAGTCATTTGAGTCCTCGGCTTCGGGCTGCCCGATGAGATTGCGGGCGCCGGTGGGGCCGAGCAGTTCCCGGAACGCCTGGATGGTGTAGCCGACGACGATAGCATCGGTCTTCGCGCGCGCGGTGGCAGATCGCGGCAGGCTGAACAACGGCCCCATCTCCCCGAAGTAGTCGCCAGGGCCGACGACCTTGATGACTTCCTCACCACCGCTGGCCAATTCGCGGGCCAGTTCGATCTCGCCTTCGGTGATGATGTAGATCTGGTCGCCCATCTCGCCCTGGGAGAACAACACTTCGCCGGCCGCGATGGTCACGGTCTCGGTGTTCTGATGTTCGACGGCGACGTGCGGAACGAGCTCCACCACGTGGTCGGCCAGCGGCAGGATGCGGGTGTCGTGGGTGGCGACGACGACGACGTGCTCGCCGCTGGCGAGCTCACGGATGAGCCGGAGCACTTCCTCGACCTGGATGAAGTCCAGATGTGCGGTCGGCTCGTCGGCCAGGATCAGCGGCGGATCGAGGGCGATCGCACGAGCCACCGCGACACGTTGCTGCTGCCCGCCACTGAGATCGCCGGGGCGATGGTGCAATCGGCCCTCAAGGTTGACGCGGGTGAGCAGTTCGGTGGCGCGTTCGCGGGCTTCACGCCGTGTCCGGCCCGCGGCGCGCAGTGGCACCATCACGTTTTCCAACGCGGTCAGGCTGGGCACCAGGTTGAAGGCCTGGAACACGATGCCGACGGTGTCGCGCCGGTAATCCGAGAGTGCCTTCTTGTCGAGCGTCGTCACGTCGATGTCGCCGAACTCGATACGACCCGCGGTCGGCTTGAGGATCCCGCCCAGGCACGACAGGAGCGTGGTCTTCCCGCAACCGCTGGGGCCCAAGAGAATTGACAGCGATCCGGCGGGCACCTCAAGGTCGAGCCCGTCAATCGGGCGTACCGCGTAGCCGCCGCTGGAGTACTCCACGACGAGGTCTTTGACGACTAAGTCGGCCATGTCAGGGTCCTCGGAATGCCAGGGCTGGGTCGACGTTCACGGCGCGGCGCAGCCCGGCCACACTGGCCAGCAGGCCGACCACGACGGCGACGATCGGTAGCGCGACGAATGCCACGGTGGGCACGTCGCAGCGCATCGGGAAGAGCGGTCCGAGCAGCAATGACAGGCCCGCGCCCAGCACGGCAGCCAGGAGCGCGACCGTCACGGCCTGCATCGCCAGGCCGGCCATGATCGATCGGCTGGCCACGCCGACCGCTTTGAACACCGCGAAATCGCGGGTGCGTTCCAGCGCCGACAGGTAGATCACCGAGCCGACGATCAACACCGCGACCGCCCACAGCAGACCGGCCATCAGGCTCATCGCCTGGTTGGCGCCCCGCAGTGCGCGCACCATGTCGTCGATGGCGCCCGACCGGTCGACGATGCGGAATTCCGGTGGCGGCGGTCCCGGGGTCCCGATGATGCCGACCGAGGAGATCAGCTTCTGCCCCGAGAACAGCAGCTGCTGGGCGCCGGGCACCGTCAGGTAGATGTTGTCCTGGGCAGCCAGGGCGGTGAGGTCGTCGACCAGACCGACGACGCGTAGTTTCGCCGCCCCGACCGCGACATCGGAGCCGATAGGCTGGTCCATCGTCGTCGATACCGCAACCTCGTCGGGGGCGTGCGGGGCCCGGCCGTCCTTCAGAGCCGGCGTGCCCGGGCCCGACTCGGGCACGCCGAACACATTCACGTTGCGCGGGGTGCCGTTGTTGGGGATCGTCGAGGAGCCGTAGACCAGCGGGACGGCGGTGGTGACGCCGGGCAGGCGCGCGGCACGTTGGACGTCGCTGAGCGGCAACGGTGCCGAGCCGAGGAACGGTCCTGCCGCACCTGCCTTGATCATGTACGCGTCCAGGCCCAACGCGTCGACACTGCGTTCGGCCTCCACGCGGAAACCATGGGCCAAGCCCGTCAACACCAACGTCATGGCGAAGACCAGCCCGGTGCCGACGGCGGCGATCAAGAATCGCCGTCGTCGCCACTGCAGATCGCGTAACGCCGCCATCAACACGTCAGTGCCCTCCGCATCTCTGCCGACGTTACCGAGATGGATGTTGCTGGTGGTTGTTATTGGGGCATTTGGTGTGAGGGTCCGGTTTGACGCGTCCGACCCGGTGACGGACGACCCGAGCACTGCTACTGTCCAGCGCAATCGGCGAGGGGCAGGGGCATGCACGCAATAGCCGGAGTTCGGCAAAAGCTGGGTCAGGTTGTCGAGTCGGGGCATGCGGTCGCGCGCCTCGTCGACCGGGGCATCATCGAGCCCCTGGATATCGGCGCGGTGGTGCGCAGCGCCAAGCTTGCCCGGCTGTACGGGCCGCAGGCCACCATGGCGATTCAGGGCGGGCGCCGGTATGCGGACCTGCCTGCGATTGTCGACGAGCGCGGCACATTGACTTACAAGCAGGTCGATGACCAATCCTGGGCGTTGGCGCACGGACTGCAACGCCTGGGTCTCAAGGAAGGCTCCGTTGTCGGGTTGCTGTGCCGGGATCATCGTGGCCTCATCATCGCGATGGCCGGCTGCGGCAAACTCGGTGTACGGCTGGTGCTGATGAACACCGGCTTCGCCAAACCGCAGTTCGCGGAGGTATGCGCGCGCGAGGGCGTGCGGGTGGTGATGCACGACAGCGAGTTCCTCGGACTGCTCGACGCGCTGCCTGCCGAGCTTCCGCGGGTACTGACCTGGGTCGACGATGACGCCGAGTTGCCTGACGGCGCACAGACAATCGACGACATCGTGGCAGCGAACCCGACCGGACCGCTGCCCCCTCCGAGCAAGCCCGGAGGGTCGGTCATCCTCACCAGCGGGACCACCGGTCTGCCCAAGGGGGCCCCGCGTGACACCGTGTCCCCGTTCGCGACGGCGCAGATCGTCGACCGAGTTCCGTTCCCGCGCAAGGGAACCATGGTGATCGTCTCACCGATCTTCCACAGCACCGGCTGGGCCACCTACCTGGTGGGTGCGGCGTTGGGCAACAAGGTGGTGACGGCGCGGCGGTTCAACGCCGAGGGCACGCTGAAGCTGATGGCAGAGCACCGGGCCGACATGCTGGTAGCGGTGCCGACGATGCTGCACCGGATGGTCGAACTGGGCCCCGACGTGATCGGTAAGTACGACATGTCGGCGTTGAAAGTGATCCTGATCGCCGGGTCGGCACTGAGCCCGGAGTTGTCCACCCGAGTCCAGGATGCCTTCGGCGATGTCCTGTACAACATGTACGGCTCCACGGAGTGCGCCATCGCCACCATTGCCACGCCGGCTGAACTGCGGGCGGCTCCGGGGACTGCGGGCCGCGCCCCCGTGACCTGCGAGGTGGTGCTCTACGACGACAACGACCAGCGGCTCGAAGGCGCCAACCGCCGCGGCCGGATCTTCGTCCGCAACGGCGCGCCGTTTCAGGGCTATACCGATGGGCGCACCAAACAGATCATCGACGGCTACATGTCCAGCGGCGACATGGGCCATTTCGACGAGAACGGACTGCTGTTCGTCGACGGCCGCGACGACGACATGATTGTCTCCGGCGGTGAGAACGTCTTCCCGCAGGAAGTGGAGAACCTACTCGAGGAACGCGACGACATCGCGGAGGTGGCGGTCGTCGGTGTGGATGATGTCGAATTCGGAAAACGGTTGCGGGCCTTCATTGTTGCCGAACCTGGTGCCAGTCCTGACGCTGCCGAGGTCAAGCTGTATGTGAAGAACAACCTCGCCCGGCACAAGGTGCCCCGCGATGTGGTGTTCATCGACGAACTGCCGCGCAACGCCACCGGCAAGCTGCTGCGACGGGTGCTCGTCGAGATGGTCGTCGATACCTGACGGCCGTGGCCCGGCCTGATCGCGCTCTTCCAATGTCCTGTCTGGGGGACGCTGTGACGAGCGTGCACTGTTTTCCGTCAGAACTGCGAGATCGCG
The DNA here is from genome assembly GCF_055419385.1 of Mycobacterium sp. IDUB_24. Lineage (NCBI taxonomy): Bacteria > Bacillati > Actinomycetota > Actinomycetes > Mycobacteriales > Mycobacteriaceae > Mycobacterium > Mycobacterium sp. IDUB_24. The sequence goes on from NZ_JBVAXO010000002.1 coordinate 347,800, forward strand.
TTGAAAGCCTGCACGCTCGTCACAGGCACGCCAGGGGAACTGCCTTGTCAGTGGCTGGTGCGACGATGCGCGGTTCACTTCAAACAGGAGGTTGATATGAAGCGTGTATCGGTGGCAGTCGTCGGTCTGGTGGCCGTGGCTCTGGCGACGAGTCCGGCGGCGGTGGCGTCGCCGTCGTGGACCATGCCGAATCTGATCGGGATGGATCTGCAGGGCGCACAGGACGCGATCCAGTCGCTGACGCACGGCGAGGTGTGGTTCAGCAGCTCGACCGATCTGACCGGGAAGGGCCGGGCGCAGATCAGTGACCGCAATTGGCAGGTGTGCAGTTCGACGCCGCCGCCCGGGTCGACGTTCGGTACGTCGACCAAAATCGACTTCGGGGTGGTGCGCATCGACACGGAGAAGTGCCCGTGACGGTGTGAGCGTGGTTTACCGCTGGCAGAGCTGCACCATCTGCGTATCCGCGTCGACCAATCGTTGAACAGTGTTGAGGTAAAACATTTTTTGGATACCGATGCTCTCGTTGGAGAGTCCCGGGGTGCGGGCTTGTTCGACAACGTCGACTACCTCGGCCGAAAGGTCACTGACCTGTTGCAGATGTCGGCGGACGGCCGGATCATCGACCCGGTCGGCGTAGCGGCTCAATTGAGTTGACCATCCTCGGTACTCCGATAGATCTGGCCCGCCGGGGCCGATCCTGCTGGAATCGAGAAGCTCTCGGTGGTCGCTGATGTAGCGAGCCGCACCGATGGCGGTTCGGCAGTCGCGGCCGGAAACCTGGCTCAGCATGCCGAAAGTCAGCCCGGCCGCGACAGCCAGCAGGAGGACCAGACCGGCTCGAAGCCAGCGCTGGCGGGTTGTGGGCGACGCCGCAGGTGCCACGGTTTGCGCGACCGCAGCGGCAACCTCCGGATCGGCGTCGGCCGCGGCGCGTAACCGTGCCAGATGCGGCTCACGGCGACGCCGGACCCATGCCGGCCATACCTGACCGACCACCAACATCACGGCGATAGCCAGGTAGAGCAGGGCGAGTCGCGGTTGGTCCGCGAAGAATTCGAGGACCGGGAGCGCAATCGCGAATAGCCCGATGAGCACCCAGCTGAGACGGCGACGTGCCGGGGTGACCCGATCCCGATATGCACGGGTGAGATCAATGGCGCGGACGGCTGCGGTCAGCACGGCCGGGTCAGTGGGTATCGGTTCGCTTCGCAGCGCCCGGGCCACAGCGGAACGCTGCGCGGCGGTGAGCCCTTTCAACACGGTGGCGTACGTGTTCACGACCGGCTGCGTGATCATTGTGACCGGGATGGCAGCGAGCAGTCCGAATGCGGCCAGTCCGACGGCCACAACCCAGCCCGGCCAGGATGTCCACCAATGGTATTGCGGGTGAACCACTGCCCACCCGAACAACAAGAACCACATCGTCATCCACACCGATATGAACAGCCAACGAGCCCACCGCGGTGCGGTGTTGTACCAAACCCACAACGGACGAGGTCCTTTCGACGGATGGCGCTGCGTTCAGCTCACTCTCTGCGATTGTGACATCGCTATGTGGGGGCCGACGGCGCCAATTTTCCGCTACCAGGTCAATTGAACGCGGTGCTGCCGGCCACGGCGTGCGTCGTGCTGATGAGCTTCGCGTAGCAGTGATTCCGATCGAAACCGTGGTCGCTGCACCAGGCCAACGCCCCACTCGCGGTGGGATAGGTGATCGGAGCGATGGTGACCCAGAAGTTGGGCGCGTCGAACGTCGACCAATCACCGGACCACAGGAGCTTGGCGCCGTACTCCTGGCGCAGCCGCAGATGCTCTTCCAACGTCAACTCGTTGTCCCACACCACACCTTGGTCGACGACGCCCGGCCGTTTGGAACTCAATTGCGGCACCCATCGATCGGAACCCTGGGTGCTCACGACCGTGTGGTCACCCAGTGAGATCTGGCGTAGCTGTGTCGAACTCGACGCTTCGGGGTTGCGGGTTGCCGTCGGCGTGTACGACGGCGTGGGAGCCGTCGTCGGCGCCGGCACCGTCTTGTACACGGTCGGCCCAGCGACGGTCACGCCCGTCGGCGGTGCGAGCGCCGACGTCTGTGCCGATGACGAGTCGACTGTTGCAGAGTTTTTCGACAGGAGCAGACCGATGACCAGCCCGACCCCACCGAGGAGGAGCGCGGCTACCAGAACGACGGCCGCCAGCGGCACCAAGGATTGCCGTGGAGGCGGTCCGGGCTCAGCGGCGCCGGGCGCGATGTGCGCGACGACCGGCGGTGCGGTGAGCAGCTGCGGTGAAACATATGGCGCCATCATGGTTTCGGCGCTGGCGGCGACCCTCTCGTCAGTGGTGTGCAACGCCCGTTGCGCGGCGCGCCCCAATGCGCCGGCGCTGCCGTAACGGTCGTCGGGCTCCTTGGCCATGCCGCGCGCGATAACAGTATCCAGGGACGTCGGGATTCCCGAGTGGGCCGTACTGGGTCGCGGCGGCGGGGTCGTCAGATGCGCCGCGATCAGCTGTTCGTTGCTATGGGCCGGGAACGGTGCGTCGGCGGTCAGCGCCTCGTAGAGCACGCAGGCCAGCGAGTAGATGTCGGCGGCGGGCGAGCACGGCTCGTCGCCGAACCGTTCCGGGGCCATATAGCTGAACGAGCCGATCCGCGTGTCTGCCTGGGTGAGGCTCGAATCGCCTTGGGCCTGAGCGATACCGAAGTCCAGCAGATAGGCGAAGTCCGCAGAGGTGACGATGATGTTCTGCGGCTTGACATCCCGGTGGATCAGCCCGCGCGCGTGCGCGGCGTCCAGTGCGGAGGCGATCTGTTCGACGATGGATACCGCGCGGCGCGGCTCGAGCGGGCCGCTGTTGATGAGGTCGTGCAGGGTCTGCCCGCGGACCAGGCGCATGTCGATGCAGAGGTTGCCGTCGATCTCGCCCCAGTCGTGAATCGGCACGACGTGGGGTTCCTCCAAGCTCGCCGCCGCCTGCGACTCGCGCAGGAACCGGGTTCGGAACTGCTCATCGTGGGCAAACTCCGCGCGCAGAATCTTCAGGGCAACGGTCCGGCCCTTGTCGGTGTCGACAGCCTCGTAGACCTCGCCCATGCCACCACGGCCGAGCAGCGCGGTCAGCTCATACTTGCCGAACCGGCTCCCCACGCCCGGGTTGTTCTCGACCATCCTGTGCCTCCTCGACTGGCGAACAGGCGAACGTAACGCGGGGTGCCGACAAGTTTATTCGCCTTTGCCGGTTCCGTAGGGCGAATTGGCGCGTCGCCGGTGCCGGCACCGGCCGTAGGCTCATGAGCATGCGATTCGCACCCGTTGGCGCCGCACTGCTTGTCGCGGTGATGGTCGGCGTGAGTGGCTGCACCGGCGCGCCCGACCGTGAACAGGAAGCACTCGACATCAAGCACCGCATCGCGGCGATGCCGGGTGTGTCCGAGGTCGACCTGATCTATGACAACGGCATCCTCGAGGGCACTCGGTTCGAACTCAGTGTTGACATGGAGCAGGCCAGCGATCAGCAGGTCGGAGCGGTGACCTCCCAGCTCGACGAGCTACGCGGCAAAGACTTCGCGAAGTTCGACCAGCGGATGAAGATCATTGTGGCCGAACAGACTTCGATTTCCGGAAGCGCCGATCTGCCCGATGACGTCGAGCAGGTGACCGGACTGGTGCGTCGCCTTCGGGCCGAGGCCCCGGCCGGGGAGATCCAGTGGTTCAGCGGCGCCGCGCCCGATGCATCGAAGGTAGAGATCCGGGAGGCCGAAAAACCAGGTGCCGCGGTCGATGCCATCCTGCGTATCTTCGCCGACCGGCCGCCGGGTGGTATCGAAGTCTCTGCCGCCAACCGGGTCGCCGATCCGCACTGGATGATCTTCACCCGGTTGTCCCCGGTGGAAAAGCAGCGTATCGACGGGCAACTGGCTGCAGCGGCGCCGGCCCAACCGGGCTGGATCAGCGTCCGCGACGGGCGGGTTGAGCATCTGACCTTCGGCGTGCCGACGCGGGCGACTGCCTATGACGACATCGTGCGGACCATCCACGCGATCGAGGCCGGCCCCGAGCATCCTGTCAGCCTCACCTGGCGCTGGAACGGTGACCGCGCCCGTTTCGACGAGCCACGCTGGGCGGGCAGCGCGATGATCGGCAAATGCGAGTACGTCAACGGCGACCGCACCAAGTCCGAACTGCTCGTGCCCGATGCGTCGGCGCTGCAACAGCGCATCCGAGACGAGTTCGACACCTGCCTCAAGTGACGGCTAATCGCGGGACAGCTTGATCGCGGCGAGGTGCGCTCGGTCGACCGCGTCGGCGAACTCCTCCAGTGTGGGGATGCGTGGGTCGCGGAACGTCAACCCCATCATCCGCTGGGCGCGTTTGACGCCATAGGACTCGGCACAGCGGTGAAACAGATCCGCCACGGTCGCGGGGTCGTGAATGAGCTCGCCGCGCATCGACGTTGACTGCCCGTCGTGCAGAACTTCGGCCGTGGCGCCGTCACGGAAGTTGTACTTCCATGCCGCGTCGGTCAGCGCATAGAGAGTGTTGTCGATGACGTGTGCGCTCAACGGAATTGCATACTGCCGTCCGGTCTTTCGGCCGCGCACCGTCAGCACCATGAACTGCTTGCGTGCGGAGCCGGCGAACGGCGTGCGCAACATGAACCGCAGGGCCGGATTGACGACGCGCAGCATCGCCTTCGGCGGGTGGGCCACGGTGACCATGGGCTCTGTCATGTCCTCACGCTATGCCGATTGTTCGAGGTTGCCCAGGTTGTCGAGGCAATGTTCATTGCCCGCAGCGAGTCCGCGCGTCACTATGGCGATATGGCCGGTTTCGTGACGGTCCGGGCATACGCCGAGCTCAACGACTTCGTGGAAGCCGGCTCGCGCGGCCGGACCGTGCACCGTCCCTGCCAGAGCCATCAGACCGTCAAGGATGTCCTCGAAGCCATGGGCATTCCGCACACCGAGATCGACCTGATCCTGGTGAACGGGGACCCGGTGGGCTTCGAGCACCGACCGGCTGCGGGGGACCGCATCGCGGTGTACCCGATGTTCGAGGCGCTCGATATCGAGTCGACGGTCCGGCTACGGCCCGAGCCGCTGCGTGAGCCGCGGTTCGTGATCGACGTCAATCTTGGTCGCCTGGCGCGGCTGCTCCGGGTGCTCGGGTTCGACGTCTGGTGGTCGAACGACGCCGACGATCACAGCCTGGCCGACATCAGCCTGGAGCAACAGCGGATCCTGCTGACCCGCGACCGGGGCCTGTTGAAACGTCGGGCGATCACGCATGGCTTGTTCGTCCACTCCGAGCAACCGGAGGAACAGACGCTGGAGGTGATTCGGCGGCTGGACCTGAGACGGCGGGTGGCGCCGTTCACTCGGTGCGTGCGGTGCAACGGGGTATTGGCCGCGGTGACGAAGGATGAGGTGTGCGACCGCCTTGAGCCGTTGACCCGCCGTCATTACAACGACTTCGTCCGCTGCGAAGATTGCGGACAGATCTATTGGCCCGGAACACATTTCACGAGACTGTCCAGTTTCGTCGACGGTCTGCTCGATCAACTCTGAGAGGTAGCCGGCGCTGCGGATCTGTTCCCATTCTCAATATACGGCCGGGGGTGGGGCTTGTGGCAAGGCCCCTGTCGTGCTGCACAATCTGTCGGTCCGTGACCAGATGGGGGAGATTGTGACGAGTACGCCGAAACCGTTTGAAGTGCACGAGTCGGGTGCGCTGCTGCACGGCACCAAGGCTGACCTGGCGGTGGGTGATCGCCTGGTGCCCGGACGCGAATCGAATTACGAAGCGGGCCGGATCATGAACCACGTGTACGTCACCCGCACGTTGGATGCCGCGGTGTGGGGCGCCGAGATGGCCGTCGGTGAGGGGCGGGGCCGCATCTACATCGTCGAACCCGAGGGTGCGCTGGAGGACGATCCGAACGTCACCGACAAGAAGCTTCCCGGCAACCCGACCCGCTCCTACCGAACCCGTGAGCCGGTGCGAATCGTCGGGGAGATCGCCGACTGGGTGGGCCATTCACCCGAGCAGTTGCAAGGCATGCGGGACACCTTGGCCGATCTTCGGCGGCGGGGGCTCGACGTCATCTACGACTGATATCTGGGGCTCACCGTTTTGCCGGCGGTTCCGCTCCTATGTCCCGTGCGGGGCGCTGTGACGAACGTGCAGCTTTTCCGGCCAGACCTGCACACATCACGTGGAAAACCTGCACGTTCGCCGCAACACCGCACCCACCACCTCTACCTGTAGGCCCGTTCGCTCGATAGCGGGTTTTGGCCCCAACCCCCGTACCCTTCGATGGTGACCGCGATCGATCCCGACCAGCTCAGCACGTGCCTGCGGGTGCTTTCCGAAGTGGAGGCGCTGCCTCCAGAGCATCCCGATGCCGTTGCTGTGCGCCAGGCCACCGCGAAGCTGTTCAAGGCGGTGAAGAAGGCCCGTCGGGACGCCAGACGTGACGCGATCGCGACCGCGGACCGCGCCGTCATCGCGGCCACCGCTACCGGTGCACCCGGACGGATCGACGACGAGACGCAAGGTCTGCCGCTGGTGTCCACTGCGGTCGGGGCCAGTGCGGGCACGCTGTTGCGCTCGCGGGCCTGCTACATCTGCAAGAACCACCACACCGTGGTCGACGCCTTCTACCACCAGCTTTGTCCGGAATGCGCCGCGGTCAACCGAGCCAAGCGCGATGCCCGCACCGACCTGACCGGGCGCAGTGCCCTGCTCACCGGTGGGCGCGCCAAGATCGGCATGTACATCGCGCTGCGGCTGTTGCGCGACGGCGCTTTTACGACCATTACGACGCGGTTCCCCAACGACGCGGTGCGCCGCTTCGCCGCGATGGAGGACAGCGCCGACTGGCTGCACCGGTTGCGAGTGGTCGGGATCGACCTGCGTGACCCGGCTCAGGTGGTCGCCCTGGCCGACGAGGTGGCCGCGCAGGGGCCGCTGGACATTCTGATCAACAACGCCGCGCAGACGGTGCGCCGCCCGCCGGGCTCGTATGCCGCCCTGGTCGAGGCCGAGCGCACCCCGCCACCGGCGCTGGTGGACGTGGTCACCTTCGACCACGTCAGTGACGCCCATCCCCACGCCCTGGCCGGGAGCCTCGGCGAGCACCCATCAGCGCACGCCCTGACTGAGCTGGCGCTGACCGCGCGCAGCGCCTCGCCCGAGCGGATCTCCGCCGGGACTGCCATCGACGCCGGTGGGCTGCTGCCCGACACCGCGTCGGTCAACAGCTGGACCCAACGCGTGCACGAGGTCGACGCGATGGAGCTCCTCGAGGTGCAGCTGTGCAATCAGACCGCACCCTTCATTCTGGTGAGCCGGCTGCGCCCGGCGCTGGCCGCATCGTCGGCCCGGCGTAAGTACGTGGTGAACGTGTCGGCGATGGAAGGCCAGTTCGGCCGCGGCTACAAGGGGCCCGGGCACCCGCACACCAACATGGCCAAGGCCGCGCTGAACATGCTGACCCGCACGAGTGCGGGGGAGATGCTCGAGCAGGATGGGATTCTCATGACCGCGGTCGACACCGGCTGGATCACCGACGAGCGCCCCCATCCGACCAAGCTCCGGCTGGCCGAGGAAGGCTTCCACGCACCGCTTGATCTGGTGGATGGTGCTGCGCGCGTGTACGACCCGATTGTGCGAGGGGAACTGGGCGAGGACCTCTACGGGTGCTTCTTGAAGGATTACTCGCCGGCTAGTTGGTAGGGGCTTCGGGACCGAGGTGCGAACGGGCATCAATCAGCTTTGGCAGCACGGGGGTAATCGCCGCATGACTGACCAGTCCGTAGTCGCGCGGTGGCGCGTCGGGTTCATCGCCCGAGCAGTCTGCGTGCTTACGGCGGGTCTCGCGTTGGTCGGGGTGGGTTCGGATTCGCGGGCTTTCGCCGATCCGTCCCCGGGGGCAGATTCGCTCGCGTTCTGCGAAGGCAACGGCGGAACTTGGGATCAGGCCGGTGGCGTATGCACGCTCAGGGTCACCAATGCACACCAGATCGCTGTGCAACTGTCCGCCAAATACCCCGAGGACCTGCTGAACGACCAGACCGCGGGACCACCGGTCAAAGAATTTGTGCGCGATTTCTTCACGAGGTTCGGCCACCCGGACGACGGCCTGGTCCGAGATGGACAGGCGAGTTTGACCTACCAGACATTCGAACATGCGCCAGGAATCCGGTCCGTTGTGTTCAGCATCGTCTGGTACCTCGGCGGCGCGCACCCGAACGATGAGATCACCACCTTCACCTTCGACTTGCAGCGCGGCAAGCAGCTCGCCCTCGCCGACTTGTTCTGTCGGGACATCGACCCGCTCACCGCTCTGCCCCCGCTGGCGCGTCCGCACGTGAAAAGTGCAGTGACCCAAGATATTGACATCGCCCAGTTCGATCCCGGGCACCGATACAACTACACCGACGATTACCGCGCGTGGTACCTCGACGGGCCCGACCTCGTGCTGGTCATGCCAGCCGCGCGCTCCGGTCCTGCGCGGGCCGGCCTATGGCAGCCGCATATTCCGTTGGCGGAGTTAAATTCCATCCTGCGCGGAGGCAGTTGTGCGGTTTGAGGTGTCGCCAAGAAGCGCTCAAGACCCGTCACCCCGCGATCGGGCGACGCACCTCCAGCTGCGCAAGGTCTGCTGCAATACGTCCGGCCGTCCATCCAGCACCGCTGGAGGCCAACATTTCACGGGGGACAGTCGCTGGGAAGAGCCGGTTGGTGAGGTCATCGGTGGCCTGGCTGCGCGCTGCCAGTACCGGAAGCAGCGTGCTGCGATCCACTTCGGTGGCAACTGTCGCGGAGGTGGCGGTGAGGCGTTCACCGATGCGGTTGGCGTAGGAGAGCAGAAACGATTGGCGAAACGAGCGTGTCCGGGTCTGTCCGCCGCTGGTTTCTCGGCCCGCGCGCAGCATCGCCCGGGTGGCCTGGACCAATAGCGAAGTAGCAAGCAGTTCAACGAATTCCAGGTCGCACTCGGCCCCGATGACGGCGACGAACCCGATCTTCTCCGCGCACACCATGCGGCACCGGTTGGCCGTTGCCACGGACTGCACCAGTGCCGCCTTGGCGCTGACGTAGGGGTTGTCGATCCAGATCCGCCGAGCGATGGCATCCGCTACGCGGCCACGCTCGTGGTCTCGAATCGCGTGGTGCAACGAGTATCTGCTCATCAGTTCTTGCGCCTTGGCCGAAAGCGCTTCCGCTTCTTCGGGAAACTTGGTGGCCTCTGCCTTGGCGAGTAGTCCGCGCACGCGGCTGAGCGCTTTCGCGTCGGCCGTGTTCACCGGGACCGTCGAGTGCTGGTGCTCACCGGGCAACGGCAGAAAGGGTTCCAGGATCGTAAGGGTTGCCAGTAGCCGCAGTACCTTCAGTACGACCGTCAACGCTCCGTGACGGTCGACGGCATTCGTGTTCGCCCAGTCCCACATCTGCGGAGCGCCGTGATCGATGTCCACGTGCAACGCGGCGAGCTCGGCGCGCCATCGCGGGTGTAGTGCGGTGACGGGATAGTGCCGCGACTCGCGAACGATGGCCTCGTCCAGGTAGCCGGTTGCCGCTGCGTCGAGACGGCGACGAGCGAACTCGTGCAGGTCGTTGGGCGACCAACCCACCTGCCACGCTCTGCTGATGGCACCGGCCAAAGTGCCGTCGGCGGCAAGGTCGAGATCGTGTGTCCGGCCTGGGAACTCGTCGAGCAGCTCAGCGGCGTGGAATTCCGCGTCGTGGTCGGGACACATCGCGTAGTTGTACAGCGCCGCGGTGAGGCGGTCGAGCAGGGCGACCCGGTCGTACCCGGGATCGGTGTGCCAGCGTTTCTGGTGGGTCGTTGTGCGCCGGCGGTCCCTCTGCTTGGCGGCGCGCTTTTGGCGGTTGCGGCGGCTCATGTCTGGAGTGTGGTGGAACGGTCTGACAAGTACCGTCTGCTACCGCGCTACGTGCGACATCGGCGGTGCCGTTCCCGCTCATGAGCAGCAGAATCGACGGGTGGACGCCAGGCGCGCCATCGCAGCGGTAGGCCGCTCGTGTTTCGAAGTAACGGCTCGGGTCGTCGGTGTTCCTGTCTATCCTCACGCCATGGACACTGAAGGCCCCGTTGACTCGCTACTCGGCGCGTTGTCCAAGACGCGGATTCCGGCGGAAAATCACCAGTTCATTCGGGAGTTGACTTCCGCCATCGGTATGGCGGACTTCCGTGCGGTCGAGAACACAGATCGTCCGCACGTCATTGCGACGCGGAGCGATGGCTTGCCCGATCTCCACATCCATTACGGATATACGAACGGATTCACCTCCGAAGACGAGATCCTCCGCGCGGTGGGCAGTGGGGTTGGACGTGCACCAAGTTCCCGGAAGGGGACTTGGTATGTCGAGCATCCGATAACCCGGGTGCACCGTGGGAGTGACCGGTCCCGCGATGTTCGTCGCACAGCGGGGTTCTGCAGTTGCGGCATGCAATTGTCGGTGACCGGGGTCTGCGGTAACTGTGACTAGCGACCGGCCTGGCGATGAAGCTTCCGGGTTAGCACTTCGCCGAACATGCGGTTGAGGAGCGTCATGCAACGAGAGCTGCTGTCGGTTCTGTGCCGACTTAGGTGAGGCTGGACGCCGGTCGGCTGACGTGCAGCAGCTTGCCTCATGCAAACATATGGCTGCCGTTTCTGCCTTATCAGCGAGGGCTTTGGCGGCGCTCTATTGAGATCGCGGTTCGGGCGGAAGCAGTTCCTTGACGCTTCCGGCGATGAACTGCAGAACAGAATCTGCGCCCGCTGTCGTCCGGTCGCGCTAACCTCCCGGCGTGGATGTTGGACTATATGAATCCCTGCTCACGGAGCGACTTGCCATCGCCCTGGCGGAGCGTCCCGAGCTGCAGCCAGGGTTCAGCACTGTCGACGATGCCGAGCAAGCGTTGGCCATCGCTCGGCATTTGACACCGCTCATCGAGCGGCAACTGAAGGCTGCGGGTAGTCCCGAGGCGCGAGCGGAGCTGCTTCGCAACATCCTCGAAGTGCTTGGCGATACCGATGCACAGCACGAAGTGTTGCATCAGGACGATCCCGCGAAGATTCTTCGGCTGGACGCCGTGAATCCAACAACCCTAGGCACGGTACGGCTTCCGCGTCCCGCCACTCCTCTGTCCGATGCGGCGCTCATGACGAACGCCCGCAATGAGCCAACGCTGGCGGCAGAACTGCGGACCGAACTGGCCAGCGCCGACCATGTCGACCTGTTGTGCGCGTTCGTCAAGTGGCAGGGTTTGCGGCTGCTGGAGCGCGAGCTGACCGAGCTGCGTCAACGCGGGGTGCTGCTGCGGGTCATCACCACGACATACTTGGGCGCCACCGACGCGCGAGCGCTCGATGCGCTGGTCGACGAGTTCGGCGCCGAGGTCCGCGTCAACTACGAGACCGATCGCACCCGGCTGCACGCCAAGGCATGGCTGCTGCGCCGCAACACGGGCTTTCACACCGCCTATGTCGGGTCGTCCAACCTGTCGCACGCCGCGCTCGTCGACGGACTGGAATGGAATGTGCGGCTGTCGGCGATCTCCACCCCGCACCTGCTGGAAAAGTTCCGTGCGACATTTGACTCCTATTGGGAGAACCGAGAATTCGAACCCTATCGGCCGTCCGAGGACGGTGAGAAGCTGCGCGGCGCATTGGAGATCGCTTCTGGGAGGAAGCAACGCGACCCACTTGCGGTGACGCTGTCCGGCCTGGAGGTGACGGCCAAGCCGTATCAAGCCGAGCTGCTCGAACAACTCGACGCTGAACGGGTGCTGCACGACCGGCACCGCAACTTGATTGTCGCTGCCACCGGGACCGGTAAGACGGTGATCGCCGCATTGGACTATCGCCGGTTGGTGCGTGAGGTGCACGGCCGTGACCTGACGCTGCTGTTCGTCGCGCACCGCAAGGAGATTCTGACTCAGGCTCGCCGGATGTATCAGGAGGTGCTCACTGACGCGACATTCGGGGAACTATTGGTCGACGGGGATCAACCGACTCGCTGGCGGCACGTCTTCGCCAGCATCCAATCATTTTCTGTGGACCGGCTTTCCACCATCGAGCCGGGGCATTTCGACATCGTGGTGATCGATGAGTTCCACCATGCGCAAGCGGCGTCCTATCGCCGACTGCTTGACCACATCGAGCCGCTAGAACTGCTCGGGCTCACCGCCACCCCGGAGCGGGGCGACGGTATTGATGTGCGGGCATTCTTCGGCGGACGGGTCGCCGCGGAGCTGCGGTTGTGGGATGCGCTCGAGCAGAACCTCCTGTGCCCATTCCACTACTTCGGCGTCCATGACGGCACCGACCTGGAGACGCTGCAGTGGAAGCGTGGCGGCTATGACCTGGCCCAGCTGAGCGAGGTCTACACCGGCAACGACGCCCGGACGCGCATCGTGCTCGATCAGTTGCGCGATAAGATCGCCGACGTCGGTGCGATGCGGGCATTGGGATTCTGCGTGGGCGTCGACCATGCCCGCTACATGGCCGAACGGTTTGTGGCCGCGGGGATTCCGGCGCGAGCCGTGGTCGGTCTCGATGACAGCGCCGACCGTCGTGGGGCGTTGGCAGCGTTGCGTGATGGCGAGATCAATGTGGTGTTCACCGTCGATCTGTTCAACGAAGGTCTCGACATTCCCATGGTCGACACGGTGCTGTTTCTGCGCCCCACGGAGAGTGCGACAGTATTTCTACAGCAGTTGGGTCGCGGGCTGCGGTTGGCGCCGCGGAAGTCGGTGTTGACGGCGCTGGACTTCGTGGGGCATCAGCGGAAAGAGTTCCGGTTCGATCAGCGGTTCCGGGCGTTGACCGGACTGGGGCGTAAGCAGCTGGAAAAGCAGATCGAGCAAGGGTTTCCGTTCCTGCCCTCGGGCAGCCAGATCGTGCTCGACGAGGTCGCGCAGAAGCTGGTGCTGGAGAACGTGCGTCAGCAGGTGTCGCCGAAGAAGGCGGCGCTGGTGTCTGAGATTCGGGCGCATCCCAACGATCGGCTGGCGTCCTATCTGGAGGAGTCGGGCCGCGGCATCGAGGACATTCTGCGGACCGATAGGTCGTGGACCACCCTGTGTCGCGACGCCGGGAAGCTGGCGGAGCAGTCCGGTCCGCGGGAGACGGAGTTGGTCAAACGAGTGAAGGCGCTGGTGCACGTGGACGACCGACGACGGGCTGAAGCGTATCGCGCGCTGCTGGCCGGCGGCGGTGCTACCGAGCAGCGGTTGGCGGAAATGCTGTTCTACTCGCTCTTTCCAAACGGTGGTGGATTCGACAGTGCCGCAGCAGGACTCGCCGTGCTTCGGAGCGAAGCGGTAGCGGAGGAGATGCGTCAGGTTGTTGATATCGCCTTTGATGCCGCACATCGCACTACATGTGCGTTGGGTGACGTGGTGCCTAAGTTGGCTGAGGTGCCACTAGCGATGCACGCCACGTACTCACGTGAAGAGATTCTCGCCGGGCTCGGGTGGGTGTCTGACAGGCGGACGCCGGCAACCATGCGGGAAGGGGTGGCGTGGTGCGAGGCGATCAATGCCGACGCGTTCCTGATCACCTTGAAGAAGTCGGACAACGATTACTCGCCGACGACGATGTATCGGGACTTCGCGCTGAGCCCGGACTTGTTCCACTGGGAGTCGCAGTCGACGACGTCCGCGGCATCAAAGACCGGGCAGCGCTACATCAACCACCGTCGCGACGGCTCGCACATTCTGCTGTTCGTGCGGGAGGCCAAGACCAATGCGCTCGGCGCCGCGCCGTACATCTTCTTGGGGCCGGCCGACTACGTGTCGCACGAGGGCGAGCGGCCGATGGCAATCACCTGGCACTTGCGTCAGGCAATGCCGACCGAGGTGTATTTGGCGGCACGAGCTGCGGTGGCGTAGATGCACTCGGCCGCCGCCTCTCCACTGCCGGCAAACGACGCTGTCGCGTAGTGATTGGTTGACGTGTCGCTCCTGCCGGCACCCTTGCTACACGTCGTTGTCCGGGGATTTGTGCAGGCGACGTCAATATTTGCCACGAATCTCTACCCAGGGCATAGATTTGTCGGTGACCTGGCTTACAGTGCTCTCTCAAGAAGCGAGATGGAGGGGCACAGTGTCGGGGACTCAGGCGCTCGTGGACTGGATGAGCGACGCGGAGTACGAGTGGCGGACGCGGCTGCAACCGGTCAACCTCGTCATTGAAACTGACTTCGTTGCCCAGGACATCAGGGAGTTGAAGTCGCGGTACGGATCCCGAACTCAACAGCTGGTCAACCAGGGTTTCACTCGTAGGGAGATGATCAAGAAGTACCCCGCTGCCACCTTGATGATTTTGGTGGGCCACGCCTCCCTGGCGTACGACCATGGAGCGTATTGGGAGAGCTTCTGGCAGGAACTGAATTTGTCGCGGGATCAAGATGTCGAGCGCGCGCTGCGCCTCAGCCTCGACGCAATGCTTCAAAAGTTCTCTCTCGCTAGGGTTCCTGACGTACAAAAGGACCAATCACGTAAGTATGTGATGTTGCTGGCGATGCACGCGGGTGTTCCCGTGCACTGCTTGGGCGACTTGCTGAGGATGCTCAACGAGCACATCGTCAACGGCCGAATGCCGAGCGGCGCGGCAGTCATCGAGTGGCTCCACGAGCCGGGTAAGGAGCACCGCGCGGCAAGTCTCGATGTTCCGGTGCGGAACTTCCTCATGCATGGTGCGGAATTCGCGATCGACATCCTCGATCGGATTATCGAGGTCATTGAGGCGACGACGGCTGACCCTGCCTTGCTTGACGCTGATCTGGACTCTTCGACTACGGGTCTGCCGACCGTTTTGGTTGAGGAACTCCTCAACCAGCTCCGCGAAGAGCCCATCAAGGTGACACAGCGGTCGTCCGTTGTTGGCGCAAGGAGCCGGCCGAGCATCGTCTACAGCGTTCGTGATGACGAGGTCGTGGTTCGTCTGCCGTATCCGAAGGTCGGTGCGGAGTCGCCGTGGCGAGTGTCTTTCGACGGTGAAGTACGGGATGTCTACTGCACCAGGTCTTGGGGCGGCGGCACGGCGGCGACCCAGGTGTCGATACCAGGACCTGCCCGTGAGTTGGTCATGTCTCATGACGCGTCCGGCCAGTCCAGCGTGTTGCCGTTGGTGGCAAAAGCGGACCCACTGCTCACGTTTGCAGAAAAGGGCCAATGGATTCCCCGTCACGATGGATTGATTGACGTCGCGTGGGTGGTCTACCCACAGAGCCATACGTTGATCGATGCGGTAACTGGCACCCCGGTGAGGGAGCGCGACGAGGGCAACCCAGCAGGGTGGCCCGGCTGGCGCAGCGCCTTTGTTGAACTGGGCGGTGTAAGTGCGCTGCAGCTTGAGTCCTTGGGCGAGCGCGTCGGAACACCGCGAGTGGTCCGCAAGGAGGTTCGACCGCGATTTGAGCTGGGCGAGCCTCTCACCGGCGTCTACACCAGTGAAGGTCGTTCCGTCTACGCGGAACGGCCGTGGGTCATGCTGCCGCCTTCGCAAGACGACAGAGGACCGCAGTGGCAGGTTCGCGTGCGGCGAGTCGGAAATGCAGACTGGGCTGTTGTCGGAAATTGGCGAGCCGAAGCTGAGGAAACTTGCGTCGACCCCTTCGACGATGCACCTGAACCGCAGCTTGGCCTGTTCGAAGTTGATGTATCGGGCCCGTTGGGATCCAAGGCGCGCTGTGTCGTGTTTGTGGCCGAAGGCCTATCGGTCGAATACGACGTGAATCTGCGGGTGCCACAAGGCAACGGGCTTACGCCCTGCACAGCTACTGTCGATCCCGACCGGCTGGAACCTTCTGGCCTCACCCGTGTTGAGTTCGGAGAGAAAGACATTGAGCGGGAGTTCGAAGTCGCTGGCGACGGCGGCATGGCTGGATGTCTGATTATTCGCCCGCCTCACATCGCAATACGTACTGGTGAAGTCGGAAAGCCTGCCCCGTGGCGCACCACGGTCGACGTCTGCACTACCGATATGGTCACACAGGGTCGGTTCATTGCAGTTCGAGCCGCGGGCGTCGACCGAGTCTCCTTCAGCTACGTCGCCGCAACCGGTGAGTATGTTCAGGTCGAGACGAGCCCGAAGCATCGGCAGGACGACGTTTACGAACTTGCTCTACAGAAGTTCGCCGATTCGGTAGGTAGTCAGCCGTCCGGCCATTTTGTTGCGACGTTGCAGTCCAACGGGACGAGGCTCGAAGTGGTTGTGTTGGCTGTCAGGCCCCAGGAGTTGGCCACAGCTGTTGAACTGCGCGACGGTGCACTGCATTTCGAGGACGTGGCAGACGTTGCCGACCTCGCTGCCTATGTCTGGTGTTCCACAGCTCCATGGCGGCCGTGCACCACGGTGCCTCTTGAAGGCAACATGGCGCGGCTACCGTCAGACTTGATCGACGCCGGAGAACTCCGCTGCCAGCTCTTTATTGACGACCCGTGGGTGCTGCTCGACGCACCGCCCAAGCCTGCCGACGATTCATTCACAGTCCAGCAGAGTGGTTGGTATTCCTGTGGAAACCACGTTCAGACCGAGCTTTCCCAGTTTCTAGCTGGTGAAGGTCCGGTGCCATTCGAAGCAGGCTCCGTGCCAGAAGTCTGGGCTGCTATCGATTGGCTGAATAACGATGGAGACGCCGTACGCGTCTCGCAACTGACCAGGCTGCTCGCCAGCGACCCGAGGACGGCCCTGAACTGCCTTGGCAACAGCACGATTCCGTTGGACGACAAGATGGCCATGCTCGTGCGCACTGAGCTCGTCAACCGCAGTTACGCGACCGTCGACACCGCAAACGAGCTGCATTCAGACCCGTGGTTCGGTTGCATGATCGAAATGTCGGACCTCCCATCCCTTTACACACGGCGGCACAAAGTCCGATGGGAGCGGGCAGAGACGCTCGGATACCTCACCAACAAGGGTGGGGGCATGCTCATGGCGCTGCTGCAGACAGGCAAGGCCGACGGGCTCAATGAGGGCTGCTTCGACAAGAGTGTTCTCGCGATGAGTGCGATGCCGACCGACCAGGTCGACGCAATTCTGCGGGAGATCGCTTTGGTCCCCGGCCCCTTGTTGCATGCACACACCAGGTTTACCGCCGCGTTCCAGGCGTTCTGCCAGCGCATGGAGTGGTCGGCCGACGGATGGTCGGAGAGTTTCGCTACACAAACATCATTCGTGATTGAGCCGATCAGACGCACGTCGCGGCTGGCGTACGACGCCATCAAGATTCGCAGCGATCGACTGACTGGAATCGATACCGCGGCGAACCCCTGGATGTTGATGTCGTTGCAGTCGTTGACGCTAGCAGTGCTAGCACGACTAGAGGCGCACGGTCGCATCGGCGGGCAGTACCTGAACACAGGGATGCTGTTGGGCTGGACCCGGCTAGCGCAGCTGTGCCCGAACCTGGTGGCGACCGACCTGTTGCTTGCAGAGGCATTAGTCATTCATGACATTCGCGGAAACCTTGTTGGAGAAGATTGATGACAGATCGACTTGACCCGCTCGAAACTGCCAAGCAGATCGAGGGCAGTTACAAGCGCTACCTCAAGACGCTTCTTGCGCCGCGAGACGAGCGGCTCGCCGAGGCATTCGATGCCGAGATCGACGCTACGACGGCGTTGATCAAGGGGCCGATCCTGGAAATGACACCTCCGTACGAAACGGGCGCGACATGCCGGCAGCTGATCGATGAAGGGGTCCTTCATCGGGGATTCAGCAAGGTGGACAGCTCAGCGTTGGGACTCGATCGTCCGTTGTACGTCCATCAAGAGACTGCAGTACGGAAGTTCACCGCCGGTCGAAACCTAGTGGTTAGCACGGGCACTGGATCAGGAAAGACTGAGAGCTTCCTGATCCCGATCATCAACGCCCTGCTCAAAGAATCCGCCGCAGGAACACTGGGCCCCGGTGTTCGAGCGTTGCTGCTGTATCCCATGAATGCACTCGCCAACGATCAGCTCAAGCGCCTCCGTGCCGTTCTTGCGTCGGCGCCTGAGATTACGTTTGGGCGGTACACCGGCGAAGCGGCCGAGGATGCGCGCACCGCTGAAGCCGATTTTCTCCAGACCAATCCCGGTGAGCAGCGCCTGCCCAACGAATTGTTGAGCCGACAGGAAATGCGCGACACGCCACCGCATCTGTTGCTGACCAACTACGCGATGCTGGAGTACCTGCTACTGCGTCCCGCGGACATCGATCTGTTCGACGGACCGCACGCTGGCACGTGGCGCTTCATCGTGATGGACGAGGCGCACGTATACGACGGTGCGCAGGGCTCCGAGGTTGCGTTGCTGATCCGGCGCCTCAAGCAGCGGGTTGCGGCCGGGGCGAACCTCCAGTGCATCGCCACTTCGGCATCCCTGAACGGCTCGGTGCGCAATGACCCGCACGGTGAGGCGATGGAGTTCGCATCGAACCTTTTTGACGCGAAGTTCGAGTACGTTGACGGCGATGTGACCCGCCAGGATCTGGTTGAGCCGGTGCGGAAAAAGCATGTTCCTGTACCGACATGGCGCCTAACCGGTGAGCAGCTCCTGGCGCTGCATCGCGGCGAGCTCAAGCCTATCGATGTAGTGCCGTCCGGTATGGATGTGGCGCAGTCGCTAGCAACCGAACAATCTATGGTCGACTTGAAGGACGCGCTGAGCGGTGGTCCCGTCGACGTGCGCACGCTACGGGAGTGCCTGTGGCCGGAGGACCCTCAATCGGCAGAGAAGCTCGATGCACTCGTTGAACTTGGCAGCGGCGCGCACGACGAAACCGGCCATCCCGTGCTATCTGCCCGGTACCACCTGTTTGTCAGAGCGACTGAGGGTGCATTCGTCAGCTTCGCGGACGAAGGACCGCGCATCTTTCTTGGCAGGCATGAAGTCGACCCGGTGACGGGACGAGCAGTCTTTGAGTTTGGAACTTGCACGCGCTGCGGCGCCGTCCATTTGGCGGGTGACGTTGTTTCGCGTGACCGCAAGGAATACTTCGTCCCGTCCAAGAAAGCCGATTCTTCAGTCAACTGGCTGGTTCTCGCCGATGAGCAAGGTGACGTCGTCATCGATGAGGATGAAGTGACGCTTGCGGGAGCCGACGTCAAGACAAGCAAGTCTGACCCTATGACCCGGCGACTCTGCACGGACTGCGGACTGCTCGCAGATGCGGCCGCGGCCGGCTGCCCATCCGGACAATGCGACGGCCAGATGCTGCTTGTTCGTGAACACCCCCGCGCTACCCGAGTAATGAGCCGCTGCACGGAATGCGGCACGCAGTCCCGGCAAGGTGCCCGACGCCTACGTGCCGACGTCAACGCAGCACCGGCTGTGGTCACTACAGCGCTGTACCAGCAGTTGCCTGAAGCGGTGGGCGAAGCGGCTGACCAGGTTGGCGGCGGCCGAAAGTTGCTGATGTTCTCCGATTCCCGGCAGGCCGCGGCATTTGCGGCTCCCTACCTTGATCGGACGTACACACGGATGCTGGAACGCCGCTATATTACCCAGGCGTTGCGAGACCCGATGGCCAAGGGCGACCTCACAGTCGGAGACCTTGCGCTCCTCGCGCGGGAGAAGGCCGACGCCGCTGGGCATTTCCCCAGAAGCATGGGCAATATCGAAATCACCAAGGCGGTTCATCAATGGATTTCCGGCGAGCTGATGACGCTGGAGACTCGGCAATCGCTCGAAGGCCTCGGACTTCTGAAGGTCGAACTGCAGCGAGACACTCCGATTTCTCTACGCGGGTTCACATCCCTCGGGTTGAGCGAAGAAGAAGCGTGGGCATTGCTCAACGAACTGGTGAAGACGGTCAGATTGCAGGGCGCCATCACCGTTCTTGACCGTGTCGATGTCAAGGACGAACGGTTCGCGCCGCGGAACACGCGAGTGCGCATGCGCTCCACCGGATCTGACCGTGCCAAACAGATCATCAGTTGGAATCCGAGCGGCGGGGGTACGACCAACAGCCGGGTGACGTTTCTCCGGAAGGTTCTTGCAGCGCTGGGCAGTGGCGCCGAACCCGAGAAAGTTCTCGAAGGCTGCTGGAAGACTCTGGATTCCGCCGGGTTCTTTGTCTCCGAGTCGGAGCGCGGGGGCGGGGGATTCGTCTTCCAACTGGATCACCGGAAGCTGGTAGTCAGCAACGGGGCCGACTGCGCTTGGTATCGGTGCGACACCTGCCGGTTGACCACTGCCTTTTCAGTCCGTGGCGTCTGTCCGAATGGCCGCTGCAGCGGCCGGCTTCAACCGTTCGAGTTGCCGGATCCGGACGCGGACGCCAATCACTACCGTGTCGTCTACCAGACGATGAACACTGCACCCCTTGCGGCCAGGGAGCACACTGCGCAGTGGAGAGCTAAGGAAGCTGCGGAGATCCAACGCGAATTCATCAATGGCGCAGTCAATGTGTTGTCATGTTCGACCACGTTCGAGCTGGGTGTCGACGTCGGAGACCTGCAATCGGTGGTCATGCGCAACATGCCACCCAAGACTGCGAACTACGTGCAACGTGCGGGCCGAGCCGGACGTCGCGCGGCGTCGGCAGCGTTGGTGGTGACCTACGCGAACCGATCTGCGCACGATCTGGCGCAGTACCAGGATCCAACTTCGATGATCGCCGGCAAGATGCGCATCCCGTGGGTGCCGGTCGACAATGCACGGATCGCTCGGCGTCATGCCCACTCAATCGCGTTGGCTGCGTACTTCCGTCACTGTCATGACACGCGAGGTGACAAGTGGAAGCATGCGGGACCATTCTTCTTGCCAGAAGACGGTGGTGAAAGTACTCCGGCCAGCCGCGTACGGGACTTTCTGACTCCTGTCCCCGGCAGCGTCTCGGACGCGCTTCGAGCCGCGCTTCCTTCAAGCGTCCTATCGGAGATCGGTGTGGAGGACGGTAGTTGGGTTGAGCCGCTGCTTGAGTTGCTGGATTCAGTGCAGGCGGAGATGCGCCAGGACGTGGCCGACATCGAGACTCGTATTGAAGAGTCGGTGAAGGATCGTAAGTTCGGAATCAGTAAGCGCCTCGAGGAGACAAAGCGAACGATCGTTAGCCGCGAGCTTCTTGGCTACCTGGGTAGCCGGAACATATTGCCCAAGTACGGGTTTCCCGTCGACACGGTGGAACTAAGCACTTTCGGTGCGGCAGACCCAGTAGGCGGCCGCCTAGAGCTTGGCCGTGATCTATCGTTGGCGATCTACGACTATGCGCCGGGGAACCAAGTGGTGGCTGGTGGCCGAGTGTGGACGTCAGCAGGCCTAAAGAAGCGTCCCGGCAAGGAGCTTGTACGTCACAAGTACCGCATTTGCAGCACGTGTGGGCGCTTTGAACGCGGCAGCAACCTGGACCCCACGGTGGTATGCCCCAGCTGCAATGAGCCGTTCAAATCCACTGGAACCCTGATTATTCCGGAGTTCGGGTTCGTCGCTGCCAGCGATACCCAAGACGTAGGCAGTGCGCCCCCTGAACGTCGATGGAACGGGGGAAGCTACATCGAGACGCATGGGGATGAGCTTGGCGTTTACCGGTGGTCGGGCCCAACTGGCCTGAGGATCACGGCGCGTGCTGGAGTCCGTGCGTGGCTCTCTGTTGTGTCCAACGGGGCTGGCGACGGATTCCAGCTCTGCCAATGGTGCGGTTGGGCGACGACCGGCGAGCGGGGAAGCCGCCGTAAGAAACATCAGAAGCCAGAGAATGGTCGTGATTGTGATGGGCCACTGGAGAGGATTTCGCTCGGCCACCGGTACCAATCGGATATCGCAGAGTTCACCTTCGATGGGATTCCATATCAGCGCGATCACGAGTCGAACTGGTTGTCTGCGCTGTACGCGATTCTGGAGGGCGCTTCACAGGCCCTGGAGATCACCCGTGATGACATTGACGGCGCGTTGTCGTGGAGCGCAGATCACCGCCGGAGCATCGTGCTTTTCGATACCGTGCCGGGCGGTGCCGGTTCGGCCAAACGGATCGCCGAAAATATCGGCCTAGTATTGGAATCGGCTCTGAAGCGGGTTAATGATTGTGATTGTGGCGAGGAGACTTCGTGCTACGGATGTCTACGCTCACACCGCAATGGGCGTGACCACCAAGACCTTTCGCGTGCCGCAGCATTGCGGATTTTAGGGGTGGCAGATAGTGGGCGCGACCTCGGGAGCAATGCCGAACTGAGTGTCTCCGCAGTTCGTGACGCGTCACCACCACATCACAAATAGGCTGTGCAGGCTGCATCGTACTGTGAGCGGAAGGTAGAACCGAATGGTCAACAGATTTCTCGACATTCCTGTCGCAATTGACGCTGACGCTCTGTCACGCAGGGGGTGGCGGGCCGTCGACGCGCGTGCTCGGCTTGTGACCGATAGTTGGAGCAAGCTGTCCGTGTCGGTGGCGTTTGAGTTCTCTGATGAATTATGGAACAGCCGATTCGTTGACCCGAGACTGACGTTGAGCCCAGTCGTCATTGAAGTGTCTAGCCCGACTCTGGGGGAGACCATCTACGTTGGGATGGCAAGTAGATGGGATGAGACTTCCGTCGTCGCAGGCGATATCCGCGATTCAGCATCAGGTACCCTCGTGTATGACGACAATCCGATCCAGGCATCGGATTTGCACCTCAAGCTGACGAGTTTCGATGCTGCTGATGTGCCTTTCGGTATACGTCCGCTGCTGTCGGCAAGACGGAACCTCGATGTCGAATTCCGTGACTCGGCGGCCGACCTAGATGCGATGGAGCTCGAGATCGATGTTGACGCCTACATCGGCACAGACGTTGATTCTGACGAGGAAGTCGCCGTGTGTGTCCGAGGAAGGGCCAACATGGCGTCCTACGAGAAGCTTGTAGAAGTGACGGCGAGGCGCGCTGAAGGCCATGACGACGGAGAATTTGAGGTTAAGATACCCGATGTTGAGATTGACATTATGGACGACACGGATTTCCTGCTCAAGCGGGAATCATGCGTGCATTACATGGAAGTCTCGGGTCTGAAGCACGCCGATGTACCGACGAGGACTGCTGAATGGGTTGACTTCGTTAGGGTGTCTGCAGAGGATCTCGCCGGTGAGCCATCGAAAGTTATTGTGCGGCTTGTGAACTTTTGACACGTGAATGGGTACTGTTTGACTGGCTGATGCCACTGCCATCGTCCCCTCATACCCAATTTTGTCTGGCCGCCGCGTGTGCAGAATCCATCGATCTGGCTGTCTTCCGTACTGGAGGTCTCCGGGAAGATGATCTTTCATCCTTCCACTTAGGATCAGTTCCGAAGTGAGTCAGAGCGGAAATAGCTTCAAGGCTCGCTTGGCCAGCTTCGCGGTTCTGGCCTCGATCTCGGCCGCGGTCCATTGCTTCGCCTCCACCACGTCGGCATTGAGCGCCAACCCATTCTTGAAGCCGACGAAGTTGCCGTTGGTGTCTTTCCGAATCTTCTTGGAATGGAAGGATTTATTGCTCAACGTGCTGTTGTAGCCTGTCACCGTTAGGTTTCCCAGGCGATGCACATGTTGTTGCTGAACCGCGGATGCCATCTCAGCTCCGCCCAGCATGCTCAGCCATTCTTTAGGAAGCCCGGTTCCTTGAGGCAAGATGTGTTCAATTGTCCACTTGTAGTGATTGCCCTCCCGCTCCCACAGGTCGGTGAACGTTTCATTGGTCATGCCGGCACGAGCCAGTGCGATCAATATGTACCTCGTCACATCGGCATTCTCGTTGTAGAGGGGGGCCGTGAGTTTGGCATAGAAGGTCGTGTCGTCGGACGCCACGTCGCGCAGACGTGCTTTCACAGCGTCAACGATGTCCTGCCCTGCCATTGCCGACACTTCTCCGATGATTGACATGAAAAGTCGCTGGAGCGTGTTCGTCGCCGGATCACCTGTCAGGTTCCTTCGGACGAAAAAGCTTATGAGTGTCTCGGTAACTGACTTCAGCAAGGGGTCGGTGAGCTCTAGGTCGTCACGGTATGTCATGAGGTAGAGAAGGAGGGCTTCCGAGGGTGCGCCCTGAACACGGGCAAGGTTGGCGAGTGCATCGTCGAATGCGTTGGTTGGTTCGTCGGGATCGAGATTGCCGACGATCCGTCGATAGACTCCGCCGCAGAGCAGGATGTCCCCAAGCCGTTCTTCGAGGTCTGTGTCGATTACTCTCTCGTAGATCTTGATCAGGTTCGAGCGTGTCGCGATCGGCGCCTTTGGCACCGGCGGCAGCTCATCCTTGAACGCGTTGTAGTAGTGACGGAAGAACCGCTCTTGTATCTTGTAGTCGTCTCCGAGGTCATCAAGAAGTTCGTTCCACTGGTCGAAAACGTGGTCTGCGGTGAACCCTTTCTGCCGCTTCTTGTCGGCGGCCGCGAGCAGTGAATTCTTGATGATGTCGATGGGCGTGAGCGGGATGCCACGGTTATTCAATGATTCGAACAACGTGAAAGCATCCGAGGTGCTCTCTACCTCCAGCTTCACGAGTATCGCCTGCTTCACGCGCTTGAGCAGGTCAAACACTGGTTTGACCGACGGTTTCGGCCCTGCGTGCTGTTCGATGAGGCCGCTGAAGTGGTTGTAGCACTTCATGATGCGACGGTTACCCAGGAATTTGACAGTTGGGGCCTTGGGCAGAAGCCGACAGGCCTTCAGGACGTTTACGTAATCGTCGTAGTTGGAGTTTTGGATCTGAGGACGAACCCGCAACCGATCGCCATCCTTCAGAACTAACTGCCTGCCAAGGAAGTTCAAGTCGACCAGCTCGTTCTGATCAAGCTGATCGCTGTGGTTGGTCAAGAAGCTGTAGATTGCAGCCATCAAGATCGACAGCGTGGTTAGTCGCTGTTGACCATCCACGAGTTCGAGGACGTTCTCCTTGGTCGCATTAGCGGTGCGGTTGATGCAGATGATGGTGCCGAGGAAGTGGCCAGAGCTCGAGTCCTCCTCTTCGAGCAGGTCATCGAAGAGTTCGTCCCATTGTTGCTTGGTCCATGCGTACTCGCGCTGGTACCTGGGCACTTCATAGACGACCGTGTCCTCAGAGCTGAGCAATTTGTATACCGGATCATCGGCCACTGACTTGATCACTGCGGCTCCTAACTGTTGTGGTACCTGAAAAATGCTCGGTCTTGAGAAGCGACTTCCCTGGCGTTCGCACGATCCCCAAGTCGGGCGCCCAATGTCTTGACCGCCAAGTACCTGGGTAGTGCCGCTGAAAACTTCAGCCCCCGAAGTGCATTCGCATCGACCTCGGGGTCCCGCCAAGCAACCTCACCGAGGGCTGTGGAGAACTCCTGCACCGAGACCCCGGGCAATAGCCGCACCGATTTCTCGTCAATGCGCTGCCGCGGGTCGATCACTGACGGCAGCGACGCCTGCAGCGTCCGGTTCGCCGCGGTGCCGGCCCACGTCCACCACCTGCCCGCAGAGTCATCGGGCAGACGCACGATCAAACGGTCGACCGCAACGTTCTCTGCAAACGTGGACCGCAGCTCCGCCAATACCGTTGCCGCACGGGCGGTGAACACCACTCCCACGGGCGTCGCGCCCAGCAGCACGTCGCGCATCCCGCGGGCCACCTCATAGGATAGGCCGCCGGAGATGCCGGACCACTTGGCCTTGCCGCCGCCGTCGGCCGACTCGACGAAGCAGCGCCGTCGCTCCCAGTCGACGTGGGTCACCTTCCATGACCGGCCGCCGAGCAGCAGCAGCCTTGGGCCTTCCGTACTTTCGGTGAGCAGGTCGGTGCCGATGGTGCCGACTTCGACCCGGCCGGCCAGCACCACGAACTCCGGGGGCGCGGTGAACACGGCGGTCAGGTCGGAGAAGTAGCGACGGCCGAACCGTCGTTCGGCCTCGGGCCCGATCTGCAGGAACGGGCCATCACACTCGAAATAGCCCTCAGAGACCAGAAACTCAAGGATCTCCGGCGTGTTCTCATCGAACACTGGTAGGTCACCCCACCAATCCGACCACTCGGCGGCACTGATCCGATGCTGTTGCAAACACAGCGCCATCAACTGTTGCGCCGCGATGTGTCGCGGATGCGCCGGGGGAATGATCGGCTCGACCCAGCCGTCGGACGACCGCTTCAGCATGGCCGCGGCCAGCAGGACACTGTCGTCATCGATGCACAGGAACAGGCAGTTGCGTGTCGAGCCTGCCCGGCGGCCGGTGCGGCCCAGCCGCTGCAGGAACGACGCGACGGTGCGAGTTGATCCGATCTGGATCACTCGGTCAAGGTCGCCGACGTCGATGCCGAGTTCCAGCGTCGAGGTGGCCACGATGACGGTGTCGCGAGCGTCGGCGAATGCGGCTTCGGAGCGGCGCCGTTCGGCGGCGGACAGGGACGAATGCGACAGGTAGGTTTCGATGCCACGTTCGCGTAGCGCCGCCCCGAGTTCTTCGGCTTGGCGGCGGCTGTCGACGAATACCAGGCGCTTCTCCCCGGTGTGCAGGGATGCAATGACGGTGGCGGCGTTGGTAATCGAACCCACGAAGTCCACTGTGATCTCGGGGGCGGTGGGTGAGGAGGAATCAGGGGCGACCACCTTTTTGTCGCGCTGATGAAAGCTGCCCTGCAGCCAATCCAGCAGTTCATCTGGGTTGCCGACGGTGGCTGAGAGTCCGATCCGCTGCAACGGCCGCGACGCGATGCGCGACAAGCGTTCGAGCACCGCCAGCAGATGCCAGCCACGGTCATCGCCGGCGAAGGCGTGGATCTCGTCGACAACAACTGCTTGGAGCCCGGCGAACAGCACGCGCGGGTCCACCTTGGTGGACACCAGCATGGATTCCAGGGATTCGGGGGTGGTCAGGAGAACGTCAGGCCGCTCGGCGAGAATGCGTTGTCGCTGAGCTTGACTCACATCGCCGTGCCACACCGCCGCGGTCCGCCCGAGCCATCGGCAGTAGCCATCGAGGCGGGGTTGCAGATTGTTCAGCAGTGCGCGCAGCGGGCACACGTAGAGCACCGACACGCCCTGCCAGTCCTCGGACGCCATCCGCGAGAGCACCGGAAACATCGCCGCCTCGGTCTTGCCACCGGCGGTCGGTGCCAATACCACCACATCGCTGCCGGACAGAATCGGCTCGACCGCGGAGGCCTGAGTGGGCCGAAGACCGCTCCACCGCAGGGTATTCGCCAGGTGGTACTGGACACCCGGATGCAGCCGGTCGAAGGCGTCCATTACAGATCGAGCGGCACGTCGTCGGCAGTCAAGGCGGCGCGTTCGGCATCGGACAGCTCAGCCGGGGCGATCGTGACCTCGTAGTCGGTATACGGGTCGAAGTCGGGGAACTGCTCGATCTTGTCGAGCACATCGACGAGTTTGCGCAGAAACAGCCGCGGCGCGATACCGACTTTGCCGCCCAGCTCACCTGCCACCGCGCTGGCGAACCGTTCCAGGAACGCATCATCGGCGACCCCGCGCACCCGATCGGGGTCCGGAACGCCCCCGATATACAGGTCGCGCACCCGGGTACCCAGCTCTACCAGCCGGGCCTGATCGAAACCGGTCAGCCGCAATTGTGGGGCCCGCGGATTGTCGAACCGGGGATCCTTGGCGAACTCGGTGTGCAGCCGGTCGGCCAATGGCGGCAACAACGGAATGCCCTGTCGGCCTTCGAAGAAGGCCGGTGTACCGGTGATCAGCAGGTACAGGCCGGGGAAATGGCCGTCGTGTACCTCGTCGATCAATTGGCGTAGCGCATTCAGGGCTTTGGCGCGGGCGTCGCTGCGTATCCGTTGCAGGGTTTCCACCTCGTCGAGTACCAGCAGCAGGCCCGGGTTGCCGGCATCGGCGAGGATCGCCAGCAGACCACGCAGAAAACCCAGCGCCAGGTAATGGTCGAGGTCGCCCTTGATCCCGGCGCGGCGTTTGACTGCGGCGGCCACATGCGGCTGCCCACCGAGCCAGGCCACCAGCGCATCGGCACCATCGTGGTCACCGTCGGCGACGAATCGCCGGTAGGCGCGGATCGCCAGCGGAAACACCGGCGCGCGGGCAGCGACTTCGGCCAGCCGACGCTCCAACAACGCATCGACATCCACCCCTTGCTGGCCGGCGTCGTCCTCGATGGTGAACAGCCAGGCATCCAGGATGGGGCGCAGCGCACTAGGCTGAATTGAGGCGGTGCGCAGCGATTCGATGCTGCGCCGGTACACGGTCTCCAGCTTGTGCAGCGGAGTGTCGATCTCGTTGATCTGCACTTCGGCGACCGCGAAACCCTTCTTCATCGCACGATCGGCTAACCAACGGGCGAAAAAGGTTTTACCCGAGCCATATTCACCGCGAACGGCTTTGAACACCGCGCCGCCTGCGGCGACGACGTCGAGCTCAGCATCCAGTTCGGTTTCGAAACGACCCAGCCCGACCGCCAATTGATCCAGCCCGTTCGACGGGACGGTGCCGCGCCGCAGAGCGTCGAGGATTTCGCGGCGCCGTCGCGCTGACACCTGACTGCTCACTCGGACACCCCGAACTGTTCCTTGAGCGCCGCTACATCAAGGCCGGTGACTCCGCCGGTCACCCGCAACACCTCGTAGCCCTCCACGTCAAGCACCCGCTTGGTCTGCATGAGTGCGCCGTTGACGCTAGCGGTGGCGACTCCGAGTGCGGTCGCGGCCTGGGCGAGGGTGATCTCGTACGCGCCTGCTGCCAGCAGGGCTTGCAGCAGGTTCTTGATCTGCGCAGGCTTGACCACAATCCGGCCGGCCAGCCGCAGCTGAGCTTCGAACACCTTGCTGCGAATTACCTTGTCCGGCAGCGGGCTTGGCTGCTCGGTAGTCACCTGGGTGAACAGGGTCAGTTCCGTGTCGGCCTTCTTCTTCCGCCCGGAAGCGGGCAGAGGCTTCGTAGCGGACGTTGCCGCGCGATACCACCAGGAGGGTTCGGTCGCGGCCACCGGCACCGCCCATTCGGGCAGCTGCCCGGGCAAGAACGCCAGCACCGGTACCAGCGCTTCGGCCGGTAGCGCACCCCCGTGGTAACCGGCGTTGCGGGCGCCGTAACGGATGGTCTCATCGACGGCCAGCACCACCCGGTGGCTGTCGGTGAGTACCCGCGGGCCCTCGACCACCACCTCGCGGTCGGGGTCGACGTTGGCGTAATCCCCGTGGGCGCGTTGGCCGTACGTGTTGGCGCGGCTCACCTTTGCGCTGGTGCCGTATTCGATGATGTGGCCGTGATCGGAGGTGATGATGACCGCGCGGCCAGCATTCTTGGCGGCGTGCAGTAGTGCCCGCAAATGGGTGATGGTGGTCAAGTTCCAGTCGGTGCCACCGGGATCGGTGTGGTGCAGGGTGTCGTCGACGTAGTTCAGGACCGCGGCCACGAGCGGCTGATTGGTGGTGTCGGCGATGGCGTTGCTGACGTCGGTTGCCAGGCTGGCGCCGCTGGGTATGGCGTCGAGCGCCTTCTTGTGGAAGATCGGGTCGGACGTGCCGCCGGTGGCTTGCAGCCCGGCTTCGCGGATCAGTGCCAGAAAGCCGGACCTTTCGACGGTATCGGCGCCTTCGCGCAGCTCCCCGGACAGCAGTGAGCAGCGGCTGCGTTGGGTGAGGGTGGGCAGCACTGCCAGCGCCCAGCCCCGGCCGGTATCGGTTCCGACCGACAGCTCGGTCCAGCCGTCCTGTTGGATCGCGGTGACCAGGTTGTTGGCAGCCGCTAACGACAGGGCGTCGACCACCAATAGCAGAGTGGGAACCTTGCGGGCCACCGGGACGACAAGCTCGCGCAGCACATTCTCGATGGTCGGCACGGCGGGTTTAGGTGCATCAGCCAACGCTGCGGCGAATACCCGGTCATGGCGGGAGCGCCGCGCCACCACGAGGTCGATCAGGGCGCGCAGAGCGGCAGCGGGTACCGGGCTCTGCGCGCCGCGGCGGGCCTTGATGAGCGCGGTGTCGACCCAGGAATCAGCACGGACGTACCGTGTGGCCACCTCGGCGAGCCCGCTGGCTGAGGTTGCAGGCTGCGTCAACCAGCGGACCAGCCGGACCGCGCCGGAGAACGCCTCGACGGTGGGGGAGTTGGCGGCCAGAAAGTGCTGTTCGGTCTCGGTCCAACGGGTTTCGATGAGCTGCAGCGCCGACGCGGCGACCAGGACGCCGTCGAGGTCGGCGGGCAGCGGCTGTGGCAGCGCGGCGGTGAGGGCATCGGCCAGTAGATCGACCCGAGCCTCCAGCCCGTGCGGCAGCAGGTCGGAAGTTGCTGCGGCAGCACCGATTCCCAAGTCGTTGACGATGCCCGCGGCAGTCTGCAGCACCGCTTGCTGATGAGCCGGTTCCAACGCGGTGGTCAGCAGCCCGCGGGCGCTGGTGTACCACGCGTTCAGGTCGCTGGTGTTCAGGCCGGTCAGCCCGTAGCGGCCGAGAAACACACCGAGCGCGACGGCGTCGCCGGAACCTTCGTCCTGGCAGAACAACCCCGCCACCACACCCAGCGGAACCAGATCGGAGATGCGGTTGGCTTCCAGCAGCGCCGCCAGAGGTTTCGCCAACTGTCCAGCCCTGCCTGCCAGCCACGCGGTGGCCGCTGCGGAGAGTTCGGCACCGCCGCGGGTCCGCAGGTCCACCAAGTGGTCGGGCGCTGCCGGTGAGCGGCTCCACTCCAGGATCGCTAGCGCATCGACCTCAACATCAGAGCCCTTGACGATCTCCAACACATCGCGGGCCAGCGTCTGCATGGCGTGATCTCGGGTCAGCACGCCACCGGGCGCCGGTGTGTAGGCGTCGGCCGACAGCACGCTGAGCAGGCCGTTGGCCACGGCGCGATCATTGGTCGACCGGTACAGCGCCGGTTCGATGGTCGATGTGGAAAAGTTGCTGCGCAACGCATCCCACGGATCGGGGGTGATCAGTCGGCCGTCGAGCAGGTGCGCCAGCACGGTGTCGCCGAGATCTTCATCGTCGACGTTGGTGAGCACCACCGTCCAGCCTTCGACGTCGCGGGCGTCGATGGCTTCCCAGATCGCCAGCACCGACGGGCACGCCACCACCGTCACAGGGGCACCGTCGTACTCGAAACCGTCACCGTCCCATGCCGGTTTGGCGCGCAGCCCGAGCACCCCGTGTCGGTACTGCTTGGCGCTGGCCTTCCTCAACCGGGCCCGAATGATCGGTTCGGTGGCGGTCAGGGCGCTCATTCGACCCACCAATGCACATGGACCTTCTTGCCGTCATCGAGCGCTGAGTTGAGTGCGGACTGCAACGAGGACAGGTCCTTCGTGCCGCGCAGCACCACCTCGCCCGATGGTCGGGGCCCGGGAGGTGGAGGCGGTGGGGGAGGAGGGGTCGGCGGCTCATCCTCGACGACCCAGGTGACGAGTTTGTTCTCACCGGCGGCCAGTTCGTCGCTGAGTGACCGGCCCGGAATCGACACCGCATCCTGCAGCGCTTTCCAGATCGCTCGGGCATGATCGCCCGCCTCACCGGCACGGTCGGTGCCGGCTTTCAGTTTCTCCAGCAGCTTCCATTTGAAATTCCGCAACGCGCGGGTGTCGCGTGCGGCGTCGCCGGCGATCTGGCCGGCGGTCTCCAACGCAACCGGCAGCTCGACGGAAGCCATCGCGTTGATGACGGCGACATTGCTCGCCGTGCCATATAGGTTTTCGACAAAGCCCTGAAGCGCCTGGGCCGCAGTCAACCGGTCATTCGCGCCAGCGCTGAACTCGAGTCGATGGTGGGCAGTGCTGAGCTCCTCGATCAAATACCCCAACTCGCTGAGCGATTCGTTGGCCTTGGCCCGCACCTGGGCGGCGAAATCAGCGACGTTGGCCCCGGTCAGGTATGTGCGTGGCATGGTGTAGCCGAACAGCTTGGCGGCATTGGCGCGGGCGTCATCCCAGGATTGCTGATCGGGCAGCTCCTCAGCCCGCAACTCGATGTTGGGCCGCATCCGTCCCAATGCCGGTGCGGTGATGGCACTTCCGGCTTCGAACCACGCCCGCTTACGCAGCAACGCCCAGGCGGACAGCACGAGATCGCGGGCTTCGGGCCGTAACCCCCAGGCAGGGGACAGGCCGTCGATGTGCTGCTGCAACGCGCCGACGGTGACCGGATCGGCGGCCAGGGCGGCCCGGTCCAGCTCACCAGCCCAGTAGGCGAACGAGTCCTCTGCAAACAGGTAGTGGTCCTCGGTGGCCTTGCCGACTCGCAGCGGACCGGCGATCCGACGCACCACCTTGCGGTCGTTGCCTGGAATGGTGGGGATGCGTCCGTCGCGATGGGTAGCAGCCTGCTCCACATAGTCGCGAAGCGTTTCGAAATTGCGGGCGGTGACTTCCTCAACCGCCGGATCGAACTGAGGATGGTTCGGGTAGGTGGCGGCAAACGCTTGATCGACGATCTTGAGGAAAGCGTCTTCCAAACCGGCGGCAGGCGGCATCTGCGGGTCGAAGTCGCGGCTCAGCGCGGTCAGCACATCGAACTGCAGAGAGTCTGCAGTGATCCGTTTCGGATCGGCGGGCTCGATCCCGTACGCCTGCTTCAACAGGTTCTGGAAACTGGTCATGGTGCCGCTGAACAGGTTTTCGAGGATGCCCCGTGCCTGTGCCCGATCGGTGGCCCCAAGGTGGTCGGAGTTCTCATTCCAGCGGTCGCCGCTGCCGGTGAACAACCAGTCCAGCTTCACCAGCAGCGCCAGGTCTTCCATCGCAGATTCGGTGAAGAACCGCGGCAACCACACCACTGCGTGGCGATCCCCACTGGTAAGCAGCCTGTCGATGCGGTCGATGTCGTGGGAGCTGGTGTAACCGTCGTCGTCGAAGGGATAGTCGACGACGAAGCGCCAGGTGCCGGGCCGGTTGTCGAACGACTGCTCGGGCAGTGAGCTGACATCACGCACATTGCCGAACACGATGTCGACTTCACGCCGTGACCCACGCCAGATGACGGTGCGAGTCGCCGCCCCACCGAGATCATCCTGAGCGGTGGTGACGCCAAGCGCCTTGTGGACCAATTTGCGCAGCAGCACCCGGCGTCGACCCGAATTGTCTTCGCCCCGAACCCGATCCAGGATCGACTGGTAGTCGACCTCAGCGAGCTGGACGCGGATAACCGGATTGGTGCCGTCGGAGACGCTGATCTCCGGGGCGTCCTTCTGCGCCCATTCGCGCACCACCCCGAGCACTACCCGCGATTCACCACCAGCGACCCGAGCCTTGATCGATCCGTGGTTGAGCGCGGCCAGCCGTGGCGCTGTGATGTCCCGCAACGCCGGGACGTTCGGCGCGATCGCGGACAGCAGAAGGGTTTTGGCGATTCGCTCCTGTCCGCGGAAACCGCCTGGCACCGAATCCGGGTCGGTCTCCAGTTGTTCCTTGCTGACTGAATGCTTCTCCAGCAGCGCCGGCAGAAGCCGGCTTCCGTAGAGGTCGTGGGCGGCCTTGAACATAGTCTCGGCGTGGTTGTCAATGGGCTCACCGCCTTCTACGATGTAGTCGAAGGAATCGCCGACCGGGATAAGGTCCTCCACCGTGAGCGTGTCACGGCGGTCGACCAGGATGCGCTGCATCACCTTGAGCGCGGTGCGTTCTCGCTGCATCACCGAGGACAGATGGCGCAGGGTGGACACCAGCACCGGTGAGAACGGGTAGGTTAACCGGAACTCGGCTTCCGAGGCGCCGCGGTGCTTTTCGTCGGTGTTGAGGCTGTCGCGCAGCACATCCCACACTTCGGGGCGGCGGGTGAGATCGGCGAACGCCTGGTCCAAAACGGCTTGGGCAGCTTCATCTTTGGGCTTGAGCAGACGGGCGTTGGCGACCTCGGCTAGGTTGTCGTCGCCCAGTTCGATCTCGCGGAATCGGCCCTGCTGATACTGGAAGGCCCGGTCCAGGGCTTCCTGCTCGGCACCCGATGCCCCGGCGTCAGCGAACCACTTCCGCAGATCCATCTGCCGGGAGATGATCGACACCAGCGGGATGGCGCGCTGGCGGCCCGAGGATTCGACCAGCTTGGTGATTTTCTGCGATTCGCGGGCGAAAAATTCGGTGTCGCGCACCGAGAATGCCAGCCACAACACCAGCTCATCGAGGAACAGCACCACTCCGTCGTAGCCGAGGGCCTTGGCATGCTCGGAGATGACTACCAGCCCGCGGTCTAGGTCGACGTAATCAGCCGTCTCGGTGAACGACCCGAAATACCCGTTGACCAATGCCGAGACCAGTTCGCGGCGCTCGGAATCCTCCGGGCCAGACTTGAGCGCAGCCAGGTAGCGGGGTAGATCCCACGCCGCACCAAGCAGCCCACCCCAGCCGTCGCCGCCACTTTCGCCGCCACCAAGACCAGCTAGGAATTCCTCGTCGCCCATGCGCTTACGGAGCTTTTCCGCATCGTCGAGCAGCTTGTCGGAGACGTGTACGGCCGGCAGTGGGGCGTCGGGATGCAGTCGGGTGATCTGCTCGACGTAGCCGCGCAACACCGCCTGCTCGAGCGTTTTGGCGCCTAGCAGGTGGTAGGTGAGCCGCAGCAGCTTCTTGCCGGCTAGCGCGCCGTCGTAGTGGCCGGTGAGGTCCTGGAACTTCGGTACCCGCACGGCCGGGTGGTTGCCGAGCAGTGCGTACAGCACGGCCATGAAATGGCTCTTGCCGGAACCGAATGACCCGGTGAGATACGCCGCCCGAGAGGTATCTTTACTCAGCGCGTCGGCGACCAAATCGAGTGCAGCGGCGAAGTTTTCCCGCAGCGACTCGGTAAGCACATATTCATCCAGTGTCGCGGCGATGTGGGCGTCATCGTCGGTGCTGTCAGTCAGTCGCAGCACGTAATCGTCGCTGCCGACTCGTTCGGGGATGTTGATGACATCACGAAGAAGCACTGTCATGAGGTTTTCGTCCTTCGGCCGCGGCGAGCCGTTTCAGGTCGCCAACTCGTCAGGTCGGTCACGGTGAGGTGATGCTCGGTCAGCCGTGCAGTGAGCTCGTCATCGATGGTGTCGGCGACGGACTCGCCGTATTCGGGGTCGATCTGGTTGTGCCACTGCCGAACCCATGGTGCCAACTCATGCAAACCGGCGAGGAGTGGTACCAGCGTGGGGGTGTCCCAGCCCTCGTCAATGCGCAGAGATACCAGTGAGGCCAGAGCGAGCGCCTGCTCGGCGTGATCCCAGCCAGCCCAGCCGAGCAGTTCGGTGGCGTCAGTGTCCCGCCCGGCGTACGGGTAGGAGATGAAGCGTTCCTTGGGGACATCCAGCTTGCCGCGATGCGACCAATACGAGCCTTTGGCGAAATCAGTGGGCTTGTATTTCGGCGGCACCGGGATCGGGCTGGCGAGCTTCTCTCCGGCATCCTCGCGGCGCTGTAGCGCCCAGGTGTCCTTCCAGGCGGCACGCTTTTCCAGCCCGGAGGGCTTGTAGCGGTAGGCCGCTAAGAACGGAACAGATTCGTCGGCAAGCAGTTTCGCCAACGCTGCTCCGGTGGCTGCGTTGGTGTCTCCGGCCCACAACCGCAACACACTGCGGAACTCCTCATCCCGATCGAGCACGTCGGCCAGCTGCGCCACCGACTGTGCGGCGGGTCGACCCTCCCGGTCAAACCACAGGGCGCGGTCCTCAACCCGATCCAACAGCCAACCCCGTAGCGCGGACTCGACCTGCTTATCCCACGGCTCGGATGCCCAACGCCGCTTGTACTCCGGGCGCTCCAGCAGGCGAATATGCGGATCGGACTCGATGGCATCAAGCCGACGCTGCACCAGCTCGCGGTATTCGGCGGGTAGGTGGGCGGGGATCTCGGTGATCGGCGTGGACCCGTGCCGCTCAAACCACGCGGTGTGCTCACCGTCTTTCATCCGACGGACCAATGCGACTTCGAAAACCCGTTCACCGAGCGCTATTTCGGGCAGTTCCCCTGGGTACGTCAGGTCATCCTCGATCAGGCCGTAGATCCGGTAGTACCCCCAATCCAGCTCTTCCTGATGGGCGATCATCAACCCGCGCAGACGGTTTGATTCCGTGCGCGCTGCGTCGAGTGCTGCAGCGGTAGGAATCTGCCGCTCGGCGATCTCTGATGGTGACTGGTGCTGAAGGTTCTGGGCGAGCTGATCGAGGAGTTGGGCGCGCTCAACGGGTGTGGTGGCGGGCAGTGGAAAATCTTTGAGGGTTGTGCCGGTGAATTCGTATCGCGGTTCCCAGTCCTCGTCGCCGATTCCACCGCCGATTCCGCCGTTGCCCTTGTTGTGGCTGTTCTGTTTGAGCCAGAAGCAGGCCACCGACGAGTTCAGCACCCCCAGCAGGCGCAAATGATCCTCGACCGACGCACCTTCCGGCAACTTGATCACCGGCGCGGACTGCTTGAACACCTTCCCGCCACGATCCAGCACGAAATGGTTGTGCGTGGCGACGAACGCGAAGGTGATGGAGAGGGGGGTGCGATAGCGGGCCGCTACCCATCGGTACCACGACCACCAATCTCGACCGGCTTCCGCGGATGTCTCGCCGGCGAAACCGGTGACGTTCTGCAGGGGAACGCGGAACGGCCAAATCCTTCTGTACCACGGTGAATCGGTATCAAGCGGAATCAACTCAGCATTGTCGTCGTACGGTACGAACGCGAACTCGCCGTGGAGCTCGGTCCAATCACGGACGTACTCACCAAGTACCAGTGGCTTTGCAAGCGGATGCGGTACGTTTCGATCGCGAAAGTAATGCGCAGGTCCAAAGAAAGCATCGTCCGCACCTGGAAAGCTGGCGAAACCGATTCGACCGGTCATTCTGTCGTCCAGCTTCTTCGAACAGCTTGTCTCGATCGCGGCAACCAGTTGTACCGCCCCGCCTCCCGCGAGGTTCCACGGATGGGTGCGGAAGAGCGAACGCTCAATGTCAGCGACACTGATGTAGGAATTTTCAAATCCCGGGTCTCCGATGTGCTCCACGATGGAGGTCCACACCAATCCTTTAGCCGGGGCATCTGGCCTCCCCGGTTCGCCACGGACCCCGAGTACCGCGCGAACCGTGTCAGCGGAAGGGTTTTGATTCCGCCCCACGACAATCACCGTCGGTGTGCCGTGTCCCGGAATGTAGGCCCCCGAGGTATCGATCACAGCCTTGAGGTCGATCGTTGGCAAGAATTCTTCGATCAGCTTTGAACCAAACTCACGCTTCATGAACGAGTTTGAGGTGATCTGACCAATCCACCCGGCAGGTCGTTCCTGGCCTGCTGGATACGCAAGGCGCAATAGTAGTTCCATGAAGGGAATTGTCAACGCGTACTTGCGATGCGGCGTGCTGTATAGCTGGCGATAGGTTGCGTTGAGGGAGGCGTCCTTGGGCGTGATGTAGGGCGGGTTACCGACTACCACATCGTGTTCGCGCTGCAGGATCTCTTTGAGCGCCTCGGCGTCCTCGGTGGTGTCCGCACGAATCGCAGGGCCTGCCAATAGATCTTCGGGCAGCAGCTGTTGATTCGCCCCCCACAGCAGGCTGTCGCCTGCAGCCAGATGCGGCTGGTAGCGGATTTTCTGCTCGATGCTGTGATCCCCGGCGGCATGCAACGCAACGACCAGTAGCCGGAAGCGGGCGATCGCGACGGCGAATGGGTTGATGTCGACGCCGTACACCCCGTGGAGGGCCTTCTCCACGAGTTCGCGGGCACCGAGTGCGGGTGCTTCGCGTTGCCACCGTTCGTGCAGTCGATGGAAGGCGCCTAGTAGGAAATGCCCTGAGCCGCAGGTTGGGTCGATGACGGTGAAGCCTTCCAACGGCCGATCCGCCAGCGCCGGTTCCATGGTCTGGTCGAGAATGAACTCTTCGACGAACTCCGGAGTTTGTAGCAGCGCGTAGGTTTTCTTGGCGTGCTCGGACAGGTCCTGGTACACATCGCCGAGGAACCGGGTGTCCACTCCTGCGAACGAGTAGACCGGCTGACCGTCATCGCCCTGCTGCCACCAGAACTCCAGCAGTGCCCGCGCCGCATCACCCGACGGTGCCACCAGATGCAGCGGAGAGAAGCTGTCCACCAGCCCAGCCGTGGCCGGGTACTTCGCGAAATGTTCAATGATCTGGCCGACCCATTCGCGGTCGGTGTGCTCGGGCTGGGCCTGGAAGTAGCTGCGCCGGGCATCAAGAGCCTGGGCGCGCTGATCAGCATCGGCTCCGCTGATCCAGCGCGGGCCGACCAGGGCGTTGTCCTCGCAGTAGCGGGCGAACACCGTCAGCAGGACCCAGGCCACCGCGGCCTGGGTCACCCGGTCGTTGCGCCACTCCTGCCAGCCCGACGCGGTGCGCTGCGCAGCGAACGCGGCGCCATAGTCTGCCTTCCACGCCTCAAACGCGCCAGGCTGGCGAGCGTCGTGATCCTCACCATCGACCCGGACCCGCAGATCGGCCTCCAAATCGAGCACCTGCCGGCGCAGTGCCGCCACCAAATCCGATGCCGCCCAGGTCATTTAATGTACCCCTCCATCACTGCCGGCAGGTACCGCATCCGGCGCCTCCCGCCACACCACAAACTGCCCACCCGGTGAACTCAACTGGATGGGTTTGCGGTCGACCAACGCCCCAACCTGACCGCGCAGCTGCGGCAGTACCACCCACACCGGCCGGCGTCGCGGCGCCGACAGATCGGACAACTTCGCCAACACCTCCAGGTGGCCGTACCGGGCCAGCGGTGAAATCTCGGTCAGGATCAGCGGCTCACGGCTGCCTGGGCCGTCGAACACTGCCGCCTGCAACGCGGCCCACAACAGGGGGACGACGCGGTCGATCACCGCGCGCAGCCCACGGGCGTCGCGACTGCCCGACTCCGCTGCGTCTGCCCCGCGGATCAGATCCCACGAAACCCCCTGCTGCGCAGCAAGTTCCCGCATCGCCGCGATGAGCCGCGTCGTCACGTCCATTACCTGACCACCGTGGGTTTCGGCGAGCAGCCGGGCCACGCGCTCATGCTCACCGGGACGATCCGGCGGAATCGGCACCCCGACCGCAACAAACCCGCACTCATCGACCGAGCGGCGCAGCACTGCCGCAGTGCTGGTCGCCTGCTCGGTTGCGGCATCCGCTGCTGCCGTTGCCAGCTCAGGAACCTTGGTGGGTTTGCGGGTGTGCATCGTGGTCGCACTGGCCGGTTCGGCATCCGGGAAGCAGAACGTTTCCCGCTCGCTGTCCCATTTGAGATTCAAGGTGGTTTGGTCGAGAATCTTGTCCAGATGCGGGCGCAACGGTATCCGACCGAGCTCAGGGAAGCGGGCGGTAACGCGGCTGCGGATCTGGGACGCTGACAGGGATTCGCTTTGCGCCAGCCCGGACAACGCTTCCTGCACCGCCGCCGCTGGTGACATATCGTGATTGTGCAGTTCCCCGCGACCGGACACCCCGGCATGTTTGGAGATCGCGGCGGCCAGCCGAACCAACCGCACATCGCCCGGCGCCGGGACGCTGACCTCCCGGTCGCTGACTGCGTTGTAGCCATCCTGAAACGCTGCCCGCAACTCCCGAGCCGCGCTGTGCGCGGGGATGACCGCATTGCGGTCGGCCGACACAAGCTCATCGGCCCTCTTGGCCCCGGATTCAGCTGCGCTGAGCAGCATTTCGTCATTGGCTAACAGACAAAGCCGGCGGCCATGGCGTCGCCGCACGAATTCCTTGTCACCAGCGGCGGCCTCATGCTCGCTGAGCCGATCCAGCGCCACCCGCAGCAGACCGCCGGCCGCCCGGTCGGCACGTTCGCGCGCAACAGCGTCGGTCGGGCCGAGCCCGGCCTGCGGCAGCTGCGCCCGAATCTCGGCGGTCAGCGTGCTGATCGCGGCCACCCCACCGAAGTCGGCAATCACCCGTCGCGCGATGTCCGTGATGTCGTCGAGCCTCTCACGGGTGACGGCGTGCTCACCCCAATCCTGCTGCAGCTCCTTGAGTAACTGCGGCCCCCGCTGGGTAGCCTTACCCAGTTTCTCGGCCAGTTCGGTGCTGCTGGCGAATGCATCCAACCCGGGATTGACACCGAGGATCAGCGCCGCGGCATCCTTACGGGTGGAGGAGCGTTGACCAGACACCACCGACATCAGCAACGCAATCGTGTCGTCGAGGCCGATCAAATCGCTCTTCGCCGGTTGCGACTGCTTGCCAAGTCGTTTTGCCCAGGCACGGTAGCGGGTGGTGATCTCGCTGCGGGTGTCCTTCGCCTCGCGGGCCACCAGACGGTTCAGCGCGGTGGAATCCAGCGCCAGGAGCTCGCCCACCGTGGTCACCTGCACCGGCTCCAATGCCGAGAGTGCCCGCGGACTCAGCCCCGCCGCGGTGAGTGCGGTTGCCGTGTCAGCCTTTTCGGCGGCGGCATCGCTGGCGTGAGCGGTGACGTCGGCGTCGGCAACCTCGAAGATGCGCCGCCACCCCCGCAGCATGTCCTCACTGGTATCTGGGCGGAGCGCGGTATCGCGCGACAGCGCCGCGGCGAAGAACTCAACCATGGCCGTCGCCAGGGTGGGCTCGAACAGGGCTGGGTTCACGGTGACGTCATCATCGATGGTGGCAGGGTTGGCACTCGGGTCCGGGCCATACTCCGGTGTGGAGCCGGTGGCCATCTCGAACAGCACCACGGCTGCGCCGTATCGCTCGGCCGCTGTGTCGTATTGGCGGCGGGCTCCCGTGCCCAGGAACGGATCAAGGTACGGCGGTGTGCCGGCCTCGATATTGCGGGCATCAACCCCGGCCATCGAAAAGTCAAACATCATAAGATGCGACTCGGCACGTGAACTTGCTTGGTGCACACCAAGATTCGATGGCTTGATATCGCGGTTGGTGACGCCGTGGCGTTCCAGGGCGACCAGTGCCGTCAGCAGGTCGGTGCCCCAGCGTTCAAGGACGTCGATGGACAACCGGCCCCGATTGTTGAGTTCCTCGGCCAGCGTGGTGCGCCCGGCGTAGCGCAGCAGCAGGGCAGTGCGGCCGCCCACGGTCTCCACCCCGTGCAGGGTGACGATGCGGTCGTCGTTCTCGAACTGGCCGAGGATCTGCGCCTCGGCGTGCAGCCGTTCAGCGGCATCTGCGTCCTTGGCAACCTTGAGCACCCGTTCGGTGCCGCCTACCTGGCGGTCTTCGACCAGAATGCCCACCGCCGTCGACCCCGCACCCAGCCGTCGCTTATAGAGAAAACGGCCCCCGGCCAAGACGGTGCCCGGGTTGGCCTCCAGCGGGTCAGTGCCCGCTGTCTTCTCCGACAGGTCTTCCCGAACTTTGGCGAGTTTCGCCACGAAGTCGGCGACACTGTCGGTACGTTCGGCGGGGCTGGGGTCGGTGGCGTCCAGTACAAGCTGTCGCAGCGACGAACGGACCTGGGGCATCTCGGCGGCCAGGTCAAGGCCGCGGTCCCGGCGCAGCCGGTCCATCAGCTCGCCCCGCTCGGTGGCTGGCGCCATCCCGCCGGTCAGGATGAAGAACGCCAGCGCGCCGAGACCGAACACATCGATGCGGGCAGGGTCGGCCGGGCGAGGACCTTCCGGGGCGGCAAACAGCCGAGCGGTGTCACTGGGAGTGGCGGCCATTAGCGACAGCGACCCGGACGACAGCCGACTCACCGCAGTGTCCGGATTGGCCGGCAACACCCCGGCGCTGTCCCAATCGGTGACCTGAGGCAGGAGGTGGGCGCCGCGCTCGCGGATCGCGACCGAGCGAGGGTTGAGGCTGCGGTGCACCACCCGGTTGCGGTGTGCGTAGTGCACGATGTCGGCAATATCGGAGATCAGCTCCAGCTGCTGATCCAGCGTCAGGGTGTCCTGATGATCGGCCAGCCAGAGGTCCAGCGCAGTGTCGGCCTTGGGTTGCGGGAACACCAGGCCGATGCCCAGCTCGGGTTCGTTGACCAGATCCTTTGGCGCCTGCAACCCGTCGTAGGTGAGCCGCGACAGCAGGTTGAACTCGTGGGTGACGGCCTGCTTGCGGGCATGATCGTCGGCCTTCGTCGAGCCCTGCCCGGTGGTGTAGAACCGGATGCGGACGTGGTCCTCGGAGTTGACGTGGTGAAACGCCGGCCAGTCCTGCCAGCCGTCGCCGTCAGCAAGCGGCTGGTCGTCGATGATCCAGGAGCCGACCTCGCGTTGGCGGCGCGGGGCCAGGCCGATCGCCTTCATCAGGCCGGCGATCAGCATGCTGTTGTGTTCGGTGACCGGGTCGTGTTTGGCGGGAGCCAGCAGGCGCTCGGAGATACCAGGTAGTCCGGTGGTCTTGGTGTGGCCGTCGAGGCCGTAGAGGTTGATTGCAGAACTCTGCGGCAGGTCACAGACGAATTCCGGGTGATGCAGGAACACCAGCTCCTGCACGTAAGGGATCACGCCTTTGGGGAGGTGCCCGGCCTTCTGGCGGAGCGAGTCCTTCAGCAATGAGGCGAAGTACTGGGCCTTGCGTCGGGCAAGGAGCAGCGGGGAATCCTCGGCCCGGTGGCCGTCGCGCATCCACACGTGGTCGTTGCCGCGCAGGATGCCGCGGTAGTGCTTGAGCTCGATCAGGTAGAGCGTGTCGCGGGCCAAGACCAGCAGGTCGACCTCATGCCAGCGTCCACGGTTGTCGCGGAACTCGAAGTTCGCCCAGGCCCGGAACGGGGGAGCATCGGGTAGGGCTTGCTTGACCGCCTCCAGTCCCTGCTTCTCGTGGGTGAACTGCGAGTCCGCGATCGTGACCCAGCGGCCGTCCTTCACCGGTGAGCCACCCCCTTTTCGCTGTGTGTAGAGATAACGCTAGTGCGCCGTGCTCCAGGCTTGTTGGCTGTTCCCCGGATTCGGACCTTGCCGGGCTACGCAGTATGCGTCCGTTCACCGACAATTTATGGCACGCGTCGTCAATTTTGGTACGGATGTCTCGATATCGGTAGCCGGGCGCGTCGAGGGATCTGCGGGTCAGGCGCGTGATGACAGGTGCGCCGCTGTACACGGTGGCTGGGCACGCGCTGTACCCGATAGCACATGTGACGCGGCTGAGTCGCGGGGTGCCCACGGCAGGGGATGGTGCACTATTACGATCCCCGGGTGAGCGTTTGGGAGCGACACGCGGGATTCGACAAACGTCAGAGCTGAGGATCAGTGACCATGCCCTCCACTTCGCTGCTCAGTCTCGTCATGGCATACCGCAAGGCGAAGGTGGACTTGTATTACTCGTCCGATCCGCGGCGGTTGGATCTGGTGGAGTACGAAGAGACGTTGAACGAGAATCTGAACGGCCTTCTCGAACGCGTAGAAGGTGATGATGAATCCTGGGTTACCGATCCGAAATTCGTTGGCGACTTTACGTTCTCGCCGAAGAAGCTTGACGATCCCGAGGTTGACGTCGCGTCATTCTGGTCA
Source organism: Mycobacterium sp. IDUB_24 (assembly GCF_055419385.1). NCBI lineage: Bacteria > Bacillati > Actinomycetota > Actinomycetes > Mycobacteriales > Mycobacteriaceae > Mycobacterium > Mycobacterium sp. IDUB_24. The sequence goes on from NZ_JBVAXO010000002.1 coordinate 391,044, forward strand.
TCCCCCGCAGAGTCGTGGCGGAAACTGACCGACCAAGCACCGAAGAGTCCGACTGCTGAGTTTCGACTCATGTCCCATTGCAGCATTGACTTCCATGTTTTCTCTACGCTATGGATGCTGGAGGTTGGGACATATCTAGATGCGCAACTGGAACCCAATGCGCTGGGCAACCGATTGCGTCGCAGCCCGAACGGAGGCCCGAACAAGCTCGGATCTGGCAGCTTTCTTCCGTATGAGCCGGCCTATCAAAGGTGGCGGGACCGCGGTCTGGATGCGATGACCTCTGCACTAGAGGAGGAGCGCGACGTTATCGCGCTGACCGCCGATGTCACGTCGTTCTACCATCAGTTAGATCCCGAATTCCTCCTGGATAGTACTTTTCTATCGGAAATCTTGGGAGTGCAGCTCGATTCTCGTCAGCGGAAATTGAATCGACTATTCGTGTCCGCGCTCCACGCTTGGTCTACCAATGTCGCAAGGACCATGGGATGGCGCGATCGGGGCCTGCCGGTTGGTTTGCCTGCTTCCGCCGTCGTGGCTAACTTGGCGCTAGCTGAACTTGACATGACCATTTTGAATGATGTCGAACCGCTGTACTTCGGTCGTTACGTCGACGATCTATTACTTGTGGTGGAGAACCCGGGCGGCGTTGACAATGATCAGGCCTTATGGCACTGGCTCATCGGCCGAAGTCGTAATCTCCTGACTCTTGAGCAACCTTCGCCCACCGCAGCGAACACGGAAGCAGTCAAGAGTGCCATCTATTTCACGCCGCGCTACCTACAGCGATCGGTCATTGCATTCGAGAATCGAAAGAATAAAACGTTTCATCTCCGAGGGCGCAGCGGATTTGCATTGATCGAGTCAATTCGATCAACAATCCGCGCCCGGAGTAGCGAGTGGCGGTCGGTTGCCAATGTCCCAAGTGAAGTCGATCAGATCGAGTCTGCAATGGCGCCCGCTCGTCGCACCGATGGTGACGCAGCCACAACCCTACGGGATGCCGATCGAATGTCCGCACGCAAACAAAGCTTCGCGGTTCTGCTACGCGATTTTGAGTCTTTTGAGCGGAACTTGCCGCCAACGGAGTGGATCAATGAGCGGCATGAATTCTTCAGGGTTGTCTGCGAGCATCTGCTTTCGCTCCCAACGTTCTTCGATTTGGCGGTATATCTGCCGCGGATCATTGCACTCGCGGCGTCGTCTGGTGACAGCCAGGTACTGCCGATGGTGTTTGAGTCACTCGCACGGCTACCGGATGAAGTAAAGGACACGTGCGTCATTTCGGTATCCGCGTACCTGTCACGTGATGAGGCGGGCAGCGTATCTTCGGGCCTTCGTGACCAAGTCGCTTCGCACGTCCTGCGGATTTGGGCGCGACAGCTGCTCAATCAAGCTCTCGAGAGCTTCATCAGCGGTTGGGCTGGTCCGATCAGTGCGGCGGACTTGCGAGCGATTCTCTTGCCCGTGCGCGGACAAGCTGCGGATTTCCTGCGGCCCCTGCCGGGCGTGGCGAGCTTGCGAACGTTGCATCGCAAGATGGTTCAGCGCGACCTTGGGCATCGCCCGTATCGTTGGTCGTTGCTAGATCTTCCGAAGGCGGACAACGTGCTGCCGGTCGCGTGCGTCGGATTGCCGCTCGATCCCACCGTGGCGGCCGGCTTGGAAATGCTTGTGGCGGCGTTGAGGCGACGCCCCGGCCGCCAGCGTAGAAGTCTCGCGGTGCCAGGCCGAACCAATGCCGGGCTTGCGTTTGCGACTCGGCCCCCGACAGCGATAGAGCTCCACGTTGCGCTGCCGGCGGATGGCCGGCGAGCTTACGGTGTGCCACCTGGAGAACTTATTAGCAGCATTTTGCACGCGACTCGCGGGACGTTCGGAAAGCCGGCTGCCACGGTTCGTACGCGGGCGGGGCGGCCAACCGTGATTCATGTACCAAAGAGTCGGGCAGATCGCCGCGTCCGAGTCGCGTTGACGATGCTGCACACTGATGAATCGAACGCGGCGTTGGCGGTCTACGGAACTCCGAATTTGTCGCTCGCGCGATTCAAACATATTCGAACTGTGTTGAATTCGGTTGTGACACATGCGGATCGCCCACACTATCTGCTCTTGCCTGAGCTCGCTATGCCAGCTTCCTGGTTCATCGAATTCGCCCGGGGGCTAAGGCGTTCTGGCATCAGCCTCGTTACTGGGATAGAGCATCAGCCTTGTGGACGGAGTCGTGTCACAAACCAAGTCTGGGCTGCACTCGAGCTAGACGGGTTTGGATTGCCGTTTTTCGTGTACAGACAGGACAAACAACGACCTGCTCGGCCCGAGATAGACAAGGTCCTCAAACCATTTGGTAAGTTGTTGAGTCCCGCGCAGAGGTGGCGACTACCTCCATTAATTGCCCACGGTGACTTCCGCTTTGCGCTTCTGATATGTAGTGAGCTGACGAACATCGAGTATCGTTCGCATCTTCGAGGCTCGATTGATGCCCTATTCATCCCGGAGTGGAACCGCGATCTTCATTCGTTCGAGGCACTCGTGGAGTCGTCGGCCCTCGATCTGCACTCGTACATTGCCCAAGCCAACACCCGCGGCTACGGCGACACCCGTCTCCGAGCACCTATGGACAAGGTATGGGAACGCGATGTGGTCCGACTCAAAGGTGGATCACACGACTATTTTGTGGTGGGTGAAATCGATTACGGCGCACTGCGTGACTTCCAATCGTCGGGTGGCGCAGCCCTCGATGATAATGAGAAGACGCTAAAGCCCCTGCCCGACGGGTTCCAGATCGACCCCGACCGGACGTGACGAACGTGCATTCCGAATCTGAACCCGCCTGCCTTGCATGAACGCCAGAATGCGCAGCACTAGCGTGGCTCGGTCAGCTGCGACTACGTCGTTGTCGTCACTTGTCGGTACCCCATGCCATCCTGATCAGCTCGCCACCCGCGGGCGTCTGAGCCTGACGGATGGAGACCCGATGACCGCCGACTGCTTGACCCATGTGTGCACCCCAGTCGGTGGTTGCATCGCCCCTGGTCGCTACGATCCTCGGCAAATTAACGTCGGCAAAGAACTCCGCCGGGTGGGTGCGTCGTGGTTCCATGTTTTGGCTGCTGCGTCGGGGTACCCGTCAGCGGCCTTCGATACCCGCGTGCGAAGTGCTTGCATTACGCAATACTCAATACGCGATGAAGGCAGAGGTGTAGGCCGTGAACTCCGTTGATCGTCACCAACTCGTCGGACAAACCCTGACCACACTGGCCGGCGGACTGTCACCGTTTGTCGCGCAAACCCTCAACCGTGTTCTGCCCCCCGGGACCGACTGGGTGGACTTGCTGCGTGCAAAGGATGCCGCCAACGGACGCCGTGGTGGCGAATACCAGAGCCGCGACCTGGCCCTGATGCTGCGCGCCATGACCGAACGCCTCGGCGACCTCGGGTACCCCTTCAACCGCGCCATGCCCCGCCAGGCCGAGATCTACGCCAAGGAGCTGCGCGAGGTCCGCAATACGTGGGCCCACACCGGCGAGTTCAGTGACGCGGAAACCTACCGCGCGATCGACTCGGCGGAGCTGCTGCTGCGCGCCATCGGCGCCACCGACGTCGCGGTCCGGGTCAACAAGCTCAAAGCGTCGATGGCACCCGTCGCTGCCACAACCGCACCGCAGCCGGAGCCGACGAAACAAGCGGTACCCACGCCGGAGCCGACTCCCGCGCCCGCGATCGACGCGCCGCGTATCGACATCTCCGCCATCTCGGACCTGAGCTACGCGATGGCCCACTGCCGCATCCCGGTGATCGACCACATCACCGTCGACAACACCGGTGGTGACCTCCAGGGCGCGGTCATCGAGGTCGACGTGGTCAGCGCCGAAGGCTCCCACGGCGGACCTGCCGAAATCCACCTCGACCTGCTGGCACACCAGCCCACAGTCCTGAATTCCGTTGACCTCAAACTGGACCCGGCATCGATGCTGCGGGTCGACGAGCAGCGCCCCGGTGACATCCGCGTCGTTCTGCGCGACAGCTCCGGTCAGGTCCTCGCCGACGCTGCCAAAGAGGTCAACATCCTGGCGGCCAACCAATGGAAGGCCACGCCGCCGCAACTTGCGCTGGAGATCCTGGCCGCCCATATTCAGCCCAACGCCGCCGCTATCGCCACCCTGATGGTCGATATCTCCGACCGGCTGCTCGCAGCCACCGGGAACTCCTCGATCGACGGCTACCAGAGCGAGAACCCCGAACGCGTCGACGCGATCGCCCAAGCGGTCTTCGACGCCATGAAGGCCCGCGACATCCGCTATGCCGAGCCGCCCGCGAGTTGGGGCGATATCGGGCAGAAGGTGCGCACCCCGGCCGAGGTCCTCGACGGGCGCCTGGGCACCTGCCTCGACACGACCCTGGTGATGGCGGCCGTCCTTGAACAGTGCGGCATCAACTCGACGATCTGGCTGATCCGCGGCCACGCCTTCGTCGGCTACTGGCGCATCGATGGTGCCCTCGGCACGGTCTCCACCACCGAGCCCGTCGAGGTCGTCAACCAGGTCGACCTCGGCAACATCGGGCTCGTCGAAACCACCATGATGACGCAGTCCGCGTCCGACGCCACATTCGACGATGCACGCCGTGCGCCACGCATCCGGCACCTCTCCGATGATCTGACGAACATCCTCGGCGTTACCGACGTGCGGCAGGCCCGGCGGGCTCGCATCTACCCACTGCCCAGCCGCAGTACCGATGCTGAGGGCAATGTCGTTGTGGCGCACTATGAACCGGGCGCAGGCCCGGTGATCGCGCCGTACGTGGCCAGCGAAACGAAACCGGCGCCGCAGGCTGAGCCCGTCCCCGCCCGCATCAGGCAGTGGAAGAACGCGCTGCTCGACCTCAGCTTGCGCAACAAGCTCATCAACTACACCGACCGCGCCGGCTACCGCCTCGAAGTTCCAGCCCCCGCGCTCAGCCGTTTCGAGGACGCCGTCAATGCCGGTGCCGGCTTCAGTCTGCTGGGATCCGACGAGGTGCAGAACGTCGATGTCGCCCGCGGTGTTCGCTTCGGGCGGGAGCTGCCCGAAGGTGAACGTGAAATCTTGCTCGCCGACAAACGCAGCGCCTACATCGACATCACCGCGGCGTCGTACAAGAACAAGCTGAGATACCTTGCCAACAAGGCGAAAACGATCCGTGAAGAGACTGGCGCCAACAATCTCTATCTCGCCTTCGGCATGCTCGACTGGAACCTCAACGACCGTCCGCTGCGGTCACCGCTGGTGCTGGTGCCGGTGACACTCAGCACCACCAACCGGGGTGAGCGCTATGTCCTCACCATGGACGACACCGGCGCCTCCACACCGAACTACTGCCTCGTCGAGAAGCTGCGCACCGCGCTCGGCCTGGAAATTCCCGGGCTCGCGCAGCCGAATGAAGATGCGTCAGGTATCGACCTGACCGGCGCGTTCGATGCCGTCCGCCGCGCGGTCGCCGAGGCGGGGCTCCCGTTCCGGGTCGAGGACAGTGTGCACCTGGCGATCCTGCAGTTCGCGAAGTTCCCGCTGTGGAAGGACCTGGACGAATCATGGAAGGGGTTGTCCCGCAACAGCTTGGTGCGCCACCTCATCGAAAACCCACAGAACCAGTTCACCGATCCGGTCGTGGACGCGGTTGACAGTGACCTCGATGAACTGAGCACTTCAGTGCCAGTGCCGGCCGATGCCTCTCAGCTGCGGGCCGTCGCCGACGCGGTCGGTGGCCGGACATTTGTCCTCGAAGGGCCTCCGGGAACCGGTAAGTCGCAGACCATTACCAATTTGCTCGCACATGCGATGGCGGCCGGACGTCGCGTGCTGTTCGTCGCCGAGAAGCGGGCAGCTCTGGACGTGGTGAAGAAGCGCCTGGAAAGCGTGGGCTTGGGGGAGCTGTCTCTGGACATCCACGACAAGTCTGCGCGACCCGCCGCGGTGCGGGCACAGATCAAGAACGCGTTGGAACTGCGGCTGAGCCATGACGCGGATCTGCTGCGTACCAATCTGCAGGTGGCCGAGTCGAGTCGGCACAGCCTGGCCCGCTACGCCAACCGGCTGCACGAGCGCAATGCCGTCGGGCAGTCCCTGTACACCGCACGCTCGTCCGAGCTCGCGGCTGACCAGGACGTCATCCCGCTTACCGTGCCGAGAAGCCTTGTCACCAACACTGATTCCACAGTTTTCGACGCGGCAGCGCAGGCGCTCCGCACGCTGCCGGAGAAGGTCGACGACGCGCGTCCCCGCACCGACCATCCCTGGGCGTTCATCGACGCCGTCCCGCAATCCGGCCTTGACGCCGCCCGCATCCACGCCGCCGCGGTAGCGTTTGACACCGCTCTCGCCGAACTCCAAGCCGGCGGGATCGCCCTGGATGCGATCGGCAAATGGCAGAACACGGACGCCATCGACACCTGGGCCCGGTTGACCAACGAGCCGCGGTACCCGCTGGCGGCGGTGGACAGCCTCAGTACCTCCGAGTGGCAGGCCCACGTCGCTGGGCTCGAACAGCTCCTCGCGAGTCTGCACCAACAACAGCCGGACTGGCTGGCCATCGCCACACCGGCAGCCATGGACCTCGACATTCTGGCCATTCATGCCGCGGCGGTGGCAGCCGACGAATCGGGCATCTTCGGCCGCAAGAAGCGGCGCCGCGCGGTCCTTGCACAGCTCACTGATGTTCTCGCGGTGGATCCGGCAGAGATCAAGCTCAAGTCGCTGTCAGCGCGGACCGCGGACATGCAGACCAGCCACACTGCCGTCGCTGATCTGCGGCAACGGGTTGCCGCACTGCCGGTGGTGTTGTTCGACCGCCCGTGGAACCCGTTCGTGGCCGACGATGTTGCGCATCTGACGACGAACTTCGCAGCCCTGCGACGCGTGGGCGAGGTGCTGTCCAAGAATCCGACGGCGCCGCACATTGCGGATCTGCGAAAGTTCTACAGCGACACCCAGACCGGGACGATGGCCCCGACGCTACAGGCGCTGTCGGCCGGATGGCGGCAGCTGACGGAAGCCACCGGCACCACACCAGCACAGCAGCAGAGCTGGGCCGGCGAAGGCTCCTTCATTGCCCAGTGGTGGGTGACTCGCGTTGCGCGAAGGTTGGAGACCCCGGCGACCATTGAGGCGTGGGTCGGGCTGCTCCAGCACGTCGAACCGCTGCTGCGTGCGGACATGGGTGAGGCGCGGAAGGCCATCCTCGCGGGCAATATCGTGGCCGAAGACGCCAGCCTCGCGTTCGACCGTGGTGTGGCTATCGCGTCCATCGCCGAACGGCTCGAGGCCAGCGGACTCAGCGACTTTGACGTGACCGCACACGGCAAGGCCATCCAACGGTTCACCACCAGCTCGTCGGCCATCCGTGAGGAGCTGCGCCGGTCCATACCCGCACAGTTGCTCGCCGGCCGCACGATTGATGTGTACACCGAGAGCGGCCAGATCGGGCTGCTGAAAAGGCAACTGGACCGCAAGCGTGGCGGCATGAGCGTGCGCAGTCTGATGGACAACTTCGGGGACCTGATCACCCAGATCCTTCCTTGCACATTGATGAGCCCGGATTCCGTAGCCCGCTTCTTCCCGGCCCAGCAAGACATCTTCGACATCGTCGTGTTCGATGAGGCGTCCCAGATCCGCGTCGCTGATGCCATCGGGGCGATGGGTCGCGCGAAGTCTGTTGTCGTCGTGGGGGATAGCAAGCAGATGCCGCCCACCAGCTTTGCCGATGCCAGTGTGTCCGTTGACGATGGTGAAGAGGATGTCACCCCTGAGGTCGTTGCCGATGAAGAGTCGATCCTCAGTGAATGTGTGCAAGCGCTGGTGCCGCAGCAGTGGTTGTCCTGGCATTACCGTAGTCAGGATGAGACGTTGATCGCGTTCAGCAACATCCATTACTACAACGGGCGGTTGGCCTCGTTCCCCGCACCGTTGGCGCCGGCCACCGGCCACGGCATCTCCCTCGTCCGGGTCGATGGACAGTTCGAGCGGTCCGGCCGCGGAAAGACGCTGCGCACCAACAGGGTCGAGGCCGATCGCATTCTGGCGGACATCCGCGGGCGGTTCGCCGCGTCGCCTGACGTCGCGCCGTCGATCGGTGTGATCACGTTCAACGCCCAGCAGCGTGATCTCATCGAGAACCTGCTGCGTGATACCGGGGACGACCGCCTGTTGCGGGCGCTTGACGAACCTGACGGACTGTTTGTCAAGAACCTCGAGAACGTCCAGGGCGATGAGCGCGACACCATCCTGTTCTCGATCGCCTTCAGCAAGAACGACAAGGGCGTCGTACCACTGAACTTCGGGCCGCTGTCCAGACCAGGTGGCGAACGCCGCCTCAACGTCGCCATCACCCGTGCGCGACGCGAAGTGGTTCTCTATGCGAGCTTCGATCCAGGGGACCTGCGTGCGGAGGAGACCACCCAGGTGGGTACGAAGCATTTGCGCGTGTACCTGGAGATGGCTCACCGAGGCGTGGAGACCATCACCCAGGGCGGACGGCGAAACGCCGTGATCGACCGGCACCGTGACGACATCGCCGAGGCGCTTCGCGGCGAGGGCTTCGTCGTCAGCGCGGATGTGGGGCTGTCCGACTTCCGCGTCGACCTCGTTGTCTCGGACCCGGATGAACCCGACCAGCCGCTGGTCGCGGTCCTGCTCGACGGTCTGGAGTGGTACGACCGCAGGACAGTGGCCGACCGTGACGGGCTGCCAGTCGACGTGCTGTCGACTCTTCTGCATTGGCCTGGTGTGGAACGGGTTTGGCTGCCCGAATGGCTGAGTCAGCGGGAAGCAACGATCACGCGCTTGCGGGATGCGGTGGCCGCGGCCAAGCAGCGTCGGCTGGAACCGCCGGTGGAGGTGGCGCCGGTGGTTGCGACGGGCCCCGCTCCGGTGCCGCAGATCCGCGAGGAGGTTTTCGCCTTCAGATCAGCACCTGCCGCGGTGTCGAAGCCTGAACCCGTCGCCCCGCGCCGGCATGTCAACATCGTGGACTTCAGCCCGTGGATGCCGATCGTTGTCGGCGACATCAGGGTGCTGGATGAGATCCACACCGCCTACAACGAGTCCAAGGTCTTGAAGGTCGTCGAGTCGATCATCGACACCGAGGGGCCGGTCCATCAGGACCGGCTGGCCAAGCTCGTGGCTGGCGCCTTCAGTCTCGGCAAGGTTGCCGAGTCCCGTCGGGTCGCTATCCGGCGAGTCGTGCCCGCCAGGTACCTGCGCCCGGGGGATCGAGATTTTTACTGGCCCAGCGGTATTGACCCGGTTACCTGGCGGACGGCACGTACGTCGAAGAAAGGCGACGGTCGGCAGATCGGCGAAGTCAGCTTGGTGGAGATCGGCAATGCCATGGCGATCGTGACCGAGCAGGCCGGCGGCATGGCCGTCGAAGATCTCAAGCGTGATGCGTTGGCGTTATTCGGCGGGGTTCGCATCACACAGGCCATCGGCGCCCGGCTGGATGAAGCGCTGGAACGGGCACTGGCCATCGGGACACTCAAGCAGCAGCCGTCCGGGATCGTCGTGGTCGGGTCTGCATGAGTGCAGCCCCGTTCGATGACGACCTCTTCGATCAGGTGTCGGAGGTAGCCGGTCCCGGCACGGTGATCTTGACGTTGTCCAGCAAGAAGCTCAACAGGATCATCGATGTGGACCGCGACGGTGTCCTCGTGGAAACCGAGCGTTCGTTGAGCCGTGGGTCTGGGCCGCAGCGCGTGCCAGCGTGGATGATCGCCGCGGCATGGGACAGATTGCGCGACAAAGGCGAATTGAGTCAGCAAGAGCTACTCAACGACCTGAATGTGAAGCGGTCGGCGTTCGTGTGCTCGCTGGTGGCGAAGTTTCCGAATGTCCGTATCCGTTCGACACGTCCGACTGTTCTGGAACTGACGTCGCGATGAACTCGACACCGGCCAGGTTCGCGCGGCGCTGAGCGAGGAAAAGCACTAGCCGTGTCATAGCAGCGGGCTATTGTCCACCTGCGCACATGAAGGGAGATCAACCGGTATGCACGATGCCGATGACTTGGCGGACCAGTTGACCCTGGATCCAGGCGAGCTGGTGACTTTGCACTCGTTGCGTTTGCAGATGATGCGCACCGACCTCTCTGAGGAACGTCGGGACGCTCGCAAAGAACGCAAGCAACTGGTATTGAACGAGTTTCATCGTTCATTTCTAGTGGCCGCACGAAGCGCGGGTGACAACGCGCCCTCCGATTCATTCGGCCCGGACATGACAGCTGAACGTGCTCGTGCCATCGACTCGCGATCACGCGGGATGATCCTGTTGATCGACCTGATGACCTTCAATCCCTGGTACCCGGCCGAGAAATGGGTGAGTGGGGCGCGTCAGGCGGGCCTGCAAACGGCTGTCCAGCAGCTTGCGGGCGTGTCGCAGGATGACTTCGAAGCGGCCACAGGGGAATTCGACGCGTTGATGCGTCAGCTGAAACGCAAGTCCATCAAGTGGGGGAAGGTCGCGGCAGTTTCGGTCGTCGGGCTTGGGCTGGGCGCAGTTACGGCAGGGTGGGCCGCCCCAGCTGTTGGGGGAGCAATCGGTGCAAGTCTAGGATTCTCTGGAGCCGCGGCGACGTCAGCTGGTCTGGCCATGCTGGGCGGTGGTTCGATCGCAGCCGGCGGTTTCGGCGTGTTCGGCGGCACGATTCTGCTGACGGGAGTCGGCAGTGTTTTCGCCGCGGGGGCAGCGGGAGCCACTGCCCGATTCAGCCGTGTCGGTTCAGCTGAAGTGGTTGCCGATGCCATAAAGCTTGACCTGCTGGCCAAGTTGGTTCTTGCCGATTCTCAGGACCGTGATCAGAAGCTCCGTCGGGTGGCAGAGGGTCTGCAGAGCCGTATCAACGACTTCTCCGACAGAATCAATCTCCTTAGCGAACGGATTGCTGCTCTGAAGGCCGAAAACAAGCGCCTCGGCGACGAGAACCGTGCGCTGAAAGATGAACTGTCGAGTCTGCGGGAAGTCCGATCCGACGCCGAGAAAGCCAAAGCGACGCTCGAGGTTGTTCGTGACCGGTTGCCGGCGTTTGTCGGATGACCGAAGACTTCGATCGCAATCTCGATACTCAACGCAGGCGGCTGGACGCGATGGACCGCGCCATCGCCAATGCGCTGTCTGACGACCCAGTCGCCTCAGCGCTTCCCGTTGCTCCGCCCTCGCAACCCTACCGAGACCTGACAGTTTTCAACGACGGCTTGCGGGAATCGAACTCCTGGATCGATGTCGATCTCGATGCGGCGCTGACCGCTGAGCAGGCAGAGGCACTCGCTGAATGGCGCAGTCGGCAACGGATCGAGTGGAGCACAGCGGACGTTGCCATGGTGGGCCTCGCGGGGGTCCTCGGGACGGCTTGCGTTTGGTTCGATGCTTCCATCGACAGAGCGGTCCGGAACCGCCTCCTTGCTCTGACGAAAACCAACGTCTTGCGCCGATTTGAGAAGGCAGGAAAGCGTCTACCGATCGACTACATGGGTGAGGGGTTTGGCGGTCGGGCCCATCGTGTCAAGTCTGCCGGCCACGATTTGGCCCGGCCGTTCGAAGCGCTGCGCCAGATCATGGACGGCGAGTTTCGAGGCGTCGGGTGGTCGGCTGGGCAGCGATCCAAAGTCAGTGCCAGCGGACGATTTGACGTCGTTGACACCTTCGAAGAGGCGCTGCTGCGGTGGCTTATGCATCTTGGAGCCGACGTGCTTACCCCGATGAGTCTCCCGATACCCGGATCATCCTTGCTATATGAGATGGACGACGAAGCGATCAGAAAGTTTGCCTTGCATGCGTACAAAGGATTGCGGAGCGGGGAGGGGCTAAACGTTCGGTCGGCCACTGTGGCGCCGGGAATGACGACTCTCACGACCGAGCTCGTGATTCGCACGCATGTGCACGTTGAGGCGTTTCGAACACGCGGGACTGCTGTCCTGAATCGTCGGGAAGAGCGAAAGCGGACAGAGTTACGGCTTGCGGCACATTCGTTGGTCGGCGCAGCCTCGATCGGGAAGGCGACCGCGAAAGGTCTTATTACTAAACATCCTTCGTCACTCAGGCATATTCATGTGCCGACGCTTCTGATAGGAGGCAGGACAGCGCTGCAAGTGGTGGCCGATGCCGCCGCGGCACGCCGATCCTCTGCGCCCGAATGGGATCAAATTCTGCTCGACGTCGCTGAACCGTGGCAGCTCGACCTCGCCCGCGAGATCGAAACGGCCTGGCCTTCCTGACTTTGGGCGGTCATGACGCATCGGCGAAATCAAGCGCCGCACTATTGGTACGCTCGGACTCCTGGGTACGTGCTGGTCAGGAGGATAGGAAATGCTGTCTGCGCGCGAGAAGGTTCTCGTGGAGGGCCAGCATGATTGGGTCAAACTCTGGGAGGTGCACCGGCATGTCGCGGAGGAAAATCCGTCCGAAAGCCGCGCTGAAATACAACCCAAGACACTCGAGTTGGTTCGTCTGCTGATAGGCGAAGGCGTAGCCGAGATCGGTGACTTGCAAGACCATGGCGCGCGTTTCGTCCCCTGGGACAGCTCGCTGCAAGAGTCGATCCAACGGATATTTGCCGAGTACGTTGACCGGTTCGATGATCGTGCGGGTTGGCCGTGGACGCTGTGGTTACGGGTTACTGATAAGGGCAAGGAGCTGGACAGGTCTTACGAGACCGACTACGCGCAGTGGCTAGAAGAACTTCGTCGACAGGGACGAGAAGGCGAAGCCTTGCCGGTCAGGATCGAGCCAGGCGGCGTAAGCGCTGAGGAATAGCTGCTGTCCGCAAGGTGATTCGCCTGCGTGCTTTTGCAAGAGCGTGCCGATCAAGTAGGGACCGTCAACGAATCAGACGGTTGCTCCGGCAGGTTCTCGATGCAGTGGTCGATGAGCGCCATGAGGGTGGCCAACTTGTACGTCGCCACCCGGGCGCCGGTCTCTAAGATCGCCACCACGCGCTGACCGAGCAGCAGGGGATCGATGGCGTCGGGCACGAAACCTTGTTACCACGATGCGGTCAGTCGGAGTGCTCGATACTGAGATCGACCCTAGCTCCACATCTGCGGCCGGCGGGGCCGTTGGTAGGCATCGTGAGATTCGAGGATGTGGCCGTATTCGTCTTCGGCCCACCACCGCTCGAACGTTCCGCCCCGCCGCGTGATCACCCGATGCAGCTGCACGAGAACGTATTCCTTGGTGCGGGCGACGGCTTCGTGCGGTGTCGCCCCGAGCGCGTACCCGTGCACCGCGAGGTCAACGGTCCCCATATCGGAGCTCATGTAGAACGTGACGGTCACGCGAACACAATGCGGGTCAGGCAGTTTCGAACCGCGGATGATGCTCAGCGGCCACCGGGTACGCGGCACGCATCTCTGATCGCTCATGGTCTCCTTCCGTTGGTTGGCTTTCAGTTGAACGAGGCCACGAGCGCCGAGTGATCGGTCTCGCCGGCCAGCCGCGGTGCGTGGTCGAATTCGCACGCCACGACACGCTCTGCGAACTCCGGCGCGGCGAAGATGTAGTCGAGGCGAAATCCGTTGTCGCCGGGGCGGCTGAGCCATGAGTACTCGCGGGTGGTCGGGTGCAGCGACCGCCACACGTCGGTGTATCCGGTGGCGATCAAGCGGCCGGGCATTTCCGGCCCGATGAACTTCGTCCCCTTGGGATCTTTGTCGAGATCGTTGTTGCCCGTGTTGAAGTCGCCGATGAGCAAGTCGACTCCGCTGCGGCGGGCTCGGTCGATCAACGCCTCCCAGTAGGGCAGTTTCGCGTGGGCCTGCGGCAGGTAGACGCCGCAGATGAGGGTCCCGTCGAACTCCGCGCACCACAGGTGCCGGCCGGGCAGATCCCGGGTGAACGGTGCCGCGCGGTCGATGGGGGTTCGGGATGCGATGAGCACGGTGTTCTGCTTCGGCTCGGCCATGGGATGCGTGGTCGTATATCCGGCGTGTTCGAGCTGGGCGACCAGAGTGGTGCCCGCCTCGTTGGCCCGGAACTCGGTCACGACGAGCAGGTCGGCGTCATAGCCGAGCAGTCGCGTGCTGAGTGCTGCACCGAACTTGCTGCCACCGTGGCGGATGTTCAGTGTCGCGATGCGGATCGTCATGCCGGAGTCCTCTCGCTCGGCATGGAATCTCCAGCGAGCCGATCAGTATGAAGAGGGGCACCGACAACTCGGTCGAGCCCGACTCGCGCACCGATGCACTGTCGGTGCCCACCCCTACTGTCTCCCCATCGAACCCGCGGGAGGCGAGACATGGTGGAGGTACCTCAGGCGCGCCCCAGGCGCGTCGACCTGGTGTTCGCGCGCCCGCGTCCGGCCGAGTCGATCGCGATCGCGGTCGCCGAGACGGCGTTCGGTTACCGGTATGCCGCGGTCGGGGAGTCCTGGTCGGGCTCAGGAGTGGTGGCGGCGCCCAATCCCGAGGTGGCGGTGCTCGATGCCATCGGCGTGGTCTGCGCCGGGCGCCAGGGGCTGGAGCGGTTGCGGTTCGTCGTGAACCTGACTTGTGGAAGCCCGCTGTGGCAGTACGCCGGGCAGATCTCCGAGGCGGCAGGCGACTGGTGGATCGAGCGTCCCGACCATGCCGATCGCTCATTGCTGGCCGCCGCGGTCGCATCCGTGCAGAACGCCTGCCCGGCACAGCCGGTACCGCTCCCATCGCCACGCGCGGTCGACGGCGGGCCCGTGACCGTGGCGACCGACGGCTCGGTGCGTCAACAGCACGCCGGGTTCGGCTGGCTCACCTCGTCCGGGGACTACGGGCTGGCCGGATATCGGTCGTCGTCCAAACGTGTCGGTACCGAACCGGTGCTCGTCGCCGAGCTGCGGGCGATCGGCGCCGCGGTGTCCGCGTTGCCACGCCATCACCTGGCGGTGTTGTCCGACAGTCAGCACGCCATCTCCATGGTGAACCGCTGGAAGCGTGGCCAGCCGGCCATGCCCGCGGATTACCCGGCAGAAGAGCCCGATCGCGAACACTGCCTGCACGCCGCCCGGCGCCGCATCTATCTCGAGCGCGACCGGATCGAAATACGCTGGGTGCCCGGGCATTCCGGCGTCCCGTTGAACGAGGGAGCCGATGCGCTGGCACGGTTGGGCTCTCGATACCGACGCGGCGACGCCGACCTCGATGACGCCGAGTACCACCGCCGCGCTGCGGGTATCGCGCAGGCGTTCGCCGCGGAGTTCTGTCGGGTGGCCAGTGTGCCGGCGTAGTGTGGTGCGCCCGGAGAGGGGGCGCTGTGCGCAGAGTCAACATCGGGCGTCTGGCCCTGGTTGCGGCACTCGTGCTCGTCGTCCTCATCGCCGGTGGCGCTGCCGCGGGCTGGTACCTCGGGAAAGTCGAGGATGACCGACTGCGGCAGATGAAGCCCTACCTGCCGGACAAGCAACAACGACGGGCCCAGGACCTCGTCGCCGCCTTGAACTCGCGAGACCCGAAGCAATTGCAGCTGCTGCGCAACACCAGCGCCGCGCCGGACGCGCCGGACAACCTGCAACTCGACCGCCTGATCGAGGCGGCATTTCCGCTTCCTGATTGCCGGTACGCCCTCGACTCGGTCCGCGATCGGGGTGAGCAGGGGACGATGGACATCTCGTGGGTTTCGTCCGACACCAGGACCTACCGCTACGACATGCTCCTCACCGAGAACTGCCCGGGCCGGACGCCACTGCACCGAGTGATCGCGGTGATCGCAGTGCCTTACATGGGCGGCTACTGGACCGACGCGTCGCTGCTCATCGAGCGGTAGGAGCCGGGGTGAAAGCCCTGGATGCGAAGGGACTTGAGCAGCCGGCGGAGGTGTCAGCACCCCTGAGTAGCCTCCGCCTATGGGAGACAAACGACGTGAACGCAAGGCCAAAGAGGCTCGTCGTGATGTGCGGCGGGCCAGGAAACGCGACCGGGAATCTCGTCCCGACACAACCTTCGGGGACGCGATACGCATGACCGTTTCGGGCAGACACCCCCACAGTCTGCTTGGCACGGCCGGCTACGTGATCCAGAAGGGCAGGCCCGATCCGTTGGACTGGCCAAAGTCGGAGTACGACGCCGGCTTCCTGGATCGGTTTGTCGACGGCATGATCGGTGAGCGTAATCGGGAGACGACGGCGCTGCTGGCCGTGCTGGCTCAACTTCTCGTCGATGATCCAGAGCTCCAGATGCGATGCAGAGAAGCTGTTGCTGAGCGCAACGATCCTCTGCCGCAATGGATCACCGGTCTGTCGCACGTCGAGATGTACCGCGCGGTGCGCCTCGCTGATGTGCTCGGCGACGCCGACGAACTTGTGATCGGCGCGCGATTCGACGGCAAACACGAGGTGACCGCGTCCGTTTTGATCGACCACAACGGACTGTCCGGCGTCGTCGATGCCATCGTCGTGTGGGATCCGATTGACCAGTGTCTTGCGCGGGCGGTCGCCTCCAGCAGTGATACCTATGTCGTCGAGATGACCCTGGCCGATGCCAGGGCGTGGATCGAGGATGCGCTCTCGGAGCCGACCTTGACGCGTGCGACCGATACCTGGCCGCAGTGCCGAGCCCTGATTCAGTGGTTGGTACGGCAGCTGCCCGAAGGTGGTGCACAGCGGCCGTCCACGGACTGGGTGGCGGCCGGGCAGCTGTGCGACCGGTTCTTCGCCACCGACTCAGCAGCGCCCTTTGCCGACCGCGGCCACCGGGATCTGCTGCTCGAGCTGATCGAGACTGGTTGTGGTGATCCGCTGCGGTGGAGTGAGATCCGCGTGGAACGGGCGATCGGCAGCCCGTACTGCGACGACTCCTACACTCCGTTGGAGGTCGTGTTGGACGCGCCTGATCTGCTGCGTGCCTTCATCCCATTCGCCCACGCGCAGAGCGGGATTCGCGAGGAGCTGACGGCGCACACGATCGCGGTGATCGACCAGCTGAGGTCGCGTTACAAGAAAGACATCCTGAGACAAGCGGAGAACTACTGGAGCCTCGACGATGCAGGCTGAAAGCAATGAATCGCATTCTGCTAGCAATTTGCTAGCAGAATGCAAGCGAGAAGCGTACGCTGGGACGGTGCGAACTCTGCATCTGCGTAATGTCCCCGACGAGGTCATGGATCGACTCGAGCGGATGGCACGTGCCGCGAGCACGTCGGTGACTGCCGTGGCAATCCGTGAACTCGATGCGGCGACTCGCCGAGTCGACAACGCGGCGCTGGTCGCCACACTGCCCGATCTCGACATTGCCACCGAGACGATCGTCGAGCAGTTGGAATCCGAACGCAGGTGATCGTGCTCGACGCGTCGGCGGCAGTCTCAGCGCTGTTGAATGATGGGCCGGCCCGGAGACTTCTTGTGGCCGAACCGATTCATGTACCGCATCTGGCGGACGTGGAAGTTGTCAGTGTGCTGCGTCGTCAAGTCGCAGCCGGCTTGCTCGGGACAGAGGAAGCGCGTCAGGCGCTGGATATCTGGCGAAGACTCGGGCTGATTCGCTATGCCGCTGGACCTCTCCTGGAACGGGTCTGGGAACTCCGGTCCGCTGTAACGGCGTACGACGCAATGTATGTCGCGCTTGCCGAAAATCTAGACTGCACCCTGGTCACTGCGGATGTGCGGTTGTCCGGGGCGAACGGACCTCGATGCAGCATCACGGTCGTGCCTCGCTGAGCGCTGTTGCCCGCGCTCGCCCGCATATGCGATGTCTATCGATGGTTCGTCGCGAAGTTCACCGTCAGGGCTGGGCGAGTGAGGGCATCGCCGAGCACGTTTTGGCGCCCGTGAATCGCTACATTTAGAAGGTATAGCCAGGTCTTACGAACCCGCATACAAGAAATGGCTGTGGACGACACGAGCAGGGACGAGAAGGCGAGGCGTTGCCACTGCGGTTCGAACCGGGCAGCGCAGCCGCCGAAGCATGAAGTGCGAAAAGCGAATTCCTATCCCAACGTTCGATGCGGTGCACTGTGGCGAGCGTGCAGGATCTTGGCGTCACGAGGCAGTTCTGGCCGGAAAAACTGCACGTTCGCCACAGTGCCCCGAAACAGGACATCACCGACAGACCCCCATCGACTCAAACTCAACGAGGTGCCGGCCTCGCGTCAGATCACACCTCCACCGCACGCCCCGAAATCTTCTGCGTCCGCTTGTACAACCACAGAAGCACGGCCGCGAAGCCGATCACCCCGAGAACCTCAGCCAAAGTCCCGTCATTGCCGGTGAAGATCGCGAGCGGGTCGTCGCTTCCGGTGCCGGCGACGAACCCGGCGAAAACGACGCCGTAGAGGCTCTCGCCGACGATCATGCCGGTGGCCAGCAGCACGCCGAGGCGCTTCTTGCGTTCGGTGCCGGCCGCGGAGTCGCTCCGATCGGCCCACCGGTTGTAGAACCAGCCCAGCAGTGAACCCAGCGGGATGATCAGCGTCAGGCTCATCGGCAGATACATACCCATCCCGACGGCCAACGGGGGCAAGCTGAACCGGGAAGTGCGACACAGGATTTCGTCGGCGATCACGATCGCCACCCCGATCGCCGCACCCAAGCCGATCAGCGACCAGTCCAGGGACCCGCCGAACACGCCTTTGGCGAGTGAGGAGATCAGCGCGGCCTGCGGCGCGGCCAGGGCATGGTCGGTGGCCCCCGGCGCGCCGAGAAAGCCGAACGCGCGTTGCATCAGGTCGAGCACCGGCGGGATCACCGCCGACCCGAACAGAACACCAATGATCAAGGCCACCTGCTGTTTCCACGGCGTGGCGCCGACGAGTTGACCGGTCTTGAGGTCTTGCAGGTTGTCGTTGGAGATGGTGGCGACTCCGAACGTGACGGCCGCGACGAACAGGGTGAAGGCCACCAGCGCGAGGGACTGGTCGCCATCGGCGCGGCCGAAGACCACCTTGATCAGCAGTGCGGCGATCATCACGGTCAGGATGCCCACGCCGGAGATGGGACTGTTCGACGAGCCGATCAGGCCGGCCATGTAGCCGCACACCGCGGCGATGATCAGGCCGATGACGAAGACGAACACCAGGCTCGCCACGATGATCCCGGCCGAACTGCCCTGCAGTGCGGTGCCGCGGGAGAATTCCCACAGCAGCGCCGCGATCGGAATCAGCATCGCCACGATGACCCCCACGACGAGGGGGAACGGGATGTCGCGTTGGGTGATGTCGACCAGTTGACCGCCACGCCGATCCCGTGCCGAGGCCATCGCCTCGGTGATGCCCTTGATGATCGGGCGCAGGATCTTCAGCAGCGTCCACACCGCGGCCACCGCGATCGCCCCGGCGCCGATGAACCGCACCTCGTGCACGAACACGCCATCGATCACGTCGGCCACCGACTCACCGGTGCCGAACGTCCCGATGGTCCGGATCGGCAGCAGCACCCCGAAGGAGATGATCAACCCGACGAGCATCGCGATGCCGACGGTCATCCCGATCAGATGCCCCACCCCGATCAGCGCGAGCGAGAGGCTGGCGCCGAACATCGAACCGCCGGCCCCGACGCGGAAGTACGCCGCCACATAGTTGGCCAGCACCTTGAGGTTGGCCAACAGCCCGAATCCGGCCGATACCAGCGCGCCGAACGCGATGACCCGGATGCCGATGCGGTTCTCCTCGGCGCCACGCGTGCTGTCACCGACCTTGAGTACCTCGGCCGCGGCGACGCCTTCGGGATAGGGCAGATCCGAGCCGGTCACCAGGGCCCGGCGCAGCGGGATGGAGTACATGACCCCGAGGGTGCCGCCGACCGCGCACACGGCGGCGGTGATCCAGTACGGGAACCCGGTCCACCAGCCGATCATGATCAGCCCGGGCAGCACGAAGATGATCGCCGAGAGCGTGCCGGCCGCCGAGGCGACGGTCTGCACGATGTTGTTCTCGACGATGGAGTGGTTGGCGAAATTGCGCAGGAGGGCCATCGAGATCACCGCGGCCGGGATGGCGGTGGCGAAGGTCAGGCCGACCTTGAGACCGAGATAGACGTTGGCGGCGGTGAACACCAGCGTGATCGCGCCGCCGAGCAGGATGCCGCGGACGGTGAGCTCGCGCAGCGTCGGCGTGGTGGGGTTCGCGGAGCTTTCGACGGCCAACTCGGCATCCTCTCGGTTGCTGGTGAATACACGGTAGGTACTCGGCGGCAGTATCGCTGTGTGATCGGCTCACAGACACGAGTGAACGCACGTCAATATCCAACGGTCTAAGCCGCCTGGCGGGGAACCACGGCAACGGGCATACGGTGCCGCTGGTCAGCGTGTTTCGTCTGGGGCGAGGCCTGCCCGCATTTCTGCAGTCCGAAAATGCTTATTGCAAAAGCGAATTGGTCGTGCAAGTGCGCAGGTGGGCCCGCTCATTCGACGCCTGCGTCAGTTCTGCCGTACCGTCGAAAACGTGGAAATGTACAACCAGGCTTTCGAATGGACAGATACCAATCGACATTGGTTGATCGAGGTTCCTATTCGGGTCGCCGCGTACATCGTTGTTGCGTTAATCATTCGATTTTTGCTGCATCGCATGATCGACCGTGCGACCACCGGCAGGACCAAGAAGTCCCGTAGCGGGGAGGTGGAAGGGCAAGCCAGAAAACCTCCGATGCTGCGCTATTTGCGTGATCGTGCCTCGGCGACGACCAGCAGCATACGGGCCGCGGAACGCCGTCAGCAGCGGGCGCAGACGATCGGCTCGGTGCTCAAGTCGACGGTGTCGATTGTGCTGCTGGTGTGGGTCGTGTTGGCGATCCTCAGCGTGCTCGGGGTGAATATCGCGCCGTTCATCGCCTCGGCCGGGGTGGTCGGGCTCGCGATCGGCTTCGGTGCCCAGAACCTGGTCCGCGATTTCGTCAGCGGTGTGTTCATGCTGCTGGAGGATCAGTACGGCGTCGGCGACACCGTCGACCTGGGTGAGGTGTCCGGGGAGGTGCAGAGTGTCGGGCTGCGCATCACCACCGTCCGCGACATCGACGGCACGCTCTGGTACGTCCGCAACGGCGAGATCGCCCGCGTCGGGAACATGAGCCAGGACTACGCTGTGGCCCGCGTCGAGGTCCCCGTCGCATTGACCGCGGATGTGGACCGCGCCGAACAGGTCGCTGTCGAAGCCGCCCACGACGTCATCGCCGATCCGAAGATGGCCGGCAAGGTCATCGGTGAACCGGAGATGCTCGGGGTGCAGTCGCTGGCGGCCGACCAGCTCACCTTGCGGATGACCCTCAAGACCCGACCGAACGCGCAGTGGTCGGTGCAGCGCAAACTCCGTCGGGAAATTTTGCGCGCCTACGACGAAAACGGAATCAACCTGCCCTATCCCCAGGGCCGCATACATGCGTACGTCGGCGGTGGTCAGGAGACCAACGGCACGTAGTTCGCCGGGTTGATCCGCGTCTCGCCCGACCAGCCCAGACTCGCCTCAGTTTCGAGGGGCGAACAGCGTTGTCATTCCATCGATTCGACCCACTGAGCACGGGATGGACCGGGACTGAACGGAGCCCCGAAGTACTGGGTCTCGTGGACGACTTCGCCCTCCACGAATTCCATGATGCTCACCACATAGGACGGTTGCCCGTCGTAGGTCAGCACGAGTTCGCTGATCCATAGGTCACCGCCACCGACGATGCGGCGGACCGTGAAGCGCTTGGCATTCGGCTGAGCTTCGCGAGAAGCCTGAATCCAGTCTCGCCCGCGGATCCGCTCACCTGATTGGGGATAGTCAAGGACCGCGTCGCGCCGGTAGATCCGATGTTCGGCGTCGAAGTCGTCCACGTCGGATGACGCCCAATGTGCCTCAAGAGCAGTCCGCAGGTCGTCGTCAGCCATGGCAAGAACCGTATCGGTGCGAATGTGGGTAGGTCGCGAATCGGTCTCCCGGCAGAGCCGGCGACGTAGCATTTCCTCGTGGGTTTTGTTGTCCCCCCGGACGCCTATACGCGCTTCATGGGCCGGTACGCCGAGCCTCTTGCGGAGATGTTTGTGGCATTTTCCGGGGTCGGTGCGGGCGACAAGGTGCTCGACGTGGGATGCGGGCCGGGCGCGCTGACCGCGCAACTGCTGTCGGTGGGAGCCAAGGTCACGGCGATCGATCCGTCGCCGCCGTTCGTCGACGCGATCCGCGCACGATTTCCCGATGTCGATGCGCGGCAGGGCACGGTAGAGGAATTGCCATATGACACAGCTGCTTTCGACGCATCCCTGGCGCAATTGGTCGTGCACTTCATGTCGGATCCGGTCGCCGGCGTGAGGCAGATGGGTCGGGTGACTCGGCGTGACGGCGTCGTCGCAGCCTGCGTGTGGGACGGTCCGACCGGCGCGCTGGCGCCGTTCTGGGAGGCTGTTCACATCATTGCCCCAGATGCTGAGGACGAAGCACTGCTCTCCGGGGCGCACCGGGGGCACCTGACCGAGATATTCGAAGCGGCCGGCCTGCGCGACGTGGACGAGCGCCCCCTGACGGTGAACCTTGTACATGCCACCTTCGAAGACTGGTGGGAGCCGTACACATTCGGCGTCGGTCCCGCTGGTGACCATGTCCAGGGATTGGACGATGCCGGTCGCGCACGTCTCGCATCGGTGGCTCGCGACCATCTGGGTGGCGGACCCTTCACCGTCAGCGCCACCGCGTGGGCCTCACGCGGCACGGTCTGACAACAGGCACGCCCTGGGTACCTCTGCCTGATCAGGGACTGCGCCCTCGGCGTGGGAAACGTCCACAACGAATGCCTCCGGCGATCGCGTTAGTCGGCTGGATGTGCGCTCTGGAGCACTGTGACGAGCGTGCATGTTATGCACGCCACCGACGCCGACTTGGCCGGAAAGGCTGCACGTTCGCCACAGGGGCCGGCGCAGGACATCCCGAGAGCCTCCGCTCCTGAGGCGGCTCAGCTCAACTGACGATCCCGACAAAATTGTCGGCCGCAGATAGTTAAATCGTTGCATGCCGCAAGAGGGTGAGTCCGCCGCAGCCGCCGCAGGCGCCGAACAGTCCGTACACGACGTCATCTTGGAACTGCTCGGAGCCGACGACGCGTTGTCCGACGGGGCGAAGGACGTCGTCCTCGGCGCCCTGGCCGAGGTATCCGGCGGAAGTGGGGAGGCCACGGAAACCAGTCCAACGCCGACATTTCTGAGTTCGATCACGGTCTCCGGATTTCGCGGTGTGGGCCCGTCCGCGCGGCTGGACCTCTTCCCCGCGCCGGGCCTGATGGTGGTCAGCGGCCGCAACGGCTCGGGTAAATCCAGCTTCGCCGAGGCGCTGGAGCTCACGCTCACCGGAACGAGCTATCGCTGGAAAAAGAAGGAGAGCCTGTGGGCGGAGGCCTGGCAGAACCTCCACCACCCCGACCCGTGCGAGATCCAGGTCGGGTTCACCCGCGAGGCGCTCGGCCCGTTCACCATCGGCGTGGACTGGGATCAGGGCGAGAAACTGGACAACTGCACCACTTGGACGCAGACCGGTGGGGGCAAGCGAGTCGACGGCACGGTGGCCCTGGGCTGGACCCGCGCCCTGGAACTGCACCGCCCGCTGTTGTCCTACGAGGAGCTCGGCCGGCTGTTCGACGGTGGGCCGTCAGCGCTGTACGACGCGCTGGCCAAACTGCTGGGGCTCGACGCGCTCGCCGACACCGAGAAGCTCCTCGCCACCCGACTCAAGGCGATCAAGATCGCCAGCGATACCGCCGACGCCGAACGTAAGCGCGTCCTCGATGCGCTGGCCGGGCACGCCGACGAACGAGCGGGGCGCGCGGCCAAACTCCTGCGCAAACGTCCTGTGCCCCTGGATGATGTCCGCGCCTTGGCGACCGGGGCAGGCGAGGCCCAATCCGACGTGGTGCCCGCCTTGCGGGCCCTGGCCCAGGTAGAGACGCCGACCATCGACAGCGTCGAGGAGGCGACCCGGCAACTACGCACCGCCATCAAAGCCGCGGCCGACTCCGCGACCGCCACGATCGACCTCACCAGCCAACGCGTCGACCTGCTGCGCACCGCACTGCGCTTTCACCATCAGGCCGGTGACGTCGATTGCCCCGTGTGCGCGCAGGGACACCTCGACGCGGACTGGGCCACGGCCGCTCAGGCCAACATCGCTCAAAGCGACGAGCTGCTCGACGAATACCGAGCCACCGCACTACAACTCAAATCCGCGCGGTCGAGTCTGATCACCCTGATCCAGGGACTCGTCCCGGCGGCCCCGGTGCCCGGCGTCGACCTCCCCGCCCTCTCGACCTACAACGACGCGGTGGCCGCCGCCCGGAAGATCCCGGTCGGCGACGATGCCCTGGCGGCGCACGCCGAGTCGATGCTGACCGAAGTGATCGCCGCCGCCGAAACGCTGCGTGCCGAGGCCGCCGACGAACTCGCGCGACGCGAAACCGCGTGGGCGCCGCTGGCGGCCCAGCTGGGCGGCTGGGTCGGCCTCGAAGAACAGGCCCGGGCAGTGGACGACGAACTCAACGCCGTCACCGCCGCCAAGAAATGGGTCAACGAACATGCCGCCGCCTTCCGTAATCTGCGGCTCAAACCCATTGCCGCCCAAGCCCGTGACATCTGGCACCAGCTCCGCCAGGAAAGCAACGTCGACCTCGTGGAGATCTCCCTCGAAGGGACCTCCACCCGGCGCAAGGTGGTGCTGGAAGGCGCGGTCGACGGCAAGCCCACAAAGGCACTCTCGGTGATGAGCCAAGGGGAGCTACACGCACTGGCGCTGGCATTGTTCCTGCCGCGGGCGACCTCGGTGCAGAGTCCGTTCCGATTCGTCGTCCTCGACGATCCGATCCAGGCGATGGACCCGTCGAAGATCGACGGCTTCGTCCAGGTGCTGTGCGAGATTGCGCAGACACACCAGGTGATCGTCTTCTCCCACGACGACCGCCTGGCCTCGGTGATCCGGGACACCGGAGTCGATGCCAGGTTGATCGAAGTGGTCCGTGAGAAGGGTTCACGGGTCACTGTGCGCGACAACGTAAATCCGGCCCGGCGGCAGGTCGACGATATCTTCGCGTTGATCAAGGACACCAAGATGCCCGAGGACATCAAAGGCCGGGCCGCGCCGGCGCTGTTCCGCATGGCGCTGGAATCCGCTGCCAAGCAGACCTTCTATGCCAAGCAGGCGCTGGCCGGTCGAGCACTCACCGAATCCGAGGACAAGTGGTTGTCGGCCAAGAAGACCTCGAGTCGGCTGGCCCTGGCGATCCACGGTGATCCGCAGACCGATCTGACGTCATGGCTCAAAGGCGAACGCCAACGGGCACTGCGGATCTGCAACGCCGGCGCACACGGCGACGCAAGACCGGTCTCCATCCACGACGCCCGGGACCTGGAGAAGACGGTGCTCGAAGTGCTGGCGTTGCGATGAGTGTGATGGACCTGCTCGGCCAGGCGCAACGTGTACTCCGGGCACCCGGATCGGCCGAGGGGTTGTCATCACGGGTCGCGGCGTTCCTGGCCCGCCAGGCGCTGGAGGAGATCATCGATCAGCGATGCTCCGCCCTCGATGCGGATGCTCCCCGGGCCAATTCGCGCAGCAAGCTCGTCGTGCTCAAGTCCCTGGACACCGCCGAGGCCGCCGACCGCGCAGCGTTGGCCTGGAACCGTCTCAGCGTCGCCTGCCATGTGCACGCCTTCGAGATGCAGCCCTCCACCGCCGAGGTCGAGTACCTGTGCGGCGTGGTCGCCTCACTGATTCCCGCCGAGCCCTACTGATCGACCAGTCAGCGGAACTATGATCGGCACATGGCTCGGGCCAGTTCGGTGCTGTTGTCAGGGATCGTGATCGCGGGCGTCATCGCTGCACCCGCCCACGCCGAACCCGCGCCGCCCTGCGCATTCACCCTGTCGCCGCCCGCCGTCGTGCATGTCGACGGCGCAGATATGGTCAGCGCGACCGTCGGCCCATCCGCATGTGGAGCTCCGGCAGACCCCCGCTTCACCGTGGCGTGCGTGCAGCGTCAGGACAACGCCTCACCCATCCAATGCAATCAGGGCAGGGGAGCCCAACCGGCACAGGTGCTGGCGCCCTACCGGCCCGGCGCGACCTATGTGTCCACCGGTCGGGGATGCGGCGGTTGGATGGGCATCGCGGAGATCGCCCCGCAATGCCAGGCGCTCGGCCCGCTCTCAGCGCCGCTGTAGCGCGCGTCGCTTTCCGTTCACCTGTGGAATCCCTGTCAGTCACCTGTGCCAGGCACGCTCGTCCGACGCACCGGCACAACTGAAGAAGGTGGCGAATGACAACGGCGAGACGGGCCGCAGCAGTGACCACGGTGGCAGCACTGCTCCTGGCGGGATGCTCCACCGAGGACAAGAATCCAGGGGATCCGGCGACCCCGAAGGCGACCTCGCAGATCGACTGGAACCTGCCCGACGCGGACCGCTACCACCGCACCGCCACCTACCCGGTGTACCTCAACAAACCGGCTGCTGACCCGCTCGATAAAGAGACTGTCGCCGAGATCTCCACCGTCACCCCGGACGGCAACACCCTCATCTACACCGACGCCGCCGCCAAACGCATCGGCTTCGTCGATATCCTCGATCCCGCCAAACCCGTTGGCAAAGGCACGCTTTCCCTCGCCGAGCTGGGCCATGCCGACGACCAGCCCACCTCGGTCGCCGCGGTGGGCGAGCACGTCCTCGTCGTCGTCGACACCACCGGCGGTGACTTCGCGCGCCCCTCCGGACGCGTCGACATCGTCCGGACCACTGACCGCACCCGCGTGCACAGCATCGATCTGGGCGGTCAGCCCGATTCGATCGCCATCAGTCCCGACGGCGCCTTCGCCGCGATCGCCATGGAGAACCAGCGCAACGAGGAGTTCACCCCGCCCGGCAAGGAGGAAGGTGACCTTCCCCAGCCGCCGACCGGATTCGTGCAACTGATCGACCTCAAGGGCGCGCCGAACACCTGGAAACCCCGCACGGTCGACTTCGATGTGGAGGCCGCGCGTAAGGCTGGCCTGGACACACCCGAGGATCTCGAACCGGAGTACGTCAGCATCAATTCGCGCGGCCAGGTCGCGGTGACGCTGCAGGAGAACAACGGCATCGCCGTCATCGACGGACCCACCGGCAAGGTCACCAAGATCTTCAGCGCCGGAAGCCAATCCGTCGAAGGAATCGACACCAAAGAGGACGACACGATCGACCAGACGGGTTCGATCAAGGACACCCCGCGGGAACCGGACGCCATCGGCTGGATCGGTGACGACTACCTCGCCACTGCTAACGAAGGCGACTGGAAGGGCGGTGCCCGCGGCTGGACGATCTTCGACGCCGGCACGGGCGAGATCACCTGGGACGCCGGCAACTCCCTCGAACAACTCGCCGTGCGCTCCGGCCTGCACATCGAAAGCCGCGCCGAGTCAAAGGGCCCCGAGCCGGAAGGCCTGGCCATCACCAACATTGGTGGCCGGCCTATCGTGCTTGTCGCGTCGGAGCGCAGCAACTTCGTCGCCGTCTACGACGTCAGTGAACCGGCCGCTCCCAGGTTCCGGCAGATCCTGCCCACCACGCCCGGCCCCGAGGGTGTCCTGCCGATCCCGTCACGCAATCTGCTGGCCATCTCCTCGGAGTCCGACGATGCCGAGGCTCGCGTACGGGCCTCGGTCAACCTCTACGGCTACGGCGAATCCTTCGCCACCACAGGCAAACCGGACTTTCCGTCCATCGTCTCCGGCGACATCGACGGCGCACCGATCGGATGGGGTGCCCTCGGCGCGCTGTCGGCCGACCCTCGCGACGACAATCGGCTCTACACCGCCACCGACAGCGCGTACGGCCCGGCGCGCATCCTCGGCGTGGACGTGGCGCAGAAACCGGCGCTGATCGACACTGCGCTGCCGATCACCGAAGACGGCAAGCCTGTCACCCTCGACATTGAGGGCGTATCCGCCCGACCCGACGGCGGCTTCGTGCTGGCGGTCGAAGGTGACGACGGTCCCGGCAACCAATTGGTCTACGTCGCCGCCGACGGCCGTATCGAGAAGCGGGTTCCGCTGCCCAAAGATGTTGCAGCTCAGCTGGGTGGCCAGGGCCTAGAAGGTGTCGCCGTCGACGGAAATTCCGTCTGGATCGCGCTGCAACGTGAGCTCAAGTCCGACCCGTCGGGTGTGGTCCGCATCGGGCGTTACACGCCGACGGGGGACAAGTGGGAATGGTTCGGCTACCAGTTGGAATCCACCAGCACGAAGGACGACTGGATCGGTGTCTCCGAAATCGCCGTCCACGACGGTGATTTGCTGGTCCTCGAGCGGGACAAGCTCAACGGCCCCGACGCGCGACTCAAAGCGTTGTACCGGGTGGCGGTTCCCGACGCCCCGGGCGTGACATCGGCCGCCGACAAGCCACCGGTTCTGCCGAAGACGTTGGCCCGCAATCTGGTGCCGGATCTGCAGGCCACCAACGGTTATGTGCAGGAGAAGGTCGAAGGCTTCGCGATCGCCGGCAATCAGAACCTGTACGTCGTCACGGACAACGACGGGCTCGACGACGCCAATGGTGAGACGGTGTTGCTCGATCTCGGCCCGGTCGCCGAAGCGCTGCGGGGTTAGAACGGGGCCTGCCCTTTTCGGGGAGCTGTGCCGAATGTGCAGGCTTTCATGAGAAACGTCGAAAATGTCTGGAGAAGCGGCACATTCGCCACAGGGGCTGGAGTACAACATTGTTGCCGGGAGCGAATCCGACGCCGATCGCGAGTTTCAACGTCAACGTGTAGCCATTGACGTGTCATGATGACCCGCATGACGGCGGTGTTGATCCGGTCCGACAAGCTGTTGATCTTTGGTGGCCTGGCCATCTGCGTGGTGGCGGGGCTGTCCCACTACGGCGGCTGGCCGCATCTGGTCGCGTTTGTCGTCAGTGCGCTGGCCGTCACCGTATTGGCGTCCCTGGTCGGGCGGGGCGTCGACCAACTAGGCGACCGGTTCGGCCCCGGGGCGACCGGTGTACTGCAGTCGGCACTCGGCAACCTGCCGGAACTGTTCATCTGCATCTTCGCGCTCAAGGCCGGACTGGTCGACGTGGTGCGGGCCGCGCTCGTCGGTTCCATCCTGGCCAACCTGCTGCTGGTGTTGGGCTTGGCGTTTCTGGTCGGCGGATTGAAACACGGTCCGCAGAAACTGGGCTCCGCACAAGTCCGGACCATCTTGGTGCTGATGGTCTTGTCGGTCACCGCCATGGCGATTCCGTCGATCGCCCACGAGGTGCACGCGCCTGCCTCCGAACACGAAGTGTCCTTCTCGATGATCGTGTCGGTCGTCCTCCTGGTGCTGTTCGGACTGTCGCTGCCGTATTCGCTGAGTCGAGGCAAAGACAAGACCAGTGCCCCTGTCCCGCAGGTACATAAAGAGGCGCCGCGTTGGCCGGTCGGCATGGCGATCGGCATGTTGGCCGTCGCCGGCGGATTGGCCGCGTTCGTATCCGACTGGTTTGTCGCCGCTTTGGAACCGGCGATGGACTCGCTGCACATCTCGCAGGCGTTCGCCGGTCTGGTCATCGTGGCGATCGCGGGCAACGCGGTGGAGAACGTCGTCGGCGTGCAGTTGGCGGCCAAAAATCAGTCGGAGTACGCCTTCTCGATCATCCTCAACAGCCCGATTCAGATCGCCCTGGTGCTGGCGCCGGTGCTCGTGTTGGTGAGCCAGATCTTCGGGCTCGCCTCACTGACCCTGGTGTTCGGGCCGATGCTGATCGTCGCGCTGTTGGTCGCGGTCGTTTTGGCGGCGATCATCGCCTTCGACGGGGAGTCCACCTGGTTGGAAGGTGCGGCGCTGATCGCGTTGTACTGCATCATCGCCGCCTCCTTCTGGTGGGGATGAGCCGACGATTGAGGTAGTCGGTTACTCGTGTGCCCGCACGGTTGTGCTCGTCAATCTGTATGGGCGCGGACGGATTCACACCGTAGGTGTGCAGCCGAGCGCGCCCGACAACGAGTCAACACAGGGGGTATTGCCATGGAAACTTCATCTGGCCGACGTGCATTCGCCGGCGCGGTTCTGACGGGCGTGTGTGCGGTCGGGATGATGTTTGCGCCACCGGCGCAGGCTGGGTCCCAGAGAGCCAAGCTCGTCAACACCCAAACCGGTCTGTGCCTGACGATCGCCGGCGGGGTTAGCACCGAGAACAACGTCCCTGCGCTGCAGTTCACGTGTGACGACCATCCGTCGCGCCAGTGGATGTTGGACGATATGGGTGGCGGCACCGTGCAGATCAGAAATCTGCAGACCAACAAGTGCCTGACCATAGCCGGTGGGGTGAGCCGAGAGAACAATGTGCCTGCGCTGCAGTTCAACTGCGATGATCATCCGTCGCGCCGTTGGGTTCTGGACAATCAGGGCGACGGGACCACTCAGATCAGGAACGTCCAAACCCAGAAATGCGTGACGATCGCCGGCGGGGTGAGCCACGAAAACAACGTCGACGCCGTGCAATTCGATTGCGATGACCATCCGTCGCGGACCTGGCGCATCGTTCTCCAAGGCGGCGGACCGATCGACGACAACTGAGCGGCCTGAACAAAACCGTCCTACACGGCGAACGCCAACCAATAGCCGATCGGGATCGTCGCGAAGTACCCGAGGATTCCGACGGGGATACCGATCAGTGGTGTCCACTTCCGCCGTTCGGCGAATGCCGCGCCCGCGATGGCGGTGACGTTGCCGACGACCAGGCATATCCACGGAATCAGAAGCAGCGTGTTCTGGCCGGCCGCGGTCAGTTGGCACACCTTGTCGGTGACGCCCTCGTGGCAGGGGTCGGTCACCATGGCCAGCGGCAGCATCAGCACGACGGCAGCCGTCAACCCCAACAGGTCCATGGCCGTGACCAGCCCGACGAACCACACCCACTGCTTTCCCTTGGTGCCAGTGCTGGCGGGCGGTTCGGCAGGTGGTTGCGGGTCCGTCATCGATCAGCCTTCCGCGGCCACCAAGGACCCCAGCTTGATGTCGGGGTTGTCGCGCTGGAAACCCTCCAGCCGCCACGGCGTGGAGAACAGCACCAGCATGACGCCGTCACTGCGGGTCAACACCTCGGCCGACACCTGACGATTCACGAAGTCGGCGTCTTCAGGGGAGACAACCCGCGCAATCTGGTACGGCAGGTTCTCCAGTGCGATCGGTGCGCTGAGCTCGGCGGCCATCCGGTGGGCGGCGACCTCGAACTGCATCGGCCCGACCGCGGCGAACACCGGGGCCTGCTCGCCGCGCTTGTCCGAACGCAGGACCTGCACGACGCCTTCCTGCTCCAGCTGCTCGATGCCCTTCCGGAACTGCTTGTGCTTGCTCGGGTCGGTGCCGCGGGCCACCGCGAAGTGCTCGGGGGAGAAGCTCGGGATCGGCGGGTAGGCCACCGGGATGTCCCGGTACAAGGTGTCGCCGGGGCGCAGCGCCGCGGCGTTTGCCAACCCGATCACATCACCGGGCCAGGCATCGTCGAGCGTCGAGCGCTGCTGACCGAACACCGACTGCGCGTACTTGGTGACGAACGGCTTGCCGGTGGCGGCGTGGGTGAGCACGTCGCCGCGCTCGAACGTGCCCGAGACCACCCGCGCGTAGGCGATGCGGTCGCGGTGCGAGCTGTCCATACCGGCCTGCACCTTGAACACGAACGCGCTGAACGGGGAGTCCACCGCGCGGTGATTCCCGTCGACACCGACAGACCCACTGGGCGCCGGGGCCAACTCGACCAGTACGTCGAGCAACTGGTTGACGCCGAAGTTCAACGCGGCCGAGGTGAACAGCACGGGGGAGGATTCGCCGGACAGGAACGTCTCACGGTCGTAGTCGGAGCCGTCGATCGACAGCAGTTCGGATTCCTCGACCGCGGTGTCCCAGTCGTCGCCGGCGGCAGCGTGAGCGTCGGCGGCGGCGATGTGCTCCTCGGGCGCGGCGGTGGCCCCACCCGCGGTGCGGGTGAACCGGATGAACTTCTCGGCCCGACGGTCCATCACGCCCTTGAAGTCACCGGCGATACCGACCGGCCAGGTCAGGGGAGTGGTGCGCAGCCCGATCCGCTCGTGGATCTCATCCATCAACTCCAGCGCGTGCCGGCCCGGACGGTCCCACTTGTTGATCACCGTGATGATCGGGATCCCGCGGTGCTTACACACCTGGAACAGCTTCAGCGTCTGCGGCTCGAGGCCCTTCGCGGCGTCGATGAGCATCACCGCGCAGTCCACGGCAGTCAGCACCCGGTAGGTGTCCTCGGAGAAGTCCGCGTGCCCGGGGGTGTCGAGCAGGTTGATGACGCAGTCGCGGTACGGGAACTGCAGCGCCGTCGAGGTGATCGAGATGCCGCGGGCTTTCTCCATCTCCATCCAGTCCGACACCGTTGAGCGGCGGCCCGCCTTGCCGTGGATCGCGCCGGCCTCGGTGATTACCCGGGCGTGCAGCGCCAACGCCTCGGTGAGCGTGGACTTACCGGCGTCCGGGTGGCTGATGACGGCGAAGGTACGGCGACGGGCCCCCTCGGCGGAGATCCGGGCAGCTTGCGGGGTGTTGGAGGCGGGGGCCGCCAGGGCGTTGTCGAGGGCTTTGTCGGTCATGTCGATTAGCGATGGTATGGGCGTTTGGGGACAAACCAGTAATTGGGTGAGTTCGGGGGCCCCGGCCTTGCGCTACAAATCAGTGCTGGCCGCCGTTATCGCTGTTGCGAGGCCGGCCAACTTGTCGTCCAGGGCGGTGGCTGCCGCCAGCAGGGCCGGGTTGTCGTCGATCACCATCAGCGAGGACGGCACCACGTAGGTCAGCGCGCTGCGTCCGGTGCCTTCGGAAGTGAGCAGCAGCTCCACCGGGGCGAACAGGCCGGCGGTCACATCGTGGCGCAGCATCGTGATCGCGATCAGTGGATTGCCGATCACCACCCGCAGCGCCTGCCGATCGATACCGGCCTTGCCGATCCACCCGCCGTGATTCCATGCCGCGAACAACATGAACCCGCTGTCGCCGACATGCGACTGCACCGCGCGCTCGTAGGATTCCCAGCTTTCGTGCCGCGTCGCGATGTCATCGATCGGCACCGGG
This sequence comes from Mycobacterium sp. IDUB_24, assembly GCF_055419385.1. NCBI lineage: Bacteria > Bacillati > Actinomycetota > Actinomycetes > Mycobacteriales > Mycobacteriaceae > Mycobacterium > Mycobacterium sp. IDUB_24. The sequence goes on from NZ_JBVAXO010000002.1 coordinate 424,029, forward strand.
ATGCTGCCGACGTCGGCCAGGAGAGCCGCGACGAGAGCGTCGAAACTCTTCGCGCTCTCATAACGCAGCCGCACTCCGCGGAATGGGATTTCCTGCCGCTCAGACATGATCGACCTCCACCCGCTGGTGCACATGGGCGGTCGGGGTGCGATCGATGAGCAGGCTGAGCAATTCCGGGCGGCTGTAGTGTCCGCGGGCGTCCATCTTCGACTTGCGTTGGTCGATCAGACTGATGTCGAGGTCGGCGATCACCTCGCCCTCGCCGGAACGCAGCGGCGTGCCGAGCAGTTCGCCCAGCGGCGACACGATCGCGGTGAACGATCCGCCGGAGATCGGGTCGATCGGCGCGCCCGTATCGGCCATGATCTGCGCCTGCTGATCGGCATCGAGCCATCCGGTGGCGTTGACCACGAAGCTGCCCGATTCGAGCGCGTGATTGCGAATGCTGATCTCCGTCTGGTCGGCGAACAGCGGACCGCCGAAGGAGCCTGGGTACATGGCCGAATGGATCTGCTCGCCGTCGGCGATCAACGCATAGCGAGCCAGCGGGTTGTAGTGCTCCCAACAGGCCAACTGCCCTACGCGTCCGACGGCGCTGTCGACTGCCCGCAGGCCCGAACCGTCACCCTGCCCCCAGACCATTCGTTCGTGGAAGGTGGGCGCGATCTTGCGCCGACGCTGCAGCAGGGTGCCGTCGGCATCGAAGAGCAGCTGAGTGTTGTACAGCGTGCCGCCGTCGCGTTCGTTCACGCCGATCGACACCACCACGCCGGCTTCCCTCGCGGCATCGGCGATGGTGTGCGTCGTGGCGGAGGGGACGGTTACTGCCTGATCCATCAGCCGCAGCTGCTCGACGCCCATCTCGAACGGGCGCTGCAGGAACGAGAAGTACGGGTAGTACGGCACGATCGTCTCCGGGAACGTCGCGAACTGCACGCCACGTCGCCCGAGGTCGGCGATCTTGTCGACCACCTTCTGCACAGTGCCCTCCCGGCTGTAGAGCACGGGACTGATCTGCACGGCCGCGGCTGTCACGATGGTCATGTTCAAAGCAGCACACGGTTTCACCGACTTATTCCTGAGTCTGGTTGACTAGACCCAGGGATCCAATCGAAAGCGCCCATGACGTGAACATCTGTGTCTTTCTGTCCGCCGCCGACCTCGATGAGCGCTACACCGAACCGGTGCGCACCTTCGCCGAACTCCTCGGAAAGGGAGGCCACACGCTGGTCTGGGGCGGGTCCGACAAGGGCTTGATGAAGGTTGTGGCCGACGGAGTGCAGGCCGGCGGCGGCCGGTTGGTCGGGATCTCGGTCGAGTTCCTGCGACAGCAGGCTAGGGCGGGAGCGGACGAGATGGTGATCACCGCCGACCTCTCCGAGCGCAAGGCACTGCTGCTGGCGCGTTCCGACGCGCTGGTGGTGATGGCCGGTGGGCTGGGCACCCTCGATGAAGCCACCGAGATCCTGGAACTGCGTAAGCACCGGCGCCACGACAAGCCCGTCGTGCTGCTGAACACCGCGGGCTTCTACGACGGCCTGGTGATCCAGCTGCGACGGATGGAGCAGGACGGGTTCCTGCCCGTGCCGCTGGATGAGCTGGTGTTTGTCGCCGAGGAGCCCGACGCGGCGATGGACTACCTCGAGCGGGCTGTTAGCTGAGGCATCGGCACCATCACGACTCGCCCACAACCCCGAGGCGTTGCGACGCGGCCGAAGCGGCCGGGCTACCATTGAGACACTGATCACGCCCTGATCAATTTGGCCCTCGCCGAACCACATTGGAGTGACGTTGACGTCTGTTCGTCGTGCCTACCTGGCGGTCGCACTTGCCGTGCTGGCCGTGTCGGGTGGTGTCGTTGTCTCGGCCCTGCCGGACTGCGCCGAGCATTGCCAGACGTTGGCAGCGGCACCCCCGGGTGCCCCGCAGCCCTCACCCACCGAGCCGGCCAAGTTGACCATCACTCCAAAGGTCGACGCCGAGGTCGACCCACTGGCCCGGGTCATGGTCACCGCCGACACCGGCACCGTGGCGCGCGTGACGATGCTCAACGACGCCGGCAAGGAGATCCCCGGCATCCTCACCCCCGATGCGAGGACGTGGAAGCCGACCACCACGCTCGGCTACGGCCGCACCTACACGCTGAAGGTCGATGCGCGTGGTCCCGGCGGCATGCCGACCCGCAAGTCCGTCTCGTTCACCACCGTCACCCCCGGCTACCAGGCCCGCGTCTACCTCAACGGCACGAACTACGCCCCGCTGCAGGACGGCGCCACCTACGGCGTCGGCACGGTGATCGTCGCGCGATTCGACGAACCGATCACCGACAAGGCCACCGCCGAGAACCGGATGAAGGTCATCACCGAACCCAAGGCCGTCGGCGCGTGGAACTGGATCGACGACCAGACCGCGCACTGGCGGCCCGAGAAGTACTACGCGCCGGGCACGAAGGTCACCGTCGACGCCGGCATCTACGGCGCCAAACTCGGCGACGACCTCTACGGCGCCCAGGACGAGAAGGTCTCCTTCACCATCGGCGCCTCGCACGTCACCATCGCCGACGACACCGACAAGCAGGTCAAGGTCTACGACAACGGCAAGCTCGTGCGCACCATGCCGACCTCGATGGGCATGGGCGGCACCGAGACCATCGGCGGCACCACGATGAGCTTCTGGACCCCGCGCGGCATCTACACCGTGATGGACAAGGCCAACCCGGTGATCATGGACTCCTCGACCTACGGTCTGCCCGTCAATTCGCGGCTCGGCTACAAGACGACGATCCCGTGGGCCACCCGCATCAGCATCGACGGCATCTATCTGCACCAGCTCAACGCGACGGTGTGGGCACAGGGGAAAACCAACACCAGCCACGGCTGCCTCAACCTGAACGGCGAGAACGCCGAATGGTTCTACAACTTCTCGGTGCCCGGCGACATCGTCGAGATCCGCAACACCGGCGGTGACCCGCTCAAGCCGACCAACAACGGTGACTGGTCCGTGCCCTGGGCCGAATGGGTCAAGGGCAGCGCGCTGCGCTGACTTTTGCCGCTATACGGCGAGGGCTTTCATTTCGTCCATTGTCGACGTGACGATCTCGGCCAGCCCGGCGTCTGTGCTGCCGTGCACCCATCGACCGAACGCGACTTTGAACACCGCCATGCCGGTCTCGGCCGCCAAGTGTGCGGGCCCGTCGCCGATGCCGCGCCCACGCAACGCCTCGGCCATCTCGGTGGACAGCGTGGCGAGCTTGCTCAGTTCGCGCTCCTGAAGCGCGGGGTTGGCGTCGATCACGGTCTGCCGCCGCAGGGCGTGGTCGCGTCGGCCGTCGAACATCGGTCCGAGGGCGGTCAATGCGGCACCGACGACATCAAGTGGTGACGTATCGGCCGGGGCATCGGAGATGGCAGTGACCAAGAGTTCGGTGAGCATGGCCTGCCCGCCGAACAGTGCCTCGCGCTTGTCGGCGAAGTACCGGAAGTAGGTGCGCTCGGTCAGCCCGGCCCGCTCTGCGATTTGGGCGACCGTGGTTTGGTCGAACCCGCGCTCGAGGTAGAGCTGCAGGGCCGCCTCCTGCAGGCGGTCGCTCGCGTTGGGCTGCCAGCGGCTCATGGGATGTGATCCTAGGGAATGTCAGCAACTGTCATCGCGTTCCCAGTGATGACAGTTACTGACATCAGGAGGATTCATGAGGGTTTTCGTCACGGGTGCATCGGGTTTTGTGGGCTCTGCGGTGGTTCGGGACCTCATTGCCCACGGCCATGAGGTCGTCGGCCTGGCGCGTTCCGACGCCTCGGCTGACGCGCTCAGCGCGACCGGAGCCTACGTCCATCGCGGCGATCTGAACGATCACGACAGCCTGCGGGCTGCGGCCGACGCCAGCGATGGCGTCATTCACCTGGCCTTCCATCACGACTTCGACAACTTCGGCGACGCCGGCGAGCTGGACCGCCGCGCCATCGAGGTCCTGGGCACGACCCTCGCGGGCTCGGATCGCCCCCTGGTCGTCACCTCCGGCGCCGCCGGCCACAGCGCCGGCCGGCTCCTGACCGAGAACGATGCGTTTCAACCCGGCCTGCCGCGGCACTCCGAGCCCGCGGTGCTGGCCTTCGCCGACAAGGGGGTGCGCGGCTCGATCGTGCGGCTGTCACCGACGACGCACGGAGAGGGTGACCACGGGTTCGTTCCCCGGTTGATCCAGATCGCCCGGGAGAAAGGGGTCTCGGCCTACATCGGCGACGGCACCAACCGGTGGCCGGCCGTGCACCGACTCGACGCCGCGCCGTTGTTCCGCCTGGCCGCAGAACAGGCCCCCTCGGGGACTGTCCTGCATGCGGTGGCCGAAGAGGGCATCGCGGGCCGCGACATCGCTACCGCCATCGGCCGCCATCTCGAACTGCCGGTGACCTCGGTTCCGGTCGAGCAGGCCTTCGACCACTTCGGGTGGATCGGCGGCATGTTCGCCCTCGACGTACCGACGTCCAGCGCGTTGACGCGCCGGCGATTCGGTTGGCAGCCAACCGAAGTCGGGCTGCTCGCGGATCTCGACCGCGGGCACTACTTCGGCTGAGCGACGCGCGCTCAGAAGACCCGACGCGGCGGTGGCGGCTTCTCCACGATGGCCGGCAGGACGAACGTCTCGATGTAACGCCGCGCCACCGCAGCGTCGTTGCCGACCGGCACGGCTTTCACCAGGAAGCCGAGCGCAGTCGCGATGATGAACTGCGCCAGATCATTCGGGTGCACACCAGGCCGGAATTGAGTGGCGCCGTCGGCGAGGACGCCCTCGACCGTGGTGGTCACCAGATCCGTCAGATCAGTGTCCTTTGCGATCAATGACGCAATGGTGCCGTCGGGCGTTTGGTCGGCGATGGTGTTGAGCAGCGGATCGGCGACCAGTTCGGTGGCGACGATGACCATGCTCTCGACCAGGAGGTCGATCGGCCCTGCGCCCTCGGGCATGCGCGTCAGGATCGAGGCCATGTGCCTCTGGGTGGTGCGCTGCACCATGGCCGCGATCAACTCGTTGCGGTTGGCGAACTGACGGTAGATCGCGGTACGCGAATAGCCGGCCTCGTGGGCGATAACCTCCATTGTCGAGGCCCGGTGGCCGCGGGTGACGAACAGGTGCTCGGCGGCATCCATCAACACCTCGCGAGCCTGCTCGGCGCTGTTACCGCCGCCGACCGGGCGCCCACGGGATCGGCGTTCTGGTGCTGACAATCGACTATCCTGCTCGGCTGCGTAAATGGAGCTTCAGTATGCCCGACGGGCGCAGCCGCCTTGACATTAAAGAAACATTATCGCCAATTTGTCGCATTTCCCTGCGGGCCGCTGATCGCGCCGGTTAGCGTGCCTGCGTGACCACACGGGGGCGGACAGTTCATGCAATGGCGACGACGGGGTGGGGCGTGCTGGTGGTCGCGCTCTGGATGGGCTTGCTCGTCGGAACGGTCTCGACGGTCCATGCCGATCCCGGCCGCGATAAGTCAACTACGCAGTCCGCCAACGGCTCTGGTGCATCGGCGAAGCAGCGAGCCCCGGTGTCCCGAGTGGGCCCGCGCAAGGAGAGGCTGCGCCGGACCGATAACGCAGCGGTGCGTCAACGCCCGCGGTTGTCCCTGCCGGGGCGTTCCGACGTGCGTGGGCTGGTCGACGATCTCACCACCCACGCACGTACCGCACTGACCGACCTTGCCGACCGGGCGCCGAACCTCCGGTCTGCACAATCACTTTCGCGGCCCAAGGAGACGGCGAGGCGTGACACCGTCGAGCGCTCCGAAGCCGCGGTGCCTGCCATCGCGGTGGCCGACAAGGCGCCGGATATCGCCGACGCGATCGAAGCGATCACCCGTCCGGCCCAGGTAAAGGCGCCGCCGCCGGCAGAGGTCGGCACCGTCGTCGACCAGGTGACCCAGGGCCGTAGCCTGCTCGGCGGAATCGCCGATCGGATCGCGAACCCGGTTGCGCCCCAGGTCCACCAGGCCGTGAAACCCATCGCCGCCATGACCACCCCGATCACCGCGCCGCGGTCGGTGCCGTTGGTCAACATCGTCGGCTCGCTCGTGTTCAACGTGGTCGGCGCTGCCCTGCAGGTTTTTTCGGGCCCGCCGGCGCTCCCGCCCGGCAGCAACGTCACCGTCCGCACCTCGACGTTGGACATGCCGGGCACCAACCAGACCGTGCGCGCCGACTGGTACTTCCCCGAAGATCCGGACTCCGCCACCGGCGTCATCTACCTGCAGCACGGATTCATGGCCACCGGCCCGATGTACAGCTACACCGCGGCCTACCTGGCTGAGGAGACCAACAGCATCGTCGTCGTCCCGACGTTGTCGTCAAACCTGTTCGACCCCAGCGGCGAATGGATCGGCGGCGAACCGATGCAGCAGTCCGTCGCCGACCTGTTCGCCGGCGGCAGGCCAGAGCTGACCGCGAGCGCCACTGCGGCGGCCGGCCACCCCGTCACCCTGCCGTCTACGTTCGTCCTGGTCGGCCATTCCCTGGGCGGGATGCTGGTCACCGGCGCCGCCGGTCGCATGGTCGACAACGGCGCGGTCGACAACCTGGCCGGGGTGGTCCTGCTCGACGCGGTGGATACCCACAACGACATGCCTGAGGCGCTGAATGGCCTGAGTGGCGCCAATTACCGTCCGGTGCTACTCATTTCGTCCGAACGGTATGTGTGGAATCGCAACGGCACCGTCGGGGACGAACTGCAGACCGCCCGGCCCGGGCAGTTCAACGGCGTCATGCTGGTCGGTGGGCGGCACATCGACGGGATGCAGGGTGCCAACGTCATCCTGCAATTCGCCGAGTACCTCATCGCGGGCTTCTCGCAACCGCAGAACACCGAGGCGGTCAAAACCGTTGCGGCCGGCTGGATCAACGACATATACCACGGCACGAACACCGGTGTGTACGGTGCGCCGCAGGAGAGCATCGACATCCCGACGTCGTCGGGCACCGCCACCGCGGTGGTGCTGCCGTTCACCTCGTCCGACCCGGTACAGGCGACGCCGTGGGACGGGCTGGTGGCGCCGATCCTGGATGCCTTGTTCCAGTACGCGGTGTATGAACCGCTGGCCGGACAGTCGGTTCCCGTGACCGTCTGACGCCAGAAATCGGTGCCCGCGGCACCACGGATCCGCCTCTATCCTGGTGAGGACACCGAACCGGGGGGTGCTGTGGAAGAGACACCACCAGAGGAATACCCGCACGAATGGGTCGACCGGTACGGCCCTCAGGCTTATGCGCCGCAGGGCTGGGTCCAGCCGCCTCCCACTGGTCGGCACGATCAACTCGTGCTGGCCCTCCGTTGCCTCGCCGGAGTGATCGGTGCAGGCGCTGTGCTGTTCTGGGCACTGATCGTTTTCGGGATGCTGAGTTCGGCCTTCGACACGAACCCAGCCACCGATCCGCACGGCTACGGAATCGTCTTCGGCGTTCTCATCTCCGTGCCATTGAGCCTTTTCTGGGCCCTTGTGTTGCCGTTCGCCGCACCCAGACGCTGGTGGGGCCGCGCGTTTGCGATCTCGTTGCTGACGTTTGTGGCACTGACCGCGCTGGTGTTCTGGGCGCTGAACGTGTCGGGCGCCGGGTAGCGCCGCCTCCGAGTTCGCTGGCATGCGCTGAACAAGGCATATACCAAGCTCAGCTATACATTTTGCCGCGAAATCGTTAACCGAATTGGTGCCTCGTCTGTATGTGATTCAGCCCACGGACGATGTACATTGTGATCGCTGTCATACGAAAGGGCGGTCCATGTTTGGAGCAATTGTTGGGGCACTCCTGCTGGTGCTCGGCATCGGTGCGGTCGCCGGCGTCGTGGTGGCAGTGGCAATGGGTCTTCCCACCCTGGCACTCGTAATCGGTCTCATCTCCGGCGCATTTTTCGCCGGACGTGCCGTTTAGAGCTTCAGCCGCTTTCGCAGGCCGGTCGCTCGGACTGCCTGCCGGGCGATAGCCGCGCTAATTTCCGCTTCGGAACCCACGACGCGCACCCGCGTCTTGGCCCGGGTGACCGCGGTGTAGAACAACTCCCTCGTCAACAACCGGGAGTCTTCCGGCGGTAGCAGCACGGTCACCTCGTCGGCCTGGCTGCCCTGGGATTTGTGGATCGTCATGGCGTGCATGGTCTCCACCTCGGTGAGCCGGCCGGTCGCGAATGACGCGGACCCGCCGACGGTCCCACCCACGACGGCACGCAGCCCGTCCGGAGTGGCCACCGTGACGCCCGTGTCGCCGTTGTAGACCTTGAGCCCATAATCGTTGGTCGTCACCAGGATTGGCCGTCCCACGTACCACGACGCCCAGGTGGGCTCACCGGTCGCCTCGGCCAGCCACCGCTGCACCTGACGGTTCCACTGCGCGACACCGAACGGACCGTGCCGGTGCGCACACAACAACCGATGCTCGTCGAGGATGTCCAGCGCCGCGGCGGCGTCCCCGAGAAGCGCTGCCTGCCGAAGTGCAACGGCGTGTGGCACAAGCACTTCCCGCAGCCGCTCGCCCGCATCGGCGGACACCCACTCGACATGCTCACCGCCGGCCGCCAGCACCTCCACCGCACCCGAGGCGTCCCCGGCCCGGATTGCTGACGCCAGCGCACCGATCGACTCGCCGAACCGGTGCGAGGTTTGCAGCGCCGCCACCCCGCGCGACCCCAGCCCGTCGACCAGGTCGGCCAACACCGCCCCGGCCTCCACCGATGCCAGCTGATCGGGATCGCCCACCAGCAGTAGCCGGGTCTGCGGACGCACCGCCTCCAACAGCCGGGCCATCATGGTCAGCGACACCATCGACGTCTCGTCGACGACGATCACGTCGTGCGGCAGCCGATTCGCCCGGTGATGCCGGAACCGTGACGAAGTGTCCGGACGCGACCCCAACAGCCGGTGCAACGTGGTGGCCTGAAGCCCCGAGATCCGTTGACGGTCCACGGCGTCGAGCCGGTTCACCTCGAGCTGCACAGCCTCCTGCAGCCGGGCCGCGGCCTTACCGGTCGGCGCGGCCAGCGCGATCCGCAGCGACGGCCGGCCGGCCAGAGCGGACTGCTCGGCCAACAGCGCCAACAAGCGCGCCACCGTGGTCGTCTTTCCGGTGCCCGGCCCACCGGTCAGCACCGTCAGTCCTTGCGACAACGCCACCTTCGCCGCGGTCCGCTGCTCCTCGAAACCCGGTGGGAACAGCCGCGCCACGTCGGGGACCGCGCCGTCGCGCTGGGCACCCACCAGCGCCAGCACGTCGTCGCACACCTGCTGCTCCTCCAACCAATACCGGTCGAGGTAGAGCAGATCCCCGAACAACCGCAGTACCGGGGGAGTGCCCAGCAGCGGGCTGGCCGCCACGGCCGCCAGCCACTCGTCGACCGGCGGCCACGGCAGATCGGGTAGCTGGGCCTGCTCGGCCACCGCGCGTAGATCCACACACACCGAGCCGCCGCGCAGCGCCCGCACCGCCAGGGCCAGAGCCAGGGTGACCAGCGGATCGGCTTCCTCCGCCAGCGTGCTCAGCCGTTGGGCCACCTGAACATCAGCGGCTTCCAGGATCTCGGCGAAGGCGTCCAACATCACCGGGCCCCCTGATCCAGTAGCTCCGACATCGCGACGACCAATCCGGCCGGCGGTTCCCAGCTGAACACGCCGGCCGGGTGTCCGTCGACGACGGGCGTCTGCGCCCCGCACATGCCGCGGACGAACAGATACATCACCCCGCCCAGATGCGTGCCCGGATCGTAATCCGGCAGCCGCCAGCGCAGGAACCGGTGCAACACAACGCTGTACAACAGCGCCTGCAACGGATAGTCGGAGTGCAGCATCGCCTCTGCCATCCGGTCACGCCCGTAATCGGCCGCGGTCAGCGGCGCGTCGCCGGTACCCAGCCAGTTGGTCTTGTAGTCGACGACCACGAAGCGTTGCCCGATCCGCAGCACCACATCCACCGAACCGGACAGGTACCCGCGCAGCGGCTGGCGACCCAGCAGCCCGGTCGACAACCGCTCGGCGTAGACGGCCATCGGATCGTCGGCAGGCAGATGCGCATCGAGCAGTGCCCCGATCTCGGCCAGCCGCGCGAACTCGCCGCCGCGCAGATCGCCACCGGCCATCGGGAACTCGAAGTCCAACTCGCACAGCCGGTCCGCCAACCCGATCTGGCGCAGCGTCATGCCAGGCGCCAACGGCCCCAACGGGGTGTCGTGCATCGGTAGCAGGGCGGCAGCCAGCTCGTCGGCCTCGATCTCGACGGGCCAGCGGGCCGCGTGGCGTCGTACTTCGGCCCGTAGCTCGGATGTCAGATCCGCGGCGAGCGGATCGGTGGTCTCCAGCACCGCGTGCACGAGCGACCCGAACGCGGCCCCGGCCGGCAACGACGCCATCGGGGAGGGAACGTCGGTGCCCTGGGTTGGAGCGACGACGGTGATGTCGGTCGACTCGTCGTCGAGCTCGGCGACCTCGGGCTCGCTGGACACCCCGGAGTTCCCGTCATCTTCGGCTGCCCGCAGCAGCCCCGAGTACGACGTACGGCGCCAGGCGGTGTCGATGGAGCGGTGAAAATGCCTCGCCGCCAGCCCATCCGGTATCGTGTGCGCCGGTACCGGGACGACCGCACCGATCACCGACTCCTCCAGCACCGGACCGCCCGCGGCCTCCCAGGCCCGCAACCAGGCCAGCGCATCGTCATCGGAGATCCTGGCCGGCGCGCAGCGGTCGGGCACCGCGGACTGCCCGGGCACGCGGCCCCGCAGCAGGCGCGACAGGCCGCCGTTCGGCTCGTCGTTGGACGGTGCCCACCACGCCACCACCTGCGACTGGGCCCGTGTCATCGCCACGTAGGTCAGGCGGCTGTCATCGGCGGCAGCCTCGGCGCGGCCGGCGCGGGTCACCGCCGGATCGGGGCCGCCGATCTGCAGGCACCGCACCCCGTTGTCGTGAAACAACACCAGATCCGGTTCCGGGACATACCGGTTGAACGCGAACGGCAGGTACACGATCGGGAACTGCAGCCCCTTGCTCACCCACACCGTCATGATCTGCACCGCCGCCGCATCGCTGTCCAGGCGCCGGTTGCGCTCGGACGCGCCACCGCCCTCGGCGCGCTGGGTGCGCAGCCAGTCCCGCAGTGCGGGGAGCCCGAAACCCTCCCGGTGTGCGGTGTCCCCGAGCAGCTGGGTCATGTGGGCCAGGTCGGTCATCGACCGCTCCCCGCCCTGCCAGGACAGCACTCGCCTGCCCATACCGGCCAGCTGCGCGGCCTCGAAGATCGCCGCGACACCGCGCTCGCGGGCATGGCCGGCCCAGGTGCGCAGCGTGTCGGCGACCCGATCGGTCAACGTATCACCGCCCTCGGCAAGGGTTTCCGCGGTCTCGCCGAAGAACATCGTGGCAGCCGCGGCGCGTACCAACCCGGGACGGTGAGGCTGGTCGAAGGCCTCCAGCAGATACAGCCAGTCCTCGGCCGCCTCGGAATTGAACACGTCCGAATCCCCGGTGTAGACCGCGGGGATGCCGGCGTCGAGCAGGGCGGTGTGGCAGGCCCGGGCGTCCTTGTGGGTCTCGACGATCACCGCGATGTCGCCCGCCTCCAGTTTCTGGCCGGCGTAGCTCGCGTTACTGGCCAACAAGGCTCCGATGTCAGCGGCCAGGTCCCTGCCGATGTGGTGGCGCAGATCGGCGATCGGAATCACCCTGGTACCGGTGCGATTCCGCCGCACCACCCGCAGCCGGAACGGATCGTTGTGCGGTGCCCCGGCCAGCCGATGCCCTTGGTGGTGTGCCTGTACGTCGTGCACCACGATATCGGGACCACCGAGTTCGGCACCGCGCAGGACCGCCTGCAACCGGTCCACGAGCACACTGTCGCTGCGCCAGTTCGTGCCCAGGGTCTGCTTGTCCCCGGCGGTCGCCGCGGCCCGCAGATACGTATCGATGTCCCCACCACGAAACGCGTAGATCGCCTGCTTGGGATCACCGATGAGGATCAGCGTGGACCGCCCGGAGAACGCCCGCTCGATCACCTGCCACTGCACCGGGTCGGTGTCCTGGAACTCGTCGACCATCACGATCGGCCAGCGCTGCGCCATCCGTACCCGTGCCGCCGAATTCTCGGCGGCCAAGGCACCGGCCAGCCGGGTCAGCAGATCGTCGTAACCCAGCACGCCGCGGCGACGCTTGCGAATCTCCAACTCCGCCAGCACCGCCCGCGCGAACGCCACCCGAATCTCCGCCGGGGACTCCGGTTCCGGGTCCAGTGGCCGCAGCTCCGTCGCCGGATTGGCCACCACCACCCGGGCCAGCCGCAGCGCCTCGGCATACCCGAGCTCCGGGGTATCCCGCTGAGCGCCGAAGTGGGCGAGATACAGATCGTCCACGATCTCGCACACCAACTCGTCAAGGCTCTCGACCAGAGTCACACCGGAATCGCTGTCTCCGGCCACACCAAGGGATTTCAGGACGATTTGGCAGAACTGATGCGTGGTGGCGATCGTCGCCGCGTCGAAACCGGCCAGGGCGTCGCGTAGCCGCTGCCCGCGGGCCTGCTGATCTTCGGCGATCAGATACTGGAGTAGATCGTTGTCGGCGCGTGACGGATCCTCCAGCGCCGCCAGGGCGCCGACGATCTGGGCGCGCACGCGCTCCCGCAACTCCTGACTGGCGGCCCGACCGAAGGTGATGAGCAGCATCTGATCCAGCGTCGCCGCACCTTCGGCGACCAAGCGGGTCACCAGCCCCGCCAGCGCGAAGGTCTTGCCCGTGCCCGCGCTGGCCTCCAACACCGTGGTGCTGTTGGTCCGCGGCAGCGGGCCGGTCAGTTCGAAGACGTTCACCGGCCCGACCTTCCGGCCTGGGCGCCGGCCTGCAGGACCGGCAGCCACAGCCGCTCGGAGTATTCACCCAGACCGACCAGCCGGCTCAGCGGTGCGCCGCGACCCCAGGCCCGCACATGCGCGGGCGCCTCATCCTCGCCGGGGAATCTGCTGCTGCGCCAACGGTAAGCGGCCTCACGCTCCGGGTCGTCACCGGCGTGACGCGCTGCCGCCCACGCATAGGAGGTCTTGATGGGCAGCGGCAACGGCTCCCGCCGGCCCGCGTCATAGATGGCCACCAGATCGGCCAGCAGCCCCACCGGATCGTCCGGGCGGCCCAGCCCTTCGATGCGCGGCGTGTCGCCGCGCCGGGGGCGCCCGATGCACACGGCCGACCAGTCACGGTCGGGATGCCCGGCGGCCAACGCCAACAACGGAATCCACGACTGCAGCAGGTGCTTGCCGTCGAGCTTGGAGTAGGTCACCGACACCATTCGGTCGCCGAAAACGGGCGAGACAGTTCCGGTCAACCGGCGTCCGGTACCCACGTCGATGTCGACGTCATAGGCCTGCGGGTCCGCCTCCCGATACCGCAGCGCCTCGATGGCCAGCAGCGCACACTGATCACGCAGCACGATCGCACGGCGCCAGCCCAACTGGCCCGGCGGCAGGGTGCCGCGCCGCCACTCGGCCTGCTGGGCGTCGGCCGGGGTCATGCCCCGCATGATGTCGCCGAGCATGCGATCGCCGACGGTCCATTCCTCCAGCGCATCGATATCGACCGGCATCACATCCGACACCCCGTCCACATCCCAGGGCAGCGTGTAATCCAGCGCCCGGAAAAAGCCCTTCACCGGATCCCTGAAGAACGTGACGAGATCCTCCAACGCGACGTCCCCGGTGCGTGGCGCCGGAAGTCGGCGGGCGAAGAACGGTGGCCGTTCCGCCCGCTGCCCAGCGCTGGCCTGCGCTGCGGTCAGCACCGTGGGATCGAACGTGAACGGCCCGTCGGGCACCAGTGCACCCGGCGTGACGTTGCGAATATCGAAGGGCTGCAACGGGTGTGTGGTGACGACAGCCACCGGCTGCTCGGCGGTGGTCCTGAGCGTATCCAGCAGCTCGGCCAGCGGCACCGCCGGCGGTCGGGGCTGCCCGGAGTATTCGTTGGCGCCGGTATAGGTGACCACGAGGGTCTGGGTGGCCGCGCCGATCGCGTCGAGCAGCAGCTGCCGGTCCTCCGAACGGATATCACGTTCACCCGTGCGCGGGTCGCGGGCCAGCACGTCGTCGCCGTCGACGGCTCCCAGCCGCGGAAACACGCCGTCGTCCAGTCCGACCAGGCACACCACCCGGTGCGGAACCGAGCGCATCGGCACCATGGTGCATACCGTGAGGGTTCCGGTGCGGAAGTTGGCCCGCGTCGGCCGGCCGGCCAGATGCCGATCCAGAAGCGCTCGAATATCGCTGAGCCGCAGTGGCGTTGCTGCCGCCCCCGTGGCCTCGCCGATCTCGGCGAACTCGCGCTGCACCTGGGCCGCGGGCCACTCCTCGTCGGAGTACGCCAGCGCCTCGATCCCGGTGGCCAGCGCCGACAACCACTCGTCGAGAGGTCGGACGCCGCTGAGCTGACGGACAGTGTGGCTGAGCTTTTCGACAAAATCGGCGAACCGGCCGGCCAGCTCGACCCGGTTGCTGCTGACGTCGTCAAGCGGCAGTGTGGTGCCCAGCCAGGCGTGCGAGTCATCGGACATCGCCACCCCGGCCAGCACCCGGTCGATCCCGAAACGCCAGGTGTTGTGCAGGAATTCGACACCGTACGGGCTACGGTGCTCCTGGTCGAAACCCCACCGGATGTTGGCCTCACGCACCCAGGCGGTGATGGCCTCCAGATCGTCGTCGGAAAACCCGAACCGGGCCCGCACCGGCTCTGACTCGGCCAGGTCGAGCACCTCGCTCGCGGTGGCCCGCCCACCGGCCAGCGTCAGCACCGACGCGGCCACCGACAGCAGCGGATTCGTCTGCACCAGAGCGCGATCGGCCAGCCGCACCCGCAGCTTGTGCGCCGGATGCGCGCCGCGCACCACATCGCCCAGCCCGAATCCGGCCGTGATCAACGGGGCATAGGTCTCGATGTCGGGGCACATCACCAGGATGTCGCGGGGTTCCAGGGTCGGATCGTCGGCGAGCAGGCCCAGCAGCACCTCCCGCAGCACCTCGATCTGCCGGGCCGGACCGTGACAGCTGTGTACCTGCACCGAGCGATCGTCCCGCCGCGGCACCCGTCCGGCCGGGCGAACCGCGTTGGCGGCGATGTCGGACTGCAGCCACCCCAGCACGGTATCGGGCTCAGCTATGCCGCCGCCGGTTCTGCTCAAGTATTCGTCGGAGTCCGGGACGGGAAGACTGCGCTGCAACTCCCGAAGGTCGCGGCCCAGGGTGGCCAGCAGCGGGTGGCCCACCTCGCGGTGGCTGTTGTCCTCACGGCGGGGGATCGGGCCGGTGTGCGCGGCCAGTGAATGCCACAGATCATCGCTGGGATGCGGCAGCCACAGGTGCAGATCGTGATGCGTCGCCAGCGCGGTGAGCAACTCGATCTCGGTGACCGGCAACCGGGTGTGCCCGAACAGGGACAACCGCTCCGGCAGATCACTGCGCGATTCGGCGAGCCGGGCAAGGGTTTTCGCCTGCCGCAGGTGCGGGGGATCGGCGTCGATCCGCTCGAGCAATGCCCGCCACAGCGGTGCCTGCCAGGACAGGTCGTCGGGCAGCTCCGCCCAATCGACCAGCAGTTGCGGGCGCTGCCGCGCATAGGAGGCGAACAGTCCGGCCAACCGTCGGGCCACCGCATAGCGCCGGCCCTGACGCAGCTCATGCTCGTCACCGGTCTCGAAATGACCGAGGTGAGTGGCCACCGGCGCACACCATGGTTGATCCAGGTTGTCGTCGATGACCGCCAGCAGTGGCCAGGCCATCGCATCGGCCGACCACGGGTCGTCCTCGGCGGTCCCGGTCAGCTCGGCGATCAGCGAACGCGGATTGCGGAACTCGACCGCCGCGCACACCCCGAGCCGGTTCGACAACCGTTGACTCAGCCAACGCTCCACGCCCTTGGCGGGCACGAGCACCAGCTCCTGGGCGAACGGGTCAGCCGGGGGATGCGACAGCAGATCTGCCAGCCCGTCGGCGAGCAGATCGGTGCGCTCGGCCCGGTGCAGGTGCAGTGCCATCGAAAGACACGATAGGAGACCCGGTCACAGTGTTGCTGCGTTTGGAGTCGACAGAGCGGCGGGTCGGGTGGCGAGTGCGACCGCGAGGGTCAGCGCACCCGCGATGACGAACGCCACCCGCACGCTGAACATGTCGGCGGCACCGCCCAACAGCGCCGCGGCGAACGGGCGTGACCCGAGGAAGCCGACCAGCCACAGCGCCATGATGCGGCCCCGCAGTTCTTCGGGTGCCCGCTCTTGAACGACGGTGCTCAGACCGGTCATCGCCCAACCGAAGCCCAGCCCCGCCACCGCGAAACCGGTCAGCGCCACGGGCGTGACGGTACCTACCGCGAGCAACCCACAGCCGGCCACGAGCAGCCACAACCCGATCGCCGAAACCCGGGCGGCCGCCAGGCGTCCACGCATCGAGGCCAGCGCCACCATGCCGACCGCCGCGCCGATGCCGAACGCCGCCGACAGCGCACCCACCAGGTGGGCGCCGCCACCGAGGTCCTCGGCCATCGACGGGGTGAGCGTGATCGACGGATCGGAGGCGAACCCGACGGTCGCCACGGCCAGCAGAGCCAGCAGCAGCGGGCGGTCCCGCCAGACGTACGAAAGTGCCGCGCGCACGCGGTAGTCCCCGTGCGGGCTGCGTGCCGGCCGGGTCGGGAAGGTGACCAGCAGCAGGAAGATCGCGAACACCAGGTGCAGGCCGGCGCTGATCGCGAAGCCGGGTGCGGCACCGAGACGCGCGGCCAGGAAAGCGCCGATGGCCGGGCCCAGGATGCGGCCGATGGTCATCGGAATGCTGTTGAGCGCCATGGCCGTTGCCAACTCGCCGTCGCGGATGAGGCTCGGGACCACCGACTGCATGGCCGGGCCGCCGATGACGAATCCGAAGCCGACCAAGGTGGAGCCGACGAGCACGGGTACCGCCGCCGCGGTGCCCTGCAGGTCGGGATCCAGGCCCAGCCAGAGGGCGGTCGAGCCCGAGCCGATGATGCACAACACCCGGCCCCACAGGATCTGGCGGGCCGGGTCGCCGACGTCGGCCCACTTGCCGCTGGTCGGGCTCAGGATGAGCTGGGGGAGGAACTGTGCGACGCCGACCATGCCCACCATCACCGCCGAACCGGTGGCGTCGAAGATCACGATGGCAGCGACGATGCCATGCGTCCAGACCGCGACGACGGAGAACATCTTGCCCCAGAAGAGCGCACCGAAGACCGGGTCGAACATCAACCGCAGGGCGCCGCGCGGCTGCGGGCGGGCAGTGGTCTCGGCTGTCACGAGCTGATCCCTCGCTCGAAATCGGAGACCAGCTGCTCCAGCAGGTCGACGAGCTTGTCGACGTCGGACTCCGGCCATTCGGCCACGGTCTCGGCGACCATCTCGCGGCGCCGTTCGGTGACATCGGCCAGGGCCTTCCGGCCTTCGTCGGTCAGGGTGAGGACGCACCGGCGCTGGTCCTCGGCGTCTTGGGCTTTGGTGAGCAGCCCGGCCGCGACGACGTTGGCGACGGTGCGGCTGGCGGTGGAGTGCTCGACGGCCATGTATTCGGCCACCTCGCCGACCGAGGCGCTCTGCCCGGTCTTCTCCCGCTGCTCGACGGCGCGGAGCACGCGCAGCGTCGACAGTGACGGGACGCCGCCCGACGCGTCGATCAGCCGGCGCCGCCAACCGGGGCGCTGCCGCACGATGTGGATGCGCACCAGAAGCTCATCGAGCTGGTTGTAGCGAGGCACGAAATATGCATAGCACATACATGTATCTGGAGAGGCGTCGGGTGGCGCGCCTCGCGCCAGTAACGCAGTGGCGGGAGAATCGCGAAATGAGCGCCACAGCGTTACTGGCGAGGGTGTCGGTAGCGGTTGGCACACTCCAGCGATGGGGGAACCGTTCATCGGCAGCGCAGCGCTGGCCTCAGGTGCGCTGACCCGACATCAATTGAGAACCCGGTTCACCGCTGTCCATCGCGATATCTATGTCGCCACAGGTACCGAGCCGACCGCGCTACTGCGGGCCAAGGCCTGCTGGTTGCGGTCCCGGGGACACGGGGTTCTGGCCGGGTTCTCCGCATCGGCCTTTCACGGTGCGCGGTGGATCGATGCCGGCCTGCCCGCCTACATCATCGACAGCAATCATCGTCCCGCCCGCGGGATCATCGCGTGGGGCGATGCCATCGACGAGGACGAAATCTGTCAGATCGGCGATATCCGCCTCACCACTCCTGCCCGTACTGCGGTCGACCTTGCCTGCAAATTCCCCGAAGACCAGGCGGTCGCGGCCATCGATGCGCTGGCCAGAGCCGCCCGGCTGAAGGTGTCAGACATCAAGGCGGCGGCCGAACGCCACTCGGGCCGCAAGGGCATCAAGCAGGCGCGCGCCACGATCGCGTTGGTGGATCCAGGCGCGGAGTCACCGCAGGAAACCTGGTTGCGGCTCTTGGTGATTCGCGCTGGTTACCCTCGCCCGCAATCGCAGTATCCCGTCCGCAACGAATACGACGCGGTGATCGGCGAGGTCGACCTCGCCTGGCCGGATCTGAAGATCGCCCTCGAATACGAAGGACGGCACCACACCGATCCCGACACACTCCGTAAGGACATCGCTCGCATCGACGAGATGATCGAAAACCGCTGGATCGTCATCCGGGTCACCCGCCGGGACGGTGCGGCCAACGTGCTCGGCCGCATTGCCAAGGCGTGGGCATCACGCCAGTAACGCCGTGGCGGAAAAATCGCGAAACAACCGCCACCGCGTCACTGGCGAGGCAAGCGACAGGTCGACCCGCGAGAGCGCCTAGCCCGCGAATTCCTGTGCCAGGCCGTCGATTCCGGCGCGGATCGCGGACAGGGCCTCGGCGCGGGCCTTGAGCTTGCTGGCCACGTGCGCACCGGTGTTCAAGGTTGCCGCGGCCTCGGCCGCCACCTCCTGGGCGCGTGACAGCACCGCGTCGGCCTCGACGACCTCATCGAGCCAGCCGCCCGCGATCGCCGCGTCGCCGGTGAACACCGCTGCCATGGCGATCCCGCGCTGGAAAGCCGCCCGGGTCAAGCGCATCCGCATGATCTCGATGGCCGCGATCGGCAGCGTCATCCCGATCTTCACCTCGTTGGCCTGGCACCGCGACGTCACCGCGCCGACCCGATGATCACCGGACAACAGCAGGAACGAGCCCATCGCGATGGCATGCCCGGTGGCAGCCATGATCACCGGCACCGGGAAGCTCAGGCACCGCACCGACAGCTCGAAACCGCCGGCGAGCATGCCCAGGGTTGCCGCCACGTCGCCGGCCGCGAACACGCTCAGGTCGAACCCGCCGCTGAACACCTTCGAATTGCCGGCCAGCACCACGGCTTTCACCTCGCCGGCAGCGGCGCCGGCAGCAGCCTGATCCAGCGCCGCGTTGATCTCGGCCTGCATCGCCGGCGAGAACGCGTTGACCTTGCCGTCGTCCATCGTGATCGTGGCCACGGCATCGTTGAGCTCGTAGCTCACCAGGCTGCTCATCGCACTGATGCTAGCGAGTGGGCTCAGGCCCGATGACGCCTGCCGGTGGAAGGCGGCGGCTTGATCAGATCGGTCTCGGGATCGTCGTCGTCGTAATCGTCGTCGTCATCGTCATCGCCGGCCTCGTAGCGGTCGCGCCACCGGGACCGCATCTCGGCGCCCAGGGCGTTGATGCGGTTGATCTCCGAACGCAGCTTCTGCTCGTCGGTCTCCTTGGCCGCGTACTGGAAATAGGTCAGGACACCGCGCAACAACTCGAGCTTCTGCTTCTCCCGGCGGGCCTGATCGTGGGTGGTCAGCAGTTCCATGCGGTCCACCGGCGGCAGCGTGGCCCAATCCAGCACCGCGGTGTTGCGCAGCTTGCGCCCGGCGGGCTTGCCGGGTGAGCCCGGCTCGTCGTAATAGGTGACCGCCCCGTCGAACCGGGACGCGATCGCTTCCCCGAGCTGCTTGCGGTCCAGTGCCGAATCCCACACGATGCGCCACTCCTGCGACGGCGCCAGGTACGGGATCTCGGCGGGCAGGTTCAACGGCACGATGTCGACGAAGTTGTCGTCATACGAGCTCTCGTACTTGCCGACGGTCGGCGGATTCGCGAATTCGAACCGCAACCCGTAGGCCGGGCGCTGACCGTAATTGCGGACGACCAGCTCCACCAGATGCCAATCGGCACTGCTCGGCTCCATGAACATCGACACGTTCGGCTGGGTCAGCTCGGCACGTCGGTCCCTGGCCTTCAGATACTGCCGCCAGGCATAGATCAACGCGATGACGATGACGGCAATTGCCACCCATGCTGCGAGCGCAGTCCATGCACCCGGTTCGAAACTAGCCAACTCGCGCCCCCGGTCCGTGACTGAATCGATGATCCCCACCAGGTGGGTATATCACGGACATTCACCGCGGGCAGCGGTCCAGCTCAGCAAACTTCGGTCAAACGACTGTTCTCACGAGGCGACGGCAGTGAGGATGTCGCGCTGTACCGGCACGGTCACGGGTGTGTGCACCAGCCGCTCACCGCGGGCCAGCCACTCGGCGTCGGTCCATTCGATGCGCGCGGGCAGTCGCCGCCAATAGTGCGGGTGCGAACGCAGGTACACCTCGACACTGGCGTGCACCTTGGCGTCCAGCGGCGCCCGGCACCGCCCGATCGCCCCCGCGGTCCCGGCCAGCGCGTCGAGATCGGTGGGGCAGGCGCTGTGATCGCGAACCCGTAGCCCCGACGAAATAGCCCCGTCCAACATCCAGTCCAGAGCGATGTCGGCCAGCGGCCAACACGCGCCGGTGCCGCCGATGACATCGCCGCGGGTTCCCCGGAACCAGACTTCATCGAGGCTCTCGCGATACCGCATCGTCCGGCGACCACCCTCGACCGCCACCGCGTGCCGGCCGGACTCCACCGTCGGCAGCGGACCCATGTGGTGCTTGGTGCCCGGGGTGGCCGTGGCATTCCACAGCCCGACGAACCGCACCGGTACGGCCGGATCGCGGTCACCGAACAACTGGCCCGCCAACACCCTGATCTGTCGCCAGTCCTGGGCCGTGCGCGCCGTGCGCGGCAGTACATAGGTGGCAAGCGCATAGTCCAGTACGTCATCGGAATGGGCCGGCAACAAGCCGACCGTGCCGAGCAGCGTGGCCAGTTCACCGGCGCGATGCCCGCCCTCGCCGCCGCCGAACAGAAAGATGCGATCCCCGGGATCCCACGCATCGCCGAGGAAGCGGTAGGCCTCGGCGATGGCCGCTCGGGCTTCGCCGGCCGAGTCGCCGCGGCGGCTCGGCGTCATACGTCTGACGGGCTGCGTGGCCGTGCCGCTGTGATACCAGGTCAGCTGATCGGTGCCGTCCAGCAACCGAAACAGCATCTCGGTATTCGACGCGTCACGCAGTCCGGGATATTCATCTGTGTGGTCGAAGCACAGCACGATGTTCTTCACGGCGACCCCCGGCGGGACTGTCAACTACTGCTCAACTGATGCTGACCAATACTTTGCCGGGTACGGGGGCTGGTGTCCTGAGTATTGCACTACTCGAATCGCGCAAAATGGCACGTAGTTCCCCTTGCAAACGCCTGGGCAACGAAATCCGTGGCAGAGCGACCGTTATAGGGTGCAACTGCCCCGTCAATTGATCATGAAATCAGCGGATTCCGCACTTCGTGGAACTGAAACGATTCATCAGCCGCCCATCAGCATGCGCCATTGCTCAAGGTTCGACGCCCGATACACGTAGTTGCTGCGTTTGACTTCGCCGAGCGCAGCGCTCGGTTCCTCGGAGTACCAGTGCCCTGGGAAGACGGTCGGGTCGCCGGGCAGTTGGGCCAGCGCCTGCAGGCTGCGGAACATGTCATCGACATTGCCGCCGGGAAAGTCGGTGCGCCCGCAACCATCGAGGAACAACGTGTCCCCGGCGACCAGTCGGCCCTCCAGTAGGAAGCACTGACTCCCCGGGGTGTGGCCGGGGGTGTGCAGTAGCTCGATCTCCACCGCGCCGATCGCGACCTTGTCGCCGTGCACGTGCGAGGTCAACTCGCTCGGCGCGATCCCGGTGACCTGGGAGACCCACTCGGCCTCGTGGGTGTTGACGTGGATCGGCACGCTCTGGCGCTCCAGCAGTTCGGCGAGACCCTTCAGAGAGAAGCCCGCCATCGTGCCGCCGACGTGGTCGGGGTGGTGGTGGGTGACCAGCACACCGGAGAGGTGCATGCCGTCGGCCTCGAGCGCGTCGACCAGGTCGTTGGCCGCGTATGCCGGGTCGACCACCACGGCGTCGCCGGTCTCGCGGTCGCCGATCAGATAGGAGAAGTTGCGCATCTGCTGGGCGATCGGGTCGCCGGCCGCGTAGTCGCGGCCCGACAACAACTGCCGGAAGTACAAGCGGTCTGCAACCTTGGGCTCGGACATGCGTCAAGACTATTGCGGCTCCGCGCAGGCATCTCCGCAGGTCCAAAAACCGCACGTCATGAGGTGTTTGAACCCACACCAATAAAACTCGCATCAAAAATGCGGAATTACTAGCGTCATCGGTATGCACCTCACCCGGTTCACCGACTTAGGACTCCGCACGCTGATGCTGCTGTCCTCGGGTGAATCCGAGGACCGGCGCATCACCACCCGCACCATCGCCTCGGGCGCCAACGCGTCCGAACATCACGTCGCCAAGGCCGTCTCCAAGCTGTCCGAACTCGGCATGGTGCACGCGCGCCGCGGCCGGGTCGGGGGACTGGTGCTCACCGAGGCCGGGCGCAACGCCTCGATCGGCTGGCTGGTGCGCGAACTCGAAGGAGACCGCGAGGTCATCGAATGCGGCGGGGATTCCCCCTGCCCGCTGATCGCCGCCTGCCGGCTACGCCGGTTGCTGGCCGACGCGAAGGAGGCGTTCTATCGCGAACTCGACCGCTACACCGTCACCGACCTGACGGCGGACACCCGCCTACCGATCGTTCTGCAACTCACCACCCCCGAAAGGAATCCCCGATGACCGTCACCAGCCCCGAGCCGTCTGCGGTACGCGACGAACTGGAGCCGCAGCACGCCGAAATCGTCTCCGCGACACTGCCCCTCATCGGCGCGCACATCGACGAGATCACCTCGGAGTTCTACCGCCGGCTGTTTGCCAACCATCCTGAGCTGCTGCGCAACCTGTTCAACCGCGGCAACCAGGCCCAGGGGGCCCAGCAGCGCGCGCTGGCGGCATCGATCGCCACGTTCGCCACCCACCTGGTGAACCCCGACCTGCCGCACCCGTCGGCGTTGCTGGCGCGCATCGGTCACAAGCACGCCTCGCTGGGCATCACCGCCGACCAGTACCCGATCGTGCACGACAACCTGTTCGCCGCGATCGTCGAGGTGCTGGGCGCCGACACCGTGACGCCCGAGGTCGCCGCGGCCTGGGACCGGGTCTACTGGATCATGGCCGACACCCTGATCGCGCTGGAGCGTGACCTGTACGCCGGCGCCGGTGTGGAACCCGGTGACGTCTTCCGGCGGCTGCGCGTCGTCTCGCGCGTCGACGACCCGTCCGGTGCGGTCCTGGTCACGGTGCGCGCCACCGGGCCCGTCAACTTCGCTCCCGGACAATATGTCTCCGTCGGCGTGACGCTGCCCGACGGTGCCCGACAGCTACGTCAGTACAGCCTCGTCGGCGCACCCGGGTCCACCGACCTCACGTTTGCGGTCAAGCCCGTCGACGCCGTCGCGGACCAGCCCGCCGGTGAGGTCTCGTCCTGGATCCGGGCCAACCTCTGTATCGGCGACCTGCTCGACGTCACGCTGCCGTTCGGTGACCTCTACACCGGCGGCCGGCCCGACGGCCCCCTGGTGCTGGTGTCAGCGGGCATCGGCATCACCCCGATGGTCGGCATCCTGGAATTCCTGACCGCCGAGGCCCCCGACACCTACGTACGGGTCCTGCATGCCGATCGCAGCGACGGCGGCCAGCCGCTGCGGGAACGTCAGCACGAGCTGATCGACGCGCTGCCCAATGCGAGCCTCGACCTCTGGTACGAGGACGGCGTCACCGGTGGTGCCCCCGGCGTGCACGCCGGGCTGCTCAAGCTCGACGGGATCGAACTGCCCGCCGACGCCGCGTACTACCTGTGCGGCGGAGCGGGATTCGTCGAGGCGGTCCGTACCCAGCTGAGTGACCGCGGAATCGCCCACGAGCGCGTGCACTGCGAGCTGTTCGCGCCCAACGATTGGCTCCTGGACTAGCCGACCAGGCAAAACAGCTCCCCGGCGGCCGCGTTGACCTGCGGTTTGGTGCGGCTGCCGGGGAGGTTGTACCCTCTTTAAGGCCCCGCAGCCGCAACGCCGCGGGGACAAGCCCCCTTAGCTCAGTCGGTAGAGCGTTTCCATGGTAAGGAAAAGGTCAACGGTTCGATTCCGTTAGGGGGCTCGGTGGACGAGCAGGCGGTGCGCCGACTCGCATCATCGGGGCGGTGTAGCTCAGCTGGTTAGAGCGCACGACTCATAATCGTGAGGTCGGGGGATCGAGTCCCCCCACCGCTACTGGAACATCAACAGCAGAGCGTGATTTTAAGCAGGGAGAACTGACGTGGCGTCGAGTACCGACGTACGGCCGAAGATCACTTTGGCGTGCGAGGTGTGCAAGCACCGCAACTACATCACCAAGAAGAACCGCCGCAACGATCCCGACCGGCTCGAGATCAAGAAGTTCTGCCCCAACTGCGGCACCCACCAGCCGCACAAAGAGTCGCGATAGCCCAACGCTCGTGGCTCTATCGTCAAGCATCGTCGGGATGCACTATCGGCATCCCGAGCATTACGAGGTCGGACGCGAGAAGATTCGCGAACACGCTATCGCGGTCAAGAACGACGATGCGTTCTACCACGACGAGGCTGCCGCAGCTGAGCTCGGTCACGACTCACTGCCGGCGCCGCTGACCTTCATCAGCATTTTCGGTTACCAGGCGCAGTGGGCGTTCTTCGAGTGGGCGAACATCGGCATCCAGGACGCACAGATCGTCCAGGTCGATCAGGAGCTGAGGTTCCTCAAGCCGGTCAGGGCCGGTGACAAGCTCTACTGCGACGTGTACGTGCATTCCGTTCGTAAGGCGCACGGAACCGACATCATCGTGACCAAGAACATCATCACCGACGACACCGGTGAGGTGGTCCAGGAGGCTTACACGACCCTGGCTGGGCGTGCGGGCGACGGAGAAGAGGGTTTTAACTGATGGCGCTGCGCGAGTTCAGTTCGGTAAAGGTCGGTGACACGCTCCCCGAGCGCGTGATCCCACTGACCCGTGGAGATCTGGTCAACTACGCCGGCGTGTCCGGTGACCTCAACCCGATCCACTGGGACGACGAGATCGCCAAGCAGGTCGGCCTCGACACCGCGATCGCCCACGGAATGCTGACCATGGGCCTCGGTGGCGGCTACGTCACCGCCTGGGTCGGCGATCCGGCTGCGGTCACCGAGTACAACGTCCGCTTCACCGCGGTGGTGCCGGTCCCCAACGACGGGGTGGGCGCCGAGATCGTCTTCAACGGACGGGTCAAGTCCGTGGATCCCGAGCAGAACCTCGTTACGCTGGCCATCTCGGCGACCGCGGGCGGAAAGAAGATCTTCGGGCGGGCCACAGCGACCGCGAAACTGGCGTAAGGAGTTCTGGGCCATGGCACTCAAGGCTGACATCCTGGGAATGGTCTACGAATACCCCGAGGTTTTCGAGGTTGGCCGTGAGCAGGTGCGGCAGTTCGCGCGGGCGGTGAAGGCCAACGATCCGGCCAGCTTGGACGAGGAGGCCGCCGCCGCCCTGGGCCACGATGCGCTCGTCGCAGGCCCGACCTTCTCCTCCATCTTCGCGCTGCAGGTGCAGGCCGATTTCTTCCGAAATGTCGACCTCGGCATGGAAACCATGCAGATCCTGCAGGTCGATCAGAAGTTCGTCTACCACCGGCCGGTCAAGGTCGGTGACCGCCTGCACGCCAAGATGGTGATCGCCTCGGTAGATAAGCGCTTCGGCGCCGACATCGTCGTCACCCACAACGTCTGCACCGACGACAACGGTGAGGTGGTGCTGGATGGATACACCACGCTGATGGGCCACGAAGGCGACGATTCGATCTCCCTCAAGTGGGATCCGGAATCCGGTCAGGTCATCCGCAAGGCCGCCGGAGAGTAGTTGTCATCAGTGGGCGCGATTAGTTTCTCGCGCCCACGCCGGGTACACTCGGAACCCGGGGTTTTTCCCATTTCAGCGCGCTGTCCGTCGTCTTGACCATGAGCGATCGGGGAGCGCGCGAATTGTGTAAGCCTCGACGCAGTACGGTGGCGGAAGCGCCAGTAGGCCACCGACAGAGGGGCGTAGCTCAACTGGCAGAGCAGCGGTCTCCAAAACCGCAGGTTGCAGGTTCAAGTCCTGTCGCCCCTGCTCAAACTGAATACTCGACAACGTGTGGACACTGGAAAGTGACCGCAACAAACCAATCCGCTAGAGATGAACGGAGCATGCGGTGAGCGACGAGCGTGAAGGTGCCGGCTCCGCAGACGACACTGGAACCGACGCCGGCGCCGACTCCGGGGCGACGGACACCTCCCAAGGTCAGACCGCAGTGGTGACCCGACCGCTGCGCCCGACCGGCAAGCGGACCCGTCGTGGCGTGGTTGGTGAGGCCGACGGCGACGAGGCCGCTGAGGGCGACGCGTCGAGCGATGACGCCAAGGCTGACTCCGGTAAGTCGAAGAAGGCCAAGAAGAACGCGAAGGCCAAGAAGACCGGGCCGTCGCGAAACCCGATCATGTTCGTCGTCAACTACCTGCAGCAGGTCGTTGCCGAGCTCCGCAAGGTGATCTGGCCGAACCGCAAGCAGATGGTCAGCTACACCACGGTGGTGCTGGTCTTCCTGGTGTTCATGGTCGCGCTGATCTCCGGCGCCGATCTCGGCCTGGCGCGACTGGTGTCGCTGGTGTTCGGCACCTGATCTGGAATTTGAGAGAGGACTGACAACGTGACCACGTTCGACGGCGACGAGACCGTTGCCGACGATCCGGCTGAGGACCAACCGGCCGTCGGCGCAGTCGAGTCGCAGACCGACGATCTGGCTGACAGCCAGGACGCCGCCGAGACGGAGACGGTCGACGAGACCGAGTCTGCCCCGGCCGAATCCTCCGATGAGGCCCCCGCCGGCGACGGCGAAGCTGCCGACGAAGACGAGGACCCGGCAGTCGCGCTCAAGAAGGAGCTGCGGCTCAAGCCCGGCGACTGGTATGTCATCCACTCCTATGCCGGTTACGAGAACAAGGTGAAAGCCAACCTCGAAACCCGCGTGCAGAACCTGGACGTCGGCGACTACATCTTCCAGGTCGAGGTGCCCACCGAAGAGGTCACCGAGATCAAGAACGGCCAGCGCAAGCAGGTCAACCGCAAGGTGCTGCCGGGCTACATCCTGGTGCGCATGGAGCTGAACGACGAGTCGTGGGGCGCGGTGCGCAACACCCCCGGTGTCACCGGCTTCGTCGGCGCGACCTCGCGTCCGTCCCCGCTGTCGCTGAACGACGTGGTGAAGTTCCTGCTGCCGCAGGGCGCGGCCAAGAAGCCCGCCAAGTCCAGCGCGGGTGCCGCGGCCGGTGCCAGCACCGAGGCCACCCTGGAACGGCCCGAGATCCTGGTCGATTTCGAGGTCGGCGAGTCCGTCACCGTCATGGACGGCCCGTTCGCGACGCTGCCCGCCTCCATCAGCGAGGTCAACGCCGAGCAACAGAAGCTCAAGGTGTTGGTCTCCATCTTCGGCCGCGAGACACCGGTCGAACTGACCTTCAACCAGGTCTCCAAGATTTAGTCGCCACAGCGGCTAGAAACAACGGGCGTTTCACGCCCTTGGATGAGCAAGTAAAGGAACACCAGAAGCATGGCCCCGAAGAAAAAGGTCGCCGGGCTCATCAAGCTGCAGATCCAGGCCGGGCAGGCCAACCCCGCCCCGCCGGTCGGTCCTGCACTTGGCCAGCACGGCGTCAACATCATGGAGTTCTGCAAGGCGTACAACGCCGCGACCGAGTCGCAGCGTGGAAACGTCATCCCCGTGGAGATCACTGTCTACGAGGACCGCAGCTTCACATTCGCACTGAAGACCCCGCCCGCCGCCAGGCTGCTGCTCAAGGCCGCCGGTGTGCCCAAGGGTTCGGGCGAGCCGCACAAGACCAAGGTCGCCAAGGTGACCTGGGACCAGGTGCGCGAGATCGCCGAGACCAAGAAGGCCGATCTCAACGCCAACGACATCGACGCCGCGTCGAAGATCATCGCCGGCACCGCGCGCTCGATGGGTATCACGGTCGAATAGGTCGCGCGCAGCGATCGAGTCACCACCTGTGGCAGGGCTGGCATCGGCCCGTACCACGACTCCAAGAACACGATTGGAATTTCAATGAGCAAGAACAGCAAGGCATACCGCGAAGCCGCGGAAAAGATCGACCGGGACAAGCTCTACTCGCCGCTTGACGCCGCGAAGCTGGCCAAGGAGACCTCCTCCAAGAAGCAGGACGCCACCGTCGAGGTCGCCATCCGCCTCGGCGTCGACCCCCGCAAGGCTGACCAGATGGTGCGCGGCACCGTCAACCTGCCGCACGGCACCGGTAAGACCGCCCGTGTCGCCGTCTTCGCCGTCGGCGAGAAGGCCGAGCAGGCGCTGGCTGCCGGCGCCGATGTCGTCGGCAGCGATGACCTGATCGAGAAGATCCAGGGCGGTTTCCTGGACTTCGACGCCGCGATCGCCACCCCGGACCAGATGGCCAAGGTCGGTCGGATCGCCCGCGTGCTGGGCCCGCGCGGTCTGATGCCGAACCCCAAGACCGGCACCGTCACCCCCGATGTCACCAAGGCTGTGGCCGACATCAAGGGCGGCAAGATCAACTTCCGCGTCGACAAGCAGGCCAACCTGCACTTCGTGATCGGCAAGGCATCCTTCGACGAGGCCAAGCTGGCCGAGAACTACGGCGCCGCCCTCGACGAGGTGCTGCGGGCCAAGCCGTCGTCCTCGAAGGGTCGCTACCTCAAGAAGGTCACCGTGTCGACCACCACGGGCCCGGGTATCCCGGTTGACCCGTCGGTGACCCGGAACTTCACCGAGGAGTAGCTTTTTCTGCGCGAGCAGACACGGAACTGCCCCTTTTCGCTTGAAAAGGGGCAGTTTTGTGTCTGCTCGGCATCAGGGGGTGAGGCATTCGGCGAGGCGGCGGCGCAGGAACGCCCGCGCCGGCTCAGACCCAGCGCCTTCGCCCTCGAGGGCGACGCGGTACCAGTGCTGGGCCTCGCTCAGCCGGCCGGCCCGGCGCAGCAGGTCCGCCCGGATCGGCGCCACCGCATTCGTCCGGGCCAGCCGCGGATCGTCGGCCACCTCGTCGAGCGCGGCCAGCCCGGCCGGGAATCCGTCGCGGAAGCCAACGGCGAGTGCACGATTGGCGCGTACAACTGGCGAGTCCGTCATCGCCGCCAAACGGTCGTAGGCCAGGCAGATGGTGCCCCAGTCGGTGAGCTGCCAGGTGGGCGCTGTGGCATGCACCGCCGCGATCACCGCCTGCGGAAGATAGGTGCCAGGTGCGCCGTCGGCCGATCGCAACTGTTCCAGGCCTCGGGCGATACGGCCGCGGTCCCAGTGGCTACGGTCCTGCTCGTCCAGCGGTATCAACGCACCGCTCTCGTCCACGCGGGTCCTTCGGCGTGAATCATGTAGCAGCACAAGCGCCGTGAGGGCATGGGCGTCACGATCGCCTGGCATCAACGAGCACAGCTCACCCGCGAGCCGGACCCCTTCGTCACACAGTTCGTCACGGATGGCCGAGGGGCCGCCCGTCGACCAGTAGCCCTCGGTGAACACCGAATAGATGCAGCCGAGTACGTGTGGTGTGCGCTCAGCCAGAAGCTCCGGTGGCGGGACCCGCAACGGGATGTTGGCCTGTCGGATCTTGTTCTTGGCCCTGGTGATTCGTTGACCCACCGCGGCCTCCGACTGCAGCAGCGCCCGGGCGATCTCGGTGACGGTGAGACCGGAGATCAACCGCAGCGTCAACGCCAGTTGCGAGCTGCGGTCCAGCGCGGGGTGAGCGCAGGTGAACATCATCCGCAGCTCGTCGTCGCGCACCGGCTGCAGCTCCCCGTCACCGGACGCGCTCACCCGTTCGTACACGGCTGCGAGTTCCTTTCCGGGACGGGCAGATTCACGCCGCAGGCGGTCCAGGGCCCGATTACGTGCCACCGTTGTCAGCCACGCACCGGGACTGGCGGGCACTCCGTCGGCCGGCCATACCTGCAACGCCTGGGCGCAGGCCTCCTGGACGGCGTCCTCGGCCACGGTGAGATCACCCGACCAGCGGGCGATGGTGGCCACCGCCGGGCCCCACTCGCGCCGAAAGACGCCGTCCAGCTGGGTCACCGAGGACTACAGGCCCGCGACGTCCGACAACTGGCGGACCTCGATGGCCGACGCCGGAATCATCGACGCCAGCTTGACCGCCTCCTCCCGATCGGACGCACGCAGAACGTAGAAGCCGTTGGCCACCTCAGCGCCCTCGGCATACGGGCCGTCGGTGAGCATGACCTTGCCGTCACGCACGCGGACGGTGGTCGCGGTGGACGGCGGATGCAGCGGAGCGCCGGAAAGCGTCTTGTCGCCGATGGTCTTGGCGAGTTCGACGTGCAGGCCGGCCTGCTGGTTCCACTCGTCGGTGCCCGGGGTGTGAACGTCCTCCGGCCGCTCCAGCAGCAGTGCCAGCCAATCGTTGCCCAGTGGCTGCTCGGGAGCCTGCCAGTGGACCATCGGCCACACTTCGACCGCACCGAACTGGGCGACCGGGATGTCGCGGGCCAGCGTCAGTGCCTCGTCGAGATTGTCGGCCTCGAACACGTAGTAGCCGCAGGCCACCTCGGCGCCCTCGGCGTACGGGCCGTCGGTGACCGTCGGGTGGTCCGGCCCGCCGGTGATGCGGGTCGCGGTGGCGGCCCGGTCCAGTGCGTCGCCCGCCCGGATCGCTGACTTGGCCTTGGTGTGGAAAGCCTGGAAGGCAGCCATGCCCTCGGCCCGCTGCTCGGGTGTGAGTTCGACATCCTGGCTGATCAGTAAAGCGAAGTAGTGCATCGTCATCTCCCGGTGTCAGCGAGCGAAACCCTCTGTTCCACTCTCTACCCATCCGACGAACGAGGCTGCCGGGATCCGACACTCTTCGGGAGATGTTTTCGGCGGCTACTTCTGCAACGTGAACTGATGCACGCTGATGTGGCCCGAGGCGAAGTACTTCTGGCAGCCGTTGAGGTACTTGTCGTAGCGGTCGTAGACCTCTTGGCCCTGGATTGCGATGGCCTTGTCCTTGTTGGCCTCGAGCGCCTCGGCCCAGTTCTTGAGCGTCCGGACGTAGTGCGGACCGATCTCCTGCAGCTGGACGAGCTTGAACCCGGCCTCGGTGGCTTTCTCCTGCTCCATCTCCACCGACGGCAGCCGACCACCGGGAAAGATCTCGGTCATGATGAAGTGGGCGAACCGGGCGTCTTCGAACGTCATGTGCAGGCCGAGCTTCTGACCTTGACGAAGGTCGAATCCGGTGATGTTGTGCAGCAACATGGTGCCGCCGTCGGGCAGCGCGTTGTAGGTCGTCTCGAAAAATGCCGGATACCGCTCGAATCCGAAATGCTCGAAGGCACCGATCGACACGATGCGGTCGACCTTGTCGTCGAATTCTTCCCAGCCCTGGAGCCGAACCTCGACGTTGCGGTCGGTGGGAATCTTGGCGAGCTTTTCGATGGCGTATTCACGCTGCTCGCCACTGAGAGTCAGCCCGATGACATTGACGTCGTATTTCTCGATCGCGCGTGCCATGCCGGCGCCCCAACCGCAGCCGATGTCGAGCAGCGTCATCCCCGGTTCCAGCCCCAGCTTGCCCAGCGCCAGATCGAATTTGGCGATCTGAGCTTCGTCGCCGGTCATGTCCTCGCGTTCGAAATAGCCGCAGGTATAACCCATCGTGGGGCCTAGAAACAGTTCATAGAATTCATTTGAAATGTCGTAGATCGACTGCAGTTCTTCATATTTCGGTGTCAATTTGGACATATTAGCTATGCTCCAAGCTGTAGAGTTCTTCGGCGCGATCTCAGGGTACCGCAGGCACCCCCGGCGGACCTGTCGTCGCCACTGTCAACGAATTTCGTTGGCAAACAAAGTTATTCGCTTAGGAAACCAATTGTGTACTGATTTCCTGCGGAAACTGCTCAGGCGGTACCACTTCAGCGAAGAAAATTAACTCGCGACATGCAGGGTGAACTGGTTGACGTCGATGTACCCCACGCGGAACGCGCCGGCGCAGCCTGTCAGGTAATGCATGTAGCGGTCGTACATCTCCTGGGACTGGATCCGCACCGCATCGTCGTGGCATGCCTGCAGCGCGGCCGCCCACAGGTCGAGCGTGCGCGCATAGTGCGGCTGCAGAGACTGCCTGCGGGTCAGCCGGAAGGACGCGCGCTCTGCATGTTCGGTGACCATCTCAATGGACGGCAGCCGCCCACCCGGGAAGATCTCGGTGGTCATGAACTTGATGAACCGCGCGAACGCGAACGACAACGGCATCCCCCGGTCGATCATCTGCTGCGGTAACAGACCGGTGATCGTGTGCAACAGCATCACCCCGTCGTCGGGCAGCGCATCGTGGGCGAACGCGAAGAAGTCGTCGTAGCGGTCGTGGCCGAAGTGCTCGAACGCACCGATAGAGACGATGCGGTCCACCGGCTCGTCGAACTGCTCCCAGCCGGCCAGCAGCACTCTTTTGGTGCATGGACTGTCGGATTCGTCGAACACGTTCTGCACGTACGCCCGCTGGTTGCGGCTGAGCGTGAGGCCGACGACATTGACGCCGTGACGCTCGATTGCGCGCATAAGCGTTGCGCCCCAGCCGCATCCGACATCGAGCAAGGTCATCCCGGGTTGCAGACCCAGCTTGCCCAATGCCAGGTCGATCTTGGCGAGCTGGGCTTCTTCGAGCGTCATGTCATCGCGTTCGAAAAACGCGCAACTGTAGGTCCGGGTCGGATCCAGGAACAGGGCGAAGAAATCGTCGGACTGGTCGTAGTGGGCTTGTACGTCGTCGAAATGGGGTTTGAGTTGCTCAGGCTTTCTGGCCACGTGTCACCTACCGAGAGGGGACCTACTGGGCGAGAGCACGCTGGGCCACTTCTTGACCGAGCTGTCCCCCCAGACTGCTGCAGAAAACTGTAAGGCCTGTTTTCCCAGCTACCGAGTGTTCAAACCCTGGCAAACGCTGGTTGCGGTAATTAACGTTGCAGATGCAGAAATCAGCTGGAACTGGCGAAGTTTGTCTTGAGCTCGCCGACGACCTCGTCCCACACCGGTTCGGGTAGCTCGTGACCCATGCCGTCGATCAGCACCAGGCGGGCGCCCTCGATGGAACGGGCCACCGCCCGACCGCCGAACGGACGCATCAACCGGTCGGAGAGGCCATGGATCACCACGGTGGGGACGTTGATCCGCTTGTCGTGATGGCGCAGGCTGCCGCTGCCCAGAATCGCATCGAAATGTCGGGCGATCCCGGCCGGGTAGTAGGCGCGGTCGTACAGTTCGGCGGCCTGGGCTCTGATCTCCGCCTCGGGAGTGGGGTAGCCGGGGCTGCCGTTGATCCGGCTGATCCGAACTGCGTTGTCGATGACGGTGTCTCGCGATGAATTGGCGGGTGGGCCGGTGATCACCGACAGCAGCTGCTTGATGCCCGGCGGCGGCAACAACGGCTGGTTGTTGCTGGAGAAGATCACCGCCAGCGACTTGGTGCGCTGTGTGTACCGGGACGCGAACACCTGGGCGATCATCCCGCCCATCGAACCGCCGACGATGTGGGCGGTGTCGATCCTGAGGTGATCCAGCAGTGCAGCAGCGTCATCGGCGACATCTTCGAGCGTGTAGACCGACGGACTGCGCAGGCCCAGAAACGACCGGGCCAGCCGCAGCGGCAGCGGGGAATCGACCCGCCTGCCGGACAACTTGGTGGACAGGCCCACGTCGCGGTTGTCGTACCGGATCACGCGCAATCCCAGGCTCACCAGCTTTTCGCAGAAACCGGTGCGCCACAACAGCATCTGCGCGCCCAGGCCCATGATCAGCAGCACGGCAGGATCATTCGGGTCGCCCATGTCCTCGTAATACAGGTCGACATCGCCGGGCTCGGCGGACGACTTGGCGAATCCGGTTCGCACGTTCATCCCGGCCACTCAGCCCTCGATCCCGTCGCCGTCTTCGCTCTGCTTGTGCTCCCGGCTGATGTCCACCATGAAGTTGGCGAAGTATCCGGTGAGCTGTGGATCGTTCATCATCTGCCAGTTCGGCGCGAGCAGCTTCATGTACCGCTCCACGTAGAGGAACTGCTTGCCGATCAACACCAATTCGCGGGGCAGCTTGACGTCGTAGGCATCGGCCAGCGCGGAGAGTTGCTTGCCGATTTCGGCGTAGGACATATCGCCGAGCGACTTCATGGTGAGGGGGGTAGCGAACTTCTCCAGGTCCTTGGCGGCCTGTGCCTCGGGCTTCATGGTGCCGACCGCGCCCATCAGTACGACGATCTTGCCCGCGGCCGCATGGTCCTTCTTGACCAGCAGGGCGTACACGAGCTCGCGCAACAACCACCGGGTGCGTGGGTCGATGCGGCCCATGATGCCGAAGTCGAAGAACACGATCTTGCCGTCGTCATCGACGTAGAGGTTGCCCGCGTGCAGGTCGCCATGGAACAGGCCGTGCTTGAGGCCGCCCTCGAACACGCTGAACAGCAGGGCCTTGACGAGCGCGGTGCCGTCGAAGCCCTTCTTGCGGATGGCCGCCACGTCGTCGATGCGTACCCCGGTGATTCGTTCCATCGTCAGGACCCGCTGGCTGGTCAGGTCCCAGTAGACCTGAGGCACCCGGATGTTCTCGCCGAGCGGGGAGGCGTGCATGTGCGACACCCAGGCGTCCATCGACTGGGCCTCCAGCCGGAAGTCGAGCTCTTCGGCCAGGTTCTCGGCGAAGTCGGCGACCACGTCCTGGGCCGACAGCCGCCGGCCCAGCTTGGCCAGCTCCACCAGCTGCGCGCCGCGCTTGAGGATCTGCAGGTCGGCGGCGACGCGGCGGCGGATCCCCGGGCGCTGGATCTTGACCACCACCTCCTCGCCGCTGTGCAGCGTGGCGTAGTGCACCTGGGCGATCGAGGCCGAGGCGAACGGCTTCTCGTCGAAACTCTTGAACAGTTTCGTGGGCTCGTCGCCGAGCTCCTCTTTGAACAGCTGGTGGATGGCTTCCGCATTCGCCGGAGGCACCCGGTCGAGCAGGCTGCGGAACTCGCGGCTCAGCGGCTCACCGAAGGCACCGGGGCTCGACGCGATGATCTGGCCGAACTTGACGTAGGTGGGCCCCAGGTCGGAGAAGGTCTGCGGCACCTGTCTGATGATCTTCTGCTGCAGAGATCCGGCACCGAACATGCTGGCGGCGACACGGGCTCCGGTCCGGGTGATCTGCCACCCGGTGGCCCCGATACGGGCGGCTTCCACGGGCAGCGGCACCCGGCTCAACCTGGCGACCTCGCGGTGCTTGGTTTTCGGCGGCGTAGTGCTCATAGCTGCAGTGTCTCAAAGGCCACGGTCGGGCCAAAAACATCTGTGCCGTGAGTCACACCGACGCGAAGCTTTCTTCGACCTCTTCGCGGCTCAGAACGGGGTCGCTTCCGGGTACGTAAGTGGGCTCGGTGTGCGGACCCAGCAGGGGATCGATGCCGGCGTCCACTCGCTTCTGTGCCGCCCGGAACTCGCGCGTGGTGCCGGCAGCGGTATGCAGCCCGTTGATGATCGACCACACCATCGCGCGCCGGGCCGCCCGCTCGATCGGATTGGGATCAGAGTGCCCGATCAGTTGCTTGGCCCACTTCGGCATGGTGTCGCGGATCGCCCAGTCCACCGCACTCTGCGGCATCGGCAGGTTGGGGCCGGTGGCCATGGCCGCACCGTGGGTGAGCGCCAGCTTGGGCAGGTAAGAGTGCAGACACTCCAGGGTTTCGGCCTTGGTCTCGGGCAGGTCGGTGCCGCCGAGGGCATGGCCGACCCGGATGAATTCGCCGTAGTAGCGGTCAAGTTTCTTACCGCGCAACGGGTTCGGATGGTAGATCTCGTGCGCGGTGGCCAGCCCCCACACCACTGTCGCGTAGTTCCAGCGCAGCCAGTCCGGATCGTCGGCGTCATAGACCGCACCGTCGGGGCGGGTCCCCTTGATGGTGTGGTGCATGGCGCGGACGGTCTTGGCCACCCGTTCGGCGGTCTCGGTGTTGCCGTAGGCCGTGCCGATGAAGAACGCGATGGAGTGCCCCAGTCTCACCGCCGCGCCCTGGGGATCGATCTGCGGTACGGCGACCCCCGTCTCGGGATCTCGCTTGACCAGCCGCGAATGGTGCATGCCCATCCAGTAGATGGAGGGATCCAGCCGTTCGATGTAGGCCGCGCACTGCAGCCCGAAGATCAACGCTTCGGTGTGGGAGTGGACGTGCCAGACGGCGCTGCCCGGGCCGAACCAGCCTGGATCGCCGGCCGGGCCGGCGAACTCCATGCCACGGAAGTAGTGCTGGCGGATGTCTTTGTCGAACTTCCGCTGAAGCATCTGCTCGAGCACCTGGTGTGGCATGTCCACCGCGGACCCCCTTCTGGTTACGTCTGTAGCCAGAATACATTTTGGGTACGGGTGTGACCAGACTTAAGCTGTAGCAATGTCGAGCCCCACCCGCTGGGCCGGTGTGCCGCTGAACGACCGCCGCGCCGAACGCCGCGCCCTGCTGGTGGACGCGGCGTTCCGGCTGTTCGGAGACGGCGGTGAGGCGGCGGTCTCGGTGCGTTCGGTGTGCCGCGAATGCGGCCTGAACACCCGCTACTTCTACGAGAGCTTCGCCGACACCGACGACCTGCTCGGAGCCGTGTACGACGAGGTCAGCGCGGCCCTGGCCGTCGACGTCGACGCCGCGACGGCCGGGGCCGCAGACTCCCTACGGGCCAGGACCCGCGCCGGCATCGCCGCGGTACTGGGCTTCAGCTCAGCCGACCCTCGGCGGGGACGGGTGCTGTTCACCGACGCCAGGGCCAACCCGGTACTGGCCGCCCGACGCACGGCGACCCAGGACCTGTTGCGCGAGGCCGTGCTGTCCGAGGGCGGCCGGCTGCACCCGCGTTCGGATCCGGTGGCCGCCCAGGTGGGCGCGGCCATGTACACCGGTGCGATGGCCGAGCTCGCCCAGCAGTGGTTGAGCGGCAACCTGGGCGACGACCTGGACGTGGTGGTGGATTATGCGCTCCGGCTGGTGCTCGGCGGCGGTGCCGCCAGTTAGGCCGGGGCGGCGGTGCCGCCAGTTAGGCCGGGCGCCAGCGCTTGATCCACTCGGTCTCGGGCCACTGTTCCTCGGCTGCCAGTAACTCGTACATCGTTGCGCGATCGATGGATTCGCGGATGATGTCGGCATGCCCGGCGTGCCGGCCGAGTTCCTCGATCAGGTGCATGGCCACCCACCGCACCGACCAGTTGTCGACGTCCTGCGGGAACCACGGCACATCGTGGGGCACCGGAACCGAGGTTTCGAGGTCCTGCTCGGCGAATACCCGCAGCGTCTCGGCGTTCTGGGCCTTGAAGGCGTCGAGGAGACCGGCCAGGGTTTCGTCCTCGCGCATCACGTGCATGTCGGCGTACTCGGCGGCCTGTTCTTCGAACGGGCGGGGATCGGCCGGCGGGAACTGCGGTCCATGCTCGGCGCGGGCGGCCCAGCTCTTCTGCACCGCGGTGACGTGTTTGATCAGTCCGCCGACCGACAGCGCGCTCACTGACGGCGTGGACCGTGCCTGCTCGTCGGTCAGGCCGTGCGCCACGGCGAAGTAGGCGTTCTGCTGAAAGGCGAGGAACTCGACCAGGCTCTGGCGTTCGTCGGTCTTGGGAGGCGGCATTCCGGGCATCGTTCAGTTCTCCTTGCTGTGGGTTGAATGTGCGTAAAGGTCACGAATGCAGGCAATTTCGGCGCCGTGGTGGATTACCTCCCGGTTGATGTGCAGCACCAACTCGGCCATCGGGTGCTCGGCCCACGGGCCTTCGGCCGGACCGACCGGCTTCGCCAGGTCATTCTCGTCGAGGCCCCGAACCCCGTCGATCCAATTTCGGTACGCGTCGTCGAGTTGGCTCAGGGCGGTGGCCGCATCGGTGGCATACGGCCAGGACTCGTAGTCGGCCGGTGGTCCGCCGAAGTGCGAGCGGCTGCGCATCGCGAACACGCCGACGATGACGTGCGCCAGTCGCCACGCGATGGTGGTGAACGGTTCCGGTTGTGGCGGTGGATAACTGAAGTCGATGGCACCGTCGGGGCGGATGGTCCAGCAGTCGGGGACGGGTTGCCAGAAATACTCGTCGTCGGTCAGGCCGTCCAATCGCGGCCTCAGCTGATTTGTCCAGTGGAAGTCCAGTTGGTCGGCCAGAAGGTTTGTCCACATGGGAATACGTTCTCACCCATATAGGACAGATTCGGTCCTAAACATGCGGCAGACTTCTTGCATGGTCGTGAGCAGTGAAACCACCGGCCGCGTGCTGCAACTCCTCGGACTGTTGCAGTCGCGCCGAGGCTGGACGGGTGAAGAGCTGTCCGAACGGCTCGGTGTCACCACCCGCAGCGTCCGTCGCGACATCGAGCGGCTGCGTGAGCTCGGGTACCCCGTCCACGCCAGCAAGGGGCAGGGTGGGGGCTACCAACTCGGCGCAGGTGCGGCGCTGCCCCCACTGCTCCTCGATCCAGACGAAGCCGTCGCGATGGCCGTCTGCCTGCGGCTGGCTGCCGGCGGAAGCGTCGCCGGCGTCGGCGAATCCGCTCTGCGGGCGCTGTCCAAGCTCGACCAGGTCATGCCCGCGCGGCTGCGTTCACAGGTCTCGGCGGTGCACGACGCCACCGTCACTCTGGCCCCCAACTCCTCGGACTCCCCGGTGGACCCCGAGGTGCTGATGATCCTGGCCCGCGCCTGCCGCGACCGCGAGCACGTCAACTCCGACTACACCGACATCCGGGGCAACCACACCCAGCGGCGGCTGGAGCCCTATCAACTGGTGACCACCGGCCGTCGCTGGTATCTGATGGCCTACGACCGTGACCGCGACGACTGGCGCAGTCTGCGCCTGGACCGGATGTCCGCGGTGGCGGCCCGCGGCACCACCTTCGCGCCGCGCAAGGCGCCGGACGCGGCCGACTACGTGCGCCGCTCGATCAGCTCCTCGCCCTACCGCTACGTCGCCCGCGTGCGCTATCACGCCTCGCAAGAGGTTGTGGCACAGAAGTTTCCGCCGGCATCGGCCACCGTCGAGGCGGACGGGCCCGACGCCTGCATCGTCACCACCGGCGCCGACGACCCCGAGCGCATGGTGCTCTATTTCGCCACCGTCGGCCACGACTTCGAGGTGATCGAGCCGCCCGAGGTAGCTGCCGCTGTCGCAGCCGTCGCGGCCCGCCTGCACACCGCCTCTCGCGGAACTAGGTGATCCCGAGTCGGTCGACGAGCATCAGGAACGCGGCGGCGAAGTCGTTGTCGGCGGTCGTAGCGCGCACGACATCCCAGTCGACCTGCTCGCGGACCGCACGGGCGGCGGGCAGCAGCGCCGCGAAGTCGCAATGGTGTTCGTTGAGCGACCGCAGCTTCTCCGACACCACGAGCGTCGGCGGCAGGACCGGCATCCGGATCGCCAGCACATCGAGCACCTCGGCGGATCCCAGCACCGCGGCATCCACTGACGCCCCGTTGAGCTGGTAGAGCACGTCGACCAGGACGTCGTCGTCGGGATAGGCCTTGAACAACCAGTCCTCGGGGGCATGCACGATCTGAAACCCGGCTTTGCGCAACGCCACCTCGGCTGCCTCGGCGTCGGTCTCGGCGACGACGAAGTCGACGTCGTGCACGGGTTCGGGCGCACCGTGGGCCCACAACGCGTAGCTGCCGGCCAGCGCGAACTGCGGCCCGTGCGCCTTGAACGCCGACGCGGCACGCTTCAGCGCGTCACGGAGTGCGTCGTTGCGGTCGAGCATCTGCGCTCCAAGCTCTCTGGGGCGTCGATGATCGAGCCGGCGCCGTTGTGGGTACTGAGTACCCATGCGGCTGGCCACTTTCAACATCCTGCACGGACGCAGTGTTCACGATGGCGATGTCGACCTGGGCAGACTTGCCGCCGCGGTGGCCGAACTCGACGCCGACATCCTCGCGCTGCAAGAAGTCGACCTGGATCAGCCGCGCTCGGGCAAAGCGGATCTGACCGCCGTCGCCGCCCGGGCGATGAACGCCGTGCACCACCGGTTCGTCGCAGCCATCTCCGGAACCCCCGGCGCCACCTGGATGGCCGCGACCGGGCGCGAACAGCCCGGCACCGCCGCGTACGGCATCGCCCTGCTCACCCGGTACCCGGTCGAGAACTGGCAGGTGTTGCGACTCCCGCGGATACCGGTCCGGTTTCCGATGTACGTCTCGGGGATCCGCCGGTTCCGCATCGTGCACGAGGAGCCCCGGGCCGCGATGGTGGCCCGCGTCGACACCCCGCTGGGCGCGATCTCGGTGGCCAATACCCACCTGTCGTTCGTGCCGGGCTGGAACCGGCTGCAACTGCGGCATCTGATACGGGATCTGAGCGGCTTTCCCGGACCGCGGATTCTCATGGGAGACCTCAACTCGGGCGCGCCGGAGCACTGGCGGCCGCTCGGGGCCGCCCCGACGTTTCCTGCCGACACGCCGACGACGCAACTCGACCACATCCTCACCGACGACCCCAGGCTGTCCGCCACCGAATGCGTGGCACCGCACCTACCGATTTCGGATCATCGGGCGTTGGTCATCGACATTTCGGTGCCGTGAAGTCGTAGGGTTTTCCAGATGCACGTCACGTCA
Source organism: Mycobacterium sp. IDUB_24 (assembly GCF_055419385.1). NCBI lineage: Bacteria > Bacillati > Actinomycetota > Actinomycetes > Mycobacteriales > Mycobacteriaceae > Mycobacterium > Mycobacterium sp. IDUB_24. The sequence goes on from NZ_JBVAXO010000002.1 coordinate 464,971, forward strand.
GTGGAGACGACGGAGCTGTTTGCCGGGCCGCAGAATGCCCCCCGGCAGCTGGTTCGGGTGAGATACGAGGCCTGCGGCTCGCCGACGCCGGTCCGGGTGGACGGGGATGGGCTCTCCGGAGAGGCGATCGCCGCATCCGGGGACGGCACCGTCGAGGTTCCGGTGGACGTCGAGCGAGGCGTACCCGGCGAGGTCCGGCGCGCCCGGGTGGGGGAAACGGCCTTCGACTTCATCGTGGCCGAGCCGGGCTGGACCATGTACATGATCAGCCACTTCCACTACGACCCGGTCTGGTGGAACACCCAGGCCGCCTACACCAGCGTGTGGACCGAGGATCCACCCGGCCAGTGCCGCCAGACCAACGGATTCGACCTGGTCCACGCACACCTGGAAATGGCGCGGCGCGAACCGGAATACAAGTTCGTCCTGGCCGAGGTCGACTATCTCAAGCCCTATTGGGATGCGCGCCCGGAAGATCGGGCCGATCTACGCCGGTTCATCGCGCAGGGCCGCGTCGAGATCATGGGCGGCACCTACAACGAACCCAACACCAACCTCACCAGCCCGGAGACCGCGATCCGGAACTTTGTGTCGGGCATGGGGTTTCAACGCGATGTGCTGGGTGCCGATCCGGCCACCGCGTGGCAGCTCGACGTGTTCGGCCACGACCCGCAGTTTCCCGGAATGGCGGCCGATGTCGGGCTGACCTCCAGCTCGTGGGCGCGCGGACCCCACCACCAATGGGGGCCGATGCAGAACGTGGCTGGTGTGGCTGGCGACCCCGAGCGCATGCAGTTCGCCAGCGAGTTCGAGTGGATCGCGCCGTCGGGCAGAGGGCTTCTCACCCATTACATGCCTGCGCACTATTCGGCCGGATGGTGGATGGACTCGTCCGCCTCACTGGCCGAGGCGGAGGAATCCACCTACACGCTGTTCACCAAACTCAAGCGAGTTGCGTTGACCCGCAACGTGCTCCTGCCCGTCGGCACCGATTACACGCCGCCCAACAAATGGGTCACCCAGATCCACCGCGATTGGAACTCGCGGTACGTCTGGCCGAAGTTCGTGTGCGCGCTGCCATCCGAATTCTTCACCGCGGTGCGGGCCGAAGTCGACGAGCGCGGGATCACGCCGTCCCCGCAGACCCGCGATATGAATCCGATCTACACCGGCAAAGACGTCTCCTACATCGACACCAAACAGGCCAACCGGGCCGCCGAGGACGCGGTGCTCGACGCCGAACGGTTCGCGGTGTTCGCCGGACTGCTCGGCGGTGCGGACTACCCGCAGGCCGCCATGGCCAAAGCCTGGGTGCAGCTGGCCTACGGGGCACATCACGACGCCATCACCGGCTCGGAATCCGATCAGGTCTACCTCGACCTGCTGACGAGTTGGCGCGACGCCTGGGAGCTGGGCGTCACTGCCCGCGACAATGCTCTGCGTCTGTTGTCGCAGGCCGTCGGCGGGTCCGGCGACCCCGAGAGCAGCGACCCGGGGACCAATGCCGTTGTCGTATGGAACGCACTGGCGCACAACCGGACCGACATTGTCACCGTGCACCTGGACGCGCCGTTCCCCGGTGCGGTGCTCGACAGTGACGGCAACGAGCTACCGGTTCTGGTCGAGCACGGTGGAGCGACGGTGAGCTGGCCGGCCCGTGACGTGCCGTCACTGGGCTGGCAGTCCTACCGTTTCGTCCCCGGCGCGGCGCGGGGCTGGGAACCGCTGGCGGGTGCCGAGATCGCCAACGACCGGTACCGGCTGCGCGTCGATGCGGCGCGTGGCGGTGGGGTGTGCTCGCTGCTGGACGACGGGCGCGAGCTCATCGCTGACGGCGGCGTCGGCAACGAACTGGCTGTCTACGAGGAGTATTCGGCCCACCCCGAGGCCGGGGAAGGGCCCTGGCACCTGCTCCCCACGGGGCCGGTGGTGTGCTCGTCGGCCGGGCCGGCCGACGACGTGCAGTGCTATGAGAGCGCGCTGGGGCAGCGGGTGATCGTACGGGGACGCATCGCAGACCTGTTGTGCTACACCCAGATCATCACACTGTGGTCCGGGGTGGACCGGGTCGATTGCCGCACCGTCATCGAGGAGTTCGTCGGGGCCGACCGCCTGGTGCGGCTGCGGTGGCCCTGTCCGGTACCGGGGGCGCTTCCGGTGAGTGAGGTCGGAGATGCCGTGATCGGCCGCGGATTCGGGCTGCTGCACCACGGTGCGGATCATCACGCCGTTGATGCCGCGCAACATCCGTGGACGCTGGACAACCCCGCCTACGGCTGGTTCGGGCTGTCCTCGGCCGTGCGCGTACGGATCGGAGCCGATGCGGTGCGAGCCGTTTCGGTGGCCGAGGTGGTCGCTCCCGACGACGGCACCGACCCGCGCGATCTGATGGTGGCCCTGGTACGCGCCGGGGTGACGGCCACCTGCAGCGCTGCCGACAAACCCCGCTACGGTGATCTCACCGTGGACTCCAACCTGCCCGACACCCGGTTCGCGCTCGGTGGCCCCGATGAAAACCAGTTCACCGCAGCCGTTCTCGCCGAGGCAGACATCGCCTACACCGACGAGTTCAAACGTCAGATCGACGCAAGCGGATCGGCCCGCGTCTGGGTGCCCGCCGACGCGCCGTTGATCGAACATTGGGTGCCGGGTGCCGATCTGCGCGGGGTGCGCACCTTGCCGGTCCTGATTCTGGCCGGGGACCTCGACGCGGTCGTCGATGACCTCGGTGACGCCGAGATCGTCGTCACCCAACACGTTCCCGGTGTGGCTGAACCGTTCGATGCCCGCACCGTCGCGCTGCTGAACCGTGGTGTGCCCAGCTTCGCCATCGAGCCCGACGGCACCTTGCACACGTCGCTGATGCGGTCCTGCACCGGCTGGCCGTCGGGCACCTGGATCGACCCGCCCCGCCGTACCGCACCGGACGGATCCAACTTCCAATTGCAGCACTGGACACACACATTCGACTACGCACTGGTCACCGGCGCAGGCGATTGGCGTGCCGCAGGGGTCGCACCCAGCGCGGCGGAGTTCAACCGGCCGCTGCAACCGGTGGTGGTCGATTCGGCAGTCGGCGGCGGTCTGCCGGCGTGGGGATCGCTACTGGAGATCGAGCCGGCGGGCACCGTACAACTGGGTGCGCTCAAGGCCACCGGGAATCCGCTCGCATCGGGCAGTGCCCGCAACGCCGATCCGGCCGACGGGGTCACCGTGCGTCTGGTCGAGATCACCGGCAGCGCCGCCGACGTCACCATCCGCTCCGGGCTGCGCGCGGTCTCCGCCGCCGCGAACCTGAACCTGCTGGAGGAGCCGGCGCCGGAGCAGCCCTCCCATCTGAGCCTGCACGGCTACCAGATCGCCACCGTATCCACTCAGCTCAACGTGCCGAAGGTGTTGCGTGGCGAGCACCAGCGGTTGGCGCCCGAAGCTGAGGCAGCACAGCCGCTCTACGCCCGGTACTGGCTGCACAACCGCGGTCCGGCGCCGCTGGGCGGCTTACCTGCTGTCGCGTACCTCCATCCGGAAAGCATTGCCGGACAACCTGGTGACGAGGTGGTCGTGCGGCTGACTGCAGCCAGCGACTGCACCGATGCCGTACTGCACGGCCGGGTCAGACTGCATGGTCCGCCAGGGTGGGACGTGCGGCCCGCAGAGTTGCCTTATGTCCTTCCACCGGGTGAGCACCTGGAAACGGAGGTGGTGTTGAGCGTCCCGGCCGGAGCCTCTCCCGGGCTGTACCCGTTGCGCGCCGAGCTCGCAGTGACGGGATCGGATGCGCTGCCGCCGTCGTGGCGGCAGGTGGTCGAGGACGTCTGCATCGTCACGATCGGTGACCCCGGAGGTGCCACCGGGGCCCACGTGCTCAAGCTGGTGTCCGAGCCGCAGGCCGTCGATGTCAAGGCCGGTGAGACCGCCCTGCTGTCGGTGACTGTCGGCACCGATGCACGCGCCGGACTGAGCGCCGAGGCACACCTGATCAGCCCGTGGGGAACCTGGGAGTGGATGGGACCGGCCGCGGTCGGTGTCGAGGTGCCCGCGGGGGGTACCGCCGAGATCGGGTTCGACGTCGCGCCGCCATCGTGGGTCGAACCGGGGGAGTGGTGGGCGTTGATCCGGGTGGGTTGTGCCGGGCGGCTGGTCTATTCGCCGGCGGTGAAGGTGACGGTCCGATGAACCCGGTGACATATGCGGCACGAGTGGCCGGAAAACCGGTGTGGATCAAGGAGATCGACGAGCGCGAAGCCGCATTGCGGGCCGGCAACCGGGCCTCGGCGCTGCCACGTCCCGGGACCAGCGAAGGGCGTCAGTTGCGCCGCTGGCTCACCCAGTTGGTGGTCGCCGAACGGGTGGTCGACGGGGAGGCCGCCGCGCGGGGCCTGTCCGGCCTCGGCGCACCCGGTCAGGACGAGGTGCTGCCCGACGTCGCCGCCAGGCTGGAGATCGGCAGCGTCGCCGCCGCCACGCTGGCTACCCCGATGGCCCGTGCGCTGTTCGCGGATGTGACCGCCGCGGTCGATGTTTCGGATGCGGAGGTGGCTGCCTACCACGCGCGAAATCCGCTGCGGTTCGCGCCGATTCAGGCGGACTCGCACGGCTGGCATGGCCGGCCGTACGCCCCGTCGTTGGATCAGGTGCACTACCGGATAGCCGCGCACCTGCGGGCGGCCGCACGCAGGCAGGCGTTCCGGCTGTGGCTCGACGCGCGATGCGCGGCCCTGGTGGAACTTGCCCCCGGGTACGAGCATCCCGGGGATCCCCGTCAACCGGACAACACGCACAAGCACTAGGAGTGCCTCCGTGGCCCTGACCCTGCCAATGACCCTGGCGGTCGATATCGGCGGCACCAAGATTGCCGTCGGCCTCGTCGATCCCGAGGGACAGCTCGTCCATCGGGCCCAGCTGCCCACCCCGGACGGTGATGCCGAGACGGTATGGGCCGTCGTCGAGAAACTGCTCGGCGAGACCATGCGGACCGCGGACGGGGCAGCGACCGCTGTGGGCGTGGCCTCGGCCGGGCCGATCGACCTGCCCAACGGAACCGTCAGCCCGATCAATATCACTGAGTGGCAACACTTTCCGATCGTGCAACGGGTTGCCGACGCCACCCGGTTGCCGGTCCGGCTCGGTGGCGACGGGCTGTGCATGGCACTCGGCGAGCAGTGGTGCGGTGCGGGCCGGGGTGCGCAGTTCCTGCTCGGCATGGTGGTGTCGACCGGGATCGGCGGTGGTCTGGTGCTCGACGGCGCACCGTATGACGGCCGCACCGGAAACGCCGGCCATGTCGGCCATGTCGTCGTCGCCCCCGACGGCGGTGAGGTGTGTACCTGCGGTGGGCACGGCTGCGTCGAGACCATCGCGTCCGGGCCCAGCATGGTGCGGTGGGCCCGGCGGCAGGGGTGGGACGGCATGGACGCCAAGGCGCTGGGCGACGCGGCCGGTCAAGGAGATGAATTGGCCGTCAAGGCATTTCATCGAGGGGCGCGGGCGGTGGCGGCGATGATCGCCTCGGTGGGCGCGGTCTGCGACCTGGACCTGGTGGTGATCGGCGGGGGAGTGGCCAAGTCCGGGGCATTGTTGTTCGACCCCCTGCGCGCGGCCCTCGCCGACTACGCCGGGCTCGAGTTCCTGCGGGGGCTGCGGGTGGTCCCGGCGGAACTCGGTGGGGACGCCGGCCTGGTGGGTGCGGCGGCCCTGGCGCGCGGCTGACGGCTCCGCTTCTGGAGCTCCATGTGGGTGCGACCCCATTCGCACAACGCGCCCAGCACGGGCGCCAGCGTCATGCCGTACTCCGAGATCGAATAGTGCACGCACGGCGGCACCGTGCCCGCGTCATGGCGATCGATGATCCCGGCGTCGACCAGCTCGTGCAGATGCCGGATGAGCATCCGCTCGGTGATGTCGGGGATGCTGCGGCGCAGTTCGGCGGTGCGCATCGGACCGTCGGACAACCGCCACAGGATGGTGCCCTTCCAGCGGCCGTCGATGACCGACAGCGTCGCGTCGATCGGGCACTCGCCGACCTCTTTCTTGGAAACCGCCACATCCGACCCCTTCAAGCTGACTAATTTGTCAGTACCTTGTTTTTTGTCAGCATACTGACCAGCCTGGATGGCATGGAAGAAATGGTGCAGATTCTCGCCCTGGTCGTGATGGGGCCCCTGGTCGGCGTCGAGTTCGGCGTCGCCGCGTTCACCAACCCGATCTTGCAGCGACTGCCCGACGCCGCCTACCGGCAGGCCCGCGGCACCGGCAGCCGGATCCTCGGGACGGCGATGCCGTTCTGGTACATGGGTTCGGTGGCGTTGCTGATCGCCGCCACGGTGTGGGATCCCGGGCCGGTGCTCATCACGGCCGTTGTGCTGATGGGGCTGGTCATGCTGCTGTCGGTCACCACACTGGTGCCGATCAACAACCGTGTCGCGGCGGGAATGGGCGGTGCTGGGGACGGTGACGAGGACCCTGATCAGTTCCATGAGCTGGCCCGACGCTGGGACCGTCTGCACTGGCTGCGGGTGGCGTTGCTTGCCGCGGCGTTCGTGCTACTGGTGATCGCGGGCGTCCGCTGACGGTGCCGGGAGGCCGCGCGTTTTGGCTGATCGGTGGGTGTTCGGCTACTCTGGTCGAGTTCCACCGAAGACCGTCGGTCACCGAGTAATCGGTTGAAGGTCCCGGGATATCCCGGGCGGCCCACGCAGGAGGACGAGGCTGGACCAGTTTTCGTGCTGGGTATATCTGCGCCCCGACCTGTCTGCGTCGGGGCGTTCGTCATTTCCGGACCTTCTTGTCGACCGGATGGCGGTTCGAGGCGGGACGCCCGATACCCACCACAAGGAGGCATGCATGGCCAAGGCTGAAAAGGCCACGGCGGTTGCCGACATTGCTGAGCAGTTCAAGGCGTCGACGGCCACCGTCGTCACCGAGTACCGCGGGCTGACTGTGGCGAACCTGGCTGAGCTGCGTCGTTCTCTCGGCGACTCCGCCACGTACACCGTCGCCAAGAACACTCTGGTGAAGCGCGCCGCGTCCGAAGCAGGCATTGAAGGTCTCGACGAGCTGTTCGCCGGTCCCACGGCGATCGCGTTCGTCAATGGTGAGCCCGTTGACGCTGCCAAGGCGATCAAGAAGTTCGCCAAGGACAACAAGGCGCTCGTCATCAAGGGCGGCTACATGGACGGCAAGGCGCTGTCCGTGTCCGAGGTCGAGAAGATCGCCGACCTCGAGTCGCGCGAGGTTCTGCTCGCCAAGCTGGCAGGTGCCATGAAGGGCAACCTGTCCAAGGCTGCAGGCCTGTTCAACGCGCCTGCTTCTCAGGTGGCCCGCCTCGCGGCGGCGCTGCAGGAGAAGAAAGCCGCCAGCGAAGCTGCCTAGCAGCTGCTCGATCGCAACGTCTGCGCAACCGCACAAACCACCCAACATCTGTAAGAAAAATCAGGAAGGACCATAAACATGGCCAAGCTGTCCACCGACGAACTGCTCGACGCGTTCAAGGAAATGACCCTGCTGGAGCTCTCTGAGTTCGTGAAGCAGTTCGAAGAGGTCTTCGAGGTCACCGCCGCCGCTCCGGTCGCCGTTGCCGCCGCCGGCGCCGCCCCGGCCGCCGCCGAGGCCGCCGAGGAGCAGTCGGAGTTCGACGTCATCCTCGAGGGTGCCGGCGAGAAGAAGATCGGCGTCATCAAGGTCGTCCGCGAGATCGTCTCCGGCCTGGGCCTGAAGGAAGCCAAGGATCTGGTCGACGGCGCTCCCAAGCCGCTGCTGGAGAAGGTCACCAAGGAGGCCGCCGAGGACGCCAAGAGCAAGCTCGAGGCTGCCGGCGCCAGCGTCACCGTCAAGTAGTCCATATCTGGACCGCAAGGACCCCCGAATCCGTATGGATTCGGGGGTCCTTTGCTCGTGTGTGCAGGATTGGTCCGGGCAGCGTCGGGGTACTCCCGAATATTGGGAGACATGCATGTGTGTGCGCTCGCGCGTGCGCTATGGTGACTCAAGCCACAGGCCGCAGCAGGTGGTGGGGTGAGCCGTAGGCGGAAGGATCTTTGATGGGCGTCCAAATCGATGTGACGGGGCTGAGCAAATCTTTTGGATCGTCAAAGATTTGGGAAGACGTCACGTTGACGGTTCCCGAGGGTGAGGTCAGCGTGTTGCTGGGCCCGTCGGGTACCGGTAAATCGGTGTTCTTGAAGTCCCTGATCGGCCTGCTGCGCCCGGAGCGCGGCTCGATCGTCATCGACGGCACCAACATCCTTGAGTGCTCGGCGAAAGAGCTCTACGAGATCCGCACCCTGTTCGGTGTGCTGTTCCAGGACGGCGCGCTGTTCGGCTCGATGAACATCTATGACAACACCGCCTTCCCGTTGCGCGAGCACACGAAGAAGAGCGAGAGCGAGATCCGCAACATCGTCATGGAGAAGCTCGACCTGGTGGGTATGCCCAACGACGGGCACAAGTTCCCCGGTGAGATCTCCGGCGGTATGCGCAAGCGCGCCGGCCTGGCCCGCGCCCTGGTGCTCGACCCGAAGATCATCCTGTGTGACGAGCCGGACTCCGGTCTGGACCCGGTCCGTACCGCATACCTGTCGCAGCTGCTGATCGACATCAACGCGCAGATCGACGCCACGGTGCTGATCGTGACGCACAACATCAACATCGCCCGGACCGTGCCCGACAACATCGGCATGCTGTTCCGCAAGCAGTTGGTCATGTTCGGTCCCCGCGAGGTGCTGCTGACCAGCGAGGAGCCCGTCGTCAAGCAGTTCCTCAACGGTCGCCGTATCGGGCCGATCGGTATGTCCGAGGAGAAGGACGAGGCCACGGCGGCCGCTGAGCAGGCCATGATGGAGGCCGGCCAGCACGACGGTGGTGTCGAGGAGATCGAGGGTGTGCCGCCGCAGCTGATGGCGACCCCCGGTATGCCGGAGCGCAAGGCTGTGGGCCGTCGTCAGGCGCGCGTGCGGGAGATCCTGCACACCCTGCCGCCGGCCGCCCAGGCCGCGATCCTGGATGACCTGGAGGGCACGCACAAGTACGCGGCGCACGAGTTCGGCGACGAGCCCACCGCGCGCCACCACCGCCCGGTCGAGGACGACGCCCCGACCGGAGCCATCGAGGTTCCTCACCAGAGCTGAGTTTCATCACATCAGGCCGGGCCCCAGGGTCCGGCCTGATTTGTCTCGCGGACACGCAGGAGCCGACATGCACCCGCAGCGGGGTCAGCCCACCCGATTCGAGGAATTGGGCGGTGGCGTCACCCGGGCGAACGGTATCGCCGATGCACGGATGACCAGACAGTTGGCGCGCGCCGAATACCTCCCCAAACGCCGACTGTGGATCGTTTTTGCCCTGGTCACCGTGGTCGTCCCCATCGTCGTCGTTCTTTCCGCCGACATGCCGTTCTCGGGCGAGAATCTCCCTTATCTCCTGTACGCGCTGGCGTTCACCGTCGTCATGAGTGTCGGGATCTTCACTGTGTTCGGGTTCGGACTGCTCGTCCTCGCAGCACCCCGGAGTTGGGCGCTCAAGCTGCCTGCCGGCACTGCCATGTGGGCCGAGTTCAGGCCGGAGGCCATCGGTATCGGCTGGTTGGAGCACTTCAATGCGCTCTACCTCGACCAGGTGCTTCAGGTCCGGCGTGTTGACTCGGTCCTTCTGGTGCAGGGCGTCGGTGACATTCAACTGCTGATCCCCGACGAGCTGGTACCGCCAGACATCGCGGCCAAATTGCTGTCCACCTTCAAAGAGCGTCGCCGGGTGGTTCCGTCGTATCCGGAGGCGGCGACGCCCGGTGCAAGGCAGCGGACGGGCCCCGATGGGGTGACCCGCGTCATGGACATCGCCGACGCCGGTTTGGCCGACGAACTGGGCGCCGCGGTCAAGCGCAGTGTGGTGACTCGATTGGCGCTCGCGCTCGCGATCCTCGTACCACTGGTGGTGCTCGGCTATTCGTATGTCGAGGACGGGGAGCTGACCGCGTCTTCGGTGCTCCGCGCCGCTGGGGTGTTGGTCGCGACCGTCGGTGCGCTCACGTACGTGGTGTGCTTCGCGACGCCGGCGAAATTCCGTCAGTTGGTTCCGCCCGGAGCGCCGATCGCGGCCGAGTTCGGTTCGCAGCAGATCGGGGTACGCCTCGGAGGCCATCTGCAGATCTTGAAGCTGGGCGGTATCGAGCGCACCTGGCACGCTGACCACGTGTTTCACGTCTCGGCGCGGGGTTTGGGAACGGGACTGGTGATCCCGGAACGGTTGGTTCCGGCGGATGTCGCATCAGGGCTGTTCGCGCATTTCGGCGCGGCATGATCCGCGCACCAAACCGCGCGTCACCTCTTGACGGACGGCCATGGACAGGCCAATCTGTTGGGCAGCATGTGTGAAGGGTTTAGTGGACGCCAGCCAGCGCCGGGTGAACCCGCTTCACGCGGTGGATGTGTGGTGGTTGAGGACTGCTCGTTGAATAATTGGCGGACGTGCGCTATCGTTGGACGTTGCGCTGGCTGCACCCTGCCCACCCTCACCTGACCTGCACACAATGTTCTAGCCTGAGCGTTGCTCAGCATCTAGTCCTGTGCCGTGCGTATGAGGTTCCGGACAGGTCAAAGCCAGCCGAACCGACGCAGAATCGCGGCCCAGAAGGACGGCTCTTGCTGGCCCTTTCAAAAGTCGCATGAGGTGCTGGAAGGATGCATCTTGGCAGTCTCTAGCCAGAGCACAGCGAACGCTAACACCAATAACTCCGTCCCAGGAGCACCGAACCGAGTTTCATTTGCAAAGCTCCGTGAACCACTTGAGGTTCCGGGGCTACTCGACGTGCAGACCGATTCCTTCGACTGGCTCGTCGGAGGGGATGGATGGCGCCAGAAGGCCGTCGATCGCGGCGAGACCAACCCCAAGGGCGGTCTCGAAGAGGTGCTCGAAGAGCTCTCGCCGATCGAGGATTTCTCCGGCTCGATGTCGCTGAGCTTCTCGGACCCGCGCTTCGACGAAGTCAAGGCACCGGTCGACGAGTGCAAAGACAAGGACATGACGTACGCGGCTCCGCTGTTCGTCACGGCCGAGTTCATCAACAACAACACCGGTGAGATCAAGAGCCAGACGGTCTTCATGGGTGATTTCCCGATGATGACCGAGAAGGGCACCTTCATCATCAACGGCACCGAGCGTGTCGTGGTGTCCCAGCTGGTCCGTTCGCCCGGTGTGTACTTCGACGACAGCATCGACAAGTCCACCGAGAAGACGCTGCACAGTGTCAAGGTGATCCCCGGCCGCGGTGCGTGGCTCGAGTTCGACGTCGACAAGCGCGACACCGTCGGTGTCCGCATCGACCGCAAGCGTCGTCAGCCGGTCACCGTGCTCCTGAAGGCCCTGGGCTGGACGAATGAGCAGATCGTGGAGCGCTTCGGCTTCTCCGAGATCATGATGGGCACCCTCGAGAAGGACAGCACCGCTGGTCCCGACGAGGCGCTGCTGGACATCTACCGCAAGCTGCGTCCGGGCGAGCCGCCGACCAAGGAGTCCGCGCAGACCCTGCTGGAGAACCTGTTCTTCAAGGAGAAGCGCTACGACCTGGCCCGCGTCGGCCGCTACAAGGTCAACAAGAAGCTCGGGCTGAACGCCGGCAAGCCGATCACGTCGTCGACCCTCACCGAGGAAGACGTCGTCGCCACCATCGAGTACCTGGTGCGTCTGCACGAGGGCCAGACCTCGATGACGGTTCCCGGCGGCGTCGAGGTTCCGGTCGAGGTCGATGACATCGACCACTTCGGCAACCGTCGTCTGCGTACCGTGGGCGAGCTGATCCAGAACCAGATCCGGGTCGGCCTGTCGCGCATGGAGCGTGTCGTGCGTGAGCGCATGACCACCCAGGACGTCGAGGCGATCACGCCGCAGACCCTGATCAACATCCGTCCCGTCGTGGCGGCAATCAAGGAGTTCTTCGGTACCAGCCAGCTGTCGCAGTTCATGGACCAGAACAACCCGCTGTCGGGTCTGACCCACAAGCGTCGTCTGTCGGCGCTGGGCCCCGGCGGTCTGTCCCGTGAGCGTGCCGGCCTTGAGGTCCGCGACGTCCACTCGTCGCACTACGGCCGCATGTGTCCGATCGAGACCCCTGAGGGTCCCAACATCGGTCTGATCGGCTCGCTGTCGGTGTATGCCCGGGTCAACCCGTTCGGCTTCATCGAGACCCCGTACCGCAAGGTCACCGATGGCGTCGTCACCGACCAGGTCGACTACCTGACCGCCGACGAGGAGGACCGCCACGTCGTGGCGCAGGCCAACTCGCCGATCGCCGCGGACGGCAGCTTCACCGAGGACCGCGTGATGGTCCGCCGTAAGGGTGGCGAGGTCGAGAACGTGGCCCCGTCCGACGTCGACTACATGGACGTCTCGCCGCGCCAGATGGTGTCTGTCGCGACCGCGATGATCCCGTTCCTCGAGCACGACGACGCCAACCGTGCCCTGATGGGTGCCAACATGCAGCGCCAGGCGGTTCCGCTGGTGCGCAGCGAGGCCCCGCTGGTCGGTACCGGTATGGAGCTGCGCGCCGCGATCGACGCAGGCGATGTCATCGTCTCGGAGAAGGCGGGCGTCGTCGAGGAGGTCTCGGCCGACTACATCACCGTGATGGCCGATGACGGCACCCGGCACACCTACCGGATGCGCAAGTTCGCCCGGTCCAACCACGGCACCTGCGCCAACCAGCGTCCGATCGTGGACGCCGGGCAGCGTGTCGAGGCCGGCCAGGTCGTCGCCGACGGACCGTGCACCGAGAACGGTGAGATGGCCCTGGGCAAGAACCTGCTCGTGGCGATCATGCCGTGGGAGGGTCACAACTACGAGGACGCGATCATCCTCTCCAACCGTCTGGTTGAGGAGGACGTGCTCACCTCGATTCACATCGAAGAGCACGAGATCGATGCCCGCGACACCAAGCTGGGCGCCGAGGAGATCACCCGGGACATCCCGAACGTCTCCGATGAGGTGCTGGCCGATCTCGACGAGCGCGGCATCGTCCGCATCGGCGCCGAGGTCCGCGACGGCGACATCCTGGTCGGCAAGGTCACCCCGAAGGGTGAAACCGAGCTGACCCCGGAGGAGCGCCTGCTGCGTGCCATCTTCGGTGAGAAGGCCCGCGAGGTCCGCGACACGTCGCTCAAGGTGCCCCACGGTGAGTCCGGCAAGGTGATCGGCATCCGCGTGTTCTCACGTGAGGATGACGACGAGCTGCCCGCCGGTGTCAACGAGCTGGTCCGCGTCTACGTGGCCCAGAAGCGCAAGATCTCCGACGGCGACAAGCTCGCCGGACGCCACGGCAACAAGGGCGTCATCGGCAAGATCCTGCCGGTCGAGGACATGCCGTTCATGCCTGATGGCACCCCGGTGGACATCATCCTGAACACCCACGGTGTGCCGCGTCGTATGAACATCGGCCAGATCCTGGAAACTCACCTCGGGTGGGTCGCCAAGGCCGGCTGGAACATCGACGGTGCCGACGGTGCCGGTGAAGTTCCTGCCTGGGCGTCGAACTTGCCGGAGGGCCTGCTCTCCGCCCCGGCGGACAGCATCGTGTCCACCCCGGTGTTCGACGGTGCGCAGGAAGGGGAGCTCTCGGGTCTGCTCGGCTCGACGCTGCCCAACCGCGACGGCGACGTCATGGTCAACGCCGACGGCAAGTCGCAGTTGTTCGATGGCCGCAGTGGCGAGCCGTTCCCGTACCCGGTGACGGTCGGCTACATGTACATCCTGAAGCTGCACCACTTGGTGGACGACAAGATTCACGCGCGTTCCACCGGCCCGTACTCGATGATCACCCAGCAGCCGCTGGGCGGTAAGGCGCAGTTCGGTGGCCAGCGGTTCGGTGAAATGGAATGTTGGGCCATGCAGGCCTACGGTGCCGCCTACACCCTGCAGGAGCTGCTGACCATCAAGTCCGACGACACCGTCGGCCGGGTCAAGGTGTACGAGGCAATCGTGAAGGGCGAGAACATCCCCGAACCCGGTATTCCGGAGTCGTTCAAGGTGCTTCTCAAGGAGCTGCAGTCGCTGTGCCTCAACGTTGAGGTGCTCTCCAGTGACGGCGCGGCGATCGAGATGCGTGACGGCGATGACGAGGACTTGGAGCGTGCTGCTGCAAACCTCGGTATCAACCTGTCACGCAACGAGTCCGCCTCTGTCGAAGATCTCGCCTGAGTTGTTTTCTAGTCCCGAAAGGGGAAAGGGAGTTACGTGCTAGACGTCAACTTCTTCGATGAACTCCGCATCGGTCTCGCGACCGCGGACGACATCCGCAACTGGTCGTTCGGTGAGGTCAAGAAGCCGGAGACCATCAACTACCGCACGCTCAAGCCTGAGAAGGACGGCCTGTTCTGCGAGAAGATCTTCGGACCGACTCGCGACTGGGAGTGCTACTGCGGCAAGTACAAGCGCGTCCGCTTCAAGGGCATCATCTGTGAGCGCTGCGGCGTCGAGGTAACTCGCGCCAAGGTGCGCCGTGAGCGGATGGGCCACATCGAGCTGGCCGCGCCCGTCACGCACATCTGGTACTTCAAGGGTGTTCCGTCCCGGTTGGGCTACCTGCTCGATCTGGCCCCGAAGGATCTGGAAAAGATCATCTACTTCGCGGCCTACGTGATCACCGCGGTCGACGACGAGATGCGCCACAACGAGCTGTCCACGCTCGAGGCCGAGATGGCCGTCGAGCGCAAGGCTGTCGAGGATCAGCGCGACTCCGACCTGGAGGCCCGGGCCCAGAAGCTCGAAGCCGACCTGGCCGAGCTGGAGGCCGAGGGTGCCAAGTCCGACGTGCGCCGCAAGGTGCGCGACGGCGGCGAGCGTGAGATGCGTCAGCTCCGTGACCGGACCCAGCGTGAGCTGGACCGGCTCGACGAGATCTGGACCACCTTCACCAAGCTGGCCCCCAAGCAGCTCATCGTCGACGAGGTCCTCTACCGCGAGCTGCAGGACCGCTACGGCGAGTACTTCAACGGTGCCATGGGCGCGGAGTCGATCAAGAAGCTCATCGAGACCTTCGACATCGAGGCCGAGGCCGAGTCGCTGCGCGACACCATCAAGAACGGCAAGGGCCAGAAGAAGCTGCGCGCCCTCAAGCGTCTGAAGGTCGTCGCGGCCTTCCAGCAGTCGGGTAACTCCCCGCTGGGCATGGTGCTGGATGCCGTCCCGGTGATCCCGCCGGAGCTGCGTCCGATGGTTCAGCTCGACGGTGGCCGTTTCGCCACCTCCGACCTGAACGACCTGTACCGCCGCGTGATCAACCGCAACAACCGGCTCAAGCGACTGATCGACCTCGGTGCGCCCGAGATCATCGTCAACAACGAGAAGCGCATGCTTCAGGAGTCGGTGGACGCACTGTTCGACAACGGCCGTCGTGG
This sequence comes from Mycobacterium sp. IDUB_24, assembly GCF_055419385.1. Taxonomy (NCBI): domain Bacteria; kingdom Bacillati; phylum Actinomycetota; class Actinomycetes; order Mycobacteriales; family Mycobacteriaceae; genus Mycobacterium; species Mycobacterium sp. IDUB_24. The sequence continues at coordinate 480,351 of NZ_JBVAXO010000002.1, forward strand.
CCGGCCCGTCACCGGGCCGGGCAACCGTCCGCTCAAGTCGCTGTCCGATCTGCTCAAGGGCAAGCAGGGCCGCTTCCGTCAGAACCTGTTGGGTAAGCGCGTCGACTACTCGGGCCGTTCGGTCATCGTGGTCGGCCCGCAGCTCAAGCTGCACCAGTGCGGTCTGCCCAAGCTGATGGCTCTCGAGCTGTTCAAGCCGTTCGTGATGAAGCGTCTGGTCGACCTGAACCACGCGCAGAACATCAAGAGCGCCAAGCGCATGGTGGAGCGTCAGCGTCCCCAGGTTTGGGACGTCCTTGAGGAAGTAATTGCAGAGCATCCTGTTTTGCTGAACCGTGCACCTACGCTGCACCGCCTGGGTATCCAGGCCTTCGAGCCGCAGCTGGTGGAAGGCAAGGCAATTCAGCTGCACCCGCTCGTCTGTGAGGCGTTCAACGCCGACTTCGACGGTGACCAGATGGCCGTGCACCTCCCGCTGTCCGCGGAGGCGCAGGCCGAGGCTCGCATCCTGATGCTGTCGAGCAACAACATCCTGTCCCCGGCGTCGGGTAAGCCGCTGGCCATGCCGCGTCTGGACATGGTGACCGGCCTGTACTTCCTGACCACCGAGGTCCCGGGCGACACCGGCGAGTACGTGCCGGCCGCCAAGGACTCCCCGGAGCACGGTGTGTACAGCTCACCGGCCGAGGCCATCATGGCGCTCGACCGGGGTGCCCTGTCGGTGCGCGCCAAGATCAAGGTGCGGTTGACGCAGCAGCGTCCGCCGGTTGCCGTCGAGGCCGAGCTGTTCGAGAACGGATGGAAGCCGGGCGACGCCTGGACCGCCGAGACCACCCTGGGTCGCGTGCTGTTCAACGAGCTGCTGCCCAAGAGCTATCCGTTCATCAACGAGCAGATGCACAAGAAGGTCCAGGCCCGGATCATCAACGATCTGGCCGAGCGCTTCCCGATGATCGTGGTGGCGCAGACCGTCGACAAGCTCAAGGACGCCGGCTTCCACTGGGCCACCCGTTCGGGTGTCACGGTCTCGATGGCCGACGTTCTGGTGCCGCCGCAGAAGCAGGAGATCCTGGAGCGGCACGAGGCCGAGGCCGAGGCGATCGAGCGCAAGTACCAGCGCGGCGCGCTGAACCACAACGAGCGCAACGAGTCGTTGGTCAAGATCTGGCAGGACGCCACCGAAGAGGTGGGTAAGGCGATGGAGGAGTACTACCCGGCCGACAACCCGATCATCACGATCGTGAAGTCCGGCGCCACGGGTAACCTCACCCAGACCCGCACCCTGGCCGGCATGAAGGGCCTGGTGACCAACCCGAAGGGTGAGTTCATCCCGCGCCCGATCAAGTCCTCGTTCCGTGAGGGCCTGACGGTGTTGGAGTACTTCATCAACACCCACGGTGCTCGTAAGGGTCTGGCCGACACCGCTCTGCGTACCGCCGACTCGGGTTACCTGACCCGTCGTCTGGTGGACGTTTCGCAGGACGTCATCGTGCGCGAGACCGACTGTGAGACCGAGCGCGGCATCGTCGTCACGCTGGCCGAGCGCGGACCGGACGGTTCGCTGATCCGCGATGCGCACGTCGAGACCTCGGCGTTCGCCCGCACCTTGGCCACCGACGCGGTGGACGAGAAGGGCAATGTCGTCATCGAGCGCGGCCATGACCTGGGAGACCCGGCCATCGACGCGCTGCTGGCTGCCGGTGTCGCCCAGGTGAAGGTCCGCTCCGTGCTGACCTGTGCCTCGGCCTCCGGTGTGTGTGCCAAGTGCTACGGCCGCTCGATGGCCACCGGCAAGCTGGTCGACATCGGCGAGGCCGTCGGCATCGTCGCCGCCCAGTCCATCGGTGAGCCCGGTACCCAGCTGACCATGCGTACCTTCCACCAGGGTGGTGTTACCGGTGGCGCCGACATCGTCGGTGGTCTGCCTCGCGTGCAGGAGCTGTTCGAGGCCCGTATTCCGCGGAACAAGGCGCCCATCGCCGACGTCGCGGGTCGGGTCCGGCTGGAGGAGAGCGACAAGTTCTTCAAGATCACCATCGTTCCTGACGACGGTGGCGAGGAAGTTGTCTACGAGAAGCTCTCCAAGCGTCAGCGGCTGCGCGTGCTCACCCACGAGGACGGCTCCGAGGGCCTGCTGTCCGACGGTGACCACGTCGAGGTCGGCGACCAGCTGATGGAAGGCTCCGCCGATCCGCACGAGGTGCTGCGTGTCCAGGGCCCCCGCGAGGTGCAGATCCACCTCGTCAAGGAGGTCCAGGAGGTCTACCGGGCCCAGGGCGTGTCGATCCACGACAAGCACATCGAGGTCATCGTCCGGCAGATGCTGCGTCGCGTCACGATCATCGATTCGGGTGCAACGGAGTTCCTGCCCGGTTCGCTCACCGAGCGTGCCGAGTTCGAGACCGCGAACCGTCGCGTCGTGGCCGAGGGCGGCGAGCCCGCGGCCGGACGTCCGGTGCTGATGGGTATCACCAAGGCGTCGCTGGCCACCGATTCGTGGCTGTCGGCGGCGTCGTTCCAGGAGACCACTCGCGTGCTGACCGATGCGGCGATCAACTGCCGCAGCGACAAGCTGCAGGGTCTGAAGGAGAACGTGATCATCGGCAAGCTGATCCCGGCCGGTACCGGCATCGCCCGTTACCGCGACATCCAGGTGCAGCCGACCGAAGAGGCCCGCGCTGCGGCGTACACGATCCCGTCCTACGAGGATCAGTACTACAGCCCGGACTTCGGTGCGGCCACCGGTGCTGCGGTGCCGCTGGACGATTACGGATACAGCGATTACCGCTAGGTAGTCACCTCTCTGCGCGAGCAGACGCAAATGTCCCCGCACGCCCGGCGTGTCGGGGACATTTGCGTCTGGTGGGCAAGTTATCCACAGGCACCGGCGGCGGTAACTTCCCTGGTGGCGGGACCATTGCCACCATGAACGGGTGTTCATCGACGAGGTGTTCGCCGTCAACGGTGGTGTGGCAACACATCAACAGCTGATGGCGGTGATGTCCCGAAAGGCGCTCGCGTCACACATGCGGGCAGGAGCGATCATTCGTGTTCGGCACGGTGTCTATGCATTGAGTCCGCCCGACACAGCCGTCCAACTCGCTGCGCTCGACCTCCATGCCGGCATGCCGCTGGTGGCCTGCATGAACACTGCCGCTGCGCTGTTTGGGTTCGACACCGAGGGTGATCGCCGGATCCACGTTCTCGACCCGGGCGTGCGGATGCGCCCTGCCTGCGGCCTGATGGTGCATCAACGGGTCGGGGCACCGTTGCGCCGGGTTCGCGGTCGGCTGGCGACGGCACCCGCGTGGACTGCCGTCGAGATCGCTCGCACACTCCGGCGCCCGCGAGCGCTCGCGACGTTGGATGCCGCGTTGCATTGCCAGGCGTGCACCGCTGCCGAGCTGGACGTCGCGATCAGAGAACAGAAGGGTCGACGTGGCATCGTCAAGGTTCGTGAGTTGATCGAGTATGCGGACGCGCGGGCAGAGTCGCCGATGGAGAGCGAAGCGCGGCTGGTTTTCATCGATGGCGGATTACCAACGCCGGAACTGCAGTACGAGATTGTCGATCTCCAAGGCAAGCGCTGGCGGGTGGACTTTGCCTGGCCAGACGCGAATGTGGTCGCCGAATACGAAAGTATGGATTGGCACGCGAGTCCTGAGGCGCTCAGGCACGATCGCACCAAGACGGCAAGGCTGCAGGAGTGCGGTTGGATGTCGATTCCGCTAGTCGTCGACGATGTTCGCCGCTACCCGACGGAACTCGTTGCGCGGATGTATCGCCACTTGGAGCGGCGCTCGTTAGCCAGCTGAGCAGACACAAATGTCCCCGAAACGCCGCGTGATTTGGGACATTTGCGTCTGCTCGGCGGAGAGAGTGTCACCGCGCCTCACTAGACTTGGCGGCGTGCTGATCGGTTCACATGTAGACAACACCGACCCCTTGGCCGCGGCGGCTGCCGACGGCGCCGATGTGGTGCAGTTCTTCCTCGGGAACCCGCAGAGTTGGAAGAAGCCCAAACCGCGTGAGGATGCCGACGTGCTCAAGGCGTCGACGGTGCCGCTGTACGTGCACGCGCCGTATCTGATCAACGTGGCCTCGGCCAACAACCGGGTGCGGATCCCGTCCCGCAAGATCTTGCAGGACACGTGCGACGCCGCCGCCGAGATCGGCGCCACCGCGGTGATCGTTCACGGCGGCCATGCCGACGACAACGACATGGACGCCGGGTTCGAGCGCTGGGTGAAGGCGCTCGACTATCTGAAGACCGATGTGCCGGTGTACCTGGAGAACACCGCGGGCGGCGATCACGCCATGGCGCGGCATTTCGACACGATTGCCCGGCTGTGGGATCACATTGGCGACAAGGGAATTGGTTTCTGCCTCGACACCTGCCATGCGTGGGCGGCGGGGGAGGGGTTGATCGACGCGGTCGAGCGCATCAAGGCCATCACTGGGCGGATCGACCTGGTGCACTGCAACGATTCGCGCGACGCCGCCGGCTCGGGCGCCGATCGCCACGCCAATTTCGGTGCCGGGCAGATCGATCCGCAGTTGCTGGCCGCGGTGGTCAAGGCGGCCGATGCGCCAGTGATCTGTGAGACGTCCGAAGCGGGGCGCAAGGACGACATCGCGTTCCTTCGCGAGCACGCCGGCTGACACGTTCGGCGATATGAACCGCTTTCAACGACGCCATGACGTAACGGTGAACTAACGTCACCTCTGTGACCGCGGTTGATGACTCGGTAACCGAAGAAGCTCCCGCGCAATGGGGTGCTACCACTCGTGCTCGTCGGCTGCGCCTTCTGCGGTACAGCGTGATCGCGGTGTGGGCTGCGGTGGTCATCTACCGCACCGCCACGGACGGCTTCGCGTTCAACCGGGAATTGTTGCTGCTCTACATCGCGACCGGGCTGCTCGCCGCCAGCATCGGGCAGGGGCGACGGATGCTCTACGTCATCCGCGATTGGTTGCCGTTCGCCCTGGTGCTGGCCGCTTACGACCTGAGCCGCGGGGCGGCCACCCTGGTCGGCCGGCCGACGTTATGGCACTGGCAGGTCGACGCGGATCGGTGGATGTTCTTCGGCACGGTGCCCACGGTGTGGCTGCAGGAACAGTTGAAGCTGGTGCACCCGCCGTGGTGGGAAGTCGTGATCAGCACGGTCTACATGTCGTTTTTCATCCTCCCCTACGTCGTTGCCGGGGTGCTGTGGCTGCGTGACCGCGAGGAGTGGAAGCGGTTCGTGCGCCTGTTCGTCGGACTCTCGTTCGCGGCCCTGGCCATCTACGCGCTGCTGCCGGCCGCGCCGCCGTGGGCGGCGGCGCGCTGCGATGCCGATGACGTCGACGGCGGCCCGTCCGGGCCCGGGTGCATGTTCCGTTCGGCGCGTGAAGCCGTCGACGGGGGACTGCTCGGCACCATGCAGGGCAGTCGTGATGGCGCGCACGAGTGGATCGAACGGATCGTCACCCGCGGCTGGGGCAAGCTCAATCTGCACACCGCGACGGCATTGATCGACCAGGGACAGGCCAGCGTGAACCTGGTCGCGGCCATCCCGTCCCTGCACGCCGGTCTGACCGCTGCCGTCGCCGTCTTCTTGTGGAACCGCGTGAACGGTGGCTGGCGACCGCTGTTGGTGGCCTATCCGCTGATCATGGCCTTCACGCTGGTGTACACCGCTGAGCACTATGTGGTCGACATCCTGCTCGGCTGGGCATTGGCGGCCGTGGTGCTGCTCGTGCTGCATCGCTTTGACGCGCGGCGGTCGGCACGGTCCGCTGAGACCGACGAACGGCCCCGCGACTGCGACGACCTGTCGACTCCGGTGGCCGAACTGGACCCGGCCTGAGCCGACCTCGCGGGGATCGCATTACAACTATTGTGCGGCTGTCGAAAATTTGTAACACTGGGCGCATGGCTGATACGCATGTCGTCACCAATCAGGTCCCAGCGTTGGAGGACTACAACCCCGCCACGTCCCCGGTGCTCGCCGAGGCACTGATCCGCGAAGGCGGGGAGTGGGGTATCGACGAGGTCCACGAACTCGGCGCGATCAACGGCAGCGCCAAGGCTCAGCGCTGGGGCGAGCTGGCCGACCGCAACCAGCCGGTGCTGCACACCCACGACCGCTACGGGAACCGGATCGACGAGGTCGAATATGACCCGGCCTACCACGAGCTGATGAATGTGGCCGTCACCCACGGCCTGCACGCTGCCCCATGGGCCGACGACCGGGCGGGCTCGCATGTGGTGCGTGCCGCCAAGACCTCGGTGTGGACCGTTGAACCCGGGCATGTCTGCCCGATCTCGATGACCTACGCCGTGGTGCCTGCGTTGCGGTTCAACCCGGAGCTGGCCGCGATCTACGAGCCGCTACTGACCAGCCGGGTGTATGACCCGGAACTCACGCTCGCTACGACGAAAGCCGGTATCACGGCGGGAATGTCGATGACCGAGAAACAGGGTGGCTCCGACGTGCGCGCCGGCACCACCGAGGCCACCCCCAACGGCGACGGCACCTACTCGCTGCGCGGCCACAAGTGGTTCACCTCGGCCCCGATGGGTGACATCTTCCTGGTGCTCGCCCAGGCGCCCGGCGGGTTGAGCTGTTTCTTCCTGCCGCGCATCCTGCCCGACGGCAGCCGCAACCGGATGTTTCTGCAGCGGCTCAAGGATAAGCTCGGCAACCACGCCAACGCCTCCAGCGAGGTCGAGTACGACGGCGCCACGGCCTGGCTGGTCGGCGAGGAGGGCCGCGGAGTCCCGACCATCATCGAGATGGTCAACCTCACCCGGCTGGACTGCACGCTGGGCAGTGCGACCAGCATGCGAAGCGGTCTGAGCCGCGCCGTGCACCATGCTCAGCACCGAAAGGCGTTCGGCGCCTACCTGATCGATCAGCCGTTGATGCGCAACGTGCTCGCTGACCTTGCCGTGGAGGCCGAGGCGGCGACCATGCTGGCGATGCGGATGGCCGGCGCCACCGACAAGGCCGTGCGCGGCGACGAGCGCGAGTCGCTGCTGCGCCGCATCGGTCTGGCCGCCGGCAAGTACTGGGTGTGCAAGCGGGCCACCCCGCACGCCGCCGAGGCCATGGAATGCCTGGGCGGCAACGGCTACGTCGAGGAATCCGGTATGCCCCGGCTGTACCGCGAGGCCCCGCTGATGGGCATCTGGGAAGGCTCGGGCAACGTCAGCGCGCTGGATACCTTGCGCGCCATGGCAACCCGGCCCGAGAGCGTCGAGGTGCTCTTCGACGAGCTGTCCAAGACCGCGGGGCAGGATCCCCGACTGGACCGCCACGTCGCCACGCTGCAGACCGACCTTCAGGACATGGAGACCATCCAGTACCGCGGTCGCAAGGTCGCCGAGGACATCTCGCTGGCCCTGCAGGGCGCACTGCTGGTGCGTCATGGCCACCCGGCGGTCGCCGAGGCGTTCCTGGCCAGCCGGCTCGGCGGGCAGTGGGGCCAGGCCTTCGGCACGCTGCCGACGGGGCTGGACCTGGCTCCGATCCTCGAGCGGGCGCTGGTCAAGGGATGATTTCTTTCGCCGAGCAGACACAAACTCGCACAATTCAGGGTCATTTTGTGCGAGTTTGTGTCTGCTCGCGGTGGGAGGTGAGCGCATGAGCGTTGAAACGCTCAAGACGATGACCTACGAGGTCACCGACCGGATAGCGCGAATCACGTTCAACCGTCCCGAAAAAGGCAACTCGATAGTCGCCGACACCCCATTGGAGCTGCAGGCTCTGGTCGAGCGTGCGGACCTGGACGCAGGAGTTCACGTGATCCTGGTGTCCGGCCGCGGGCAGGGGTTCTGTGCGGGATTCGACCTGTCCGCCTACGCCGACGGCACGGGCGAGGCCGGGGGAGGCCGCTACGACGGGACGGTGCTGTCCGGGAAAACCCAAGCGGTGAACCATCTCCCGGACCAACCGTGGGATCCGATGGTGGACTACCAAATGATGAGCCGGTTCGTGCGCGGCTTTTCCAGCCTGATGCATGCCGACAAGCCGACCGTGGTCAAGATCCACGGTTACTGTGTGGCCGGCGGCACCGATATCGCGCTGCACGCCGACCAGGTGATCGCTGCCGCCGACGCCAAGATCGGCTACCCGCCGATGCGGGTGTGGGGCGTTCCGGCGGCCGGCCTGTGGGCGCACCGGCTGGGCGACCAACGTGCCAAACGTCTTCTGTTCACCGGGGATTGCATCACCGGCGCGCAGGCCGCCGAATGGGGTCTGGCCGTCGAGGCGCCCGAACCCGAGGATTTGGACGATCGCACCGAACGCCTCGTCGCGCGCATCGCCGCCATGCCCGTCAACCAGCTCATCATGGCCAAGCTGGCCTGCAATTCCGCGTTGCTGCAGCAGGGTGTGGCGACCAGTCGGATGGTCAGCACCGTGTTCGACGGTATCGCCCGGCACACCCCCGAGGGCCACGCCTTCGTCGCCGACGCGGTTGAACACGGCTTCCGCGAAGCGGTGCGCCACCGCGACGAGCCGATGGGTGACTCCGGGCGCAGGTCTTCCGGCGTCTGAGATGGTCGTGCTCAAACGGATGGCGGCCCGCTCGGTGGTGTTGAGCGTGCTGCTCGGCGCCCATCCGGCTTGGGCGAGCGCTGCCGAGCTGATCAGGCTGACAGCCGATTTCGACATCAAGGAACCGACGTTGCGGGTGGCGCTGACTCGCATGGTCAGTGCCGGTGACTTGGTTCGTTCGGAGGACGGCTACCGGTTGTCGGACCGGTTGTTGACCCGTCAGCGCCGACAGGACCGCGCGATCGATCCGCAGTTGCGTGAGTATGACGGTCAATGGCTGACGCTGGTCATCACCAGCGTCGGTACTGACGCCCGCACCCGGGCCTCGCTCCGGAATGCCCTGCAGCAGTACCGGTTCGGTGAACTGCGTGAGGGCGTGTGGATGCGCCCGGACAATCTCGACCAAACGTTGCCGCCGGAGATCACCGACCGGGTGCGGGTTCTGCGCGCCAGGGACGAGGATCCGGCCGGTCTGTCCACCACGCTGTGGGACCTGCCCGGCTGGCAGCGCACCGGCGAACAGTTGTTGGACGAGATGGCCGACGCGGCCGACATCCCGGGGCGGTTCGTCGCGGCCGCGGGCATCGTGCGTCATCTTCTCTCGGACCCGGTGCTGCCCGACGAGCTGCAGCCGCGCAGTTGGCCGGGTGCTGATTTGCGTAAGGCCTACAACGACTTCGCCGCCGAACTCGTCGACCGGCGCGACGGTGCTGACTACGTCGCGTCCCGCGACGGTACTGATCACGTCGCGTCCCGCGACGGTGCTGACTACGTCGCGTCCCGCGACGGTGACAAACTTATGGAGGCAACGTGACCGAAGCTGTCCGGGTTGAACGCAACGGTGCGGTGACCACGGTCATCATCGACCGCCCGCACGCCCGTAATGCGGTGGACGGGCCCACCGCCGCGGCCCTGTTCGCCGCGTTCGAGGCATTCGACGCGGACGATGACGCGGCGGTCGCGGTGCTGACCGGTGCCGGTGGCACCTTCTGCGCCGGTGCCGATCTCAAGGCGTTCGGTACGCCCGAGATGAACCGGCTGGACCACGCCGGGCCCGGGCCGATGGGTCCGAGCCGAATGGTGTTGTCCAAGCCGGTGATCGCCGCGATCAGTGGCCACGCGGTGGCCGGCGGTTTGGAACTGGCGCTGTGGTGTGACCTGCGGGTGGTCGAGGAGGACGCCGTGCTGGGCGTGTTCTGCCGCCGGTGGGGAGTGCCCCTGGTCGACGGGGGCACCGTCCGGTTGCCCCGGCTGATCGGGCAGAGCCGCGCCATGGACCTCATCCTGACCGGGCGCGCCGTCGACGCCGCCGAAGCCCACGCGATCGGCCTGGCCAACCGGGTGGTGCCCAACGGGCAAGCTCGCGAACATGCCGAGCAACTGGCTGCCGAGCTTTCGCGGCTGCCTCAGCAATGTCTGCGGGCCGACCGCCTCTCGGCACTGCACCAGTGGGGCGAATCCGAGCAGACGGCAATGGAATTCGAATTCACCAGCATCGAGCGCGTCAAAGAAGAAGCCGCCCACGGAGCGGGACGGTTCGCCGGGGGAGCCGGCCGGCACGGCGCGGGCGCGTAAGCCGCGCCGGCCGCAGGCACGGCGCTCGGTGGGATGTCCCAACCGAGCGCCGTTCGCGCTGCTGCGCGGGCCAGAGGTTACCCGCTGTGGTCCCCACCGGCGCGGTGCTTGGCGCCGCCGCTGCGTGCCTTGGCTCCGTGCTTGGCCGTGTCGCGTTGCGCCTTCGCCACGTTCTTTACCGTCCCGACCACCCGCTTGGCCGATCTGCTGGTATTCCGTTCTGTCCGAGTGTTCTTCGCGTCTGAGGTGTCCGTTGCGGCCGACGTTTCGGCCGGCTCGGCTTCGGCCTCGGCACCGGTTGGGGTGCCTACCGTTTCGGTGTCCACGGCCGTTCGCTGCGGTGTGACGGACAGTGTGACCGTCTTGACTGCTGCGGCGGTGGAGTCCGCGATGCGGTCGACGGCGCGGGTGAAGTCGGCAGCAGGATCGCCCAGCGCTCGAGTTGCGGCCAAAGCCTTCCTGTTGACCGTCGGTGTGTCCGCGGCTACGTCGGCCGTCACATCGGTTGGTGTGGTCGGCTCGTCCACCTCGGCGGTCGCTGGAACCTCAGGAAGGCTCGGCTTTTGCCAGCCGATGGCGGTCGCGATCGTCTGCGGCAAGGTCACCAGGAGGCTCTCGACCAGGCCGCGGTTGAACACCGCATCTGCCGCGCTGAGCAGGCCGGATGTGCCTGCCGCGATACCGTTGTAGTACCCGTTCAGCACAGCGCCGGTGAGTACGGCGGGAGTGTTGACGAGCGCATTGAGGGCCGCGGCCGGATCGCCGGCCTCGGCGGCGTCGAGAACGTTTTGGGCACTGTCGCCCAACACATTGATCACGCCCTCCACCGGATTCAGCACGCCGAGGCCCAGGGGCATCAGCAGATCTGGCACCGTAGACAGGGCGTTCAGGAGGTTCCGGCCCATCCCCAAGGGGATCTGCATGATGTTGATCAGGGGGTTGGCAAAAGCAAAGAGGCGGAACACCACATTGCTGAGAACGCTTGCCGCGCCGGCGACATTGGCCGCCGCGAGATAGTCGACGGCCTGGTTGACGAAGTACTTCAGCCTGTAATCCTCAGCCGATGTGAAGAACTGGATGTAGCTCATGGCAGCTGCGTCGAGCGAGGTCGCGAGTATCTGTCCGTTGGCCATTTGATTGGCGATGACCTGCTGCAGTATCGGAAATGGGTTGGCGGCCATTTCTCCGCCGATTTGCGCCACGTTCTCGAAGGCAGGCTCGAAGACGTTCAGCCATGCCGTGATCGGGTCGACGGCGAATGGGTTCTCGAGTTCGTCGGCGAGTGCGGTGAGTGCGACCGACGTCGATGAGACATGAGGTGTCGCAACCATGGCGTCGGGCAGCGCTGAAGTGACCGGGCTGATCGGACTTACCGCGATGGCGCCGGCCCCGGCCAGCGCGATCCCTGCAGTCAGTGTCGATCGCATGGCTAAGTGCATTGAGATCCCATTTCTCCTACGTGTTTTTGAATGCATGTGAAAGTACCCGAGGTATCCCGGGTAGTTGTCGATTGGAACAAAACTGACCAGTGGTCGTGGCTGACCGCCGCACATCGGCAATTCGAGGTTCAGGCAAACGGCGTGTTCGCGGACTCCTGTGGGATCTGATAGCAAACTATTGTGCTCGTCAAAACATTTCGATTCGCAAGTAGTTGGCAGAAAACTGAAACTTGTTCATCAAACCCGGGGCAATAGGGGGAAATGAGGGTAAGGAGGTGGTACAGCGGCGTTCAGGGGAATCGCCGGGCGCTTGGGCCGGCTATCGATCCAGGAATGACAGTCGCCGGAGTTCGCGCCCGGAGGCTGTGGTCCGTAGCAACTCTGGCCTGATGCGCTGAACTTCGTGGTGCGGGCGATGAGATGTTCGTGACTCGTCGCAGTCGCGCCGTCGGCCCTCCGGGGTGTCCGACAGGTAAAAAATGAATTCAGCCGTGTCAGCCGTGGATCGGCGGAAGGGCCGCGTTGATGCGTCGGCAACAATCACCCACCGACGTCATCTGATTACGCGACAGCTGGTCCAGGTACAGCGTGCGGACGGCTCGCGCATAGCTGCGCATCGCGTTCTGCAGGCGGGTGCGCCCAGCACGGGTGATGGTGGCGTGCACCGACCGCCGGTCGTGCTGATCGGGCGCGCGGGTGACCAGGCTGCGTGATTCCAAGCGACGGATCCGCGCGGTGGCGCGGCTCGGAATCAGCGCCAGGGACCGGGCGAGGTCACCCATTCGAGCGGATCCGCTTTCTGATTTTGTCAGCAATTCGAGCAGCAGGACATCGACCAGTGCGAGATCGTGTTCGTCCATCAGCGTTTGGTCCACGTTGTGGCACAGCTGCGTCGACGAATCGAGGAAGCGCTGCCAGCACTCCTGCTCGATGTCCTCGAGGTCGGGAAAAGCGCCGGCTGGTCGGCTCACGCCCGTCTGCCCCACAGCGGATGATGCTAACAATCCGCAGTGCTGGAGAAGGTCGGTTTCCGTCAGAATGCCTTCAGGCAGAACGTATTCAAGATGTCGGCACTAGGCAACGGCTGTGAGGCCGGAGCGTCTAACCCTTGCTGACCTTGTTGTTGCTGCCGGTGTTGGTGACCTTCGGGTCACCCGCCGCGTAGCTGACCGTGTTGTTGAGCCCGATGATGGTGAGCCCCTTGTCGATCCGCTCGAAGGTGATCTTGTTGTCGGACCCGCCGATGTTGACGTTGGCGCAGGTGCCCTTGACGGTCAGCGTGTTGTTGGTGCCGCCCACCGTGAGGGATTTGCCGTCGGCGCAGTCGATGTCGGTCGTGGTGCCGACCGACATGTAGTTGATGGTGTTGCCGACCTCGACGTTGACCCCGGACTGTCCCGCGGTGGCGCTGGGGGTGCTGGTGTCCGAGCTTTCGGATCCACAGGCCGCCAGGGTCAAGGCAGCCGCGGCGGCACCGATCCCGAGGATCAGGCGGGTGTGGGGGAAACGGGTGAGCACGGGTCTGCCTCTGCTTTCTTCCTCAGACTTCGTCAGGCGGGGACGCGACTGATCTGGTTGGTCATCCCCAGTTCACGGCCGCGATCGACGAGTATCGGATCACCGTTCTTGAAGAACACGGTCTGGTTGTTGCCGTACACCGTGACGTCGTTGATGACGTTGTCGGCGATGATCACATTGGACGACCCCTGCACGGTCACCGCCCAACAGGTACCCATCGCGTTGATCCGGTTGTCACTTCCGTTGACGATCAGCGTGCCGCTGTTGCAATCCAAAGTTTGTTCGAGGCCCTGGCCGGTGATGGTGGTGTCACCGTTCTTGGCTGCCGCGCCGGGCGCGCCGACGGTCAGCGCCGGCGGCAACATGAGCAGTCCGGCAGTGACTGTCCGGCCCACAGCTGTCCAATTCACGGTGAATCCCCTTCCGATCCGCTGGGAGAAGAGTACGTGGCGCCCTCGCGGTGACGGCACGGGTTGGCCACTTTGACGGGCGGTTGCCGATAGGTCGCGTGCGGTGTCGCTGCTGGGTACCGTGTTCAGCAATGCGTCGGTGTGTTGTTCGGGCTGCTGCCGTGGCAGTCACAGCCGTGGTGACCGTCGCGGGGTGTTCGCACACCATCGACGGGGCTGCCCAGCGCGCGTCGGCCGATACCGCCGATCCCGATCGCAGTTTCGGCTACGTCGACGACCGGTGCGGCCTGCTCGTCGACAGCACGGTCCAGGAGATCCTGGTCGCCGACAACGTGGTGCGCCCGTACAGCGGGGCGGTCTGCCAGTACGTGTTGTCGCGTAAGGCCGGCGCGGCGCCCAATGCAGGCCCGTTCGCGATGCTCGACGTGATCTTCTCCTGGTTCGAGAAGGGGTCGCTGCAGCGAGAGCGGGCGGTGGCCCGCAGCCGTGATGCCGAGATCACCGACACGGTAGTCGAACGGCACCAGGCATTCCTCGCGCGCCGCGATGTCACCGGCGCAGCCTGCTCGGCAACCGCTTCCGCCGGGTCGGGCGTCATCAGCTGGTGGGTGCAGTTCCGCGGTGCGGGCAGTGCCGGCGCGGCGGGCAAAGGTGAGCCGTGCCAGGACGCCAAGAAGCTGCTCTCGGCCACTCTCCAATCGGAACTCTGACCGTGACGTACCGCTGCCTCGCCGCGAGGTGTCTGGCCGGCTTCGCAGCCGCAGTGGCGTTGCTGACCGCGTGCGGGCCGTCGGATACGTCGCCGGCTCCCGAATCCGGCCCCCCTGGCGCCGGCTTCCACGGCTCGGACTGCAACGGCATCACCGATGCCGATATCGCCGATGCCGCCGGATCGTCGATGTTCACCAAGGCCGTGGTCAGCGACAATGGGTGCTTCTGGCAGGAAAACTCGGTGCTGGGCACGTTCGGTGCCGGCATGGGCATCTCCACTTGGTGGTACCGGGGCAGTGATATGGACACCGAACGGACATTGGAGACCCAGGCCGGGCGCGCCTTGACCGAACTGTCGATCGACGGGAACAAGGGCTTCCGGGCGGCCGACGCGAATGTGTGCAGCATCTATGTGGCCAAGGGCGAGGACGTCATCACCTGGTCGATCCAGACGATGAATCCGGCCACGCTGCCTGACCTGTGTCAGGTCATCGAGAAACTCGCCCGGCTCAGTCAGGGCCGGGTCAACTGATCTGCACTGTCCGAGGGGCTACAGTTTCACGGCGACCCCAACAGCGGCGTCAATCACATCGACTCGAAGGCAGTGCGTACATGTCAGCTCGGCCGGAGCCACAGGCGGCTGGCGCACGACGTCCCCAGTCTCGGCCGGCGCGCACCACCAAGCTCAGCCGTGACGCCATTGTCAACGCGGCATTGACGTTCCTGGACCGTGAGGGCTGGGACGCGTTGACCATCAATGCGCTGGCCAACCAGCTCGGTACGAAGGGTCCGTCGCTCTACAACCACGTGGACAGCCTCGACGACCTGCGCCGTACGGTCCGCATGCGCGTGATCGACGACATCATCGAGATGCTCAACACCGTCGGTTCCGGCCGCACCCGTGACGATGCGGTGTCGGTGATGGCCAGTGCCTACCGCAGCTACGCCCACCACCATCCCGGTCGCTACTCGGCGTTCACCCGGATGCCGTTCGGCGGAGACGATCCGGAGTACTCGGCTGCCACCCGGGCCGCGGCCGGACCGGTCATCCAGGTCCTGACTTCCTATGGGCTGGAGGGCGAGGATGCCTTCTACGCCGCCCTGCAGTTCTGGTCCGCCCTGCACGGCTTTGTACTGCTGGAAATGACCGGTGTGATGGACGACATCGACACCGATGCGGTGTTCACGGATATGCTGCGGCGGTTGGCCTCTGGTATGGGGCAACTGGGGGCGTAGCGTCTGACCTGGGAATAGGTCGTCGTGAGCGGGTTTGGTTCGGCGCGGCCAGCCCTGGTATCGTGGTAGATCGTGCCTGGCCGGAAGGCGCATGCGGCTGAGTGTTTCGCAAGCGTGCCCGCACGCCGGGCCAATCTGCATGTCTAACACGCATCGGAATTCCACCGGTGCAAGCACGTGCGACACGCCCGGACGCGGGGTAAGCGGCCGGGGGATAACTGCAGTACAGAGACTTAGAACAGCAAAGAGCAACACAGAGAAAGCCGGTACATGCCAACCATCAACCAGCTGGTCCGCAAGGGTCGCCGCGACAAGGTCGCGAAGGTCAAGACCGCGGCCCTCAAGGGCAGCCCGCAGCGCCGTGGTGTGTGCACCCGCGTGTACACCACCACCCCGAAGAAGCCGAACTCGGCGCTTCGCAAGGTCGCGCGCGTCAAGCTGACCAGTGGGGTTGAGGTCACCGCCTACATCCCCGGTGAGGGTCACAACCTGCAGGAGCACTCGATGGTGCTGGTGCGTGGCGGTCGTGTGAAGGACCTTCCGGGTGTTCGTTACAAGATCATCCGCGGGTCGCTGGACACCCAGGGCGTCAAGAACCGCAAGCAGGCCCGTAGCCGCTACGGCGCCAAGAAGGAGAAGAGCTGATGCCGCGCAAGGGTCCCGCGCCGAAGCGTCCGTTGGTCAACGATCCGGTCTACGGCTCGCAGCTGGTCACCCAGCTGGTCAACAAGGTTCTGCTGGACGGCAAGAAGTCACTGGCCGAGCGCATTGTCTACGGTGCGCTGGAGCAGGCTCGCGACAAGACCGGCACCGATCCGGTCGTCACTCTCAAGCGCGCGCTCGACAACGTCAAGCCCGCCCTCGAGGTGCGTAGCCGCCGCGTCGGTGGTGCCACCTACCAGGTTCCGGTCGAGGTTCGCCCCGATCGCTCCACCACCCTGGCCCTGCGTTGGCTGGTCAGCTTCTCCAAGGCCCGTCGTGAGAAGACCATGATCGAGCGCCTCGCCAACGAGATCCTGGATGCGAGCAACGGCCTGGGCGCCGCTGTGAAGCGTCGCGAGGACACTCACAAGATGGCCGAAGCGAACCGGGCTTTCGCGCACTACCGCTGGTGATACCCGCGCCCGGCATCCAGCGTCGGGTGCCGGTACGCGCGCAATCGAACACCTAATCAAGCAAGCGAAAAGTTGGGAAGACTTCCGTGGCACAGGACGTGCTGACTGACCTGAACAAGGTCCGCAACATCGGCATCATGGCGCACATCGACGCCGGCAAGACGACGACGACAGAGCGCATCCTCTATTACACCGGCGTCAACTACAAGATCGGTGAGACGCACGACGGTGCCTCCACCACCGACTGGATGGAGCAGGAGCAGGAGCGTGGTATCACCATCACCTCCGCAGCCGTCACCTGCTTCTGGAACAACAACCAGATCAACATCATCGACACCCCCGGGCACGTCGACTTCACCGTTGAGGTGGAGCGCAGCCTGCGTGTGCTCGATGGCGCCGTTGCCGTCTTCGACGGCAAGGAGGGTGTTGAGCCCCAGTCCGAGCAGGTGTGGCGTCAGGCCGACAAGTACGACGTGCCCCGGATCTGCTTCGTCAACAAGATGGACAAGCTCGGCGCGGACTTCTACTTCACCGTGCAGACCATCAAGGACCGCCTCGGTGCCAAGCCGCTGGTGATCCAGCTGCCGATCGGTGCCGAGAACGATTTCGAGGGCATCATCGACCTGGTCGAGATGAACGCCAAGGTGTGGCGCGGCGAGACCAAGCTCGGTGAGAGCTACGAGACCGTCGAGATTCCGGCCGATCTGGCCGAGAAGGCTGCGCAGTACCGCAGCGAGCTGATGGACACTGTCGCCGAGACCGACGAGGCGCTTCTGGAGAAGTACTTCGGCGGCGAGGATCTCACCATCGAGGAGATCAAGGGCGCGATCCGCAAGCTGACCGTCAACAGCGAGCTGTACCCGGTGCTGTGTGGCAGCGCGTTCAAGAACAAGGGTGTGCAGCCGATGCTGGACGCCGTGATCGACTACCTCCCCTCGCCGCTGGATGTCGAGTCCGTCAAGGGCCACGTCCCCGGCAAGGAGGACGAAGAGATCCTGCGCAAGCCGTCGACCGACGAGCCGTTCGCAGCGCTGGCGTTCAAGATTGCCGTGCACCCCTTCTTCGGCAAGCTCACCTACGTCCGGGTGTACTCGGGCAAGGTTGAGTCCGGTGCGCAGGTCATCAACGCCACCAAGGGCAAGAAGGAGCGGCTGGGCAAGCTGTTCCAGATGCACGCCAACAAGGAGAACCCGGTCGAGTCGGCCTCCGCCGGTCACATCTACGCCGTGATCGGTCTGAAGGACACCACCACCGGTGACACCCTTTGCGATCCGCAGAACCAGGTCGTGCTTGAGTCAATGACCTTCCCCGATCCGGTGATCGAGGTGGCCATCGAGCCCAAGACCAAGAGTGACCAGGAGAAGCTGGGCACCGCGATCCAGAAGCTCGCCGAAGAGGACCCGACCTTCAAGGTGCACCTGGACCAGGAGACCGGCCAGACCGTCATCGGCGGTATGGGCGAGCTGCACCTGGACATCCTGGTGGACCGCATGCGTCGCGAATTCAAGGTTGAGGCCAACGTCGGTAAGCCCCAGGTGGCCTACCGCGAGACCATCCGCCGCAAGGTGGAGAAGGTCGAGTTCACCCACAAGAAGCAGACGGGTGGTTCCGGCCAGTTCGCGAAGGTGCTCATCGACCTCGAGCCGTTCACCGGCGAGGACGGTGCCACCTACGAGTTCGCGAACAAGGTCACCGGTGGCCGCATCCCGCGCGAGTACATCCCGTCGGTGGATGCCGGTGCGCAGGACGCCATGCAGTACGGCGTGTTGGCCGGCTACCCGCTGGTGAACATCAAGGTGACGCTGCTCGATGGCGCCTACCACGAGGTCGACTCCTCGGAAATGGCGTTCAAGGTGGCGGGTTCGCAGGTGCTGAAGAAGGCCGCCCAGGCGGCTCAGCCGGTCATCCTGGAGCCCATCATGGCCGTCGAGGTCACGACACCCGAGGATTACATGGGTGACGTGATCGGCGACCTGAACTCCCGCCGTGGTCAGATCCAGGCCATGGAGGAGCGCAGCGGTGCGCGCGTCGTCAAGGCGCAGGTGCCGCTGTCGGAGATGTTCGGCTACGTCGGCGACCTTCGGTCGAAGACTCAGGGCCGGGCGAACTACTCCATGGTGTTCGACTCGTACGCCGAAGTTCCGGCGAACGTGGCGAAGGAGATCATCGCGAAGGCGACGGGTCAGTAATCTCGTCGCGGCAACTGCCGCGGTACACAACTGAACACATCATCATTGCTTTAACAAAAGCACCAACAAGTCCAGGAGGACACCACAGTGGCGAAGGCGAAGTTCGAGCGGACGAAGCCGCACGTCAACATCGGGACCATCGGTCACGTTGACCACGGCAAGACGACGCTTACTGCAGCAATCACCAAGGTTCTGCACGACAAGTACCCGGAGTTGAACGAGTCGCGCGCATTCGACCAGATCGACAATGCGCCTGAAGAGCGTCAGCGCGGCATCACGATCAACATCTCCCATGTGGAGTACCAGACCGAGAAGCGGCACTACGCCCACGTGGACGCCCCCGGTCACGCCGACTACATCAAGAACATGATCACCGGTGCCGCCCAGATGGACGGCGCGATCCTGGTGGTCGCCGCGACTGACGGCCCGATGCCGCAGACTCGCGAGCATGTGCTGCTGGCCCGCCAGGTGGGTGTGCCCTACATCCTGGTGGCGCTGAACAAGTCGGACGCCGTGGACGACGAGGAGCTCATCGAGCTCGTCGAGATGGAGGTCCGCGAACTGCTGGCCGCCCAGGAGTTCGACGAGGACGCCCCGGTTATCCGGGTCTCCGCCCTGAAGGCGCTCGAGGGTGACCCGAAGTGGGTCAAGTCGGTCGAGGACCTGATGGACGCGGTCGACGAGTCGATCCCGGATCCGGTTCGTGAGACCGACAAGCCGTTCCTGATGCCCGTCGAGGACGTCTTCACCATCACCGGTCGTGGCACCGTGGTGACCGGTCGCGTCGAGCGTGGCGTGATCAACGTCAACGAAGAGGTCGAGATCGTCGGCATCAAGCCGACCACGACCAAGACCACCGTCACCGGTGTGGAGATGTTCCGCAAGCTGCTCGACCAGGGTCAGGCGGGCGACAACGTCGGTCTGCTGGTTCGTGGCATCAAGCGCGAGGACGTCGAGCGTGGCCAGGTTGTGGTCAAGCCCGGCACCACCACCCCGCACACCGAGTTCGAGGGCAGCGTCTACATCCTGTCCAAGGACGAGGGCGGCCGCCACACGCCGTTCTTCAACAACTACCGTCCGCAGTTCTACTTCCGTACCACGGACGTGACCGGCGTGGTGACCCTGCCCGAGGGCACCGAGATGGTGATGCCCGGTGACAACACCGACATCTCCGTCAAGCTGATCCAGCCCGTCGCCATGGACGAGGGCCTGCGCTTCGCGATCCGCGAAGGCGGCCGTACGGTCGGCGCCGGCCGGGTTACCAAGATCAACAAGTAATTGATCTAGTTCCCCGCGAACAGACGCGAAGGTCCCCCAAGCCACTCGGTTTGGGGGACTTTTGCGTCTTCTGGTGGGTTGCTGGTGTAACGCCTGTGATAGCTGAGCCGATCTTTATTGCATAGGTGAGCTACACGGGTTGGGGACAAACATGATGCGACCGATATGGGCATTGGCTTCGGCGGCCGTGCTGGCCGCCACGGCGGTCGGATTTTCGGCAGGCTCGGCAGAGGCGGCGCCGGGATGCCCGGACATCCACTGGATCGGCGTTGCCGGTTCGGGTGAGCGTGACGATCCGACCGTAGATGCCGGCATGGGCCGGGTGGTCTACAACTCCTTGCGCGACTTGTCTGTGTGGGTGCAGCAGGACGGTCGGACGATGACGGCTGAGTCGGTGGCCTACCCGGCTGCACCGGTGCCCGAGGACGGTGATCTGCTGGGCTGGGGTGGCTTCATGAGCAGTGTCGACGCCGGGGTGGCGGCGCTGGGGAGTCAGTACGCGGCATTCACCCAGCAGTGCCCGTCCAGCGAGGTCGTGCTGGCCGGCTATTCGCAGGGCGCGATGGTGGTCCACCGCAATCTGGCCACCTTGGCGGGCAGCCCGAATCTAGCTGCCGCACTGTTGGTCGCCGACGGTGACCGCCTGCCTGCCGATCCCACCGTCAACCTGGGTACGGCCACGGCGGTCAGCAGCACCAGGAAGGGTGTCGCGCAGGACTGGCCGGTCCTGGCTCACGCCCCCGCGCCGCTGTTGCCGTCAGTCGGCAGTCGCACGATCAGCGTGTGTGATCGCGGGGACGCGGTCTGCGACTCCGACCCGGATGCCGATGAGGTGACCGCAACCGCTATCGCCGTGCACACCAGCTACGCCCGCTCGAACAGTGGTGGGTATCGGTGGACCTGGCCGTTGTACCGGATGCTGGGCCCCTCGCCGATGCAGCAGCAGACCGTGCCACCGAGCGGCTCGCCGGATGGTGTCGTCCACTCCTGACCTGGGCCGGTCTGGGCGCTAATCTGATGGCGCCCAACCGACGACAGGAGCCTGCGATGGCCACATTCTGGCGGTACCTGCGCATTCAGGCGTTCGTGTTGATGTGCGGCATCGTCGGCCCGATCTTCCTGGTCATCTACTTCGTCTCCGGAGCCGATCCGATGATGAAGTGGATGTTCTGGATGGGCCTGATGATCACAGCCATCGACATCTTGATCGCGCTCGGGATCACGGCCGCCGGGTCGAAGTCGGCGGCGCAGAACGAGAAACTCGAGCAGGTGGGCGTACTGGCGCTGGCCCAGGTCACCGGTATCCACGAGACCGGCACCCGCATCAACGAGCAGCCGCTGGTGAAGTTGGATCTGCAGATCTCGGGACCCGGCATCGCGCCGTTCGCCAGTCAGGACCGGGTGCTCGCTTCGGTGTCTCGGCTGCCGATGATCACCAACCGGAAATTGGTCGCACTCGTCGACCCGACGACTAACGAGTACCGGATCGATTGGGAGAGAAGCAGTCTGGTCAGCGGTCTGATGCCGGCCACGTTCACGCTCGCCGAGGAGAACAAGTCCTACGACCTGACCGGTCAGTCCGGCCCGCTGATGGAGATCCTGCAGATCCTCAAGGCCAACGGCATCGGCATCAACAACATGGTCGACCTGCGGGGCAATCCCGCGGTGCGTGAGCAGGTCCAGGCCGTGGTGCGGCGCGCGACCGCACAACAGGAGGCGTCGGCTGGGCCGGTGCCGGCTGCTGCAGCTGCACCGTCGGCCCCCTTCCTGGCGCCTCCGGCGCCCTCGACCGCGCAACGTCTTCAGGAACTGGAAACACTGCGCGCGACGGGGGCCATCAGCGAAGGCGAGTATACGGTCAAACGACAGCAGATCATCGCCGATCTCTGATCCGATCTTGGATGCACCCGCCGGGTGGCGCATGACCTGCCCGATCATCGGGCATCCCATTGATCGGTATCGGGCAGGAACACGTTCTACTTCTGCTGTTAGCCTGTGGCCAGGCTCACGTGAAAGGACCCTGGGATGGCGGCAGGTAACGCAACACTGGAAGGCCGGGTGGCGTTTGTCACCGGTGCTGCACGCGGACAAGGGCGCGCGCACGCGGTGCGGTTGGCCAACGAAGGCGCCGACATCATCGCCGTCGACGTGTGCCGTCCGGTCGCCGACACGATCACGTACCCGGCTGCGACACCGGAGGATCTGGCCGAAACTGTCGCCGCCGTGGAGGCCGCGGGCCGCAAGGTGCTCGCGCGTGAGGTCGACATCCGTGATCTGGCGGCCCAGCAGCAGGTGGTCGCCGACGGCGTCGAGCAGTTCGGCCGGCTCGACATCGTGGTCGCCAATGCCGGGGTGCTCAGCTGGGGCCGGTTGTGGGAGTTGAGCCCCGAGCAGTTCGACACCGTCGTCGACGTCAACCTCAACGGCACCTGGCGGACCATCCGGGCCGCGGTGCCCGCGATGATCGAGGCCGGCAATGGCGGGTCGATCATCATCGTCAGCTCCTCGGCCGGTGTGAAAGCCACCCCGGGCAACGGTCACTACTCGGCCTCCAAACACGGTCTGGTGGCACTGACCAACACACTGGCTCTCGAGGTGGGCGAGTACGGCATCCGGGTCAACTCGATCCATCCGTACTCGATCGACACTCCGATGATCGAACCGGAGGCAATGGCCGAGATCTTCTCCAAGTTCCCGAGCTTCCTGCACAGTTTCGCCCCGATGCCGTATCACAAGGTGACCGACGGCAAGAACGAGGGACTCGCGGCGTTCATGGCGCCCGAGGAAGTTGCCGATGTGGTCGCCTGGCTGGCCGGCGACAACTCGGCCACGCTGTCGGGCAGCCAGATTGCCGTCGACCGGGGCGTGCTCAAGTACTGACTTTTCTCGCGGGAATCAGCCCGGGAGGACGAGAACCGGAACCGGGCTGTGCCGCAGAATTTTTGAACCGTGTGAGCCCAGGAAAACCCGGGCGACCGCGCCGCCGGGCGAGGTCCCGATCGCCAGGATCTCGCCCTCGAGCCAGTCGATGGCATCGATCGCGTCGCTCCAGTCGTTGCCGGTGGCGACCTGCAGATCAACGTCGTCGCCGATGACTTTGTCGTCCTTCAAGCGGATCAGCGCCTGCTGCGCTTGTTTCGCCCACTCCTGCAGGATCGCGTCCTCGGCGTGCAGTCCGACAGTCGGCGGGTACATGTTGCGTCCCCGCACTGCGAACGTGACCATCCGCATCGGCGTGCCCAGACGTCGGCTCAGGTCGGCGACCTGTTCAACCACCGCCACCGCTTCGGGAGATCCGGGATAGGCGCATGTGATACGCGCCAGTACACCGGATTTCGGCCGTCGGTAGCCGCGCGGGCTGATCGCCAGCGGAACCGGACAGCAGTGCAGCAGCCGATCGGCGGTCGAGCCCACCACCACCTGGCCCAGTTGGCCCTCCGATGCGGAGCCGAGGACGAGTAGTTCGGCGTCGAGAGCGCCGATGGCCTCGAGCAGGCCGCCCGAGACGGAGCGGTGCGCGAACTTGTGGAAGCTGACGTGGAGGCCGTCGTCGAGCGCGGTCACGTGCTGCCTTGCCTGCTCGGCCGAGGACGCCGCCAATTGTGCGGCGTACTCGGCGTATTCGGCATCGACGCGGGCCGGTGACGGGTTCAGCCACGGACGCGGCACGACGGTGGCCACCGACAGCGAGGTGTTCAGGGTCCGGGCTGCACCGACCCCGAGGTGCAGCGCGGACACCCCGCCTTTGCCGGCCAGGTATCCGACGACGACGGTCATCGGGTTTCCTCGGCTCCGGGGGTGATCATCACGTCGTCCTCGCCCGCTGCCACGCCCGGTATGTAGCCGTCGCCACCGTCGTTGAGGGCGCTGTGATGTCGGCTCCACAGGAGATAGAACGCCAGGACGAGGGCAACCCAGATGCTGAACCACAGCCAGGTGATGGGCGGCAGGCCATAGAGGACGAACAGGCAGGCCAGCACTGAAAGGACCGGTGTCACCGGGTAACCGGGAACCTTGAACGCTCGCGGGAGGTCCGGCTCACGCACCCGCAGGATGATCACGCCGACGGACACCACGATGAATGCCACCAGGGTTCCGATCGACACCAGATCCCACAGATAGTCGAGCGGCACCAACCCGGCGAGGGTGCCGGTCACCGCGGCCACGACGATGGTGTTGTTCACCGGAGTCATGGTGCGCGGGTTCACCTTTGCGAACATCGGGGGCAGCAGGCCATCGCGTCCCATCGCGAACAGAATGCGGGTCTGGCCGTACATCACCACGAGGGTGACCGAGAAGATCGAGATGACCGCGCCCATGGCCAGGACGGTGCTGGCCCAGGTCTGGCCGTGCAGGATGTTGGTGAGCATCACCGACAGTCCGGCCTCGGATTGTGCGTCGGAACCGAACTCATCGGCGGATTGGGTGCCCAGGCCGGCGAACGCGACCAAGATATAGATGCTCGTGACGACGATCAGTGCGCCGAGAATCGCCCGGGGCATGGTCTTCTGCGGGTTCTTCACCTCGTCGCCCGCGGTGGACACCGCGTCCAGGCCGATGAACGTGAAGAAGATGGTGCCGGCCGCGGCGGTGATGCCGGTGAATCCCTTGTCCCAGAACCCGGCGAAGTGATCGGTGGTGAACGCGGTGAACGCGATGGCCACGAACATGCCGAGCACGCACAGTTTCAGGAGCACCATGACGGTGTTGACCGCGGCGGACTCGCTGGCACCGCGGATCAGCAGCAGAGCGCACATGACGATCAGGGTTGTGGCGGGCAGGTTGATCACGCCGGGGTCATCGCCCCACGGGGCGGCGGACAATGCGTGTGGCAACCGCCAGCCGAACAGGTTGTCCAGCAGTTGGTTGAGATAGCCGCTCCAGCCGACAGCGGTGGCCGACATGGAGACACCGTATTCGAGCAGTAGACAGGCTGCGACGCCCATCGCGATGAACTCGCCCATGGTGGTGTAGGCGTAGGAGTACGTTGATCCTGAAACTGGCACTGCCGCAGCCATTTCCGCGTAGCAGATCGCAGACAGGCCGGCGGCGACACCGGCCACCATGAATGACACCAGCACTGCGGGACCGGCTTTGGGGACTGCCTGCTGCAGCACGATGAAGATGCCGGTGCCGACCGTGGCGCCGACACCGAACAGCGTCAGCTGGAACGTGCCGATACTTCGCCGGAGATGGTCGGACGCGCCGTGAGCCACCGGTGCTCCGAAGACGGGCCTGCGCCGCAACATCTGGCTGGTCAGGTTGTTGGCTGGGGCGGACATGGTGCCTCCTTGCTGCCGGTCAACCGATTATCGGCGCGCCTCGGCCAGGGTGTCGGCGAATCGGTCGATGGCCCAGTCGAGCTCGTGGGCGGTCACCACCAGCGGCGGCGCGAACCGCAGGGTCGATCCGTGGGTGTCCTTCACCAGCACGCCACGTTCGGCCAACGCGAGGCCGAGCTGCTTGCCGGTGCCCAGGTCAGGGTCGATGTCCACGCCGGCCCACAGGCCCATGCCTCGCACGGCCGTCACGCCGTGCCCCATCAACCTGGTCAGCCCGTCGTGCAGGTGTTGTCCGAGTTCGGTTGAACGGAGCTGGAATTCGCCCCGGCGCAGCATGCCGACCACGGTCGTGCCGATCGCCGCGGCCAGCGGGTTGCCGCCGAAGGTGGAGCCGTGTTCGCCAGGATGCAGCACGCCGAGCACGTCGCGGTCGGCCACCACCGCGGACAGCGGCACCACGCCACCACCCAGCGCCTTGCCGAGCAGATATACGTCGGGAACCACATCCCAGTGTTCGCACGCGAAGGTCCGGCCGGTGCGGGCCAGGCCGGACTGGATCTCATCGGCGATCATCAGCACGTTGTTGCGGGTACAGATGTCGCGGACCTGCGGCAGGTAGTCGTGGGGCGGGACGATGATGCCGGCCTCGCCCTGGATGGGCTCGATCAGCACCGCGGCGGTGTTCTCGTCGATCGCCGCCTCGAGCGCGCGATGGTCGCCGAAGGGCGCCGTCCGGAATCCGGGCGTGTACGGACCGAAGCCGCGGCGTGCGGTGTCGTCGTCGGAAAAGCTGATGATCGTGGTGGTGCGGCCGTGGAAGTTGTTGTGCGCCACGATGATGTTCGACTTGTCCGCAGGTACGCCCTTGACATCGGTGGCCCATTTGCGGGCCACTTTGATGCCGCTCTCCACGGCCTCGGCACCGCTGTTCATCGGAAGCACCATGTCCTTGCCGCACAATTGGGCCAGTGCCTCGGCGAACGGGCCGAGCCGGTCGGAGTGAAAGGCTCGGCTCACCAGGGTCAGCCGGTCCAGTTGAGTGTGTGCGGCGGCGATGATCTCGGGATTGCGGTGGCCGAAGTTGACCGCCGAATAGGCGGCGAGGCAATCGAGGTAGCGCCGGCCGGTCACGTCCGTGATCCAGGCCCCCTCGGCGCTTTCCGCGACCACCGGCAGCGGTGAGTAGTTGTGGGCTACGTAGCGATCGTCGAGCGCGATCGCGGCGGCGGTCGCCGGATCCGGGGTGGCCTGGTTGTCCACACTGTCCAGCATGGTCATGGATGACGCTCCAGGGTGCAGCATTTGACGGATCCCCCGCCTTTGAGGAGTTCGGACAAATCGACGCCGATCGGCTCGAACCCGGCCCGGCGCAGTTGGTCGGCGAATCCGGTGGCAGCGGCGGGCATCACCACGTGCCGGCCGTCGGACACCACGTTGAGGCCGAGGACGTAGGCGTCGGCCGAGCCCACTTCGATGGCGTCGCCGAACAGCTCGGCAATCCGCCGGCGGGCGTCGTCACTGAAGGCCGGGGGATAGTAGGCGATCGTCGTGTCGTCGAGCACTGCCACCGCGGTGTCGAGGTGGTAGAAGCGCGGGTCGACGAGTTCCAGGCTGATCACGTCGAGGCCGGTAGCGGCCGCGATCTCGTCGTGGGCGCGTCGATCGGTGCGAAAACCGTATCCGGCCAACAAGGTTGACCCCACGAGTAGCAGATCGCCCTGGCCCTCGTTGACATGGTCGGTGCACACCGTCCGGTAGCCGGCCGCGGCCATCCACTCGGAGTAGGCGCCGGCCTCACCGGCGCGTTGCGGGTAGGCGAAGCGCGCCACCACCGCGATGTCCCCGATCAGGAAGCCCCCGTTGGCGGCGTAGACCATGTCGGGCAGGCCGCGGCGCGGCGTCACCAGGTCGACGGTGTGGCCCAGATCGGCGTACACCCGTCGCAGCGTGTCCCACTGGGCCAGCGCGAGCGCGGTGTCCACGGGCGTGGAGATGTCCATCCACGGGTTGATGGCGTATTCGACGGTGAAGTGTTCCGGGGCGGTCATGGCGTATCGGCGGTTCGTCGCGCTCCGCGCGGGTGACACGGCGCTCCGCGCGGGTGACACGGCGCCGACTGCTTGGGGCACCGTGCCAGGCACGACTTCGTCGAAAATCGTCATGAATCGACGATAAGGAGGTTCCGCGGCGCAATCAATTACCGCCTGTTGCGTGATATGCAGCGATATATTGCATGAAACACGGATGTGCGAAGGTTTGTTGCGTGGAGGTGGATGTGGAACGTCTGGACGACACCGACGAGCGGATTCTGGCCGAACTCACCGAGCACGCCAGGGCGACATTCGCCGAGATCGGGCAACGGGTGAATCTGTCGGCGCCCGCGGTGAAGCGGCGGGTGGACCGCATGGTCGCCGACGGGGTGATCCGGGGCTTCACCACGGTGATCGACCGCAATGTCCTGGGCTGGAGCACCGAGGCGTACGTGCAGGTGTTCTGTCAGGGCACCATCGCGCCAGATCAGTTGCGCGCGGCCTGGATCGACATCCCCGAAGTGGTCAGCGCGGCAACGGTCACCGGTACCGCCGACGCCATCCTGCATGTGCTCGCCCGCGATATGCGTCACCTTGAGGAAGCCCTGGAGCGCATCCGCTCAACGGCTCGCATCGAGCGCAGTGAGAGCATCGTGGTGTTGTCGAACATCATCGACCGGGGCCGGTCGTGACGCGGGTCATCGACACCTGCGAACGTAGGGTGGCGCACAACGCTCAAGCCCGATCGTGTAAAAACCCCACGTGACTACTTCAACGGGATCAGCGGCGGGCATTGTCATCGTCGGCGGCGGCTTGGCTGCGGCCCGGACGGCCGAACAGCTGCGCCGTTCGGAGTACGCCGGGCCCATCACGATCGTCAGCGACGAGGACCATCTGCCCTACGATCGGCCGCCGCTGTCCAAGGAAGTGCTGCGTGCGGAGACGGATGACGTCACGCTCAAGCCGGCCGAGTTCTACGCCGAGAACGACATCACGCTGCGGCTCGGTTCCGCGGCGCAATCGGTGGACACCGCCGCCAAGACGTTGAAGCTCGCCGACGGTAGCGACGTGGCCTATGACGAGCTCGTCATCGCCACCGGGCTGGTGCCGAGGCGGATCCGGTCATTCGGCGATCTGGCGGGTATTCACGTGCTGCGGTCCTACGACGAGAGCATGGCCCTGCGCGAGCACGCCGGAAAGGCGCAGCGCGCCGTGGTGGTCGGTGCCGGCTTCATCGGCTGCGAGGTCGCCGCCAGCCTGCGCAAGCTGGGCGTGGAGGTGGTACTCGTGGAGCCGCAGCCCACGCCGCTGGCCTCGGTTCTCGGCGAGAAGATCGGGGCCCTGGTGACCCGGCTGCACCAGGCCGAAGGGGTCGACGTGCGTTGCGGTGTCGGGGTCAGCGAGGTGCGCGGCGCCGACAAG
Source organism: Mycobacterium sp. IDUB_24 (assembly GCF_055419385.1). Classification (NCBI taxonomy): domain Bacteria; kingdom Bacillati; phylum Actinomycetota; class Actinomycetes; order Mycobacteriales; family Mycobacteriaceae; genus Mycobacterium; species Mycobacterium sp. IDUB_24. Next base: position 509,102 of record NZ_JBVAXO010000002.1, read on the forward strand.
GTCGAGCAGGTGGTGCTCGGTGACGGCACCGAACTCGACGCCGATCTGGTGGTGGTCGGTATCGGCTCGCACCCGGCGGTCGAGTGGCTCGAGGGCAGCGGTATCGAGCTCGACAACGGCGTGGTGTGCGACGAGGTCGGCCGGTCCAGCGCCGCGGGCGTGTGGGCCATCGGTGATGTCGCGTCGTGGCGTGATCACGTGGGTGACCAAGCGCGCGTTGAGCATTGGAGCAACGTTGCCGACCAGGCGCGGGCCATGGTGCCGGCGATCCTGGGCCAGGAGGCCTCTCCGGTCGTATCGGTGCCCTACTTCTGGAGCGATCAGTACGACGTCAAGATCCAGTGCCTGGGTGAGCCTGAGGCCGACGATGTCGTGCACGTGGTGGAGGACGACGGCCGCAAGTTCCTGGCCTACTACGAGCGTGACGGTGTCGTGGTCGGTGTGGTCGGCGGCGGCATGCCCGGCAAAGTGATGAAGGCCCGCGGCAAGATCGCCGCCGGCGCCCCCATCTCCGACGTCCTCGGCTGACTTTCCCGGTGATTTGGGTGCATCCGGTAACGCTCAGCGTTACCGGATGCACCCAAATCGCTCTAGAACTGGCCGAGGTAGAACCGGCTGCCCTGGTCGTCGGTGCACTCGGCCATCAATCCGTAGGGCTGTCGTGACGGCTGCTGCAGCACGGTTCCGCCGGCCTCGACGACTCGGGCGACCGCGGCGTCGATATCGGCGACCGTCCACATAGGCACCGTCACTGCCCGCGGGGCGCCCCCGGCCATGCCCGACATCGGCTGGCTACCCTGAACCCCCCAGCCGTCGTCGATCCGGCCGGGCTCGAAGGTCCACGACAGCACTCGGCTGTAGAAGCCCTGGAACGCCGTCGAGTCCGGCACTTCGTAGGTGATGTACGAAAGTTCGCCCGGCCCAGCGCCGTTGAGCTCCGGACGAGGGGTTCCCGGGGCGGGCTGGAACACTGCGATCGACGTGCCCAGTGGATCGGTGGCATCCAGCACCGTGCCGAACTCGAACTCCAGCGTCTCGCCGACGTGCCCGCCGCCGTCGATGATCGCCTGCCGGGCGTCGGCGAGGTCGGCAACGGCGTAGCAGCACAGCATGCCCTGCGGTGAGGCGACACTGTAGATGCCGATGCGTTGTCGGGTATTGGTGACCTCATGGGTGTTCGGGTCATAGGTCCAGCCCAGTACGTGGCCGTAGAACCGGGCGGCACGTTGGGCGTCGGGAGCCCAGACCGAGACGTAGCCGACGTCGCCGTGCTGGATGGGAACGACCGCGGCGGGCCGCGAATCTGACACCGCGGCGGGCCGCGAATCCGGTACCGCGACCGGACCCGTGAGCATCCACCGGTGGCCCGAGGGGTCGATGATCACGGCGTTGCGGGTGCCGTAGTTCTCGTAAGGTTCGCGCTGCACTTGCGCACCCAGGGTCCTGGCTCGCTCCAGGACGGCGTCGGTGTCGGGCACATTCAGCATCAGGCTCACTGAAACGGACTGTGGCGCTGGTGCTTTCAAGCCCAATTCGGGAAACTCGTCGGCCAGGTAGAAGATGCCGCCGGCCAGCTCGAGCTCGGCATGCCCGATGCGGCCGTCGTCCATCACGATCGGCTCGCCGGCCGGAACGGCACCGAGCGCGTCGCGGTACCAGGCAATGGCGGCACGGGCGTCGGGCGCGGCCAGGTAGGCCACAACAGCGGATCGTGGGGGAGCCGGCGTGGCCGCGGGCTGGTTCAGTTCGGCGATGGCAGTGTCGGTTCCGCTCATGTCAACTCCTTGGGCGTGGGTGGGCAGGGTGAGGGCCGATTCCAGCCGGGCGCGCAGCCTGGCCGCGAATGCCGGATCGGGGGAGACCGGCTGGTCGTCGCCGCTCAGCACCGTCAGCGGATCGTGGTTGTTGATCACGACGTCCCTCCCTCCGGTGTCGGGTACTGGGCTCTGAAGGCGCGGCGGGCCCGCACCAGCAGCGCCTCGGTGGCGTGCACCGTGCGGCCGATCAGCTCAGCGCATTCGCTGACCGTGCGGTCATCGACGTAGCGCAGGACGAGCACGGTGCGGTGGTGCTCGGGTAGCCGGGACAAAACTGATTCGGCCACAATGCGATCCAGCTCGGCGTCCCAGTCGTCGGTCGGCTCCACCGGTTCGGGCAACTCGGCCACCGGCACGGTGAAGCGGTCGTGCCGGCGCCGGTAGTGGTCGGCCAGCTTGTGCTTGGCCACGCCGATCAACCAGGGCACCGAGATCTGCGGCGGTGACGGTCGGCGGGCCGCATCCATCGCGGCCAGGAACGTCTCCGACGTCAGGTCCTCGGCGGTTCCGCGGTCACCGCAGCGTCGTACGAAGTAGCCGTACACCACTGGCAGGGCCTCGTCGTAGCACCTCAGCAGCACCCGCGGGGCGTCTGTTTCGGCGCTCACACCCTTATCGTCGCCGCCGGGCACCAAACTCCGACGGGGTTGGCGAAGAATTTTTCGCCGGAAATTCGTTGGCGCTGGTCAGCAGAGGTGCGTCATGGTGGTCGGTGTGGTGGACGTCGATGCATTCACACGGAACGGGTTCGTCAAGATCGAACAGGCCGTTCCGGCCGAAATCGCCGATGCGGCCAGGGATCTGCTGTGGGCACAGATCGGGCTCTCGCCTGATGAACCGGCATCGTGGACCATGCCGGTGCGGTGGGCGGCAGATCTGACGGGGGCGGGCCCGTTCGGGCAGGTGGTGAGCAGCGCCCCGCTGGCCGAGGCCCTGGACCGGATCTGCGGAGAAGGAGGTTGGCTACCGCGCGGTGCCCTGGGCCATATCCCGGTCCGGTTCCCGGTGGATCCGCCCGCAGACGACCGGGGCTGGCACGTGGACGCCAACACCCCGCTGCCAGGTGGGGAGTGGGCCGTCAGCGGTCGTCCACGCACCGTCCTCGTGTTGACCCTGCTGTCAGAGGTCGGGCCCGCTGACGCGCCGACGCGTATCCGGGTCGGTTCGCATCGGGACACAGCCCGGGTGCTGGGTCCCGATCCGATCGACTTCGTCGAAGCCGGTGGCGTGGTGGACGAAGCCAGCCGGACCCGTCCCGTGGCATATGCGACGGGACGGCCCGGTGACATGTATGTGCTGCATCCGTTCACTGCGCATGCCGCTGACGTACACCGTGGCAGCACACCGCGTTTCATGTCGCAGGCACCGGTGATGCTCACCGAGCCGCTGAGTCCACAGGGGCCTGCGGCGCTTGCCGATGTGTGGGATGCGCTGCCGCCGGATCAGGTCTTGGCGTAGAAGAAGCCCGCTCCGATGATCGCGATGCCGATCGCGACGGCGATACCGGCGACCAGGCTTCCGAAGTAGGTGGCGACGCCGAATCCGACGATCAGCGCAACGATCAGGGCGGCCAGTTCGGCCGCGGTGGGCGTCCTATCCGGTTTCCGCACGGTTCACCTCCGGGTGTCGGTCGGCACCTGGTTACCCGGAGGGAGCGGTGTCCACTCCCGCCGGTGCCAAGGCCTCCAAGCCGGGACGTGCCACTTCGAAGGCCCGGGCGATGGTGTGCGGCAGGGAGACGGACTCGTCGGCGAGCCAGTGCTCATATGCCGACAGTGCGACGCCGAGCATCAGCCAGCCGGCGGTCTGTGGCATCAGGTCGTGGGGTGCCGCGCCGATTCGCTGTGCCACGTAGGTGGCGATGACCTCACGCCAGCCGGCGTACATCGTCATCGAATATGCCTGCAGCCCGGTCGTTCCCAGGATGACCTGCATGCGGAGGCGGTGCTGGGTCATTTCCTGGGCATCGAAGGTGTTGAACGACAACAGGGCCTCGCGCAGTGCCTCGGCCAGGGGGATATCTGTGCTCAGGGAGGAGAGCAGGTCGCGCAGGTTCTGCAGGTGGGCGTCGAAATCTCCCCATGGGATGGCGTTCTTGGAGGCGTAGTAGCGGAACAGTGTGCGGCGCGCGATGCCGGCGGCTTTGGCGACGTCATCGACACTGACCTCGTCGAAGCCGCGGGTCGCGAACAGCGCCAGCGCGACGTCGGTGATGTGGTCCTGCGTGGTGGACGGGCGCCGACCGACCCGGGGCCCGGATGCCTGCCGCATAAAACCCGCCCTTCCATTTGTGCACTCGATGCCATATTCTTGCGACTCAGGTCACAATTGTCGAGACCCACAGTTACAGGAACAGTTGTAGGAAAGGTGCGATTCATGGATCAGAACCCGCAGGTTGAGACGGAAACCCAGCTCGCCACCGAGACGCTCGTCGAAGAGGTCTCGATCGACGGTATGTGCGGGGTTTACTGACAGTGTCCGCACAGGCTGCCGATACGGCCGGGCGCACCGGCGTCGTATTCGACCCGAATGTCAGCTGGCGGTTGCACCACCAGGTGGCGGTGCGGCCGGAGCCGTTCGGTGCCCTGCTGTATCACTTCGGAACCCGCAAGCTGTCGTTTCTGAAGAATCGGACGGTCGTCGAGGTGGTCAACTCACTGGCTGATCACCCCGACGCCCGGTCCGCGTGTCGCGCGGTCGGTATCGCCGACTCCGACCAAGGCCCTTACCTGCACGCGCTGAGCGTGCTGGTGTCCTCGAAGATGCTCATCCCTGGGAATTCACAATGACTTCTGTTGCGCCCGTACGCACGCCTGTTCCAAGGCTCGTCGAGCAGTTCGAGCACGGACTCGATGCCCCGATCTGTCTGACCTGGGAGCTCACCTACGCATGCAACCTGGCGTGCGTGCACTGCCTCTCCTCGTCGGGTAAGCGCGATCCGCGCGAACTGTCCACACAGCAGTGCAAGGACATCATCGACGAGCTGGAACGCATGCAGGTGTTCTACGTGAACATCGGCGGCGGGGAACCGACTGTGCGCCCGGACTTCTGGGAACTGGTCGATTACGCGACCGAGCACCACGTCGGGGTCAAGTTCTCCACCAACGGGGTGCGAATCACGCCGGAGATCGCCGCGAAACTCGCCGCGAGCGACTACGTCGACGTGCAGATCTCCCTGGACGGCGCCAACGCCGAGGTCAACGACGCGGTGCGCGGCAAGGGCTCGTTCGACATGGCCGTGCGTGCGCTGGAAAACCTTGCTGCCGCAGGGTTTTCCGATGCCAAGATCTCCGTGGTGGTCACCCGCCACAACGTCGACCAACTCGACGAGTTCAAAGCGCTGGCCGACCGGTACGGTGCCACGCTGCGGATCACGCGGCTGCGTCCGTCGGGCCGAGGCGCCGATGTCTGGGACGAGCTGCATCCCACCCAGGACCAGCAGCGCCAGCTGTACAACTGGCTGGTCGCCCGCGGCGAGCGCGTGCTGACCGGTGACTCGTTCTTCCACCTGTCGGGCCTGGGCGAGCCCGGCGCGCTGGCCGGGCTGAACCTGTGCGGCGCCGGCCGGGTCGTGTGCCTGATCGATCCGGTGGGCGATGTCTATGCCTGCCCGTTCGCCATCCACGACAAGTTTCTGGCCGGAAACATCCTGGAGGACACCGGCTTTGGCACCGGCTTCCAGAGCGTCTGGCAGAACTCCCCGTTGTTCCGCGAGCTGCGCGAGCCGCAGTCGGCCGGCGCCTGCAGCGGCTGTGGACACTATGACGCCTGCCGTGGCGGCTGCATGGCAGCCAAGTTCTTCACCGGTCTGCCGATGGACGGGCCGGACCCCGAGTGCGTCGAAGGCTGGGGCGAGCCGGCTCTGGCACAGGAGCGCATCAAACCCAAGCCCAGCGGCGATCACTCCCGCGGTACCAAGCAGGGCCCGGTGGCACTGAAGTTGCTGACCAAGCCGCCGGCCCGTATCTGTAACGAAAGTCCGGTGTAACCCATGGCTCGTGATACCTGGTTCGAGACCGTCGCCATCGCTCAGCAGCGGGCGCGCAAGCGGCTGCCCAAGTCCGCCTACTCGTCGCTGATCTCTGCCAGCGAGAAGGGTGTGACGGTCTCCGACAACGTGGAGTCGTTCGCCGAACTCGGTTTCGCCCCGCATGTCCTCGGCGCCACCGAGAAGCGTGAGATGTCGACAACGGTCATGGGGCAAGACATTTCGATGCCCGTCATCATCTCGCCGACTGGCGTGCAGGCGATCGACCCCGACGGCGAGGTGGCCGTGGCCCGCGCGGCTGCGGCGCGCGGTACGGCCATGGGGCTGTCGTCGTTTGCCAGCAAGCCGATGGAAGAAGTCACCGCCGTCAACGACAAGGTCTTCTTCCAGATCTACTGGCTCGGGTCCCGCGACGAGATCGCCGAGCGGGTGCAGCGCGCGAAGGACGCAGGTGCGGTCGGCATGATCGCCACGACCGACTACAGCTTCAGCCACGGCCGCGACTGGGGTAGCCCGAAGATCCCGGAGCGAATGGATCTCAAGACCATGCTGCGGATGTCTCCGGAGGTGCTCACCAAGCCGCGTTGGCTGTGGAGCTTCGGCAAGCACCTTCGCCCGCCGGACCTGCGGGTGCCGAACCAGGGCCGGCGTGGCGAGCCGGGACCGGCGTTCTTCGACGCCTACGGGCAGTGGATGGGCACGCCGCCGCCGACCTGGGAGGACATCGCCTGGCTGCGCGAGCAGTGGGGCGGCCCGTTCCTGCTGAAGGGCATGGTGCGGGTCGACGACGCCAAACGTGCCGTGGACGCGGGTGTTTCGGCGATCACGGTGTCCAATCACGGTGGCAACAACCTGGACGGCACGCCGGCGGCGATCCGTTGCCTGCCTGCCATCGCCGACGCGGTGGGGGACCAGGTCGAGGTTTTGCTGGACGGCGGGATCCGACGCGGCAGCGATGTCGTGAAGGCCGTGGCGCTCGGCGCCCGGGCCGTCATGATCGGACGGGCCTACCTGTGGGGCCTGGCAGCCAACGGCCAGGCGGGTGTCGAGAACGTGCTGGACATTCTCAGCGGCGGCATCGACTCCGCGCTGCGTGGGTTGGGCAAGTCCTCGATCCACGACCTGACGCCCGACGACATTCTGGTCCCGGAGGGATTCACCCGAACCCTCGGTGTGCCGCGCGCGGGCGCCTGAGGGGCTTACCGTCACCCTAAGGTGCAGCGTGACAGGGGTGGCGGGAGGGACGTACGTGATGCCGATGGCGGGTGCCGGGAAAGCAAAGGCAAATCAATTGCTGCCTGTGCTCCAACAATTGGCGCACAGTAGGTGAATTCGGCCTACCATCGGCACGTGGCTTTCCCCAGCGGGCTCGGGAACTCAACGTCGAGACAGCTACGCAGCTTGTCGCCAATGTTGATCGTCCCAGTGGGCTCTACCGAGCAACATGGCCCGCACCTGCCCCTGGACACCGACACGCGTATCGCCGCCGCCGTGGCGCAGGCACTGCCCGACCACCTCGCCGGCGTATCGGCCGGTGACTGGGTGGTCGCGCCGGCCGTCCATTACGGCGCCAGTGGCGAGCACGAGGGGTTCCCAGGCACGGTGTCGATCGGCACCGCGGCCCTGCGATCGTTGCTGTTGGAGTACGGACGTTCTGCGTTGAACTGGGCGTCGCGACTGGTCTTCGTCAATGGTCACGGGGGGAATGTGGAGGCGCTGGCCGCTGCGGTGGCCCTGTTGCGCCGGGAGGGCCGCGACGTCGGCTGGGTTCCGTGCACGGCCGTGGGTGCCGATGCGCACGCGGGGCATACCGAAACATCTGTATTGCTACATATTTCGCCCGGCGATGTCTGGATCGATGAGCTGACTCCGGGCAACACCGCGCCACTGGCCGAGCTCATGCCGGCGATGCGCAGTGGCGGGATTGCTGCGGTCAGCGAAGCCGGCGTACTGGGTGATCCGACAACCGCCACAGCTGCCGAGGGGGAGCGTATCTTTGCTGAGATGGTCAACGGCTGCGCCGGCCGGATGCGGCGTTGGCAGCCGGACCGGAACGGATTGCTGACATGACCGGACCGAGGCTGCCCGACGGTTTCGCCGTGCAGGTGGATCGCCGGGTCAAGGTGCTCGGGGCCGGCGCGGCCCTACTCGGCGGGTCGCCGACCCGGTTGCTGCAGCTGGCTCCGATGGCGCAGACCATGCTCAACGGCGGCCGTCTGGAAGTGCACGACGCGCAGAGCGCGCAACTGGCCCGGACTTTGCTCGACGCCACGGTCGCGCATCCGCGCCCGCCGAGCGGGCCGTCGCACCGTGACGTCACGGTCATTGTTCCGGTGCGCGACAACGTATCCGGTCTGCATCGGCTGATCGCGGCGTTGCGGGGCCTTCGGGTGATCGTGGTGGACGACGGCTCGGCGGTTCCGGTCGCGCAATCAGAGTTCGCCGGCATGCACTGCGACGTGCAGGTCCTCCGGCACTTCCGTAGCAACGGTCCGGCGGCCGCCCGCAACACCGGCCTGGCCGCGACGGAGACCGATTTCGTGGCGTTCCTGGACTCCGATGTGGTGCCGCGGCGTGGGTGGCTGGAGGCATTGCTCGGACACTTCTGCGACCCGGCGGTGGCCCTGGTGGCGCCGCGCATCGTCGGGCTGCACACCGCCGACAACGTCGTCGCCCGGTACGAGGCCGTTCGTTCGTCGTTGGACCTCGGGTTGCGGGAGGCGCCGGTGGTGCCTTACGGCCCGGTGTCCTACGTACCGAGTGCTGCCATCATCTGCCGGCGCTCGGCGCTGGCCGCGGTGGGCGGATTCGACGAGACCATGCACTCCGGTGAGGATGTCGACCTGTGCTGGCGGCTGGTCGAAACCGGGGCCCGCCTGCGGTATGAACCGATCGCGCTGGTTGCTCATGATCACCGGACGGATCTGCGAGAGTGGTTCAACCGCAAGGCTTTCTACGGTACGTCGGCGGCACCGTTGACCGTCCGGCATCCGGGCAAGACCGCCCCGGTGGTGATCTCCGGGTGGACGCTGATGGTGTGGCTGCTCCTGGCCATGGGGTCGTGTTTCGGGTACCTCGGCTCGGTGGTGATCGCGATCTTCACCGGCCGGCGGATCGCACGGTCCCTCAGCAACGTCGATACCGAACCCACCGAGGTCGCCGCGGTGACCGCGCGCGGGCTGTGGTCGGCGGCCCTCCAGTTGTGTTCGGCGATCTGTCGGCACTACTGGCCGGTCGCCCTGGTTGCCGCCCTGATGTTCCGGCGGGCCAGACACGCGGTGCTGGTGGCCGCGGTGCTCGACGGCGTGGTCGACTGGGCGACCCGGCGCGGCAATGCCGACGACGACACCAAACCCGTCGGTCTGCTGACCCACATCCTGCTCAAGCGTCTGGACGATCTCGCCTACGGGATCGGCTTGTGGACCGGTGTGGTGCGGGAACGTCAGCTGGGCGCGCTCAAGCCGCAGCTGCGGAGCTAACGCGAGTTGGAGCGCGATGTCCTGATCGTCGGTGCCGGAAGCGCCGGATCAATTCTGGCTGAACGGCTTTCCGTCGATCCCAGCTGTCGGGTCACGATCGTGGAGGCTGGTCCGGCGCCGAGTGACCCGCGGGTGGCGGCACAGATCACCGATGCCCTGCGGCTGCCGATCGGAGCCGCGAGCTCGGTGGTCCGGCACTATGCATCGGTGTTGACCGACAACCCGCCGCGGCACACCGAGATCATGCGGGGGTCGGTGGTGGGTGGCTCCGGAGCGGTCAACGGTGGGTACTTCTGCCGGGGGTTGCCGAGCGACTTCGAGCGGTGGGGCGTGCCCGGGTGGAGCTGGGACGATGTGCTGCCGCATTTCCGCGCCATCGAGACCGACCTGGATTTCGGCACCGCCCTGCACGGGGACGGCGGGCCGATAACCGTCCGTCGGGTACGTGAATTCGACGGTTGCACAGCATCATTCGTCGATGCGGCGACCAGTGCCGGATTCGGCTGGATCGACGACCTCAACGGTTCGGACGTTCCGTTGCCGCTGCCGCCGGGCGTGGGTGCCGTTCCGCTGAACATCAACGGCGGCAACAGGGTTGGGCCGGGTGGCGCCTACCTGCAGCCCGCCCTGGGCCGGCCGAATCTCCGGCTGGTGACCGACACCCGAGTCGGCCGCGTGCTGTTCCGTGCGAATCGGGCTGTCGGGGTGCGGTGCGACAACGGGTCGGTTCTCAGTGCTGATCGAATCATCCTGTGTTCCGGGGCAATCGGATCAGCGCACCTGCTGCTGTTGTCCGGTATCGGGCCGGCGGCCGAGCTTGAGGCTCTCGGCATCAAGGTGGTCTCCGGCCTACCGGTCGGCATGCACACCGTGGACCATCCGGAATGGGTGCTACCTGTCTCCTGGGCGCCGACGCACGACCTGCCGCCGTTGGAGGCCGTGCTCACCACTGCCGATGGTATCGAGGTACGTCCCTACACTGCCGGCTTCGCGGCCATGGTGCACGGGCCCGGGCATGACCCCGCCGAACTTCCGCACTTGGGGGTGGCGCTGATGCGTCCGCACTCGCGGGGCCGGGTCCGGTTGGCGTCAGCCGACCCAAAGGTGGCGCCGGTCATCGAGCACCGCTATGACACCGTGGCCGAGGATGTGGACGCTTTGCGTCAAGGCGCCGAACTGGCTCGCGAATTGGTCTGTCACACAGCTGAAGTCGGTGATGCGTCGTGGTCGACATCGCAGCATCTGGCCGGCACCGCGCCGATGGGGACGGGGGCTGAGGCGGTACTCGACCCGACCTGCCGGGTGCTGGGGGTCGAGGGGTTGTGGGTGGTGGACGGGTCGATCATGCCGGCCATCACCAGTCGCGGCCCGCACGCGACCATTGCCATGATCGGTCATCGGGCTGCGGAGTTTCTCGCGACCTGAGCCGCCGGATGGCCCGGAGCTGCTCACCGTCGCGGCCCGGCGCCCAGATCCCGACGAACACCGCGGCCACTGCCAGCACCACCGCCATCACCAGCAGGGCTGAGTTGGTCGCGTCCAGGAATGCCTGCTTGGCGAGCGTGCCGACCGCCGTGCCCTGCGGACCAAGTTGCCCTGCCACCGCGAGTGCCTCGGCCAGCGAGCTGAGTATGGGCTCGCGTATCTCGGCGGGTAGGCCGGTCAGCTTGGGCCCCAGGTGATTCTGGTACTGGGCGGCCAGGATGGACCCGGCCACCGCGATGCCGAGGGCGGCACCGACTTCCCGGGTGGTGTCGTTGACCGCGGACGCCACGCCCTGTTTCTCGTCGGGGACCGCGCCCATGATGGCCGATGTCGTTGGTGCAGTGCACAGGCCGATGCCTGTGCTGATGATCAGCAGTGGCCAGGTGTAGTCGAGATAGCCGGAGTCGAGCTGCAGCAGCCGCATGCACGACAGGCCCGCGGCGATCACCAGAAGCCCGATCGTCACGCACAGACGCAAGCCCAGCCGCGGCAGATAGAGGTGCGTGGTGGCGCCCAGGAGAAGCACGGGAATCATCAATGGACAGAGGGCGATTGCCGTCTGAATCGGGCTGTATCCCATGACCAGCTGGATGTACTGCATGCTGACGAAGAAGTAGCCGAAGTTCGCGAAGAACAGGAACGTGACGCCCACCGCGCCGGTGGCGAAGTCGGGTTTTCTGAACAGCCGGACGTCGAGCAGCGGGTAGCGGCGTCTGAGTTGCACGAACGCGAACGCAACCGCGAGGCCGATTCCGCCGGTCATACAGCCCCACACCATCGGGTGCGTCCAGCCCCGCACCGGGGCTTCGACCACCCCGAGCACGAAGGTCGCCACCGCCGCGCCGATCAGTACCGCGCCGATCCAGTCCAGCGGCGCGGCATCCTCATCCCGGGAGGAGGACACGGTGCAAGTCAGGATGAACAACCCGACCCCGGCGAGTGCGAAGGTCGCAAAGATGGATTGCCAGGGCCAGAAGTGCAGCAACCCACCGGTGATCAGGAAGCCGAAGACGGCTCCCGATCCGACAACGCCGGCCCAGATCCCAACTGCCTTGTTGCGCTCGGACTTTGGAAACGCAGCGGTCAGCAGCGACAGGGTGGCCGGCATGATGAAGGCGGCACCGGCCCCGGCCACGGCACGGGAAGCGATCAGTTGGACGGGGTCGTCGAACAGCATCGGTGCCGCCGAGGCGACGACGAAGACCGCAAGGCCGGTCAGTAGGGCGCCGCGTCTGCCGTAGCGGTCCCCGATCGCGCCCGCGGGCAGGAGTAGGCAGGCCAGCACCAGGGTGTACCCGTCGATCACCCACGTGAGTTGGGCCTGGGTGGCGGCGGTCTCGCGGGCGATGTCGGGCAGCGCGGCGTTGAGGGCCACCATTGACGCGATCACGATGGAGACGTCCATACAAGCCACGGCGAGCAGCCAGTACCGCTGCCGGATCGACAGATATGCCAGGCCCGCATCTATATCCTGGCCAGAATCGACGAGGGTGTCAGACACGCTGGGCACCTCCTGCGTCGATGAAGTTTCGAGACTAACAGTCTTGGAGCGAGACGGTAAGTCTGTTTTCTGGAGGTGTTGGCGAATGACTGCCGAAAGCGGTGACCCGCGTCCGGCCCGGTCCCGGGCCCGGTTGCTCGAAGCGGCGACGTCCTTGTTGCGGTCAGGCGGTCCGAGTGCGGTCACGGTCGACGCGGTCACCCGCGCCGCGAATGTGGCCAGGGCGACGTTGTACCGGCACTTCCCGAGCGGAAATGACTTGTTGGCCGCGGCATTTCGGGCTCTCATCCCGGCTGCGCCGATGCCGCCGGGGGACGGGCCGCTGCGTGAGCGGCTGATCGCCCTGGTTCAGGCGCAGGCCGACTCGATCGCCGAGGCGCCGATCAGCATCACCGCGATGTCATGGTTGGCGCTCGGCGGCGACATGGAACAGCTGCCGTGGCGGACGGACGACAGTGCCGAGGTACGGACCTTGCGTGAACGGGTGGCCGAGCAGTACGCCCTACCGTTCGAGGCGATCTTCGACAGCCCCGAGGCCGTTGTCGAGCTCGGCGACGTCGATCGCACGCAGGCCGCCGCACTGCTGCTGGGTCCGATCGTATTGGGCAAGCTCAGCACGCTGTCGGAATTCGACTACACCACCTGCGTGCGGGCCGCGGTGGACGGGTTCCTGGCCACCCACCGGCGGTCAGAACAGTCTCAGCGCAGCGAGTAACGAATCGGCAGGTGCTTGAGTCCGCCGACGAACGTGGTCGCGGAAAGCTCTGGTGTTCCGGCCAATTCGATGGAGTCCAGGCGGCTCAGCAGCTCGGTGAACAAGCTGTTCATCTCCATCCGGGCCAGTGCCGCGCCCAGGCAGAAGTGCACGCCGTATCCGAAAGCCAGGTGCTTGTTCGGGTCACGCCCGACGTCGAAGCGGTGCGGGTGGTCGAAGACCTCCTCGTCACGATTGCCCGAAGCGTAGGCCAGATAGACGGATTCGCCCTTGGCGATCGGCACGCCGCGCACCGTGGTGTCGGCGGTGGCGGTTCGCATGAACTCCTTGACCGGGGTGGACCACCGGATCATCTCTTCGACTGCGCTGCCCATCAACTCGGGCTGTGCGCGCAGCCGGGCCAACTGGTCGGGATTCTCGATGAGCGCGTGGAGTCCGCCCGAGATCGCGTCCTTGGTGGTGTCGTGGCCGGCGCTGGCGACGATGACGTAGTACGACGCGGTGTCGACGTCGGTCAGCGGCTCCCCGTCGATGGTGCCGTTGGCGATCGCCGACGCCAGGTCCTCGGTCGGGTTCGCGCGGCGCGATGCGGTCAGCGCGGAGAAGTATGCGAAGAAGTCCATCAGGACGGCGAGCTGGTCCTCCAGTGAGCCGCCGTCGCGCTTGTACTCGTCGTCGTCGCCGCCGAACATCTCCTGGGTCAGCATGTGCATCCGCGAGAAGTCCTCTTCGGGGAGCCCGAGCAGGGACATGATCACGTAGAGCGGGAAGTCGACGGCGATCGCGGTGACGAAATCGCACTCGGGACCGATATCCCGCATCTTGTCGACATAGCGTTTGGCGAGCTCGTCGACGCGAACCTTGAGCGCCCGCATTGCCTTGGGGCGGAACCAATCTGCCCCGATGGCCCGCACCTTGCGGTGGTGGGGGTCGTCCATGTGGATCAGCGTGCGCAGGCCCATCCCGGCCTCGAGCTGCTGTTTGGCCAGATCGTCGGCGGCGGCGGTGGCCAGGAGTGGCCGGGGCTCGCTGATGAAGAGTTCGTTGTCCCGCTCGACGGCCATGATGTCGGCGTGCTTGGTGATCGCCCAGAACGGTCGGTAGGGCCGGTTGTCCACCCATGCCACCGGATTGTTGGCGCGCAGGTGGGTCAGCGCGGTGTGCAGGCGCGCGTCGTCGGCGTAAGCCGTCGGATCGGCGAGCACCTTCGCGGCGTCATCCATCGTCGGCGCGCTCATCGAGACTCCTCACTGCCGGGGATTTGACGGGTGTCAATTACCACCATATGTGATCGGCGCCACGCAAGGGAGCAGATTTTGTCGATCGGCCCCGTACGCTCGCAGCCATGCGGTCTGGGCGTCGCGTCGTCGCGTTGCTGGCAGTGCTGGTGATGCTGGTGGGAGGCTGTGCACGGGGTGGCGGTCAGGCGGTGACGCCCGGTCATCCGGCCGATCATGCGCCGGGCCAAGCGCAGGGGCTGGACCCGGCGGTCGTCCGGACCGTAGCCGGAACCCTGCGCGGCACAGTGGCATCCGACCACCGGCTCTTCGCCGGGGTGCCGTATGCCGCCGCCCCGGTGGGGCCGATGCGGTTCTCCGCGCCGGCGCCCGCACCGGGATGGCCGGGGGAGCGCGACGCCACCCGGCCCGGTCCGCGCTGCATCCAGGACCCCGATTCAGATCCCGAACGCGGGGCCAACGCCGCCGAGGACTGCCTGAGTCTGAACGTCTGGACGCCGCCGGTCTCGGATGCGTTGCGCCCCGTGATGGTGTGGATCCACGGCGGCGCGTTCGTGGGCGGCAGCGGCGATATCTATGACGCGGGCCGGTTGGCCGCGCACGGCGGCATCGTGGTGGTGACGATCAATTACCGTCTCGGCACGCTGGGGTTCCTGGCCCACCCGGCCCTTGGGGTCTCCGGTGACATCGGCAACTACGGCCTGGCCGACCAGCAGGCGGCACTGCGGTGGGTGCGCGACAACATCTCCGACTTCGGCGGCGATCCGGAAAAGGTCACCGTCGCCGGTGAATCCGCGGGTGGCATGTCGGTGTGCGACCATCTGGTGTCGCCGGGTTCGGCGGGATTGTTCCGAGCTGCGATCCTGATGAGCGCGCCGTGCCATGCGCAGGCCGACATAGCCACGGCGACCCGACGCTCGCTCGATTACGCAGCCGCCGCCGGATGCCCCGATCTCGTGGTGGCCGCCAACTGCCTGCGTGGACTGCCGGTGGACAGCCTGCGAAAACCAGTGTGGTACTTCAATATCGGCAGTGACGAGCTGACCGGTCCGGTCACCGGATCGGCCTTGGTGCCTCAGGCCCCGTTGGCGGCATTCGGATCTGACCGCGCCGATCGGGTGCCGGTGCTGATCGGTACCACCCGTGATGAGTTCACGCTGTTCGTGGCGTTGCGCTATCTGCGTCAAGGCCAGCGCTACGTCGTGGGGGACTACCCGCGACTCCTGTCCGAGACCTTCGGCGCCGACGCCGCAGCCGTCGGTGCCTCCTATCCGATCGATCGGTACGGCGGTGTGGCACAGGCGTATTCGGCGGCCGTCACCGACGGTGACTTCGCGTGTGTCTCGGAGCGGATGGCCGGTGAACTGTCCCGCGCCGGGCCCGTCTACGCCTACGAGTTCAACGACCGCTCCGCGCCGGCGCCGGAGGTTCTGCGAACGCTGCCCTTCCCGGTCGGAGCCAGTCACTCGTTGGAGCTTCGCTATCTGTTCGACGTGGGCGGGGCGCCTCCGTTGGACCCGGCGCAGCAACGCCTCTCGGACCAGATGATCGACTACTGGAGCGCTTTCGTGCGCACCGGTGATCCCGCGGCCGACGGTCAGCCGGGGTGGCCCGAATTCGACGGCGCCGGAACACCGCCCCGAATGTCGTTGCAGGCCGACGGCAGTCGCGTCGACAATGGCTACGCACATGAGCATCAATGCCCGTTCTGGGCCGGGCTGAGGGGTAAGTGAACTCGATGGCGACACCGGATCCACATGCATTCGCCGAGGAATGGGTGAAGGCGTGGAACGCGCACGACGTGGAGGCGGTGCTGGCGCATTTCCGCGACGACGTGGTGTTCAGTTCGCCGGTCGCAGCGCGCGTCTTCCCGGAGACCGGGGGCGTGGTGCACGGTAAGGACGCATTACGCCATTACTGGACCACGGCGTTGGCCGGCATGCCGGATCTGCATTTCGAGGTGCTTGCGACATACCGTGGCGAGTCGGCCCTGGTGATCCACTACCGCAATCAGAACGGCGGTTTGGTCAACGAGGTGCTGTTGTTCGACGGTGCACTGGTGCGCGAAGGGCACGGCACCTATTTGGACTAGTGCCGACGGTGCGCTCAGATCGCGGTTTCGGCGCAAATCACGATCTGAGTGCACGCTCGGTGAACTAGGCGGGCGTCACCCAGGTGGTGATGTCGGCGTGCACCACTTCGACGCCATGGCGGTCGGTGATGCTGACCGGCACCACGATGTCGGTGCCTTCGGCGAGGGTGCCGAAATCCGGCGGGATGAGCTCGGCCCGGGCCCGCAGCGATGTGGTGGCCTTGGCGAGGTACTGCACGTTCATCGCCTTGGGAATCCAGCGGTGCGTCGTCGGCACGGTGGCCTCCATCAGCATGCCCATCGCCATCTCGGCGGCATTGCACGACGCGATGGCATGCACGGTGTGCAGGTGGTTGTAGACGTAGAACCACTTCGGCACGGTCACCTCGGCCAGGCCGGGCTCCATGCGGACGACGTGCGGCAGGATCGACGCGAAGTAGGGCACCCGGGCCATGGCCGCCGCCGAGAACAGGTAGGTGCCCAGTGGCTTGCCGGACAACTGCTGCCAAGCGCGGTACGTGGAGGTGACGGTCACCGCGCCTACCTTACTCATAAGTAAGATAGGCATACGCGCAGCGCCGGAGCACCCAGATTGAAGTGAGGGATGAGCCCGGCCCAGATTTGTCCCTGAGTGCAATCTCGGCGCCGATCGGGGCGGCGTGCATGCACGCCCCCGACCTGCTCGATCGTGGATTTGGAGCACGCCAGGTTCTAAGGCATACTGTTCGGGTTGCCTTGCGCCGGGTATTTCCTGGCCGGGCATACGACCGGCGCCCCCACGGGCGCATCCGGTCCCAACACTAGATCGCGACTGATTTCCAGGGCGAGAAAGTGTGCGCGAGGGCGACACGCCCGACCGCGGGGGTCGGTGGACCACAGACAGGTAAACAGCGGCGGCAAATTCTCGGCGCACCCGCGCCGAGGCACCAGGCCCGACGGGTTTCGGTGGGTTTTTCCCATCGAGTTCCGATACGGCCGGCCGATGTACGAAGTAGAGGTAGGAGAAGCGTGGCGGGACAGAAGATCCGCATCAGGCTCAAGGCCTACGACCATGAGGCCATTGATGCCTCGGCGCGCAAGATCGTCGAGACGGTCACCCGTACCGGTGCCAGCGTGGTGGGCCCCGTGCCGTTGCCGACCGAGAAGAACATTTACTGCGTCATTCGGTCGCCGCATAAGTACAAGGACTCGCGGGAGCATTTCGAAATGCGCACCCACAAGCGACTGATCGACATCCTCGACCCGACGCCGAAGACGGTTGACGCGCTCATGCGCATCGATCTGCCGGCAAGTGTCGACGTCAACATCCAGTAGGAGACCCGAGAAAAATGGCTAGAAAAGGCATTTTGGGCACCAAGCTGGGCATGACGCAGGTGTTCGACGAGAACAACAAAGTCGTCCCGGTGACGGTCGTCAAGGCCGGCCCCAACGTGGTGACCCTTATCCGCACCCCCGAGCGCGACGGCTACAGCGCCGTGCAGCTCGCCTATGGCGAGATCAGCCCGCGCAAGGTCAACAAGCCCGTCACCGGTCAGTACGCCGCCGCGGGTGTCAACCCGCGCCGCCACCTGGCTGAGCTTCGGGTCGACGAGGCTGCTGCCGCCGAGTACGAGGTGGGCCAGGAGCTGACCGCCGAGATCTTCGCCGACGGTGCTTTCGTCGACGTGACCGGCACCAGCAAGGGCAAGGGCTTCGCCGGCACGATGAAGCGTCACGGCTTCGCCGGCCAGGGCGCCAGCCACGGCGCACAGGCAGTGCACCGTCGCCCCGGCTCCATCGGTGGCTGTGCCACCCCGGGCCGCGTGTTCAAGGGCACCCGGATGTCGGGCCGCATGGGCCACGACCGGGTGACCACGCAGAACCTCAAGGTTCACAAGGTCGATGCCGAGAACGGCGTGCTGTTGATCAAGGGCGCAATCCCCGGACGCAACGGTGGTCTGGTGGTTGTCCGCAGCGCAATCAAGCGAGGCGAGAAGTAATGACTCTCAAAATTGATGTGAAGACTCCGTCCGGCAAGACCGACGGCAGCGTCGAGCTGCCCGCGGCGCTGTTCGACGTCGAGCCCAACATCGCTCTGATGCATCAGGTCGTCAACGCGCAGTTGGCCGCCAAGCGCCAGGGCACGCACTCGACGAAGACCCGCGCCCAGGTCTCCGGTGGCGGCAAGAAGCCGTACCGGCAGAAGGGCACCGGCCGGGCTCGTCAGGGCTCGACCCGCGCACCGCAGTTCACCGGTGGTGGCGTCGTGCACGGCCCGCAGCCGCGCGACTACAGCCAGCGGACCCCGAAGAAGATGATCGCTGCCGCCCTGCGCGGTGCGCTGTCGGACCGGGCCCGCAATGAGCGCATCCACGCGATCACCGAACTGGTCGAAGGTCAGACCCCGTCCACCAAGAGCGCAAAGTCGTTCCTTGGGGCGATCACCGACCGCCGCAAGGTGCTCGTGATCATCGGCCGGACCGACGAGGTGGGCGCCCGTAGCGTTCGCAACCTGCCTGGTGTGCATGTGATCTCGCCGGATCAGCTGAACACCTACGACGTGCTCAATGCCGACGACCTGGTGTTCAGCGTCGAGGCGCTGAACGCGTACATCTCAGCGAGCACCAAGGACCAAAAAGAAGGAGCGTCGGTCTGATGGCAACGATTACAGACCCCCGCGACATCATCCTGGCCCCGGTCATCTCGGAGAAGTCGTACGGGCTGATCGAGGACAACGTGTACACGTTCGTCGTGCACCCGGACTCGAACAAGACGCAGATCAAGATCGCCGTCGAGAAGATCTTCGGCGTCAAGGTGAGTTCGGTGAACACCGCCAACCGACAGGGCAAGCGCAAGCGCACCCGCTCGGGCTTCGGTAAGCGCAAGGACACCAAGCGCGCCATCGTCACTCTGGCCGCCGGCAGCAAGCCGATCGAACTGTTCGGAGCCCCGGCGTAAGCGCCGGGAACTAAGAGGATTTAACTGATATGGGAATTCGCAAGTACAAGCCGACGACCCCGGGTCGTCGCGGTGCCAGCGTCTCCGATTTCGCCGAGATCACTCGTTCGACTCCGGAGAAATCGCTGATTCGCCCGCTGCACGGCAAGGGTGGTCGTAACGCTCACGGCCGGATCACCACCCGGCACAAGGGTGGCGGCCACAAGCGTGCCTACCGCGTCATCGACTTCCGTCGCCATGACAAGGACGGCGTCAACGCCAAGGTCGCGCACATCGAGTACGACCCCAACCGCACCGCGAACATCGCGCTGCTTCACTTCCTGGACGGCGAGAAGCGCTACATCATCGCGCCGCAGGGTCTGAAGCAGGGCGACGTGATCGAGCAGGGTCCCAACGCCGACATCAAGCCGGGTAACAACCTGCCGCTGCGCAACATCCCCGCCGGTACCGTGATCCACGCTGTGGAGTTGCGGCCCGGTGGCGGTGCGAAGCTCGGCCGCTCGGCCGGTGTCAGCATCCAGTTGCTGGGTAAGGAAGGCAGCTACGCCTCGCTGCGTATGCCGTCCGGTGAGATCCGTCGCGTCGATGTGCGCTGCCGCGCCACCGTCGGCGAGGTCGGCAACAAGGAGCAGGCCAACATCAACTGGGGTAAGGCCGGCCGTATGCGGTGGAAGGGCAAGCGCCCGACCGTCCGTGGTGTCGTGATGAACCCGGTTGACCACCCGCACGGTGGTGGTGAAGGCAAGACCTCCGGTGGCCGCCATCCGGTCAGCCCGTGGGGCAAGCCCGAGGGCCGCACCCGCAAGCCCAACAAGCCGAGCGACAAGCTCATCGTCCGTCGCCGGCGCACCGGCAAGAAGCGCTAGGCAGCGGAAGGAGTAGCAGCGATGCCTCGTAGTCTGAAAAAGGGTCCGTTCGTCGATGACCATCTTCTCAAGAAGGTCGACGTTCAGAACGACAAGAACACCAAGCAGGTCATCAAGACCTGGTCACGTCGGTCGACCATCCTCCCCGACTTCATCGGGCATACCTTTGCGGTGCATGACGGCCGTAAGCATGTCCCGGTGTTCGTCACCGAGGCGATGGTCGGGCACAAGCTTGGCGAATTCGCCCCGACGCGCACCTTCAAGGGTCACATCAAGGACGACCGGAAGAGCAAGCGGCGATGAGTACCACAGTCATTGAATATCCGTCCGCGACAGCGAAGGCGCGCTTCGTGCGTGTCTCGGCCAGCAAGGCCCGCCGCGTCATCGATCTGGTCCGTGGCAAGAGCGTCGAGGAAGCCCTCGACATCTTGCGGTGGGCACCGCAGGCTGCCAGCGAGCCGGTCGCCAAGGTGATCGCGAGCGCTGCCGCCAACGCGCAGAACAACGAGGGCCTGGACCCGACGACCCTGGTGGTCGCCACTGTCACCGCTGACGAGGGTCCGACCGCCAAGCGCATCCGCCCGCGCGCCCAGGGGCGTGCGTTCCGGATCCGCAAGCGCACGAGCCACATCACGGTGATCGTGGAAAGCAGGCCGCCCAAGAGCAACGGAGGTGCGCGCGGCTCTTCGACGGGTTCGGCACGCAGCCGTCGTGCGCAGGGCAGCAAGGCTTCCGCCGCGAAGGGCACGGCCGAGACGAAGGGAGGCTCGGAGTAGTGGGCCAGAAAATCAATCCCCATGGTTTCCGCCTCGGTATCACGACCGAGTGGAAGTCCCGGTGGTACGCCGACAAGCAGTACAAGGACTACGTGAAGGAAGACGTCGCCATCCGGCGTCTGCTGGCCACTGGTCTTGAGCGCGCCGGTATCGCCGACGTGGAGATCGAACGGACTCGCGACAGAGTTCGAGTCGACATCCACACCGCGCGTCCCGGCATCGTCATCGGTCGCCGCGGCACCGAGGCCGACCGCATCCGCGCCGACCTGGAGAAGCTGACCAAGAAGCAGGTTCAGCTCAACATCCTCGAGGTGAAGAACCCTGAGTCGACGGCACAGCTCGTCGCCCAGGGCGTCGCCGAGCAGCTGAGCAACCGTGTGGCGTTCCGTCGCGCGATGCGCAAGGCGATCCAGTCGGCGATGCGTCAGCCCAACGTGAAGGGCATCCGGGTGCAGTGCTCGGGCCGCCTCGGCGGTGCTGAGATGAGCCGCTCGGAGTTCTACCGCGAGGGTCGGGTTCCGCTGCACACGCTGCGCGCGGACATCGACTACGGCCTGTACGAGGCCAAGACCACCTTCGGCCGGATCGGCGTGAAGGTCTGGATCTACAAGGGCGACATCGTCGGTGGCAAGCGTGAGCTGACCGCCGCCGCGCCGGCCGCAGACCGGCCGCGTCGTGAGCGTCCGTCGGGCACCCGGCCGCGTCGTAGCGGTTCTTCGGGCACCACGGCGACGAGCACTGAGGCGGGACGCGCTGCGACGGGTGACGATACCGCTGCAGCCACAACTCAGCCGGCCGCCGCTGTCGAGGCTGCGCCGGCCGCTGAGAGCACGGAGAGCTAAATCATGCTGATTCCCCGTAAGGTCAAGCACCGCAAGCAGCATCACCCGCGCCAGCGTGGCATCGCCAGCGGTGGTACGTCGGTGAGCTTCGGTGACTACGGCATCCAGGCCCTCGGCCACGCCTACATCACCAACCGGCAGATCGAGTCCGCTCGTATCGCCATCAACCGGCACATCAAGCGTGGCGGCAAGGTCTGGATCAACATCTTCCCGGACCGCCCGCTGACCAAGAAGCCCGCCGAGACCCGCATGGGTTCCGGTAAGGGTTCGCCGGAGTGGTGGATCGCCAACGTCAAGCCGGGTCGCATTTTGTTCGAGATCAGCTACCCGGACGAGAAGATCGCCAAGGAAGCACTGACTCGCGCAATCCACAAGCTGCCGATCAAGGCACGCATCGTGAGTCGAGAGGAGCAGTTCTGATGGCAGTGGGAACTACGCCTGGTGAGCTGCGTGAACTGTCCGACACCGAGTTGACGGCGAAGCTGCGCGAGTCCAAGGAAGAGCTGTTCAACCTGCGCTTCCAGATGGCGACCGGTCAGCTGGCCAACAACCGTCGGCTGCGCGTCGTGCGCCAGGAGATTGCACGGGTCTACACCGTGCTGCGTGAACGTGAGTTGGGTCTGGCATCCGGACCTGTTGGTGAGGATTCGTAATGGCAGAAACTAAGGGCCCCAGGCACACGCCGGCCACCGAGACACCGCGTGGTCGTCGCAAGACCGCCATCGGCTACGTGGTCAGCGATAAGATGCAGAAGACCATCGTGGTCGAGCTGGAAGATCGTAAGAGCCACCCGCTCTACGGCAAGATCATCCGGACCACCAAGAAGGTCAAGGCGCACGACGAGAACGGCGACGCCGGCATCGGCGATCGCGTCTCGTTGATGGAGACCCGGCCGACGTCGGCCACCAAGCGGTGGCGGCTGGTCGAGGTGTTGGAAAAAGCGAAGTAGCGAAGGCTCCTTCTCCCTCCTCCGCGCGAGCAGACAGAAAAGTGCCCCAAACCTTCGGGTTTGGGGCACTTTTGCGTCTGGTGGGCAGCGAGGTCGGCGTAAGCGATATTGATTATTTCCTCACCTTTTTCGGGTGAGGGAATTGATTATGTCAACCATTTTGCAAATGCGACAATATTGTCAATTGTGTAGTTGGCGTTCCATTCTCGTACTACGGTCGGACCCGTTCGCGAATTTTTCCCGGCACGGCCAGCTACGTGAAGGTGAACATGACCGACTCAGGCAGGCATTACGACGTCATCGTCATAGGCTCCGGATTCGGTGGAAGTGTCGCCGCAATGCGTGCCGCCGAAAAGGGTTACCGCGTTGCGGTGATGGAGTCCGGCAAACGCTGGCCCGATGAAGCGATCGCCAAGACCAGCTGGAACATGCGTAAGTTCCTGTGGCAGCCAGAGTTCGAGATGTTTGGCGTCCAGCGCATCGAGGTACTCGACGACGTGCTGATCCTGTCCGGCGCCGGAGTCGGTGGTGGTTCACACGTGTACGCGAACACGCTGTACGTGCCGCCGAGGCGATTCTTCAACGCCCCGGAGTGGTCCGGAATCACCGATTGGGCTGACGAACTGGCGCCCTACATCGACCAGGCGCGACGCATGTTCGGCGTGGTCCGGGTGCCGTACCTGCCCACCGACGTCGACCGGCATATGCAGCAGGTGGCCGACGACATGGGGATCGGGCACACCTTCAACCGGGCGCCCGTCGGCGTCTACTTCGGCACTCCCGACGAAGAAGCCGACGACCCGTACTTCGGCGGTGTCGGGCCCCGTCGCAGGGGGTGTGTGAACTGCGGCGACTGCATGATCGGCTGTGGGCGTAACGCCAAGAACAAGTTGACGGTCAACTATCTCTATCTGGCCGAGAAGCTCGGCGCCGTCGTTCACGAACTGCACGAGGTTTACGAGATCGATGAGCTGGTCGGCGGAGGATTCGAGGTACTGACGCGCCATCCCGGATGGGGCCATCGTGCGGCGCGGTCGCAGCGCCGGCGTTACACGGCCGACCAGGTGATCGTGGCGGCCCACGCCTACGGCACGGCCAAGCTTCTGCTGCACATGCAGCACGACGGCAAGCTGCGAGGGATGTCCAGTCACCTCGGCCAACGTGCGCGCACCAACTCCGAGCAGCTGCTGAGCGTCAACCGCACCTACGGTGAATGGAAGAAGGACCCGGAGAAGATCCACATCACGCCCGGGGCGGTGTCGATCACCTCGGGCGTCTGGCCCGACGAGATGACCAGTATCGAGCCGGTCTATTACGGCGTCGGAAGCAACCTCATGGCGTTGCTCTTCAACCATCACCACATCGGCGACCAGAAGCACCCGACCCTCAATCTGTTCAAGGAACTCTTCACACATCCTAGAAATGTGTTGGGCGGCGCTGATCCTCGGCACTGGTCCGAGCGGATGGCAGTTCTGTTGTGCATGCAGGCCGACGACACATCGCTGAATTTGTACTGGAAGAACGGCATGTTGCGCAGTCGTAAGGGGAGCGAGAAGTCGCCACCGGTGCACATTCCGGTAGTCGAGGAGTATGCCGACCGGCTCGCCAAACAGATGGGCTGCGACCAGTATGCGCTGATGTTCGAATCGCTCAACCGCACCGCGTCAGCACATTTCATCGGCGGCATGCCCATCGGCGACACCGCCGAACAGGGCGCTGTCGACCCGTACCAACGGGTTTTCGGTCAGCCGGGGCTACACATCCTCGACGGCAGCGTGATGCCGTCCAATCCCGGAGTGAACCCATCGCTGACCATCACGGCGATGGCCGAGCGGGCAATGTCGTTCTGGCCCAACAAGGGTGAGGAGGATCTGCGGCCGCCGCTGGGATCGGGTTACCAGCGGCTGTCGGCGACGATGCCGCACCGACCGCTGGTGCCGGCCGGTGCACCAGGTGAACTCCGACTGGACGCCCGCAATCAGGACGTCATTCCCGATTACCCGTACTGAGCGCCCGAGAACCTGCGAGGTCACGATGACGATACCGACGACACGGCGGCTCGGCGCCGCAGATCAACTGCCCGAGGGCTCGGTGAACCCGTACTACCTCGAAGACCGCAAGTGGCGGGTATCGGTGGCGCGGGTCGAAGGGAAGCTCTACGCCTTCGACGATCTGTGTACTCACGAGGCGTGTCCGCTGTCGGCAGGAATGCTGACCGGGACCGTCATTCTGTGCCAGTGCCACGGGTGCCGCTATGACGTGACCACCGGATCGGTGCTCAACGGCCCCGCGGTGCTACCCCTGACGACTTACCCGGTCAACGAAACGGACGGTGTGATCAACATTTCCGGCTGAATATCGAACCCGTGCAACGGGTGGTGGTGACACAACGGATGTCGGAGAGCCGATATCCGTTCGCCTGCTGCGGAATTGGTTATGCGGAGAATGGCGGTCACCATTCGGACTTGACGTGGCGAACTGGATCGGTCCGGTGTTTTGCACGCAAATCGGCTGGGATGTCGGCATAATTGGCCCGCATGGATCCCAATTCGAAGCCATATCAAGCCGATAAGCCTCACGAATTGCGTGCACAACTGCCGCGGCGCAGGATGCTGGGCGGACTGGCCGTAGCCGGCGTCGCGACCACGCTGATCGCCGCATGTGACGACAACTCCGGCGGCGGATCTTCCGGTGGCAATGGCGGAGTCAAGACCGACAACAGCGTCAAAGGTGCCTCCGAGGCGACCAAGGCGGCCAACCAGAAGCTGGCCGACACGCTGCCGTTCAACGACAAAGCCGACTTCGAGGACGCCAAGCGCGGCCTCATCGCCAAGCCTGACACGCTGACCATCAAGGGCGCCGACGGCAACGTCATCTGGGACATGGAGGAGTACAAGAAGTACATCGCCGACGACAAGCCCGCGCCTGACACCGTCAATCCCAGCCTGTGGCGCAATGCCCAGCTGAACATGCAGTACGGCTTGTTCGAGGTGGTACCCGACCGGATCTATCAGGTCCGCGGTTACGACCTGTCGAACATCACCTTCGTCAAGGGCGATACTGGATGGATCGTGATCGATACGTTGATCTCGCCGGAAACCGCCAAAGCCGGCCTGGATCTGGCGAACGAGAAACTCGGTGCCCGACCGATCGTGGCGGTGATACACAGCCACTCACACACCGACCACTACGGCGGCGTTCGTGGCATCATCTCCCAGGCCGACGTCGATTCCGGCAAGGTGAAAGTCATTGCACCCCAGGCCTTCGTCGAGGATGCGGTCAGCGAGAACGTCATCGCCGGCAATGCCATGTCGCGACGTGCCGTGTACATGTACGGTGCACTGTTGCCGCGCAGTCCGCAGGGCGGTGTGAACGCCGGTCTCGGCCAGACTATTTCGACCGGTGTGCCGACGCTGATCATCCCGACCGACATCATCAGTACCACCGGCACGAAGATGACCATCGATGGCGTCGACATGGAATTCCAGATGACCCCGGGCACCGAGGCGCCCACCGAGATGAACACCTTCTTCCCCCAGTTCAAAGCCATGTGGATGGCCGAAAACACCACCAACACCATGCACAACCTGCTGACCCTGCGCGGCGCCCAGGTACGCGATGCCCGCATCTGGGCCAAGTTCCTCGACGAGACGATCCGGACCTACGGCCCCAACACAGAGGTGAAGTTCCAGAGTCACCACTGGCCCAAGTGGGGCAACGCCAACATCATCGATTACTGGAAGCGTCAGCGTGACATGTACAAGTACATGCACGACCAGTCGGTGAGGCTGATGAACCAGGGTCTGGTGGGCTCCGAGATCGCCGAGGAACTCCAATTCCCGCCCGAGATCAACAACTACTGGCCCGACCGCGGCTACTACGGCACTCTGAAGCACAACTCCCGGGCGGTCTACCAGCGTTACATGGGTTGGTACGACGGCAACCCGTCCGACCTCGACGATCTGCCGCCCGAGCCGGCGGCCAAGAAGTACGTCGATTACATGGGTGGTGAGGACGCCGTCCTGGAGAAGGCCAAGGCCGACTTCGACAAGGGCGAATACCGCTGGACGGCGATGGTGCTCAAACAGGTGGTGTTCGCCAACCCGAACAACGCCAACGCCAAGAACCTGCTTGCCGACAGTTACGAGCAGATGGGCTATCAGGCCGAGTCGGGGCCGTGGCGCGCGGTGTATCTGCAGGGTGCCCATGAATTGCGCAATGGCGTGCCGGATGCCGGCGGTACCGACACCGCAAGTCCGGACACCATCAATGCCATGCCGCCGGAGATGATGTTCGACTACCTGAGCGTGCGACTCAACGGCCAGAAGGCTGCGGGCAAGAAGATCACGCTCAACGTCGATTTCACCGATCTGAAGAAGCAGTATGTGCTCACCGTGGAGAACGGCGTGCTGAACTATGCGGACGCTCCCGTTCCCAACGCCGACGCCAGCCTCAAGCTGACCAAGGCGACCATGAACGAGATTCAGATGGGCAAGCTCAAACTCAACGAGGGGATCGACCAGAACAAAGTCACCCTCGACGGCAATCGCCAAGCAGTGGACGACTTTGTGGGCATGCTCGATACTTTCCCGTTCTGGTTCAACATCGTCACCCCATAGGGGCCACAATGGTGTGCCGGCTCTGCACACAGAGCCGGCACACCATTGTCGGTTCGGACGATCGAGTAGGAAACGCTGTTGCAACCGTCCGGAACATCCGGGATGCACCCGGTGCCGTGGTTTCTCGCCACCACGCCGTCGTCGAACCCGGACATGCTGCAGCGCGGGGCGATCGCGAGCAGGATCGACGAGTACCTGGACCGCAAGCGGGCGGTCCTGGTAGGCGCTCCGTCGGGGTTCGGCAAGACGGTCGCGGTGTCACAGTGGGCCGCAGGGCGCCACAGTGAGCGACCGGGTTCCGTGGCGTGGCTGACGCTGACCGACCGGATGAGCGACCGGACCGATGTGCTGCGCGGGGTGTTGACCGCACTGTTGAACACCGCACGCGATACCGGCGACAGCTCGCTGGAGCAGTCCTTGTCAGGGGCATTCGATTCGGCGACCTACGATGCGGCCGTTGCAGCGCTCATGTCGATCGATCCCGGCCGGTACGTGACCATCGTGATCGACGACTTCCAGTTTGCCCGGTCAGTGTGGGGCGACGACGAAGTGGTGGAGCTGGTTGAGAACGGGCCGCAATGGCTGCAGTTCGTCCTGGTCACGACCGACCCGGTGAGTCCGGCCTGGGCGCGGGTTCGGGTCCATGACAAGGCGGCGGTGATCGGCGCGACAGAACTGGTCTTCACCCGTGGCGACATGCAGACGTTGGTGGCCGCATCCGGTGCCGCAGCGCAGCCAGAAGACATCGATCGGATCATGACAGCCACCGCCGGGTGGCCCGGCGCGGTTCGCCTCATCCTGGTCAGCGGAGACGATGCTCCGACGTTTACCGTCGACGCTGACCTCACCGAGTACATCGACACGGCGGTGCTGGCCCGGATACGACCGGATCTGGCCGAATTCGCGCTCAAAGCCACGGTGTGCCCACGGGTCGACGAGCACCTGGCCCGCGCACTCTCCGGCCGTCCGGACAGCGGCGCCTTGCTCAACGACTGCGTCGCCGCGGGGCTGTTCATCGAGCGCATCGGGTCCGGCGAAAGCGCAGTCTTTCAATGGCATTCGATCTTCGTCAGGCACTGCCAGGAGATCCAGAGGCGCCGGGATCCCAAGGAGTGGAAGCGGCTCAACCGGTTGGCGGCGGTGGAGCTCGCGCAGCGCTATCCGTTGGAGGCGGTCGAGCTCGCGGTCGTGGGTGAGGACGCATTCGGGCACGAGATCGTCGCTGACCATTGGCTTGAGCTGCTGCTTCAATCACGTTCCACGGCACTCGATCTGGCCTGCCTCCGGCTCATCGAAGCCTTTGGTGAGAACCCCGAGACGTTGATGATCCGGTCCAGCTGTCGAGCCATGGCCGGCGACGACGTCACGGCAGCGCTGTTGTTCAACCGCGCCGAGAGGATGACCGCACAGGCGGCGTCACCGGAACGGCTCGACTTCATCGCCGATCTCACTGCGTTGTTGATCTCTGACGACCGCGAGGTGATGGACCGTGCCGCCGGCCGCGTCCAGGCCGCGCTGGCCGACCGTGACGTGGTGGCGCCGCGCATCTACGCGTGCGCGCTGTTCGTTCTCGGCTGGGCGGATTCGCGGATACGTCGAAGCCCGACCCGTGGTTCGGAGTTTCTGGAGGCGGCGGTGCACGAGTGCGCGGCTCTCGGGCTTCAGGAGGTGGCTCACCGGGCAAGGCAGAGCCTCGCTTTCGCCCTGGCGCACTCGGGCGAGTTGGGCCAGGCACAGCAGGCACTGCAACTGGCCGTGTCGTCGGGTGAATCCACTCCCGAGCTGTGGCTGTCGCACGACGGTGACGGTATCGAGCGATTCACCGCCGGCTGGATTCGCTTCTGGCATGGTGAGATCGCCTCGGCGGTCGAGGATTTGATCCCGTCGAGTGGCACCGTCGGTGTCGGGTACCCCGACACGTCACGGATGTTCCTGGCATTCAGCGCGGCGACCCTGCGCGAAAACGGTGTGCTCGCCGCCGCCGAGGCCGCCGTGGCCCGCATGCCCGACGCCGACACCCATGGCGTGCCGTGGGTCAGTTACAAGACGGCGAGTCGTGCCCGCCTGGCCGAGGCGCGGGGGGAGCATGACCTCGCGCTGGACCTCGCCGCGAGTGTGGTTGGTTCCCAACATGTTCCGATGGTGTCGGCGGTCATGTCCGGGATGTGCCGTCGGCTGGGCGCGCTCGACCTCGCCGACCGCCTGGCTCACCAGGCCCTCGAGCCGCAGCTGCCGGGGTATATCGCTGCGTACGCGCTGTACACGTTGGCGTTGTTGGATTGGCAGCATGGGCAGGCCGAGCAGGCGCACCAGCGGATGGAAGAGATGTTGACCGTGGCGTGCCCGGAGCATGTGCGGTACCAGTTCGTCGACAACCCCGACGCTGTCTGCAAAGAACTGCTGGCAGCTCACCGGTCGTACACCGCATACCCCGATTTCGTCGAGGAAGCCCTGCTGACGGGTGAGCATCACCGACCGGATTCTGGTGCGGCACGCCTGACACCGCGTGAACGGCAGATCCTGGCTTTCCTGAGGACCGCTATGACGATGCAGCAGATCGCCGAGAGGATGTCCATCTCGGTCAACACACTCAAGACCCACCAGCGCGCCATCTACCGCAAGCTCGGTGCTACCAACCGCCGGGAAGCCATCAGCCGGGCGGCCCGCTAACGTGAAGCGGTGACCGACGAACTCGTCACTGTCTATGACGCCGACGGCAATGCGGTTGGCGCGGCGCCGCGTTCACGTGTCTACGCCGAGGGTCTCTGGCACGCCAGCGCCGGAGTGCTGGTGCGTTCTGTGGACGGGGCGCGCATCTACGTCCACCGTCGCACCATGACCAAGGCGGTGTTCGCCGGCATGTACGACTGCCTGGCCGGCGGGGTCGTCGACCCGGGGGAGACGCCCGCAGAGGCGGCAACCCGGGAATCGGCCGAGGAACTCGGCATCAGCGGTGCACCGCTGATGCCGCTGGCCTCGGTGGCCTGGGACGGGCGCTGGGATGGGAAACCGCTGCGCTGTCACCTGTTTGCGTTCGAGGCTCGCTGGGACGGCTTGATCCGCCATCAACCCGAAGAGATCGTGGACGGCTGGTGGTGGACCGATGAGGAACTCGCCGCGCATCTGGCCGACCCGGCCTGGCCGTTCGTGCCCGACACCCGGGTGCTGATCCCTGCGCTGCTGCGCTTACGTCAACACCCTTGAGGTAGTGCCGGCAATCCTTCTTACTGGTGGTACGTCACCGTCTAGGAAGATTCCGTGCAAACCACATTTGAGAGAAACGTCCCTGCCGTCGGCCTTGTCGAACGCTCACTGGCCAACGCCGAGTTGCAGTCTTTCTGGCTAGACGACATGCCGGATCAGCCCAACTATCCGGTGCTGACCAGCGCGTCGTCGCACTACGACCTCGTCGTGGTCGGCGGCGGGTACACCGGCCTGTGGTCTGCCCTGCTGGCAAAGCAGCGGGACCCGGGTATCCGGGTGGCGGTGATCGAGGGCCAGACGATCGGTTGGGCGGCCTCGGGACGCAACGGCGGATTCGTCGAGGCGTCGCTGACCCACGGTGCCGAGAACGGTCGCAGTCGCTGGCCGGACGAGATCGAGATCCTCGACCGGCTGGGGTTGGAGAACCTCGACGGCATCGAGAAGGCCGTCGAGTCGCTCGGTCTCGACTGTGACTTCGAGCGGACCGGCTCGATCGCGGTGGCGGTCGAGCCGTACCAGGCCGCCGAACTGGCCGGCGCCGCCCTGCGGCCCGATCAGGTCTACTTCGATCAGCACGCCATCCGCGACGAGGTGCGTTCACCCACGTACCTGGCCGGGGTGTGGTCGAAGGACGCTGCCGCGCTGGTCCATCCCGCCAAGCTCGCGAGCGAACTCGCGCGGGCGGCAGGCGAACTCGGTGTCGACATCTACGAGCACAGCAAGGTGCTCGGCCTCGATCAGGACCGTCGCGGCGGGCCCGTCTCGGTGCGTACCGAACGCGTGTCGGTGCGCGCTGACCGAGTTATCTTGGCGACGAACGGTTTTCCGTCACTGTTGAAGCGTTACCGCTACCACACGGTGCCGGTGTACGACTACGCGTTGATGACCGAACCGCTGACCGATTCGCAGCTGGCCGAAATCGGTTGGAACAACCGGCAAGGCATCAGTGACATGTCGAACCAGTTCCATTACTACCGGCTGTCGAGCGACAACCGGATCCTGTGGGGCGGATATGACGCCATCTATCACTTCGGCGGCCGGATCCGGCCTCAGTACGAGGACCGCGACGCCACCTATCGGCGCCTCGCCGGCCACTTCTTCACCACCTTCCCGCCGTTGGAGGACATCGCGTTCACGCACCGTTGGGCCGGGGTGATCGACACCTCGACGCGATTCTGTGCGTTCTTCGGCTCCGCATACGGCGACCGCGTCGGATACGCCGCCGGTTTCACCGGGCTGGGTGTGGCGGCAACCCGGTTCGCCGCCGAGGTCATGCTCGATCGGTTCGCCGGTAAGCCGACGGCCCGTACCGAGCTCGACATGGTCAAGTCGATGCCCCTGCCGTTCCCGCCAGAACCGTTGGCCTCGGCGGGAATTCAGGTGACCCGGTGGTCGCTCGACCGCGCCGACCATCGTGAGGGGCGCCGCAATGTCTTGTTGAAGGCGCTTGACTCCGTGGGATTGGGGTTCGACTCGTAGCGTTCCCGCGCGCCGGGAACGGCGACGCCGCACAATGGTCAGAGGGCGTTGACGTAAGCGCCGGGAGGCAGTGCGGATGGGCAGACCATTGAAGTCGGAATCGCCGAAGCGGCGACGGCGCCAGACGAAGCAGGGCGTGGTGTTGTCCGAAGAGCTCATCGTCGAGGCTGCGCTGCGCGTGCTGCGGTATCACGGTGCTGCCGGCCTGACCGTCAGGCGTCTCGGTGTGGCGCTCGGAGCTGACCCGACCGCGCTCTACCGCTACTTCCGCGGGATAGAGGACGTGGTGCTGGCCATCACCGACGAGCTGCTCCGACGAGTGGTCGAGGGGTGGGAGCCGACCGGTCGTTGGCGGGATGACATGCGGGACCTCGGGCTGCGCCTGCATCGGGTCTATCTCGAACACCCGCAGGCGGGTGTGCTCGCCGCGAGCCGGGTGACCGGCGGCGCTCACGAGATCCAGATCATCGAGACGGTTCTGGGCTCACTGCGCTCGGCCGGATTCCCCGAGCGGGAGGCGGTCGAGGTGTATCACGCCTTCATCGACCAGATGCTGGGGTTCGCCGCGCTGGACGCCGGCTTCGAAGCGCTGCCCGCCGAACACCAGCAGCGTGACGACGACACGTGGCGTGACACTTACGCGCAGCTGCCCGCTGAGAGTCACCCGAACATCGCGGCCACGAGCCGGCTTCTCGGTGAATCGATGAGGCGAA
The DNA here is from genome assembly GCF_055419385.1 of Mycobacterium sp. IDUB_24. Taxonomy (NCBI): domain Bacteria; kingdom Bacillati; phylum Actinomycetota; class Actinomycetes; order Mycobacteriales; family Mycobacteriaceae; genus Mycobacterium; species Mycobacterium sp. IDUB_24. Next base: position 541,802 of record NZ_JBVAXO010000002.1, read on the forward strand.
GCGGATGTGAATCAGCACTGGACCTGCTGCTGGACGGTATCTCGTTGCGGCTGGACAGTTCGCGCACGTAGACGCTCACTGGGCCTTGGCGTTGATGCCGTCGAGCAATTGATCCAGCCCGGAACGGAATTCGGTCATCTGGTCGTCGGATTGATCGAACACCCCGGCATCGACGGCGGTTGCCAGTGCGGGGAACCGCGCCGGGGTCACCACGCGGCGTAGCAGCGCGGCGTACTCGACGTCGTCGACGTCGCGGGCCTCGACTGCCAATGCCGCCGAACCGCGCGTGAAAATCAACACGGCCATGACCGCGGTGAGCTTCTCGCGTTCGGTCAGCGGCGTGCAGGACAAGGCGGACAGGCCGGCGTCCAGCCAGGCGAGTTGACCGGGATCCGCGGGCAGTCCGGCGGACGCGGTCTCCAGGATCCATGGATGACGGTGATACACGTTCCACAGTTCATGCGCCCAATCCGCCAGTGCCTCACGCCAATCGGCGCCGTCAGGTGGCGAAGGCGGTGGGCCGGGCCCAGTGGCGAGCATGAATGTCACGAGCTCGTCCTTGTTGGCCACGTGCCGGTAGAGCGACATGGTGCCGCAGCCGAGCCGCTCGGCCAACCGTGCCATCGACAGCGCCGCGAGTCCGTCGGTGTCGGCGAGTTCGACGGCGGCGGCGACGATGGTCTCCCGGTTGAGTCCCCGCGACCGACGTGGCGCCGCGTCCGGTTGCCAGAGCAGGCGCAATGCGCGGGGGAGTGGGGCATCAGGGCTGGTCATCAATGCTCAGCGTAACCAGTGACATCCGAATGCGTATGCCATACCCTAATGCGTATGACATACGCATCGAAGCGCTCCGTTCGGATGGCGGTGGCGCTCGCGGTCATCGTCGTGGTGTTTCTCGCCTATTCGCTGCCGCCGTACCTGACCGGCGGCAGCCGTGTGCAGTCCACGTTCGGGCTGCACTACCCGCTGCTGGTCGCACACGTCCTGTTCGCGAGCGTGGCAATGGTGTGCGCGGTCGCGCAGATCTGGCCCGGCCTGCGGCGGCGTCGACCGATGCTGCACCGGCGCACCGGACGCGTCTACGTCGCGACGGCGATCCCGGCGGCCATCTGCGCCATCGTGATCGGGGCGGCGACACCGTTCGGCCCGATCCTGAGGGTCAGCGACGTCGTGCTAGGGGCCCTGTGGTTGTGGTTCACCGTCGACGGCTTCGTGGCGGCGCGGCAGCGGCGCTTCGGTGCGCACCGCCGCCAGATGTTGCGCAGTGCGACGCTGGCATTGTCGATCATCACCAACAGAATCTGGACCCCGGTGCTGTACCTGGGTTTCGAGCCGTTGCGCGACAGTATTTTTGGTGGGAGCGAAGAGAAGTACGTCTGGTTGGTGGCGGGCGCGGGTGGCTGGCTGGGATGGACGATTCCGCTGCTGCTCCTGCAATTGTGGCTGCGTCGCCGGCCGGGAAAGGCTGACCCGCTAACGGGTCTCACCGACCGCGAAGCTGCGTCGACGGCTCCGTCAGTTTCCCGATGAACGCCGGCGAGCAGGAGTAACCTCCTCCGCGATCAGTCTTACCGGTGCTGAATCGACAACCGGGAGGAAGGTAAGCCCATGGCTTCCGGCAACTCAGCGTTCAACGGCAAGATCGAACTGGACATCCGGGATTCCGAACCGGACTGGGGGCCTTACGCGGCGCCCACCGCTGTCGAGAATTCCCCCAATGTTCTCTACCTGGTGTGGGACGACACCGGCATCGCCACCTGGGACTGTTTCGGCGGCCTGGTGGACATGCCCGCGATGAGCCGGATCGCCGAACGCGGGGTACGGCTGTCGCAATTCCACACCACCGCGCTGTGCTCGCCCACCCGCGCGTCACTGCTCACCGGTCGTAACGCCACCACCGTCGGGATGGCCACCATCGAGGAGTTCACCGACGGATTCCCCAACTGCAACGGGCGGATTCCGTTCGAGACCGCCCTGCTCTCGGAGGTCCTCGCCGAGAACGGTTACAACACCTACTGCGTGGGCAAGTGGCACCTGACCCCGTTGGAGGAGTCGAACCTCGCTGCCACCAAACGTCATTGGCCGTGCTCGCGAGGGTTCGACCGGTTCTACGGGTTCATGGGTGGCGAGACCGATCAGTGGTACCCGGACCTGGTGTACGACAACCATCCGGTCGATCCGCCGGCCACGCCCGAGGAGGGCTACCACCTGTCGCAGGACCTGGCCGACAAGACCATCGAGTTCATTCGGGACGCCAAGGTGATCGCCCCGGACAAACCCTGGTTCACCTATCTGTGCCCAGGTGCCGGTCACGCGCCGCACCATGTGTCCAAAGAGTGGGCCGACCGGTACGCCGGGCGATTCGACATGGGCTATGAGGCCTACCGCGACATCGTGTTGGTGAACCAGAAACGGCTGGGCATCGTGCCTCCGGACACCGAGCTGTCACCGGTCAATCCCTATGCGGATGTCAAGGGACCCAACGGAGAACCGTGGCCCAGCCAAGACACCGGGCGGCCGTGGGGCACCTTGAGTGACGATGAGAAGCGGCTGTTCGCCCGGATGGCCGAGGTGTTCGCCGGGTTCCTGTCCTACACCGACGCCCAGATCGGTCGGGTGCTGGACTTCCTGGAGGAGACGGGCCAACTCGACAACACGATCATCGTGGTGATCTCCGACAACGGGGCCAGCGGCGAGGGAGGTCCGAACGGCTCGGTCAACGAGACCAAGTTCTTCAACGGTTACATCGACACCGCCGAGGAAGGGCTCAGGTTCATCGACCGGCTGGGCTCGCCGGAGACCTACAACCACTACCCGATCGGCTGGGCGATGGCGTTCAACACGCCCTACAAGCTGTTCAAACGCTACGCCTCGCATGAGGGCGGAATCGCCGATACCGCAATCATATCCTGGCCCAACGGTATTGGCGCCCATGGTGCAGTACGCGACAATTACATCAACGTCTGTGACATCACCCCGACCGTCTACGACCTGCTCGACATCACGCCGCCGGCGAGTGTGCGCGGGGTTCCGCAGAAGCCGCTTGACGGTGTGAGTTTCAAAGTGGCACTGGATAACCCGGATGCACCGACGGGCAAAGAGACCCAGTTCTACACGATGCTCGGTACGCGCGGCATCTGGCACCGGGGCTGGTTCGCCAACACCGTGCACGCCGCGACCCCGTCGGGCTGGTCCCACTTCGACGCGGACCGGTGGGAGCTGTTCCACATCGAGGCCGACCGCAGCCAGTGCCACGACCTGGCCGACCAACAGCCGGACAAACTCGCCGAACTCACGGCGCTCTGGTTCAGCGAGGCCGACAAGTACAACGGGCTGCCGCTGGCCGACCTCAACATCCTCGAGACCATGACCCGCTGGCGGCCGTACCTCGCCGGCGAGCGGTCCAGCTATACCTACTATCCCAACAGTGCCGAGGTCGGTCTCGGCGCGGCCGCCGAACTTCGCGGGCAGTCGTTCACGGTGCTGGCCGACGTCGCCGTGGACGGGGCCGACACGCACGGCGTCTTGTTCAAGCAGGGTGGCGCCCACGGCGGTCACGCCCTGTTCATCGCCGACGGGAGGTTGCACTACGTCTACAACTTCCTGGGCGAGCACGAGCAGTCGTTGGTCTCACCCGATCCGATCCCGTTGGGACGGCACATCTTCGGTGTGCAATACCAGCGGACCGGCACCGTCGAGGGCAGCCACACCCCACTGGGCGACACCGCCTTATACGTCGACGACGGTGTGGTCGCCGAGCTGGTGGGGATGCAAACCCACCCCGGCATGTTCGCCCTCGCGGGGGGTGGCATCTGCATCGGCCGCAACACCGGATCGGCAGTGTCACAGCAATATCGGGCACCCTTCGCCTTCACCGGCGGCACCATCGGGCACGTCACCGTAGACCTGTCCGGCGAGCCATATCGGGATCTCGAGCGCAGACTCGCAGCGGCGTTCGCCAAGGACTGATCGATGAACCCGGTGGCGATGGGTTTCGGTGCGCTGGCCGTCGCCGCGACCGCGGGCTGCGGCAGTGTCGGCCCCATCGGCCACCCGGCTCCCCGCGCCACGACGGTGGCGGCACCGGTCACGACGGTTCCGGCGGTGACCACTTCTTCGAGCCGGCCCGCGCCCGAATTCGCCCTGCCCGCCTACGGCGTCGAACCGACGACCACACGGGTTCTCGCCCCCGGTGAGGTCACCTGCCCGACCCCCGACGGACCGACCGTCGCGGTGCAGAGTCCAGCGCCGGGCTCACCGACGCTCACCGTCGGAATACCCCCGGGGTTCACCGAGGTGAAACCGCATACGGAGGCGGTGCGGCTGACCGGGCCGGCCGGGATGACCGCCGAGATCACGCTCAGCCCGTCCACCCGGGACGCGCAGGATGCCTTCGATCGGTACAGCGACGACCGCGTCGCGAAGTTCTCGATCAACAGCGTCAGCGTGTTGCCCGGTGACCTGTGCGGCTACAGCGGGCAGAAGCTGATGGGCATCCTGGCCGACCAGCCGGGCCAGGGCACCGAATATGCCGACCGGATCGTTCACATCTGGACCAACGGCGGCGATTTCCTGGCCGCCGTGCGCGTCGAGGCCCGCAGCGGAACCCCGGGATTCGACCAGGCCAGTTCGGCAATGCTCGCCGATTTCGGAATCGCCATGCCGGGCTGAGCCGACCGTGGACCGGCCGCGGCTAGCCTCGGTGCCGTGGTCACCGAACTCATCGAGCTTCCGGGCGGAACCTTCCGGATGGGTTCGACGGCGTTCTACCCCGAAGAGGCCCCGGTCCACGCCGTGACCGTCGGCGCGTTCGCCATCGAGCAGCATCCGGTCACCACCGCCCAATTCGGCGCATTCGTCGAGGCCACCGGGTACGTCACGATCGCCGAGCGACCGATGGACCCCGCGCTGTATCCCGGCGTGGACGAGGCCGACCTGGTGCCCGGCGCCCTGGTGTTCAGGCCCGCCGACGGCCCCGTCGACCTGCGGGATTGGCGGCAGTGGTGGGACTGGGCCCCTGGCGCCAACTGGCGCCGGCCGTTCGGTCCCGGCCGCGACGCCGCCCCACCCGACCATCCCGTCGTCCAGGTCGCCTACCCGGACGCGGCGGCCTACGCGGCGTGGGCCGGACGGCGGCTGCCCACCGAAGCCGAATGGGAGTACGCCGCGCGCGGGGGAGTCGAAGGCATCTACGCCTGGGGCGACGAGGTCACCCCGGGCGGAGTGCTCATGGCCAACACCTGGCAGGGCCGGTTCCCGTATCGCAACGACGGTGCGCTGGGCTGGCGCGGTACCTCACCGGTCGGAAGCTTCCCGCCCAACGCGTTCGGTGTGGCCGACATGATCGGCAATGTGTGGGAGTGGACCACCACACGGTTCTCCGGGCAGCACCGGCCGCACGCCGACACGCCGGCGTGCTGCCCGCCGCCCGCCGATCCCGATCCGACGGTGAACCAGGTGCTCAAGGGCGGTTCACACCTGTGCGCCCCGGAGTACTGTCACCGCTACCGTCCGGCCGCAAGGTCACCGCAGTCGCAAGACAGCTCGACCACGCACATCGGATTTCGCTGCGTGCTCAGCTGAGGCCCCGCCCCCGTCGCTCCGAGTGTGCGCACAGATCGCGTTCCGCAGCTCAGGCGTGATCTCAGCGCACGCTCGATGAGAAAAGCACGGCGATTTGGTGCATTCGCCGTGCTCACCTACTATGTAGGGGTTGCCTTGGGCAGACCTCGGCTGACTGCTGTTCTGAGTCAGCCCTGCGTGCCCTTCGGTGACAAAGACCGCGCACGTCCAGGTCGGTATCTGGCGTGCATACAAATCCAGGTCAGGAGATCGAGTGATTCAGCAGGAATCGCGGGTGAAGGTCGCCGACAACACGGGCGCCAAGGAGATCTTGTGCATCCGCGTGCTCGGTGGCTCAGCGCGACGCTACGCCGGCATCGGTGATGTCATCGTGGCGACCGTCAAGGACGCCATCCCCGGCGGCAACGTCAAGCGCGGCGACGTCGTCAAGGCAGTCATCGTGCGCACCGTCAAGGAGCGCCGCCGCGCCGACGGCAGCTACATCAAGTTCGACGAGAACGCCGCCGTCATCATCAAGGCCGACAACGACCCGCGCGGTACCCGCATCTTCGGGCCCGTCGGCCGGGAACTGCGCGAGAAGCGCTTCATGAAGATCGTCTCGCTGGCGCCGGAGGTTTTGTGATGAAGGTCCACAAGGGAGACACCGTGCTGGTGGTCTCGGGCAAGGACAAGGGCGCCAAGGGCAAGGTCATCGAGGCCTACCCGACCCGCGACAAGATCCTCGTCGAGGGCGTCAACCGGATCAAGAAGCACACCGCGCAGTCGCAGAACGAGCGTGGCGCATCGTCGGGCGGCATCGTCACCCAGGAAGCTGCCATCCACGTGTCCAACGTGATGGTGGTGGACTCCGACGGCAAGCCGACCCGTGTGGGTTTCCGCGTCGATGAAGAGACCGGCAAGAAGGTCCGCATCGCCAAGACCAATGGCAAGGACATCTGATGACCGCACCAGAAAAGGTTCAGCCCCGCCTGAAGCAGCGCTACCGCGAAGAGATCCGCGAGACGCTGAACAAGCAGTTCGAGTTCGACAACGTCATGCAGATCCCGGGCGTGGTCAAGGTTGTCGTCAACATGGGTGTCGGCGACGCCGCCCGTGACGCCAAGCTGATCAACGGCGCGGTCGCCGACCTGGCCCTCATCACCGGCCAGAAGCCGGAGATCCGCAAGGCCCGTAAGTCCATCGCACAGTTCAAGCTGCGCGAGGGCATGCCCATCGGCGCGCGCGTCACCCTGCGCGGCGACCGGATGTGGGAGTTCCTGGACCGGTTGATCTCCATCGCCCTGCCCCGTATCCGCGACTTCCGCGGCCTGAACGGCAAGCAGTTCGACGGCACCGGTAACTACACCTTCGGCCTCAACGAGCAGTCGATGTTCCACGAGATCGACGTGGATTCCATCGACCGTCCCCGCGGCATGGACATCACCGTCGTCACCTCGGCGACCAACGACGACGAAGGCCGCGCGCTGCTGAAGGCGCTGGGCTTCCCCTTCAAGGAGAACTGAGCACATGGCAAAGAAGGCGCTGGTCCACAAGGCCAACAAGAAGCCCAAGTTCGCGGTTCGCGCATACACGCGGTGCAACAAGTGCGGTCGCCCGCACTCGGTCTACCGCAAGTTCGGGCTGTGCCGTATCTGCCTGCGCGAGATGGCGCACGCGGGTGAGCTGCCCGGCGTGCAGAAGTCCAGCTGGTAACTCCTACCAGCGACCGCGCGCGAGCGCAGCAGACCACAGACCAATCCAAACAGGTTGCGGCAGGCCCTGAGATGGGAACCGCCGCGAGGAAGGTGAGCCGGTTGTCATGACGATGACTGACCCGATCGCAGACTTTTTGACACGTCTGCGCAACGCCAATTCGGCGTACCACGATGAGGTGACCCTGCCCCACTCGAAGATCAAGGCGAACATCGCCGAGATCCTCAAGAAAGAGGGCTACATCTCCGATTACCGCACCGAGGATGCCCGCGTCGGCAAGTCCCTGGTGGTGTCGCTCAAGTACGGCCCCAGCCGTGAGCGCAGCATCGCCGGCCTTCGCCGCGTGAGCAAGCCCGGTCTGCGGGTTTACGCAAAATCCACCAATCTGCCTCGGGTGCTCGGCGGCCTGGGCGTGGCGATCATCTCCACGTCCTCGGGCCTGCTCACCGACCGTCAGGCGGCACGAAGCGGCGTGGGCGGCGAAGTCCTCGCCTACGTGTGGTGAGGGGATAGAAGACATGTCGCGTATTGGTAAGCAGCCGGTCCTGGTTCCCGCCGGGGTCGATGTGACGATTGACGGCCGTAACGTCTCGGTCAAGGGCCCCAAGGGCACCCTGACCCTGGATGTCGCCGAGCCGATCACCGTCGAGCGCAACGAAGACGGCGCCATCGTGGTCAGCCGTCCCGATGACGAGCGGCGCAGCCGCTCCCTGCATGGGCTCTCCCGCACCCTGGTGGCCAACCTGGTCACCGGCGTCACCGAGGGCTACACCCGCAAGATGGAGATCTTCGGCGTCGGCTACCGCGTCCAGCTCAAGGGTTCCAACCTGGAGTTCGCACTCGGTTACAGCCATCCCGTGGTGATCGAGGCGCCCGAGGGCATCACGTTCGCCGTCGAGACGCCCACCAAGTTCTCGATCACAGGCATCGACAAGCAGAAGGTCGGTCAGATCTCCGCGGTCATCCGTCGCCTGCGCCGCCCCGATCCCTATAAGGGCAAGGGCGTGCGTTACGAGGGTGAGCAGATCCGCCGCAAGGTCGGAAAGACAGGTAAGTAAGTCATGGCTACTAAGACTGAAGCTGCCACCAAGAAGAAGCCGGTGGGGCAGAACATCTCTGAGACCCGCCGTAACTCCCGGCTGCGTCGGCACGCCCGGTTGCGCAAGAAGGTCTCGGGCACCGCGCAGACCCCGCGTCTGGTGGTCAACCGCTCGGCACGGCACATCCACGTCCAGCTCATCGACGACCTGGAAGGCGTCACTCTGGCGGCTGCCTCGTCGATCGAGGCTGACGTGCGCGCCGTCGACGGTGACAAGAAGGCGCACAGCGTTCGGGTCGGTCAGCTGATCGCCGAGCGCGCCAAGGCTGCCGGCGTCGACACCGTGGTGTTCGACCGTGGTGGCTACACCTATGGCGGCCGGATCGCCGCGCTGGCGGATGCCGCGCGCGAGGGCGGGCTGAAATTCTGATGACTGTCAACGAGAGGACTGCATGATGGCCGAGCAGGCAACTGGTGCCGGCGGCCCAGGCGCTTCCGACAACCGTGGTGGCCGTGGCCGCCGCGATGACCGCGGTGGCCGTGGTGGCCGCGACAGCGGCGAAAAGAGCAACTACATCGAGCGCGTGGTCACCATCAACCGCGTCTCCAAGGTGGTCAAGGGCGGTCGGCGCTTCAGCTTCACCGCGCTGGTCATCGTCGGTGACGGCAAGGGCATGGTCGGCGTCGGCTACGGCAAGGCCAAGGAAGTTCCGGCCGCCATCGCCAAGGGCGTCGAAGAGGCCCGCAAGAGCTTCTTCCGGGTTCCGCTGATCGGCGGCACCATCGTCCACCCGGTCCAGGGTGAGGCGGCCGCCGGTGTGGTCATGCTGCGTCCGGCCAGCCCCGGTACCGGTGTGATCGCCGGTGGTGCGGCTCGTGCCGTTCTGGAATGCGCCGGGGTGCACGACATCCTGGCCAAGTCGCTGGGCAGCGACAACGCGATCAACGTGGTGCATGCCACCGTTGCCGCGCTGAAGATGATCCAGCGTCCCGAAGAGGTTGCGGCCCGTCGCGGTCTGCCCCTCGAGGATGTTGCGCCGGCCGGCATGCTGAAGGCCCGGCGTGAGAGCGAAGCGCTGGCTGCCGCAGCAGCGCGTGAGGGATCGGCATAACCATGGCAGAAGTCAAGATCACCCAGGTGCGCGGAACCATCGGCGCACGCTGGAAGCAGCGTGAAAGCCTGCGGACGCTGGGGCTGAAGAAGATTCGTCAGTCCGTGGTTCGTGAGGACAACGCGCAGACCCGCGGTCTGATCAAGACCGTTCATCACCTCATCGAGGTGGAGGAGGTGGAGTCCTGATGTCAGTTATCAAGCTTCACGACCTGAGGCCCGCCCCCGGGGAGAAGAAGGCCAAGACCCGCGTTGGTCGTGGTGAGGGCTCCAAGGGTAAGACCGCCGGTCGTGGTACCAAGGGCACCAAGGCCCGCAAGAACGTCCCCGCGACGTTCGAGGGTGGCCAGATGCCGATCCACATGCGGCTGCCGAAGCTCAAGGGCTTCAAGAACCCCTTCCGGACCGAGTATGAGGTCGTCAACGTCGGCGACATCACCAAGGCCTTCCCGCAGGGCGGCACCATCGGTGTCGACGAGCTGGTTGCCAAGGGCCTCGTTCGCAAGAACAGCCTGGTGAAGGTCCTCGGCGACGGCAAGCTGGCCGTCAAGGTCGACGTGACCGCCAACAAGTTCAGCGGTAGCGCCCGTGAGGCCATCACCGCTGCCGGCGGTTCGGCCACCGAGCTGTAACTTTTTCTGCGCGAGCAGACACAAAACTGCCCCAAGACTTCGGTTTTGGGGCAGTTTTGCTGGGGGCCCCTCCCGCTTGCGGGGGACTGCTCGGCCCATCTAGGTGAGCTGCGGGATCACGTCGGCGGCCAGGCGCTCCATCTGCTCGCGGTCCTCGGCGACGGTCGCACCGGTGGGATTCAGCAGGATGGTCTGCGCGCCCGCATCGAGCACCTCGCGCAGGCCCCGCACCACCTCGTCCGGGGTTCCGGCCACCGCCACCTCGCCGAGCCCGGGCCGGCCCCCGTAGATCCGCGCCAACCCCGCGTCCACCCGCTGCCGCGCGCGGGCGCTGTCGTCGTCGACGATCAGATAGACCCGTTTGCCGATCCGGAACGTATCCGGGGCCTTGCCCTGTTCGTCGAGCTCCCGGCGAACCGTGCGCACCGCCTCGGCGAAGGCCGCCGTGGTCGACGAGCCGGCCCCGAGAAACGCATCGCCATGACGCACCGCCCGCGCCAGCGCCGCAGGTGCATTGGCCCCGAACCAGATCGGCGGGTGCGGACGCTGAACCGGTTTGGGGCTGATGGCCAGGTCATCGACATCGCGGAAGCGGCCGTGGAAGGTGATCCGGGGTTCATCCGACCAGGCCGCTTTCATCAACTCCAGACCCTCGGTGAAGCTGGAGATGAACGTCGAGGAGTCCACCCCGAAGGCCGGGAACTGCCGGAAGCCCCCGCCGGGTGCCACCCCGACATCGAGGCGACCGTGGCTGAGCCGGTCCACCGCGGTGATCGCCGAAGCCAGCTGCAGCGGGTCGTGCAGCGAGGTGACCAGGACCGCCACTCCCAGCCGCAGCCTCGTGGTGACCGCCGCGGCATAGGACAGCAGCTCCAGCGGGGCGATCGTCGGTGCCGGGCCCACGGTCTGCTCGATCGTCCAGCCGCCCTCGAACCCGAGTTCCTCGGCGCGGCCCAGATAAGCCTTGAAGCCCGTGTCGTCGAAGCCGTCATGATCGAGCTGCGGGAGCGAGATGGAAAACGTCACCCGTCTCACGGTACGACTGTGGATCCGATGGGCGGCGACTTCTCGTCGGCGCGCGCGGAATGTGTGGATCGGTAGGCTCGGTTCATGTTCGCGTTTCTCCCGGGGGTTCCCGGCCAGGACGATCTGAAGATGTTGGCCCGGCGCTTCGACACTGCCCGGCACAACGGAGTTCCGAATGGGTGTGTGCTGGAGCTGGACCTCACCTCGCTACCGCCGGAGACCACCGGATTCGACCCGCTGGCCATGATCGCGGGCGGTGGCCGTCCGCTGGTGTTGCGCCAGGCCGTCGCGGCCATCCACCGTGCTGCCGAGGATGATCGGGTTGCCGGGCTGATCGCGCGCGTGCAACTGCCCGCGGCCGCACCCGGCCCGGTGCAGGAACTGCGCGATGCCATCGCGGCATTCAGCGCAGTCAAGCCCACGCTGGCCTGGGCCGAAACCTACCCCGGCACGTTGTCCTACTACCTGGCGTCGGCCTTCCGCGAGGTGTGGATGCAGCCGTCGGGCACGGTCGGTCTGGTCGGCTTCGCCACCAACGCGATGTTCCTGCGCGATGCGCTCGACAAGGTGGGCATCGAGGCACAGTTCGTCGCGCGCGGTGAATTCAAGTCCGCGGCAAATATTTTCACCGAGGATCGCTACACGGCCGCACAACGCGAGGCCGATGGTCGGATGATCGAGAGCCTGCAATCGCAGGTATGGCAGGCCATCGCGACATCGCGGCAGCTGACCACGGACACGCTCGACGCGCTGGCCGACAAGGCGCCGGTGTTGCGCGATGATGCGATCACCGCCGGTCTGGTCGACCGGATCGGGTTCCGTGATGAGGCCTACTCGCGGATCGGTGAGCTGTCGGGCGGCCCCACCGATGCCGGTGCGGATGCCGACAGCCACCCGGATGCCTTACCGCGGCTTTATCTTTCGCGTTACGCACGCACCACACCGAAGGTGCCGGCTCCGCAGATTCCGGGCCGCAAGTCCAAACCGTCCATCGCCGTGGTGACGCTGCACGGTCCCATCGTCAGCGGTCGCGGCGGGCCGCAGGTGCTGCCACTGGGCAATTCGAGCGCCGGCGGCGACACCATCGCCGCGGCCCTGCGCGAGGCTGCCACCGACGACGAGGTGTCGGCGATCGTCCTGCGTGTGGACAGCCCGGGCGGTTCGGTCAGCGGGTCGGAAACCATTTGGCGAGAGGTGGTTCGGGCCCGTGAGCGTGGCAAGCCCGTCGTCGCCTCGATGGGTGCGGTCGCCGCGTCGGGCGGCTACTACGTGTCGATGGCGGCCGACGAGATCGTCGCCAACGCCGGCACCATCACCGGATCCATCGGTGTCATCACCGGCAAGCTCGTCTCGCGCGAACTCAAGGACAAGCTCGGGGTCGGATCGGATTCCTTGCGTACCAATCCCAATGCCGATGCCTGGTCATCGAATGCGCCGTTCACCGACGAACAGCACACCCAGATCGAAGCCGAGACCGACCTGCTCTACACCGATTTCATCTCGCGGGTGGCCGACGGGCGCAAGCTGTCGGTCGGGCAGGTCGACGAGGTGGCGCGCGGACGGATCTGGACCGGTGCCGACGCCAAGGACCGCGGCCTCGTCGACGAACTCGGTGGGCTCCGAACCGCGATCACCCGGGCCAAGGTCCTGGCCGGGCTTGATCCGGACACCAAGGTACGGGTACTGAGCTATCCGGGGTCGTCGTGGCTGGACATGTTGCGGCCCAAGCAGTCCTCGCAGCCGGCGGCAGCCTCCTTACCGCAGGCCATGGGCGCGCTCCTTGGTCAGTCGGTGGCCGGCGCGCTCGAAGGGGCGGAGCGATCCTTGACGGGTATCAGCGCATTGTGGCTGGGCGGATACCGATTTTGACGCTGTAGATAATTACGACGTGGTGGCGAGTGGCGCTTTGTCGCGAGCGGGGCTGTAACGTCAGATCTTGGCAACTGATGAATTGTCGACGAAACGACGGCCTGGCCCTGCGGTGTTCAACCCAGTCAGAGCAGCCGTAACAGAGCGCGCGGCGGGGAACGGTGTCGTCAGACACATGGAGGACTCGTGCCCGCGCATAAAAGCCCTATGAGGGGCTTTGGAGACAAACCGGAGATTGACTATCGCGAACCCGCCGAGAATTCGCCGGACCCCGGCGTCTTGAAGCGGGCGATCGCCGCATCGGCGATCGGCAACGCCACCGAATGGTTCGACTACGGCATTTACGCGTACGGCGTGAGCTACATATCCGCTGCCATATTCCCCGGAGACGCCCAACAGGCGACACTGCTGGCCCTCGCGACGTTCGCGGTGTCGTTCCTCGTCCGCCCACTCGGCGGATTCGTCTGGGGTCCACTCGGCGACCGGCTCGGCCGCAAACACGTGCTCGCGATCACCATCGTGCTGATGGCGGGCGCCACGTTCTGCGCCGGGCTGATTCCGTCCTATGCCGCGATCGGGATGTGGGCCCCCGTGCTCATGGTCGGGCTGCGGATGATCCAGGGCTTCTCCACCGGTGGAGAGTACGGCGGCGCCGCGACGTTCATGGCCGAGTACGCGCCATCACGCCGACGCGGATTCCTCGGCAGTTTCCTGGAATTCGGCACCCTCGCGGGCTTTTCGCTGGGTGCGCTGTTGATGCTCGGATTCTCGGCACTGCTCTCCGATGACCAGATGGGGCAATGGGGTTGGCGGCTGCCGTTCCTCGTGGCTGCCCCGCTCGGCCTGGTCGGTGTCTACCTGCGTTCGAAGCTGGAGGACACCCCGATCTTCCGCGAACTCGAAGCGACGGGGGAGCGGGAAGGCGGACCCGCGTCTGAGCTCAAGGATCTGGTGGTCGAGTACTGGGGCCCCATCCTGCGATTGGGCGGTCTGGTCGTCGCACTCAACGTGGTCAATTACACGCTGCTCACCTACATGCCGACCTACCTGGAACAGACGATCGGCTTGTCGAGCAACCACTCCTTGGTGGTACCCATCATCGGCATGCTGTCGATGATGGTGTTCCTGCCGTTGTCCGGGCACATCTCCGACCGGGTGGGCCGCAAACCGATGTGGTGGTTCTCGCTGATCGGCCTCTTCATCGCCGGTATCCCGATGTTCCTGCTGATGGCGACGAACATGGTCGGCGCAATCATCGCGTTCGCGGTGCTGGGCCTGCTCTATGTGCCGCAGCTGTCGACCATCTCCGCGACTTTCCCGGCGATGTTCCCAACCCAGGTGCGTTACGCCGGCTTCGCCATCGCGTACAACGTGTCGACGTCGCTCTTCGGCGGTACGGCTCCGGCGGTCAACGATTGGGTGGTGGGAAAAACGGGCGACCAGCTGGTGCCTGCCTACTACATGATGATTGCGTGCGTGATCGGGATGATCGCGTTGATCAAGGTGCCCGAAACCGCGCGGTGCCCGATCAGCGGCACCGAGATACCCGGGACGCCGGAAGCACCGCCCCAGCTGGACTACGAGACCGAGACCGAGACCGAGGCGGAAACCGAGACAGAGAAAGAGACCGACGCCGGCACGTCGTCTCCGTCAGCCGGCCGGTAGCCGGGCGATCAACCGGTCGACGGCATCCTCCATGTGGGCCAGCATCAGCTTGTCGGTGAGTGCGACGTCGCCGGATCGGATGGCGCCGGCCAACGCCTGATGCTCGTTGACCCGGTCGGTGGAGCTGTCGTAGGTGTCGGCCAGTGCGTGCACGCACATCCTGGTCTCGACCAGGAAGGTCTGGTGCAGACGGGAGAGCCGGGGGCTGGCTGCGAGCTCGACGAGCAGCTCGTGGAAACGCATGTCGGCTTCGCTGACCTCGTCCAGGTCTCTGGCTGCTGCCATTTCCTCCACCACGGCGAGTAACGCGTCCCCGGCGCTCGCGTAGTCACCCTGCAGGATCTGGCGGCTCGCGGTCCGCTCGATCGCCTCGCGGGCCAGGTACATGTCGCGGATCTCGTCTGAGTCCATGGTGTTGACGAACACGCCGCGGTTGCGGATCGCGATGAGCAGGCCTTCCTGGGTGAGGCGCTGCATGCCCTCGCGCAGTGGACCGCGGCTGACTCCGAAGCTGCGCGCCAACTCAGCCTCGCCGAGTTGCGTGCCAGGTACGAGTTCGCCGTATGCGATGGCCTGCCGGAGTTTTTCGGCGACGATGCTCGGCGTCGACTCCTGTTCGAGCGGGGTGATGAAGTCGGTCACGGCCTCGCTCCGAACAGGCGGCCCAGCCCGGGCAGCGGCGGAACCGAGCCGATCAGCTGCAAGCCCTTCCAGACCGTGACCTGGTTCGCGGTGAGCACCGGTTTGTCGACGGCGGATTCCAGTTGGTCGATGAAAGCCATTGTGTGCATGGCAGTGTCGGGCACCAGGACGGCCTCGGCGTCGGGATGGTCGGCTGCGGCGACCATCGCGAGTACCTGCGCCTGCTGCAGCCGGCCCACCTCGGCCGCGGTGACGATGCCGTGGCTGCCGATCGACACCACGTCCACGCCGCCGCCCGCCAGGAATGCGACGAAGTGCGCCGCCACGTCCTCAGGGTAGGAAGCGGCCACCGCAACCCGGTGTATACCCAGGTGCTGCAATGCATCTACGAAGGCGATCGACGTGGACGACGCCGGGACACCGGAGGCGGTGGCGACGTCATCGGCCTGCTGTCGGGCGCCGTCGCGGCCGAAGACGAAACTGCCGGAGGTGCACGCCCACATCATCGAATCCGGATGCTCCGGCCCCAACCGTGCGACACCGTCGGCCAGGCGTTCGGTCCGGCCGAGATCCAGGAGAGCATCGACGCGATGGGCGTCCTCGCCGACGGAAGTGATCGCAACCGGCAGTCTGACGCTCGCCTGCAGGCGGGTTTCCAGCGCACCGAAGTCGTCTTCGGCGCTGTGGCCGGGGTAGAGGATG
Organism: Mycobacterium sp. IDUB_24; assembly: GCF_055419385.1. Taxonomy (NCBI): domain Bacteria; kingdom Bacillati; phylum Actinomycetota; class Actinomycetes; order Mycobacteriales; family Mycobacteriaceae; genus Mycobacterium; species Mycobacterium sp. IDUB_24. The sequence continues at coordinate 557,763 of NZ_JBVAXO010000002.1, forward strand.
CCCACCGTGGCCATGCAATCTCCGTTCTCTGCTACGTGTTCAGGTTTCCAGCAGCCGTTGACCGGCACCGACGGCCTTGCGGCCCGCGACGGCCAGGGCCGCCCACATGGTGACCTGGTTGGCGGTGACGACGGGCTTGTCGAGTTCGCGCTCCAGGCGGGCGATCAGATCGTAGGTAGGCAGATTCGTGCAACTGATGACGATGGCCTGCGCGTCGGAACAGTCTGTGGCGCAAACCAACTCGGCTGTCGTCTCGTAGGGGACCGACCAGATCCGCGAGGTCATACCCAGGCCTGCGGTCGCGGCCACCTCGATACCGGCCTCCATCAGGTACGTGGTCAGCCCGCTGGTCAGGTCGGTGGTGTAGGGGGTGACGGTGGCGACGGTCCGCACTCCGAGGTGCCGGAGTGCGGCGAGCATGGAGCCGCTGGTGGTCACCGCAGCCGGGGCGCCGGCGGCACGCATCGCCGCGACCAGGGCGGCCTCGCCGGCCATTCCCTTGACGAAGCTTCCCGCGGTACACGCATACGCCGTGACCAGTGGCGACACTGCCAGTACGTTCGCCGCACCGGCCTCGACCTGCTCGGGTTCGGAGACATGCACCGCCATGTCGACGGTCACCGGAAGCGGCGCGTACCGCAACCGGGTGACGTAGAGGCTGACGTCATCGGGCACCCAGCGCCACAGTTCGCGGTCGAGGGCGAAGTCATACGGCGTCACGACACCTATCCCCACCTGCTGCAACGGTGGGGGAGGAACGAGATCCTCGAGCGTCATGTCCACAGTGTGAGGCCGCAAGGGCGAACCGGCAACAGATTGTTGACAATCCTACGAAGGCGCCTAGCCTCGGAACGGTGCCGCCCAAAGCTGCCCGACCGGTGATCGCGGTGCTGTGCGAGCGTGAGACCGACCGGGTGCCGGGATTGGACTGTGTGGACGCGGAGTTCCGCTACTGCGACGCCGATGGGCTGGGCCAGGCTGTCAAGGGTGCGCAGGCGCTGCTGCTGTGGGACTACTTCTCCACCGCACTTCGTGAGGTCTGGACCCATGCGGATGCGCTGGAGTGGATTCACGTCGCGGCAGCCGGTGTCGACACACTGCTGTTCGACCAGCTGCGGGAATCCGACGTCGTGGTCACCAACGCCCGCGGCGTATTCGACCGTCCCATAGCCGAATACGTGCTCGGCGCGGTGCTGGCCCATGCCAAGGGGAGCCTGGCCAGCCTGGACTTCCAACGTCGGCATGAGTGGCGTTACCGCGAGACCCGCAGCATCGCAGGCGCGCACGCACTGGTGGTCGGAACGGGCGGCATCGGCCGCGAGATCGCGCGTCTGCTTCGGGTGGCCGGACTGTCCGTGCGCGGCGTCGGGCGGGCGGCCGCCGACGGGGATCCGGATTTCGGAACGATCGTTGCCGCCACCGACCTGGCTACGACGGTCGGCTGGTGCGATCACCTGGTGCTTGCCGCCCCACTCACCCCGGCGACGCGAGGTCTGGTCGACGCGGCGGTGCTCAAGGCGATGAAACCCGATGCGCACCTTGTCAATATCGCGCGGGGGCCGATCGTCGACGAGGACGCGCTGCTCGCCGCGCTGACCGAACGCCGCATCGGCGGAGCCACCCTCGACGTGCTCAGCATCGAGCCGTTGCCCGCCGGACACCCGTTGTGGGACGCGCCGGGCGCCGTCATCACCGCGCACATGTCCGGCGACGTCGTAGGGTTCCGCGACACCCTGGCCGCTCAGTTCGCCGACAATGCGCGGCGCTGGCTGGCTGGGCAGCCGCTACTCAACGTGGTCGACAAGTTGCTGGGTTACGTACCGGGGGGCCCGAGGTGACGATCATGCAGGCGGTCGAGCTGCTTGAGGCCTACCGCGCCAAGACGCTGTCCCCGGTGGAGGCGACCGAGGCCGCCCTGTCGGCCATCGACCGCCACGATCACGCGGTCAACGCGTTCGTCCTGGTCGACTCCGACGGCGCGGTCGCCGCCGCGCGTGAGTCCGAGAAGCGTTGGTATGACGGGTGTCCGCTCGGCCCGGCCGATGGCATTCCGACCTCGATCAAGGATGCGCTGTGGACGCGCGGTTGGCCGACACTGCGTGGCAGCTGGCTCATCGACGAGGCGGGTCCGTGGGCCGAGGATGCGCCCAGCGTGGCGCGTCTGCGGGAGTCCGGTGCGGTGCTCCTCGGCAAGACCACCACACCGGAGTACTCGTGGAAAGGGGTGACCGATTCGCCGCGTTACGGGGTGACGGGAAATCCGTGGGACACCGCGGTGACTGCAGGTGGGTCGAGCGGTGGCAGTGCCGCGGCAGTGGCACTCGGTATGGGTGCGTGGTCGGTCGGCACCGACGGCGGTGGTTCGGTGCGCATCCCCGCGGCGTTCACCGGCACCGTCGCGATCAAGCCGACCTACGGTCTGATCCCGCTGTATCCGCCGAGCCCGTTCGGCACGCTCTCGCACGCCGGCCCGATGGCCACGACGGTGGCCGACGTTGCCGCGCTGCTCGACGTGATCACGGGATTCGACGCGCGTGACTGGTCGGCACTGCCTTCTCCGCGTTCGTCTTTCAAGTCTGCCCTCGGGCACTCGATCGCAGGGCTGCGGGTCGCTTTCTCGCCGAACCTCGGCTACGGCACCAACGACCCGGAGGTGGACATTGCGGTGCGTGCGGCGGTGGAGGTACTCGCGGCGGTGGGGGCGCACGTCGAGGAGGTCGACCCAGGCTTCGCCGATCCGGTGCACGCCTTCCACGTGCTGTGGTTCTCCGGCGAGGCAAAGGTGTTGGAGGGCAAGCTGAGTGGATCGGACGCCGGACGTGTCGATCCCGGCCTGCGGCGCACGGCCGAAACCGGGGCGGCCTTCACCGCGTCGGACTATCTGGACGCGATGGCCGTCCGGATGACACTCGGAGAACTGATGGGAAGGTTCCACCAGACCTACGACATCCTGGTCACCCCGACTCTGCCGCTGGCCGCCTTCGCGGTCGGCCGGGACGTGCCCGACGGCTCGTCATCGCCCGACTGGACGAGTTGGACGCCCTACACCTACCCGTTCAATCTGACCCAGCAGCCCGCACTTTCGGTGCCGTGCGGGTTCAGCTCGGGCGGCCTGCCCATCGGACTACAGATCGTCGGTCCCCGGCACGGGGATGCGGTGGTGCTTCGGGTGGGGGACTCTTACCAGAGCGCCACGGACTGGCACCGCAGGGTGCCGGCGATGCTCACCGAGGAGGTTGCATGAGCCGATTGATCACCGTTTCGCTGGACACGCGTGGAGTCAGCTGCGTTGCCCGGTTGCTCGATGAGGCAGCACCGCGAACGTGTGCCGCCGTGTGGGATGCCCTACCATTGGCGGCGCAGGTGTTTCACGGCAAGTATGCACGTAACGAGATCTACACTCTGCTCCCGGCATTCGGTGCCGACCCTGGTAAAGAGAACACCACCGTCACGCCGATACCAGGCGATCTGTGCTGGTTCTCCTTCGACTCCGACGATCTGGGCAACCCCGCGTACGGATACGAGAACAGCACGGGCACCGGGACCACCGGCGCGATCGTCGACCTCGCGCTGTTCTACGGTCGCAACAATCTACTGATCAACGGAGACCAGGGTTGGGTGCCCGGCAACGTCTTCGGCGAGATCGTCGACGGACTGGAGGACATGGCCGCCGCCTGCCAGGACTTGTGGATGGGCGGAGCCAGAGGCGAGACGCTGCGCTTCGCCCGAGCTCAGCCCAACGTTCCGCTGATGTAGACGATTTCGCCCATCGGATCGTTCTCGTCACGGTCGGGGACGGGCAGCCCGTGGCGGACGAACAGCTCCGCGCGAGCGGCTCCGGACATCTTCCAGCCCTTGGGGCCCAGATAGTCGGCGGCCGAATGTCTTTCGCCGTGGTAGATCAGCGACGGCATGTCCATGTGCAGACCCATCTGGCTGAACACCGCGGTGGCCGCCTGAGCCTTTTCCAGGTCGAAATCCTTGAGCCCGGGCACGAACTCGGTGGCCACCATGCTGCCGGGCACGCTGAGTGCGGTGATGTTGTCGAACAACCGGTCCTGCGCTTCGGGCGGCAGATAGATCAACAGACCCTCGGCGCACCACGCGGTCGGTGCGGACGGATCGAATCCCGCTGCCTTCAGGGCGGCCGGCCAGTCGTTACGCAGGTCGATCGGCACCGTGCGTCGCTCCGCCGTCGGCTCCGCGCCCAGGTCGGCCAGCGTGCGAGTTTTGAACTCGATCACCTCGGGCTGGTCGATCTCGTAGACCACCGTGCCTTCGGGCCAGGGCAGCCGGTAGGCACGCGAGTCCAGACCGGAGGCCAGGATCACCGCCTGCCGGATACCGGTGCGGCACGCGCTCAGAAAGAAGTCATCGAAGAACCGTGTGCGCACGGCCATCTCGTCGATGTTGGAGCGAGCCCGCTCGGCCGCATCCGGTGCGAGTTCGGCCAGCGCATCCAGACTCAGCTCACCGTCGACCATCTTGGTGAACACCTCGATACCCACCGCGCGCACCAACGGCGCAGCGAACGGGTCGTCGATCAGCCCGTGCGCATCCTGGCTGGCGATCGCCCGCCCGGTCGCCACCAGCGTCGCGGTGGCGCCGACGCTGGAGGCCAGATCCCAACTGTCGTCATCGGTACGTGCCATCGTGCGGGCCTTCCTTATTTCGATGTCTTGCGCGTTGCCGACAGATAACCAGAATCGCCGGCGATCTCGTCAAGTTCCTCGGGATAGGCGAAACCGTGCGATTCGTAGGCGGCCCGGGTGGGCTGCACCGTGACGTCCCACCCTTGTGCGGAGAGGTGATCGCGGGCCGATGTCCGGTCGCCTGAGTAGAACAGGTCCAGCAGATCCACGTCGGTGCCGACCTTCTTGGACCATTCACTGACCCGAGCCGACCAGTCCTTCGACATTGCGGCGGTGTCCATGTGTTCGGTGGCCAGCCGGCTGCCCGGCGCGCTGAGCGCGGTGATGTTGTCGAACAGCCGGTCCTGGGCCTCCGGCGGCAGGTAGATCAGCAGACCTTCGGCAATCCAGGCGGTCGGGACGGCTGGATCGAAGCCGTTGGCGCGCAGGGCTGCCGGCCAGTCATCGCGAAGATCGACCGCGACGGTGTGAAGTTCGGCGGCCGGCTGGGCCCCGAGATCGGTCAGCGTGCGGGTCTTGAACTCCAAGACCGCGGGCTGGTCCACCTCGAACACCACGCTGTCGGCCGGCCAGGGTAGCCGGTAACTGCGGGTGTCGAGACCGGAGGCCAGGATCACTGCCTGTTGGATGCCCGCCGTGCCTGCCTGAGTGAAGAAGTCGTCGAAAAACCGGGTCCGGACGGCGATCTGCTCGCACATCCGCTGCCGGTCCAGCATCAGATCGCCCTCGACGCACACCTCGCCGTCGGCGAGCCGGATGCTGTGTTCCAAGCCCACGGCGCGCACCAGGGCGTCGGCGAACGGGTCGTTGATGAGCGGTTCCGGTTGTTTGGTGGCCAGCGCGCGGGATGCTGCGACACCGGTCGCGGTGGCTCCGACGCTGCTGGCCAGATCCCAGCTGTCGCCTTCGGTGCGTGTCATGGTGCTCCTAGTCTCGTACGGCGATGACGGCCTGCGAATTACGTTGCGGTGCAGCGGCTTCTCCGGAGGGGAACTCGCGACCGTATTCGGCGAACAGTTCGGGCCGCGTCTGTGCCGTCACCGACCATCCGCTGCCGGAGAGATATTCGGTGACCGAGTTGCGCTCGCCGTCGTACCAGAGGTTGGCCAGGTCGAGGTCCAAGCCGTGTTGACGCCACTGCTCGCTCATCGCGTTGCCGCGCTCGCGCAGGTTCGCCGCGATATCGGGATGGAACTCGGTGGCGAGCCGGCTGCCCGGGGCACTGAGTGCGGTGATGTTGTCGAACAACCGGTCCTGGGCCTCCGGCGGCAGATACGCCAGCAGCCCCTCGGCGCTCCACGCGCTCGGCGCCGTCGGATCGAAGCCGGCCGCTCGCAGCGCCGCGGGCCAGTCTTCGCGCAGATCGACGGCCACGATGCGGCGCTCGGCCGCGGGCGTGGCCCCGATCTGCGTCATGGTGGCGGTCTTCGCCCCGATCACCTCGGGCTGGTCGATCTCGTAGACCACCGTGCCGTCCGGCCACGGCAGCCGGTAGGCCCGCGAGTCCAGACCGGAGGCCAGGATCACGGCCTGGCGGATACCGGTGCGGCACGCGCTCAGAAAGAAGTCGTCGAAGAACTTCGTCCGCACCGCCATGATCCCGATCATCAACTCGGCGCCGGCGGCCAACTCACCGTCGAGGGCGATCTCACCGTCGACGAGCTTGGTGAAGAACTCCACCCCGACGGCGCGCACCAGGTCCGCGGCATACGGGTCGTTGATCAGCGGCTCGGGTTCGGCGCTGGCGATTGCGCGGGCGGCGGCGACCATCGTCGCCGTCGCGCCCACGCTGGAGGCCAGATCCCAGCTGTCGGTGTCAGACCGTGCCATCACTCACCTACCTCACTTCTCGGCGCTGATGTAGAGCACCGACGCCGCGTGGGCCTCATCCTCGACCGGGGGCAGGCCCGTACGGGTGAGCAGATCGTTGGACGAGATGCCGGTCGTCTTCCAGGCATGTCCTTCCAGATACGTGGTCACGTCGGCGCGGTCGCCGAAAAAGATCAGCTCGTTGAGGTCCATGTCCAGGCCGTGCGCACGCCAGCGGTCGGTGAACTCCTTCATCTTGGCCCGAATCGTCTCTTCGTCGTTGGACTCGGTGGCGGGCACACCCTCGACGCCGAGGCGGCTGCCGGGCGCGCTGAGCGCGGTGACCTGGTCGAGCAAACGATCCTGGGCGTCGCCGGGTAGGTAGCCCAGCAACCCCTCGGCAATCCACGCTGTCGGCACCGACGGGTCGAAGCCGGCCTCGGTCAGTGCCGAGGGCCAGTCGAAACGCAGATCGATCGCCACGGTGCGGCGGTCGGTCGTCGGCTCAGCGCCCAAGCCGGCCAGGGTGGCGCTCTTGAACTCGATCACCTCGGGTTGGTCGACCTCGTAGACGACTGTGCCGGCCGGCCACGGCAGCCGGTAGGCGCGCGAGTCCAGGCCGGCCGCCAGGATCACCGCCTGCCTGATGCCGGTGCGGCACGCGCTCAGGAAGAAGTCGTCGAAGAAGCGGGTGCGGGCGGCCATGCCGTTGGCGAAACGGATCAGGCCGGTAGCCGCCTCTTCGTCGAGTCCTTCGGTGGTGAAGTTCTCGTCGGCGAGTTGGGAGAAGAAGTCCATCCCGACGGCGCGAACCAGGGGAGCGGCGAAGGGGTCGTCGATCACCGGGTCATCGGAGTTGGTGGCCATTGCGCGCGCTGCCGCGACCATCGTCGCCGTGGCACCCACGCTGGATGCGAGATCCCACGAGTCGTCAGCGGTCCGAGCCATGAATTCCCCTTTGTTCAGTGAAAATCAACGTGTTAGTTAGGTGAGGTAATGAGCTGTCGCCGACTGTACGCTCCGATTCTGAAGAGCGGCTCTGCTCCGCAGCCGGGCCCTACAGGGACGGATCGGAGAGGGGGTGCGGGTGCGCGCAGGGGTCCTATCCGACTCAACTGTTACTCTCGTAGACTGATTTGACGACTGAGTCCGCAGGCTGCGCGCTTGCAGGGCGGTCGTACACGACTTGACCATCGACGCTGGCTCCACCAGCCCCATTGGCACGCCGCGCTTAAAGGTCGGCTGCGCAGGAGGAAGAGTGCTTTCGGCTTTCATCTCATCGCTGCGGACGGCCGACCTCAGACGCAAGATCCTTTTCACGTTGGGCCTGGTGATCCTGTACCGGGCCGGCGCGTCGATCCCGTCTCCGGGGGTTAACTACCCGAACGTCCAGAAGTGCATCGAGCAGGTCAGCGGCGGAGATTCGGCGCAGATCTACTCGTTGATCAACCTGTTCTCGGGTGGCGCGCTGCTGCAGCTGACAGTGTTCGCAGTGGGCGTCATGCCCTACATCACCGCCAGCATCATCGTGCAGCTGTTGGTCGTGGTGATCCCGCGATTCGAACAGTTGCAGAAGGAGGGCCAGGCCGGTCAGGCCAAGATGACGCAGTACACGCGTTATCTGTCGATCGCGCTGGCCGTCCTGCAGGCCACCAGCATCGTGGCGCTTGCCGCCAACGGCGGCCTGCTGCAGGGCTGCAGCCTCGACATCATCCAGGACAGCTCGATCTTCGGTCTGATCGTCATCGTGCTCGTGCTGACCGCAGGCGCGGCACTGGTGATGTGGATGGGCGAACTGATCACCGAGCGCGGCATCGGCAACGGCATGTCCCTGCTGATCTTCGCCGGCATCGCGGCCCGGATCCCGTCCGAAGGCCAGACCATCCTGGAGAGCCGTGGCGGACTGGTGTTCACCGCCGTGGTCGCCGCGACCCTGGCCATCATCGTGGGCGTGGTGTTCGTCGAGCAGGGCCAGCGCCGCATCCCGGTCCAGTACGCCAAGCGCATGGTGGGCCGCAAGATGTACGGCGGCACCTCCACCTACCTGCCGCTCAAGGTCAACCAGGCCGGCGTCATCCCGGTGATCTTCGCGTCGTCGCTGATCTACATCCCGCACCTGATCACCCAGTTGATCCAGAGCGGCAGCTCCAACCCGGGTACCGGATGGTGGGACAAGTTTGTCGCCGACTATCTGACCAATCCGGCGGATCCGGTGTACATCGCGCTCTACTTCGGCCTGATCATCTTCTTCACGTACTTCTACGTGTCGATCACCTTCAACCCCGACGAGCGCGCCGACGAGATGAAGAAGTTCGGCGGATTCATCCCGGGCATCCGGCCCGGCAAACCGACCGCGGACTATCTGCGGTATGTGCTCAGCCGGATCACCCTGCCCGGCTCGATCTACCTCGGTGTGATCGCCGTTCTGCCCAACTTGTTCCTGCAGATCGGAAACACGGGCTCGGTACAGAATCTGCCGTTCGGCGGTACCGCGGTGCTGATCATGATCGGTGTCGGCCTGGATACCGTCAAACAGATCGAGAGCCAGCTCATGCAACGCAACTACGAAGGGTTCCTGAAGTGAGAGTCGTTCTACTCGGACCGCCCGGGGCGGGCAAAGGCACGCAGGCGGAGAAGCTGTCCGAGAAGCTCGGCATCCCGCAAATCTCCACCGGGGATCTCTTCCGCAAGAACATCGGTGACGGCACTCCGCTCGGCCTGGAGGCCAAGCGCTACCTGGACGCCGGCGATCTGGTGCCGGCCGAGCTGACGAACCGCCTCGTCGAGGACCGTATCGATCAGGCCGACGCTGCCGACGGATTCATTCTCGACGGGTATCCGCGCTCGGTCGAGCAGGCCGGGGCGCTCAAGGACATGCTTGCCGCACGTAACCACAAGCTGGACGCGGTGGTGGAGTTCCAGGTGTCCGAGGACGAGCTGCTGACCCGGCTCAAGGGCCGGGGCCGCGCGGACGACACCGACGAGGTCATTCGCAACCGCATGAAGGTCTACCGCGACGAGACCGAGCCGCTGCTGGAGTACTACCGCGACGACCTGAAGACCGTGGATGCGGTGGGCGCCCTCGACGAGGTGTTCGCCCGCGCATTGCACGCACTGGGTAAGTGATCAGATTGCCGGGGTTGCGTAAGCGCAAGGTCGTTGCGCAGCGCAGCGCCGGAGAGCTGGACGCCATGGCCGTGGCCGGGGCGCTCGTCGCCTCGGCGCTGCGGGCCGTCCGGGCGGCTGCCGCCCCCGGTGTGTCCACCCTCGAACTGGATCAGATCGCCGAATCCGTCATCCGTGACGGTGGCGGCACCCCGTCGTTCCTGGGCTACCACGGATTCCCGGCCAGTATCTGCGCGTCGGTCAATGACCGTGTGGTGCACGGCATTCCGACCGCCGACGAGGTGCTGGCCGCTGGAGACCTGGTGTCCATCGACTGCGGCGCGATCGTCGACGGCTGGCACGGCGACTCGGCGGTCACCTTCGGGGTCGGCGCGATCATCGCGGCCGACGAAGCCCTTTCTGCGGCAACGAAATCGGCGATGGAGGCCGGCATCGCCGCGATGCTGCCCGGAAATCGCCTCACCGATGTCTCGCACGCGATCGAGGTCGAGACCCACGCGGCCGAAGCCCGCCACGACCGCAGATACGGGATCGTCGACGGCTACGGCGGCCACGGCATCGGCAGGCAGATGCACATGGACCCGTTCCTGCCCAACGAAGGCTCGCCCGGGCGCGGCCCGTACCTGGAGCCTGGCTCGGTACTGGCGATCGAGCCCATGCTCACCCTGGGCACGACCGAGACGGTGATCCTCGACGACGAGTGGACCGTCGTCACCGCCGACGGGACCCGCGCGGCGCACTGGGAGCACACGGTCGCCGTCACCGAAGACGGCCCCCGAATCCTCACTCAGTAATTAACGCCAGCAATCAATACTCGAATCGCGCACAGGTGCTGGTGTAAGCCCACGCGCAAAGGTAGTAATTGAACCGGATCGCCTCCAACGTCGTATCACAGACGGAGGTAGGGAATGGATGATCCGGAGGCCGCCATGATGCGGGTGCTCTACGACGAGCATGCTGCAGCTCTATGGCGCTACGCGCTTCGACTCACGGGTGACCGTGCCCGGGCCGAGGACGTGGTGCAGGAAACGCTGCTGCGTGCCTGGCGGCACCCTGACGTCACCGCCGACACCGACCGTTCGGCACGGGCGTGGTTGTTTACCGTGGCCCGAAACATGATCATTGATGAACGTCGGAGTGCCCGTTTTCGGAACGAAACCGGGGTTTCCGACCCCGAACAGGTGGCAGACCATTCCAAGGCCGCCGCCGCGACCCCCGACCAAGTGGACAACGCGTTGGACCGAATCCTGCTGAGCACGGCGCTGAGCCAACTTTCCGACGAACACCGGGCGGTGGTCCGCCGGGCGTACTACCAGGGCTGGACAACCGGGCAGATTGCCAACGATCTGCAGATACCCGAGGGCACCGTGAAATCGCGGCTGCACTACGCGGTACGCGCGCTGAGACTGAATTTGCAGGAGATGGGGGTGACACGATGACACTGTTCGGTGTGCCGCACGTTCCTGATCCGCCTGCGCTCGACAAGTACCGGACCTGGGATGCGGCCTATGTGCTTGGCTCGCTGGAAAGCGGCGAACGACGCGAGTACGAGGCTCATCTGGAGGGCTGCGCGCAGTGCCGTTCCGCGGTGGCCGAGTTGACCGGGATGCCCGCTCTGCTGGCCATGCTCGAGCTCGACGACGTACTTGCCCTCGAATCCGAACAGCCCGATCCGCCGCTGCGGCCCGAGGTGCTGCAGTCCGTGCTGGCCAAGGTCAGCTGGGGCCGGCGGCGTTCGCGCTGGGTGACCACGGCCGCCGTGGGTGTGGCCGCTGCCCTGCTGGCACTGGGTGTGTTGGTCGGCGTTCGTCCCGAAGTGTTCGGCCTGCACAGTGGCTCCGAGCAGCAGAGTGCGGAGATGCTGGCGATGCGCAAGGTCTCCGATACACCCATCAACGCCAGCATCGCGATGACCGGTTACTCCTGGGGTACCCGCATCGACATGGCCTGCAGTTACGGGAGCTGGGGCAAGCAGGACGCACCCCCGCAGAACCTCGGCATGGTGGTGATCGGCCGCGACGGCAGTCGCGACGAGATCGCGACGTGGCTGGGCCTGTCCGGGGCCACCGCACTGCCCAGCGGCAATACCCAGATGCCGATGACGGATATCGCTGCGGTGCAACTGGTTACGTCCCCCGAAGGCAAGGTGCTCCTCGAGAAGCAGCTCTGAGTCCCGCTGCGTCAGCTTCCCTTGTGTGCGCTCAGCAGGAAGCCCGGCATCGTGATGTGGCCGGCACCGTCGCTCTCGACACCGGGTACTGACGCCGGGCCGTCGGCCGGACCGTCGTTGGCGTACAGCTTGGCCGGGCGAATCTCGTCCACGGTCCAACAGTCGGCGACGGTGTCACGCAACTCGTCGGCGGTGAAGCCGTTGGGGCCGGGCGCGTGGTCGCCGAAGGGCCTTGTCGCAAAGGCCAGGATGTACAGCCGTGCATCCGGGGCCGCGGCTCGGTGGACGGCCTGGATGTAGGGCCGGCGGCCGTCGATCGGGAGCGCGTGCAGAAGGCCGCTGTCGAGCACGGTGTTGAACCTGCCGTCGTAGCCGGTGAACGATGTCATATCGGCCTGCGCGAAACTCGCTGTGGTCAAACCACGTTCGGCTGCGACAGCGGTCGCCGCTGCGACCGCTGTCGGACTGGAATCCAGTCCGACAACGGTGTAACCCTGCTCCGCCAGTGCGAGCGAGAGTGCGGCGTGCCCGCACCCGGAGTCGAGAACCTCGCCGTGCACCTTGCCCTGCTCGATGAGTCGGGCAAGCTCGGGTTGCGGGGCGCCGATGCTCCACGGCGGCGGGGTTTCCTGCCGATACGCGTCGTCCCAGTCCATGTCCTCCACTATGCCCAGTCTTGCAACCTTGCGCCGAAACCGCATTCCGGCGGGTGGCTGCTCGCACTTCTCCTGCTGGAATGCGGTTTCGGCCGGGCGGTGATCGAACTGATCTTGATCGTGGGTGAACCGATGCTGCCCACGTGTCGTGTCACTGGCAGAGCACGGAAGTAGGTGACACATGGTCGAGGCACACAGGGTGGTGGACCACATCGTCGGATATCTGGCCGCGGCCGGGGTCTCGCACATCTTCGGTGTGGACGGCGCCAACATCGAGGATCTCTACGATGCCGCGTACTTTCGTGACGACATCACCGCGGTGCTGGCCAAGCATGAATTCTCGGCTGCCACGATGGCGGACGGGTACAGCCGCAGCGGCGCCGGGATCGGCGTGGTGGCGGCGACGTCCGGCGGCGGCTGCCTGAACACCGTGCCCGGCCTGGCCGAATCGCTGGCCAGCCGCGTTCCGGTGTTGGCCCTGATCGGGCAGGCACCGACCACGCTCGACGGCAGAGGCGCCTTCCAGGACACCAGCGGGGCCAACGGGAGTCTGGATGCGCAGGCCCTCTTCTCGGCGGTCTCGGTGTACTGCCGCCGGGTGCTCACGCCCACCGACATCCTCACCGCGCTGCCCGAGGCGCTGGCGGCTGCCCATCGTGGCGGACCCGCGGTTCTGTTGCTGCCCAAGGATATCCAGCAGGCCGAGGTGGGGGCGCCCGTCGCGACCGCAGGCCGGGGGAATGGACGCGCCACCCGGACCGTCGAGAGGACCGTCGACAGGACCGTCGACAGGACCGTCGACAGGACCGTCGCGGGCGGTCCCGGCAATTCCGATCCGCAGATACTCGAGCAGGCGTTGCGCGACGCCGACGGGCCGATCACGATCATCGCCGGTGAGCAGGTCGCCCGTGACGACGCCCGCGCCGAACTGGAACGTCTTCGAGCCACGCTGCGTGCGCGGGTGGCGACGGTGCCCGATGCCAAAGACGTGGCCGGCATCCCGGGATTCGGCTCGTCCTCCGCACTGGGGGTGGCCGGGGTGATGGGGCATCCCGGGGTGGCTGTCGCCGCAAGTCAGAGCGCGTTGTGCCTGCTGGTCGGAACCCGTATGACGGTGACCGCACGGGCGGGTCTCGACGCGGCGCTGGGCAAGGTGGCGACCTACTCGATCGGGGCACAGGTGCCCTATCCGTCGTGCACCCACATCCACGCCGAGGACCTACGGGAATCGTTGACGCATCTGGCCCGCGCGTTGTCCGGGGCAGGTCGGCCGACCCTGGTTCGGGTGCCCGACCACTCGCCGCGCACCGAACTGCGGCCGCCGGTCCATGACGGTCCAGGTATCCGGTACCGCGACGCGATGGCAGCGCTCGACGCGGCCCTGACCGACGGCACCGACATCGTCGTGGACGCCGGCAACGTGGGGGCCTCGGCGATCCACTACCTGCCCGCCCGGCGGGACGGGCGCTTCATGGTGGCGCTCGGAATGGGCGGTATGGGCTACAGCTTCGGCGCCGGGATCGGGATGACGTTTCACCGGGCCGCCGGGGGCACCGCCCGGCGCACCGTGGTGGTTGCCGGTGACGGCTCATTCTTCATGCACGGCATGGAGATTCACACCGCGGTGCAGTACCGGCTGCCGATCACCTTCGTACTGTTCGACAATCACGCGCACGCGATGTGCGTCACCCGTGAGCAGCTGTTCTACGAGGACCGCTACTCCTACAACAGGTTCGGCCCGAGCCGGCTGGGTGCCGGGCTGGCCGCGATGTTCCCCGGCCTACCCGCCTACGACGTCGCCGACGTCCGCCAATTGCCCCAAGCGCTGGGCATGGCCCTCGACAACGACGGACCATCGGTGCTCAGCATCGAGTGTTCGGCCGACGAAATCCCGCCTTTCGCAGCATTTCTCGCCACCAATGGCGCCACTTCCGATACGAAGGAGAACAGGTCTCATGTCACTGCCCGCGCTTGAAGACATCACGGTCCACCGGGGCACCCGTAACCCGATGGACGGACTCATCCGGATCGAGACCTCACCCAAGGAGCAGGCCACTCCGATCATCATGGACATGATGCGGTCGGTTTACCCGCACGACCAGGTGTTCGGTCAGTACTGCACGGTCAACGACTACATCGAGTGCCCGCCCGACGAGTTGTTCGACTACCTGTCCGATACCCGCTGCCTGGAGGAGTGGACCTATAGCCTGCGTGGTTTCACCCCGACGGAGGAGCCCGGGCTGTGGCTGGCGCATGACCGGCTCGGTGCCGGGCCGTCGGGCCCGGGAAGTGCGATCTACACCCGCACCGTGGCGAACCGCGACGCGCTGACCGTTGATTACCACTGCGCGTGGGACCAGGGCAAGCACCTGTGGATGATCTATCTGATGCGCATCGTCGATGCACAGGTTGTCTTCGACAAGCCGGGTTCGGTTGTGCTGTGGACGAATTGCCATCATCCGTTCTACGACGAGAACCCCTACCCGGAGACCGCGCCCCCGGCGCGACCGGTCTGGGTGGGCGATTTCTGGGACATGTTCGGTCCCGGCCATCTGTTGGAGCTGCGAAACCTCAAGGCAATCGCCGAATACCGGCACCGCAACGGCCTGCCGGTCACCCCGGCCTGGATGAAGTGAGGTCCGCTGATGACCGAGAACACTCCCGTCAGCCTCATCGACGTGTCGACGTATCTGCCCGGTGACCCGATCAGTGCCGACTACTACGCGGGGTTCGCCGAAACCGACGAGCTGGCCGAGAATGTGATGTTCCGGGCGCCGCGGTTCCGTCATCACGTCGGGCCCGACGAAACCGCGATCGACATGGTGGAGCGGGCCGCCGCCGGGTTGATCGAACGGCACGGTGCGGATGTCATCACCGCTGCCGATGTCTTGATCACCCACACGCAGCTGCCCGACATGCCGTTCTATGGTGGCGGTGCCGGCATGGCGCACCGGCTGGGCATGAAGCCCAACTGGGTGATCGACCTGCACAACGGCGGCTGTGCCGCGTTCGTGCTGGGGCTCAAGGTGGCCCGCACCCTGTTGAGTTCGGGGGAGGGCCGGACCGCGGTGATCGCCATCGCCCAGAATTCGGCAGGCCAGGTGTTCGATCAGGAGACCATCCGGCGCAAGGCGCAGGCGGCGGTTCCCGGCGACGGGGCCGCGGTGGGGCTGGTGACGCTGTCCGACCAGTCGCCGATCCTCGACATCGAGTGCCGCACCTACGGCGAGTACGCCGGGGATATGACGGTTGTCATGGACCCGCCGCGCAAATGGTGGCAGGCCGGCCCGGGGGAGGCCTGCATCGGGTTCACCGAGAGCAAGATCACCAAGGTGCTGGCCAGGGGAAACCGGCAGGTCCCCGAGGTGTCCTATGCCGTCTGCGACCGGATCGGTGTGCAGCCCAAGGATATCGACCTGTTCGTGACCAATCAGCCCAACCGGGTGTTCCTGCGGAACTGGCGCGAGGCCCTGGAGTTGCCGCCCGAGCGCCACGTCGACACCTTTGAGGAATGCGGAAACCTCTTCGCCGCAGGCATACCCGTGAACCTCGACCGGGCCGTCACCGGCGGGCGGGTGAAGGCCGGCGATACCGTGCTGATGGCCGCCTTCGCCCACGCCGGTGACTTCGCCGGGGCCGCCGCCGTGCGGTGGGGCGGCCGCGGCGACTCGAGGAACGTGTGATGGTGGCTCCTCGCGCGGCCCTTCTCGACGCCGTCGGTGCGCTGCCGCAGGCGGTCAACCCGTTGGCACTGTCGCTCAACGAATGCCCTTTTCCACCATTGCCTGCAGTGCGTTCGGCATTGCGGGCGTGCGATGAGGCCGCCAACCGGTATCCGGAATTCCTGCCGCAGCGGTTGCGTTCGCTGATCGCCGATCACGATGGGATCGCCGAGGAACAGGTGATCGTCGGCCCCGGTGCGACCGGTGTGATCATGCAGGTGCTGCATGCGGTGACCAGTCCTGGTGACACCTTGGTGATGGCGGCACCCAACTTCGACGGTTACCCGATCTTCGCGCAGATGGCGCGGTTACGGACGGTCACCGTTCCGCTCGACGCACACGGCCGGCACGATCTCGACGCGATGGCCGAGGCCGCGGTACCGGCGAAAGTCGTGGTGCTCTGCCGACCGCACAATCCGACGGGCACCATCGAGCCGGCCGTCGAGATCGAGCGGTTCCTGACCCGGTTGCCCACCGACACCGTCGTCCTGCTGGACGAGGCGTACGTGGAGTTCCTGGCCGCCGAGCAGCGCATCGACGGGCCGAGCCTGGTCGCCCGATTCGGCAATGTCGTGGTGGTACGGACGTTTTCGAAGGCCTACGGTCTGGCCGGGTTGCGGATCGGCTACGGGTTCTGCGCTCCCGACCTCGCTCGCGAGCTGTGGCGGATGCAGTTGCCGTTCGGGATCGGGCTCAGTGCCCAGGTGGCGGTCGCAGCATCCTATTCTGCGGAAAATCAACTGCGCCAACGTATCCGGATGATTGCCTCGGAAAGGCGCTATCTACAGATGCGGTTACGAGCGCTCGGCGTCTACAGCACCGACGGGCAGGCCAACTTCCTGTTTCTCCCCGGCAAGCCCACGCCGTGGCCCGAGGTGTTCGACGGCACCGGGCTGCAATTGCGTCACTACACCGACGGTGCGGTGCGGATCACCATCGGTTCACGGCAGTCCACCCGGGCAGTGTTGAACGCGGTGACCGCCGCCGGTTGAGGCTCGGCGGGCCGAACCACAGATTGCGCGCGGAATGCGCGGGGCGTGCGCGGTGATGCGGTAAGAAGAGGCGTGACCTCGCCACCGGACAAGCGTGACCCGATCGCGCAGGCCCGCGCGAACTGGGAGGCCGCAGGCTGGGGTGACGTGGCCGGCGGCATGGTCGCGGTGACGTCGGTGATGCGCGCCCACCAGATCTTGCTGGCCCGGGTGGAGACCGCGTTGCGGCCATACGATCTGAGTTTCTCGCGGTTCGAACTGCTGCGCCTGCTGGCCTTCAGCCGTGCCGGTGCATTGCCGATCACCAAGGCTTCCGATCGCCTTCAGGTCCACGTCACCAGCGTCACGCACGCGATCCGGCGCCTGGAAGCCAACGGTCTGGTGGAACGCGTCCCACACCCCACCGATGGGCGCACCACGCTGGTGCGCATCACAGAACTCGGGCGATCGACGGTCGAGGACGCCACGGTGACCTTGAACGAGCAGGTCTTCGCCGATGTCGGGATGTCGGAGGAGCAGTCACGAGCCCTGGTCGCGTCGATCGAGACCCTGCGCCGACACTCCGGTGATTTCTGAGGCCGGTTTCTGGCCCACCCGCCTGACCCCCACTACCGTTGAACGCAGTTGAGGGGAGTACGGATGAACGCCAAGCGAGCGGGTGCGGCGCTCGGCGCCGTCGCTGTCGTGTTGATGGCTGCCTGCAGTACCACGACCACCGGGGTGGCAACCGCCCCCGATGACGTCACGCCGTTCACGGCGACGTCGAAGGCGCCCAAGCGAACTCCCACGAAGAGCCCCAAACCGACCGCCGGGTCACCGCGTGGTTCGGCGGGGTTGCCGCCGGAAGCGTTCGCCGAGGTCCGCGCCGCCGGCATCGAGGGTTCGGACAATGCCATCGGGGATCAGCTGATGATGGCCTGCATCATGGCCGGCGGCAGCTTCAACAAGACCAAGCAGGATGTCGTCAACGTGCTGACCCAGATGGGCAGCAAGCTCCCACCCGACGCGCTCATGACGATCGTGGATGTGGCCCTCAAGTACGAGTGTCCCGAACTCGCCGGGAAGCTCGGCGGCTAATCCGCGAACCGGAGGCTGAGGAACTCCGGCGCCTTGATCACCCGGCGCAGCATGAAGCGGATGAACGCGGGCATGTCCGTGGCCTTGGCGTCGTGGTACACCTCGGGTGCGGTCAGCCGGTAGGTGCGGCGCCGCGCTTCCAGTTCGCACCCGCCGGCGGCCAGCACATTGCGCACCCAGTCGGCCTGTGAGCCGTAGGTCAGTGCGATGACGTAGCCGTGCTCTCGTCGAAACGCCCACAGCGGAGTCCGGAAGGTCCGGCCGGACTTGCGTCCCCGGTGGATGACAACTGCCCACCCCGGCGCCCACGGGGCGATGAACCGGGTGAGCTTGTTCAGGCCGAGCTTGTTGGCATGTGCGACCCAGCGTGGAGCGGGCATCGAATAACTCCTCATTTGTGGAATTAATGATTTCGAGGGTAATCCCGGGCCCGTCAAGAAGTCAACGACTGTAGAATTTCGGCACTATGCCGCCACGTGGACGACGACCGGGACAGCCTGGGACCCGTGACGAGCTGGTGGCCACCGCCCGGCGGATGTTCGCCGATGGTGGCTACGACAAGACCTCCCTGCGCGACATCGCGACGGCAGCGGGGGTGGACCCGGCCCTGATCCGGCACTACTTCGGCAGCAAGGCCGACCTGTTCCGGGTCACTGTCGGCTGGCCGTTCGACCCCGAACAATTCAGCGCGCGGATCCTCGACGACGGTCCCGCCGACCTGGCTCAACGGCTGACCGAGGTCTTCTTCGAGTTCTGGGAGCATCCCGATACCCGCTCGCCCCTGTTGGCGATCCTGCGTGGAGCCGCCACCCATGAGGAATCGGCGGCCCTGGTCCGTCAGTTCATCGAGCAGCGGCTCTACCCACAGATCGCGACAGCCCTGCACGGTGCCGATGCCGAACTACGGGTGGACCTGGCCATGGGTCAACTGTTGGGCATCGCCTATCTGCGCCACATCCTGCGAATCGAGCCGATCGCATCGCAATCGACCGAGGAGCTGGTCGCCCGCACGGTGCCCGTTGTCCGGGCGCACCTCCAGGAAAGCTGAGGATTCGATCCCTAGGTGATTGCCGAAGTCAGCGGGATGGATGCGGTCACGGTGGTGCCGGCGCCCGGCCTCGACCGGATGTGCAGCCGGCCGCCGACGATCTCGGCCCGCTCGGCCATCGACAACAACCCGTAGCCGCCCATCTCGTCACTGCCCAACGGATGCTCGAAGGTGTCGAAACCCTTTCCGTCATCGACGATTTCGAGCCGGGCCACGCCGTCGTCAACCGAGAAGGTGAGCCGGGCCCGGTCCGCCTCGGCGTGCTTGACCACGTTCTGCAGGCATTCCTGCGCGATGCGGTACAGCGCCAGCTCGATATGGTCGGGCACCCGGGTCTCGGCGAGGTCGACGTCGATCGGGATTCGTGGGATCGAGCGGGCCAGGCTCGCCAGCCCGCCCGACAGGCCGAGATCGTCGAGTACCGGCGGACGCAGCCCACTGATCGCAGCCCTGGCCTCCTGCAACGTCAGCGCGACCAGTTCGCGCGCGGCCGCCAACTGTTCGGCCACCGTCTCCGGGTCGACCGCGCGGGCCGCGGCGTCGAGGCGGTACGACAGCGTGACCAGCCGCTGGGAGATGCCGTCGTGGATATCGCCGGCCAACCGGCGCCGCTCGATCTCCTGTGCCTGGATCACCTGCTCGACGAAATTCTCGTGCGCCCGCTCGCGCGCCACCAGCTGGCGGTGCAGGCGGGCCTGGTGCAACGCACCGGCGATGAGCCGGCCGATCATCAACAGCAGCTCCACGTCGCGCGGCGTGAACTCACGGCGATCGACGGTGTGCACGTTGAGTACCCCGACCAGCCCGCCGGGCCCGGTCTCCATCGGTACCGACACCATCGAGGTGAAGTCACGCCCGCGCAGCGACTCGAAGGGCATGTAGCGGGGATCGGATTCCTTGTCGTGGCTGATCACCACGGGTTGACGGTGGCTGGCCACCCAGCCCGAGATACCCTGCCCCAGTGGGAGCCGGATCTTGCCGATCTCGGCATCGAACGGCGGCGTGGCCCCGGCCAGCGTCAGTGCACGTTCAGAATCGTCGAGCACGTGCACGAAGCACACATCGGTAGCGGTGGACGCAGTGATCATCCGCGCCGCCGCAGCGGCCAACGGCTCCACACCCGGGCCGCTCGATGCAGCGCGGATGAGCTCGCGCAGCAGCGCCAGTTCCCCCTCGGCGGTCAGCTCGATGGGGCCCGGTTCGGAGGTCAAGTCGCGGCCCGGCTTCTCAGGCTTGGCGCTCACTGGTAGATGCCCTCCCGTAGTGCGGTGGCCACCGCGCCAGCCCGATCACTGACCCCGAGCTTGCGGTAGATGGAGCGCAGGTGGGTCTTCACGGTCTCCTCGCCGATCACCAGCTTGTTGGCGATCCCGCGGTTGGACAGGCCCGCCACGACGAAGGACAAGATCTCGCTCTCGCGCTGGGTCAGACCCTGCCGGACACCGGGCCAGAACTCGTCGCGTTGCAGGCGGGCCGCGGTACCGGCCGCTCGTGCCGCCATCCCAGGATCGATCGCGGTCTGCCCGCTGTGGGCGAATTCGAGCTGACGTACCAGCTCGTCGCTGCTGATGCTCTTGAGCAGGTACCCCGACGCACCCACCCGCAGCGCCTGGAACAGGTATTGCTCATCGTCGTAGACCGACAGCATGACCACCTTGCGGTCCGGTTCGCGTTCGCGCAGCACCCGGCACAGATCCAGCCCGCTGGAGCCCTCCATGCGCACGTCGCACAGCACGATGTCGGGGTCCAATGTCTCGATGACGCTCAGCGCCCGCTCGGCGCCGACGGCCTGGCCGACCACCTCGACCCGGTCGTTGAACGCAGCAAGCATGGCCTTGAGACCCTCGATGACCATTTCGTGGTCGTCGACCAGCACAAGGCGCACTGGATTGGAGGGCGCCATGGCATCACCCTAGAGGTGGCACCGGGTGGCGAGGGCTGGAGCAGATAAACATCAACTCGCTTAATCCCCCGTAGGGGGGACGCGCGACCGATGTGACGTGGGCCACTCTCATGGGGTGTCGTCAACACAAGAGAAGTCATGGCGGGCCGGGCGGTTCTGGTGGGACTGTTCGCAGCCTGAGGTGAGCGCCCATCCGCTGCGTGCGGTGATCCTGGACCTCGATGCGCTGTCGGATCTCGACGTCGACGGGCATCGCGTGGTCTTCAACGCCGCCTTCGCCGCGCACGGTCTGCCCATCGAATGGGGCGTTGCGCGGTACCAGCAGCTGCTCGCGCTGCACGACGAGCACCAGCGGGTCACCGCGGAGCTGCGCAAGCGGTGCGTGGGGCCCGACTGCGATGTGCTCACCGAAGTGCTCGCCGACGAGATCTGCATGACCAAGGACATGATGTTCGACGAGATGATCCTCGACGCCGGCCTGACGCCGCGGCCGGGTCTGGAGGATCTGGTGAACGACGCGTTCCTGGCCGGCCTGCCGGTCGGGGTGGTCGCGGCGGGTCGTCGGCGCTGGGCCGAACCTCTGGTGCGTCAGCTGGTCGGGGACGGCCTGGTGGAAACCGTCGTCACCAACGATGACGTGAGCGCACCCGGCGCGGAGCTGTACCGGCACGCCTTGGCCGAGCTGGGCGTGGCGGGTCATGATGCGCTGGCCATGGTGGGCTCGGCCACGGGCCTGCGTGCTGCCAACGCAGCCGGGATGGCCGGCGTGTTGGTCGCCCCCGACGCCGGTGTGGTTCCACCCGGTGCGGTCGCGGTCCGGCCCGACTTCGCCGGCCCCGATGCACTGCGTCTGCCGGCATGTCAGCGCCTGCACACTCAGTGGTGGGCGCAGCGCAGCCCGTCAGCCGCGTAGCTCAGCCGCGGAGCGTCTCGATGACCGCGCTGAAATCCTTGTCGGCGTGGTCGGCCGCGAATTTCGTGTAGATCTCGGCTGCATGTGTGCCCAGCGGGGCCGATGACCCGGTGGACTCCACCGCAGCCATCGCCAGGCCGAGATCCTTGTTCATCAGCGCCGTGGCGAACCCCGGTTTGAAGTCATTGTTGGCCGGGGACGTCGGAACCGGTCCCGGCACCGGGCAATTCACCTGCACAGCCCAGCAATTGCCGGTCGCCCCGGTGATCACGTCGAACAGCGCCTGTTTGTCGAGGCCCAGCTTCTCGGCCAGGACGAATGCCTCGCCGACGGCGATCTGCTGCACCGCCAGCACCATGTTGTTGCACACCTTGGCGGCCTGCCCGGCGCCACTGGCACCGCAATGGATGATCTTGCCCGCCATGGGTTCCAGCGCCGGCCGGGCAGCCTCGACAGCTTCATCGGAACCGCCGACCATGAAGGCCAGCGTGCCGGCCACCGCGCCCTTGACGCCGCCGGACACCGGGGCGTCGAGCTGGGCGAAGCCGTGCTCGAGGGCGACCTTGTTGACCTCACGGGCATCGTCGACCGAGATCGTCGAGCTGTCGATGAACAGGGCCCCCTCAGCGGCGGCGGGCAGTACCTCGGCGTAACAGCTCTTCACCAGGGCGCCGTTGGGCAGCATGGTGATCACCACGTCGGCGCCGGTGACCGCTTCGGTGCCGGTGCCGAACACGTTGACGCCGTTGACTTTTGCCGCCTCCTGCGCGGCGGGCACCGGGTCGAAGCCGCGCACGGTATGCCCGGCCGTGACCAGGTTGGCGGCCATCGGCCCGCCCATGTTGCCCAGCCCCAAGAACGCGATCGTGCTCACGTACGTCTCCTATCCCGCCGCGCGGGCGCGGGCAGATTCAGCGCGCCCGATGACCACGCGCATGATTTCGTTGGTTCCCTCAAGGATGCGGTGCACCCGCAAATCCCGGACGATTTTCTCCAGACCGTACTCGCGCAGATAGCCGTAACCGCCGTGCAACTGCAGCGCCTGATCGGCCACCTCATAGCAGGTGTCGGTGACATACCGCTTGGCCATCGCGCACAACGTCACCTTGTCGGGGTGGTTGGCATCCAGCGCAGACGCCGCCCGCCACAACATGTTTCGGGACGTCTCCAGGCCCGTGGCCATGTCGGCGAGAGTGAACCGGATGGTCGGCTCGTCGAGCAGGGCGCCGCCGAAGGCCTTGCGGTCGGCCAGGTAGCTCAGTGTCTTGCCATAGGCGGCCTGCGCACCACCCAGCGAGCAGGCGGCGATATTGATCCGCCCGCCGTTCAGACCGTTCATGGCGATTCCGAACCCGGTGCCCTCGGTGCCACCGAGCAGGGCCTCGGCCGGAACCCGAACCCCCTCGAAGATCACCTGGGCGGTGGGCTGTGCGTTCCAGCCCATCTTCTGTTCCTGCGCACCGAAACTCAGCCCCGGTGCGTCCTTCTCGACGACGAACGCCGAGATGCCGCGCGGCCCCTCGGCGCCGGTACGGGCCATCACCACATATACGTCCGAACTTCCGGCTCCCGAGATGAACTGCTTGACCCCGTCGAGAACGTAATCGTTGCCGTCCCGCACGGCCCTGGTCCGCAATGCCGCCGCGTCCGAACCGGCACCCGGTTCGGTCAGGCAATAGCTGGCGATGGATTCCATCGAGGCCAGCCTTGGCACCCAGGTCTTGCGTTGCTCCTCGGTGCCGAAGCTGTCCACCATCCACGCGCACATGTTGTGAATGGACAGGAACGCCGCCAGGGTCGGATCAGCGGCGGCGAGCTGCTCGAAGATGCGCACCGCATCCAGTCGGCGCAGCCCGCTGCCACCGGCGTCCTCACCGCAGTAGATGGCGCCCATGCCGAGTTCAGCCGCCTCCCGCAACACGTCGGTGGGGAAGTGATGCGTCTCGTCCCATTCCAACGCGTATGGTGCGATGCGTTTCTCGGCGAACGCGGCCGCCGTGTCGGTGATGACACGGTCGTCCTCGCTCAGGCTGTACGGGTCGTTCAGGTTCACAGGTCTGCTACTTCATGGTCGGGATGACGAACTCAGCGCCATCCTTGATGCCCGACGGCCACCGCTCCGTGACGGTCTTGGTCTTGGTGTAGAACAGGATCGAATGCGGCCCGTGCTGGTTGAGATCGCCGAAACCGGAGCGCTTCCAGCCGCCGAAGGTGTGGTAGGCCACCGGAACCGGGATCGGCACGTTGACGCCGACCATGCCGACCTGCACACGTGAGACGAAGTCGCGCGCGGCATCGCCGTCGCGGGTGAAGATCGCCACGCCGTTGCCGTACTCGTGCTCCGACGGCAGCTTGAGCGCTTCCTCGTAATCATGTGCCCGGACGATGCACAGCACCGGACCGAAGATCTCATCGGTGTAGATCGACATGTCGGTGGTGACGTTGTCGAACAGCGTGGGGCCGATGAAGTAGCCGCTCTCGAGGCTCGCGTCGCCGAAAGTCATTTCGTTGCTTGCCCGTTCGCGACCGTCGACCACGAGCTCGGCTCCGGCGTCGACGCCCTGGCCGATGTAGTCGCGCACCCGCTCGAGGGCCGCGCCGGTGACCAGCGGCCCGTAATCGGCCTTGGGATCCAGGCTGTGCCCGACCCGCAGCTGGTTGACCCGCTCGACGAGCCTGGCGCGCAGCCGGTTCGCGGTGTCTTCACCCACCGGCACCGCGACACTGATGGCCATACAACGCTCGCCGGCGCTGCCGTAGCCGGCGCCGATCAGCGCGTCGACGGCCTGGTCCAGATCGGCGTCGGGCATCACGATCATGTGGTTCTTGGCGCCGCCGAAGCACTGGGCGCGCTTACCGTGCGCGGCCGCGCCCGAGTAGATGTACTGCGCGATGTCGGAGCTGCCGACGAAGCCGACGGCCTTGATCTCGGGGTGCTCGAGGATTGCGTCGACGGCTTCCTTGTCGCCCTGCACCACCTGGAACACGCCGGCGGGCAGGCCGGCCTCGATGAACAGCTCGGCCAACCGCAGCGGCACCGACGGGTCACGCTCGGAAGGCTTGAGGACGAACGCATTTCCGCAGGCCAGCGCGGGGCCGGCCTT
Organism: Mycobacterium sp. IDUB_24; assembly: GCF_055419385.1. Taxonomy (NCBI): domain Bacteria; kingdom Bacillati; phylum Actinomycetota; class Actinomycetes; order Mycobacteriales; family Mycobacteriaceae; genus Mycobacterium; species Mycobacterium sp. IDUB_24. Next base: position 582,935 of record NZ_JBVAXO010000002.1, read on the forward strand.
CCACAGCGGGATCATGGCCGGGAAGTTGAACGGGGTGATGCCCGCGACCACGCCCAGGGGCTGGCGGATCGAGTACACGTCGATACCGGTGCCTGCGCCCTCGGTGAACTCGCCCTTGAGGAGGTGGGGGATGCCGACGGAGAACTCGATGACCTCCAGGCCGCGCTGGATGTCGCCCAGAGAGTCGGGGACGGTCTTGCCGTGCTCCAGACTGAGCAATTCGGCCAACTCGTTCGCGTGCTGGTTCACCAGCTCGATGAACTTCATCAGGATGCGGGCGCGGCGCTGTGGGTTGTAGGCAGCCCATTCCTTCTGGGCCTCGACGGCGCCGGCGACGGCGGTGTCGACGTCGGCAGCGGAGGCGAGGGCCACCTTTGCCTGCACCTCGCCGGTGCTGGGGTTGACCACATCGGCGGTACGGGTCGACCCGGCGGTGGTGCGCCGGCCGTTGATGAAGTGGGGAATCTGTGTAGTCATGGCGTTCCGTCCAGGATTGTGCGCAGTAGTGGCAACTCGGGGCTTACCCGAGATACTTGCATATCCTAGTAATTGGTCAGAGGCTTTGGCAAGGGTTTCGGCGGTGGCCCTTTTCGGGGATGAGCCTTTTCTTTACGGCACCGTATCGTTAATATATTCCGCATGACTGCTAACGATCCAGAAGTCATCGTGGTGGGCGCCGGGCCGACCGGCCTGACCTTGGCCTGTTCGCTACGCCTGCACGGCCTTTCGGTGCGCGTCCTCGACCGCGCGCCAGGGCCGGCGACGACGTCACGCGCCAATTTCCTGCATGCCCGCGGCTCGGAAGTGCTGGGCCGGATCGGTGCACTGGGACGCCTGCCGGATGAGTCGCTGCGGGCCATGCGCATCACCAACTACCTCGGCGACCGGCCGGTGATGACGCTCGAGTTCGGTGATCCCGGCATGCGGACGGCCGCGCCGCCCATGGTGGTGTCGCAAGCCAAGGTCGAAGCAGCACTGCGGGATCGGCTCGCGCAACTCGGGGTGGAGCCGGAATGGGGTCGGGCGGTCGTCGGCGTGCACCAGGACGGTGACACCGCGGTGGCCGAACTCGGTGACGGTGAGGAGATCCGCGCGCCCTGGATCGTCGGATGTGACGGCACCTCCAGCGTGACCAGGCAGCAGGCGGGCATCGCGTTCCCCGGCGTCAAGCTCTCCGAACGCTTCCTGCTGGCCGATGTGCACCTGGACTGGGATGTGGACCGCGGCGGCACGAGTGGCTGGATCCATCCCGACGGAATCCTCGGCGCGATGCCGATGCCCTCCAACGGCACGGCGAGTGGCTCGAACAACCTCTGGCGCTTGTTCATCTACGACCCGACCCCGGGCGGGAAGCCAAGCGACAACGAGATCCTCGAACGCATCAAGTACGTCGTGCCGCTGCGGACCGGACGCAGCGTCACCGTCGGCGACGCCGAGTGGCTGTCGATGTTCACCGTCCACCGCCGGTTGGCGGACAAGTACCGCAACGGGCGGATCCTCATCGCCGGTGACGCCGCGCACGCCCACGCGCCGTTCGGCGGGCAGGGCATGTTGACCGGTATCGGCGATGCCGAGAACCTGGCCTTCAAAATCGCCCTGGTGACACGAAAGCTGGCGTCCGACACACTGATCGACACGTATGAGGCCGAACGCAGGCCCCTGGCCACCGAAGTGCTGCGCGGGACGAGCGCGGTCACCCGGGTCAACGTGGCCAGCAATCCCGTCGGCCGCTTCCTGCGCGACCACGTGGCGACTCGGCTCTTCGGTCTGCCGTTCGTTCAGCGATGGACTACGTTCACCGCCTCACAACTGTGGGTGAGCTATCGCAAAGGTCCACTCGGTGGGCGTGGCGGCAAGCCGCGATCGGGAGATCCGATTGCCGACCGGCACTGCACGCGTCCGGACGGCGCGGCAACCCGACTGCACAGCGAGCTCGGCGGTCGGTGGGTGCTGCTACTCCCCGGTGGTGCGCCCGTCGATCTCGAATCGGTCAGGCGGCTCGGCGATTTCGTCGTCATCCTTCGCCACGACGGCTCAGACGTCATGTTGATCCGGCCCGACGGCCACCTCGCGTGGCGGGGAAGACCCGGCGATGTCGAGGGCCCCGACCGTTGGCTGGCCGCCGCTCTGGGCTCGGGAACCGTTCGATGACCACGCCGGTCGGCCGGGGCCGGCCACGTGACGTGGGAGCTGATCGCGCAATCTTGCAGGCCGCGCTGGATCTGTTCATCGAGCGTGGGGTCGAAGGGTCCAGTATCGAGCAGATCGCCAAGCGTGCCGGCGTCGGCAAGCCGACCATTTATCGGCGGTGGTCGGCGAAGGAGGATCTGATTGCCGCGGCCATGGAGGCGTTGATCGCCGAGGAGGTGGGCTGGGCTTCACCGGAGGCGATCGATCTAGCCTCGCCGTACGAGCTCGTGGAAGCGGCAATCGAGAGTGCGGCCGTCACCACCACCACACCGCACTACCGCGCGCTGGTAGCCCGAATCTATGGTTCTGCGGTCAGCCATCCAGCGTTGATGGGACTGTACTGGGATCGCTATATCCTGCCGCGCCGAAGGCTCGCGGCCCGACTACTCGAGCGCGCGCAGGAGTGCGGAACTGTCGCTCTCGACGCCGATTTCGACGTGGCGATCGACATGATGGTCGGTGCGATCACCTACCGCGTGCTGCAACCCGACCCGCCCGACACCGAGGAGATGCGGCGCTATCTGCGGGCGGTCTACCGTCAGGTCGGTTTGCTTCCCTGACCGTTCTGTTGCTGCCAGCGATCCAGCAGCGTGGGGATCTCGGCCATCAGAAACGCGTAGAAGTCGCGCATCTGACTCAGTCGGCGGTGAGCCGGGCCGTTGCGGTCGGTGGCCGTGATTCCGGCGTCGGCGGCGGCTTGCATGGCCGCGATCGTCTCGTTCTGGCTGGTGAACAGAACCGCCCACGCGTCGTCACGTAACCGGAAGTGATCGCGCCGGCTGGCCGGCGCGGGAACCCGCTCGGCCAGACCGACCGACGTCAGCATCTTGAGCGAACTCGAAATCGACCCGGCGCTGGCTTGCAGGGTGTCGGCCAACTCGGCCATCGTGACGCTGGGTAGTTCGGTGAACAGCAGGGTGGCGAGCACGCGCGCGGGCATCCGCTGCATGCCGTGGCTGCTGAGCACCAGGGCGAGCTGCTCGGCTGCTTGCTGCGCATCTGCGGCTTTCGCCACGACGAATCCTCCTTGGCAGGAATACCCTTCAATAATTTCTGAAAGTTTAGTACAGTCATGGGCGGTGTTCCGGGAAGTCTGGTCGGAGATGTAATTTTCGTCTGCGCGGAAGGGCACTGATGCACACAGCGACCGATGTCATCGACGTTCGGGGTTTGACGTTCACCTATCCCCGGTCCACCGAACCGGCGGTGCGGGGAATGGACTTCGCCGTCGGAAACGGGGAGATCTTCGGATTTCTCGGCCCGAGCGGAGCCGGGAAATCCACGACGCAGAAGCTTCTCATCGGCCTGCTGCGCGGGCATGGCGGCCAGGCCACGGTATGGGGTCGCGACCCCGTGGACTGGGGGCCGGACTACTACCAGCGCGTCGGCGTCTCCTTCGAACTTCCCAACCACTATCACAAGCTCACCGGCCTGGAGAACCTCCGGTTCTTCGGCTCGCTGTACGAGGGCCCGACAGCCGATCCGATGGAGCTACTGGAGGCGGTCGGTCTGGGTGACGCCGCCAACACGCGAGTGGCCAAGTACTCCAAGGGAATGCAGATGCGGCTCACGTTCGCGCGGTCGCTGATCAACAACCCCGAGTTGCTGTTCCTCGACGAGCCCACCTCGGGGCTCGATCCCGTCACCGCCCGCAAGGTCAAAGACATCATCCTGGACCTGAAGGCGCGTGGCCGCACGATCTTCCTCACCACACACGACATGTCCACAGCCGACGAACTGTGCGACCGGGTGGCCTTCGTCGTCGACGGCGCCATCGTCGCGCTGGATACGCCGGCCGAGCTCAAAATCGCGCGTAGCCAGCGCCGCGTCCGGTTGCAGTACCGCACCTCCGATGGGCTCGCCACCTCCGAGTACGGGATGGACGGTCTGGCCGACGATCCGGAATTCCATGCGATTCTGCGTAATCACCACGTCGAGACGATCCACAGTCGCGAAGCCAGTCTCAACGACGTCTTCGTCGAGGTCACCGGGCGGCGGCTGTCATGACCCGGTTGCTCACCGCGGTCCGGCTGGAACTGACCATCGCGGCCCGGCAGAAGTTCCTGCACGCGGGTGTGTTCTCCGGTCTCATCTGGCTGGCGGTGCTGCTGCCGATGCCGCGTGACCTGCGCCCGGTCGCCGAACCGTACGTGCTCGTCGGTGACATTGCGATCATCGGCTTCTTCTTCATCGGCGGCTCGGTGTTCTTCGAAAAGCAGGAGCGCACGCTCGGCGCCATCATCTCCACCCCGTTGCGGTTCTGGGAGTACTTGAGCGCCAAACTCTGTGTCCTGTTGGCTATCTCGTTGTTCGTGGCGATCGTGATATCGACCATCGCCGACGGCTTCAGCTACCGTCTGGTGCCGCTGATCCTCGGGGTCGTGCTCGGCACCCTGCTGATGCTGCTGGTCGGGTTCATCACGTCGCTACCGTTCGGCTCGGTCACCGACTGGTTTCTGGCCGCCACCATCCCGCTCGCGGTCATGCTGGTGCCGCCACTGATCTACTACTCGGGGTTGTGGCCCAACCCGGTGTTGTACATCGTGCCCACCCAGGGCCCGCTGCTGCTCTTGGGCGTGGCGTTCGACCAGGTGGCATTGACGACCGGACAGCTGATCTATTCGGTGCTGTATCCCGTTCTGTCACTGGCCGTTCTGTGGTGGGCGGCCCACGTGCTGTTCGGACGGTACGTCGTCGAGAGGTCGGGTGTCCTGTGACTGCAATACTGAATTCCGGCACGGGCAGGGCGCTGGCTGCATTCGGCCGCAACGATATTCGTGGCACCTACCGTGATCCGCTGCTGGTGATGGTGGTGTTCGCACCCGTGATCTGGACCAGTGGCGTGGCTCTTCTGACCCCTAAGGTCACCGAGATGCTGGCGCAGCGTTACGACTTCGACCTCGTGCCGTATTACCCGCTGGTGCTCACCGCGTTTCTCCTGCTGACCAGCATCATCATCGCCGGGGGATTGGGCGCGTTCCTGATGCTCGACGAGGTCGACGCCGGCACGCTGGCGGCACTGCGCGTGACGCCGGTGCCGATGTCGACGTTCTTCGCCTATCGCGCGGGCACAGTCATGGTGGTCACCACGGTCTATGTGATCGCGACACTGTCGTTCAGTGGAATCCTGGAGCCGGGGGTGGTGGGGGCCCTCGTCCCGATCGGGTTGGTCGCCGGACTGTCGGCTGTGGTGACACAGCTCCTGATTGTCACGCTGGCGGGCAACAAGATTCAGGGCATCGCGATGCTGCGCGCGTTGGGCATGCTGATCGCGGGGTTGCCGTGCCTGCCCTGGTTCATCGACTCGCCTTGGAACCTGGCTTTCGGAGTGCTGCCGCCGTACTGGGCGGCCAAGGCGTTCTGGGCCGCCAGCGCGCATGGCACCTGGTGGCCGTATCTGGTGGGTGGAGTGGCCTACAACCTCGCGATTGCCTGGCCGTTGTTCCGGCGATTCGTCGCCAGGTCTGCGCTGTAGAGCGCGCCGGATCAACAATTCGAACCTTCGCAGAATGCGAATGTTTCACAGCGGATTCTCAGCTATGGTCGCGCGGCCAGCTGTCGCTGGAACCTCGTATAACTGAAGGAGAACGAGTGAGACTCGCTCTACGGCCGTATATGACGGCCGGCGTTGCGCTGGTCGGCGCCGGTGTCATCGCTGTTACCCCGGTGGCGGCCCCGCCGCCCGACATCCAAACGCGCGCAGTGCAACTCAGCGCCACCGCGATCGACGATCCGATCGCGGTGTTCAGCCCAGTCTTCGCCCGGGTGGACACCCTGGTTCAGCAGGCCATTCAGGCGCAGGTCGACAACCCCTTCCCGGTCGTCAACGGGTTGATCGGGAAGGCGTTGGCCGACGGTCAACACCTGGGCGCGATTGCGAATGTGGTCGGCCAGCAGGTCTTCAGCGTGGCGGCCAATTTCCCGGTCGCCATGGGCAAAGCGGCCCAACGGGCTGCCGCGGGTGACTTCACCGGCGCGGTCGGCGAGTTCACCCCCGTCTTCACGGGGCCCGTCTTTCAGCTGATCGCGCAGTGGCCGGCTATCCCGGCCTATGTGCGGCAACAGTTCGTCGTCGCGGGGCAATTGGTGAGCGAGGCGATGGGGGTAACTTGGTCGATCACCATGGGGCAGGCGTTGAGAGTGTTCACCGTGGTGAACGCAGTAGCGGGCGCGCTCGATGAGATCGCAGACGCGATTCCGGCAGGTGATCCCGGTCGGGCGATCAACGCCGTTCAGCACGGCATCGCCAATACCGCAGACGCAGTGCTCAGCATCGCCGGCGGAGTGAGGGTGCACCTCGACCGCAGCCGCGGCAGGATCCGCGACATCCTGAACCCGCCTCCGCCAGTGACCGCGTCTGAGAAGCTTTCCGGCACAACGGCGGTCACGGATGCTGTGACGCTGTCGCTGCCGGCGCCAACACCGGCCACGAAATCGCAGGCCGTCGAAACACCGGCCGCGCCGGAACCGGCTGGCGAGACCGTCAAGGAAACTGTGAAACCCGTTGTCCGGCATGGCCTCGTCGCGGTTCCGGGCAAGAGCGGGATCGACCGGGTCGGGTCTGATCGGTCCGCCAAGGTGGCTTCCGATGTGAGAGAAAAGATCTCGTCGACCGTCAAGAAGGTCGACGAGGGGATCAAGAAGGCATTCGCCAAGCCTGAGAAGAAGGCGACGACGGGATCCCGCGGCAGCGGCAGCGGGTCGACCGGCGCGGCGGGGGACGCCGACTGAACCGGCGAACAGACGTGCGGGTACCTCAGATGTTCATCGCGTGGGTACCTGTGCGTCTGTTCGTGTCGTTAACCGAGAGGTTCTGCCGGCCCCGCGTGCGCTGAACGCACCGCGCCGATGCCGGCCGCGGTCACCAGGGTGACACCGAGGTACCCGAGAACTCCGATCTGTTGGCCGAGCACCACGAGCCCGGCGAGCGCCGCGGTGACCGGTGACAGGCCGTCGACGCGACGGAACTCCGCGGCGGTACGTGCCGACGCCAGGATGTAGCCGGCCCAGGCCACCCCTGCGGCGGCCGCGAACGCGAATCCCGTGGCCTCGAAATGCCCCCCGCCTCCGTGCGGCAGGCCCAGCGATGCGACGCCGGCGAGGGCCAGCACCGCCCACAGCCAGGCAGCCCTGCTCTTACCGGTCAGCACCGACAGAATCAGTGGGCCCAGGGCTTCGATGGTCACCGCAATGCCGAGTGGGATCCGCGCGATGGCCAGGTAGAAGCAGAAATTCATCGTGGCCAGCGTCGCGGCCAGGGCGATCGCCGCACCCCAGGCCTGCCGCGTCAGGCCCCGAACGGTCGGGCGCACCGCCGCGCACAGGATGACCCCGGCCACCGCGAACCGGGCGAACAGCGCTCCCACTGTGCCGACCGCGGCGAAGAGGCCCACCGCGAACGCCGCGCCCACCTCCTGGCTGACCGCGGCGATCACCACCAGCAGCGCAGCCGCGACCGGGGCGCGGGTGGTCACTCCATCACCGGAAGCCGAGCCCCGGTCGCCAGTTCGGCATAGCCGCGCATCAGCCGTAGGGCGGTGCTGCGGTCGAGGTCCGGATCTCGTGCCACGATGCGGTACCCGAGATAGTCCTCCATGGCCATGAGTGTCATGGCGATATCGCGGGCGGGAGACGCGAGTGTGAAAACACCGCCGGCGGAGCCGGATTCGAGTATCTGCACGTAGAGATCCACCTGCCGGTGATAGATGTGCTGGATGTCGCGACGCTGGTCGAGTACGAATCCGGCGGCCAGTACGGCCCGCCAGATCGCCCGCCACTCGGCGTCCTCCGGTCCGGTCGGCAGGCCGGCGGCGATCATGAATGCGATCTGATCGCGGGCGTCCGCGGTGCGCTCCACCACAGAGAGCCGGTCGTCGTAGAACTTGCGGTCGGAGCGTTGCGCGAGCGCCGACAGCAGCTGGTCCATCTCCCGGAAGTAGTAGCGCACCGCATTGGGGGTCAGATTGAGCTCAGCCGCCACGTCGGCGATCCGCACGGTGTTCAGATCGCTGCGCTCGATCAGTGCGATCGCAGCGTCGAGGATCTCCTCGCGTCGTTGCGCTTGTCGATTCGGCCGTCCCACGTGTCCCATCCTTACCGGGTTTCGCCGATTAGTTGCGTCGAGCGGCATCCGCAGCCATTATTTTCCAATCTTGAAAACAATTTCGCCACAACCAGCCGGGGGATGCATGCCGGACTGCTCCTCGCGCCCGCGCGCCCGTGACATCGGCGTCGTGATCGGTGAGCACCCCACGGGCCCGAACAACGCCATCACCGACGTGGCCGGCGTACGCGTCGGGCACACCACCATCCAGCGGCCCGGACCCAACCCCGTCAACACCGGCGTCACCGTCGTGATCCCACACCCGGGAATCTTCACCGAGCCGGTCTTCGCCGGCGCGCACCGGCTCAACGGCAGCGGCGAACTCACCGGACTGGAGTGGATCCGCGAGTCCGGTGAACTCACCACACCCATCGGCCTGACCAACACCCACAGCGTCGGCATCGTCCGCGACACACTGGTCCAAGCTCAGGTGCAGGCCCGCGGTGACGGGCTCTACTGGTCCCTGCCTGTCGTAGGGGAGACCTACGACGGGCTGCTCAACGACATCAACGGCCACCACGTCCGCCCCGAACACGTGGGCGCCGCACTGGCTGACGCCACGGGCGGGCCGGTCGGTGAGGGCAATGTCGGCGGCGGTACCGGAATGATCTGCCACGGCTTCAAAGGCGGGATCGGAACCGCCTCGCGGGTCACCGAAACCGTGGCCGGGCCCTACACCGTCGGCGTGCTCGTACAGGCGAATCATGGCCGGCGCGAACGTCTTCGGGTCAACGGGGTGCCCGTCGGGGAGATGGTGAGCCCCGAGCTGGTGCCGACCCCCCACCTCCCGATGCCGTACCCGGCAGGATCCGGTTCGATCATCGTCGTGATCGCCACGGATGCGCCGTTGCTGCCGCACCAGTGCACCCGGCTCGCGCAACGCTCGGCCCTGGCCGTCGGCCGGGTCGGCGGAACCGGTGAGCAGTACAGCGGTGACATGATGCTGGCCTTCTCCACCGGCAACCGGGGGATCCCGCCGTACGGGTGGGACGAGAACCCCGACGCGAACCGCCCCGAAATCGCGGTGCGCATGGTGGCGCCGCAGCTGATGACCCGACTGTTCGACCTGGCAATCGAAGCCACCGAAGAAGCCATCGTCAACGCGCTGGTGGCTGCCGAGACGATGACCGGTCGCGGTGGGCTGACCGCCCACGCGCTTGACCACAAGCTGCTGCACTCGGCCCTGGTGCTCGAGGGTCACTGACCTAGGTCGGCGGGTCCGCACGGCCTCGGCAGGAACAGCGACCAGCACATGTTCGGCGGCTGCCACGGATAGGGCGGTGGCGGATTGTCGCCTTCCCACACGGTGGAGGAGACGTTGCCCTGTCCGGCGTTGACGAAGTGGTAGCTGTGGCAGGTATTCCAGTCCCAGTTCGGCCTGGCATCTACCGGCGAGTTGAACCCGCCGCCGTAACCGCCCGGTTCATCGCCCGGACACCATTGGTAGGGGCCGCCGGCGTGCGCGGCACCCGCACCGACTGCCAGGCCTGCCAGGGCCAGGCTGCCGGACGTGAGCATCGTCGCCGCCAACCGCGAAGCTCGGTTCATGCTGGTCTCGTTCCGTCGGGCGCACGGGCGTTTGATGCGCGGATAGCGCCATCGTCACCGAATGCGGCCGACAGGTATGGAGTAGCGCGCTACCTCAATCAGCCCCGGACGCCGGCGCGCAGCTCGTCGACGAACGCGCGGGTCTCGTCCCACGTCGGCAAGAGCCCGGCGGCGCGCACCTGCTCCAGCGTCGGGGCGGCGGCGTCGCGCTCGGACAGCACCGGCTCGCTGACCGGCCAGTCGATCCCCAGATCGGTGGCCAGGATGGTGTGCTCCCGCTCCGGGCTGTACGGCGCCGAACACAGGTACATCACCGTCGAGTTGTCCTCCATCGACAGGAAGGCATGGCCAAGGCCCTCCGACAGGTAGACCGAACGCCGACTGTGTTCATCGAGCAGCACCGAATCCCACTGACCGAATGTCGGGGAGCCCACTCTGACATCGACCACCACGTCGAGCACGGCGCCGCGGACACACGTCACGTACTTGGCCTGGCTGGGCGGCAGTTGGGCGAAATGCACGCCGCGCAGTACCCCGGCCGCCGACACCGAGCAGTTGGCCTGGTGCAGGTCGAAGCGATGCCCGGTCATCTCGGTGAACCCGGCGTCGGTGAACCACTCGAAGAACAGCCCGCGCCCGTCGCCGTGAAGTTTGGGTGTGATCTCCCAGGCGCCGGGGATCGTGAGTTCGCGGGCGGTCACTGGCCGCGCTCCGAATACGTGTCTTCAACTTCCTTTTTCAAGGGACCCCACCAGGATTCGTTGTTGCGGTACCAGTCGATCGTGGCCTGCAGGCCCTCGTCGAAATCGGTGTGTTCGGGCGCCCAGCCCAGTTCGTCATGCAGGGTCGACGGGTCGATGGCGTAGCGCAGGTCGTGGCCCAGCCGATCGGTGACATGGTCGAAGTCGTCCGGGTCGCGGTCCATCAACCGCAGCAGTGTGCGCATGACCGTGAGGTTGTTGCGCTCGCATTCTGAGCCGATGAGATAGGTGCGGCCGGCGTGGCCATTCATGAGGATCTGCCACACCGCTCGGTTGTGGTCGTCGACGTGGATCCAGTCACGCACATTGGCGCCCGTGCCGTACAGCTTGGGGCGCCTGCCGGTGAGGATGTTGGTGATCTGACGTGGGATGAACTTCTCCACGTGCTGATAGGGCCCGTAGTTGTTGGAGCAGTTCGAGATCGTCGCGCGTACGCCGTAGGAGCGCACCCACGCGCGCACCAGCAGGTCGGCGGCAGCCTTGGTGGACGAGTAGGGGCTCGACGGGTTGTACGGCGTGCCCTCAGTGAACCGGGCCGGGTCGTCGAGTTCCAGATCGCCGTACACCTCGTCGGTGGAGATGTGGTGGAGCCGTGCGCCGTGCCTGCGCACGGCCTCCAACACGGTGAACGTGCCGATGACATTGCTGTGCAGGAATGGCTCCGGGTTCGCCAGGGCGTTGTCGACGTGGGTCTCGGCGGCGAAATGAACGACGGCGTCCGCCTCGCCGATCAGCCGATTCACCAGGTCGGCGTCGGCGACATCGCCCTGCACCAGCCGAATCTGGTCGGCCACCGGTGCCAGGGATTCCTGGCTGCCCGCGTAGGTCATGGCGTCGAGCACCGTCACCGACGTCGTTTGCGCCTCCCGCACCGCGAGACGCACGAAATTCGCCCCGATGAACCCGGCGCCGCCGGTGACCAGTAGCCGCATGGGCCAACCCTAACTGGCCGCAGCGTCAGCCTTTCAGGCCCAGCGGGCCTGCCAATTCCGTCAGGGTCGGGATCAGCTTGTCGGGACCACCGAGAACCTGGATGGCGACATGGTCGGCGCCGTTGGCGACGTGTTGTTGCAGGCGCGCGGCGATGTTCTCGGCGGTGCCATGCGCGACAACGGCGTCGATCAGCTTGTCGCTACCCGGTTTGGCGATGTCGTCTTCGGTGAAACCGAGCCGCCGCCAGTTGTTCAGGTAGTTGCTCAGGCTCAGGTAGAAATCGACCGTCTCGCGCCCGACCGCGCGGGCCGCCGCGCCATCAGTGCTGAGCACCACCTTGTGCTCGGGTGCCAGGAACACCGTGTCGCCCAACACATCACGGGCATGAGCGGTGTGCTCGGGTGTCGTGAGATACGGGTGAGCGCCGGCGCTGCGCTGTGCCGAGAGCTTCAATACCTTGTCGCCCAGCGCGGCGATCACCAGCCGGCTGGTCGGTACCTTGGCCGCGTCCAGCACATCGAGATACTCGACCAGCGCGTCATAGGGTTTGCGGTATTCGTCGGTGTGCTCGGGATGCCCCACCCCGACGCCGAGCAGGAACCGGCCCGGGTGCGCGGCCTCGATGCGGTGGAACGATTCGGCGACCGTGTTGGCATCAGCCGTCCAGATGTTGACGATGCCGGTGGCCAGTTGAAGTGACTGCGTCCGCTCGAGGATGGGTTCGGCGAACGACAGATCGGCGGCCGGCGATCCACCCACCCACAGTGCGCCATAACCCAGATCCTCGATCTCGGCCGCCTGCTCAGGCTGGACAGCCCCGAACGTCCACACGCCGTAGCGACCCAGATCCGGCTTGAGCGAGAGAGATTCGGTCATCTGCGAGTCCTTATCTGTGGTCCTCTAGGCCAGGCCGAGCGGCCCGGCGAGTTCGGCCAGTGCAGGTACCAGTTTGTCCGGTGAGGTCAGCACTTGTACAGGCACATGGTCGGCGCCCGCATCGACGTGCTGGCGAAGCCGGGCGGCCACCTCGTCCACCGTGCCGTGCGCGACGACGGCGTCGATGAAGCGGTCGCTGCCCGGTTTGGCCAGGTCCTCGTCGGTGAAGCCCAGCCGCTTGAAGTTGTTGAGGTAGTTGGTCAGACCGAGGTAGATGTCGAGAGCCTTGCGGCCGATAGTGCGCGCCTTGTCTGTGCCAGCTGGGTCGTCCGTGGTGAGCACGGCCTTGTGTTCCGGGGCCAGGAACGCGTCGGGGCCGATCAGCTCGCGGGCCTGCGCGGTGTGTTCCGGTGTGGTCAGGTACGGGTGCGCGCCGGCCGAACGTGCCGCCGACAACTGCAGCACCTTCGGACCGAGCGCGGCGACGACCCGGCGGTGTCGCGGCACGCCGTACTCGTCGAGCTTGTCGAGGTACTCGGTGAGCGCGTCGAGCGGCTTGCGGTATTCGCCGGTCGCCTCCCGATGGCCGACGCCGATGCCGAGCAGGAACCGTCCCGGGTAGGCCGCCTCGATGCGGTGGAACGACTCGGCGACCGGACCGGCCGCCGCGCTCCAGATGTTCACGATGCCGGTGGCCAGCTGCAAGGTGGTGGTGGCGGCCAGGATCGGATCGATCCACTCCAGCTCCGCGGGCGGCGATCCGCCGGCCCAGATGGCGCCGTAACCGAGCCCTTCGATGTCCCGCAGCTGCTGCGGCGACAACTGCTGGAACTGCGAATAGTGGCCGAATGCACCGAACGTGCCGAGATCGGGCTTGGGTCCAGCTGTGGTCTGGGTCATGAATCTCTCAACTCGGGTCTCGCGGGTGGGTATTCCGAACCGATCACGCTGATTCTGGAACTGGCCGAGACCATGAGCGTCACTCCGATGCCGACGTCTCCGAGGTCTCCGACGGATTCCACGCTTCCGGGGCGGGGGCCTGCAGCGGCAACAGCACGATGAAGCGGGTGTCGCCCGGCTTGGACTGCACCCGCAGATCCCCATGGTGCTTTTCCACCACGATGCGCCACGCCAGATCCAGGCCCAGCCCGGTGCCCTCACCGAACGGTTTGGTGGTGAAGAACGGCGTGAAGATCCGGCTGATGTCCTCGGCGGGGATGCCCGGGCCGTCGTCGCAGATCTCTACCCGGATCATCTCGTCGGTCTCCCGCGACGTGCGCAGCGTCAGCGTGCCGTGGCCGCCCATCGCCTGGATCGCGTTGTCGATGATGTTGGTCCACACCTGATTGAGATCACCTGGGTAGCAATGCAATTGAGGAAGAGACTTGTCGAGTTCCTTGCATAGGCTGACCGGCTTGTCCTTGCCGACCTTGTCGCCGAACATCATCATCGTGCTGCGCAGGCCTTCATGGACGTCGGCGCTCTGATAGGACCCGCGGTCCATCTGCGAGTACTGTTTGGCGCCGGCGAGCAGCGCCGAGATCCGCTTGCTGGCCTCGGCGATCTCGTTCATCCGCAGCTCGGTGTCGATGGTGTACTTCAGCCAGCCGAGGGCGGCCTGCAGGGTCGCCGAGGCCTCGCCGTCGCGCAGCGCGTCGTCGACCGACGCCGAGATGCGTTCCAGCCAGTCGATATCCAGCCCGGCCTCGACGAACGTCGGCGCGTAGTCCCAGGCACCCACGATGTCGTGGTCTTCGAGCCAGTCGCCCATCTCGTCTTCGCGGTCCGAGGTCTCCAGCGCGGTGAGCTCCAGGCCCTTGTTCTTGGCGACCTGCTCGGCTACCTCGTCCTGGATGGTCACCAGCATCCGCAGCGCCTGCGGGGTGAATTTGCCGTCGGCCAGCATCGCCAGCTTGTGCCGCATCTTGCCGACGCCCTCGCGCAGATCTGCCACGGCCCGGGCGGTCGCCGCTGCCGGGTTGTTGAGCTGATGGGTCAGCCCGGCGGTGATGTTGCCGAGGGCCAACAGCTTCTCGCGCTGTCCGATGATCTGGCTCTGCCGCCGGCCGCCTACCTTGTGGCCCTCGAGCAGGTGCACCGCCATCGGGAACTCGGACTGCATGAACCCGGCGAACGCGTTGGCGTCGAGCACGAACACCCGCGACGGTTTCGTCAGGCGCACCGACGCCTCGTAGATGTGCTCCTCACCGGGGATGTAGGCCGACCATGCGCCGAAGTACACGCCGCGCATGGAGGTGCGGTTGGTCTGGATGTCGACGCCGCCGGAGCGCTTCGACATCACCAGCTCACCGTCGAGCATCACGTAGAAACACGTGGCCGGGTCGCCCTCGGTGACGATCGGGCCGGCCGGGAACTTCTCGATGCTGCCCGCCTGGCACAACGTGTCGAGCTGCTCGTCGGAAAGATCCTCGAACAGGAACAGCGTCCGAAGTTCGTCCCGTACGCACGTCTCGCCCATATCCGTCCTCAACTCCTCAGGCCTCGCCGGCCGTCACGCTTCTGCCAAATAGCGGTGTACGAGCATCACGGCCATCGACCCTTCGCCGACGGCGGCAGCCACCCGCTTGGCGGATTCGGCGCGCACGTCTCCTGCAACAAACACACCGGGCACACTTGTTTCCAAGTGGTGCGGCGGACGCTCCAGCGACCAGCCGCACACGTCGCGCAGGTCAGGTCCGGCCAGGATGAAGCCGTGGTCGTCGCGGGCCACCACGCCGTCGAGCCAATCGGTACGGGGCGTGGCGCCGATGAAGCAGCACAGGCGCGTCGCCCGCACCTCCTCGTGCTCCCCGGACTGCCGGTTCACCAGCTCAAGACCAATGAGATGGTCGGCTCCACCGAGATCGCTGCCGATGGCGCCGACCACCTCAGTACAGGTGCGCACGAAGATGTTGGGCGTCTGCTCGATCTGCTGGATCAGGTAGTACGACATCGACGACTCCAGCGAGGGCCCGCGCACCAGCAGCGTCACCGATTTGGCCTCGCGCGACATGAACATCGCGGCCTGCCCGGCGGAGTTGGCGCCGCCGACGATGTAGACGTCCTCGCCCCGACATTCGGAGGCGTCCGACACCGAGGCGCCGTAGTACACGCCGCGGCCGACATAGTTGTTCGGGTTGTCCGGATCGGCGAAACATCCCGGCACCGGGAGCTGGCGGTACTCGACGCCGGTGGCAAGGATGACCGCCCGGGCGCCGATGGTCTCGCCGTCAGCGAAGGTGATGGTGCGGGCCGCGCCCGCGATGTCGAGGGCGACGGCTTCGCGGGTCGTGATGACCTCGGCGCCGAACCGCTCGGCCTGCCTACGGGCCGAAGTGGCCAGTTCGGCCCCCGACACTCCGGTCGGGAAGCCCAGGTAGTTCTCGATCCGCGAACTGCGACCGGCCTGCCCGCCCGTGGTGGTGCCCTCGATCAGCACGGTCTTGAGACCTTCGGAGGCCCCGTACACCGCGGCCGCCAGACCCGCCGGGCCACCGCCGATCACCGCGAGGTCGTACATGGTCAGCGACGGGGTGGTCGACAGGCCCAGCATGTCGGCGAGTTCGCCGTCACTGGGCTCGACCAGCGTCTCACCGCCCTCGGTGATCACCACGGGCAGCAGCAGACCGTCCAGCCCGGCAGCGTCCAGGAGCTGACGCCCCGTGGGTTCGTCGGAGGTGAACGCGCGGAAAGTGTGCTGATTGCGGGCCAGGAACTGACGCACCTCCCAGGACCGCGAACTCCACTGATGCCCGATCACCTTGGTGTGCGGGATGGCCCGGTCGCCGACGGCGTGCCAGGCCTCCAACAGGCCGTCGATCACCGGGTACAACTTCTCCTCGGGTGGGTCCCACGGCTTGAGCAGATAGTGGTCGAGGTCCACGACATTGATGGCGGCGATGGCCGCGGTGGTGTCGGCGTACGCCGTCAACAGCACCCGGCGCGCCATCGGGTAGAGGTCCATCGCCGATTCGAGGAATTCGATGCCGCTCATCTGCGGCATCCGGTAGTCGGCGACGAACACCGCGACCGTGTCGCCGCGCAGCTTCAACTCGTTGAGGGTCTCCAGGGCGTCCGGGCCGGATTCGGCACGAACGATTCGGTAGCGCTCGCCGTAGTGGCGGCGCAGATCGCGGGCGACGGCCCGCGACACCGCCGGGTCGTCGTCCACGGTCAGGATCACGGGTTTACGGGGCTGGGAGGCAGGGCCAGTCATCGCTACCAAGTATGCGCCGCCAGTCCAGCGGATATCGGGCCAGGTCGCCACCTTCGCCCACGTCATCACCGCATCAACCGAGCGGATTCCGGCCGGCTCCTAGAATCCGGTTCGTGACTGTTCTCGAATTCGCCGATTCGGTTGTTGTTGCGCTTGACCCGGATTCGACCTACGCCCTGGTCTCCGATATCTCGCGAATGGGGCAGTGGAGCCCGATCTGTAAGTCGTGTTGGTGGGACGACCCCGCCGCGGGCGCGATCGCCGGCGCCTGGTTCACCGGCCGCAACGTCACGCCGCAGCGCACCTGGGACACCCGCAGTCAGGTCGTCGTTGCGATTCCTGGTCGCCAGTTCACCTGGGAGGTCAACGACGGCTGGGTCCGGTGGGGCTTCCATCTCGAACCTGCCGAGGGCGGTACGAAGATCACCCAGGCCTGGACCTTCTTGCCGAAGGGCATCGCCGGCTTCCATGACCGCTTCGGTGAGCGGGCCGATGCCGAGATCGCAGCGCGCAGTGAGGCCGCAGTCACCGGCATCCCCGAAACCCTCGCGGCGATCAAAGTCACCGCCGAGGCCGGTTGACCGTCAGTTCTCGGCAGGTTGCCCGTTTCGATTCAGCATGGACGCCACGTCGATGCCCGAGGCCTTGAGCGCCTCCAGGATGTTGGCCACCGCGAGCGGGCTGACGCCGAGCAGGCCGCCGATGGCGTCCTGGGTGTCCCGTGACCCGCCGATGATGGAGAGCCGCTCGATCTC
Organism: Mycobacterium sp. IDUB_24; assembly: GCF_055419385.1. Lineage (NCBI taxonomy): Bacteria > Bacillati > Actinomycetota > Actinomycetes > Mycobacteriales > Mycobacteriaceae > Mycobacterium > Mycobacterium sp. IDUB_24. Next base: position 600,317 of record NZ_JBVAXO010000002.1, read on the forward strand.
GGCCAGCGGGGAGGCGGCGGCTTCGGTGGCCTTGACCACCGAGGCCAGCACGTCGGGCAGCATCAGCAGACGCGCGGCGTCGGCCGAGTAGCCGTTGAGCGCTGCGGCGATCTCCTTCTTACCGTTGGCCTCGGCCAGCAGTTTGGCCTCGATACCGGCGGCCTCGGCCTGCTGCTCGACCCGCAGTGCGTCCGCCAGTTCTTTCTTGCCGGCGGCCTCGGCGACCAGTTTGGCCTGAAGGCTGTCCGCTTCGGCCTGCTTCTCGACCCGCAGCGCGTCGGCGGCGGCTTTGCGGGCATCGGCGTCGGCCTGCCCTTTGCGTCGCTCGGACTCGGCCGCGGCCTCGGCGGCCAGGATCGTGGACTGCCGCTGTCCTTCGGCCAGCGCGATATCGGCCTGTCGTTTCGCCTCGGCCGGCGCGATCACGTCGGCCTGCAAGGCCGCCTGGGCCTGCTCGGCACGACGCTGCTCCACTTCGATGCGGGCCTGCACCCGGGCCGCCTCGGCCTGTTCGGTGGCGATGCCGACGTCCTTCTGGGCACGGGCATTGGCCAGCGGTCCGGCCTGATCGGCCTGGGCGTTCTCGGCCTCGGTCTGTGCGCGCAACCGGGCCAGTTCGACGTCGCGCTTCTGATTAGCGGTCGCGATGGCGGTGTCGGCCTCGGCCTGGGCGATGGACCCCTCCTGGCGGGCCTTGGCCGACCGGATCTGCGCGTCGCGTTCGGCCTCGGCGGTGCCGACCGTGGCATCACGCTTGACCTCGGCGATGCGCCGCTGGCCGAGCGACTTCAGGTAGTCGTTGGCATCGGAGATGCCGGCGATCTTGAGGACGTCGACCTCCATGCCGATGCGGGACAGGTCGCCGCCGGCCTCCTCGACCACGCTCCGGGCCAGGCTGTCGCGGTTCGAGTTCAGATCCTCGACGGTCATGGTCGCGGTGATGCCGCGCAGGCTGCCGGCCAGGATCTCGTTGATCTGGCGCTGCAACTCGTTGAGGTCGGAGGTCAGGAACCGCTGGACCGCCGTCTGCACGGCCTCGTCGGCCGAGCCGATACGGACCAGGCCGACCGCCTCGACATTGACCGGGACGCCGTTGTTGGACAGCGCGTTCTGCAGGTTGATGCTGACGTTGAACGGTTCCAGGCTCATGATGTCGACCCGCTCGATGCCGGGCATCCGGAACCGGGCCCCGCCGCGGACCACCTTGGGTGTGCCACGGCCGGTGAACACGGCCACCTCGTTGGGCGGGACCTTGATGTAGTTCTTGACGTAGACCATCGGCAGCACCACCAGGATGAGGATCGCGGCGATGGCAGCGAGGACGACGATGAGCAGCAGGGACACGGTGGTGCCTTTCTCAGTGGGTCAGTGCTCGGGAACAGCTCAGGTCTCTGGAACAGCGACGACGTGGACGAAGTCGGGATCGATATCGGCGATGTAGACGCGAGTGGATTTGGGTAACGCGGCCACTTCGTCGCTCTTCGCGCGGGAGAAGACGCGGTTGCCGTCGGCGTCGACGAAGGAGACCTCACCCCAGCCGCCGGGCGGGACCTCGAGGGTGACGGTGCCGAGCAGGCCGACATAGGACGACCGGCCCCGGTGCGAGTTGGACTGCTGGCGGCGCATGTAGGGGAGCAGCAGCCCGTTGAGGGCGAAAACCAGCACGATGGCGCAGGCCGCCGCCAGCGCCGCGCTCCACACGGTGCCCAGCCCCACCCAGGTGCCGATCAGGCCTCCGGTGCCGGCACCGAGCAGGGCGACCGACAGTCCGGTCAGGCTCAGGAAGGGCATTCCGTCCCCGTGCCCGACGTCGGCGAGCAGCAGAGCGGCCAGTACAGCGATGCCGCCGACGACGAATGCGGCCAGGTACACAGCCATCACGTGCTCGTGGTCTCCGTTCGCCGGGTGCGGATCAGTCCGTACCATTCTCACCTGTGCCGCGGCTGCGCCGTCGCACCAATCTGCGGCGGGCATATCGGGCAGCCGGAGCTGATCAGCCGTGATTTTGGTACAGGCCGCGAAGCGAGTATCGTGGACCAACGGTGCGGCTATCGTGCCGACTTTTTGCGTGCTCCGCCTTGGAACTGCTGAATTTCTGCAATTTCGCTTTGACCGGCTCACGTCTCGAAGTCGGTCGGCGGCGGCACCACCACGGGCTGCATTGCGACTGATGAAGCTACGAAACGAAAGCAAGGATCGCCGAAAAGTATGGCCAAGAAAGACGGTGCCATCGAGGTCGAGGGTCGCGTGGTCGAACCTCTGCCCAATGCGATGTTCCGCATTGAGCTGGAGAACGGACACAAGGTCTTGGCCCACATCAGCGGCAAGATGCGGCAGCACTACATCCGCATCCTGCCCGAGGACCGGGTAGTGGTGGAGCTCTCTCCTTACGACCTGTCCCGGGGCCGCATCGTGTACCGGTACAAGTGACCCGATAGAAGCCCGACCAGTAACGACGAGACCGGTGACGTGCGTGCCTGCACGCCACCAACAGAGCCAGAAGGATCGAAACAGCCGTGAAGGTGAACCCGAGCGTCAAGCCCATCTGCGATAAGTGCAGGGTGATCCGCCGGCATGGGCGGGTCATGGTGATCTGCAGCGATCCCCGCCACAAGCAGCGGCAGGGCTGATGAGCGCTTGCGTGACGAGCAGTTAGTCGCGCTGTCGCTCATCTCACCACAACTGAATGATGAACCCCCAGCACCACTGAGCGGATAGGCCGCTCACTCGTGATGCGAGCCAACGGCAAGCATCCACGTCCGGTACGGAGGCCGGACCCCGGGGAGCCCTTAGGGGCTGATGGGAACGGGCTGGGACCAGACCTCCGCAGAGAACAAGAGGAATAGCACACAATGGCTAGACTTGTGGGCGTTGATCTTCCGCGCGACAAGCGCATGGAGATCGCGCTGACCTACATTTTCGGCATCGGCCGGACCCGTTCGAACGAGATCCTCGCCGCGACGGGCATCGACAAGGACATGCGCACCAAGGACCTGACCGACGATCAGGTGTCCGTTCTGCGCGAATACATCGAAGGCAACCTCAAGGTTGAGGGTGACCTGCGCCGCGAGGTGCAGGCCGACATTCGCCGCAAGATCGAGATCGGCTGCTACCAGGGCCTGCGGCACCGCCGTGGCCTGCCGGTGCGTGGCCAGCGGACCAAGACCAACGCGCGTACCCGCAAGGGCCCCAAGCGCACCATCGCCGGCAAGAAGAAGGCTAGGTAACCCCGATGGCACCACCGAAGAAGGCCGCGGGCGCCAAGCGCGGTAAGACCACCCGGCGCCGGGAAAAGAAGAACGTTCCGCACGGCGCTGCGCACATCAAGAGCACGTTCAACAACACGATCGTCTCGATCACCGACCCTCAGGGCAACGTCATCGCCTGGGCGTCGTCGGGTCACGTCGGCTTCAAGGGTTCGCGTAAGTCGACCCCGTTCGCCGCACAGCTGGCCGCCGAGAACGCCGCCCGCAAGGCACAGGAGCACGGCGTCAAGAAGGTCGACGTGTTCGTGAAGGGCCCGGGTTCGGGCCGCGAGACCGCCATCCGCTCGCTGCAGGCCGCAGGCCTCGAGGTGGGCGCGATTTCCGATGTCACCCCGCAGCCGCACAACGGTTGCCGTCCGCCCAAGCGGCGCCGGGTCTAGGAGGAATAGAGACTCATGGCACGTTATACCGGCCCCGCCACCCGCAAGTCGCGTCGTCTCGGCGTCGACCTGATCGGTGGAGATCAGTCGTTCGAGAAGCGCCCCTACCCGCCCGGCCAGCATGGTCGCGCGCGGATCAAGGAGAGCGAATACCGCACCCAGCTGCAGGAGAAGCAGAAGGCTCGCTTCACCTACGGCGTGCTGGAGAAGCAGTTCCGCAAGTACTACGAAGAGGCCAACCGCAAGGCAGGCAAGACGGGTGAGAACCTGCTCCAGATCCTGGAGACCCGCCTGGACAACGTGGTGTACCGCGCCGGCCTGGCGCGCACCCGCCGGATGGCCCGTCAGCTGGTCAGCCACGGTCACTTCACCGTCAACGGTGTCAAGGTGAACATCCCGAGCTACCGGGTGACGCAGTACGACATCATCGACGTCAAGGAAAAGTCGCTCAACACCCTGCCCTTCGAGGTTGCTCGGCAGACCGCGGGTGAGCGTCCGATCCCGTCGTGGCTGCAGGTCGTCGGCGAGCGTCAGCGCATCCTGGTGCACCAGCTGCCTGAGCGCGCTCAGATCCAGGTGCCGCTCGCCGAACAGCTCATCGTCGAGTTCTACTCGAAGTAATGACTTATCGGCCGTTCGGCCGGTAGGTACCCAGACGGCATCAAATAGCGGGTGCCGAGAAGGAGAAGAACACAATGCTGATCTCTCAGCGACCCACACTGGCCGAGGAATCCCTCGCCGAAAACCGTTCCAAGTTCGTCATCGAGCCGCTGGAGCCCGGTTTCGGTTACACGCTGGGTAACTCGCTGCGGCGCACGCTGCTGTCGTCCATTCCGGGCGCGGCAGTCACGAGCATCCGCATCGACGGTGTGCTGCACGAGTTCACCACCGTCCCCGGGGTGAAGGAAGACGTCACCGACATCATCCTGAACCTCAAGGGTCTGGTCGTGTCCTCCGAGGAGGACGAGCCGGTCACCATGTACCTGCGCAAGCAGGGTCCCGGTGCGGTCACCGCCGGCGACATCGTTCCGCCGGCCGGTGTGACGGTGCACAACCCGGACATGCACATCGCCACCCTGAACGACAAGGGCAAGCTGGAGGTCGAGCTCGTCGTCGAGCGCGGTCGCGGTTACGTCCCCGCCGTGCAGAACAAGGCCTCGGGTGCCGAGATCGGCCGTATCCCGGTCGATTCCATCTACAGCCCCGTGCTGAAGGTGACCTACAAGGTTGAGGCCACCCGTGTCGAGCAGCGCACCGACTTCGACAAGCTGATTCTCGACGTCGAGACCAAGAACTCGATCAGCCCGCGCGACGCTCTGGCGTCCGCCGGCAAGACCCTGGTCGAATTGTTCGGTCTGGCACGGGAACTCAACGTCGAGGCCGAGGGTATCGAGATCGGGCCGTCGCCGGCCGAGGCAGACCACATCGCCAGCTTCGCGCTGCCGATCGACGATCTGGACCTGACCGTCCGCTCGTACAACTGCCTCAAGCGCGAGGGTGTGCACACGGTGGGCGAGCTCGTCGCCCGCACGGAGTCCGATCTGCTGGACATCCGTAACTTCGGCCAGAAGTCCATCGACGAGGTGAAGATCAAGCTGCACCAGCTGGGTCTCTCGCTCAAGGACAGCCCGGCCACGTTCGATCCGTCGGAGGTCGCCGGCTACGACGCCGCCACCGGCACCTGGACTGCGGACGCCGGCGGTTACGACCTGGACGACACCCAGGACTACGCCGAGACCGAGCAGCTGTAACTCAGCTCTACAAGTACACAGCCGTCCCGGTCCTACCTGATACGGGGGCCGGCCCCATTTAGGAGATAGTCGCAATGCCCAAGCCCACAAAGGGTGCCCGCCTCGGCGGGTCGTCCTCACACCAGAAGGCGATCCTTGCCAACCTGGCGACCTCGCTGTTCGAGCACGGCCGTATCAAGACGACCGAGCCGAAGGCACGGGCGCTGCGTCCGTACGCCGAGAAGCTGATCACCCACGCCAAGAAGGGTGAGCTGCACAACCGGCGCGAGGTGATGAAGAAGATCCGCGACAAGGACGTCGTGCACGTTCTGTTCGCCGAGATCGGCCCCTTCTTCGCCGACCGCGAGGGTGGCTACACCCGCATCATCAAGGTGGAGGCACGCAAGGGCGACAACGCCCCCATGGCAGTCATCGAGCTGGTGCGGGAGAAGACCGTGACCTCTGAGGCCGAAAGGGCTCGCCGGAGCCGCTCCGGCGGCGACATCCAGTCCGGCGCCGCCGCCGCGCAGGCCAAGGCCGCTCCGGCCGAGGCTCCCGCTGAGGATGCTGTCGAAGAGGCCGAGGCTCCTGAGGCCGAGGCGACCGAGGAGGCTCCCTCCGACGAGGCAGCTTCTGAGGATGAAGCCAAGTCCTAACCAGGCATTGAACGACATGCCCGCCATCGATTCCGGTGGCGGGCATGTCGCATCAATCCGCCTGCGGCTCGACGTAGCCTACGACGGAACCGATTTCGCGGGTTGGGCCACGCAGGTCGGTCAGCGCACCGTCGCCGGCGTGATCGATGAGGCGCTGTCCACGGTGTTTCGCACACCGGTGGTGACGCGCACCGCGGGCCGTACCGATACCGGGGTGCATGCCACCGGCCAGGTCGCCCATGTCGACGTTCCGGTCGAGGCCGTCGCGCACGCCTATCCGCGGACCACCTATCCCGGTGACGCCGAGTTCACTCCGCTGGTGCGGCGATTGGCCCGGCTGCTGCCGGCCGACGTCCGGATCCGCGACATCGTGCGGGCGCCCGCGGGTTTCGACGCCAGGTTCTCGGCACTGCGTCGGCACTACACCTACCGGCTGTGCCTGGCCCCGTACGGGGTCGAGCCGGCCGAAACGCGGTTCGTCACGCCGTGGTCGAAGCCGTTGGACCTTGATGCGATGGCTGCCGCATCGCGGGAGTTGGTGGGACTCAACGATTTTGCCGCATTCTGCCGGCACCGCCCTGGCGCCACCACGATCCGTGACCTGCAGCGGCTGGAATGGGTGCGTGGCGGCTTCTATGTGACGGCGTATGTCACCGCGGATGCCTTCTGCTGGAACATGGTTCGCTCGCTGGTCGGCGCGATGCTCGCGGTGGGCGAAGGTAGGCGGTCGCCCGAGTGGACGGCCGGGCTACTGGGCGCGACGAGCCGGTCCAGTGATTTCGCCGCTGCGCCGGCGCGTGGGCTGACTCTCGTGCAGGTCGACTACCCGCCCGATGACCAGCTGGCCGGCCGGAACACGATCACCCGGGACATGCGCACGCTCTGAGGCCTTGCGGCGAACGGGAGTCAGTTGTCCACAGGTTCGGTCTCCGCATGTGTCCACTTCGGGCCGCTGTGACGAACGTGCAGGTTCTCCTTGCGGTCTCGCCGTCTCGCCGTAAAAGGCCGCACGTTGGTCACAGCGTCGCGAAGGTAGGTGATGACCGGAGAGACCTGACACTCACAGTCGGGCGGCGACGAACTTGGCCGCCTGCGCCACCATGCCCGAACGGATGTAGCCGGGCGCCAGATGGTCCTGCCACCCCGCCCGCCAGTTGTACGGGCTGCTCGGGTTACAGACCGGGTCGTCGCTGTGACACAGGTCGATGGTGCGGCTCTGATACGTCGGGTTCAACAACGTGATCGGGCCGGCCCAGTTTGCGCCGTTGCCGAACAATGCCACTGCCGCGATGTGCCGGTCGGTGCCACGCGGCAGCGGACTGTTGAAGGTGAACGCCGAAACCGGCATGGCCAGAACGAGATCGGTGGCGGCGGCGCCCAACGAATAACCGCCCAGTACGAGCTTGGTCCTCGGACAGTTGCGGGTCATCCACTGCACGTGCCGGCTCATGTCGTTGGCGCCCACGTCGACCTGGGTATCCGCCGGGTAGTTCACCGGATAGAAGCTGATATTCGGCCCTCGGAGGGCTCGCAGCGTCTTGATGAATGCGGTGCCGACCTGACCCGGGCCCGGGGGCTCCATCCGGCCGCGGGCGAACACCACTTCCGCCGCTGGGCACACGGCGCCACGGGCGACGCCAATCATGCTGGGCGCTACCGTCATCGGCGTCACGACGGCAGTCAGGGTGGTGATGAGCGCGGTGAACATCCGGCGGACAATCACGCATACGATGGTATTGACGGCCACGTCGAGAATAGGTGCCGGTCAGGCAACGATCCGGCGACGAACCTAGAGCTTGCCCGCTACGAAATCCGCGGCCTGGTTGACCATGCCGCCGTCGATGTAGGCGCCGGCCAGGTGATCGGGCCAGTTGTTCTTCCAGGTGTCGGGATCGGCCGGGTTACAGATCGGATCGGCGCCGTGGCACAACTCGATGGTCCGGTCGCCGTAGACCGGGCTGATGAAGTTCGTGATCGGACCTGCCCATGCGGATCCGTTGCCGAACAGCGCGACCGCCGCGATGTGCGTGTCCGCGCCTGCCGGCAGCGGATTCTTGAAGCCGAAGCCGGTGAACGGAACGGCCAGCGCCACGTCGGCGACCGCCGCACCCAGCGAGTACCCACCGATCACCAGCCGGGTATCCGGGCAGTTGTTCATCATGTATTGGATGTGCTGGCTCATGTCGTTGGCACCGATGTCGACCTCGGTGTCAGCCGGGTACCGGACGGCGTAGACGCCGATGTTCTTGTGGACGCGGGACCGCAGCGCGCTCACGAACGCGTTGCCCAGCGTGCCGGTGCCTGCGGGTTCAGTGCGCCCCCGGGCGAAGACCACCTCGATCGGCGAGCATGGGGCGGCGTTGGCCACGGCTGGGGATCCAGGCAGGACAGCTGAAGCGACAGGCAGGACAGCGACAGCCGCCACGATGACGGCGCCCGCACAGATCCATCGCCGGAGCCGTCGGCCGGCAAAAAGTTCGACCACCTAGGCGATCGTAGCGGACGAGAGCTACAACAACCCGGCGACGAAGTTTGCGGCGTCATTGGCTGGGCCTTCGTATGCCCGGTGCGCCTGAACGCTGTCGCCGTCGCCACAGATCGGATCGCCCGGGTTGCACAGGTCGATGGCGCGCGATCCGTAAACCGGGCTGGATGTCAGCGGCAAGCCCAGCTTGGCCGACGGGTTGCCGAAGACGGCCACGGCGGCGACGTGTTCGGGGACGTTCGGCGGTAGCGGTGCGTTGAAGCCGACGGCAGGGAACGGGACGGCGGCGATCACGTCGATCACTGCGGCGCCCTGCGAGTACCCGCCCAGCACCAGCCGGGTGGCGGGGCAGTTGTCCACCATCCACTGGATATGGCCGGAGGCGTCGTTGGCGCCGCCGGCCGCGGCCAGGAAGTCGAAGCTGGCCGGATAACTCACCGCGTAAGCGCCGACCGAACGGCCACCGACCTTGTTGCGCAGCGAACTGACGAACGCGTTGCCGATGCGGCCCAGGCCGGCGGTGTCATTGGTGCCGCGGGCAAAGACCACCTCGATGTCGGGGCAGTCCGCGGCTTTGGCCATGGGGAGGCCCAGCCCTGCAGTGGGGGTGGGCACCAGAACCGGTGCGACGACGGCGGCGGCAGCGGTGAGCGCTGCCGCCACGAACACAGTGCAACGACGAACAAGATCAATGGCCACGTCAAATCCTAACGTCGGGTGCCGGCTAGACAATTCCGGCGACGAAGTTGGCGGCCTGATCCGCCATGCCCACGTAGTCACTGTGAGCGAAGGGATTCCGGCCGCGTGAGCAGATCGGATCCCCGTCTTTGCAGATGTCGATCGACTTGCCTCCGAACACCGAGGAGGTGATCGGAATGCCGAATTTCGTCGACGGGTTGCCGAACACGGCGACGGCCGCGATCTGGGGCACCAGATCGCCCGCGAGCGGCGGCGCCGATCCGATCTCCCCGACCTTGTTGCCGAGCGGGGGGATTCCGGCCAGCATGTCCACGACGGCGGCGCCCTGTGAGTAGCCGCCGAGTACGACCCGCGTGGACGGGCAGCTGGACGCCAGTGTGGCGATGCGGTTGGCGGCGTCGTTGGCGCCGTCGGCGGCGGCCAGGAAGTCGTAGCTGGCCGGGTAGTTCACCGCATAGGTGCTCACGGAGCGGCCGCCGACCTGTGACTGCAGCGCATCGGCGAATGCCTGGCCCGGCCGGCCCAGGCCGGGCGCATCATTGGTGCCACGGGCGAAGATGACCTCGATGTCGGAGCACGGCGCGGCCGTGGCGGGCGCAGCCAGGGCCAGTGGCAAAGCGGCGCTGACCAGCGTTGAAGCAATCGCGGCCACCCGGGCCGACTTCCGGAGGAGACTCACGGGGGACATCGTCACACAAAATGGTTAGCCACGGCTAATCGTTTGCCGCCTCCACGGTCTCCGGCAGCGGCAGGTCGGGCCAGGTGGCTCTCTCGATCTGGGTGGCCGCCTCGGGATCCGCCTGCTCACTGCGGTCACCCTGGCGGGCCACCGCCAGGCCCACCAGCACCACCGCGCCGCCGATCGCCTGGCTCGCCGACATGGCTTCCCCGAGCATGATCCACGCGATGAGGACCGCGAACAGCACCTCGGACAGCCCGATCAGCGACGCGAAGCGGGGCTTGAGCCGGGCGATCCCGACGATGCCCAGGGTGTAGGCCAGGGCGGTGGGGATCAGGCCGAGTGCGATCACCGGCACCAGCCATGCGGTGGTGTGCCCGGCGATCGTCACGGAATTCGTCGTGAAGGTCAGCGGCATGATGCCGGTGACGCCGAGGAGCGTGACGGCGCCGGTGCCGACGATCAGCCCACCGGCGGCCAGGCTGATCGGGCTGAGCCCGTCGCCGTCGGTGCTGGCCTGGTTGGACATCATGAAGTAGCAGGCGGCGCACACGGCGGCGGCCAGGCCCCAGCTCACGCCGGCAAGGTTGATCTGGGCGCCGCTGAATACGTTGAGCACCAGGACGATGCCGGCGATGGCGACGGCCACGCCGGAAAAGGTCATGGCGCTGGGGCGGTGCCGGGTGGTGGCCCAGACCCAGCCGACGACGAGAATCGGTGCGGTGTACTCGAGTAGCAGGGCCACTCCGACCGACAGGTGCGCCACGGCGTTGTAGTAGCAGAGTTGCGCGCCCGCGATCGGGATCAGGCCGTAGCCGACGACGGTCTTGGCGTGGTCGAGCACCTCACGGATCCAGCCGGGCCGGACGATGGAGGCGAAGGCCACCATCATGAGCGCGCCGCCGGCCAGGCGGGCGGTCACGGCCGCGGTGGGGCTCCAGCCGGATTCCATCAGGGCTTTGGCGAACGGGCCCGATGAGCCGAACGCCAGCGCGGAGCTGACGGCGAACATCAGGCCGAGCCGAAAGTGGTTATCGGCGGTCGTGCGGTCGAGCTGGGCTTCGGCAGTCATCGGTACACCTCCCCGAGGGCATGTCATGAGTAAAATGGATTATGGTGATGACGGTAGCGGTGACGCTACGGCGACAGGGGGTCATGAGTCAAATGCTTTTTACCTATGACACGGAGCTCACCCTCCGGGCCGCGATGGTGTTGGTGAACACCGATCGGGTAGAAGGCGAACAACTGTCCGATCAGGCGGATCTCAACGCCTATCTGGATGAGTTCGGTTGGACCGGGCGGCGCGATCGCGACGACGCCGAACTCGAGGCCGTGCGCGCGCTACGCCGGCGCGTCGGGGAGGTCTGGGCGGTGGCCGACGACGAGGAGGAGACGGTCCGGCGGGTCAACGCCCTGTTGAGCGACACCAAGGCGGCGCCGTGGCTGACCCGGCACAAGGAGATGCCGGAATGGCACCTGCACCTGGCGTCGGTCGACGATCCGCTGGCCCAACGGATGGGCGCCGAGATGGCGATGGCCCTCGCCGATCTGATCCGCGGCGGCGAACTGCGCCGCCTCAAGATCTGCGCGGCCCCGGACTGCGAGGCGGTGCTGACCGACCTGTCGCGCAACCGCTCCCGCATCTTCTGCGACACCGGCAACTGCGGTAACCGTCAGCACGTCGCGGCCTACCGGCAGCGTCAACGCACCGACTAGTGGCTGGGTAAATCAGCGTGATCACGCTGTCCCCGGCCGGGTTAGGGTTGCGCACGGGGGACACATGGCACGGCGATCGGCCACTCGGTTACAGCTCAGCGGGCATCGATTCCTGTTGCGGCGCATGGCACACGCGCTGGTTCGCGGTGACGCGCGGATGCTCGACGATCCGCTGCGCACACAGGCGGTCGCCTACGGTGCGGGCTGTGCGCTGACGGCCGTTGCGATCGCGGTGTGTGCGGTTCTCGCGCTGGTACGCCCCGGTTCGGTGCCGGGCGATGCGCCGATCCTGATGGCGCGCGACACCGGCGCGCTGTACGTCCGTATCGACGACACCGTGCACCCGGTGCCCAATCTCGCGTCGGCCCGGCTCATCGTTGGTACACCGGCGAATCCGGTGGTGATCAACGATGCCGCCGTGGCGAAGTTCCCGCGCGGGCCGCTGGTCGGCATCCCCGGCGCCCCGGTACGGCTCGGCAGACCACTGAGCGTCGACGAGTCGGACTGGGCCATCTGTGACGGCGCCGAACCGGCCGAGACGGTGCTGCTGGCCGGCCGGTCCGACCGGGCGCCGGCGGCGTTGGGTAGCGGTCAGGCGGTGTTGGTGTCAGAGCGCGCGGTGGGAGGTGCGACATACCTGTTGGCCGACGGGTGGCGGGCCCGGGTCGATCTGCGCGACATCGCCGTGGTGCGGGCGCTGCATCTGGAAGGTGTTTCAGCCCAGCCGGTTTCGCAAGCTCTGTTGGGCTCCGTGCCGGAGGCTCCAGCTATGCGGACACCAGTGATCGCCGGTCTGGGAAATCCGGGACCGGCGGCGCTGAGAGGACTCGCGGTGGGTACCGTGGTGCGCGTAGTGCGGGCCGGTCCCGCCGAGTTCTACGTGGTGCTGACCGACGGCCTCCAACGCGTCGGGCGGGTGGCGGCCGATGTCATCCGCTTCAGCGTGGCGCAGGCCCATGGCGAACCGCCCGTCGTTCCGGCCGACGCGGTGGCCGATGTGCCAGTCGCCGACAGCCTCGCCGTGGCCCGGTTCCCGGAGCGAGTGTTGCCGCGGGCGCGGGCGGTGGTGTGTGCCCGCTGGGATCCGCGACAGGCTGGCAAGGGTACGAAAACCACAGTGGCCATGGCTGATTCGCTGCCAGATGACAGTGTGCAGCTGGCGCAGGCCGACGGTGACGGGCCCAATGTCGACCGTGTGCAGATCCCGGCCGGCCGCAGCATGCTGCTGCAGGCCGGTGGGTTGACACCCGACGCCATCGACGGTGGGCCGCTGTATCTGTTGAACGATCTCGGGGTGCTGTTCGGCGTCCGCGACGGGGCGACCGCCGAAATGCTCGGTCTGGGGACCAGTGCTGTTCCTGCGCCGTGGCCGATGCTGGCCATGCTGCCCCGGGGCCCCGAACTGAACCGTGACGCGGCCTCAGTCGTGCGGGACGCGTCGTCGTCGTAACCGGTTGGCCGCCAGCGCGAGTGCGGTCAGAACTGTCGCGCCGACACACACGGCGGCGCCGCCGAAGGCGATACGTTGGGGCCGGGGATCGATCGCAACCCGCGCAGTCGGCGCCACCGAGGCCGGAGCGGTCGGCACGGACACCGACGACGGGGTGCCGCCGCCGCTGGCCGCGGCCAAGGCGTCGACCACACCGTGCCCGACGAACGGATTCCAGCCATCGGCCGGCGTGCGCGCGGTGTCTTCGATTCGGCGCATCACCTCGCGCGCGCTCAGCTGCGGGAACCGGGCTCGCACCAGTGCGGCAACCCCGGCCACCATGGGCGCGGCGTAGCTGGTTCCCGAAATCGGGGCTTCCCGTCCGATCGTGTCGATCAATCGCTCGCCGTCGGGATGTAACGACACGAGATTCTCGCCGGGCGCGGCCACGTCGACCCAGGGGCCGGCCAGACTGAAAACCGATGCGGTGCCATCGGATCCAACCGAACCCACGCACAACACCAGGTCGTCGTACCACCCCGGGCTCGACACCGAGCGGACGCTGTCCCAGTCCGCCTCGCCCGATGGCCCGACGGGGCCGTCCTGCTGCGTGCAGCCCGCGCCGACGTTGCCGGCGGCGGCCACCACCACGACGTTGCGGACGTCGACGGCGTAGCTCAGCGCGGCACCGAGGGCACGGTCGTCGGGTGCGGCGGTGGCTGCTACGCACGCGGGAGACGAGATGTTGATGACGGTCGCACCGAGGTCGGCCGCGGTGCGCACCGCCATGGCAAGGGTGTTGACGTCGCCGACACCGGTCGAGCCACCGTCTGCGGCGAACTTGTTGCTCGACTGCCGGATGGCCAGGATGACGGCGTCGGGTGCGACTCCGCTGAATCCGGCACTCGGTGCCGCACCGGCGATTCCGGCAACGATCGTGCCGTGGCCGTCGCAATCGACGGTGCCGTCGCTGCGGGACACATAGTCGCCGGCTCCGATCAGGTGCGGCAACAGCCGGTGCCGGGCGACACCGGTGTCGATCACCGCGATCTTCTGGCCTGCGCCGCGGGTGAGCGGCCATACCGCTTGCAGGCCCAGTGAGTTGCCCGGCTCGGTGGTGGTGGTGATGTCGGCCGGGGATTGATAGCAGGGTTGGCGCTGTTCGGTTCGCTCGACAGGCCCCGGCGGAGCCGGCCGAGGGAGCAGGGTCGCATCGACTGCCGGCGGGACGACAGCTGCTGCCGGCGCGATGGACAGCAGCGGAAGCCCGACGACCAGCGCCGCGGCCAACCCGCCGGACCGGTTCACCTCAGCGCCACGTCGCCAACGGCGTCGAAAGCGCCGGCGAGCCAACATGCCAGCGGCACCACCGCGGCCAGCGCGCCGTATTCGAGGGCATCGGCGACGCGGACCGCCACGGGACTCTGGATCGTGACCGGCCAGACCACAGCGATCCCGATGCCGACTGCGAGAACTCCCGCCCAACCGCCTTGTACTGGATGCCAGACCACCACCAGGGCGAAAGCCGCAGTGAGCGAGAGGAATCCGGCAATGCTCGCCGCGGTACGGCAGCGGCCCGACGCATACGACCGCGAGCGCAGCAGCAGTGCCACGCCCACGGCCGCGGCGAACGCGACCTCGACGGCTGTGACCCGTGGCGGGCCCGCGAAGGTGAGGAGTGCGGTTCCCAGCGCGGCCGCGGCCGAACATCCGGCGACCAGGCTCGCCAGGTGCCGATGCCCGACAAGCGCGCGTGAGTCGCCGTCGGGGGCGGAGTCGTCCGATGGGTCACTCTCGGCGCCGGGGTAGTCGGGAACCGGTGGCGTCAGCCCGGCCAGGGCAATGGACAGCCGCGGGGTCAGCGGTAGCAGCCCCACCCCGAGTGCGCCGATCAACGAACCCAATGCCGGTGTGGTCACGGGCCACAACGCGGAGAATCCGGTCGTTACGGCGACTATCCCGGCGACCATCGCGACCGCGAGCAGGATGTCCGTGCCGCAACCGGATACCCGCATCAGCACCACGGACAGCGATCCGGCAGCCGTGGCGGCCAGAAGGAAGTTCGCGGGAGCCGGCCCGGCCGGGACGACGAGGAAACCGAGGACCGCCACGTGCGCGACGGCCGCGACGTCGAGCGTCGCCACCTTCGCCGAACTGAGACCGAGACGTGGTGCGGCCACCGCCACGGCGATGACAGCCGACGCCACCGCCGCGGCCACGGCGATGCGCTCCAGCCCCTCACCGGCGAGGCCGGCCCACGTCAACGCCACGGCGCTCAGCACGCAGGCCCACAGGCCGGCGGCCACGCGCAGTCCGGCGGGCAGGGCGTCGTCCTCGGTGGGGCCGACGGTCAGTGCGGCAGTCAGCGACCGATCAGGTGCGGGGTTGTCGCCGGCCCCGGCCAGAACCAGGAGATCGCCATCGTGAACATCGTTCTGTACCAGGGTTTCCGACTCGTCCAGGCGGCATCCGCCCGGGTGTGTCAACCGCCAGCGCCGCGGTGTGCCGTCGCCGGCACCGAGTGCGTGGACGATCCACGGCAGCAGCTCGCCTACGGTCATCGCGGCGGGCAAGGACAGGTCGAGCGTGGCGCAGTGCCCGACGTCGTCAGGCGCACCACGGTGAATCGATACGTGGCGCAATGAATCCGGCATCGCATCACCCCCCGGTTGACGCCGACACCTGTCACGCTAACCGACTCGGCGAGCGCCCTCGTGCACCAATTTTTTCGGTGTGCAGCGGGAACCCGACAGGCCCCGCGCGCGTCCAAATGTCGATGGAACCCATCCGCGCGCCGCAGGCCTCTGGTGAGCTCCCCGTATCGGAGTCGCCGACTACGGAGGTGCTGATCGACGCACCGCCTGCGCTACCACGTGACAACCCGGTCAGCCCGCTGACCAGGTTGTTGCCGCTACTGGTCGTGGTCGCGATGGGCGGCATGGTCGCGCTGTACGTCACCTCTGGCGCAGCCGCCACCCGTGGTCCGACCGCCCTGATGTTCCCGATCATGATGGCCGTGTCGGCGATCGGCACGGCCGCCTACAGCGTCAAGAACGGCGGTCGCGCCCAGCAGCTCTACCGGGACCGCAGTGAGTACCTGCGTTACCTGGACGGGATCGACACCGTGGCCGGTGAATCCGCCCGAACCCAATGGCTGCGCCTGCACGCTGCCCATCCCGAGCCGGGGTGCTTGTGGACACTGGCCGGCGGCGAGCAGATGTGGCGCCGCAGCCCCGATACCCCAGGGTTCTGTGAGGTGCGGATCGGTGTGGGGGAGAGGCCGCCGTCCACCAGACTGATAGCCACCGGCGCCAACCCCGGGCGGGACGCCGATCCGGTGACGGCATCGGCTCTGGCAAAACTGATCCGGCGTCGGTCGACGGTGACAGACGTCCCGGTGACGCTGCACTTGCGCAGCGTCGAGCATGTGACGGTGGGCGGGCCGGTCGACGCGGCACGGGACTTGCTGCGGGCGGTGATCTGCCAGCTGGCTACGGCGCACAGTCCGCGATATCTCCGCATCGCAACGGTCGTCGACGTAGCGACGGCCGGTGAATGGGATTGGTTGAAATGGCTTGACCACCACTGGCATCCTGCTGGGCAGGGTGAACCGGTCGCGTTACGGCTGCGCACATTGACGGCGCTGCCCGTGGCGGAGTCGCCGGTGCATACCGTCGTCATCGTCGATTGCCCGACGGCAGGCCCGGTAGTATCTGTCCCCGGTGGTGGCGTCACTGTGCTGACCGTCGCGACTCATTCCGGGATCGCCACCGCGGACCTGCATCTGGAACTCGAGGCCGACCTGGTGCGGTTCGGTGACGTCTCGGCGCGGCCCGACCGGATGAATCATGAGCAGGCCGTCACGTGCGTCCGATGGTTGGCGCGATGGCGTTGCGCGCCGGTGCCCGAGGTCTCTGGTTGGCCGGAGCTGATCGGTATCGACGACCCGGCCCGCTTCGATCCACCGAGCGTGTGGACGACACCGGATCCGCAGCGGTTCCTCCGGGTTCCCGTCGGCCGGTGTGCCGACGGTACTCCGCTGCACCTCGACCTCAAGGAGGCGGCGCAGGAGGGCATGGGGCCGCACGGGCTGTGTGTCGGTGCCACCGGTTCGGGGAAGTCGGAGTTTCTGCGCACACTGGTACTGGGGTTGATCACCACACATCCGCCCGAGGCGCTCAACCTCGTCCTCGTCGATTTCAAAGGCGGGGCAACATTTCTCGGTCTGCACCGGTCGCATCATGTCAGCGCGCTGATCACCAACCTGGCCGAGGAGGCGCAGCTCGTGGCCCGGATGGCCGATGCCTTGGTCGGGGAGATGACCCGCCGTCAGGAACTGCTTCGGGCGGCCGGCAACGTGGCCAACATCGCGGAGTACCGGCGCCGCACCGACCTTCCCGCCCTACCCGCGTTGCTCATCGTGGTGGACGAGTTCTCCGAACTGCTGCAGCAACACCCGGATTTCGCCGAGTTGTTCGTGGCGATCGGCCGGCTCGGACGATCGCTGGGCATGCATCTGCTGCTGGCGAGCCAGCGCCTCGACGAGGGCCGGCTGCGGGGCCTGGAAAGCCACCTGTCGTACCGGGTATGCCTGAAGACTTTCTCGCCCAACGAGTCCCGATCGGTGCTCGGAATCCCTGAGGCGTACGAGCTTCCGAACACGCCGGGCGCGGCCTACCTGAAGACGCCGTCCGGCGAGATCCTCAGGTTTCAGACGGCGTTCGTCTCGGCGCCCGGCTCATTGCCCGAACAATTGCCGACGGCGCCGCAGGAGACGCCGTCGCCCCGCCGTTTCGCGGTGTCCTGGATGTCGACCGACCGCGACCCCTCGCCGTCCACCACGACGACTGTGCTGCAGCAGGTCGTCACTCGGCTGGCCGGGTACGGTGCACCGGCACACCAGGTTTGGCTGCCACCGCTGCCGCACGCCATCCCGCTCAGTGACGTCCTGCTGTCGGACCCCGATCCGCTCACCGTCGCGATCGGGTTGATCGACCGCCCGTTCGAGCAGCGCCGGGACCGGCTGATGCTGTCGCTGGGTGGCGCCTGGGGCAACGTGGCGATCGTGGGTGGTCCCCAATCCGGAAAGTCCACGGCTGCCAAGACTTTGGTGGTGGCACTGGCAGCCACCCACCATCCCCGAGACGTGTCGATCTACTGCCTGGACTTCGGTGGTGGAACGTTGAGTGGACTGCAGGCGCTGCCGCACGTCGGCACGGTCGCCCGACGTTCCGATACCGACCTCGTCCGGCGCACCGTCGCCGAGATGCACGCACTGGTCAACGCACGTGAGGCGCGATTCACCGCCCTCGGCATCGGTTCCATGGCTGAATACCGGACGCGTCGCGACGCCGGGGAGATCGATGATCCCCGGGGCGATGTGTTCCTGATCATCGACGGCTGGTCGACGTTCCGCACCGAGTTCGATGCTCTGGAGCCGTCGATCACTGCGCTTGCCGTGCAGGGGCTTTCGCTCGGAATCCATGTGGTGGCGACCGCGTCGCGGTGGGGGGAGTTCCGTCCCGCGTTCAAGGACCAGCTGGGAACCCGCATCGAGTTGCGGCTCGGTGATCCGGCCGAGTCGGAGATGGACCGCAAACGCGCGCGTCAGCTGACGCAGTGCGCACCCGGGCGTGGGCTCACGCCGGACGGCCGCGAGTTCTTGATCGCGTTGCCCCGGCTGGACGGCGCACCGTCCGACACCGGCATCGGTGCGGCGCTGGCACGGATCGGGGACACGCTGCAGGCCCAGTACGGCCGGGCCCGCGCGCCGGGTGTCCGGCTGTTGCCGGCGCGCGTGGGTGGGCACGAACTGAGCCCGGTGTCTCGCATCCGACCCGCCACCGAGGTGCTGCTGGGGCTCGGTGAACGCGAACTCAGGCCGGTGTTGGTCGATTTCAACGCGCAACCCGATCTGGTGATCTTCGGTGACACCGGATGCGGCAAGTCGACCACGCTGCGCGCCCTGTGCTGCGACCTGGCGGCGCGCAACGACCCGGCGAGCGTCCAGCTGCTCATCGTGGATTTCCGCCGTGCGCTGCTGGGCGCGGTCGAACCGGACCATCTGGCGGGATACGCCGCGTCGGTTGTGGCGCTGGACGCTGCGCTTCCGGGAGTGCTTGAGACGCTGAAGGACCGGATGCCAGGACCCGAGGTAACCCAGCGGGCGCTTCGTGAACGTTCCTGGTGGAGCGGGCCCGAGCTCTATGTCGTGGTCGACGACTACGACCTCGTGGCCGGAGGCGGGTCGAATCCGCTGTCATCGCTGTTGAGTTATCTGCCACACGCCCGTGACCTGGGACTGCACCTGCTGCTGGCCCGCCGTTCCGGCGGTGCGGCGCGGGCGATGTTCGATCCGGTGCTGGCCGCTGTCAGGGACCTCGGCTGCATGGGCCTGATGATGAGCGCCGGTCCCGACGACGGCGTGCTGCTGGGATCGGTACGGCCGATTCGCCTTCCACCGGGGCGTGGCACGTTGATCACCCGTGCGGCGCCCGATCAGCTGGTTCAGGTTGCCCTGCCCCCAGGGGCCGATGCGCCGTGAGGTCGGCCGTCGTCGAGGTGGGACCGGTGACCGTGCGCGGACCCGGCCCGGTGTCGGCAGACCTCGCCGAAGTCGCGGTGGCCGGTATCGACGACGAGATCGCCCTGGTCGACGACGAGCCGGTCGCGGTGTCGGACCTGTGGATCGAGGTTCTCGACGCGGCGGGTGCCGGGGCACGGGCGCTCACCCTGGTGTGTCCGACGTGGTGGACGCGCGACCGTCGTGACCGCGTCCGGGAGGCCGCCGCGGATGCCGAAGTCGTGGTGATGCAGCGGGTTCAGGCACTGAGCGCATGCTCGTCGGGTACGTCCCCGGTGGTGGTCGAGATCGCCGACGAGCTGGTCATGGTGTCGCGCGTGCATGCCGGTGGCGTCGCGCTGGCCCGCCATACCGAAGGTGATCTGAATCCCGACGCGGTGGTACGCGCCGTGATGGCGATCGACGGCACGGCTGCAGAGGTGGTTGTCGACGCTCCGGAAGAGGTGGCCGGAGCAGCGAGGGTCGGCAACGCGGTAGTGGCTGCGCTTCGTCGTCGCGGCGTGGCGGCGACCATGGCCGATTCCCGGTCCTGGCGCGACGCCCTCGTCGCGCCGGACATCCCGGTCGACCAGCAGGCCGGCAGGCGGCGACGGCCCGGCAGGGACTCGATCTGGGTCGCTACATGCGCCGCAGCGGGGCTGGCGTCGGTGCTCGGCGGGATCGTCTTCGCCGCCCGGGGCGGACCCGCGGAACACCCCTCGATGACGGTTCTCGTCGAAGGCCGGGTAGGTATGCAGATTCCGGCCGGCTGGACTGCTCGACCGGTGATTGACGGGCCGGGATCGGCTCGGGTTCAGGTGATTTCGCCAGATGACCCGCAGGTGATGATTCATCTGACCCAGTCCGGTGTCGGTGACGGCACACTGGCCGACACCGTGGGCCGTGCTCTGCAGGAGCAGCCTGCGGGGGTGTTCGTCGACTTCGATCCGTCCGCGGTCGTGGCTGCCCGGCCGGTGGTCAGCTACCGGGAGGTCCGTACCGGGCGGGAGATCCGTTGGGCGGTGTTCGTCGACGGTGCCGTGCGGATCGCGGTCGGGTGCCAGAGCTCACCGGGACGCGAGGAGGCCGTGCGCCCGGCTTGCGAGGCGGCCACGAGATCCGCGCATGCGATGTTCTGAAATCGGGTGGAACCAAACCGAGCTCCGCTGCGTCGAATTGTTATATCCCGCAAGACAAAACCGGAAGGGCACAGGACATGCCACCAGGACTGACGGGGCCGTTGGGCACCGATTTCGAGGTAATGACGAGCGTGGCCGGCCGGATCGACGTGCTCAACGACGATGTCCGGTCCATGCTGCAGACCTTTATCGCAAAGATGAGCAGCGTGCCACCGTCGGTGTGGGGCGGTGTGGCCGCAGTACGGTTCCGTGACGTGGTGGACCGCTGGAACGGCGAATCGTTGACCCTGCATACCGCACTGGGCCGTATCGCCGAGACCATCCGGACCAATGAGCGCACGCTGCGCGCCGCTGCCGCCACTCACGCGCAGCGGCTCGGCGCCGTGGGCAACGGCATCTGATCGGCATCGACCATGGAACACGTGCTGTCATACGATTTCGGCGAGATCGAGTACTCGGTTCGCCAGGAGATCCACACCACGTCGAGCCGCTTCAACGCTGCCCTCGATGAATTGCGTTCGCAGATCGCGCCTTTGCAGCAGGTCTGGACTCGCGAGGCCGCGCAGGCCTACGCCGTCGAGCAGGCCCGCTGGAACCAGGCCGCGGCCGCTCTCAACGAGATCCTGTTCTCCCTGGGCAACGCGGTGCGCGACGGTGCCGACGAGGTGGCCGCGACCGACCGTAGCGCGGCCAATGCGTGGGGAGCGTGACGCTGGTCGCCCAGAAAGACATGTGCGGTCCCGTTCGGTGGAGAGGACCGAACGGGACCGCACACTTTCTCTGTCTGGCGGCCTCTGTCTAGCGGCCTGAGCCGGAATCGCTTCCGCGACGGGGACGACGGTGTCCACCACCGCGCTGTCCGCCTGCGCCGGCACCGGATCGGGCTGCGGGGGCACCGCCGCCGTTGCGGGTGGACCCATTGGGGCGGTTGCGCTGCTGCTGGCCGGACCTACCGGGCTGGCGCCGCGGTGCCGGAGCGGCCTGGGCGGCCGGCTCGAGACGAATCGGATCACCGAAAACCCGGTCCCCTGGTGCGATCTCACGCAGAACCGGATGGTCGATGCTGTTCACGCGGGTGATCGTGGGCTTGACTCCGGCCTTTTTGGTCAGGGTGCGCACATCGGAGACCTGCGCGTCATGCATCAGCGTCACGACGGTGCCCTCGTTCCCGGCGCGGGCCGTACGGCCGGACCGGTGCAGATAGGCCTTGTGCTCGACCGGCGGGTCGGCGTGCACGACGAGGCTGACGTCGTCGACGTGGATACCGCGGGCGGCGATGTCGGTGGCGACCAGCACCCCGGCCGACCCGTCGGAGAACGCCGTCAGGTTGCGGGTGCGGGCGTTCTGAGAAAGGTTGCCGTGCAGCTCAACTGCCGAGACGCCACGCGAATTGAGTTGGCGAGTCAGGTTTTTCGCGCCGTGCTTGGTGCGGGCGAACACGATGGTACGTCCCGGGGCGGCGGCCAGATCGGCAACCACGTTGATCCGGGCGGCGTTGTCCACGTGCAGCACGTGATGCACCATCGCACTCACCGGTGACTGTGCCGAATCGACACTGTGGACCACGGGGTCGTGCAGATAGCGCTTGACCAGCACGTCGACCCCGGCGTCGAGAGTGGCCGAGAACAGCAGGCGCTGGCAGTTTTTCGGCGTGCGGTCCAGCAGGCGCTTGACGCCGGGCAGGAAGCCGAGATCGGCCATGTGGTCGGCCTCGTCCAGCACAGTGACCTCGACCGCCGACAGGTCTGCGTGGCCGGAGCGCATGTGGTCTTCCAGCCGGCCCGGGCAGGCGATCACGATGTCCACGCCACCCCGGAGTGCGGAGATCTGCGGGTTGGCGCCCACACCACCGAAGATGTTGACCGACCGCAGGCCGGTGGCCTTGGCCAACGGAGCCAGTGAGGCCTCGATCTGGGTGACCAGTTCGCGGGTCGGCGCCAGGATCAGCGCACGGGGCCGGTTGGGTGCGCGACGTGTGCCGCTGGTCGACAACCGTGCCACCAGGGGCAGCAGGAATGCGTAGGTCTTGCCCGACCCGGTGCGGCCGCGGCCCAGCACGTCGCGGCCGTTCAGTGAATCGGGCAGGGTGGCGGCCTGGATCGGGAACGGGGTCTCGACCCCGCTGGCCGCAAGGGTGGCGACGATCTCGGCGGGCAGGCCGAGGTCGGCGAAAGTGGGCACAGCGGTGCCAGGGGTTTCTTGGACAGACAAAATGAAAGCTCCGAAAATAGAGGGCGGTCGTCCTGCCCGGCGCGAGTGACATCTCGCGGCGCTCGGTGTGACGATCGAGAAGGCGGCAAAGGCAGAACAGGCATGCCGCTGTGGTCCAACTATACGGGTCGTGGGGTGGATTCCCCGATTCCTGGTGGTTGAGGTGCTGGTGGTATCCATCACAGGCCGGGCTGGTCAACTATCCTGGCGGTTACGCGTGAATGCCATGTCCAATGGCCCGACGCCGGGAGAGATGATCGCCGTGGCCGCATCGAGGAACGCGGGAGGCCGGGTGTCGACCCGAGCGGTGCCCGCGAAGGTGCGTGCTGTCCATGACCTGTTCATCGAAGGCCAGGTAGACGCCGATTACCTGGATTCCACCCCCGTACGCCGCATCATCGCCGAGAGCTGGCAGCGCAGCCTGGCCACCGGGGTGGACCCCGATCTGGGCGCCCGCGCGGCCGCCGCGGCCGCGGCATTGACCGAATTACGCAATACGCATCCGCTCGCCCCCACCCTGCCGCTGATCCGCCGCCTGCTGGTCGACGATGCCGTCGACGCCGGAGTGGTGGTGGCGATCACCGCGGCCGACGGCACGCTGCTGTGGGTCGAGGGCGACGCCGGCGTTCGTCGCAAGGCGGAGGCGATGAACTTCGTGCCCGGATCGGACTGGAGCGAGCAGTCGGCCGGGACGAATGCCCCGGGCACCGCGCTGGCGCTGGACCGTGAGCTGCAGATCCAGGGGACCGAGCACTTCTCCCGCATCATGCACTCGTGGAGTTGTTCGGCGGTTCCGGTGCACGACCCGGCCACCGGGGTGCTGCTGGGCGCCATCGACCTGACCGGCGGCTCAGCCGTCGCGACGCCGCAGACATTGGCGCTGGTCAGAGCGACTGCCGTCGCCGTGGAGAACCAGCTGGCCCTGCTTCGCCTCGCCGGACCCGTCACGCCGGCGGCGCCCGAAGGCGCCCGGTTGACGGTGCTGGGCGCCGACCGCCCACGCTGGCAGACGATCGACGACGCGGGCCGTTCCCAGTCCAGCGGGCTGACCGGCCGCCACGCCGACATCCTGGTTCTGCTGATCCGCCATCCCGAGGGGCTGAGTGCCGATCACCTGGCCATGCTGCTCGACGACAAGGACCTCGACGTCGTCACGGTGCGAGCCGAGGTGTCGCGGCTGCGTCGGGTCATCGGCAGTACCTACATCGAGTCCCGGCCGTACCGGCTGTTGGCACCGGTGGCCAGCGACATGGGCGATGTCTTCGACGCGCTGCAGGCCGGGAACCTCTCGGCCGCGCTGGACGCCTACTCGGGGGCGTTGTTGCCGCAATCGGTCTCGCCGGCCATCGCGCGGCTGCGCACCGAGCTGAGTGCCGGCCTGCGCGAAGCGGTGCTGACCGGGGGTGACCTGGGCCTGCTGCGACGGTGGTTGGCACTGCCCGATGGTCGTGACGATCGTCAGGGTTGGCGGGTGCTGCACGACCATGCCGAGGCTGATCCCGTGGCCAGGGCGCAGGCCCGCGGTCACCTGGCCGGGATCGATTCCGAACTGGGCTGATCACCCGGCCCAACGTGTGCAACTGTGCTGCAACCTGCTGCTGAGTACCTTTAGTGACGACCGACACACCTGGTGTCCGAATGCAGGAGATTGCCATGACTGTTTATGCACGTCCGGGTGCCGAAGGCGCCCTGATGTCGTTCGAGGCCCGCTACGACAACTACATCGGTGGACAGTGGGTCGCGCCCGCCGAGGGCCGCTACTTCGAGAACCCCACGCCGATCACCGGTCAGGTGTTCTGTGAGGTGGCCCGCTCCACCGAGGCCGACGTCGAGAAGGCCCTGGATGCCGCGCACGCGGCCGCGCCTGCGTGGGGAAAGACCTCGCCGGCCGAGCGCGCCGTCATCCTCAACAAGATCGCCGACCGCATCGAGGAGAACCTCGAAGCGGTGGCACTGGCCGAGTCGTGGGACAACGGCAAGCCGATCCGCGAGACGCTGAACGCCGACATCCCGCTGGCGGTCGACCACTTCCGGTACTTCGCCGGTGTGCTGCGCGCCCAGGAAGGTTCGCTCTCGCAGATCGACGAGGACACCGTCGCCTACCACTTCCACGAGCCGCTGGGCGTGGTCGGGCAGATCATCCCGTGGAACTTCCCGATCCTGATGGCGGTGTGGAAGCTGGCGCCGGCACTGGCTGCGGGCAACGCGGTGGTGCTCAAACCCGCTGAGCAGACGCCGGTTTCAGTGCTCTTCTTGATGTCGGTGATCGGCGACCTGCTGCCGGCCGGTGTGATCAACGTGGTCAACGGGTTCGGTGTCGAGTGCGGCAAGCCACTGGCGTCCAGCAACCGGATCGCCAAGATCGCGTTCACCGGCGAGACCACCACGGGCCGGCTGATCATGCAGTACGCCAGCCAGAACCTGATCCCGGTGACCCTGGAACTGGGCGGCAAGAGCCCGAACATCTTCTTCTCCGACGTGCTTGCCGACGCCGACGATTTCCAGGACAAGGCCCTGGAAGGTTTCACCATGTTCGCCCTGAACCAGGGCGAGGTGTGCACCTGTCCGTCGCGGTCGTTGATCCAGGCCGACATCTTCGACGAGTTCCTGGAGTTGGCCGCCATCCGCACCAAGGCGGTGCGTCAGGGTGACCCGCTGGACACCGAGACGATGATCGGTGCCCAGGCCTCCAATGATCAGCTGGAGAAGATCCTCTCTTACATCGAGATCGGGAAATCCGAAGGTGCCCAACTGATCACCGGCGGCGAGCGGGCCGACCTCGGTGGCGATCTGGCCGGCGGGTTCTATGTGGCGCCGACGATCTTCACCGGCAACAACAAGATGCGACTGTTCCAGGAGGAGATCTTCGGTCCGGTCGTGGCGGTCACCTCGTTCACCGATTACGACGACGCCATCTCGATCGCCAACGACACCCTGTACGGCCTGGGTGCCGGCGTGTGGAGCCGCAACGGCAACACCGCCTACCGCGCTGGCCGGGACATCAAAGCCGGCCGGGTGTGGACCAACTGCTACCACCAGTACCCCGCGCATGCGGCGTTCGGCGGCTACAAGCAGTCCGGCATCGGCCGGGAGAACCACAAGATGATGCTCGACCACTACCAGCAGACCAAGAACCTGTTGGTGAGCTACGGCAACAAGGCCCAGGGGTTCTTCTAAGCCGTCCCTCGAACGTGAGCTTGTGTGCGAAAAAACCCGCAGAACTCGCACACAAGCTCACTTTCGCCCACCTGAAAGGATTTTTGTGGCATCCCTGTCTCTGGACACCGCACACAAGGTGATCGATGCCGCCATCGCCAAAGCGGCGGAGATCGGCCAGCCGATGAACATCGCTGTCGTCGACGACGGTGGCCATCTGGTCGCGTTCGCCCGGATGGATGGCGCCATCAAGGCGAGCATCGACATCTCCATCCGCAAAGCGCGGACGTCGGTGATGATGAATCTGCCCACCAGTGCGCTGACCGCTGCGGTGCAGCCGGGCGCGGAACTCTATGGCCTGGAACAGACATCCGGCGGACTCGTGGTGTTCGGCGGCGGGCTGCTGCTGGAGGTCGACGGAGCCGTGGTCGGCGCGGTCGGCGTCAGCGCGGGCAGCGTCGAGCAGGACGTGGCGGTGGCGACCGCCGGTGTCGCGGCAATACAACCGCAGCCGGTGTAGCGGCGCTATGAGTCGGTGAAAATACAGTCACCGCAGTAGCCGCCACCCGGAACCTGATAGAACAGGCAGCAATTCCGGCGCATGAACCGGCCACTGGTGATCTCGGCCGTACCGGACAGCGGATGCGCGCTCAGCAGTGCGGCGATCAACGCGCGGCCATGCCTTTGGTCGCCGGGTCTGGACATGGACAGCACGGTTACCGCGCCGTTGGCCGCCGACGCCACGTTGCCCCAAAGCACCTGTGGTGACAGTGCTGTCGCTGATCGCATGGTCTCGTTGAGTGGACGCAGCACGCCCTCGACGAGCGAATCGGTGATGAGCGTGGCGGTCTGGGCCGGGCCGGTCACCGCCGCCCAGGCGAGGTCCGCCACACCCAACATCGGGCGGTGTGACGAATCCTGTTGCCAATAGAGGGAATCCGACCCCAAGAGCGGGATGGCATCCAGGCATACGGCGGCGCCGATCACTGGGGACAACAGCCGGGCCGCGACCGACAGGTGCACCGAGGACGCCGCCGCTTTGAGCGGCACGTCGGCTGCGGCGACACCCATCGACGACGCGAGCGCCGTCCGGGTCAGGTACGCGTAGTCGCGTACGGTCGCGGCGTCGCTCAGCAGGGACGTGATCGGCATCCACGAACCTTCGGCAGCGGCCGGCAGGGCGAAGAACTCGCCGAGCGGTGCGAGCGATTCGAACCCGGGAACGTCCATCGTCGGCACAATCTAGCCCCTGCTCACAGCCCCAACCCGGATCGGGCCACTGACCTGCGGCGCAACCCTCATGCAACGTGATGCAGCGCACAATCGAGCAGACGCACTGGCCGAGTCACACCAGTTGGGAGCAATGCATGACAGAACCGATCCTCGATCCCTCGGTGGACTATCCGCTGAGCAGCAATCGCAAGGACCTGCTCTTCACCCCCAACGGCAGGCCGATCGACGCCATCACCATGGAGGCGGTGATGGCCGGTGATGTGGAGGCATCGGACCTGCGCATCACCCCGCAGACACTGCGATTGCAGGCGCAGATCGCGGAGAAGGTCGGCCGCAAGCAGCTCGGCGGCAATCTGCGTCGCGCGGCGGAGATGACCGCGATCAGTGACGAGCGGGTGCTGCAGATCTACAACGCGTTGCGGCCCAACGCATCGTCCAAGGCTGAGCTCGACTCGATCGCCGACGAACTCGACACGCAGTACGGCGCAACTCTGTTGGCCGGGCTGGTGCGCGAGGCCGCCGACGTATACGAGCGCCGCGACATTCTGGCCACGAGCGAGTAGGAGACACCTGTGACGACAGCCAGAAATCTCGGCGTTGACGGCAGACGCCAGTCCGAGCGGACGAAGGTACTGGAAGACCGTCCCGTCAACCTCGACGGCTTCGTCGAGGAATGGCCCGAGGTGGGCATGGTGGCGCTGGACAGCGCATTCGATCCCGCGCCCAGCGTGCGCGTCGTCGACGGGGTGATCGTCGAGATGGACGGTCGGACCCGCGCCGAGTTCGATTTCATCGACCAGTTCATCGCCGATCACGCCATCGACGCCGCGACCACCGAACAGGCGATGGAGATCCCGGCCGCCGAAATCGGCCGGATGCTGGTCGACCCTTACGTGGCCCGCGACGAGGTGATCGCGGTGACCACGGCACTGACCCCGGCCAAGCTGCTCGAAGTGGCAAAGACGCTGAACATCGTCGAGATCATGATGGGGATGCAGAAGATGCGTGCCCGCCGCACTCCGGCGAACCAGGCGCACTGCACCAGTGCCCGGGACAACCCGCTCCAGGTCGCCTGTGAAGCCGCCGAGGCATCGCTGCGCGGATTCTCGGAAGTGGAAACCACTTTGGGTGTAGTTCGCTACGCCCCACTGGTGGCAATGGCGCAGCAGATCGGCAGCCAGGTCGGCTGTGGTGGACGCCTCACCCAGTGCGCCCTCGAGGAGGCCACCGAACTCGAACTCGGCATGCGCGGCATCACCGCCTACGCCGAGACCATCTCGGTCTACGGCACGGAGTCGGTGTTCGTCGACGGTGATGACACCCCGTGGTCGAAAGCCTTCCTGGCCGCGGCCTATGCCTCGCGTGGCATCAAGATGCGCTTCACCTCGGGCACCGGTTCCGAGGTGCAGATGGGCAACGCCGAGGGCCGCTCCATGCTGTACCTGGAGATCCGGTGCATCTTGGTCGCGAAAGGCGCAGGGGTGCAAGGCCTGCAGAACGGTTCGATTTCCTGCATCGGCGTGCCGGGTGCGGTCCCGGCGGGGATCCGGGCGGTTGCGGCGGAAAATCTGATTGCCTCTGCGGTGGACCTGGAATGCGCTTCCGGCAACGACCAGTCGTTCTCACACTCACCGATGCGCCGGGTGGCACGGTTGCTGCCGCAGCTGATGCCGGGCACTGATTTCATCTGCTCCGGTTACTCGGCGCCACCCAACTACGACGACATGTTCGCCGGATCGAACCTGGACGCCGAGGATTACGACGACTTCAACACGATCCAGCGGGACCTGCAGATCGACGGCGGGCTGCGCCACGTCAACGAGGCCGAGATTCTCGCTGCCCGGCACCGCGCGGGCAAGGCTCTGCAGGCGGTGTTCGCATACCTTGATCTGCCCGCCATCTCCGACGCCGAGATCGAGACGGCCGTGTACGCGCATGGCAGCCGCGAGTTGATCCCGCGTGACGTCCTGGAAGACCTCAAGGGCGCACAGCAGGTGATGGACCGCAACATCACCGGACTGGATCTGGTGAAGGCACTGGAATCGACCGGCTTCTCCGATGTCGCCGAGAACCTTTTGGCCGTTCTGCGGCAACGGGTCTCGGGTGATCTGCTCCAGACATCGGCGATCATGACCCGCGAGCTCCAGCCGTTGTCTGCGATAAACGACCGCAATGACTATGCGGGCCCGGGCACCGGCTACCGCCCCACGGGCGCGCGCTGGGAGGAGATGAAGCGGCTACGTCACGTGACCAGCGCCGAGAACCCCGAACTGGAGGTCGAGTGACATGTCGGCAGTGACTGGGCAGCGGACACTGACATTCACCGGCGAGCGGCCGGCAGAACCTGGGAAGCGCTCTGATGAAGTGGTGCTGGCGATTTCGCCGGCGTTCGCCGACTTCTTCAGCCAGACCATCGTCGGCCTGCCCCATGCTGAGGTGATCCGCCAGATCCTGGCCGGCATCGAGGAGCAGGAGGTGACCGCCCGGTGCATCCGTATCAGGCACAGCAGCGACCTCGCGGTGGTCGCGCACGCAGCGGCCAGGCTCAGCGGATCAGGTATCGGCATCGGAATCCTGTCTCGCGGCACATCGATGATCCATCAGCGTGACCTGCCGAGGTTGTCCAGCCTTGAACTGTTCCCCCAGAGCCCGCTGATGACGTTGGAGACCTATCGCCGCATCGGGTCGAACGCCGCCCAGTACGCCAAAGGTGAGTCACCCGAACCGGTTCCGACCCTCAACGATCAGATGGCCCGGCCCCGCTGGCAGGCCAAGGCCGCGCTGCTGCATTTGAAGGAGACCGAGCAGATCCGCAGGAACGCCCGCCCCGTCGAGGTGGTCGCGGAGTTCGCCCAGATCCCCGAGGCACTGGGCACCTGATGGCATTGAATGTTGTCGGTGTCGACATCGGCAACTCGACGACCGAGGCCAGCGCCGCAGTCGTCGCGTCTGACGGCTCGATCGGGTTCCGTGGCGCGGCGCTGACCCCGACAACGGGCGTCAAGGGCACTCCTCGAAACGTCGACGGCGTGGCCCAGGCGGTGGTTCGTGCGCTGGAGGCGAGCGCGATCCGGCTGGCCGACCTCGACCTCGTCCTGCTGAACGAGGCCACGCCGGTGATCAGTGGCATGGCGATGGAGACCATCACAGAAACCATCATCACCGAGTCGACGATGATCGGCCATGACCCGCGCACTCCGGGCGGTCGCGGTCTCGGTGTGGGCGTCACCGTGGCGTTCGACGCCCTCGCCCAAACCCCTTCGGGCACCGAAGTGATCGTGGTGGTGCCAAGGGGTGTGGACTTTGAGGACGCGGCACGCGGGATCAATGCAGCGGCGGCCCATGGGCTGACGGTGTGCGGGGTGATCCTCGGCAACGATGATGCTGTGCTGGTGGCCAACCGGCTCGACACCGTGGTCCCGGTGATCGATGAGGTATCGCGCATCGATGCGGTGCCGCTGGGCATGCTGGCCGCGGTTGAAGTGGCCGCGCCCGGCAACTCGATCCGGACCCTGTCCAATGCCTACGGGCTGGCGACGATCTTCGACCTGGACGCGGCTGCCACGAAGGTGATCTCGCCGGTGGCCCGGGCGCTGACCGGCAACCGCTCTGCGGTGGTGGTTCGCACTCCGGCAGGCGATGTCGCTGATCGCAGTATCCCGGCCGGATCGCTCGAGCTGGCCGGTGTGCACAAGCGGGCATCGGTCGACGTGTCCCGCGGTGCGCCGGAGATCATGAGCGCGGTCGAGCGGGTCGCTCCGCTGGCGGATGTGGCGGGGGAGGCCGGCACCAACACCGGCGGCATGATCGCCAACGTCCGGCACAGCATGGCCGAGCTCTCCGGACATGCGCTCGCCGACGTGTGCATCCAGGATCTGCTTGCGGTGGATACCTTTGTGCCGCAGGAGGTTCGTGGCGGGGTGGCCGGTGAGGTGGCCCTGGAGAACGCGGTTGCATTGGCTGCCATGGTCCGGACGCGCGAAAGCGGAATGCGAGCCGTGGCCGATGAGGTTCGGTCCCGGTTGGGGGCCGCCGGGGCCGAAGGCGTTGAGGTGATGGTCGGCGGTGTCGAGGCCGAGATGGCGGCGCTGGGTGCGCTGACCACGCCGGGCACCGGCAAGCCGCTCGTGGTGCTCGACCTGGGTGGTGGGTCGACCGATGCCGCATTGATAGAGGTGGACGGCGGGATCAGTGCCGTGCACCTGGCCGGCGCCGGCGACCTGGTCACCAAGCTGATCGACGCCGAGCTCGGTCTCGACAACCTGGAACTGGCCGAGGACATCAAACGATCACCGTTGGGCAAAGCCGAGAGCTTCTTTCATGTGCGGCTGGAGAACGGCACCGTGATGTTCTTCGAGAAGCCACTGCCCGCGGCATCGTTCGCGCGGGTGGTCACGCTGGCCGAGTACGGCATGAATGCGATCCCGACCCGGCATTCCATGGACCGGGTCAGGTTGGTGCGCCGTGCGGCCAAGGAGCGGGTCTTCGTGGTCAATGCGCTGCGCGCACTGCGGTCCGTCGCTCCAGGTGGCGACCTGCGTCAGATCGGGTTCGTGGTGCTGCTCGGTGGGTGCGCGCTGGACTTCGAGATTCCAGAACTCATCGCGGATGCCCTTGCTCCCTTCGGAATCGTCTGCGGCACAGGAAATGTGCGTGGGTCAGAAGGGCCGCGCAATGCGGTGGCCACTGGCTTGGTGGCGTCGCATGCTCGGCTGGTCGGAGCGGGTGTCAGTGCGTAGCGGTGGTCAACCCGATCGTCCCGCGATCGTGGTGCTGAGTTCGGGCAGCCGGGATGTCGAACGCGACGTGTTGGCGGGCATCGAGGAAGAAGGTGTTCCGCACATGCTGGTTCCTTGCGACTCCGAGGTGTCGGCGGCCGAACTGGCCCGCCGCGCGGCGCTCAGGTCACCGCTGCATGTCGGGGTGGGCGTCGGCCTGCGAGGTGAAGTGTGCGTGCAACATGCCAAACTGTCAGATCCGTTGCCCGAGTTGTCCTCTGGTGAAGGAGCCAGCTCTGCGGTTGTGCGGGTATTGGGGCACAACGCGGCCCGGATCGTGGTCGGCGTTCCGCTCAAACCCGACGATTGACAACGAAACTGGCCATTGGGGTAGACACCGCCGCGTAGTGGGGCAATAATCTTCGATTAAAGGTTGAGTTTCATACCTTTGGAAGGTCAGCTCGCCCGAGATCTTGCGCCGGGCCGGCAGCGTTGCCGGGTTAAAGGTCGGCCACCGCGTGGAAAAGCCGTCAACAGGTGACGGCATCAATACGAGACATACGAAAACGTTGTCCATGAAGGAGTTTGAAATGGCGGGTGTGGAAGAACACCTGGAGAGCGCTGACTATCTGCGGAAGCGTCAGCTCAAATCCGGAAGTGCGGGCTGGCTCTTGCTGGCCGGCCTGGGCGTCAGCTACGTGGTGTCCGGCGACTATTCAGGGTGGAACTTCGGCCTGGCGCAGGGCGGCTTCGGTGGCCTGGCGATCGCCGCCGTGATCATCGCCGGCATGTATCTGGCCCTCGTGCTGGGCATGGCGGAGCTGTCCTCGGCGCTGCCCGCGGCGGGCGGCGGGTACACATTCGCCCGGCGCGCGCTCGGGCCGTGGGGCGGGTTCGCCACCGGCACAGCGATCCTCATCGAGTATTCGATCGCGCCTGCGGCCATCGCCACCTTCATCGGCGCCTACGTGGAATCGCTGGGGTTGTTCGGGATCACCAACGGCTGGTGGGTCTACCTCGCGGCTTACGCCCTGTTCATCGGGATACATCTGTCGGGCGTCGGTGAGGCGCTCAAGGTCATGTTCGTCATCACCGCGATCGCCCTGCTGGGCCTGCTGGTCTTCGCGATCGCCGCCATCGGCCATTTCGACGTGTCGAACCTGACCAACATCGCGGTGGACGGCGGAGCAGCTGGGGCGTCGGCGTTCCTGCCACACGGATACCTGGGCATCTGGGCCGCGATCCCGTTCGCCATCTGGTTTTTCCTCGCAATCGAGGGCGTTCCGCTGGCGGCCGAGGAAACCGCCAACCCGGAACGCAACGTCCCCCGCGGCATCATCGCCGGGATGGGCGTCCTGCTGGTCACCTGCGCGGCGGTGCTGATCCTGGCCACCGGCGCCGGTGGCGCCGACGAGATGTCGGCCTCGGGCAACCCGCTGGTCGAGGCGCTGGGCCACGGCACCGCGTCCAAGCTGGTCAACTACATCGGACTGGCCGGGCTGATCGCGAGCTTCTTCTCGATCATCTACGCCTACTCGCGTCAACTCTTCGCCCTGTCGCGTGCGGGCTACCTGCCCAGGGCTTTGTCGGTGACGAATTCGCGCAAGGCGCCGACACTGGCTCTGATCATCCCCGGCGTCATCGGCTTCCTGCTGTCCCTGACCGGTAAGGGCGACCTGTTGCTCAACATGGCGGTCTTCGGCGCCGCGCTGAGCTATGTGTTGATGATGACCAGCCACATCGTGCTGCGCATCCGCGAACCCAAGATGCCGCGGCCATACCGCACCCCGGGCGGTGCGATCACCACCGGAATCGCCCTCGTCATTGCAGTTTTCGCGGTCATTGCGACCTTCCTGGTGAACCCCGTGGCGGCCGGTCTGTGCCTGGGCGTGTTCGCCGCGTTCATGCTCTACTTCGCGCTCTACAGCCGCCACCGCCTGGTGGCCAACTCGCCCGACGAGGAGTTCGCGATGCTCGCGGAGGCGGAGAGTGCCCTGAAATGAAGTACCACCAGCAGGTCTCGGGGGTGAACTACGGCTTCGACGGTCTGGTCGAGGTGATGGCCAAGGCCACCCCGCTGCGCTCCGGCGATCAACTCGCCGGCTGCGCGGCCGAGCACGACGGTGAACGCGCCGCGGCCGCCTGGGTGCTCGCCGACCTGCCGCTGGAGGTCTTCCTCAACGAGGAACTGGTGCCGTACGACACCGACGAGGTGACCCGGCTCATCATGGACAGCCATGACCGCCAAGCCTTTTCGGAGATCTCGCACCTGACCGTCGGTGGGCTGCGGGACTGGCTGATGGACACCGCGGCGCATGATCACAGCGCCGAGCGGCTGGCCGCTGTGTCCCCGGGGCTGACCCCGGAAATGGTTGCGGCGGTCAGCAAGATCATGCGCAACCAGGACCTGATCGCGGTGTCGGCCGCCGCGGAGGTGACCGCGGCGTTCCGGACCACCGTCGGTGCCCGCGGCACCCTGGCCACCCGGCTGCAGCCCAACCATCCCACCGACGACCCTCGGGGGATCGCGGCGGCGGTGCTCGACGGGCTGCTGCTGGGCTGCGGTGACGCGGTGATCGGGATCAACCCGGCGACCGACTCGCCGCAGGCCACCGCGGACCTGCTCTACCTGCTCGACTCGATCCGCACGCGCTACGACATTCCCGCCCAGTCGTGCGTGCTGTCCCATGTCACCACGACGATCGGGTTGGTCGAGGCCGGGGCGCCGGTGGACCTGATGTTCCAGTCCGTCGCGGGCACAGAAGGGGCCAACTCCGCATTCGGAGTGAACCTGCAGCTGCTGCGGGAAGGCAACGAGGCGGCGCGCAGCCTGCGCCGCGGCACCGTCGGCGACAACGTCATGTACCTGGAGACGGGGCAGGGCTCGGTGCTCAGCTCCGGTGCGCATCTGGGTGTCGGCGGCAAACCGGTGGACCAGCAGACCCTGGAGACCCGCGCCTACGCGGTCGCCCGCGACCTGCAACCGCTGCTCGTGAACACGGTCGTCGGGTTCATCGGACCGGAGTACCTCTACGACGGCAAGCAGATCATCCGGGCCGGTCTGGAGGATCACTTCTGCGGCAAGCTGCTCGGCCTGCCGATGGGGGTGGATGTCTGTTACACCAACCACGCTGAGGCCGACCAGAACGACATGGACACCCTGCTGACGTTGTTGGCCGCGGCGGGAGTGGCGTTCGTCATCACCGTGCCGGGCGCCGACGACGTGATGCTCGGCTACCAGAGCCTGTCGTTCCACGACGTGCTGACCACCCGGCGCACGCTGGGCCTGCGGCCCGCCGCCGAGTTCGAGGCGTGGCTGCGCAGCGTGGGCATGGTCGATGACTCCGGCAAGCTGACCCCGTTCGACCTGGAGCGTTCGGTGCTGCGGTCCCTTACCTCCGCGGAGACGTCATGAGCCCCAATGAGGTTGCGGTTCAAGAGTTCTGGGATGAGCTGCGTAAGACCACACAGGCCAGGATCGGGCTGGGCCGGGCCGGCAACGCACTGCCCACCCGCCGGGTGCTCGAACTGGGCGCGGCGCATGCCGCCGCGCGCGATGCGGTGCACGTGCCGCTGGACGTAGATCGCCTCAGGGAAGCTCTCCTCGAGGTGGGTATCGGTGAGCCGACCGTGGTGACCAGCCGGGCCACCTCACGTGACGAGTATCTGCGCCGCCCGGATCTGGGACGGCAGCCCGCCGACGGCATGCACGTGCCCGACACCCCGGCCGATATCGGTTTCGTGCTGGCCGACGGGCTGTCGCCGACTGCCCTGGATCGGCACGGCGCGACACTGCTCGCGGCGTTGGTGGCCCAGCTGCAGGACCGCTACACCCTGGCCCCGCCCGTGATTGCCACGCAGGCCCGCGTGGCCCTCGGCGACCACATAGGGGCACAGTCGCGCGTCCGAACTCTGCTCGTGATCATCGGGGAGCGGCCGGGTCTGAGCGTCGCCGACAGCCTCGGCATCTACCTGACCCACCTGCCGATGCCCGGCCGCACCGACGCCGATCGCAACTGCATCTCCAACATCCACCCGCCCGACGGCCTCGGATACGCCGAAGCCGCGAAGGTGGCGGCCGGACTGGTCGACGGTGCGCGGGCGCTGGGCCGCTCCGGCGTCGACCTGAAGGACACCTCACGGACCTCGGCGCTCGGCACCCCGGGTGTCGTCGAACTCACCTGAACCCACCAGACGGGAACCCTTGATGACCTCACGCGCACCGCTGTCCCTTCTCGTCGCCGCGGTGACCGCGGTGCTGACCGTCGCCGGGTGCGGCTCCGGAACCGAGTCGTCGCAGTCGTCGGCCACCTCGGCCGCCACTCCCGCCGCCGGCTGTCGCACGCTGGCGGAGAACCCCGGCTGGTACGGCGACAACCGGGACCGCATCGACGCGATGCTCGCCGAGTTGGGAACCTGCGGGGCCAACGGATCGGTGGCCGACGGTGCGCCGCTGGCGCTGTTCGACTGGGACAACACCGTGGTCAAGAACGACATCGGTGACGCGACCTTCTTCTGGATGGTGCGCAACGGCAAGCTGCGGGCCCCCGCGGGCGGCGACTGGGCGAGCACCAGCCCCTACCTCACACCGCAGGCCGCGGCGGCGCTGGCCAAGGCGTGCGCCGCTGCCACTCCCGGCCGGCCGATGCCGACCAACACCGACCTAGGCTGCGCCGACGAGCTGCTGTCGGTCTACACCGACGGTGAGACGCGTGCCGACGAGCCGGCGTTCGCCGGGTTCAACGCCCGTCGGTTCGAGCCCTCGTATGCCTGGGCCGCGCAGATGCTGGCCGGCTGGCCCGAATCCGAGCTGACCGGTTTCGCCGAGGCCGCCCGCAAGGAGAACCTCGACGCGCCCGAGGGCACGGAGCAGAAGGTCGGCAGCGGTGACGAGACCGGCTGGGTGCGCTACTACCCGCAGATGCGCGATCTCGTGGAAACCTTGCGCGCCAACGGTTTCGACGTCCGCATCATCTCCGCGTCGGCTGAGCCGGTCGTGCGCGTGTGGGCGGCCGATCTCGGTTTCACCCCGGACAAGGTGATGGGGGTGCGGACCGAACGCGGCGGTGACGTGCTCACCTCGAAGCTGGTGCCGTGCGGCGGCGAGACGGCTATCCCGTACATCGAGGGCAAGCGGTGCCGGGTGAACGAGGATGTCTTCGGCGTCACGGGGCCGGCCGCGTTCCAACAGCAGCCCGAGTCGAAACGCGCGGCCTTCGGCGCAGGCGACTCCGATACCGACGTCACGTTCCTCACCGATGCGACGGCGCTGCGGCTGGTGCTCAACCGCAACAAGACCGAGTTGATGTGCACGGCCTACGACAACGCCGACGGTCGCTGGGTGGTCAATCCGATGTTCATCGACCCGAAGAAGAAGCAGGGCGACGCGTACGAGTGCGCGACGGAGGGCTTTATCGAGCCCAGCGGCAAGGAGGCCCCGCTGCACCGTCCGGACGGAAGCGTGGTGCCCGACCAGCAGGATTCCGTCTCCTAGACCCTGGAAGCCGCGTTTTGACCTGCATGGACGCCCACAGGTAAGCTGCTCCGTTGGTGTGTGCTGCCCTTTTGGGCATGCGGTTCCGGGTCAACGTCGGTCGCCGGAACGTCGTAGCGCGCCCACCAGACCGGCACCCGGGTCACCCCGGGGTCAAACCCGAGAAGAAGAGGTATGCGCTGTGCCTACGTACACGCCGAAGGCGGGTGACACCACACGTTCGTGGTATGTCATCGACGCCCAAGACGTGGTGCTCGGCCGGCTCGCCGTCGAAGCAGCCAAGCTGCTCCGCGGCAAGCACAAGCCGACATTCACGCCGAATGTCGATGGTGGCGACTTCGTCATCGTCATCAACGCCGAGAAGATTGCCGTCAGCGGCAACAAGCTCACCAACAAGTTCGCTTACAGCCACTCGGGTTACCCGGGCGGTCTGCGCAAGCGCGCGATCGGTGACCTGCTGCAGAAGCACCCGACCCGCGTCGTCGAGAACGCGATCCTCGGCATGCTGCCCCACACCAAGCTTGGTCGGCAGATCCAGAAGAAGCTCAAGGTCTACGCCGGTCCGGATCATCCGCACGCCGCGCAGCAGCCGGTTCCGTACGAGATCAAGCAGGTGGCCCAGTGACCGAAACGATTGAGAACGGCAGTGAGAACACCGAGGCTGTCGAAGCCGACGTCGAAGCCGTGACCGAAACCGTCGAGGTGGCGGAGCAGGATCACCGCGAGCCGATCATCATCGACCGTCCGATCCAGACCGTCGGCCGCCGCAAGGAGGCCGTGGTGCGGGTGCGCCTGGTGCCCGGCACCGGCAAGTTCAACCTGGACGGCCGCACGCTGGAGAACTACTTCCCGAACAAGGTGCACCAGCAGCTGATCAAGGCCCCGCTGGTGACCGTCGACCGGGTCGAGCACTTCGACATCTACGCCCACCTCGATGGTGGCGGCCCCTCGGGCCAGGCCGGTGCCCTGCGCCTGGCCATCGCCCGTGCGCTGATCCTGGTGCAGCCGGAGGACCGGCCCGCACTCAAGAAGGCCGGGTTCCTGACGCGTGACCCGCGTGCCATCGAGCGCAAGAAGTACGGCCTCAAGAAGGCCCGCAAGGCGCCTCAGTACAGCAAGCGCTGATCTGTCGCCATTTGGTCGAACGAACCCGCCGGGTGTGTCACGCACACACCCGGCGGGTTTGTTTTTGCGTCCGCTCGGACTCGCCGAGTTCTACGTATGGGCTGCTCTTGGAGGTTTTTGCGACCCTCATGTCGAAAACGGCGCGGGACCGGGCACAACTTTTTTCCGGATTCGGGTTTGACGGCAGACGCTGCGTGGAAGCCCACTGTGCGGAGAGCAGGGGACCGCTTTGTGTCAGCAGGGTTGTGCCCGCAGGACCTTCCTGCCGCCGGTGGATGTCATTGCGATGTCGGGGGACCGGGTGCCGCTGTCCCATCGGAAGGAGTAATTGTGGGGAACTTCGCGAAGACAGCGACTGCGGGCGCAGTGCTCGGTGGATCGCTGCTGTTTACCGCCGGCCTGGGTATCGCCAGTGCGGCGCCCGAAACTGCCGGAGACGGCAAGGTCAACCTCACCCTCGGCAACGTTTCCGTCCTGGAGAACGTCGACGACGCCGCGGCCGCGCAGATCGCTGCAGGGGTGTGCGACAACACCGACACGGCCTCGTTGACCACCGCGGTTCAAGGTGTCGACGCGAACAGCACCGACCACGTGGTCTGCACAAACAACCTCGGGACCATCTCGTTCAGCCAGAACGGAACGACCGAGCGCCCGGGTGGGGTTTCCCAGGGGACCGAGCCGCACAGCGTTGCGCCGACGACGGCACCCAACATGGTGCCGGGAGGCAGCAACTCGCCGTCAGGCACCGGCATCAGCTAGCGATTTGTCGCCGATCACCGCCCGTGCCCGACCCGCGGGCGGTGATCCGCTGGATCTCGAACGGGTATCA
This sequence comes from Mycobacterium sp. IDUB_24, assembly GCF_055419385.1. Classification (NCBI taxonomy): domain Bacteria; kingdom Bacillati; phylum Actinomycetota; class Actinomycetes; order Mycobacteriales; family Mycobacteriaceae; genus Mycobacterium; species Mycobacterium sp. IDUB_24. The sequence continues at coordinate 639,824 of NZ_JBVAXO010000002.1, forward strand.
ATCCGGCGCCGGGATGGTCGCTGACCTCGTCGGTTGTGTTTACGGCGGCCAATTATGAGAAGTTTAAGGGCATGGGTCGACTGTTCGGCACCGATGGGGTGCGTGGGGTCGCCAATCGCGATCTGACCGCTGAGCTGGCGGTTGCGCTCGGTTCGGCGGCGGCACGGCGTCTCGGCAACTCTGCGGGACCCGGCCGTCGGGTGGCTGTGGTGGGCCGTGACCCGCGGGCCAGTGGCGAGATGCTGGAAGCCGCGGTGATCGCCGGCATCACCAGCGAGGGTGTCGACGCGTTGCGGGTCGGTGTCTTGCCGACGCCTGCGGTGGCGTACCTGACCAGTGCTTATGATGCGGATTTCGGGGTGATGATCTCCGCGTCGCACAATCCGATGCCCGACAACGGCATCAAGATCTTCGGTCCGGGTGGACACAAGCTCGACGATGCCGCAGAGGACCGCATCGAAGAGCTCGTCCAGGCGGGTCCCGGGAGTAGGCCCACGGGGGCGGGTATCGGCCGGGTTCTCGACGCCGAGGACGCGTTGGACCGCTACCTGCGTCACGCCTCCAAGGCCGTCACCACCCGACTCGAAGGACTCACCGTGGTCGTCGACTGCGCGCACGGTGCGGCGTGGTCGGCCGCTCCCCGGGCCTACCGGGCCGCGGGAGCCAACGTCATCGCGATCAACGCCGAACCCAACGGCCTCAACATCAACGACGGCTGCGGATCCACCCACATGGAGGTCCTGCAGGCGGCAGTCCTCGAGCACGGCGCCGATCTGGGCCTGGCCCACGACGGCGACGCCGACCGGTGCCTGGCCGTGGACGCTGCGGGCCAGGTCGTCGACGGCGACGCGATCATGGTGGTGCTGGCGCTGGCCATGAAGGACGCCGGCGAGTTGGCGTCGGACACCCTGGTGGCCACGGTGATGAGCAATCTCGGCTTGCACATCGCCATGCGGGCGGCCGGTATCGAGGTCCGCACCACCGGTGTCGGGGACCGCTACGTCCTGGAGGAACTGCGGTCCGGCGAGTTCTCCCTCGGTGGTGAGCAGTCGGGTCACATCGTCTTGCCCGGTTTGGGCACCACCGGAGACGGCATCGTCACCGGTCTGCGGTTGATGTCCCGGATGGCCCAGACCCGCGCAACGCTGGCGACGCTTGCCGCGCCGATGCGCACCCTGCCCCAGGTCCTGATCAATGTTGCGGTCGATGACAAGGCTGCGGTGGCGAAAGCGCCGTCCGTGCAGTCTGCCGTGGCCCAGGCCGAGGCCGAGTTGGGGGACACAGGCCGAATCCTGTTGCGGCCCTCGGGTACCGAGCAGGTGGTTCGGGTGATGGTCGAGGCGGCCGACGAGAACACGGCCAGGATGGTCGCCGTTCGGGTGGCCGATTCGGTCAGCGGGCAATCGGCCTGAGGGAACCGGACGGTGCCCGGCTGCGTCTAAACCGGGCATGGGAGATGTAACTGCCGCCAGTCTTGACGGCGCGGCACTGGCGTCCGTGGCCGCCGGATACGACGCCGTTGCCGACGATCTCGATTCAGTGGTGCGTGACCGCCTGCGTGGGCCCGTGTTCGACGGTGCGTCCGCCGGGCACGCCCACGTTGCCGACGGGGACGCGGTGCGGACCGCCGTGGATGAGGTGACGGACGGGTTGCGCCGGTGGTCACGGGCCAGTGCCGAGGTCGCGGCCGTGTTGCGCAGCTCGATCGATCGGTACGCGGTTGCCGACGCGCGTGCTGCGGCCCGGGTGCGTTGAGCCGTGGCGGCAAGCCTCGATGTGGCGGCCCGGTTGGATGAGGGGCAGGTCGCCGTCGACACGATCGCCGAATACGTCTGGGCCTGCCACCTGCTGGGCTTCGGCCACCCCGATCTGACCCGCTACCGCTATCAGGTGCGCGACTGGTATGCCGCCGAGGACGGCCTGGACCTGCGGACGCTGGATACCGAATACGCATCACTGGCCGCGGCTGCTGCGGTGGCGGAGCAGACATTGCGATTGCAGGACAACCACTTTCAGGATCTGTCGCGGGCATGGCAGGGCGCCGGGGCTCGCGCGTCGACGGATTTTCTCGCCCGGCACGCGACCTCGGCGACGCAGGTCGCCGCCGGGATCCGCAGCGCGGCAGCGACATTGACCCGGTTGCACGACACGCTCCGGGATGCGGTGGACGCCAAGGTCTCCGCCGCGCTTCAGATCGAGGAGCGCCAGGCCGGGCACCGCGGCACCTGGCTGGCGGCGGCGCGGACGGTGAGCAGCGGTGTGGGGGACCGTTCGGTGGCCAGTGAACTGATCGACACGCAGGTGAAACCCTTTGTGGTGAACGACATCGGCGGCGACTGGTTGACGGCGATGCGCAGCACGACGCGGGCGGTTGCCGATGCGTACGCGCAGGCGGTCGCCGCGTTGCGAGCCGAGGCGCAACCGGTGTTCGGCATCCCGGGGGATCTGGGGCCGGCCTGGCTTCCGTCGGGCGGCTCTCCGGGTCCCGTCCTGGCTGCGACCGCTGATGCCGCCGACCGGCCTTCGGCAGCCGGTTCGGGTGGGGGATTCGCCGCGGCTCCGGCGAGCGTGCCTTCGTTCTCGGCTCCCGCGACGATGGTGCCCGCCGGGATGGCACCCGGCGCCCCGGCGGCCGGACCCGAGCCCACCGTCCCGGCGGTACCACCCGTCGAGTCGGCGGCTCCCGCCCTGGCCTCACCTGCAGGATTGGGACAGGGCCTCGGTGGCGGTGGCCTGCCCGGTCTGGGTGGCATGCCTGACATCGGTTCCGGCTTGGCAGGTTCCGGGCAGCCACTGGCGGATCTGCTGGGCGGGCTGATCGGGTCGTCTGCCGATGATCTGCCCGGGGATATCGGTGACCTGCAGGACGACGACTTCGAGGACGTTGATCCGGAAACAGACGATGACGCACCCGACGACATGGCCGATGAAGCCGAACAGGATACCGAGGACGACAGCACCGAGGACGACGGCACCGAAGGCGCGGACGAGGACGGTGAGATCTCCGGCGACGAAGCTGTGCAGCCGGATGAGACCGGGGCAGTGACCGAGCCGCAGATTGATGCGCCCCAATCCGATTCACCCGAGCCCGCACCGGAGGTCCCCGCACCCGTCGGCCCGCCGTCCACTGTGCCGGATCCGGTTGCCGATCCGCTCGCCGCGCCCGCGGGTGAAACTCCGTGTGCGATCGCGGCCGACGAGTTACCTCAGGCGGGTCCGTGACCAGTCATGGCACTGCGGTCAGCTCATTGCCTCGGCCATGGCCAGATGTCCTTCGAAGCCAAGCGATGTCGCCATTTCCCGGTAGCGATCCCTCAAGTTCGTATAGGTGGCGTCATCGCCTTGCGCCCGCGCAAGCAACGCGCGCAATCGCAGCAGCACGATGTCGCGGACAGCCGACACGCCGAGGGGTGCGAGCGCCAATCTGCTGACCGCGCACTCGGCCTCGGCCACGTCACCGTCGGCGCAGCGTTCCAACAGTGTCTCCACCAGAACTCTGGTGCCGCTCGTGCACGCCATGAGGGCTCCGGTCCGGAACATGTGGTCCAGGGCCCTCCGCATCACCGGTATCGCCTCGTTGCGGTCACCGAGCTTGGCTCTTGCCAAGCCGGCGGTGAGATCGGCGGTCGGCACGAGGTAGAGGCGGGACCGCTCGTGTAGCCACATGTTGCGCATCTGCTCCAGCAAGGCCAAACCTCGGTCCCAGTCCGTGCGGGAATCCCGGCTCACCAGTGTGACACCAAGAAATAGTTTGACGCTGCTCAGCGCTGAATCGCCGGTCAATCTCCCGGCGGCGCGCAGCGCTGAATCGAGCTCTTCCACGACGCCATCGTCGGCGTGAACCATCCCGTTCGAACACGCGAATCCATACGCACCTCCGGCGATCAAAGCACGGGTGACCGGGTCGCAGCTTCGGGCCATGGCCACCGCGTCGTCGAGATCCTGCTGCCACCCGGGCTGTCCCAGCCAGGCACGAGCGATGCCGCGAAACTCCAACGCCGACGCCAGCGGCGACACCATGCCGAGGTTGCTACGCGCGTCGTCGGCCATGTCGATGACGGCCTGCGACCACCCCAAAACATCGGCCATCGCACCGGTTACCATCTTGGCGGCTGACGCGGCGTACGTCGCTCCCATGATGAGGGTTGGATCACCGATCGAGTCGAGCAGCACCATCTGTTCGGACACCAGCCGCGATGCCTCGCGCACCCGCCCGTGGAACATGCGCGCGGTTGCCAAACCCGTCATGCCCATGGCCAGGGAGGCCTTGTCGCCAGCCCGCTCGCACAATGTCCGCAGCTCGTCGAACCGGCCCGAGATGTTCGCTTCGGCTGTCCGCCAACCGGTGGCGCACAGCATGGTGAGGGGAGCGATGCCCAAAGCGGTGCGGTCCGGGTCGTTGCTCGGCAACGAATCGGCGATCTGGCGCGCACGTTCCCAACTGACCCGCGCCGCAGTGATATCGCGGTTGACCGACCATGCGCCGGCGCGCATGTGCCAGTCGTAGGCGACGCGCAGTTCGCCGGCGGCCTCGAGGTGTTCGGCGATCAGCGCCGCGTTCTGGTCGGTTGACGCCGGGCTGCCAGATTCGATGGCGGCGGCCAGCCGACGGTGCACTTCGGCACGATCGGACTTCAGTTGCGACTCGTATGCCACCGCGCGGATCAGTGGGTGCCGGAAGGCGTATTCGACGTGCGGGGCGAACCCCACTTGATCGATCAGCTCCGCGCTGAGCAGCTCGTCGAACACCGGATCGATCCTCAGCGCGGTCAGAAGCTTTGCGCCGAAGCGTGACCCGACCACCGACGCGGCGTTCAACGTCCGCTTGGCCTTGGCGTCGAGGCGGTCGATGCGGGCCTCGATGACCGCCTGCACCGTCGCGGGCACGGTGACGTCGGCGGTGTCGGCATGGCACACATAGTCGCCGCGGCCACCGTTCAGCACACCACGCTGGACCAGTTCGCGCACCATTTCCTCGGCGAAAAACGGGTTACCCGAGGCTCGTTCGGCGATGGTGGCGGCCACGTCGCCAACCGAGGGATCTGTACCCAGCAGCTCGTCAATCAGTGCCGTTGATTCCGAATTGCTCAGCGGTGCAAGCGCTATCGTTTGTGTAACGGTCACGCGTCTCAACGCCCCATGGTATTCGGGGCGGTAGGTGATCAGCGCCATCGCCGGGATTTGTGGGATGACGGCGAGGAAGTCGACCAGCATCGACTCGCTGACCTCATCGATCCAGTGCGCGTCTTCGATGAGATAGAGCACCGGGTCGGTGCGGGCCAGCGATGCGCCGTTGATCATCGTCGTCAGCCGGCTCCGCCGAGCGTCCGCGTCGATATTGGGCAGCGGAGTGGCAGTGTCGGCGATGCCAAGCAGGTCATCGAGCAGCAGCAGATCCTGCTCCTCAGTGCCAGGGAACTGCGTCCGCACCCGAACCCGGGCCGCCCCGTCACCGAGTTCGGCTATCCCGCACGCCGCCCGTAACAGGTGCCTGACCACCCGGAAGGGCAGGTCGCCGGCATGCGATTCGCAGAACGTCCAATACACCTCGAGCCCGCGGTCGGCCGCCAGCGCCGCGGCCTCCCGGAGCACCCGGGACTTGCCGACACCTGGCGGCCCCACCAATCCCACGACCGCGCCGCGACCACTGCTCGCGCGGTCCACTGATGCCCCGACAGCGTCCAGTGCGGCCTGTCGACCGACCAAGGTCGACTCCGTGCCCCCGACCAGAGCGCGCTTCGGTTCCACCGCCAGCAGCCGGCGCGCGGGCACCGGCTTGTCAGTTCCCTTGATGTGGACCAGTTCGGTGTCGTCGAGGACCGCGGCATGCTCGACCAGTCGCGCGGTCGACTCGGACAGCATCACTCCGCCCGGGGGAGCGACGGATTCCATCCGCTGTGCCAACCCGACCTGCTCTCCGATGAGGGTGTAGCCCAGCACGCCCGGCCCCGTGGCCCCGGCTGTGACCTCGCCCGAGTTCAGGCCCACCCGCAATCGCAAGGCGACACCGTCGCGGCGGTGGATCTCGTCGGCGAAATGTCCAGCGTCGGTCTGAATGGAAAGGGCCGCCAGGCACGCGCGGATCGCATGATCCTCGAGTGCGACCGGTGCCCCGAACACGGCCATCAGGCCGTCACCGGTGAACTGTTCCATCGTGCCGCCGTAACGTCGCACTACCGCTGCACTACGACCGACCAGTTCGGTCATGATCTCCCGCAGCCGCTCCGCGCCTACCGTCGCGGCAATTTCCATCGAATGCACCACGTCGGCGAACAGCACCGTCACCTGCTTGAACTCGGCCGGTTCGGCGACTCTGACAGCCACGCCGCATTCGTTGCAGAACTTCGAGTTCGCCGGCAGCTGGTTGCCGCAGGCAGCGCACTTCACGCCTGCTGCCATCATGTCGACCACCACCCATCCGCGGTGCGATCAGCCGATTCGCCAAGGGTACGGCGTAGCTTGCAGCGCCGTGCGAGATCGCCACCGACGAGCTACCGCAGGTGGGTGGCTAGGGTCTGCGCCGAATCGGCTTTCGATCCCTGCCAGTGGGACTTTGGGAGCCGAAGTGGACACCTGGGTGTTAGACCTGGTTGTGACGTGAACCACAGTCGCTGCGAAACTTCGGAGGGGGTCCTTGATGACGATGGAATCCGAGTGCGAGGTGCGCGAGATAGAAGCCGAAGCACCGCCGACGCGATTTGCTCGTGGCTGGCACTGCCTCGGACTGACTCGCGACCTCGGCGACGGGGAACCGCACGGGATCAACGTATTCGGGCAGAAGCTTGTCGTATTCCGCAGTGGTGACGGCAGGATCAACGTGCTCGACGGATACTGCCGACATATGGGCGGTGACCTGTCCCAAGGTCAGGTCAAGGGTAATGAGATCGCCTGCCCGTTCCATGACTGGCGGTGGGGCGGCGACGGGCGCTGCAAGAACGTGCCGTACGGCAAGCGTGCGCCCCGACTGGCCCGCACCGCCACCTGGACGACCCTTGAGCAGGACGGGATGCTGTTCGTCTGGAACGATCCCGAGGGCAATCCTCCGCCGGCCGATGTGACGATTCCGCGCATCGAAGGTGCCACCAGTGATGAGTGGACCGATTGGCATTGGTACACAACGGTCGTCAATGCCAACTGCCGTGAGTTGGTGGACAACGTGGTCGATATGGCGCACTTCTTCTACGTGCACGGATCAATGCCCACCTACTTCAAGAACATCTTCGAGGGCCACATCGCAACCCAGTACATGAACGCGGATACCCGCGCCGACCGTGACGATGTCGGCGGCTCGGCGATGCTCGGCACCACATCGGTGGCGTCGTACTACGGGCCGGCCTTCATGATCGATGACCTGACCTACCACTATCCCGAAGCCGACCATTACAGCGTGCTGATCAACTGCCACTATCCGATCGACGCGAATTCGTTTGTCCTGCAATACGGAATCATCGTCAAGAAAGCCGAGGGCGTGTCCGGAGAATTGGCCCTGCAGAACGCAATCGCACTGGGCGACTGGGTCAAGATCGGCTTCGAACAAGATGTGGCAATCTGGAAGACCAAGGCACGCATCGACAACCCGTTGCTGTGCGAGGAAGACGGGCCGGTGTACCAGCTGCGCCGTTGGTACGAACAGTTTTACGTCGACGCTGACCACGTGGCCGCCGACATGGTCGACCGGTTCGAGTACGTGATCGACACGACGAGCGCTCAGCATGCGTGGGCGCAGGAGATCGAAGACAACATCGTTGCCCGCGCCACCGTTGAGTCAGCGCCATGACCGTCCGCCTCGATCCTCGGCTCGAAGAGTTGCCGATGGTGCCGGTGTCCTGCCGCCGCTGCGGCTAACGGTGCGGATGGCCCTTCGATCGGGTGAGGATCGCTCCTAGTCGGCTGATGCTGTCGCGGATGGCGGTCTCGCCGAGTGCGCCGTATCCGATCACCAGGGCAGGTGGCGCAGAGTCGGGATCCGCCCAGTTCCACCGGGCGCCGTCCAGGCGCAGGCCCTGTTCGCGGGCGGCGGTGACGATGGCATCCTCGTCCGAGTTGCCGGGCAATCGGAGATAGACGTGCAGGCCCGCGTCGATGCCGGTCGGCCTGGTCTGGGGCATCGACGTGCTGATTGCCGACAGCATGGCATCGCGTCGCCGGCGATATACCGGGCGCACCCGCCGCAGATGGCGAGTCATCCCGCCGGTAGCGATGAACCGGGACAGGGCGAGTTGTTCGAGCGCGGAGTTGCCCATGTCGTCGTACAGCTTCTCGGCGGCCACGGATTCAACCAACCCGGACGGCAGCGCCATCCATCCGAGTCGCAGAGCAGGGGACAGCGTCTTGCTCAGGCACCCCGCATAGGCCACGTGATCCGGGGCGAGTCCCTGCAGCGCGCCGACAGGACTTCTGTCATAACGGAATTCGGCATCGTAGTCATCTTCGATGATCAGCGCATTTCGGTCGTGGGCCCAGGCGATCAGCGCTGCCCTGCGGTCGGTGTCGAGCACGGCCCCGGTCGGATAGGAATGGGCGGGCGCCACCAACACTGAGCCGACGTCGAGTTGAGCCAATCTGGAGACATCGAGCCCGTTCTTGTCGACCGGCACCGGCAGCACCCGGAGCCCGGCACGTGCGATCGCGTCGCGATGAAATCCGAAACACGGGTCCTCGACAGCGACTGCGTCGCATCCCCGCGCCTGCAGCGCCCGGGCCAGCAGCGTAATCGCCTGCGTGAGACCCGAGGTGACGATCACGTGGTCGGGCTTGACCGCAACGCCACGGACGCGGCCCAGGTACTCGGTGAGGGCTTCGCGTAGCGGGCGCGTGCCGAGCGGACCCGGGTAGCCCAATTGGGAGTTGGGTGCCGCGGTGAGGGCACTTCGGTAGTGGCGCAGCCACTCGCTGCGGGGAAACAGCGCGGCATCGGGCAGGCCTCCACCCAGCGGCACGGCCGGGTCTCGGGCCTCGCGCGTGCGCGGAGATTGTTGTGGCGCAACCGGTCTCACCCGGGTACCCGAACCCTGGTGTCCGGTCAGGTAGCCGTCGGCCACCAGGTGTTCGTAGGCGGCGACGACGACGCTTCGTGCCACGCCGAGCTGTGCGGCCAGTACCCGGGACGGCGGCAGGAGCGAGCCCGCGGTGAGCCGTCCCTGCTGTATCCCCACGCGTAACTGATGTTGCAACTGCAACGCGAGCCCGTCGCGGGACGCGCGGTCCAGGTCCAGCAGAAGGTCCGGCGGAAATCCGGCCTCAGCTGAATTGGTCTGCTGAAGATCTCCAGAATTGGACCCTGACATAGACCAATGCTAGGAGCGATCGTGGAGCCATGTCTACGATCAACAACCTCTCCTCAGTCGTCCGCCCGGTGATCACGTCGTGGATGCCCGGGCCTGCCCCAGTCGGCGACGGACCGGTCCTGGTCAGCGTGACCGAGTATGCCGCGCATTCTCTACGGCATCTGCCGGGCGTCGCCTACAACGGGATGCGCATGCGGGAAGGCTGGTACGCCATGCCGGGCGCGGTCGGGCTGTGGTTGTGGAGCTTGCCCGCTGCAGGCCGCGGCGGATCGATTTCGGTGTGGACGGATGCAGAGGCGTTGCAGCAGTTCGTCATCCTGCCGCATCACGTCGACATCATGCGCCGCTATGGCGATCGAGGAGACGTCCGGTCGACCACCTGGGAGGTCGATCCATTTGATCGGACGAGCACCCTCGCGCGGGCGCGGGAATGGATCGGGCAGTAGTCGTTATCGGGTGAGAGACACCAGCTCTTCGCAGAACCTCACCGTCTCGGCAGTGTCGGTGGCCAACGGGTGCACGAGCATCGTGGTCACCCCGGCTTCGGCATAGGCGGCCAGCCGTTCCTTGACGAATCCCTTTGGCCCGACCAGGGATATGTTGCGGACCAGATCGTCGGGCACCGCGGCGATGGCCTCGGCCTTCTTGCCGGCCAGGAACAGGTCCTGGATGTGATCGGCCACCTCGCCGTACCCGTAGCGGGTGGCCAGGTTGTGGTAGAAGTTCTTGCCTCTGGCGCCCATGCCGCCGATGTACAGCGCCAGTTGGGGTTTCGCCCAGGCCAGCCGGTCGTCGACGTCGTCGCCGATGGCCAGGCTGGCGCTGACCATGACGTCCAGCGGTCCCAGCGCCGGATCGCGCTTGGCCGTCCCGGCCCGCAGGGCATCCCCCCACACGTCATCGGCCTTCTCCGGGAGGTAGAACACCGGCTGCCAGCCCTCGGCGATCTCGGCGGTGAGCTCGACGTTCTTGGGTCCCAGTGCCGCGATGGTAATCGGAATACGCTCGCGCACAGGGTGATTGATCAAGTGCAGTGACTTGCCCAGTCCGGTGCCCCGGTCGGCGGGCAGGGGAAGCTGGTAGTACTTGCCGTCGTAGTCGAGGTTCTCCCGGCGCCACACCTGCCGGCAGATCTCGACCACCTCGCGGGTGCGGCCCAACGGTGCGTCGAACGGAACGCCGTGGAAGCCCTCCATCACCTGTGGTCCGGAGGTGCCGATGCCCAGCCGGAACCGACCGTCCGACACGTAGTCGACGCCGGCGGCGCTCATGGCCATCAGGGCCGGCGTGCGGGTGTAGATCGGGACGACGCCGGTGCCGAGCTCCATGGTCGAGGTCTTGGCGGCAAGGTAACCCAGCTGGCTGATCGCGTCATAGGAGTACGCCTCGGCGACCAGGGCGATATCGACGCCCACCTTCTCCAGATCGACGACCTGATCGGCCGCCTCCTTGAAGCCTCCGGCGTAACTCAGAAATATTCCTGTCCGCATGACAATACCTTACCACCAACCAGTTGGTTGGCCAATTTCGGGGCAGGTGGAATTTGTCCGGATAGGTGAATAATTCGTCACGATAATCCAATTATGACGTGACATAATTCGGAGTAATGGACGCACGGGAAATCGACAACCATGCAGGAGGGCTGAAATGCTGACCCGTATTCTGGGCGTCGCCGCGGTGAGTGCGGGGGTCGCAATCCTGGGAACCGGCATAGTTTCGGCAGCTCCGGAATCTCCTTGTGCGCCGTACGTGCCGATCGCCGACACGATTGCCGGCGCCAGCCCAGAACACTTGGGCAACTGGGTCGTTCGCTATGAGCGGGTGAGTGCCGGCGACCCGGCGATCGCTGACGCGATAAACCAGGTGATCGATGCCGAAGCTCGGGGCCAGGTAGCTACCTACGAGCCCAGTGCGACCAAGGCGAATCCCTGGACGCTGAATATAGATGGGCATGTTGTCAAACGGCAGGTGACCATTTCTGCGCTGTTCACCGGCGAATACAATACCGACCAGCCGAACATGCCATTCAACGCCGTTGCGACCCGGGTTTTCGATTGTCGAAGCGGAATTCTGATCGATTGGGACAATCTCTTCACCGATAAAAAGGCGGGGCTCGAGCGGCTTTCCGAGCAGACGAAACGGATCCTCCCGACGGTCTACGCGCCCCCCAGTCGTCCCGGGGTGTGGCAGTTCGGCAGCGAGATTGCTCCGGTCGACGACAACTTCCGCTATTGGATCCCTACCGATCAGGGCATCGAGCTGCGCTTCCCGGACTGGCAGTTCGGTCGCGGGCTCCCGGTGATCACCGTCGGCTGGGCGGCGGTCAGAGATCTGATCGCGCCGGAGTTTCAGGCGATCACCGGGTAACCGGTGGTCAGTGCGGTTGGACGATCCGCGGGGTGTAGCACCCGTGGAAGCTCAGCGGCAGGTGATGGCGCAGCCGGCCGACGTAGACCGGTCCGGCTGCGATGTCCTTGGCGTCGAACACCGACAGCTTGGCGGTGTTGTTGACCGCGTCGAGGACCGGTCCGATCAGCCAGCCGTCGTCCTCGTCGGTCGCGCCCGGGCGGGCCGCGAAGACGGCTTCGTGGGGGAGTTCTCCGTCGGGGAACTGGAACTGGGTTTCCGTGCCGGTCTCGTTGTCGATCTTCGCCACCGCATTCGGGTAGAGGCTCCCGCCGGTAGCGGCCGACATGTAGAAGTAGCGATTGGGCTTGGCCATCTTGAAGACGTTGATACTCGGGAATTCGCCGTGAACGCTGGAGAATTCGTCGATGGTGACGTTCCCGGTCCCAGAGATTCTCAACCGGGTGGGCAGGCCGCCGAAGGGCATCGTGGAGGTTTCCATCAGGGTTTCGACGCCGGCCAGCTGACCGTTGAGTTGCTCCCAGGTGGCGTGGTAGTTCATCACGTCCACCACGACGTCGCCGTTCTCGTCGTCGTAGGCATTGGCAAAATGCAGGTGCAACATCGGATCGGTGTGGAAGATGCGTGGCTTGCCGCCGTCGCGCGGTACCAACGCGATCATGGTGCCCATTGATGCGTCGTATTCAATCGCGTCAATGTAGTTGAGCAACCCGAAGGCGGCGCCGAAGAACTTCTTCAGGGGGAAGACCAGCGGAGGGATCACGAAGACCATGTACCGCTTGGTCAGGCCCACATCGTGGTTGAACATGGGCCCGGGCAGCCGGACCGCACCCAGACGGTGCAGCTTGCCTGCGCGATCGACCCGGTAGCAGATCAGCTTGGGGACCGGCGCCATCGCCATCCCGAAGTTGTACATTTCGCCGGTTTCCCAGTCCCACTTCGGATGTGCGGAGAATGCTCCCAGCCATTTGAGCTCACCGTCGTAGTCGTACTCACCTTTGGTGCGCAGGGTGTCGGGATCGAGTTCGGTGGGCCGGCCACCTTCCCAGAGGGCGAGCAGTTTCCCGGCATTCACGACGACAGCGGTGTTGGCGACATTCGCGGGAAACCGCAACGCATTGGCCAGGAGGCCACCTTGGCGCATGGTGCCCAGGGCACGGAATGGCGCGCCCTCGGAGATGATCGAGCGTTGGTAGTGCTTGGTCTGGACGAACCGGTTGCGGAAGTGAACCTTGCCGTCGGACATCGAGTACATCGTCAGCATTCCGTCGCCGTCGAAGATGTGGCCGAGCGGCGTTCCGCCGGCCTCCATCTTGCCGGGGCCGTTGCGGTACAACGTTCCTCGCAATTGGTCGGGCAACTCGCCGGTGACGTCGTCGATCGTGTAGTCGTACTCCTCGTAGAGGGGGGCGTAGGTCTGGATGGGATTGTTGTCGACGTTGGTCATGACGGGACTCCTTGTTCGGTGTTGGTCAGTGGGCCGGGTGGACGCGCAGGGTGCATCCCAGGCCGGGCAGATGAGGGTCGAATTCCAGCGGCATCGGTCCGTCGGCGTGAAAGACCTTCTCGCAGGCCGCCTTGCAGCCCATCTGGCAGGAATTCTCCTGTGCAGTAGACGTCCCGACCACGACATGCATCGCGCATTCGGGGATCTCGTAGACCAATGTGCCACCGGGTTCCTCGCCGGTGCGGTAGATGGGTCCGACCAGGAAGGTGGAGATGCCGACACCCATATCCATCACCGGTGCGTACCACGCCTTCGGCACGATCTTCACGGCGTGGAAGATCGGCAGCAGGAACCGCAGCCACTGCCGCAGCCTGGCCGCGACGGCGTCGGACACCAGTTCCTCCACTGCCGCGAAGGGCAGATCCCGCAGCAGTTCCGAGGTCACCCATTCGAGTTCGGCAACGAACTGCCCATATTGGCGTTCCCAGGAGTGCCGTGGGCTCTCGAACAGCCCACGCCGGCGGCGCTTGGCCACCAGGGTCCCCCACTGCGCATCGATCGCCTGGCGGTCGTCGGTGACCAATCGCAGCATTGGCAGGAACACATTTTCGGGGAGACCGGCGACACGCTTGAGCATCGAATGCATCAGCAACTCGTCGCGCAGCATGGCGACGCCGCCGGTCGGCGCGGTCACGGGAGCTCCACCTTGGCGGCCTTCCATCGGCCGTCGACGTTCTGCATGGTCATGACCATGCGGCTGCGATCCACCCGCGGGTCAGGTACTTCGGTGTTGGTCACCGTTTGATCGATGAACAACAACACAACCACCTGGTCGGTGGTGGCCGACTTGATCGCGGAGTCGACGACCACGCCGTGGCCGGTCGCCTTGTGGTCGATCAGCAACTTGCGGAGTTCGGCGCTGGATTTGGCGTACATGTCATGGAATTCGCCTGTGGAACCGTCGAGTACGGCCGCGAAGTTCGCGTCCAGGTTGTTGGTGTCCACCGACGTCAGCGTCACCGCGTAGGAGCCCGCCGTATTCAGCGCGGCTGCACTGGCATTCGCGATCCGGCGGCCTTCGAAGTAGTGCCAGCCGAAGAATCCGGCGACACCGGCAAGGGTCAGCAGCAGGGCTGCAACTCCTGACGCAACCAGCCGCGACTTCCAACTAACCTGGGAATCAACGGATTCCGGTTCTTCGACATCGCTCTCTGGGGAGTCGCCGGTGTCGCCATCTGCAGGATCGGCAGTCTCACTGTCGAGACGTTCGGCCAGTTTGATGCTTGCCATGGTGCTCCTCATCTCTTACCACTGTCCACCCTGGCGTTGCGGCTGGGACTCCGGAGGGAGCGCCGGCCCGCCGTAGGGCAGTTCGATGGTGTGGTCGGTGGTCGGCGTCGGGTCGGCGCGCCGTAGGGGATCGAGTCCCGGTGGGGGCGTGGCGGTGTCGTCGCCGGGCGGTCGGGGTGCGTTGCGGGCGCCTCGGACCAGGAGATTGGGATCCTGATTCTCGCAGTACGTGTACAGGTACGGTTCGGGATAGTTCGGGATGAACGGCACATCGCGCTGGTGCGGGTAGTCGCACACCGGCCGGGGATAGATATCGGCGATGGCCCAGATGGCACCGTCGTGCATCAGTGACCGGATGCCGTCGAGCAGGGGTTGGCGATGGTCGTTGAACATCCCGTCGAGGGCGGGAACCCGGACCTGGGAGAGCTGGGCAACCGTGGTCAGGTCGCCGAGCAGCTGCACCATGGTGGGCGAGTTGTTGTCGATCACGGAGTCCACGGTCGCCAGCAGTTCCGGTGTCTTGGCGAGCAAGGTCCTTATTCCCTCGTCTTTTTCGCCGATGCCGCCGAGTGTGCCGGCCAGGTTGTGCGACATGGCGGTCAGCCCGCCGGAGGAGTCGTCGATGATCTTGAATACCGTGCGGCTGCTCCGGAGCAGCGTCATGGTCTGCGGCAGCACCCCGTCGAGGGTGTTGAGCAACACCGCCGAACCGTTGAACAGGGCACGCAGTTTCTCCGGCCCCTCTGCGCTGACCCCGAGCTCGTCGATAACCGATTCGATCTGCTCGGGGTCGGCCTGGGCCAGCACCCCGTCGACATTGGTCAGCAGGCGCCACAAGGGGACCGGAATCTCAGTCTGGCTGCGGTCGATCACCGTGCCGTCCGACAGGAACGGCCCGTCGGCGTGTTGCGGGGTGAAGTCCAGGTACTGCTCTCCGGCCGGGGAAAGCGCTGAGACCCGAACAACAGTGTCGGCCATGGGAATATGAGCAACGCGGTCGATCATCGCGGTCGCGACCACACCGTTGCCTGCCACCTCGACAGACTTGACCCGGCCGACCGGGATGCCCCGGACCGTGACGTCCTGGCCGGGGAGCAGCCCACCTGATTCGGCCAGGTCCACCTTTACGGTGATCTGGCGATCGAACGGGTTGACCCGCAACGCGCCGAACGCCAGATACGCAACGCCGATCACCACCAAGAGCAGTTGGCCGACGACCGACAGCACCAGCTTGCGCGATGTGACAAAGTGCACCGAGCGAATGGCCAAGGTCGCCAACGGGTTCAGTACAGTGCGCAGGCTCATTGCGGCGGCCCCCAGATCTGGCCGCGATCAGGGCCCCATACCCGGTCACCGAGCTGGGTCAGGACGAACCGGATCGAGCCGACCATGTTCTCCCAGTTGGCCCACTTGGGACCGGTGAACCCCGGGTCCGCGAAGTGGTTCATGTCCGGGATGTGCCCGATCGCGACCTGCTGAAGGTCGACGTCGGCAGCGGCAGCGTTGCTGCCGAACAGCTTCAGCGCCGCCGGCATGAACCGCAGAAAGTTCGCCATGGTCACCCTGGGCTCGGTGGAAGCCTCGTTGAAGGCGGACGACAGGGTGTTGAGGTCGTGGATCCAGCTGCGGGTGTCGGTACCAGCGATGGCCGGGAGCTTCTGCAGTTGCGCAGTTACGGCGCCGATCTCATCGACCAGGTCCACGATCGCAGCGGTGTTGTCCGCGATCGTCAGTAATGCGGGCGTGGCGGAGTCCAAGACCTCGTTGATGGTGTCGCGACGGGCGTTGAGCTCGTCGGCCAGCCTGGCGGTCGCCTCCAGCATGGTCCGGATCTCGTCAGAGCGGTCGGCCATCGTAGAGACCAGTGCGCGGGACTCGTGGATCAGTCTGGTGAGGCCCTCGCCGTCCTTGCCGAGTGCTCCGCCGACCCCGTTGAGCACCCGCGTCAGGTTCCGGATCACGCCACCGTTCACGATCAACGATGTAGTGGCCAGCACCTGTTCGACGGTCGCGGCCGCGGTCGTGGCGTGCTGCGGAATCCGGTCCCCGTCGGCGAGCAGCGCTGTGCCGGCCGGGCTGGATGCGGGTGGGGTCAGGGAGACGAAGACGTCGCCGAGCGGTGTCGCCGAACGCAGTTCGGCGGTGGTGCCCTCGGGCAGACGGATGCCGTCCAGGATGCGCATCTGGACCACGGCGGTGTAGTCCTTGGCGCTCATGCCGATCACCTCGCCGACATCGGCCCCGCCGACGCGGACCTTCGCACGGTCCGGGAGATTGAGCGCGTTGGAGAACTCCGCATCGAGCTCGTACGTAGACCCGCTGAGCCCGGGGGCAGGAAGAGGCAGTTGCTCCACTCCGGCAGAGCATCCCACGGTCGCGGTCGCCACCACGGTGCCGACTGCGATGTGAAGGGCCGTCTTCATCGATCCCCCAGCTTCGTCATGGCTTCGAGCATGCTGGTCATCCCGAAGTCGGGGCCGAGATCGCGAATGGATCCGGTGCGGCAGCCCAGTTGACGCAGTCCCAGGATGTTGCAGACTTCCTTGGTCATCGAGCTGTCGAAGAACACGTTGTCGAAATGGGCGCCGACGCGCAGCATTCCGTTCTGCATGTCGATCGCGCCTGCGGCATTGTCGATTGCCAACGGTGCCACGTCGAACACCTCGGCGAGCTCGCGACGATAGTCCACGAGCGCCCTGCTGAGCCTGGCGCTGCTTGCGATGCTGTTCTCGAGGTTGCCGCCATTGTCTGCCAGGAGTTCGTTGAGCTGGTTGAGCAGTCCGTTGAGCCGTCGGCCGGTGTCACCGCGACCGACTGCCTCGGATGCCAGCAGATCGGTGAGCTGTCGGACGTAGGAACCGAATTCACGGACCTGGGCCTCGTTGCGTGCTGCACCGTCGGTGAGCTTGCTGAGATTGGTGATGATGGCGTCGAGGTTCTGCTTGGTCGCGGCGCCGCCGTCGGCGCCGGTGCGCAGAGCGTCCGACATTCCGGCCAGTGCGTTCTTGATCTCGGGCCCGCTGGTGGAGGTGATCGCGGAGGTGGCCGACATCAGGTCGGACAACGGTCCGTTGCCCTGTCCGTCGCCACCCATGGCGCTGCCGAGCTTGTCCACCATCTTCAGTACCCGGTCGAATTCGACTGGGGTTCTTGTGTGCTGCGGTCCCAGCACGGCGCCTTGGGTCAGCATCTGCCCGCCCGAATAGGCGGGGGTGAGTTCGATGTGGCGGTCGGTGAGAATAGAGGTTCCGACGGTGACTGCAGAGACGTCGGCGGGGATGCTGGTGCCTGGGTCGACCTCGATGGCCACGTCGACATGGGCGCCGCGGTTGTCGATCGCGGTCACGCGTCCGACCGACATGCCCAGCACCGAAACGTCGTTCCCGACGTACAGACCGATGGCGTTATCGAACTGGGCGGTGAACCTCAGCGGGGCCGTTGGTTTCGGCCGGAACAGATAGGCGCCGGTCACCGCCAGCGCCACTGCGGTGATCAGTACCGTCACAATCGCGGTCTTTCGTGTCATTCGCAGTCCTTGAAATACTGGTAGCGCTCCGGCCACTTCCACTGCTCGGCGCGGCCACTGATGGCGCACATCCAGGAATCCACCATCAGCCCGCCGGGCAACATGAAGTCGAGGAACGGTCCCGACCCGGTGGCGTTGGCGGCATTCCGCATGGCGACCGGCATGATCTGGAACAGGTTGCGCAACAAGGCGTCATGGTCGCCGAGTATCGACGTGACCTGCTGCAAGTCGGCGAGCATCTTGTCGATCTGCGCGCTGTTGGTCCCGACGACGCCGTCGGCGGTGGTGATCAGGGTGGTGGTCGCTTGCAGCAACCGTTCGACGCTCGCGCGGCGACGGACTATCTCGCCGGTGAGTTCGTGGCCCTGAACGACGAGTGCGGCCAGATCGTCCTGTTGACCGCCCAGGATCTCGGCGACGCTGGCGGTGTTACGAAGCAGATTGGAGATCTGGTCTCGGCGCGCCGAGATGATCGCCGACAGGTTCTGGACGTTGGTCAGCGCCTCCGGGAGCACCGCAGGCACTCCGGTGAGTTGCTGCGACAGCGTCTGCATCGACGTGGCGAACCTCTCGGCGTCCACGTCCTCGAACGTCGTCGTCGAATCGGAGAGCAGTTTCTGCAGGTCGTAGGGGACCGAGGTGTTCGCCAGTGGGATCCGGTCATCGGCCAGCGTGCTGCCGCCCTTGGGGCGCAGCTCGACATAGCGCGACCCCAGCACCGTGGTGAGCTTGATTGCGGCCTTGGTGTCGTCGCCCAGACGAATGTTGTTGTCCAGCTTCATGGTCACGATGACGCGGTTGACCGCCAGTTTGGTGGCGGCCACCACGCCGACCGGAACGCCGGCGATGCTGACCTGGTCGCCGGGCCGCAGGCTGGCCGCTTGCTGGAACTCGGCGGTGTAGGTCCGTTTGCCGAGATGCATCGAGCTAAGGGCCGTGCTTGCGACGATCACGACGGTCAAGGCCAGCAGGGCGAGGGTGCCGATCACCGCCGGGTTGCGGTCTTCGAGTGTCCTAGGGCGCCGGGTCTGTGGATCGGATTGGCTCATCTCGCTCATCACCTGCACTTCGCCGTGTACTTACGCTGCCCGCCGGGGGTGGCCGCGTTGACGATGGTCGGAATGATCGGCTTGAGGAAGTTGAACAGCGTGAAGTTGAAGTCGCACGGCATCGCGCTCATCGCGGTGGAGTCCCCCGTAATGCGAGACAGCCCTTTGAGCACCGCGGGCAGGTTTGAGCCGAGTGTCGCCCAGCCGTCGCGGTTGGCCACCATCGTCGACAGCATCCCGGGCTCGCGGCTCAGTAGATCGTGCAGCTCGGGCTGCGTCGCGGTGGTGATTGCAGACAGCCGCGACACCACGGTCGCGATCGATCCGGTCGAGTTCACCAGCTCGTCGCGGTGCACGTTGAGCCCGGCGATCACCGAACGCATCTGGACCAGCGTGGTCTGGAGTTGAGCGCCACGAGAGGCCAGGTTTTCGGTGACGGCGTTGAGGCTGTCGATCACCCGGCCGAGGACCTGGTCCGGGCCGGCCATCGATTGTGCCAACTCCGAGGTCTGTGCCACCAGGACCACGACGGAGTCCGAATCACCCTGCAGCGCATTGATCAACGCGTTGGAGAGGTTCCCGCGGTTGGTCGGATCGAGCAGCGTGAACATCGGCTCGAAACCGTTGAGGAGGTTGGTGACGTCGAATGACGGCTCCGTGTGCTCGACGGGGATCGCGGCGCCGTCGGCAAGGCGCTCGGGCCGGCCGAAATCGGCCAGGGTCAGGCCGATGTAGCGCTGGCCGATGATGTTCTGATAGACGACCGAGGCCTTGGTGTTGCCGTACAACGGCTGATCGCGCTGCACCCGGAATCCGACGGTGGCCAGGGTGGCCTCACCCGAGCCCGGATTGACGAGGGTGACAGAGTCGACCCGGCCGACCCGCACGCCCGCCACCCGCACATCCGAGCCCTCGCGCAATCCGGTGACATCGGTGAATTGTGCGGTGTAAGTGAAGGTATCGCCCTGCACTCCTCGGCGCAGCGTCACCAGGATGGTCCAGGTGAGTGCCAGGCACACCGCCATGAAGAAGGCAAGCCAGACCAACATGCGGGCGCGTGCGTTCATGGTGTTCCCGTGGGCTGTTCGGCGGGCAGTGGGGGGACCGGAGCCGGTGTGGGGACGAATTCCTCTGGGGCGGGCGGTATTTGCAAAGCATTCTGAAGTACCTCGTCGGCAGGATTGGCCGGGTCGGGCAGGGTGATGCCGTCCGGCGGGACGTAGGCGCGCGGATCGGGCAGGCCGTGGGTGTCGACGATCGGGATACCCTCGGGTGCGGTCTCGCAGCTCGGACCGCGCAACTCGCCGTACACCGGACAATCCGCGCGGTTGTAGAGCCGCAGCGGCGCGAGTGCGACGACGAGCTTGAACGTGAACGTCACCTTCTGATTGGTGCGCGTCCACATTTCCTCGAAGAAGCCGTTGACCACATTGTTCAGGCCGACGGCGACGGCCGGGAATTTCCCGGAGCGGTCGGCGAGCACCCCGATCACCGGGGTGAGATTGGTGGTGATGCCCGCCAGCTCGTCGGTGTGGTTGTCCATGGCGGTTCGCAGGGTGCCTGCGGTGTGGTTGGCGCCGGTCAGCAGATTTGTCAGTGCCGCATGCTGTTCGGCCACGGTGCGCATCGGTTTGACCGCGCTCTGCAGCGAATCCAATAGATCGGGGGCGGTGTGGCCGAGGGCGCTGAGCGCGGAGTTCCAGGTTTGCAGGGTGGGCGGGCCGGAGTCGTCGGTGCGTAGTTCGTTCATCTCGGTCACGATCCGGTTGAGACCCTTTGCTGCCGAGGTCAATTCGGGGCCCTTACCCGCCGTCGCATCTGCGATGGCGCGCAGCACGCCCAGCGTGTGGTCTGTGCCGGGACGTCCCACCGCGGCGACCAGCTCGCGCAGCTTGGCCAGCGTGGTCTGGAACAGCTGGGTCGGCAGCGTGGTGTCCTGGCCGATGACGTCACCGGCCCGGATCGGCTTGCCGGCGCCGTTCTCGACCAGTTGCACCGTGGAGACCGCGAAGGCATTGCCGGGGACGATGCGGGCGGTCACCGTGTTCGCGATGTTGGCGACGTGGTCGGGGCGCAGGTCGATGTTGACGATATTGTCGCCGCCACCCAGCGCGGGCGTGACGGACCGCACCGCCCCGACCAGGACGCCGCGGTACTTGACGTCCGACTTGGGCGGCAGCCCGTCGCCGACGCTCGGCAGGCGCGCGATGATCTGGACCCGATAGTCGAGGGATCCGGTGGACTTGGCGAACATCAGGTATCCGGTGATCGCGCACACCACCAGGAACACGACGCAGGTGACGACCAGGGCGCGTTCGGAGGGTCCGCGACCGTCCAGTTCGAACGGGTTCGGCATCAGCCACCCAGCCTTCCGCCGGCGTCGACGCCCCAAAATGCCATCGTGAGCAGCATGTTGGTGACCACCATCAGCGTGATGGACAGCCGCATGGCACGTCCGGCGGCGATGCCGACGCCCTGGGGGCCGCCGGACGCGTAGAAGCCGTAGTAGCACTGCACCGTGGACATGATCGCCACGAACACCGCCACCTTGATCACCGCGAAGAACATGTCGCGGCCTGAGAGCATCAGCGCGAAGTAGTGCAGGTAGGTCCCGGAGGCCTGGCCGCTGGCCAAGTAGACGACGAGCTGACACACCAGGAAGTTCAGCGCCAGGCACACGACGAACAGCGGGATGACCGCCATTGCCGAAGCCAGCACCCGGGTGGTCACCAGGTAGGGGATCGGGCGAATGGCCACGGATTCCAGCGCGTCGATCTCCTCGGCGATCCGCATCGAGCCCAGTTGCGCGGTGAATCGGCAGCCGGCCTGGATCGCGAAGGCCAGGGCGGCCATCATCGGCGCCAGCTCGCGCACGGTCGCCAGTGCGGTCAACAGCCCGGTCGCGGGCCCCAGGCCGAGCAGGTTCAGCGCGTTGTAGCCCTCGATCGCCACCACCGCTCCCGCGGCTGCACCGACCACGAGGACTACGCCCGCGGTGCCGCCGCCGACGACGATCGATCCGTTGCCCCACGTGACATCGGAAGACAGTCGCAGGAATTCGCGGGGGTACTTCTTGATCACGATCGGGATGCCGGCCAGGGTGCGGAAGAAGAATGCGACGATGTGGCCGTTACGGGCCATCTGGAATTCGGTGGCGCGTGCGGCGGAGATCAGGGGGCGGGCGCCGGTCGGCAGGTAGGTGGCGGCCATGTCAGAAACTCGTCTTCGGGAACAGCACCAGATACATCTGGCTGATCAGCGTGTTCGTCAGCAACAAAAGCAGAATCGATTGCACGACAGCGGCATTCACCGAGTTCGCCACCCCGGCGGGTCCGCCTCTGGTGTCCAGTCCCTTGTAACAGGCGATGACGGCGACGATGACGCCGAACACCACGGCCTTGATCAAGGTGAGGACGAGGTCGTCGACGGTGGCGAATGAGGAGAACGTCGTGGTGTAGCTGCCCGGGGTGCCGCCCTGCAGCATGACGGTGAAGGCGTAGCCGGCGAGGAATCCGATGAAGCAGGTGAACCCGGTGAGGGCCACCGAGACGATCACGGCAGCGGCAAGGCGGGGGACCACCAGCCGTTGGATCACCGAGATACCCATGACTTCCATCGCGTCGGTCTCGTCGCGGATGGTCCGCGCACCGAGGTCGGCGCTCATGGCCGAGCCGACTGCGGCGGCCATCAGGATTGCCGCGACCAGTGGTGCTCCCTGCTTGATCACCGCCAGTCCGTTGGCCGCACCGGCCAACGCGGTCGCGCCGAGTTGTCCTGCCAGCAGGCTGAATTGGACGGCAAGGGTGACGCTGATGGGTATCGCGATGAACAAGGTCGGCACGACGGCGGTGCGGGCCATGAAGACGGCCTGTTCGACGAATTCCCAGAACGGGAAGCGGCCCCGCGCCAGATCGCCGACCAGGTGCTGGATCGTGCGGACCGCCAGTATGCACTGACCGCCGACGGTGCGCAGCGAGGCGAGCGGGTGTCGATCCACGTACCCCCGCCACCACCGCAGGACCCGATCGGTGGCTGCGGTGTCTGCGTCCGACGGCGCGTGCGGCACGGTCAGTGAGCCCGGAAGATGAGGTCGAGTCGCTTGAGACCGCGCAGCATGAAGCTGGGCTCGTACTCGTAGTCGTTATCGGGTGCGAGCTCGACCGCACTGAACCGACGGGCGATGTCTTCCAAGGCGATTCGCGCCTGCAACCGTGCCAGCGCGGCTCCCAGGCAGGAATGGATGCCCTGACCGAACGCCAGATGCGTTCTGGCATTCGAGCGTTCGGGGTTGAACTCCTCGCCGCCGTCGTACTGTGCCTCGTCGCGGTTGGCCGAACTGAAGACCAGCACTACCAGCGAACCGGCCGGGATCGTGTAGTCGCCGAGGTTCGCTTCGGCCTTGGTGATGCGGAACATCGACTGCACCGGGGTGAGGAAGCGCAGTGCCTCCTCGACGAGTAATTCGGAACGGGGCGCGGGATCCTCCTGCAGCCAGTGCCACCACTTCGTGTTCAGTCCGAGTTGGTGCAGCGTGCCGGTCATCAGCTTGCGTGAGGTCTCATTTCCGGCGATCAGGATCTGCTGGATGATGCTCAGCGCCGCGCCCGTGGTCAGAGGGTCGTCGTCGTTGGCGTTGGATGCCTGCACCAGGCCGGTGATCAGGTCGTCCTGCGGATTGGTGCGACGATCCTCAAGCTCGGCGGCGAAGTAACGCTGGTACTCCAGCAAGCTGCGGGCTTGCTCGAGGGCACCGGTCTCGTCGATCTCGGCGCCGATGGTCAACGCGAATTGATCGGACCAGCGCCGGAAGTCGTCGATGCGGTCGTCGGGCACGTTGAGCGCCTGGGCGATGATCCGCAGCGGTAACGGGGCGGCGAACTGTTCGACGATCTCCACCGGTTCGTCGGTCGGCAGCGTGTCGAGCAGTTGGTTGACGACCGAGCGAATCCCCGGTTCACGCTGAGCGACGAAGCGGGGGGTGAACGCGCGCGCGACCATCCGGCGGTAGTAGTGGTGGTCGGGCGGGTCGGCGGTCAGCAGCGTCGGGATCATGTCCCAGCCCTGCTTCTTGAGTTCTTCGATCTCTTCGGCCACCGAGGCCGGCGGCGGCATCTGCGGAAGGCCGAACGCCGAGGAGAACACCTCGTGGTTGGTCAGGGCGGCAGACACCAGCTCCCGGGAGGTCACGAACCACATTCCCCGCTCGGCGACGAAGTGAACCGGCGCTTCCCGGCGCAGTGCCTGGTACCACGGGTGCGGCACCTGCATCGTCTGTGGATTCAGCGGGTCGAACGCCGCGATCGGGCAGGTGGCGGGCGGGCTGGTGATGTCGGTCAAGGCCGTCTCCAGGGTTGTGGGCAGGCTGCCCGGGGCTTCGAATATCCGCTTGACTAATTGGTGGACCAATATAATAGTGAGGTGCGTCATATATCAAGGCTCAATCTGGGGCCCGGGAAAGCGAGGGAACGGTGCCGACAGCAGTGGTGACGGGGGGCGGCAAAGGCATCGGTCGCGCGATCTCAGAACGCCTCGCGGCCGACGGTATGGCTGTGGTCGTGGTGGACGTGGATGTAGCCGCCGCCGAAGATGTCGCCACCTTGATCGGCGGTCGAGCAGTCGGCTGCGATGTCGCCTCTGAGGGGTCGGTCGCAGCGCTGGCCGGTGCTGTGGGTGACATCGGCGAAATCGATGTGCTGGTCAACAACGCCGGCATCTGGCGCTCGAACACCCTTGCCGAGAGCACCGTCGACGAGGTCGATGCGGTGTTGCGGGTCAATGTCCTCGGCAGCTGGCTGGTCACCCGGGCACTGCTCGGGAGATTCGGGCCCGGCGGCGGCGCGATCGTCAACCTGACATCGGTACTGGCCGAGCTCGGCGGCGCCGGGCGCGGGATCTATCCGGCTTCGAAAGCCGCGCTGGTCGCGCTGACCAAACAGATGGCAACCGAGTACGCGCCCCGGGGAATCCGGGTCAATGCCGTCGGGCCCGGCCTGGTCCTCACCGACGGCACCGTGGGCGAGTTCGCCGATCCGGGATTGCGGTCGGCCATCGGCGAGTCGATGCCGCTGGGGCGCCTCGGTGAACCGGCCGACGTCGCGGCGGCGGTGGCCTTCCTGGCCTCGGCCCAGGCGGGCTACATCACCGGTCAGGTGCTCTACGTCGACGGGGGATGGGGCATCAACGGATCGGCCTTCATCGGCGCAGCTGTGCAGGAATACCTGGAGGGCCTGGCTTCTACACCCCTGAAGGCACCTTTGACAGAGGAGGCAGTGTGACCCAGGCACCTGGCAGAACGGACAACGAGGTGAGCAAGCCGGGGGAGGCGCGATCCTCGGGGCCGACCGTGCAGAGTCTGCTCGCCGACGACTCCCGGGAAGTACCTGCGCCGCTGTTGGAGGAGTCGTACGAGTTCCTCGGGTCGGCCGACGTCGACAAGGAGCGCTACTTCACCGCGGAGTTCCACCGGCTCGAGGTGGATCGGATGTGGAAGCAGGTCTGGCAGTTCGCCTGCCGCGAGGAGGACATCCCCGAAGCGGGGGACTACTACGTCTACGACCTCGCCGATATGTCGTTGATCGTGGTTCGCACTGCTGCCGGTGCGATCAGGGCCTTCCACAATTCCTGCCTGCACCGCGGTACCCGGTTGTGTGACGACGCCGGCCGGGTCAACCAGTTGCGCTGCCCGTTCCACGGCTTCACCTGGAGCCTGGAGGGCAACCTCACTGATGTGCCCGGACGGTGGGACTTCCCGCACGTCGACGATGCGGCTTTCGCCCTGCCCGAAGCTCAGACCGGGACCTGGGCGGGGTTCGTCTTCGTCAACCCCGACCCTGACGCGGCCCCGCTGTCGGACTATCTCGGCGACCTGGAGAAGCATTTTGCGCCGTTTCACCTGCAGGACCGTTTCAAGGCGATTCACGTCGCCAAGGTCATCGACTGCAACTGGAAAGTCGGCATCGAGGCGTTCCTGGAGTCCTACCACGTCATCGCCACCCACCCCCAACTGCTGGAATACCTCGGGGACGCCAACACTCAGTACGACATCTACACCCGGTCCGACGGACTGCCGGGGTTCAACCGGATGATCACACCGCAGGCGACCAGCAGCCCGCACCTGGAACCGCTGGAGCCCCAGGACGTGCTCGATGCGATGTTCCGGGATTTCTTCCCCGAGGGCGTCGGGGCGTTCGAGGTTCCGGACGGCCAATCGGCGCGTCCCATCGTGGCCGCGGCGATGCGTGACAATCTGGCGCAGACCACCGGCGCCGATCTCTCCGGCACCAGCGACTCGGAGATCGTCGACGCGATCCAGTACTTCGTCTTTCCGAACATGGTGCCCTGGGCGGGCATCGGTGCACCGCTGACCTACCGGTTCCGGCCGTACGGCAACGATCCCGATCGCTGCATCTTCGACATCATGATGCTGATTCCGTTGCCGCCCGGTGTGCCCAAACCCAAGTCGCCGCCGGTCCATTGGCTGACGGCCGACGAGGATTACGGCGCGGCACCGGAGCTGGGCGGGTTGTGCGCGGTGTTCAACCAGGACCTGGCCAATCTGCCCCGGGTGCAGCGCGGTCTGCGGTCGATGACCAAATCCGGTGTGACGCTGGCCAATTACCAAGAAATCCGGATACGGCATTTTCACCAGGACCTGGATCGGTACCTCGCCGGTGACGACTGAACTGCCATTGAGCGCCCCGTCGGCCAGTGCGCTGCGCAATGATGTTCTGATGAGCGAGGTCACCAGCACCCGATCGGGACCGGGCCGTCCGGCAGGCACCGACAGCGTCGATACCCGTCAGCGCGTGCTCGACGCGGCGTGCCAATGTTTCGCGCAGCATGGCTATGGACCGGCCACGAACAACCTGATCGCGGAGATGGCCGGGGTGACCGCAGGCTCGCTGCACTACCACTTCGGATCCAAGAGCAATCTCTTCGAAGCGGTCTGTGACTACGTGTACGGCAAGATCGTCGCGCGCTCGGTGGAGGCGCTGGCCGGCCCGCACTCGGTGCGCGGCTTGTTGCGGGCGGTCCTCGCCGAATCGATGCGGATCAACCACGAGTCCCCGGAGCTGGCCGGATTCGTGGCCACCGCACCCATCGACGCCCGGCGCCATCCCGAGCTGTCCGAGGCGTTCGCCAAGCAGGCCGCCGCCATGGCCGACACGCTGGCGCAGGCGGTGACCGCCGGCCAGCGCGCCGGCCTCATCCCGGACGACCTGGACGCCCTCGCCGTCGCGGGCATGATCAGTGCGATAGTCGACGGATTCGCCCACGCCGCCGCCAACACGGACGTCACCGCCATGGACTCGATGAACGATCTGTTCGGGAGATTGCTTCTCGAGTCCGGCACCGCGCCTTAGTCGATGCTTAGTACTCCCGAACCCGACTGCGCGGCAACGGTTCTCCGGCTGCGTCAGACATTCGACTCCGGGAGAACGCTGGATCTGGACTGGCGCCGTACCCAATTGCGGGCTCTCGTCGAGATGCTGACCGACAACGGCGACGCCATCGTGGACGCGGTCGCAGCCGACCTGCGCCGAGAGCCGTTCGAGACCTGGCTGGCCGAGGTCGTGGCGACGGCGAACGAGGCCCGCTACGCCGCCAGGAATGTCGGTAGGTGGGCCCGACGTAGGCACCGGCTACTGGAGTGGACACAGTTGCCGGGCCGGGCCTGGATCCAGTACGAGCCCTACGGCACGGTCTTGATCATCGGTCCGTGGAACGTCCCGTTCCAACTAAGTCTGACGCCGGCGATCGGGGCGATCGCTGCCGGAAACACCGTGGTGGTCAAGCCATCCGAACTCGCGCCAGCTTCCTCGCGGCTGATGGCCGAGCTGATACCGCGTTACCTCGACCCCGCGGCGGTGGCAGTCGTCGAGGGCGACGGTGTGGTCACCCAAGAGCTGATCGCGCAGGGGTTGGACCGGGTGCTGTTCACCGGTGGCACCGCGACCGGCCAGAAGATCATGGCGGCTGCGGCAGATCATTTGACTCCGGTCACGTTGGAGTTGGGCGGTAAGAGCCCGGTGATCGTCGCCGACGATGCCGACGTGAGGACTGCCGCCCGCCGGATCGCATGGATCAAGCTGATGAACTCCGGCCAGATCTGTGTCGCACCTGATTACGTCCTGGTGCATGAGGGTGTGCGCGATCGGTTCGTCGAGGAGATCCGCACGGCCATCGCCGACTTCCGGCGCGGGGCGGCGACCGGTCTGCCGATCGTCAACGAGCGTCAGTTCGCCCGCCTGGCGGGCGCCCTGGCCGCCACCACCGGCGACGTCGTTGTCGGCGGGGGCACCGATGCCGGGCGCCTGGAGATCGAGCCCACGGTTGTCGTCGAACCCGACGCGGGCGAGCCGCTGATGACCGACGAGATCTTCGGTCCCATCCTTCCGGTGCTCACCGTCGAATCCGTCGATCACGCAATCGAGTTCATCCGGCGGCGGCCCAAACCTCTTGCTGCATATCTGTTCACCACTTCCAAGGCGACCCGGGAGCGGGTCGTCCGCCGAGTTCCGGCGGGCGGCATGGTGATCAATCAGCTGTTGCTACAGGTGGCGACGGCAAAGATGCCGTTCGGCGGTGTCGGGCCGTCGGGGATGGGCGCCTACCACGGTAGGTTCGGGTTCGAGGAGTTCAGTCACCGTAAATCGGTGCTGGCCAAGCCGACTCGCCCGGATCTGACGGCAATGTTCTATCCGCCCTACACGGACAAGAGATCGCGGTTGCTGCGCCGTATGGCGTGAGCATGTTGAACGATTACGTACGAGTCTTGGAGAACCCATGGATGCCAGCCTTGTTCGGGAGAGCCCGTTTCTGACCGGCCATCACCAGCCCACCCGGATGGAGGTCGACGCCCCCGACCTGGTGGTCCGCGGTCAGCTACCGGAAGACCTGGCGGGGGTGTTCTATCGCAACGGCGCCGAGTCGCTGTATCCGCCGACTGACGAGGACTACCACTGGTTCGACGGCGATGGCATGGTCTATGCGTTCTTCATCGAGAGCGGCCGGGTGTCGATGCGCAACCGGTGGGTGCGCACCGACAAGTTCTTGCTCGAACAGGGGGAGGGGCGTCGGCTGTTCGGCGTGCTGGGCAACCCGATGACCACGGATCCGACCGCCGCCGGCACCCGCTACAACACCGCCAACACCAACGTCATCATCCACGGTGGCAAGCTGCTGGCCCTGATGGAGGGCGCGCCACCGGTGGCCCTGGACCCGCGCACACTGGCCACGCTGGGCGAGGAGACCTACGGCGGCCTCATCACCACGACGTTTTCGGCGCACCCCAAGGTCGACCACGCCACCGGCGAGCTGATCAACATCGGCAATGCGGTGCACGGGCTGGGCGGAGACGCGGTGATCCGTTACGACGTCATCGATTTCGACGGTGTTCCGGTGGTCACCGAGTTGATTCCGGTGCCGCACATGACCATGCTGCACACCTTCTTCGTCACCGAGAACTGGGTGGTGTTCCCGGTCATGCCGCTCGAGCTGAGCCTGGCGCGGGCGATGCGCGGCGGTCCCATGACGGCCTGGGTGCCCGGCCGGCCGAGCAAGCTGGGGCTGATGCCGCGGCGCGGGAACGCAGCCGACGTGCGCTGGATCGAGGTAGAGCCGCGGCACATGCTGCACGAGGCGAACGTGTGGGAGGACGCGCAGGGCCGCATCATCGCCGATGTCGCTGCAGCGGAGGGCACCGCACTGTTTCCCGACGTCGACGGCAACCGGGCCGGGCATGCGGAAACCCGGCAAAGCTTGCGCCGCTGGACGATTGATCCGCAGGCAATGTCGGACACACTCAATGAAGAGATCATCAACGATCGCGACATCCAGTTCCCGCGGCCCGACGACCGGTTGATGGCGCAGCGAAGCCGGCACGCGTTCGCGAACAGCAATCTGCAATCACGTGACGGCCGGGTCGACGGCATGGACTCGGCACTGCGGGTGGACACCGTGACCGGGGCCGAGGACCTCTATCACTTCGGCGCAGGGACCGCCGTCGGCGAACTCATCTTCGCTCCGCGGGTCGGAAGCACTCACGAACTCGACGGCTACGCGCTGACATTGGTGCACCGCGCCGACGCCCGGGAAAGTGAACTCGTGGTTTTCGATGCGGCTGACATCGCCGGCGGTCCGCTTGCCAGTGCCGTCATCCCCTTCGGTGTCCCCAGCGGATTCCACTGCAGCTACTACAGCGTGGACGGCCCGTTGTACTCGCAGGCTTTCGGAAACCTCTAGCCGTTCCTCGTTCGCTCTGCGGTGAGGGCGCAGGCTTCTCGTACTTTTGCGCCCCGCACGCAGAGTCACCGGGCGGGATGGCCGTAAAACATCCGTTGACATGGAGAAGTGATCTCTGTTACTAATTAATTATCTGACCGACCAATAGATGGGAAGCTGATGACGCCTGGGGCAGCCGAGCTGACGCAGATCTTCACCACTGCCACGCGGATCAAGGTGTGCGACGAGAAATTCCGTTCTCTGATCCTGACCGGCCAGGTCAGCGCCCAGTACTACTCGCCGCGGGGGCAGGAGATCGTGTCCTCGTCGATCGGCGCACTGCTCCGCCCGGACGACTATCTGGTCACCACCTACCGCGGGCTGCACGACCATCTGGCCAAGGGTGTGCCGATGCGAGAGCTGTGGGCCGAGTTCTTCGGCAAGGC
This sequence comes from Mycobacterium sp. IDUB_24, assembly GCF_055419385.1. Lineage (NCBI taxonomy): Bacteria > Bacillati > Actinomycetota > Actinomycetes > Mycobacteriales > Mycobacteriaceae > Mycobacterium > Mycobacterium sp. IDUB_24. Next base: position 670,459 of record NZ_JBVAXO010000002.1, read on the forward strand.
CACGGGCACCTGCAAAGGCAAAGGCGGTCCGATGCATATCACCCACCCCGACTCCGGCCTGATGGTCACCACCGGGATCGTGGGCAGCGGCCTGCCCATCGCCAACGGGCTGGCGCTGGCCTCCCAACTACAGGGCGGCGACCGGGTCACGATCGTGAACTTCGGTGACGGCGCCACCAACATCGGGGCGTTCCACGAGGCCTGCAACCTTGCGTCGTTGTGGAAGCTGCCGGTGGTGTTCTGCTGTCACAACAACCGGTACGCCGAGCACACGTCTTTCGAGGGTGGCACCAGCGTGGACCGGGTGGCCGACCGGGCGGCGTCCTACAAGATGCCCGGCGTACGGGTCGACGGCAACGACCCGGTGGCGATGTACGACGCGGCCCGCACCGCGATCGATCGGGCCCGCGCCGGTGAAGGGCCAACCCTGTTGGAAGCCATGACCTTCCGCTTCTACGGCCATCAGATGTCGGACCAGAACGAGTACATGAAGCCCGGTGAACTGGACGCCGAACGCGCCGCCGACCCGGTGCTCCGGTTACGGGCCGGGCTGATCGAGGATCGCGTGCTCACCGAGGACGAGGCCAAGGCCATCGAGGCGCAGGCAAAGGCGGAAGTACAGGACGCCTTCGAGTTCGCCGAATCCAGCCCGGTTCCCGAGCTTTCCGAGCTGTTGACCGACGTCTACGAAGGGGTATGAGGCCATGACCACCGAAACGGCAGGGACCGAGAGCGTGGAAACGGTCCCGATGCTCGGATTCCAGGCCCTTGGCAGTGCTCTCGACGACGCACTGTCGCGCGACCCGTCCGTGATCCTGCTGGGCGAGGACATCGCCGACCCCAGCGGCGGCGTGTTCAAGGTATCCGCCGGGCTCTCCACCAAGTACGGTGCCGACCGGGTGCGGGCCACCCCGATCAGCGAGCAGGCCATCGTCGGCGCCGCGGTGGGCGCCGCGATCGCCGGCATGAGGCCGGTCGCCGAGATCATGCTGATGGACTTCCTGGCCGTGTGCATGGATCAGGTGTCCAATCACGCCGCGAAGCTGCGCTACATGTCCGGCGGGCAGACCACCGTGCCGTTGACCATTCGGTGCGCTGCCGGTGCCGGAATGCAGTTCGGGGCACAGCATTCCGAGATGCTGGAGGCCTGGCTCACCCACATCCCAGGTTTGAAGGTCGTGGTGCCCAGTAACCCCGCCGATGCCAAGGGGCTGCTCACCGCGGCGATCTTCGACTCCGACCCGGTGGTGGTGGTCGAGCAGAGCCTCCTTTATTTCGCGCCGCCGCAGCCGGTGCCGGTCGGCCATCATGTCGTCCCGCTGGGCTCGGCGGCAACAGTGCGCACGGGCAGCGACGTCACCCTGATCAGCTACGGCAGGCAGGTGCACACCGCACTGGCCGCCGCGGAGGAGCTGGCGCAGGATTCGATCGACGCCGAGGTGATCGACCTGCGATCGCTGGTGCCGTTGGACGAGAGCAGGATTCTGGAATCCGTTGCCCGCACCAGGCACGCCGTGGTCATTCACGAGGCCGTTCGCCGTGGGGGATTCGGTGCCGAGCTCGCCGCGCTGATCACCGAAAACCTGTTCGACGAGCTTGGATCTCCGGTGCAGCGGGTAGCCGGCGCCGACACCCCGATACCGTTCGCGAAGGTCCTCGAGGATGCCTTCATACCGGGTCAGGATGCCATCGTGGAAGCGGCCAAGCGTGCGGTCTCACGGTCGCGCGCCACCGCCGGATCGCCCGGCTGACTTCCGTGGTCCATGCGATCGAGCAATACGCTCGTCAAGACGGGGCCGCGGTGGCGCTATCCGATGGGACGACCTCGTGGACGTGGCAGCAGCTCGATGAACGACTGAACAGTTGTGTGAATTGGTTGCTGGCGCAACATGTTCCAGATGGCGCCCGAGTGGCGGTGATGGGCGCCAACAGCGTGCACGTGGTGCTGGCGCACCTGGCCACCACCTATGCCGGGTTGTCGGCGGTCCCGGTGAACTACCACCTGACTGCGGGTGAGGCGGGCTACATCCTGCGCGACGCCGCCGTGCACACGGTGCTGTGCAGTGCCGACGTGGCGGCCACCGTGCGCACTGCGGATTGCGATGTGCATGTGGTGGACTGGGGAGATCTCGACGCCGTGACGGCGCAGTGTCCCGACGCTGAGCCGCCCGCGGGCATCGCGCCGGTCAAGCCGCTGTATTACACCTCGGGCACCACTGGCTACCCGAAGGGCGTCGAACTGCCCGACCAGATGTTTCCCGGCGGGAATTCGATGGCCGAATATGTGCAGCGCGTGATCGATTCACCCCTTCGCACACCCGGCAGGCAGTTGGTCGTGGCGCCCATGCATCACACCGGACCCATGGCGGGTGTGCGCGGCATCCTGGCGGGTCAGCCCTTGGTGATCCTGCCGAAGTTCGACGCCGAGCAGGTGCTCGCCACCATCGACCGGGAGCGCATCGGGGCCACGATGATGGTGCCGACCCACTTCTCCCGCCTGCTGCAGCTGCCGGACGGCACCCGCAACCGCTACGACATCAGCAGCATGCGCAGCATCGTGCATACCGGCGCGGCCTGTCCGATCGAGGTCAAGCGGGCCATGATCGAATGGTTCGGTCCGATCCTGGTGGAGGCGTACGGCTCCACCGAGGCCGGCACCGTCACCTTGATCAACTCGGCCGAATGGCTGGCACGCCCAGGTTCGGTGGGGCGTGCCATGCCGGGATACGAGCTGAGCGTCCGCACCGAGGAAGGCGAGGTCCTTCCCCGCGGTACAACGGGATTGGTCTGCGTGCAGTCCAGCGTCGGGCACCGCCCCAGCTATCACGGTGATCCGGACAAGACCCGCCGCAGCTATGTGGCCGACGGGGTGTTTGCGCTCGGTGAGATCGGCTACCTCGACGACGATGGCTATCTGTATCTGACGGATCGGGCCTCTGACATGGTGGTCAGTGGCGGGGTCAACGTGTATCCGGCCGAGTCGGAGGCGGTGCTGCGCCGGCATCCCGCCGTCGCCGACGTGGCTGTCATCGGCATTCCGCACGACGATCTCGGCGAGCAGCTGTGTGCCCTGGTCGTGAGCGCCGGCCCCGAGGTCGAACCCGAGGAGTTGGTCGCGTGGACGCGAGAACGCCTGGCGCACTACAAATGCCCAAACCTGATCGAGCTCGTCGACTTCGATCTGCGTTCGGTGATGGGGAAGCTGAACAAGCGGCAGCTGCGGGACCGGTATCTGGCCCGGATGGTCGCTGCCACGACGTCGGCCGGGAGGTCCTGATGGACAACGCCGGGCTGACGCGTGACACCCCGTCTACGGAGTTCGCGTTCACCGAGGAGCACACTGCGCTGCGGACCGTGCTCCAGGAGTTCTTTGCCGGTGCCGCCGAGACCAGTTGGCGCAGACTGCTGTCCGAAGTCGGGATCGACGAGATCGTTTTCGACACCATGGAATCCGCGGCCACCGCCGTCGACTTGGCGATTGTCGCCGAGCAGGCCGGCGCAGCGCTCTTCGGCGGCCCGTTACTCCCCAGTGTCGCCGCGGGAGTACTGGCCGCAAGCGTCGGAGACGCGGCGCTGGTGGCCCCATTGCGCGACGGGAGGCGAACGGTCGCCTCCGCCACGGATGCCCAGATGAGCACCAACCCGTCTGGTGGCGTCGACGTGAGGGCTGCCCCGGTGTGGAATGCGACCGGAGCCGATTTGGTGGTGATCTCTGGAACTTTGGACGGTGCGCCTGCGGTAGCTCTGTTCACCGGTTCCGCCGGGGCGGTGGACGAGCTGTCCGGGCTGGATCTGTCCCGGCCACTGGGGAGGTTGTCCGTCGAGACAACGCAACCGGAGGTGCTCCTTCGCGGAGACGAGGCCGTCGCAGTGCATACCGTGACGGCGCAGCGGGCCGGCCTGGTGATCTCGGCCGAGTTGCTCGGAGTGGCTCAGCACGTACTGGACTCGACCGTCTCCTACGTCGGCAAGAGAGTCCAGTTCGGCCGCACCATCGGCTCCTTCCAGGCGGTCAAACATCGTCTGGTGGATCTGCTGGCCGCGGTGGAACTCACCCGTTCGGCCGTCTACGGGGCAGCCTGGCGGCTCAGTCGTGATCCCGGCTCGTTGAGCACCGACATCGACCTGGCGGTGGCGGCGCTGCTGTCCCGGCAGTCGGCACTCGCGGTCACCAAGGCCGCCGTCCAGCTGCACGGTGGCATCGCGATCACCTGGGAACACTGGGCACACCGCTACCTGCGGCGAGCCAATTCGGTTGTCGCGCTGACCGGTTCGCCCAATGAGTGCAGGCGCCAGCTCGCTGACCTGATCGATCGACGGGATGGTGACATTGTCTGAGCAGGTGAACGACGCCGATCTGCGCGACGAGGTCGGCCGCTGGGTTGTCGAGAACTTTCCCGGCGTCACCGAAACCTGGTATGCCGCACTTGGGGACCGTGGCTACACCGTTCCCCACTGGCCGCGCGAACACGGCGGACTCGGCTTCACCGAGCAGCAGGCCGCCGTGGTGCGGTCGGTCCTGAACGAACACGGCGCCGGGTTACCCGACCACTACTTCGTGCCGCTGATGCTGATCGGCCCGGCCCTCATGGACTGGGGCACCGCCGAACAGCAGCGGAAGTACCTGCCCGGGATCGCGGCCGGCGCGGACATGTGGTGCCAGCTGTTCAGCGAACCCGGGGCGGGATCGGACCTCGCCAGTCTGGCCACCCGCGCGGTGCCCGAAGGTGATTCGTGGCGGGTCAACGGACAGAAGGTGTGGAGTTCGTTCGCCACCGAGTCCCGCTACGGGATGTTGTTGGCGCGCACCGATCTGGATCAGCCGAAGAACGCCGGAATCACCTGCTTCCTGGTCGATATGGCCTCTCCGGGTGTGGCCGTGCGGCCGCTACGCCAACTCACCGGCGATGAGCACTTCTGCGAGGTGTTCCTCGAGGAGCTGGTGTTGGGACCCGAGACGGTACTCGGGAAGGTGAACGATGGATGGCGCGTCGCCATGACGACCCTGAACGCCGAACGTTCAGGGCTCTCGGAAACCTCGAGCGCCAGCGGCATCCGGTTGGCGCCAGTGCTCGATCTGGCACGGCGCAACGGAGGCTGGACCGATCCTGTGGTTCGGGACCGGCTCGTGGATCTGTTCGCCATCGAGCACGCGCTGGGTCTGACCAATCTGCGGTCGATCGCCGAATCCCGTACGCCGGGAGGCTCACCGACTGGGTCGATCACCAAGCTGGTGCTGTCTGAATTGTCCCAGGAGATCAGCGAACTCGGCTTCGAGTTGGGTGGGCCAGAGGCGGCGTACTGGGATGGAGCGATACCGTCGGAGACGCACGCGCTGCTCGACAGCCGTCGGTTCACCATCGCCGGCGGAACGTCCGAGGTTCAGCGCAACATCGTCGGCGAACGAGTGCTGGGCCTGGACCGCGAGATCGATCCGGGGCGTGGCAAGCCTTGGCGTGAACTGCGGCGCAGCTGACATGCCGACCGTCACCGTCCGACCCTCGGGGATCACGTTCGAGGCCTGCCAGGGGCAGACGGTGATGGCTGCCGCGTTGGCAGCGGGCCTTCGGTGGCCGACGGTGTGCGGCGGAAACGGCGACTGCCTGGTCTGCCACGTGGGCGTGCTTCAGGGAGCACAGCACCTGGCAGAGCCGTCGGCGACCGAAACCGAAGCGGTGCGAAACCTCGCCGGCGATCGGGGCGGGCGCGGCGAGCATGTGCGGCTGGCCTGCCAGGCGGGCGTGCTGGGAGACGTGGTGGTCGAAAAACGTGGGGTGCGTAAGCGACGCAACGAAGTTGGACAGGAGGAGTTGGGTGGCTGAGCTCATCGATCCCGGCATCATGGAGGTCATCGACGGCCGGCTCAGGCTGGTCGGCGGCTGCTGCGGCGACTGCGGTGAGATCGAGTTCCCGCGCAAGCAGTCATGCCGTGACTGCGGTGGGGTCGACATCGCGGGTGTGCCGCTGGCCGATCATGGCGTGCTCTGGAGTTGGACTGTGCAGCGGTTCCCGCCGCCCAGCCCGCCATACTTCGGCGCCGCAGACGAATTCGAGCCGTTCGGTGTGGGCTACGTGGAACTCTCCGGAGAGGTGATTGTGGAGGCACGGCTGACCGAATCGGATCCCGATCGGTTGTGGATCGGTATGCCGATGGCTCTGTCCGATATCGATGTGATCACCGAAACCGGAGAATTAGCGCGGACGTTCGCGTTCATGCCGGTTGAACCGCGAGGGGATCGATCATGAACTCCGTAGCGGTCATCGGCATCGGTTGCCGGCCCTTCGGGCGCTATCAGGACACCTCGGCGCGTTCGGAGGCCGTGGCGGCCGTCCGGCAGGCGCTGGCCGACGCGTCGGTGACGTGGCCGCAGATCGAATACGCCGTGGGCGGCAGCATGGCCGCCGGGTCGGCCGACACGCTGGTGTCCGATTTGGGGTTGACGGGCGTTCCGTTCGTCAACGTCCTCAACGGCTGTGCGACGGGCAGCAGTTCGCTGATCTCGGCGATGCACACCATCGAGGCCGGGGCGGCGGATCTCGCGCTGGTGGTGGGCTTCGACTCGCATCCTCGCGGCGCATTTTCGATCAACCCCGCCGCCTTGGGCCTCGGAGAGTGGTATGGCCCATCGGGTCTCGCGCTGACGTCGCAGTTCTTCGCGCTGAAGATCCAGCGGTACCTGCACGAGTTCGGCTTGCCGGAGCGGTTGCTTGCCGAGGTTGCGGCCAAGGCGTTCCGCAACGGATCGCTCAATCCCAATGCCTGGCGCCGCAAGCCGCAGTCGGTGGCCGTGGTCGAAGCGTCGATGATGCTCTCGGATCCATTGCGTCAGTACATGCTGTGTTCGCCGGGTGACGGTGCGACCGCGCTGGTGTTGTGCAATGCCGAGAAGGCCAAGGAGTTCACCCCGCACCCTGTGTACGTCGCGTCGTCGGCGGTGCGAACGCGCCGTCCCGGCTCATTCGAGGTGCTCAGTCCGTCGCTGTCCGTTCGCCGGGGCGTCAGCCCGACCGTCGATGCCGCGGCTGCGGCGTTCGAGCTGGCCGGCATCGGGCCCGACGAGGTCGACCTGGCGCAGTTGCAGGACACCGATGCGGGCGCGGAGATCATCCACATGGCCGAGACCGGCCTGTGCGCCGATGGTGAGCAGGCCGAGCTGATCGTCTCCGGCGCAACCGAACTCACCGGCCGGCTGCCGATCAACACCGACGGCGGATGCCTGGCCAACGGAGAGCCGATCGGCGCCTCCGGCCTCCGGCAGATCCACGAGAACGTCCTGCAACTGCGTGGCACCGCGGGGGAGCGCCAGGTGCTCGGGCAACCCAGGGTTGCGCTGTCCCACGTCTACGGTGCACCGGGCCTCAGCGGTTGCACGATTCTCACCAGGTAAGGGCGCGCGATGAAAGCGACCGTCGACCCGTCCGCTGAACCCGCCCGAAAGGTTTAACGCCGTGGAGATCAAGATGCCCAAACTCGACGTGACGATGACCGAAGGTACGTTCCTCGGTTGGCTGGTGCCCGACGGGACGGCCGTGGAGGAGGGGGAGGACCTGTACACGGTCGGCACCGACAAAGTGTCCGCTGACGTTCCGGCGCCCAGTCCCGGGGTACTACGCTACGGCTCGGCGAAGGAAGACGAGACCTATGCAGTGGGAACCATTTTGGGCACGCTGGAGGTATAGCGGCGCGGCACCGGTGCCCGCGCCACGTCGGGCATCAGGTCGTCTGATCCCGGCACGCCAGGGCAGCCGCCACGAACTCGTCCCGCATCGGATTGTCGGTCGTGGCGTTCCAGATCAGCGTGACCCGGGCCGGCCCGAGGTCCTCGATCGGCACCGCTCGCACGTCCGGACGACGGTAGTAGGCAGTCGCGGATCGCGGCAGAATGACGAAACCCTCACGTGCGGCGACATGTTCGAGTTTGTCCTCCATGGTGCGGAACTCCTCGCGCGGCGGTGCCCAACGCTGACCGGCCACGGCCGCCGACAGCCATTCCGGCAACATCGCCGGGTCCGGCAACAACAACACCCTGGACGTGAGGTCGGCCAGTCGCAGTGACGCCCGGGTGGCCAGGGCATCGTCAGCCGGCAGCACCGCATCCATGGGTTCTTCCAGCAGCGGGGCGCTGCCCAGCCCGCGGTGGTCGACGGGTTCACGTGCATAGACCACGTCCACTTCGCCTGACCGGACCAACTCAGCCTGCTGCTGCCACGGGATTTGGCGTATCACCGCGCGGCCCTGCGGATTGCCCGCTTCGAATGCCGCGGCCGCTGCCGTCGCACGCAGCCCGGCCATCACCCCGACCGTCACGGTCACCGTGCGTCCGGCGGCCTGGGTCAACCGCTGCCGCAGTGCCTGTGCGTCGTCGAGCAGAACCTTGGCGTCCTGCAGAAGCTGGGCACCGGCACTGGTCAGTTGGGTGCCGCTGCTGCCGCGGATGAACAACTGAGCGCCGAGCTCACTCTCGAATGCCCGGATCTGTCGCGACAACACCGGCTGGGCGATATGCAGGCGCTGCGCGGCACGCCCGAAATTGAGCTCATCGGCCACTGCGATGAAATACCGCAGCTTGCGCAGATCGAGGTCTGGCGTGCTCATGCCCTGAGGGTATCGCCGTCCGACCAAAAGAGTCTTGGACGACGAACCCGAGGCGAACACACAGTGGACTCATGAACCTCAAGAACGCACGCGTCTTGATCATCGGCGGTACCTCCGGCATCGGTCTGGGAGTGGCGCAAGCGGTGGCTGATCGAGGCGGCATACCGATCGTGGTGTCGCGCAACCGGTCCAACGTCGACCGAGCGCTGACCGGACTCGGCGAGAACGCCCGCGGACTGACCGTCGATCTCGATGATCCCTCGTCGCTCGCGCATCTCGTCGACGAGGTGGGGGAGATCGAGCACCTCGTATTCAGCGCAGGCGAACCACTCACCATGGTCGGCCTGGCCGATCTGACCGCCGCAGCGATCACCGAGTTCATCGGCACCCGGTTCGTCGGTCAATTGCAGACGGTGCGGGAGTTCGCTCCCCGGATCACGCCGGGCGGGTCGATCACGCTGACCAGTGGCACGGCCGCCGAGAAGCCCGGGCTGGGGGTGCTGCCCACCGCCATCTGCGGCGCGATCAACGCCATGACCCGAGCACTGGCAGTCGAACTTGCGCCGTTGCGGGTCAACGCCGTCGCCCCGGGGCCCATCGAGACGCCTCTGTGGTCGGCACTCGGCGAGGCCGATCGCGACGCCGTATACGAGCAGTTCGCGAGCAATCTCCCCGCCGGCCGGATCGGTCAGCCGGCCGACACCGCACTGGCGTACACCTACCTGATGGAACAGGAGTTCGGCACCGGCGTCGTTCTCACGGTCGACGGCGGTACAACGCTGGTCTGATCGGGCTTGGTGTGACGCGCGGTCACGGCTTGAGCAGCGCGACGACCTTGTCCTCCAGCGCCACCGGATCGGCATTCGGATCGGCCGCTTCGGTGTGCGGTAGGTCGACGTCGGGATCGGCGAAATCGCGGTAGGTCTTGTCCCCGGCCAGTGTGGCCAGCAGATACCCGGTGAGCAGGGCCCGGACGATCTTCTGGGTCTCGCGGTCGGCGCCGGGCAGCCCGATGAAACGAGCCAGCCGGCGCCCCTCGACGAGGCCGCCGGCCTTGGCCTTGCTGACCGTCCGTAATGTGGCGCCGTTCCAGGCCCGGGCCAACTCCACGGCGTTCGAGCGCAGCGTCATCGGGTCGCCGGGGTCGGTGAGGATCAGGCCGGGCACCCGCAACGCCGACGCGGGTTCTTCGGCCTGTGGCTTGGTCACGGTCGGAAAGAGCGACACCACTGCTTTCGGGCGGTGCGCGTCACCTGCCATCCCGGCAGCGGCGAAGACTGCGGCCGATCCGCCGAAGCCGTGCCCGACGACGCCTCGCTTGCCCGGATGCACGCTGATCTTGCCCGGTCCGAGCCGCACGCCGGTGATGATCTCCAGTGCCGCACCCAGGTCGAAGGCCAAATTGAGGACCGACGGAGCCAGCCCCTTCTCGGTGTCGGGTGCTGCGGCCACGATTCCCCACGAGGCGAGATGCTCCAGTGTGCCCGTGTAGTTGCCGGCCTGGGCCATCCAGTCGTGGCCGAAGACCACACCGGGCAGGTTCAGGCCGGACTCCGGGGTGTACACCACGCCCGGCATCCCGGCGAAAGCCAGGTCGCCGCGCAGAACGCGATGCGGCCCCCGGCGGGACAACCCTGCGAAAAGCTTCTTTGTGCTGGCCACGCGTTGACCGTAGCGCAGCGCGCCCAATCGGGGCCCGGGTGCGGACACGGTGATTTGCGTCAACCGCCGTCGCGCAGAATCGGGTCACGGGCCCGACTGCACTACCCTGGGACCCTATGTGTGGAATCGTCGGCTACGTCGGGGCGCGCCCGGCCCGAGGCATCGTCGTCGACGCGCTGCGCCGGATGGAATACCGCGGCTACGACTCGTCGGGCATCGCGTTGATCGACGGCAACGGCGGCCTGACGGTACGTCGCCGGGCCGGCCGGCTGTCCAACCTCGAGACTGCCCTCGCCGAGACCGACGATGGCGTGCTGAGCGGTAGCACCGGCCTGGGTCACACCCGCTGGGCCACCCATGGCCGGCCCACCGACCGCAACGCGCACCCGCACCGCGACGCGGCGGGCAAGATCGCCGTCGTCCACAACGGCATCATCGAGAACTTCGCCGTCCTGCGCGCCGAGCTGGAAGCCGACGGGGTGGAGTTCGCCAGCGACACCGACTCCGAGGTGGCCGTGCACCTGGTGGCCCGGCAGTACCGCGACGGCGCGACCGCCGGAGATTTCCCGGCCTCCGTGCTCGCCGTCCTGCAGCGCCTGGAAGGCCACTTCACCCTGGTGTTCGCCAACGCCGACGATCCGGGCACGATCGTGGCCGCGCGCCGGTCCACCCCGCTGGTGGTCGGCATCGGCGACGGCGAGATGTTCGTCGGCTCCGATGTGGCGGCATTCATCGAGCACACCCGCAACGCCGTGGAACTCGGCCAGGACCAGGCCGTGGTGCTGACCGCCGATGGTTACCGCATCACCGACTTCTTCGGCAGGGACGATCTGCAGGCCGGCCGCGACTTCCGGGAATTCCACATCGACTGGGATCTCGATGCCGCCGAAAAGGGTGGCTACGACTACTTCATGCTCAAGGAGATCGCCGAGCAGCCCGCCGCTGTCGCTGACACCCTGCTGGGGCATTTCGTCGACGGCCGCATCGTGCTCGACGAGCAGCGCCTGTCCGATCAGGAATTGCGCGAGATCGACAAGGTCTTCATCGTCGCCTGCGGTACGGCATACCACTCCGGGCTGCTGGCCAAGTACGCCATCGAGCACTGGACCCGCCTGCCCGTCGAGGTCGAGCTTGCCAGCGAGTTCCGGTACCGGGACCCGGTGCTGGACCGCAGCACGCTGGTGATCGCCATCTCGCAGTCCGGCGAGACCGCCGACACACTGGAAGCGGTGCGGCACGCCAAGACGCAGAAGGCCAAGGTGCTGGCCATCTGCAACACCAACGGCAGCCAGATCCCGCGCGAGGCCGACGCGGTGCTCTACACCCGGGCCGGGCCGGAGATCGGCGTGGCCGCCACCAAGACGTTCCTGGCCCAGATCGCCGCGAACTATCTGGTGGGTTTGGCCTTGGCGCAGGCCCGCGGTACGAAGTATCCCGACGAGGTCGAGCGCGAGTACCACGAGCTGGAAGCCATGCCCGATCAGGTGAGCCGGGTGTTGGCCGGCATCGAGTCGGTGTTCCAGCTGGCGCAGCGGTTCGCGACGTCGCCCACGATCCTGTTCCTGGGCCGCCATGTCGGCTACCCGGTGGCGCTGGAGGGTGCGCTCAAGCTCAAGGAGCTGGCGTACATGCACGCCGAGGGGTTTGCCGCCGGCGAGCTCAAGCACGGCCCGATCGCGTTGATCGACGACGATCTACCGGTGATCGTGGTGATGCCGTCACCCAAGAACGCGCAGATGCTGCACGCCAAGCTGCTCTCGAACATCCGTGAGATCCAGGCACGTGGTGCGGTCACCATCGTCATCGCCGAGGAGGGTGACGACACGGTGCGCCCCTACGCCGATCACCTGATCGAGATCCCGGCGGTGTCAACGCTTTTCCAGCCGCTGCTGTCGACCATTCCGCTGCAGGTGTTCGCTGCCGGGGTGGCCCGGGCTCGGGGTTACGACGTCGACAAGCCGCGCAACCTGGCCAAGTCCGTCACCGTCGAGTAGCCGCGCCATCCCGTCGAGCGTGAAGAAGATCGCGAGCTTTCCGAGAAATCTCGCGATCTTTCGCACATTCGGCGTCGAGGTCTGATGGATCTACGGGTTCCCGAGGTCAACATCGCTGGGCGATGGGCCCGTGACGGGCTGGGCGCATTCGCCTCCGAGGCGGCGTTCACTCATTTCCTGGGCACGTACGAGGCCGGGATGGCGACGCTGCCGCCGTTCGAGTTGTTCGACGTGCCAACCACATTCGGGACCGTGCGGGCCTATCGCTTCGCCGGGCCGGCCACCGGCGCACCGGCAATCCTGTTGCCCGGCCGCAACGCGTCGACGCCGATGTACCGAACCAACCTCGAATCCCTGCTGAAGCACCGCACGGTCTATGGCATCGACCTGCTCGGCGAGGCAGGCCTGTCGGTGCAGCACAAGCCTGTTCGCGACGCCCCGGATCAGGCCCAGTGGCTCGACGAGACGCTGGCCGGCCTCGGCTTGGAAAAGGCGCACCTGCTCGGTGTGTCGATGGGCGGCTGGACCGCAGCCAACGGTGCGGTGCACCGGCCCGCGCGGATAGCGTCGATCACCTTGCTCGATCCGGTCTTCACCTTCACCGGTGTTCCGGTCAAGGCGATACTGGCCTCGGTGGCACTGTTCGCTCCGGGCGTGCCGGAGCAGTGGCGCCTGAGGGTGCAGAGCTGGATAGCCGGGGGTGCCGATCTGGATGCCGCCGAGATGGAAGCCGCGCTGATCTCCGCGGGTTCAACGGATTTCACGCTCCACACTCCGATGCCGAAACTATTCAGCGATGAGCAGCTGCGGGGAATCCGCGTACCGGTGCTGGCATTGATCGCGGGCCGCAGCGTCATGCTCGACCCAGCGCGCGCCGTCGCGCGGGGACGAGAGTTGTTGCCGCGCGGGAATATTGAACTCTGGCCCGACGCCTCTCACGCCATCAACGGTGAATACCCGGAAGACATTGCGCAGCGGGTGGGCCAATTCTGGGGCGCCGTGTAACCCTTCGCCGGACTGGTCCTCAGGCGCGGATCACCGACGTCCCCAGCGCTTCGAAACGCTGTGCTTCCTCCGCGGGCAACTCGGTGCCGGTGACGATCGACTCGAAATCGGAGACTTCCGCGAACCGGCAGAAGCTCGTCTCCCCGAACTTGGAATGCGCGGCCACCAGCACGCACCGCTGTGCGACCCTCACCGCCGTCTGCTTCACCGCTGCCACGGCGGGATCCGGTGTGGTGAGGCCATGCTCGGCGGTGATCCCGTTGGTGCCCAGGAACGCGATATCGATGACCAGGCTGCTCAATCGCTCGACCGCCCAGTGGTCGACCGTGGCCAGGGTGCGCCCTCGCATTCGCCCACCGATCATCAGGACGGTGACGGTCTCGCTGTGAGCCAGCGCTTCGGCGGCCAGCAGCGACGATGTCACAACGGTAAGTTCCTGATCGACGAGCTGTTCGGCGATCAGCCGGGGCGTGAAACCCTCGTCGAGATAAACGGTTTCGGCGCCGTGCAACAGATGTGCCGCCGCGGCAGCGATGCGGTGCTTCTGGGCCAGATCCACCTGGCTGCGGTATTCGACGGTGGATTCGAACGCGGCGGTCTCCAGTGGAATCGCGCCGCCGTGTACACGTTTGAGCAGTCGTCTCCCGGCCAGCGCCTTGAGGTCGCGGCGGATGGTCTCGGCAGCGACGTCGAGTTCGTCGGCCAGCGTCAGGACGTCGACGCGGCCGCGGCTGCGCGCGAACTCGACGATGCGGCTCTGGCGGGTATCTGAATCCACGCTTGCCATTCTGGGGCAGCCCGGGTGTCGTGTCGGTTATTTGCTGTCGGACAGCACCGCGCGCACGTCGTCTGCGCTGGTCGCCGCCCGCAGCCGGGCCACCTCATCCTTGTCGAGGAAGACGTGGGCGATCTTGGTCAGCAGTGCCATGTGGTCGTTGCCCAGACCGGCGATTCCGACCACGAACTCGGCGGGTTTGCCGTTCCAGTCGATGGGTTCGGGGTAGCGCACGAAGGAGATCCCGGTACGGCGGATCGCGGACTTCGCTTCGTTGGTGCCGTGCGGGATGGCCAGACCGTTGCCCATGTAGGTCGACACCGACTTCTCGCGCTCGTGCATGGCATCCACGTAGGCCGGCTCGACCGCTTCTGCTGCGACCAGGAGGGCGCCGGCCTCGTCGATGGCCGCGTCCGCTGAGGTGGCGGTGCCGGCCAACACGATCGAATCGAGGGGGAGTACATCGACCCCAGCTGTCTGGTCTTCGCGCGAGCGCTCATCCGGGGCCTTCTGGTCTTCGCGCAAGCGCTCATCCGCCATGTCATCGGGCTGCTCCTCGGCAACCCCACTGGCGGAGGCATTCGTGTTCCGCAACATCTCCACGATCTCGTCGTAGCGGGGGCTACTCATGAAGTCCTCCACCGAGACATGAACGGCCGATCCGGTTTTCAGACGAGCCCGGTCGGTGAGGTCGCGGTGGGTCACCACCATGTCGTAGGTGTCGGTGAGGTTCGCAATCGATTGGTTGGTCACCGTGACGTCACCGAATCCCGCGGAACGGATCTTCTTGCGCAGCACCGAGGCGCCCATCGCCGAGGACCCCATGCCGGCGTCGCAGGCGAACACGATGCTGGTCACCGGGCCTTGGTGCGCACCGACCAGGGCTGAAGCCACGCTGGACTTCTTGCCCTTGAGTGCCTCCATCTCCGCGGTGGCCGCGGCCAGATCGGGTTCGTCACCGGCCCGGTCGGTCTTGAGCAGCAGTGAGGCGACAGCGAACGACACGGCGGCGGCGCCGAGCACCGACAGCGTCACGCCGAGGTAGCTGCCGCCGGCGGTCTGTGCGTAGATCGCGATGATCGAACCGGGCGCGGCCGGGGCGCGCAGCCCGGAACCGAACAGCACGTTGATGAAGACGCCGGTCATACCGCCGAGGATGGTCGCGGCGATCAACTTGGGCTTCATCAGCACGTAAGGGAAATAGATTTCGTGGATGCCGCCGAAGAACTGGATGATCGCGGCGCCCGGTGCCGAGGCGCGGGCAACGCCGCGGCCGAACACCATGAAGGCCAACAGGAGTCCCAGGCCGGGCCCGGGGTTGGCCTCGAGCAGGAACAGGACCGATTTGCCGGTCTCCAGCGCCTGGGTGGTGCCCAACGGTGTCAGCACCCCGTGGTTGATGGCGTTGTTGAGGAACAGCACCTTCGCCGGTTCGATGAGCAATGAGGTCACGGGCAGCAGGTCGTTGTTGACCAGGAAGTCCACCGCGTGTCCGGCGGCCCGGGTGAACGATGACACGATCGGCCCGACGCCGAAGAAGCCGAGGATCGCCAGCAGCATGCCCAGGATGCCGGCGGAGAAGTTGTCGACCAGCATTTCGAAGCCGGGCCGGATCTTGCCCTCCCACAGGGCGTCGGCCTTCTTCATCGCCCAGCCGCCCAGTGGCCCCATGATCATCGCGCCCATGAACATCGGGACGTCGGCACCGGCGACCACGCCCATGGTGGCGATCGCGCCGACGACAGCGCCGCGGTTGCCGTGGATCATCCGGCCACCGGTGTATCCGATCAGGACGGGCAGCAGGTAGGTGATCATCGGGCCGACGATGCCGGCGCCGTCGTAGCTGCCCCAGCCGCCGATCTTGGCCACCCACCCGTCGGGGTCCTTGAGCCCGGAGAAGATGGCCTGCAGCCAGCCCTGCTCGATGAACAGGGCGGTGATCAGGCCCCAGGCGATGAAGGCGCCGATATTCGGCATCACCATGTTCGACAGCGAGGTGCCCAGCTTCTGCACATGCACCCGGACCCCGGTGCGTGGCGCTTCGACAGTGGACATCTGACGACCTCCGATCTTGCCGGCTGCTGGGTGACGCCGGTCACATGCATGCTCAGTACATCGCATAAGTGGGCATCTCCGCAACCAATCGGGCGTAAATGGGCGCAGAAAACTGTGGTTTTATGACCGGATCAGCGTTAGGGTGCTGATACCGACCCGGTTAGCGCCATTCCCTGCGAGTCGAGAGGACCCGTCATGAAAGCCCTGCGTTACTACGCCCCCGAGGACGTCCGGCTGGAGGATGTACCGGAGCCCCAGTGCGGCCCCGGCGAGGTGAAGATCCGGGTTCGCAACTGCTCCACCTGCGGCACCGATGTCAAGATCCTGCACAACGGGCACCAGAACCTGACCCCACCGCGCACCATCGGCCATGAGATCGCCGGTGACATCGTGGAGGTGGGTGCCGACGTGAATTCCACCTATGGCACCGATTGGGCCGAGGGCGACCGCGTCCAGGTGATCGCGGCGGTCCCGTGCGGAGAATGTCACGAGTGCCGCAAGGGCTGGATGGCCGTTTGCCAGAACCAGACGTCGATGGGGTACCAGTACGACGGCGGGTTCGCCGAGTACATGATCGTTCCGCGCCAGGTGCTCAAAGTCGATGGGCTGAACCGGATTCCGGACAACGTCAGTTACGACGAAGCGTCGGCGGCCGAACCGTTCGCGTGCGCGATCAACGCGCAGGACCTGCTCGGTATCGAGGAGGGCGACACCGTCGTGGTGTTCGGCGCCGGACCGATCGGCTGTATGCACATCCGCATCGCGCGCGGCGTGCACAATTGCGGTCCGGTCTATCTGGTCGACGTGAACGAAAGCCGGCTCAAGATGTCGGCCGACGCCGTGCATCCCGACGGGGTGATCAACGCGGCGGAGGTCGACGTCGTCGAGAAGGTGATGGAACTGACCGGCGCCCGCGGCGCCGACGTCGTCATCACCGCCACCGCAGCAAACGTCACTCAGGAACAGGCCATCGCGATGGCCGCCCGAAACGGGCGTATCTCATTCTTCGGTGGATTGCCCAAGACCAACCCCACCATCACGTGCGATTCGAACATCGTGCACTACCGGCAGTTGCACATCCACGGTGCCAACGGTTCCGCGCCTGAGCACAACAAGCGTGCGCTGCAGTACATCTCGACCGGACAGGTGCCAGTGAAGGACCTCATCACCCGCCACATCCCGCTCGACGACGTGCTGGACGCGTTCTCGATCGTGCAGAACGGTGAGGCCATCAAGGTGACGGTCGAGCCTGCCGCTGCGACCGCGCCGGTCTGAGGTCAGTACAGCTCGTTCTCGTAGTGATCGTCGATCACCGCATGAAGTGAGCCGGCCAGGTCGCCGAGTTTCTCGGCCATCTTCGCCGCGCTCTCGGTGATCGTGAGGGTGTAGAAGTCTCCGCCCAACGTCACGGCTTCGGCCAGTCCCCGGCTGTCTCCTTCCCAGAGCTTGGCCCGGATCACGGCCTTGCCGCACTGACCGAACACTTCGCGAATGCGCACGATGGTGGCCAACACAGCGGGTTTGCCGTCGGCGCTGAGCATTTCGAGCAGTTCGGGGTCGTCGGTGACGAACGCGTCCCCGTTCACCCGGATCACCTCGCGGATGCCCGGCACGAAGAAGACCAGTCCTACCGCGGGATGCTTGGTGATGTTCTCGTGAGTGTCGGCCAGTTTGTTGCCCGGCCGGTCCGGGATGGCGAGCGTCCACGGGTCGAGGATTCGCACCGAACCCGGTGGGTCGCCGCGCGGGCTGGTGTCCAATTGGCCGTCGGCGCCCACCGTGGCCATGCAGAAGAACGGACTGTGCGCGATGAACCGGGCCGAGAATTCGCCGAGTTTCGGCTCCTTCTTCTCCGCGATGAACCGCTCCGGGTGCCCGACGATCTCCCTGACCCGCTCCATCGAGATCGGGGAGTACGAATCTGCCGCTGTACCTGTGGTTTTCACCATCGCCTCCATCACACGTCGAGAATGAGTCGGGGAGTCTGTGCCCGGGAAACGCAGATGAACATGCGATCGTTGGCGGCGCGCTCAGAGTCGGAGAGGATGTCGTCGCGATGGTCGGGTACTCCGTCGACGACGGCGGTCTCGCAGGCACCGCAGATACCCGATCGGCACGACGACGGCACGTTGATCCCGGCGCCATCGAGGGCGGCGAGAATGCTCTGGCCCGCTTCGACTTTGACGGTTGTGCCCGAGGCTGCGCACACCACCTCGACCGGCTTGTCTTCGGCAGCGGGCGCCCGTTCGCGCGGCTTGAAGCGCTCGAGATGCAGGCTGTCCGCCGGCCAGTGTGCGGTGGCGTCCTGCAGCGCCGACAGCAGCGCCGGGGGGCCGCACGCATAGATCTTCACCTCGGGCTGAACCTCGGCGAAGTGCTCACCGAGAGGGATGCGACCGTCGGCGTCAGAGGCGTAGAGGCTCACCCGCATTCCGTATTCGCGGAGTTCGTCTGAGAACGGCATCGAGGTCGCGGTGTGCCCGCCGTAGAGCAGTTTCCAGTCCAGACCCCAGGCCTCGGCCTGACGGATCATCGGAAGGATCGGGGTGATTCCGATGCCGCCGGCCACGAATGTGTATGAGGTGGCCGGATGCAGCTCGAAGGTGTTCCGCAGGCCGGCAACCGTAAGTTGTTGTCCTGGTCGCAGAAACGCGTGCACGTACTCGGACCCGCCGCGGCTGGTGCGTTCCCGCCGGACCCCGATGCGGTAGTACGACCGCTCGCCGACCGGCCCGCACAACGAGTATTGGCGCTGGATGCCGGTCGGCAGGACCAGGTCGATGTGTGCGCCCGGGTCCCAGGCCGGCAGTAGTTCACCGGCACGCGGCTGCAATTGCACGGATACCACGCCATCGGCTTCCCAACGCAGCTGCCGCACGGCGACGCCGATTCCGTCGGCTGGCAGTTCGTCTCTCACACACCCTCCTTCCGCATTAACAATGTTAATTGCAGTTCAGAGCGTAATGATAACGTTGTTAACGTGTCAACCGCCCCGACTGGACGTGATCGCGTGGCACTGGCAAACCTGTCGTTGGACAGTGTGGTCGGTGAAGCCTTGGCGCTGGTCAACGAGGGCGGGCTGGAATCGCTGACGATGCGACGGCTGGCCGACCGGCTGCGGGCCCACCTCCCGACGATCTACCGGCTGGTGGACGGCAAGGACGCCCTGATGGACGAGATGGCCGAGACGATTCTGGCGAAGGCGCTCGAGAGCTCTGACACCGATCATCCGGAGTGGGCCGATCGCGTCAAAAGTCTTGCCGCGGGCCTGCGTTCGGCTCTGCTGGCGCAGCGCGACGGAGCCCGTATCGTCGGCGGCAACTACGCCGCCAAGCGGGCCAACCTGACCTTTGTCGACACGCTCGTAGGCAGTATCCAGGCCGGCGGTCTGGTCCGGGAACATGCCTTGTGGTCTGCCAGCTCACTTTTCTGCTACGTCCTCGGTGAAGTTCTTGAGCAGCAGGGTGCCGCCGGTGGTGAGACCGAGACGCTCGAATCTGTGGTTCGCGCCGGGCACTACCCGCACCTCGCGTCCAGTCCCGCTGAGCAGTTGCTCGATTTCGGCGCGCGATTCGAGTTCGGGCTGGGCCTGCTCATATCGGGCATGCGTTCCCTCGATGGCTGAGCCTGCCCGGCTACCGGCTTGTCGCTGAAACCCAGTGCCAGCCCTGCGGCAATCAATCCGATGCCCACCCACACCAGCGCCGCGGGTGGGGTGCCGGTGACGGGTATGCCGATCACCGCGGCGGCAATGGGTGCCACTCCGGTCAATAGCCCGGCCGGTCCGGCGCCAAGTGTGTGCACGCAGGTGTACCAGAGGACGAACGCGACCGCCGTCACGCAGACGGCCAGATAGCCGATCGCCAGGATCTCGCCGGCATCGAAAGCGCCTGCCGCTCTGGGCCCTTCGGTTGCCAGCGCCAGCACGCCGAACATCGCGGAGGCCATCCAGGTGGTGTGTACAGACACTCCGGCGGGACCGTGTGACCCGAGGACTGGCACAGCCAGCAGCGTGAAGCCGGCCTCGCAGCTGAAAACGACTATGGCCCAGAGTAATCCGACGGCGTCGGCGCGGCCGAGCCCTTCCACGATGACAGCGCCGATGCTGACCACGCCGGCCGCGGCAAGCACACGGCTCCCTGGCCGGTGGCTCTCCAGTAGCGGCCCCACCGTCGCCAGTGCCAACGGCACGCATGCCACCGCGACGGCCAGCACCGCCGGTTCGGCGTGGCGTGATCCGTACACCAGGGCCACGTTGAACAGCACCAGGCCGGTCACGGTGACGCCGAGTAGCCAGAACCACTCGCTGCCGCGGGGGCGGCGCAGCGGTCGGCCGGTCAACCGGACCCAGGCGAGCAGCAGCAGGCAGGCAATGGCGTAGCGCAGTGCCTGCGCGGTGTGCAGTGGCGCGTCGGCGAGGGCGCTCGAGACGGCGACGCTGCCGCCGACGAACGTCATACCGAGGGCGCCGGACAGGCCGGCACGGGCAGGGCTGGACATGTGACCATCTTCGGGCCAACATGGTCCAACAAATAGAACCAAGTCTGGACATCTCTAATGGACCAAACGGTGCGGGATGCGGTCGGCGCAGATTTTCTACAGCTCGATGCGGCGACTGCCCCGGCGCGCGGCCTGACCGACTGGCTCGCAGATGCGCTGCGTGGCGCGATCGCCGACGGGAGGCTGACGTCGGGTACCCGCTTCCCCGCGACCCGGATCCTGGCCGGCGAACTGGGGATATCTCGCGGCGTCGTCGTCGAGGCCTACCGACGGCTGGCCGACGAAGGTCTGGTCGGGGGACGCGCCGGGGGTGGCACCCACGTGCTCACGCAACCGGTCCGGCCGCCACGGGTAGGCCCCGCGGCGCCGTCGGTGTCACGTCTGCCGCGTTCCCGCCTACCGGTAGGTGAGGGGATCGACCTCTCGCCGGGAGTGCCCGATCTGTCGGCATTTCCCCGCAGTGTCTGGCTGCGCGCCGAACGGGCGGTGCTGGCCGAGGCCACTCCGGACGACCTCGGCTACGGAGATCCCCGCGGTCATCCCCGGTTGCGCGCGGCACTCGCCCCGTGGCTGGGCAGGACGCGCGGGCTGCGCATCGAGCCCGACGACATCCTGGTCGTCGCGGGCGTCGCGCAGGCCATTGCCCTGCTGGCCCAGCAGTTGCGCGGTGAAGGGCTCGACACGGTCGCCGTCGAGGATCCCGGCTCGCGCGGTGCGGTCGACGAACTCGAGTACTGGGGAGTGCGCCCGGTGCCGGTCCCGGTCGACGGCGACGGCATCGTCGTCACGGAGCTGACTGCCACTGGCGCACCCACCGTCTTCCTGACCCCGGCGCATCAGTTCCCGACGGGCGTGGTGCTCGGCCCGCAGCGGCGCCGCGAGCTGCTCGAGTGGGACGGCGAGCTGATCATCGAAGACGACTACGACGCCGAATACCGCTATGACCGCGCACCCGTGCCGGCCATGCATCCGTCGGCGCCCGATCGCATCGCGTATGCCGGCAGCACCTCGAAGAGCCTCGCACCCGCACTGCGTCTGGGCTGGCTGGTTGCGCCGCGGGAGCGACGACCCGGCCTGGTGGCGGCCAAGCATGCCACCGACCTCGGAAGCCCGACTGTGCCGCAACTGGTGCTCGCACGGCTACTGGAATCCGGCGAGTACGATCGCCATGTCCGGCTGGTCCGGGCGCGGCACCGGGCCCGGCGCGATGCCCTGCTGGGCGTGCTTGCCACCGCGATCCCCGCTGCGACGGTGACCGGTGTCGCCGCCGGGCTGCACCTGCTCGTCAGCCTGCCCGAGGGAGTCGACGACGTTGCGCTGGCCGACGAGCTGCGTGAGGCCGGCGTTCTCGTGCACCCGGTGTCATGGCACCGGCGGCTACCCGGACCGCCAGGCCTGGTTGTCGGGTACGCATCGCATCCACCGGACCGGTTACGCGAAGCTGCAGCCGTGATCGCCCGCATCGTGGGGTAGCCCGCTCGGCGCAAATCTGTGACCGTGCCGAGCAAACACACGTAACCTGTTGGCGCGCGGCAAAGTCGAAGACACCTCGAGTGGAGCGGGAGCTGATGCGGTACTACTACTCGGCCGATGTGATCCGTGCGGCCGAGGCGCCACTGCTCGCATCACTGCCCGACGGGGTGCTGATGGGCCGCGCCGCCTATGGGCTGGCGACGGCGATCGCGACGGAGTTGAAGCTGCGCACCGGTGGTGTGGCCGGCCGGAGGATCTGCGCGGTCGTGGGTTCCGGCGACAACGGCGGCGATGCCCTGTGGGCGGCGACGTTCTTACGTCGTCGCGGAGCGGCGGCCGATGCCGTCCTGCTCAACCCTGACAAAACTCACACCAAGGGCCTGGCCGCATTCCGGAGCGCCGGTGGTCGGGTGGTGTCCGGGATCGCGGCCGGAACCGATCTGGTGATCGATGGTGTTGTCGGCATCTCCGGACGCGGTGCGTTGCGTCCCAACGCCGCGGCGGTATTCGAGGCCAACACGGTGCCCGTGGTGGCGGTCGACATCCCCAGCGGCCTCGACGTGCAGACCGGCGCCGCCGAAGGCCCACATGTGCGTGCCGCTCTGACCGTCACATTCGGCGGCCTCAAACCTGTTCACGCACTGGGGGAGTGCGGTCGCGTCGAACTCATCGACATCGGACTGGGCCTGGCGCCCAGCGACCTCGCCGGATTCGAAGTGGCCGATGTGCGGGCGCGGTGGCCGATTCCGGGGCCGCACGATGACAAGTACACCCAGGGCGTGACGGGCGTACTGTCCGGGTCGTCGACCTATCCCGGTGCGGCGGTGCTGAGTGCCGGTGCCGCCGTCGCCGTCACCTCGGGCATGGTCCGCTATGCGGGAAGCGCTGCACCGCAGGTGCTTTCACATTGGCCAGAGGTGATCGCCTCGCCTACCCCGCAGGAGGCAGGCCGGGTGCAGGCCTGGGCGGTGGGGCCGGGTCTGGGTACCGACGAGACTGCGAGGGCGGCATTGGATTTCGCGCTCCAATCCGATCTTCCGGTCATTGTGGACGCTGACGGGCTGACGATGCTCGCCGCCGACCCGGGCCCGCTCACCGGCCGCGGCGCGCCGACCGTGCTGACCCCGCATGCCGGCGAATTCCAGCGGCTGGCCGGCCATCCGCCGGGCGCTGACCGGGTGACGGCCACCCGCGAGCTGGCGCAGCGACTCGGAGTCACGGTGCTGCTCAAGGGCAATGTCACCGTCATCGCAGAGCCCGGTTCGGCGGGCATGACGTACCTCAATCCGGCCGGCCAGTCCTGGGCTGCCACAGCGGGATCCGGTGATGTGCTGACGGGCATCATCGGCGCATTGCTGGCGGCCGGCCTGCCCGCCGGAGAGGCCGCCGCCGCGGCAGCCTTCGTCCACGCCCGCGCCGCCAACCTGTCGGCGGCCGATCCCGGCCCGAGCCCGGCGCCCACCTCGGCGTCGCGCATCCTCGCCCACGTCCGCGCCGCCATCGCCTCGCTGTAAACAGTTCGCCGCAACGAAAAGGACTTGCCATGTCGCACAAGCACCATCGCACCCCGCACATCTCGCCGGCCTACACCGGCCGGTTGGCGATGGCGCCGGTCCCGTCGCTGCGTCTGCCCGACGAGGCCATGGATCCGCAGGCGGCCTACCGGTTCATCCACGACGAGCTCATGCTCGACGGCAGCTCCCGGTTGAACCTGGCGACGTTCGTCACCACGTGGATGGACCCCGAGGCCGAGAAGCTCATGGCCGAGACGTTCGACAAGAACATGATCGACAAGGATGAGTACCCCGCCACCGCCGCGATCGAAGCGCGCTGCGTGAGCATGGTCGCCGACCTTTTCCACGCCGAAGATCTGCGGGACGACGATCCGTCCAGCGCGTGCGGAGTCTCCACGATCGGATCCAGCGAGGCGGTGATGCTGGGCGGGCTCGCGCTCAAGTGGCGGTGGCGCGAGAAGGTCGGAAAAGATTGGAAGGGGCGCACGCCCAACCTGGTGATGGGTTCCAACGTCCAGGTGGTGTGGGAGAAGTTCTGCCGCTACTTCGACGTCGAGCCGCGGTACCTCCCGATGACCGAGGACCGTTACGTCATCACCCCCGAGCAGGTACTCGACGCGGTCGACGAGGACACCATCGGGGTGGTGGCCATCCTGGGCACCACTTACACCGGTGAACTGGAACCGATCGCCGAGATCTGCGCGGCGCTCGACACGCTCGCTCAAGACAAGGGCCTCGACATCCCCGTGCACGTCGATGCCGCCAGCGGCGGATTCGTCGTCCCGTTCCTGCACCCCGACCTGGAGTGGGACTTCCGGCTGCCGCGCGTGGTGTCGATCAACGTCAGCGGCCACAAGTACGGGTTGACCTACCCGGGCATCGGCTTCGTGGTGTGGCGCGGCAAGGAGCATCTGCCCGAGGATCTGGTGTTCCGGGTCAACTACCTGGGCGGTGACATGCCGACGTTCACCCTGAACTTCTCCCGGTCCGGCAATCAGGTGGTGGGCCAGTACTACAACTTCCTCCGGTTGGGGCGGGCCGGGTACACCCAGGTGATGCAGTGCCTGTCGCAGACCGCGCGCTGGCTGGGCGACGAGCTACGGGACAGTGAGCACTTCGAGCTGATCACCGACGGTTCGGCCATCCCGGTGGTCAGCTTCCGGCTCAAGGGCAATTCGGGCTACACCGAGTTCGACGTATCCGAGGGCTTGCGCTCCTTCGGCTGGCAGGTCCCGGCGTACACCATGCCCGAGGGAGCCACCGACGTCGTGGTGCTGCGCGTCGTCGTGCGTGAGGGTTTCTCGGCGGATCTGGCCCGGGCGCTCAAGGACGACATGATCACCGTGCTCGGCCGGCTCGACAAGCTCAAACCGCGCGGCGCGTTCGACGACCTGCAGCCGTTCGCGCACTAGCGTCGGCGGCATGCTGCTGTGGATCAATGGACCATTCGGGGTCGGAAAGACCCAGACCGCATACGAACTCAACCGCCGCCTGGCCGGCAGCGTGGTCTGCGACCCCGAATTCGTCGGATACGGTCTGCACCGGACGATGCCGCGCGAGCTGCGCAGGGATTTTCAGGACTTTCCGGCCTGGCGGCAAGGGGTTTTCGAGGTGCTGGAACACACCTTGCGGCGGTACGACGGGCCGGTCATCGCACCGATGACCGTCTTCGAGCCGAGCTACTTTGCCGAGACAGTCGGTCGTCTGCGCGACGCGGGTCACAACGTTTTGCACTTCGCACTATTGGCGCAGCGGGAAACGGTCGTGAAGCGGCTGTCCGACCGCGGGTTGGGTTTCGGACGACTGCTGCGCCACGGCGGACCGCGGGACCTGCCGCAATGGGGCGACGCATTCGCGGTCGAACGGCTCGACCGCGGTCTCGAGATTCTGTCGAGGCCGGAGTTCGCCGAACATATCTGGACCGACACAGTCGGAATACCCCAGGTGGCCGACCGGATCGCCGCGACCGCCGGGCTGACTTTGGCGCCCAACACCGACGGCGAAATCCGGGCCCGGATGCGCCGGCTGGCGGTAACCGCGCGTCACATCCGGCTGTGATCTGCCCCGATGCGTGCCTCTGGGACAATGGTCGGCGGTGATATGACATGCAGACGACCGAACGCGAGACATCGCTGATCCCGCACGCCTCTCCACGGGCGGTGGTGGATCTGGGCGCGATCGACCACAACGTCCGCCTGCTGCGCGAACATGCCGGCAGCGCCCGGGTGATGGCGGTGGTCAAGGCCGACGGTTACGGGCACGGCGCCGTCGAGGTGGGTCGGGCCGCGGTGGCCGCTGGGGCCGCCGAACTCGGGGTGGTGACGATCGCCGAAGCCGTGGCGCTGCGGGCCGGCGGGATCACCGCACCGGTGTTGTGCTGGTTGCATCCGCCGGGCACCGACTTCACGCCCGCGCTGGAAAACGACGTGCAGATCGCGGTGTCCTCGGTGCGTCAACTCGACGAGGTGCTGGCGGCCGTGCGCCAGACCGGCCGTGCCGCGACGGTCACGGTGAAGGTGGACACCGGCCTGAGCCGCAACGGTGTCAGCCCGGCAGATTTCCCCGCGATGGTCGCCGCGCTGGGCCGGGCCCAGTCCGACGGCGCGATCCGGGTGCGCGGCATCATGAGTCACCTGGTGCACGGCGACGAGCCCGACAACCCGTTCAACGAGCTGCAGGGCAAGCGCCTGACCGCGATGCGCGAGCAGGCCGCCGAACAGGGCGTGGTGTTCGAGGTGGCCCACATCGCGAACTCGCCCGCAGCGATGACCCGTCCGGATCTGGCCTTCGACATGGTGCGGCCCGGGATCGCCGTATACGGCCTCAGCCCGATCCCGGAGCTCGGCGACATGGGTCTGGTTCCCGCCATGACCTTGAAATGCCCTGTCGCGCTGGTTCGTTCGGTGCACGCCGGCGACGGGGTGTCCTACGGTCACCGGTGGATCGCCAACCGGGACACCACGCTGGCACTGCTACCGGTGGGATATGCCGACGGCATCTTCCGCTTGTTGAGCGGGCGGATCGAGGTGCTGATCAACGGGAGGCGCTGCCCGGCGGTCGGGCGGATCTGCATGGATCAGTTCGTCGTCGACCTTGGCCCGGACGCCACCGACGTCGCCGAAGGCGACGACGCGATCCTGTTCGGCCCCGGCACCCAGGGCGAACAGACCGCCCAGGACTGGGCCGAACTGCTCGGCACCATCAACTACGAGGTGGCCACCAGCCCACGCGGCCGGATCACCCGCACCTACCTAGAGGCAGGTCGCGAGCGTTGAGTCGCAATGCTCAGTGGCTGGCCGGTGCGGCCGGGGTCACCGCCGTGGGCACGGTGGCGGGCCGGTCGGTGGCACGGTCGCTGACCCGGCGCAGCACCGGTGAGGATCCCTATCTGGGTGAGGATTTCGAACGCCTGGACGCCGATCGTAGTTCCGTGGTGACAACCGACGACGGGGTGCCACTGGCCGTGCGGGAAGTCGGCCCGAATGACGCGCCGCTGACAGTGGTTTTCGCCCACGGATTCTGTTTGCGCATGGGCGCCTTCTACTTTCAGCGCACCCGGCTGGCCGAACAGTGGGGTCCGCAGGTGCGGATGGTGTTCTACGACCAGCGCGGCCACGGTCAGTCGGGGATTGCACCGCCGGACACCTACACCGTCGAACAACTCGGACGTGATCTGGAAGCCGTTCTCGCCGTGACGGTTCCACGCGGCCCCGCAGTGCTGGTCGGACATTCGATGGGCGGCATGACGGTCCTCTCGCATGCGCGACAGTTCCCGCGCCGCTATCCGAAACAAATCGTCGGCGCCGCGGTGATCTCCTCGGCGGTCGAAGGCGTGGCGCGCTCACCGCTGGGGGAGATCTTGCGCAACCCGGCGCTGGAGGCGGTGCGGTTCCTGGCCCGCTATGCCCCTGGTGCGGTGCACCGCACCCGCGGCGCCGCCCGGTCGGTGATAGGACCGATCCTGCGGGCGGCGTCCTACGGCGACGAGTCCGTCAGCCCGAGCGTGGTCGAGTTCTCCCAACGGATGATGCACGGCACGTCGATCACCACCCTCGTCGAATTCCTGCACGCCCTCGAGGTCCACGACGAGGCCGGCGCCCTGCGGGTGCTGGCCAAGGTGCCGACACTGATCGCCTGTGGTGACCGGGACCTGCTGACCCCAATGGAATACTCAAAGGCCATGGCCGCACAGCTACCCCGCTCCGAACTGGTGATCGTCGGGGGAGCCGGTCATCTGGTCCAGCTTGAGGAGCCCGTGGTGATCGACGACGCACTGGTCCGTCTGGTGGAGCGGGCCACGCCCTCCAAACTGGTCACGCTGTCCCGCCGGGTCCGCGATCGGGTCTGGTTCCGTGGCTGAGCGCAGCGCCGGTACGGCCGAACTCGCCACCACTGAGGACACCATCGCCCTCGGCGCAACGCTGGGCGCGGGGCTGAAAGCCGGTGATGTGGTGGTGTTGTCGGGCCCGCTGGGTGCCGGCAAGACGGTGATGGCCAAGGGCATCGCGGCGGCCATGGACGTGGACGGGCCGGTGGTCTCACCGACGTACGTGCTGGCCCGGGTGCATCCGCCCCGGCAGGCCGGCCGCCCCGCGATGGTGCATGTGGACATGTACCGACTGCTGGACCATCCCGGTGTCGATCTGTTGGGTGAGCTTGATGCGCTCGACCTCGACACCGATCTTGACGACGCCGTCGTGGTGGTCGAGTGGGGTGAGGGCCTGGCCGAACGGCTCTCCGATCATCACCTGGACATTCGTATCGAGCGCGACACCGACACCGAGACGCGCACGGTGATCTGGCAGTGGAGCGCCCCATGAACATCTTGACCATCGATACCTCGACCCCGGCGGTCAGCGCCGGCGTGGTCCGCCATGCTCCGGAGGGCGTCGTGGAGGCCCTCGCCGAGCGGGTGACCGTCGATGCCCGTGCCCACGCCGAACAGCTGACGCCGAACGTGCTCGGTGCCGTGTCTGTTGCCGGGATCACCGTTGCCGATCTCGACGCGGTCGTCGTCGGCTGCGGGCCGGGCCCGTTCACCGGGCTGCGGGTGGGAATGGCCAGTGCTGCGGCCTTCGGCCATGCGCTGGGCGTTCCGGTGCACGGGGTGTGCAGCCTGGACGCCATCGGTGTCCACACCGACGGTGACGTGTTGGTGGTCACCGATGCGCGGCGCCGCGAGGTGTACTGGGCGCGTTACCGCGACGGAGTCAGGGTCGACGGCCCCGCCGTCAACGCACCCGCCGACGTTGTCGTGGATTCCACGGTGGCTGCGGTGGCCGGGTCACCCGAGCACGCCGCAATGTTCGCGTTGCCTCGGCTCGAGGTGGTGTACCCGACGCCCGCGGGCCTGGTGCGCGCCGTCGCCGACTGGGACGACCCACAACCCCTGGTGCCGCTGTATCTGCGCCGACCCGACGCCAAACCCTCTGCGGCGGTGCGGAAATGATCGTGTTCGACGCACTGACCCGTGCTGATGCCACGCGGTGCGCCGAGCTGGAATCCAAGCTGTTCGCCGGCGACGATCCCTGGCCGGCCACGGCGTTCCTGGCCGAACTCGACGCCAAGCACAATCGCTACCTCGCCGCCCGCAGCGACGACGTCCTCGTCGGCTATGCCGGTATCTCCCGGCTGGGCCGAATGCGCCCGTATGAGTACGAGATCCACACCATCGGCGTCGACCCGGACTTCCAGGGGCAGGGGATCGGACGCCGGCTGCTGAACGACCTGCTCGACTTCGCTTCCGGCGGAACGGTTTTCCTGGAAGTTCGCACCGACAACGAACCGGCCATCGCGCTGTACGAGAGTGTCGGATTCGCCAACATCGGCCTGCGCAAGCGGTACTACCACGCCAGCGGGGCCGACGCCTACACCATGCAACGCCTTCCCCAAGGGGGCCCGACGTGATCATCCTGGCCATCGAAAGTTCTTGTGACGAAACCGGGGTCGGTATCGCAGACCTCGCCGAAGACGGAACCGTAAGGCTTCTCGCCGACGAGGTCGCTTCCAGCGTCGACGAGCACGCCCGCTACGGCGGCGTCGTACCCGAGATCGCCTCGCGCGCACACCTGGAAGCCCTCGGGCCGACAATGCGCCGGGCCCTGGACACCGCGGGTATCGAACGGCCCGACGTCGTCGCCGCGACCATCGGGCCCGGGCTGGCCGGGGCGCTGTTGGTCGGGGTGGCCGCGGCCAAGGCATACGCGGCCGGCTGGGATGTCCCGTTCTACGGGGTCAACCATCTGGGTGGGCACCTCGCCGCCGACGTATACGACCACGGACCGCTTCCCGAGAGCGTCGGTCTGCTGGTCTCGGGTGGGCACACCCATCTGCTGCACGTGCGGTCGTTGGGCGAGCCGATCATCGAGTTGGGCAGCACCGTCGACGATGCGGCAGGGGAGGCCTACGACAAGGTGGCCCGGCTACTCGGACTGGGTTATCCGGGGGGAAGGGTGCTCGACGAGCTGGCCCGCACCGGTGACCGCAACGCCATCGCCTTTCCGCGGGGCATGACCGGGCCGCGGGACGACCCGTACGTGTTCAGCTTCTCGGGACTGAAGACCGCGGTGGCTCGTTATGTAGAGGGCCACCCGGAGGCCTCGCAGGCCGACGTCGCCGCCGGTTTCCAGGAGGCCGTCGCCGACGTGCTGACCGCGAAGGCCGTGCGCGCGGCCACCGACCTCGGGGTGTCCACCCTGCTGATCGCGGGCGGGGTGGCGGCCAACTCCCGGTTACGTGAGCTCGCCGAGGAACGCTGCGCGGCAGCGGGCCTGACCCTGCGGGTGCCGCGGCCGCGGCTGTGCACTGACAACGGCGCGATGATCGCGTCGTTCGCGGCACACCTGATCGCGGCGGGGGCGGCCCCCTCGCCGCTGGACGTGGCCAGCGATCCGGGGTTGCCGGTGGTGAAGGGACAGGTGGCATGAGTTCGACGGGCGACAAGCTTGAGGTCACCGAGCTGCTGTACCGCTACGCCGAGCTGATCGATGCGGGTGACTTCGACGGGGTCGGGAAACTACTGGGCCGCGGCTCGTTCATGGGCGTGGCGGATGCGTCGGCGATCGCGAAGTTGTTCGCGCACACCACCCGCCGATTCCCGGACCACGGCAACCGCACCCGAACCCGCCACCTGGTGCTCAACCCGATTGTCGACATCGAGGATGCGCGGGCAACGGCCCGTTCGACGTTCGTCGTCGTGCAGAACACCGAGACCGTGCCGCTGCAGCCCATCGTGGTCGGCCGCTACGCCGATGTGTTCGCCCGTGACGACCACGGCTGGTATTTCACCGAGCGCAAGGTCGACGTCGAGATGGTCGGAGACGTGTCTGATCATCTGAACATCCCGTTATAGGGGCGGAGTATCACGCCGGCCGGCTATGCGGCCGCGTGGATGTTCACGACATGGATGTCGCTGGTGAACAGCCTTGCGCTCATCGGTAGCGGTGGGGCGGTACTTCGATACGTTCGGCCGGTCGGTGTGGTGATTTCAGTAGTGTGCCGGCCGTACCGGTCGTAGCTGGTCAACGTCTGCCAGTCGGCACATTCCTTCGTGTAATTGCACCTCTCGCAAAGCCCTTGGCCGTTGGCAGCACTGGTCGCGCCGCCATCGGCGTGCCGGGTGATGTGGTCGACGTGCCGTACCGGTGCATCGCAGTACGGGGTGCGGCACGTCTGGTCGCGCAACTTGATGAGCCAGCGCAGGCCCTTGGGGAACTTGCGGGCCGTCGACTCGAGGGCCACAAGGTTGCCGGTGCGGGGATTGGCGTACAGACGTCGAACCGCGGCCTCGGCCTGTGGGTCGAGGACTGCGGCCCAGGTCATCCGCCGAGCCACCTCGGCCGGGATCGGGCCGTATCCGTCGAGGATGGCGGGCTCGGAACCCTGGGCCAACAAGCTTTCGTCGGACATCACCAGGTTGAGGGTGACGGGGACCGCGTCACCGACCTCCCGACCGGTGACGCGACGATAGAAGGTATCGGCCAACAACGGGCCCCGCCCGTCGCATCCTGCCCCGGCGGCGATTGAGGCGGAGGCAGCGGCCGCGGCGCCTACCTGCAGCGACTCGTACACCGTCTGACCTTCGGCCGCCGTCAGCAAGGCCGTGACGTATGCCATGTTGTGCGGGGCGGGACGAAGCGTGACCGTGCGGTCCACTTCGTGGCGGCTGATGCTGTCCAGTACCGCTGCGCTGTCGAGCCGGAACGCGGTCCGGCCGGCCTCCGCTTCGATCTTCTTGTCGCCGAGGCCGTCCAAATTCGAGGGGTCGGAGCACAGTTCGGCATCCATCGCACGCCGATATTCGGGGCGCAGGCACGCGGCATGGTCCGCGATGATCATGGCCCGGTTTTCCGTGAGGGCCCCTGACTGCAGCGCGGCCAGGGTGTAGGGCATGTCGTCGACGAGAATTCGCGACATCTTCAGATATTTGGCTCCGTGCCACGGCGAGGCATTGCGGGCCAGGCCGACTTCGGAAGCCAGGCCTCTACCGCGCTTGGCGGCGGGCACACCCTGAGCGGCCCTGTGTGCATGACGTTTGGCTTCCAGCATCGCGGTCACCCGTGCCTGCCCGGCGGCGATGCCGGAGGCCGCTCGGTTCATCGCCGCGAGCTGATCGACCAACGCCTCCTCGGTGACGTTGGGATCGATCGTGAAACTCGACCCGAACATATGTTCGATAGTAGTGCGGCAAGATTGTCGGCGCAACCGTTGACAACTTCAGCCCTCGGCGAGTTCTGGCGGCACGCACAGGCCCACCCTTGAGTGCTAGCACTCGCATGTATAGAGTGCTAGGTGGCACGCGGCCAACCTCCAGCGCCGGCACCCGCGACGACGGAGCGAGGGGCACGGGCGCATGCCGAACACCTGGTTAACCCGAGGGCCCCGGAGCACACCGGGACTCGATACCCCAACAAGTGGAGGGCTTCCATCGTGGCAGTCAACATCAAGCCACTCGAGGACAAGATCCTCGTTCAGGCCAACGCGGCCGAGACCACGACCGCTTCCGGTCTGGTCATCCCCGACACCGCCAAGGAAAAGCCGCAGGAAGGCACCGTCGTCGCAGTTGGCCCCGGCCGCTGGGATGAGGATGGCGAGAAGCGGATCCCCCTGGACGTTGCCGAGGGCGACACCGTCATCTACAGCAAGTACGGCGGCACCGAGATCAAGTACAACGGCGAGGAGTACCTGATCCTCTCCGCGCGTGACGTGCTGGCTGTCGTCAACAAGTAATCACTCGTGTAACCGCCCCGGAGATCCCCGTGTTCAGCGCGGGTGATGTCCGGGGCGGTATGCGTTCTCAAGCAGAAAGACATCTATGAGCAAGCAGATTGAGTTCAACGAGACTGCGCGCCGTGCCATGGAAGCAGGTGTCGACAAGCTGGCCAACGCGGTCAAGGTGACCCTGGGTCCCCGCGGCCGCTACGTGGTGCTGGCCAAGGCTTTCGGTGGACCACAGATCACCAACGACGGTGTCACTGTTGCCCGCGAGATCGACCTGGAAGACCCGTTCGAGAACCTGGGCGCCCAGCTGGTGAAGTCGGTGGCCACCAAGACCAACGACGTCGCTGGCGACGGCACCACCACCGCCACCGTGCTGGCTCAGGCCCTGGTCAAGACCGGGCTCCGCCATGTCGCGGCGGGCGCCAACCCGATCGAGCTGGGCCTGGGTATCGGCAAGGCCGCGGACGCGGTGTCCGAGGCCCTGCTGGCCGCGGCCACCCCGGTGTCGGACAAGAACTCCATCGCGCAGGTCGCCACGGTGTCCTCGCGTGACGAGCAGATCGGTGAGCTCGTCGGCGAGGCCATGACCAAGGTCGGCCACGACGGTGTGGTCACCATCGAGGAGTCCTCGACGCTGAACACCGAGCTCGAGGTCACCGAGGGCGTCGGCTTCGACAAGGGCTTCATCTCGGCCTACTTCGTCAACGATTTCGACTCGCAGGAAGCAGTGCTCGAGGACGCGGTGGTGCTGCTGCACCGCGACAAGGTCAGCTCGCTGCCCGACTTGCTGCCGCTGTTGGAGAAGGTTGCCGAGGCCGGCAAGCCCCTGCTGATCATCGCCGAGGACGTCGAGGGCGAGGCCCTGTCCACGCTCGTCGTCAACGCCATCCGCAAGACGCTCAAGGCCGTCGCCGTCAAGGCGCCGTTCTTCGGTGATCGTCGTAAGGCGTTCCTGGACGATCTGGCGGTCGTCACCGGCGGCCAGGTTGTCAACCCCGATGTGGGCCTGGTGCTGCGCGAGGCCGGTCTGGACGTGCTGGGTTCCGCCCGCCGCGTGGTGGTCACCAAGGACAGCACCGTGATCGTCGATGGTGGCGGCTCCAAGGACGCGGTCGCCGATCGCGTCAAGCAGCTGAAGGCCGAGATCGAGTCCACTGATTCGGACTGGGATCGGGAGAAGTTGCAGGAGCGGCTGGCCAAGCTGTCCGGCGGCGTCGCGGTGATCAAGGTCGGCGCGGCCACCGAGACCGACCTGAAGAAGCGCAAGGAAGCGGTCGAGGACGCCGTCTCGGCGGCCAAGGCTGCCGTCGAGGAGGGCATCGTCACCGGCGGTGGCGCCGCCCTCGTGCAGGCCCGCGGGGCCCTCGACAAGCTGCGTGGCGAGGTCAAGGGCGACGAGGCACTCGGTGTCGACGTGTTCTCCTCGGCGCTGTCGGCTCCGCTGTACTGGATTGCCACCAACGCCGGCCTGGACGGTTCGGTCGTGGTGAACAAGGTCAGCGAGCTGCCCAACGGGCAGGGCTTCAACGCCGCCACCCTGACCTACGGTGATCTGGTCGCCGAGGGCATCGTGGACCCGGTCAAGGTGACCCGCTCCGCGGTGCTCAACGCCGCATCGGTGGCGCGCATGATCCTGACGACCGAGACGGCCATCGTGGACAAGCCTGCCGAAGAAGAAGATCACGGGCACGGCCATCACGGCCACGCTCACTAGAAGTAGTTCGCTAGGAGTAGTCCGAAACACCCCCGGCCATCAGGCCGGGGGTGTTTTGTTTCGACATGGACCGGATCTTTCAGTGGGTGTGGGATCGGTATGGGCCGGTGTACTCCTGGGCGATCTGCGTACTGGTCTTCCTTGCGGGGCTGTCGGTTTACGTCGCCTACCCGATAGTCATCGTCGCCTTCGAAGGATCCGATCGCTACATCGAGGCGGTCGCCGTCGCTTTTGCCGCCATGCTGCTGCGGGTTTACCTGCTGGTGCTCCCGGGCTCGAAGCCGTTGCGTCTGATCGAAAGGTGGGCGGCAGGCCACGAGGTCGATCCGATGGAGGCGCTCCGTGCCACCTTCAGCTACGGGCGCAAGACAGCAGCCCGAGCACTCGCAACCGATGTCGTCTGGGCGCCCTGCGTCGGGGTTGGTGTCGCCGCGATCGCCGGCGCGTCCGGGTGGCGGCTGGTCCAGTACGCGATTTTCGGTGCCGTATACGGAGCGGCGATCGGAGTGATCGGTGTGCACAGCTTCAGCGAGGGGTCGCTGCGGCCAGTGCGGGCCGAGATCGCCGGTGACACAGGGATTGGCGACTCGCTGCCGCGCTCCCACCCGACTTTTGCCGCGTGGTCCAACATCACCATGCTCGCGATGGCACTCGCGTTCGGCACCGGGACCGCGCTTACCGCGTCCGCGATCGACCGCGCCCGCCAGGACCCTGTTGTCTCCGTCGTGATCGGGTGTGCGTTGATGCTGATTGCCGGGCCGATAGCGGTCATGGTGACGTCGCCCTTCCTGCGACCGATCCGCGACCTTGCACAGGGGACTGAGCGTGTTGCCGCCGGCGACTACAGCCAACGTCTGCCTGTAGTCCAGGACGACGATCTGGGTGCACTCTCGGCGTCGTTCAACCGCATGCAGGCGGGTTTGGCTGAGCGGCAACGGCTTCAGGCCGCGTTCGGGACCTATGTCGATCCGGCTTTGGCGGCGCGGCTACTCGAGCAGGGTGACGACATTTTCACCGGTGAGCGGCGGGACGTCACGGTGTTGTTCGTCGATATCCGCGATTTCACCCCGTTCGCCGAGACCAACAGTGCCGAGGACACCGTCGCCCGGCTCAACGCGCTCTTCGAGATCGTGGTGCCCGCGGTCGTCGATGCCGGTGGGCATGTGAACAAGTTCCTCGGCGACGGTGCGCTCGCGGTCTTCGGAGCACCGAACGTCCTTGCGCGTCATGCCGATGCGGCGGTGAGCGCCGCCGTGCTGATTCATCGGGTTGTCAGTGAGGGATTCGGTGGTGAGCTTCGGATCGGGATCGGCATCAACACCGGTGTGGTGATCGCCGGGACCATCGGTGGAGGAGGCAAGCTGGAATTCACATTGATCGGCGACGCCGTCAACGTGGCCGCCCGTGTCGAGCAGCTGACCAAGACGACCGGTGATTCGATCCTGCTCACCCAGTCGACCGCCGACGCATTGGACGTGCGCCCACCCGGACTCACCGACCGGGGGTTTCACGAGCTGAAGGGCAAGTCAGCCGCGGTGAAGGTGTTCGGGCTCAGCCCATAGCCCCACTGCGCCGAGCCTGCGCGATGAGTTTGTGAACCGCCGCCGGTCGGTAGGGGTATGACTGACGAAACCATGAGCGCCACGTGCACCATCAATGCGCCGGCCGAAACCGTGTTCGCGGTGCTGGCCGACCCGACCACTCATCAGGCGATCGATGGCACCGGCTGGGTGCGCGAGTCGCTTGACGGTAAGCCGCTGACCGAAACCGGGCAGATCTTCCGGATGGCGATGTACCACGACAACTACGGCGGCATGCACTACGAGATGGCCAACCGGGTCGAGGTTTTCGAGCCGCCGCAAGCGATCGCATGGCTGCCCGGCCAAGGCGCTGACGACGCCGCCATCGAGTTCGGCGGCTGGATCTGGCGCTATGACCTTGAGCCGCGCGGTGACGACCGGACCGAGGTCACCCTCACATACGACTGGTCGGCGGTGCCGCCCGCACTTCGCGAAGAGATCGAGTTCCCGCCGTTCGACCGGCAGCATCTGGACAACTCGCTCAAGCACCTGGCCGGGTTGGCGCAAGATCGGACGTAGCCGTGGGCTGAATGGATACCAGTCGGACCGCGTCCTGCCGTGTGTCGTCAGCCACGAACCGGACCACGATGCTTTCCGCAGGAAACTTGGTAGCCAGGTCATTCAGCGTCCTGGGCAGGAAGACCCTCGCCTTCGCGTTGCCGTACCAATTGGGGTTGGAGGGGGAGGTGTCGAGACTGCCGACCTTGTCGATCTCGGTGTCCCATTCTTGAACCGGATCCGGCGGTGTTTCGCCGAATCCGGCCGATTTCAGGTACGCATCTGCTTGTCCGGCAAGGGTGATCGCCGTGCTGCCGCCGACCGGTGTCCCGGTGATCGTCCCGTCGATGACATCGGCCGTCACCGATGTCAGCCGCGCAGTGCACACGTTGTCGACGACGTTGGGCGGCACGCAGAATCCGGGCAGCGGAGCCGCGTGGGCTGGGGCGACGTTCAGGACGGCGGGGATCGCCAGTGCTGCTGTGGCAGCACCGATGAGCGCCTTCGCCCGGCGGCGATCGTTCGGCATTGAGGTCCCCCTCCTTCGGGCACCCTTCACGGGTGTTGAATTGTATTTCGGCTCACCCATCGCCACAGTTACAGATCGTCAGCTCTCGATAGGCGCGTACCAGTCGGCGTTGGTGAGCAGCACCCGTGTCCCCAGGTCCCGATTCCATTCCGGCTCGATGCCGTGGCGACGCACGATGGGGAAGACGACCTCGTCGAGCATCCGCACCACGTCACCGAAATACAGGTCCTCCTTCGCCTGATCGCTGAGCCGGTTGTATGCGTCCTCGTCGAAGTTCTCGGGCTCGAACGCTCCATAGCCGATGTAGGTGGAGCCGTCCTCGATCAGGCGATCGGTGTCCTGGCTGTGGAAGTAGATGAACCCGGTCCAATGGCGGGTGTCGTCGCGCTCATCGCCGATCTCGGCCGACGCGCAGGTTCCGCAGCAGGAAAAGTCGGCCCGCGCGACCACGCCGTTGGTGTTGAGCTCCTCGAACGCCGCCTGGGTCCGCGACCGGTAGTCGCCGATCTCGGTCTGCTGGCGCAGCCTCGCCTCGCGCAGAGCGGCGAAGGCGTCGGTGAGTTGCTCGTCGGTGAGCTGGTAATCGCCGGCGTAGTTGTCGAGGAACTCCTCGACATCGTCGTTGCCGGTGACGAGCATTCCCCAGATCTCGGAGGTGAGGGTCGCGCGGTCGTCCGCGTCCAGCGCGAGGTCGGGGAGTGCGGCGTGGACCGGGATCACGTTCGGGTTCGACGGTGCGCTCACTGCGCTGGGCCTCCAGATGTGCTGTCGGAACCGGGCGATCGCCCGGCGGTGGTGATCGTAACGGCGGAACCGAATCGGTATCGGACCGAGATCACGACACGTCATGCGGCAGTGCGGTTTTTCACATCACGTAGCCCACAATTCGGACATGACGGAACCGCGGGAGTCGCCGCGCGGGGTCTCGCGTCAGACGTTCCTGCGCGGGGCCGTCGGGGCATTGGCCGTCGGCGCGGTATTCGGGTCGGGCCGGGCCAGTGCCGAGCCGGCCGGCTGGGGCGACCTCGCCGCCGCCATCAATGGGAAAGTGGTCCTGCCGGACAACGGCGGGCAGTTCACCTCGGCCAAAAGTGTTTTCAACACCAACTTCAACGGCCTGACGCCCGCTGCGGTGGTGACCCCGGCAACGGCGGCCGACGTGCAGCGGGCGATGGAATTCGCTGCGGCACATAACCTCAAGGTCGCTCCACGCGGCGGCGGGCACTCCTATGTGGGCGCGTCGACGGCGAACGGCACGATGGTCATGGACCTGCGCCAACTGCCCGGCGATATCAATTACGACGCGGCGACCGGGCGGGTCACGGTGACACCCGCGACCGGTCTGTACGCGATCCACCAAACTCTGGCCGGAGCCGGCCGGGGGATCCCGACGGGTACCTGCCCGACGGTCGGCGCTGCCGGACACGCTCTGGGCGGTGGGCTGGGCGCCCAGTCGCGGCACGCGGGCTTGATGAGTGATCAATTGGTCTCGGCGACCGTGGTGCTGCCCGGCGGTGCCGGTGTCACGGCGTCGGCCAACGAACATCCGGATCTGTACTGGGCGTTGCGCGGCGGAGGTGGCGGTAATTTCGGGGTGACGACGGCGCTGACCTTCGCCACCTTCCCTACCAGCGACGTGGATGTCGTCGGCCTGCATTTCCCGTTGGAGGCCTTCGCGCAGGTCCTTCTCGGGTGGCAGAACTGGCTGCGTACCGCCGACCGCAACAGCTGGGCGCTGGCCGACACCATCACCGATCCGCAGGGCGCGCACTGCCGCATCCTGGCGACGTGTCCCGCCGGGTCGGGCAACAGCGTGGGAGCTGCTGTGATCAAGGCAGTAGGGCTGCAGCCGGCTGGGACCGAGAACCGCACATTCAACTACCTGGATCTGGTGAAGTTTCTGGCCGCCGACAATCTCAATCCGTCGCCGCTCGGCTATGTCGGTGGATCCGACGTGTTCCCGACGATCACCCCGGCCGCAGCCCAGGGAATCGCCGCGGCGTTCAACGCCTTCCCTGCAGGGGCGGGCCGCCCGATCGTGATCATGCACGCACTCGATGGTGCGTTGGCCACCGTGGGCTCGGGTGACACCGCCTTTCCGTGGCGGCGGCAGTCCGCGCTGGTGCAGTGGTACGTGGAAACTTCCGGTTCACCTGCGGCGGCGGCCAATTGGCTGAACACCGCTCACCAGGCGGTGGCACCGTATTCGGCCGGCGGCTACGTCAACTATCTCGAAGCGAACCAGCCCGCGTCGCGGTATTTCGGTGCCAACCTGTCCCGCTTGGCAGCCACCCGGCAGAAATATGACCCGGGCCGGATCATGTTCTCGGGCTTGAACTTCTGAGAGAGGCCGCCATGGACGAGAAGTCTCCGCAGACCCCGGCGGCCGTGGCCGCACTTGCGGTGGCGACCCGTTTCTACACGCCCGCCTTGTTGAACCACTGTGCGCGTTCGTATCTGTGGGGCGTGAAGTATGCCGCCGCGCACGACATCGCCTTCGACGACGAGCTCTATTACGTCTCGGCGATGCTGCACGACCTCGGTTTGACCGACCCGTTCGACAGCCACCGAGTCGAGTTCGAGGTGGCGGGCGGTGACCTGGCCTGGGTGTTCGGGGTGGCAGCCGGTTGGCCCGCGGACCGGGCTGCCAGGGCGACCGAGATCATCGTTCTGCACATGCGCGACGACGTTTCGGCTTCTGCCGATCCCGAGTCCCACCTCCTGCAGGTCGCCACTGCGTGGGACGTCGCCGGTCGCCGGCCAGAGGAGTTCCCCACCGAGACGAGGCTGGAGATATTCGCGCGCTATCCCAGGCAAGGTTTCGGCAGTGAATTCATTGCGTGCTTCGAGGATCAGGCGAGGCGCAAACCGGGTGGCGCCGCTGCCGTATCGGTGGCCAACAATGGTGCCGAACGCATCAGAGCCAATCCTTTGGACACCTTGGCGTAGCCGCTTCAATCTCCGGCGCAGTCGATTTCACGTGCTCCGCCCAAGAGAGGTGTAGCGGACTACTCGTGCGTGCGTGGCCGCCAATGCACCTTCGGACCGCAAGACACACAAGCGATTTCGATACCGGTGTTCGGGACCGGGATGTTCGTCGCAGTGACCAATCAAGGGCAGCGCAATCAGCGTGTGGACGGCAAGGTCTACTGCATCCGCGAGATTCCCTGATCGAAATCGGTTGCGACGCAAAGAGAAAGCGTGCTCGCATGCTTTCCGAGTCAAGAAGGAGGCGGCGCGATTACCGTCATGGGCGTCAATACTCTACATACTCGCTGGTAGTGCGGTATAAATCCGTGCATATGGGTGGACCCCGACCAAACTGACAAAGGGGGCGGGCGTGCGAACACCACAGCGCTATCTGGTTTTGGGACTGCTGTCGGCGATGGTCCCGTTGGGGGTCGTCACCACCACAGCACCTCCGGCGAAGGCGGAATGCACAAGTTCGGGCTATGCCACGGTCTGTGCGCAGGGAGACGTGCGCGGTGCAGATGGCGTGCCACGAGCAGCAACACCGGTCGTGCCCTATCCCTGTGACTACGACTGGTATTGCGACACCGGGTGGGATCTCGATGTCGCCTGGGATCCGGGCGGGCCTGGCCGCCCAGGTGGGCCTGGTGGTCCGGGCGGCCCCGGCCGTCCGGGTGGCGGTGGCGGCATCGGACCGCGTTGAGGAGCTACGTCATGAACCGTGGACAACTTGCTGAAGGAGCCAACATGTCGCTCTCACGTCTCACGCGGCGCGCAGCCGGCGCCGCGATCGGTGCCGGTGTGTTCGCCGGCCTGACACTTCTGACTGCTGGGGCGGCCGCGGCAGATCCACCCGTCCCGCCGCCGTGCACGGCCGCTGAAATGGCGCGCGTGATGTCGGGTGTCTCCTTCGAGACCTCGAATTATCTGACCGCTCACCCTGACACCAACGACTTCTTCACCAGTCTCAAGGGCCAACCGAAGGATCAGATCGGAAAACAGGTTCGAAGCTACCTGGAGGCCAATCCCGCCGTGCAGGACGACCTCGCCCGCATCAGGCAACCGGGCGCCGACTTCCGACAGCGCTGCGGACTTCCCGCGATTCCCTGATGATTTGATGTTCGTTGGCCCGAGGCCGAGGTGAGCGATGGGCGGCTTGAGCCTGCCGGGGTTGTGGTTGTTTCTGGCCGTGGTTCTCGCTGGGTCGGTCTTGTTGGCTGTCGTGAGTGTTTGGATTGCCAACAAGACCGTGTACCGGCCGGGCGTCAAGACGCAGACGGGCACACTGTCACCGTTTCTGACCACCGTTGCCCTCGTTTACGGCACGCTGCTGGGGTTCACGGTTGTCGTCGCATGGGAGCAGTTCTCCTCGGCGGAG
The DNA here is from genome assembly GCF_055419385.1 of Mycobacterium sp. IDUB_24. Taxonomy (NCBI): domain Bacteria; kingdom Bacillati; phylum Actinomycetota; class Actinomycetes; order Mycobacteriales; family Mycobacteriaceae; genus Mycobacterium; species Mycobacterium sp. IDUB_24. Next base: position 711,921 of record NZ_JBVAXO010000002.1, read on the forward strand.
GAGAACGTCACCAATGAGTCATCGACTCTGGCGACGATGTACCGGCAATCGGTGAGCCTGCCGGGGCCTGAGCAGGTGCGAATCCGGGGACTGCTGCGTACCTACACCGTCGCCGCGCAGGCCGAGTGGGATACGCGGCAACGCGTTGTCGCGAGTGGTTCGGCGCGAGGGGCGATCACCGACATGTACCGCGTATTGGGTCGGGAAGGCCCCACCGCCCACCCGGTCAACGCGGAGATTCGCGATCAGCTCAATGTCTTGACATCGCAACGGAACACGAGAGTCCTGGATGCGAAGCCTCGGATACCGGGTCTGCTGTGGAGCGGTCTGCTGTTCGGGGCTGTCCTTCTCATCGGGCTCATCGGCTTTACTCACCTCGGCAATGCGGTGAGTCACATGATTCTGTCGAGCGCGATCGCCATCCTGCTCGGCCTGCTGCTGTTCCTCATCTTCTGGCTGGACCATCCGTTCGGGGAGCAGCTTGGCGTTACGCCGGCATTGCTCGACTACGCGGTGCAGGTCTTCGACGGCGTCGATCAAGGCAAGTAGACGGTGCGAAGGTCGCCATGTGACCGGAAGTTCTTCCATCCCATAGATTTCCTGTTGGTTCTGAAAAGGCAGCTCGTCAACGGGGACCGTCAGGGAGAGTCCTGGCAATCGACGGGCACGTCACCGGCGGTCTGGGTCATGTGCACGAACCGTGTAGGGCTGCCCTTTCAGTCCCGTGGCCTTGCCCACCGGCCTAGCCTCGAAGACGATGTGTCTCACTTGCCACCCGAACGAGTGAAGGAACCGAACATGCGAGCAACCGTGATGTATGGAGCCGGTGACGTGCGGGTCGAGAACGTGCCCGACGCGACCTTGAAGGAGCCGACCGACGCAATCGTGCGCGTCACCAGCGCCTGTATCTGCGGCAGTGACCTGTGGCCGTACCAGTCCATGCCGCACAAGGACGGCGGCCGGCGGATGGGCCACGAATTCATCGGCATCGTCGAGGACGTCGGTGCCGACGTGTCCGGGCTTCGTCGCGGCGATCTGGTGGTGGCGCCCTTCGTATGGGCGGACAACACCTGTGACTTCTGCCAGGAGGGATTACAGACGTCGTGCCGCCACGGCGGAGGGTGGGGCGCCCCCGGAGTCGATGCCGGCCAGGGTGAGGCCGTACGCGTTCCGCAGGCGCAGGGCACGCTGGTGAAGCTTCCGGTAGCGCAGGACTCCGCGCTCATGCCCTCCCTCCTGACGTTGTCCGACGTCTTCTGCACCGGTCACCACGGCGTGGTGACTGCCAGGGTGGGGCCGGGATCTTCGGTGACCGTCATCGGTGACGGTGCGGTGGGGTTGTGCGCGGTGCTGGCCGCCAAGCGGTTGGGCGCCGAGCAGATCATCCTGAACGGACGACACACCGTCCGGACCGACCTGGGCCGCGAGTTCGGCGCCACCGACGTGGTACCGGAACGTGGTGATGAAGCCGTCGAGAGGATCCGTGAATTGACCGGTGGTGACGGGACGCATGCGGTGATCGAATGCGTCGGGACCGAGCCGTCGCTCGCCACCGCCCTCGATGCGGTGCGGGCCGGTGGCCGCGTCAGCCGGCTGGGGGTGTCTCAATACACGGAGGTGCCAATGGGTTTCGGAACCTTCTTCCGTAACGTCACCCTCACCGGCGGCGTCGCACCGGCCCGCGCCTACATCGAGGAACTGATGCCCGATGTTCTCGACGGCACCATCGAGCCCGGTCGGGTCTTCGACCGCACCATCGGCCTGGACGACACCCCCGCCGGCTACCGCGCCATGGCCGACCGTGAGGCCCTCAAGGTGTTGATCGAGCCATGACTCTGCTGCTGCACGATCGTGACGATCGTGGCGTCGTCACCCTCACGCTCAACCGCCCCCAAGCCTTCAACGCGCTGTCGGAGGCGATGCTGAACGCGTTGGGTGAGGCCATTGATGCACTGGCCGAAGACGAGACAGTGCGGGCCGTGATCCTCGGCGCTTCGGGCAAGGCCTTCTGCGCCGGGCATGACCTCAAGGAAATGCGGGCCGAGCCGTCACTGGCGTACTACGAGCAATTGTTCGAACAGTGCACCGACGTGATGCTGTCCATCCAGCGCCTGCCGGTGCCGGTGATCGCGCGGGTCCAGGGGCTTGCCACGGCAGCGGGTTGTCAGCTTGTCGCGATGTGCGATCTCGCGGTGGCAGCTCGGGATGCCCGTTTCGCGGTCAGCGGTGTCAACGTCGGGCTGTTCTGCGCAACCCCGGGAGTCGCGCTGTCGCGCAACGTGCCTCGCAAGGTCGCATTCGAGATGCTGGTGACCGGCGAGTTCATCTCCGCCGAGCAGGCTTGCGCGCTGGGACTGGTGAACCGCGTGGCACAGGCCGAGGCCCTCGACGACGAGATCGAGGTGCTGGTCGCGAGCATCGTGGCGAAGCCCCGCGTCGCGGTCGCGATGGGGAAGGCGTTGTTCTACCGGCAGATTGACGTCGACATCGAGTCCGCCTACGCCGATGCGGGGCAGACGATGGCCTGCAACATGATGGACCCGAGTGCCCTCGAGGGGGTGCAGGCCTTCATCGACAAGCGCCCCCCGGCGTGGCCGGGCCTCAGCGGCGCTGCAATTCGATCACCGGGATGATCCGGGCGGTCTTGGTCTGGTACTCCCCGAATCCCGGGGCCTTCTCGACGATGCGTGGGTAGGCGGAGTCGCGCTCGGCCAGCGGCATCTCCCGGGCATGCACGTCGTAGGCGTCGGTGCCGATCTCGACGTGGGCATCGGGATGCGCGCGCAGATTGTGCAGCCACGCCGGGTCGACGTCAGCACCCGCGTACGAGCCGACGATGGCGAGTTTCCCGTCGATGTCGAATGCCATGACCGGGTTGACGCGCTCCTTGCCGGACTTGGCGCCGGTGGTGTGAAGCAGGAGCAGCGTTGCCCCCTCGAAAGGGCCGCCGACCTTGCCGCCGTTGGCGCGAAACTCGGCGATGATGTTGTCATTCCAGTTGTCTGCCATGGTTTCCTTCCTACGCCTGGGCAGCGCAACGGTGCAGTGAGATCACGAAATCGCGGTCGTGGTGACGTGGACCGACGAGGTCAGGGTCTGATGCACGGGACAACGTTCGGCAATGTCCATGAGCCGCTGCCGTTGCGTCTCGTCGAGCTCGCCGATCAGCTCGATCTCGCGATCGATCTGATCGAGCATGCCCTTGGTGGTTTCACAGTCCGCACAGTCTTTGGCATGAATACGTGAGTGACGCAACGTCACTCGCACTTGCTCAAGCGGCCAACCCTTGCGGTTTGCGTACATCCGCACCGTCATCGACGTACACGCGCCCAGACCGGCCAACACCAGGTCATAGGGATTGGGGCCGGCATCGTCGCCCACGGGGAGGGGTTCGTCGGCGATGAATTCGTGGCGCCCGACAGTGATCTGTTGGGTGTAGGTACCGGCGCCTGTTTCGGCCACGGTCACGTCTGTTGTCATGCCCACGAGTCTCCGTGAGCAGACACACAACTGCCTCCAAATGCTGATTTTTGGGCAGTTTTGTGTCTGCTCGCGAGAGAATCGAGAGAATTCAGCCCACCAACCTCACGTCGACCGTGGCCAGGCGGTCCGGGTCGCCGATGATGTCGATGCCGTGAATCCGTCCGTCACGGATGTCAAGGCGCAGTAGGGACTTCAGCCGGCCTGCGGGTGCGATGACGATACCCGCGGCGCCGTCGAGGACGGCGACCTCACCGCCCCGCGCTGTCGCGGCGAACATCTTGGATTCCTCGACAAACTCCCGGGCGCCGCGCAGCTGGACGGGGAGGTGTCCGCCGACGAGCACGCGATCCACGCGGCGCACCACGTCGGGATCGAGAATCTCCAACAACGCATCGAGGTCGCCCTCTCGCGAGGCGGCCAGGAATGTCCGAGCGATCTCGAGGTGCTCGGCGGTGGGGCGAGCCGCGACGGCCGCACCATGCACCCGCTCCCGGGCCCGGCTGGCCAGTTTCTTCGCAGCCGTCGGCGTGCGATCGAGCTGTGCGGCGATGTCGTCGAACGGCACCGCGAAGGCGTCGTGCAAAACGAAGGCCACCCGCTGGGCGGGGGAGAGCCGGTCGAGCACCACGAGCAGGGCGCGGCCCACCGACTCGGCCATGGTCACCTCTTCGTCGGCGGCGGGGGCGACGGCAGTGGGAGGCGGCTCGTCGGCGCCGAGGACCTCGGCACGCCGTTTCCGCTCCCGCAGTCGGTCGAGGCATTCGTGCGCGGTCACCGTGGTGAACCAGCCGGTCGGATTGCCCACGTCGGCGATGCCGCGCCGGCTGACCTTCAGCCACGCGGACTGGACCGCATCGTCGGCGTCGTGCACCGAACCGAGTAGCCGATGGGCGACCGCGCGCAAGTGGTGCCGATCCTCCTCGAATCGGGCGGCGAGGGCCTCGAGGTCGGTCACAGCGTCACCTTTCGGGCGTGGGAAACGTCATCAAGGTGAACCACCACCGCTGCAACCGAACATGGGAGACGACCATCATGACCCTACAACTCGGCACGATCGCGGCCGTGATCGTCGCGATCGCCATCGCGGCCAATGGGGCGATGGCACTCGCGGACCTCGTCGGGGCCCGCTTCGTACTGGCCAACTCTGCAGAGGTCGGCGTCCCGCGGACCTGGGTACCGACGCTCGGGCTGCTCAAAGGCGCGGGCGCCGTCGGACTGCTTGTGGGTCTGTGGGCTTTCCCGCCGCTCGGCGTCGCCGCCGCGATCGGTCTGATCGCGTTCTTCGTCGGTGCCCTCATCACCCACATCCGCGCGCGGGTGTTCTACAACATTGCCTTCCCGGCCGCGTTCCTCGTGCTCGCGGTGCTGGCGCTGGGCGCCTTCGCGGCGGGCTGACCTCCAACTGCAAAGGCCCCACCCCTCGCGGGACGGAGCCTTTGCAGTTCGGAGTGTGAAGTTTGCTGTGGAGTCAGGCGCTGCGGCGGATGCCCCGCTTGAGCAAAAGCTCACGCTCGGCCTCGCTCAGCCCGCCCCAGATGCCATACGGCTCGCCGACGGCGAGCGCGTGGGAGCGGCACTGGGTGATCACCGGGCAACTGCGGCACATCTCCTTGGCGCGCACCTCACGCTGCGCCCGGGCGCGTCCACGTTCGCCGTCGGGATGGAAGAACACCGACGAATCGACTCCACGGCAAAGTCCCTGCATTTGCCAATCCCAGATATCCGCGTTGGGTCCGGGAAGTTGCTGCGGCTGCGGCATTTGGAAAACCCCTCTCTGCTCGCCCATTTCGCCAAAAGTGGGCGGGTATGAGTCGGTGGAACCGAACTGAGCACATGTCGCCGATGACCGCTCGTGCACACAAACTAGGGGGACCGAATAAAGCGAGTCAATACCTTGGCGGTGTGCCAAAGGACATAACCGCAGGTCGAGAATTTACATCACGTTCATCATTGTGACGCGGTGACGGAGACATCGGTGATGAGGATCTGCTAGAGGTCTTGCGGTTTTCCCTGTTGGGCCAGGCTGGGGCGTTGTATGCAATTCCGGGCAATCGACAGTTAGTTGACACGCCATTAACATTCGAGCCATCAATTGTTAACTAATGCGCATAGCGCAATATTCAATACCCGGTTCCGCCGGTATCCGGTTCCCACGGGCCCTCGAATCGTTCCGTATTGATACCGTCGCCTACCGATGACGACATCCGCACCTGCTGCCTCGACGCTGGCTGACGCTGCTTTCGGGGCCGATCCGGGCCGCTGGCCGCTGCCCAGCGCGGCCACTCCGCACGAGCGCTGGCTGCGGGCTGTCGCCGCGGGTGGGCAGGGGCGCTACAGCTGTGCGCTCACCGAGCTCGCCGCGATCCTGCGGAGCCCGGATTCCGGTCCGCTGGTCTCAATTGCCCACAGCACCCGCGCGTCGTTTCTCCGCCAGCTGGGCGGGCACGCGCGCGCTCGTGGCGCCGACGGTCAGGCGTGGGCTCACCGCGGTGACGACGACGAGGCCGCCGCCGACGCGCTCGTCGGGCTCGCCGCGGACGCCCTCGGGGTCGGGCGGTTCGCCGTATCGGCCCGACTGCTCGACCGGGCGCGCGCCATCGACACTCCCGCCGGCTCGCGACAGCGGATCCGGCTGTCGTGGGTAGGTGCCGAACTGGCGATGGTTCAGGGCGACGGTGTGACGGCGGTCCAGCATGCCCGTTGCGGAGTCGCCGCGGCGGCCGGACACAGCTCGACGCGCCACGCCGTCAAATCCGAAGTCGTGCTGGCCGCAGCGCTGTGCAGCGCCGGCGAACTCGACGCTGCCCGGGACGTCGCCGACGCGGCCCTGCCGGCCACCGAGAAATCCGGGCTGATTCCGCTGCGTTGGGCCCTGGCCTGCGTGCTGGCCGACATCGGAAGTAGCACGCACGACGCTGCCCAAATCAGCCGGATCCGGGACCTCAGCGCCGATACAGTGCGTCGCAGAGGCGGGGTCTGGGCCGGCGCCTGAGCGCGGCACCGGCAGGGCACCGCCCCATTGATCGTTATTGTTTAGCTCAGCCAATCCGCCGCGAGTGTCGGTGCAACGTAACGCTGGAGAGATCGCCCACGATGACAAGTTCGGGAGACCGTCTCGACGTTGTCGTTGCTGAGGCAGTGGCAGGTGATCGAAACGCGCTCTCGGAAGTGCTGGAGATCATTCGGCCGATCGTCGTTCGGTACGTCAGGGCGAGGGTGGGGGCGACCGAGCGCAGTGGTCTATCAGCTGATGACGTTGCGCAGGAGGTGTGCTTGGCCGCCATTACGGCGCTGCCGCGCTACAAAGATCAGGGACGCCCGTTCCTGGCCTTTGTCTACGGCATCGCTGCGCACAAGGTTGCTGACGCGCATCGCGCGGCAGCCAGGAACCGTGCCGAGCCCACCGACGTGGTGCCCGAGCGGTTTTCCCTTGACACGGGGCCCGAGCAATCCGCTCTCGACACCGAATCTTCTGAACGAATGGCCCGGCTGCTGGCCGTGCTGCCCGAGAAGCAGCGCGAGATCCTCATCCTGCGTGTCGTGGTCGGGATGAGCGCCGAGGAGACCGCCGAGGCCGTCGGGAGCACCGCCGGCGCCGTACGTGTCGCCCAGCACCGCGCACTGGCCAGGCTGAAGAACGAGATCATGGCGACGGGGCGGGATCATGCCTGACTTCGGCCGCTGGACCTCAAATGGTGGTGATCCGTCCCTCAACGAGATCAACCGGTCCGAGAAATTCATCGAGGCGCTGTCCCTCGAGCATCAGGTCTATGCGACCGACCGGGAGGAAGCCGAACTGGCCGTCCTGCTGGCCGGGTGGCGCGATGACGCACGCCGCACCCCGATGTCGGGTATCGCGCCGCCGCGTGAGGCCGTCAAAGCGCTCGACAAGGCCACCGCGCAGGGGCGGGTACGTTTCCCGATGGCGCTGGTGGGATCGATGGCCGCGGCCGTGCTGTGCCTCGGTGGATTCGGGGCGGCCGTGTACGGCTCCGGCCCCGGCGATGCCCTCTACGGCGTGCGCGGACTGGTCTTCGGGTCGGCGCCGGTGACGCGCGACGTGGGGGTCGAGCTGGCGTCGAGCGAGCTCAAACAAGTCCAGCAGCTGATCGACGACGGGCAGTGGGAACAGGCCCAGCAGAAGCTGCAGACCATCACCACCACTGTTGCCACCGTCGACGACCAGCAGCGCAAGCAGCAGCTCGTCGACCAGTGGCAGCAGCTGTCGGTCAAGGTGGAGAACCGCGACCCGAATGCGACCGTGCCGCCCGATGCGCCGCCGGTGGTGTTGCCCGAGGTGACGGTGACGACGACCCCGTCCGAGAGCACGCCAGGGGAGACTCCGACGTCCACACCGACGACCGGGCCATCGACGTCGCCGACGGAGCCCAGCCCGGGTTCGGAGACGTCCACGCCGTCGACGTCGCCGTCGGAGAACCCGACGTCCGCACCGACGTCGACCCAGCCGTCGACCCCGTCCTCCTCGACCGCGGCACCGACACCGTCTAGCAGTGCCGAGCCGACGACGAGCGCCCCGGCGCCGGTGACAGCTCCCTCGTCACCGATCACACAGTCGTCGGCGACGCATACGACGTCGGCCCCGACCACCTCGTCGGCGCCGGTGGTCGAAGTACCTCCGGCGACCACGACGACGGTCGCACCGTCCGTGGAGCCGACATCTGTGCCCTCAGCACCGCCGGCGCGCACGACGCCGGCCGCGCCCGCGGAGACCGGCAGTGGCGAAAGTCACGGAAGCCAGTCGGGCGGGCACGGCGGAGAAGGACCGGCCATGCCGGCGATCGAGGTGCCCCTGTTGCCGGGGCTAGGCGGTTCTCAGCGGTAGCCGTCGGTTTCCGACGTCGCCTCGTTGAGCGATGCGTCGGCGTAGCCGCGGCAGTAATCCCACGTCACGTAGGCATCGGGTTCGGGATCGTAGGCCGGCTCGTGCGGGCGCACGGTGCCGTCGACAAGTAGTTGCAGCAGGTTGGCGCGGAGCATGTCCCAGTCGTGGTAGTGGTCCTGCTGGCATTCGTCGCAGCACACGACGAGGCCACGAATTCCCTTGTGTGCCAACAGCGCTTCGTACACCGCGAGATCGGCTAGATCAGCCTCGACAGCCGTCCGTTCCTGGGGGTCCAGAGGCTGGCCCGGCTCGATCGCGTCCAGCGCAGCAGAAGGATCGCAAGGATCATCGGCAAACGGATCGGGCGGCAAACCAGGGGGGAGGTGGTCACGCACGAGTCCCACACTACGCAGCCGTACTCCCATCGCGCCAGCCGTCCTGATGCGCGCCGTGATCTGCGCCCTGAGGTGCAAGGAGCGGCAACATCGCTGTCGATATCCGAGCCGATAGAATCGAGTTACAAGCCCCACGCCTGCCACTGGAGGCCCCACCCATGTCGATCGCTGAAAGCAGCGTTCCCATCGCCGTACCGGTCCCCACCGGCGGCGACGATCCCACCAAGATCGCGATGCTCGGTCTCACCTTTGATGATGTGCTGCTGCTGCCGGCTGCCTCTGATGTGGTCCCCGCCACCGCTGACACCTCGAGCCAGCTGACCCGGAACATCCGTCTGCGGGTGCCGATGGTGAGCTCGGCAATGGACACCGTCACCGAATCGCGGATGGCCATCGCCATGGCCCGCGCCGGCGGCATGGGTGTGCTGCACCGCAACCTTCCCGCTGCCGAACAGGCCGCCCAGGTGGAGACAGTGAAGCGGTCCGAGGCCGGCATGGTCACCGACCCGGTCACCTGCTCGCCGACCGACACCCTGGCCGAGGTCGACGCGATGTGCGCCCGGTTCCGGATCTCCGGTCTCCCGGTCGTCGATGAGGCCGGGCAGCTTGTTGGCATCATCACCAACCGCGACATGCGCTTCGAGGTCGACGAGAACAAGCCGGTCGCCGAGGTGATGACGAAACCGCCGCTGATCACCGCGCAAGAAGGGGTGTCCGCCGAGGCTGCACTGGGCCTGCTGCGTCGCCACAAGATCGAGAAGCTGCCGATCGTCGACGGCCACGGCAAGCTGACCGGCCTGATCACGGTCAAGGATTTCGTCAAGACCGAGCAGTTCCCGTTGGCCACCAAAGACAGCGACGGCCGGCTTCTGGTCGGCGCCGCCGTCGGCGTCGGGGAGGATGCCTGGGCCCGGGCCATGACACTGGTCGACGCCGGAGTCGACGTGCTGATCGTCGACACCGCCCACGCCCACAACCGGGGCGTGCTCGACATGGTGGCGCGGCTGAAGCAGACCGTGCGTGACCGCGTAGAAGTCGTCGGCGGCAACGTCGCGACCCGGGCCGCCGCCTCCGCGCTGGTGCAGGCGGGCGCCGACGCGGTCAAGGTCGGTGTGGGCCCCGGCTCGATCTGCACCACCCGTGTGGTCGCCGGTGTCGGCGCCCCGCAGATCACCGCCATCTTGGAGGCGGTGGCAGCCTGCCGCCCCTACGGCGTCCCGGTGATCGCCGACGGCGGCCTGCAGTACTCCGGCGACATCGCCAAGGCACTCGCGGCCGGCGCGTCGACGGCCATGCTGGGCTCGCTGCTGGCCGGCACCGCCGAGTCACCGGGTGACCTGATCTTCGTCAACGGCAAGCAGTTCAAGAGTTACCGCGGCATGGGTTCACTGGGTGCCATGCAGGGACGCGGCGGTGGCAAGTCCTACTCCAAGGACCGCTACTTCCAGGACGATGTGCTCTCCGAGGACAAGCTGGTGCCCGAGGGCATCGAGGGTCGGGTGCCGTTCCGCGGTCCGCTGGGGTCGGTGATCCATCAGCTGACGGGCGGGTTGCGGGCAGCCATGGGCTACACCGGCTCGGCGACCATCGAGCAGTTGCAGCAGGCGCAGTTCGTTCAGATCACGGCAGCCGGGTTGAAGGAAAGCCACCCCCACGACATCACCATGACTGTCGAGGCCCCCAACTACTACACCCGCTGAACCGGTGGGGCAGGAGACTAAGAACAGTCATGCGCGACATGGTTGAAATCGGCATGGGCAGAACCGCCCGCCGGACCTATGAGCTCGACGACGTCACGATCGTGCCCTCGCGGCGCACCCGATCGTCGAAGGACGTCTCGACGGCGTGGCAGCTCGATGCCTACCGCTTCGAGGTCCCGGTCATCGCACACCCGACCGATTCCCTGGTGTCGGTGGAGTTCGCGATCGAGATGGGTCGGCTCGGCGGGCTCGGCGTGCTCAACGGCGAGGGGCTGATCGGCCGGCATGCCGATGTCGAGGAGAAGATCGCCCGGGTGCTGGATGTCGCTGCGTCGGCACCTGACGATTCGGCGGCGATCCGGATGCTTCAGCAGTTGCATGCCGCGCCGCTGGACCCCGAGCTGCTGGGCGCGGCGGTGGCGCGTATCCGTGAGGCCGGCGTGACGACCGCGGTCCGCGTCAGCCCGCAGAATGCCCAGGCGCTGACCCCGACGCTGGTAGCCGCCGGGATCGACCTGCTGGTCATCCAGGGCACCATCATCTCGGCCGAGCGGGTCGCGTCCGATGGTGAGCCGTTGAACTTGAAGACGTTCATCTCCGAGCTCGACATCCCGGTGGTGGCCGGCGGCGTGCTCGACCATCGCACTGCCCTGCATCTGATGCGTACCGGCGCAGCCGGCGTGATCGTCGGCTATGGCTCCACGGCCGGTGTCACCACCAGCGACGAGGTGCTCGGCATCAGCGTGCCGATGGCCACGGCGATCGCCGACGCGGCGGCCGCCCGTCGCGAATACCTCGACGAGACCGGCGGCCGGTACGTGCACGTGCTGGCCGACGGTGACATCCACACGTCCGGAGACCTGGCCAAGGCGATCGCCTGCGGTGCCGACGCCGTCGTGCTGGGCACGCCGCTGGCGGTGGCTGCCGAGGCTCAGGGCGCCGGATGGTTTTGGCCGACCGCGGCTGCGCACCCGTCGTTGCCGCGCGGCGCCCTCCTTCAGGTGGCAGTCGGGGAGCGGCCGGGTCTCGAGCAGGTGCTCACCGGACCGTCCGACGACCCGTTCGGCTCGTTGAACCTCGTCGGCGGCCTGCGGCGGTCGATGGCGAAGGCCGGGTACTGCGATCTCAAGGAGTTCCAGAAGGTGGGGCTCTCGGTCGGGAGCTGATCGCTGCGCATTGACGCCGAGCAGACAGAGAATCGCATTACCGTGGCCTGATTTGTACGAGTCTGCGTCTGCTCGCCAGCTCAACCGGCCAGCCTTGCAGCCGAGAGGTGATAAGCGATCCGGTCGGCCAGCCGGTCCGGAAATCTCCGGACGTCCTGAGCGACGATCGGAATCACCGTCCATCTCTGCTCTTGGATGCCGGCCAGCCGGACCTTGTCCTCGATCATCTTGACGGGTCCGGAGTGCCAGTCGAGCCCCTCGTACTCCGCGGCCACCCGTGCGCCGGGCCAAGCGAAATCGACTCGCCATGTCTCGCCGTTTCGGCCGTGGATCTCATATTGGAGTTCAGGACGTGGTAGGCCGTGATCGATCATGACCAGCCTCGATTCGCTTTCCATCGCGGATTCGGCTCGGCCGTCGGCATATTGGAGGAGATCTCGTACTGCGACGATGCCGCGCCGACCGCGCTGCTCGCGTACTGCTTTGTCCAGGTCGGCGGGGCTGCATAGCGACAAATGAAGTGCCCCGTCCAACGCGGCGAGTGCTCTTGGCCGCGGTAGTTGCCGCGCAATTTCGACCGCAGTCCACGCGGGTGCCGTGGCGAGTCGTCCGGAAACTCGGCGTAGTGGAGCGCTAAGCCGTTGGTGAACCATCAGGCCGACGGTCGGTCGCATGCGGACGCCCGGATCGAGGATGTGAATGGCTGTCGTGTTCTCGAAGTCGAATCCGTACAGCGCGGCGGCGGTACCCAGACACACGACCGCCTCGCCGCCCATGTAGAGGTCGAGCGCGGCCAGGCGCCCCATCAGATCTGGTTTAGACGCGGCATACACGCCGTACCAAACGCGGACGAGTGTGCCCTTGCGCGCCTGGACGTCCAGCTGCTGGCGCGTCAGCACCGTCAGGAGCTGCTGAGTCGTGGCGAATCCGCCCAGTCCATCCAACAGAGCCGCTGCAGTCACGATCGAATACTGCGTCGCCCACGGGGTGCTCAGCTCCACCACTTGGGTCGAATGTGGATGAACCTCGGGGTGTGGATAACGCACCCTCGCCCAGCAGGCAGAGAATCGCATTACCGCGGCCTGATTTGTGCGAGTCTGCGTCTGCTCGGCGAGAAACGCGTCTTTACAAGTTAGGGCTTCCTGTCTAGAAGTTACCTGTGGGTAGCGTCATACTGAACACATGAAGCCTGACTATGACGTCTTGGTGATCGGTTCGGGGTTCGGCGGCAGCGTCAGTGCGCTGCGGCTGACAGAGAAGGGCTATCGGGTCGGTGTACTCGAAGCCGGCCAGCGGTTCACCGACGCCGACTTCGCCAAGACCTCGTGGGATCTGCGCAAGTTCCTTTGGGCCCCGCAACTGGGCATGTACGGCATCCAGCGCATCCATCTGCTGCGCAACGTGATGATCCTGGCCGGTGCCGGCGTGGGCGGCGGATCGCTGAACTACGCCAACACCCTCTACGTACCGCCGGAGCCGTTCTTCAACGATCCGCAGTGGAAGGACATCACCGACTGGCGCGCCGAGTTGATGCCGCATTACGACCAGGCGCAGCGCATGCTCGGCGTGGTCAAGAACCCGACCTTCACCGACGCGGACCGCATCGTCAAAGAGGTCGCCGACGATATGGGTTGCGGTGACACGTTCGTCGCGACGCCGGTGGGTGTGTTCTTCGGGCCCGACGGTGAGATGACGCCGGGCAAAACAGTGCCGGACCCGTACTTCGGCGGTGTCGGACCGGCCCGCACCGGGTGTATCGAATGCGGCGAATGCATGACCGGATGTCGGCACGGCGCCAAGAACACGCTCGTCAAGAACTACCTGGGACTGGCGGAATCCGCTGGGGCGCAAGTGCATCCGATGACCACGGTGACGAGTTTCGAGCAGCGCGCCGACGGTCTGTGGGAGGTCACCACCGTCCGTACCGGCAGCAAGCTGCGGCGCAGACGTAAGACCTTCACCGCATCGCATCTGATCCTGGCGGCCGGTACGTACAACACCCAGAAGCTGTTGTTCAAGGTGCGGGACTCGGGAAAACTCGGAAAATTGTCCTCGCGTCTCGGCGTACTGACCCGCACCAACTCCGAGTCCATCGTTGGCGCCCAGACCCTGACGGTGCCGCCGGATCTGGATCTCACCCACGGTGTGGCCATCACCTCCTCGGTGCATCCCACCGCCGACACCCACGTCGAGCCGGTGCGCTACGGCAAGGGTTCCAACGCGATGGGGCTGCTGCAGACCTTGATGACCGACGGCACCGGGCCGCAGGGCACCGATGTGCCGCGCTGGCGGCAGTTCCTGGACCAGGGCCGTGAGCGGCCAGGGCTGCTGATCCGGCTGCTGAACCCGGCCCGCTGGAGTGAACGGACGGTCATCGCCCTGGTGATGCAGCATCTGGACAACTCGATCACCACCTTCACCAAGCGCGGGCCCGGTGGCAAGCGGGTGATGACGTCGAAACAGGGGCACGGCGAGCCGAATCCGACGTGGATCCCGGTGGGCAACGAGTTCACCAGGCGGATGGCGGAGAAGGTCGACGGAGTCGCGGGCGGCACCTGGGGCGAGCTGTTCAACATCCCGCTCACCGCACACTTCCTCGGTGGCGCGGCCATCGGTGACAGCGCCGAGCACGGCGTCATCGACCCGTATCAGCGCGTCTACAACTATCCGACGCTGTATGTCATGGACGGCGCGGCCATCTCGGCGAACCTCGGTGTGAATCCGTCGTTGTCGATCACGGCACAAGCCGAGCGTGCGGCGTCGTTGTGGCCGAACAAGGGCGAGGATGACCAGCGTCCGGCGCAGAATGAGCCGTACCGGAAACTGGCGCCGATCGCGCCGCAGCATCCCGTGGTGCCTGCCGAGGCTCCTGGTGGATTGCGGCGGCTGCCGATCGAGCCGGTCAATTCCGCCGGTTAGCAACCGGCCCCTTCCGGGTACCTAGTCCTCGCCGGGCGGTGAGGTCCGGTGGTGACTGGCGGGAGGGTGGCACATGCGCAAGGCGTTCCACGACGAGTTGGCGGCACTGTGCGATCAACTCGCCGAGATGTGTGCCCTGGCGGTGAGTGCGATGCAGCGGGCCAACGAGGCCCTGCTGGAATCGGACCTGTCGCTGGCCGAGCAGGTCATCGCCGATCACGAACGCATCGCCGCATACGGCCACCGAATCGAGGAGTCGGCGTTCCGGCTGCTGGTCCTGCAACAGCCGGTTGCCAGCGAGTTGCGCACGGTCGTCGGTTCGATGCACATCGCTGCGGACATCGACCGGATGGGCGCGCTTGCCGTGCATGTCGCGGACATCTCTCGATTGCGCCATCCCGATTGCGCCGTGCCGGACGAGGTGCGTGCGAGCTTCACCGATATGGGTTCGCAGGCGGTGCGGTTGGCGCAGACCGCGCAGGAGGTGCTGGTGTCGCGGGATCCCGACGCGGCCGCGCGCCTGCGCGATGAGGACGACGCCGTCGACGCCGAGCATCGCCACCTATTTACTCTGCTGCTGGACCGTCAGTGGGAGGACGGGGTGTGCTCGGCTGTCGACGTCGCATTGTTGGGCCGTTACTACGAGCGGTATGCCGATCACGCCGTCGAGATCGGCAAGCGGGTCATCTTCGAAGCCACCGGCGGGCGGCCGATGCACAAGAAGCTCGCCTGAGCCGGACTACCGCGTGGCGGCGGGCGAGGATTCCAGCAGCGCGGTGAAAAGCCGGGCGAGGGTGTCGATATCGATCGTGCCCGGCTGCAGCACCTCCTCGGTGGCAATGCCGGAGATGACGGTGACCACAAGTTGGGCGAGCGCCGACAGTTGGTGACCGGGCAGTGCGGTGCCGGCTTGTTCGACGATGTGCAGGGCCTGATCTGCCGCTGCGCGGCGGCGGGCCACCAACCGCTCGCGGAGTTGGGGATCACGTATCGCGCGGAGCCAGTACTCGATCAACACGATCTGGTACTCCGTCTGATCGTGGATCGAGTCCAGCGTTGACCGGCTGAGGGCCTCGGCGATCGTGGCAGTGTCGCCGCCGCCACTGTCGAGTGCGGTCGCGATCAGGGCGCCGCGACTCTCGAACTGGCGGTCCAGCAGCGCCAGGAACAGCTCGTCCTTGGATTCGAAGTTCGAGTACACCGCGCCTTTGGTGAACCCCGCGGCGTGACCGATGGCGTCGATGGTGGCGCCGGCGAACCCTTCGGCCGCGAAAACCTTCAGCGCGGCATCGAGGATCCGATCGCGTACCTCGTCGCGGGTGGGGCGGGTGCGGGCGGGTTTGACAGCCGACATGACCAACACAATACTCGCTAGTATCGTATGGATACCAGTGAGTATCGAAAGGTCGCAGATGGAAGACAGGGACGACGCCGAGGATGCCCAGGTGTCCGAGGAAGACGCGGCGCAGGACGCGCCGCAGATCATCGCGGCCGGACTGGGAGTCGACGGAGAGCACGGGCCACTGTTCTCGGATATCGACCTCGCACTCACGCCGGGATTCCACGCCATCCAGATGCCCGGTGGATGGGGCCAGACCGCGCTGCTGCTGACGTTGGCGGGACGCCTGGCACCCAGCCACGGCACCGTGACCGTCTGCGGGGAAACCAACCCTCGTGCGATCAGGCGACAATGCGCGATCGCGGCGTTCGCCGACATCGACGAGCTGGAGGACTCGGTCACCGTGCAGACGGTGCTCGCCGAGCAGCGCCGGTGGCTGGCGCCGTGGTATCGACGGGTTCCGATCGAGGCCGGCGACGCCACGCTGCGCGAGGTGTTCGGCGAGCTGGTGCCGCCCGCGCCCGGGACCTACATCAGCGAGCTGTCCGATCTCGACCTGTTCCTGCTGAAGGTCACCCTGGCGCTGTTCTCGAATCGCCCCATCCTGGTGGTCGGCGACCTCGAACAGGTGAGGGACAACGCACGACGGGCGACGGCCGTCGAACGCCTCGGCGCCATCGCCACCAAGCGCAGTGTCGTTGTCGGCGTGACCAATCCGCTCGGGGTGGAAGCCCCGGACCACGATCTGCACGATCACCGAATCCTGACCGGAAAGAACTGAGATGGTCACATTCCCATTCGCCAAACGTTCGTTCGGCACACCTGCCGCCGGGCTCGCCTTCGGCTCCGAAATCAAACGCTTCCGCCGCAGCCGGTTGACCCGCGCCGCGATCGTGGTGCTGATGCTGCTGCCGCTCGTCTACGGCGCGCTCTACCTCTGGGCATACTGGGACCCGTTCGGGCAGGTCGACAAGATGCCGGTGGCACTGGTCAATTCCGATCGGGGCGCGGTGGTTTCGGGCCAGCACGTCAATGTCGGGTCAGAGATCGCCAAGAGCCTGACCGACGATGCCAGCCTGAACTGGCACGTGGTCGATGCGGACGAGGCGCGCAAAGGCGTCGACCATGGTCAGTACTACTTCATGCTGGAGCTGCCACCGGATTTCAGCGAGGCCATCGCGTCACCGCTGACCGGAAATCCCAAGCAGGCCAACCTGAACGCGGTCTACAACGACGCCAACAACTACATCTCGTCGAACATCGGCCGCACGGCGATCGACCAGGTGCTCAACGCAGTGTCGACGCGGATCTCGGGCCAGGCGGTCAACCAGGTGCTCTCGGTTGTGGTCAGCTCGGGTGCGGGGATAAAGCAGGCGGCCGACGGTGCCGGCCAACTCGCGGACGGGGCAGTGAAAGTCGACGACGGAGCAAGCCAGCTGGCGACCGGGCTGCACACGGCGCGGTCCGGGTCGGCCCAGCTGGCCACGGGCGCCAAGCAACTCTCCGATGGAATCAACAAGGCCACCGATCCGCTCGTGGCTGTGACCTCTGCGTTGTCGAAGATCGGCGGCGACACTGCACAACTGGAGGACGGCACCGCGGCATTGCGGCAGGCCAACGATCAGATCGGTGCCATCACCGGCGCGCAGGATTCCGCCGCGACGGCATTGAACTCGGTGATCGACCAGCTCTCGACTAGCCCGGATCCGATCGCCAGCAATGCCGCCGGAACCCTGCGCGGGGTGGCCGATGACCTTCGGGCCCACCAATTTACCCCGCAGATTCGTCAGCAGCTCACCGACGCCGAGAACGCGGCGATCTCGATGACGTCATCACTGCGCGACCCGGGCAGCCCGCTCAACTCGGCGCTGAATCAGGTGGGTACCAAAAACCGGGACCTCACTGCCCAGCTGAACCAGCTGCGCAGCGGCGCCCAGCAGCTGGCCTCGGGTAACGCCGAATTGGCCAGTGGCATAGCCAAACTCGACACTGGCGCCGGACAGCTGAAATCCGGCACCTCGCAGCTGCGGTCCGGCTCGGCCGAGTTGGCGACCAAGCTCGCCGACGGTGCCGGCCAGGTGCCGGACTGGACGCCTGCGCAGAAGGAGGCGATCGCCGACACCATCGGGGGTCCCGTTCACCTACAGAACTCGTCCGAGCACGCCGCACCCAACTTCGGCACCGGGATGGCGCCGTTCTTCATCACGCTCGCCCTGTTCTTCGGTGCGCTGGTGCTGTGGATGGTGTTGCGGCCGTTGCAGAACCGGCCGATTGCCGCGGAGGTGCTGGCGATCCGCGTGGTGCTCGCCAGCTACCTGCCCGCGGCAGTGATCGGGATATTCCAGGCGATCATCTTGTATTGCGTCGTGCGGTTCGCGCTCGGCATGCAGGTGGCTCATCCGGTCGCGATGCTGGGCTTCATGATCCTGGTCTCGTGCGCCTTCGTCGCCGCGACGCAGGCGATCAACGCATTCGTCGGACCCGCGGTGGGCCGGGTGCTGCTGATGGCCCTGCTGATGCTCCAGCTGGTCAGCGCCGGCGGCATGTATCCGGTGGAGACCACGTCACGGCCGTTCCAGGCGTTCCACAACTACGATCCGATGACATACGGCGTCAACGGATTACGTCAGCTCATCCTCGGCGGGATCGATCACCGGCTCTGGCAGGCGATCATCACACTGCTGGTGATCTGGGTCGGTGCCCTGACCATCTCGGCCTTGTCGGCCCGACGCAACCGACTGTGGAATATGACCAGGCTGATGCCCGCCATCAAGATGTGAGTCAGACCGCCTGCAGTAGAGCGGCGTCCGCGAGCGGGCGACTCCGCTGCCCATGGATGTCGACGGGCACGTCGCCGGCGAGCGTCACGCGGTGCATCACCCGGCGCTGGTTGTCGTAATCGTCGACCGCACGGTGCTGGGTGGCCCGGTTGTCCCAGATGGCGACGTCGCCGGGAGCCCAGTCCCAGCGAACGGTGTTCTCCGGGAAGGTGATCCGACGCTGCAGCAACTCCAGCAGGGTGTCCGATTCATGGCTGTCCAAGCCCAGGAAGCCGCGGGTGAAGTCACCGGCCACCAGGGTGCGCTCACCGGTTTCGGGGTGTATCCGCACCACCGGGTGCTCGGTACGGAAGTCCGGCTTCTCGAAGGCGGCCCGCAGCTGCTGCTGTTCCTCGCTGAGCGCGGCAGCCGCCACCGCCGCGTAGTCGAAGCGGTTGCTGTGCACGGCCCAGAGATTCTCGGTGAGCCGCTTGAGTGGTTCGGGTAGTGCGTCATAGGCCGCCGCGGTTGATGCCCACAGAGTGGATCCACCGTATTCGGGCAACGTCACCGCGCGCAGGATCGAGATGGCGGGATAGTCCGGCACGAACGTGACGTCGGTGTGCCAGCGGGTGGCCTTGGCGTACTCGGAGTCGATCGGGGTGATCAGCGGTGCATCGTCCGACTTGAGGGCGTGATGGCCGATGGGCCGGCCCAGGAGCCGTGCGAACGCGTTGTGCTCTTCATCGGTGAGGTGGTGCTGACCGCCGAAGAAGATCACCTTGTGTTGCAGCAGGGCGCGCCGGATCTCGGCGACCGTGGCCTCATCGAGGTCTCCGCCCAGGTGCACGCCGTCGATCCGGGCGCCGATCCGGCTTCCGAGCTTCTTGACGGTGAGGGGAGCGGCGGTGGAAGCGGTCATTGGCGTGTCCTTTGCGCTGGTCGGAAGAGCTGTAGTCAAGTGACTACACTTGCCTGTGAGCTAGTGTAACCACATGACTACACCGACGCCACCGCCCACGGATGCGGCCGGTCCGGTCGGCCGGGACGAGGTGGTGGCCGCCGCGCTGGTGGCGGCGGCGGAGTTGTTCGCCGAACAAGGACCGGCGGCCACGTCGATCCGTGACGTCGCGGCGAAGTCCAAGGTGAATCACGGACTTATCTACCGGCACTTCGGCACCAAAGATCAATTGGTGGGAGCCGTACTCGATCACCTCGGCGGCCGGCTCACCGCCCTGTTGGACGCCGGCGGACCAGCCGACGAGATCGACCGGACCATGGACCAGCACATGCGGTTGATGGCCAGGGCGCTGCTCGACGGTTATCCCGTGGGTCGGCTGCAGACGCGGTTCCCGGGGGTGACGAGGCTGCTCGGCCAGGTGTTGCCGCGCTTCGACGATGAACGCGGTGGCCGGCTCGCCGTCGCCAATGCCGTTGCGCTGCAACTGGGTTGGCGGATGTTCGAACCGTTCCTGAAATCGGCGACCGGCCTGGACTCGCTCAGCGACGATGAGATGCGCGCCGCGATGGGCGCCGAGATCGCGCGCATCCTCGAACCCGGCGCCGCCGCGGACTGGTCAGCCGCCGTTACGGACCGCTGATTCGACCTTCTCGCCGAGCTGTTTGTCCACGTTCTTCCAGTACTCGAAGGCACGCTCGAGCACGTGTTCGGAGACGCCCTTGGACAGGTGCCCGGCGATGTTGGAGACCAACCGGGCCCGTGCCGCGTCGTCGAGCACATCGCGCACCATTGTTCCGGCCTGACCCCAGTCGTCATCCTCGGCGTGCAGGCTGTAGGCGGCACGAACCATGTCGCCATCGGCGTGCCACAGCGATTCGCCGGTTCGCGCCGGATCGGCCTGGGGGCCGCCGTACGAATTGGGGGCATACACCGGATCGGACACATTCTTGATCCGCATGGCGCCGTCTTTCGAATAGCTGTGTACTTCGACCTTCGGCGCGTTGACCGGAATCTGCTTGTAGTTGCTGCCCAGCCGGTGACGGTGGGCATCGGCATAGGAGAAGTCGCGGGCCAACAGCATCTTGTCGGGACTCAGGCCCGTACCGGGCACTCGGTTGTTCGGTTCGAAAGCGGCCTGCTCAATCTCGGTGTGGTAATCGGTGACGTTGCGGTCCAGGCGCAACGTGCCGACGTCGATCAGCGGATAGTCGCCGTGCGGCCACACCTTGGTCAGGTCGAACGGATTGAACCGATAGTCCTTGGCCTCCTCGAACGGCATGATCTGCACTTTCAGCGACCAGGTCGGGAACTCGCCGCGCTCGATCGCCGAGTACAGATCGCGCTGGTGGGCGTCGCCGTCGATACCGGCCATCTCGTCGCCTTCCTCCTGCGTGAGGAACTCGACGCCCTGGTCCGTCTTGAAGTGGTATTTCACCCAGAAGATCTCGCCGGCCGCGTTGATCCAGCTGTAGGTGTGGCTGGAGTAGCCGTTCATGTGCCGCCAATCGCGGGGGATGCCACGATCACCCATCAGCCACGTCACCTGATGTGCGGACTCGGGGGACAACGTCCAGAAATCCCACTGCATGTCGTGATCGCGCAGGTTGTTTCCGGCCCGGCGCTTCTGGGAGCGGATGAAGTGCTGGAACTTCAGCGGGTCACGCATGAAGAACACCGGCGTGTTGTTGCCGACCATGTCGAAGTTGCCGTCGGACGTGTAGAACTTGGTGGCGAACCCACGTGGATCACGCCAGGTATCTGGGCTGCCGCGCTCGCCGGCCACGGTCGAAAACCGGGTCAGCGTCTCGGTTTTGACGCCCGGCTGGAACAGTGCGGCCTTGGTGTATGCGCTGACGTCGTTGGTGACCTCGAAGTGACCGAATGCGCCTCCGCCTTTGGCATGTGGCTGGCGCTCCGGGATGCGCTCCCGGTTGAACATCGCCATCTGCTCGATCAGATAGTGATCTTGCAGCAGGATCGGCCCGTCGGGACCTATCGTCAGCGAGTGCTCGTCGCTGTAGACCGGAATTCCGGCGTCGGTGGTTGTCGGCTTGGGCTGCATACCGGTCACCTTGCGCTCCTTTCGCTGTTCACGGTGGGCGCCAGGCAGCGACGCCACCGCCGTGACGTACGAGAACCGGGGTACCCCGCGACATCGGTACTTCAAACCCCGCCGGCCGCGACGGGTCCCTACCGCTCGGAGAGACCGGCGCGACGACGTATCGGCTCCCGGCCGGGCGGCTGAGGCGGAGGCGGCAGCAGCGGAGGCCGCGGAACGACGGCGACGGTGGTCGGCCCGGCGGTCTTGAGCGCCACGTCGTCGCCGGCGTGACGGATGGTCAGCGACCCGTCTGGTCCGTCGCGCAGCGTGTAGGTGACGTTGTCGTGGGTCGCCTCGACAGTCACCCGAAAACCTCGCCACCGCAACCGGAATCGCAGGCAAGAGATGCCGTCGGGCAGACGCGGGTCGAGTGAGAGAACGCCCTCGTCGTCGCGCAGCCCGCCGAATCCGGCCACCAACGCCGTCCATGCGCCGGCCAGCGACGCCATGTGCAGACCATCGCGGGTGTTCTGGTGCAGGTCACGCAGATCGATCAGCGCGGCTTCGTAGGCGTAGTCGTGGGCCAGCTCGAGATGGCCTACATCGGCACACATGACCGCCTGGGTGCAGGCGGACAGCGACGAGTCCCGGGTCGTGCGCCGCTCGTAGTAGTCGACGTTGCGGGCCCGCTGTTCCGGGGTGAACGCGTGGCTCTGCCACTGCATCGCCAGCACCAGATCGGCCTGCTTGAGCACCTGGGCCGGGTAGAGCCGCACATAGGGCTCGTGTAGCAGCAGCGGGTAGGCGGTGTTGGCGGAGAAATCCCATTCAGCCAGGGTGGTGAAGCCCTGACACTGCGGGTGCACACCCAACTCCTCGTCGTAGGGAATGTGGGCGGCGTCGGCCGCGTCGCGCCAGGCGGCGGTCTCCTCGGTGGTGACACCCATCGAGTAGGACGCATCCGGGTGGCGGGTGCACGCCGCCACCGCCACCCGCAGGTTGTGCGCGGCCATCAGATTGGTGAAGACGTTGTCGCGCACCACCGCGGTGTATTCGTCCGGTCCGGTCACGCCGTCCAGATGCCAGATCCCGTGGCGGTCGTGGTGACCCAATGACATCCACAGCCGGGCGGTGTCCACGAGAACCGCGAGGCCGCATTCCTGCTCGAGCGAATCATCGCCGGTGACAACGCGATAGCGCTCGAACGCGGCGGCGATGTCGGCGTTGATGTGCCACGCAGCGGTGCCCGCCGGCCAATACGCCGAGCACTCCTCGCCCCGGATGGTGCGCCACGGGAAGCTGGCGCCCTTGAGGTCAAGCTGTTGTGCACGCTCACGTGCCAGGTCCAGCGTGGAGGCCCGCCACCGCAGCGCGTCGGCGGCGGCCTGCGGTTTGGTGTAGGTGAGCACCGGGAGCACGAAGCCTTCGGTGTCCCAGAACGCATGGCCGTCATAGCCGGTCCCGGTCAGTCCCTTGCCCGCGATGGCGCGCCGCTCGGCACGGGCACTGGCCTGCAGCACGTGGAACAGCCCGAATCGCACCGCCTGCTGACAGTCCGGGTCGCCCTCGACTTCGACGTCCGCACAGTCCCAGAACTCGTCGAGGTAGGCGCGTTGAGAATCCAGCAGGCCCTGCCACCCGCTGTACCGGGCGCCGGTGATGGCGCCGGCGGCCTGATCGCGCAACGCGGGACGCGAGCGCAGGCTGGACCATCCGTAGCCGAGATATTTGACGATGCGCAGTTTCTGGCCGGGCCGCAGCCCACAGATGACGGTGGTCCGGGCCAGGTCGTCGCGGGCATCCGTGCTGACCTCGACTCGTCCGGGCACCTCGACGTCGTGGTCCATCGCGGCCGCCATCATCAGTCCACTGCCGACGGTGCGATGCACCAGAAGCGCACCGCTGTCGGTGTTTTCGTGATGTACAGCGCGAAGCGGATGCTTCAGTACGGCCGACACCCGTGGATCGTCGGATGTCTCGGGTTGATCCTCATTGGTGACAAGTTCGGATTGCACTGTCACCCGGACGAATTCGTCGATTGCCTCGACGCTGTACTCGATGGCGGCGACGCCGCGGTGGGCGAACGACACCAGGCGGGTGGAGACCACCTTGACCTGTTTTCCCGCCGGGGAACGCCAATGGGCGCGGCGGGTCAGGGTGCCGGCGCGCATGTCCAAGGTGCGCTCATGATCGATCAGGTCGCCATAACGGACGTCGAAGGGCTCGTCGTCGACCAGGAGCCGCAGCAGCTTGCCGTTGGTGACATTGACGACGGTCTGCCCGGCCTCGGGGTAGCCGAATCCGGCTTCGGCGTAAGGCAGTGGACGCACCTCGAAGAACCCGGCCAGGTACGTGCCCGGCAGGCCGTACGGCTCGCCCTCGTCGAGATTGCCGCGCAGGCCGATGTGGCCGTTGGACAGCGAGAACAGCGATTCAGATTGCGCGAGGAGGTTGAGGTCCAGGCGGGTTTCCCGAACCTGCCACGGTTCCACCGGGTACGCGTCGTGGGTGATCATCATGGCGCTAGATCAACTCCGCCAGGTCGGTGACCACGATGTCGGCGCCGTCGCGGTGCAGTTGCTCGGCCTGTCCCACGCGGTCCACGCCGACCACGAAGCCGAACTTTCCCGCCCGGCCCGCTGCGACCCCGGCCAAGGCGTCCTCGAACACCGCGGCCTGCGCGGGGGAGACGCCCAGCAGTTCGGCAGCGCGCAGGAAGCTGTCCGGCGCCGGCTTGCCCGGCAGGTTCTCCTCCCGCATGGTCACCCCGTCCACTCGTTGCTCGATGAATGTGTCGAGTCCGGTGATCTTGAGTACCTCCTCGGTATTGGCACTGGAGGACACCACGGCCCGGCGCAGGCCCGCATCGGTCACGGCCTGCAGATAGCGGCGGGATCCTTCGAAAACCTCGACGCCGTCGGATAGCAAGGTTCGGTGGAACATCGCGTTCTTCCGGTTGCCCAGACCTTCGACGGTGTCGACATCGGCGGCGTCGTCCGGCGTGCCCTCGGGCAGTTCGATGCCACGGCTGGTCAGAAACGACCGGACCCCGTCTTCTCGGCGCTTGCCGTCGACGTAGTTCAGGTAGTCCGCGTCGATGTCGAACGCGACGAACTCGTGCCCGGTGCGTTCGGCACGCTTGCGCAGATAGTCGTCGAACATGGCCTTCCAGGCCTTCTTGTGCACGCTCGCGGTATCGGTGAGCACGCCGTCGAGGTCGAACAGGCAGGCCGTGATCTGCTCGGGCAAGCCCAGCACTGGGCACCTCGCTTTCGCCGACGTCTTCTCCATCATGCGTAATCACCGCGCGGGCGGTCCGCTTAAACACGCACTGATCGGTCAGCGGCCGCGTACCCCAGATTTCCGGCGCATCGAGCACGCGCTGACCTGGCCTCTAGACTGTTGCGGTGGCATCACCATCTCCCCGTCCTGTCCTCGTCGTCGACTTCGGCGCTCAGTACGCACAGCTGATCGCTCGCCGGGTCCGGGAGGCGCGGGTGTTCTCCGAGGTCATCCCGCACACCGCCACGGTCGAGGAGATCAAGGTCAAGGATCCGCAGGCCATCGTGCTGTCGGGCGGCCCGGCCAGCGTCTACGCCGAGGGCGCCCCGCGGCTGGACCCTGCGCTGTTCGATCTCGACGTGCCGGTGTTCGGCATCTGCTACGGCTTCCAGGCCATGGCCCAGGCGCTCGGCGGCACCGTCGAGCACACCGGGACCAGCGAGTACGGGCGCACCGAACTGCACGTCGCCGGCGGCGATCTGCATGTCGACCTCCCGGGCACTCAGCCGGTGTGGATGAGCCACGGCGACGCGGTCACCGCTGCGCCCGACGGTTTCGACGTGATCGCCTCCAGCTCTGGCGCCCCGGTCGCCGGTTTCGAGAACCGGGCCCGCCGCCTGGCCGGCGTGCAGTACCACCCCGAGGTTTTGCATTCCCCCCACGGCCAGCAGGTGTTGAGCCGGTTCCTGCACGAGTTCGCGGGGATCGGTGCGACATGGACCGCCGCCAACATCGCCGAGCAGCTGATCGAGGCGGTTCGCGCCCAGATCGGCGACGGCCAGGCCATCTGCGCGTTGTCCGGTGGCGTCGACTCCGCGGTGGCGGCCGCGCTGGTGCAACGCGCCATCGGGGACCGGCTGACGTGTGTGTTCGTCGACCACGGTCTGTTGCGGGCGGGGGAGCGGGCGCAGGTCGAGCGTGACTTCGTCGCCGCGACCGGTGCCAAACTGGTGACCCTCGACGTCGCCGATCGTTTCCTTGAGGCACTGTCCGGGGTGACCAACCCCGAGGGCAAGCGCAAGATCATCGGCCGCGAGTTCATCCGGGCGTTCGAGCGCGTGGTTCGCGACACCCTGGGCGACAGTGAGGGTGAGATCGAATTCCTGGTGCAGGGCACGCTGTATCCCGATGTCGTCGAATCCGGTGGTGGTACCGGCACGGCCAACATCAAGAGCCATCACAACGTCGGCGGGCTGCCTGACGACCTGAAGTTCAAGCTCGTCGAGCCGTTGCGGCTGCTGTTCAAGGACGAGGTGCGCGCGGTGGGCCGGGAGCTGGGCCTGCCCGAGGAAATTGTTGGGCGCCAACCGTTCCCGGGTCCGGGGCTGGGCATCCGCATCGTGGGCGAGGTGACTGCCGACCGGTTGGACACCCTGCGTCGTGCCGATGCGATCGCCCGCGAGGAACTCACCGCAGCCGGTCTGGATCATCAGATCTGGCAGTGCCCGGTGGTGCTGCTGGCCGACGTGCGTTCGGTCGGTGTGCAGGGCGACGGACGCACCTACGGGCACCCCATCGTGCTGCGGCCGGTGTCCAGTGAAGACGCCATGACCGCGGACTGGACCCGGGTGCCTTACGAAGTGCTGGAACGGATTTCGACCCGGATCACCAACGAGGTGCCAGAGGTCAACCGGGTGGTGCTGGATGTCACCAGCAAGCCGCCGGGCACCATTGAGTGGGAGTGATCAACGCGCCGGGTCGCCACGCCAACGAAAACTGTTGACGTACTTGCCCATATCCAGTGCGAGATCGAGGTTGGCCCCCGAGGGCTTCCCTGAGCCGAAGTCAGGACCGTATTCGTGGTACGGGCCTGTCGCGATGGCGACCAGTGCCAGATCGTTCTTGACCGCAGCTAGAATGACGACCCGCATCCGCATGTAGTCACCGGTGGCGTTCTGCGGCCAGCTGTCGACGACCACGCCGTAGCCGGGCTGATACCCGACCATGGCGTTCGGAATCTCGTAGTCGACCTCGGTGTCGGGGTAGGTGTCCTCGACCAGGGCCTTGGCGATCTCTTCCGGCGTCCGCCCGTGTGCGGGTTTGCCGATCAGTTGCATCGTCCCACCGTCGCCGGCGAGAAAGTCCGCTGTCACACCGTTGTCGGCGGTGGTGATCCGGTACGCCGCGCCGGGCGAGGGATAGGACACCGAGAACGCGCCGTCCGGGGCGGTGAAGCGGGGATTCGTCGTCACCGGATCTGTGGTCGGCGGACGGCCGCAGTCCGGTGGGCATCGATAGCGTGCCGGTGGGCTGCTGACCACGGCGGCCACTACGACCAGGGCGGCCGTCAACAGCGCGACGCCGGTACCCCATGCCCCCAGCAATGGGCGGCCCAGGTGGTGTGCCGTCCGTTGCAATGCGCGGATCGCCGCGCCGCACTCCGAACAGAACGCCATATCTCCAACGGTGTGATCGCACTGCCGGCACTGCAGCGATCGGTCGGCGTGGATGGTGCCGTGTACCTCGTACAGCAAGGCGAGCTGCAAGCCGACTCGCAACGCCAGGACGGCCAACGCCGTCACGATGAAATGCACTGCCAGCACCGAGATCTCAGGCGCCGGTGCGACGTCGATCAGACCGAGGATCGCATAGCAGGCCGGGACGACTGCCGCCGTCAGCAACAACGCGGCGCGCACATGTTTGGGGCGCCCAGCGTTGTCTGCCGCCGTGAACCACAGGACCACGCCGACGAGAGCGCCGGCGGCCGCTGCGGTCAACGGCACCGCCATTGCCTGGATGCCGGCCTGGACCAGCAGCCCGCCCAAAGGGCGGTCGTGGTCCACCAGCCCGTCGTCGAACTGCGGTGCCAATCGGCTCAATGTGGCTGCCGCGCTGAAAGTGAGTGCGCCGAGGGCGCCGATCACAAAGCCGTCCAAGGATTCTCGGGTGCGCGGCCCGAACAGACGGATCGCCACCAGGGGGACGAGCATCAACAACATGGCACCGAGCGGGACGGCGAGACCGTCGCGCATGACTCGGAACTGCGGCACGTCGACACCCATCGGCATGTCGTACTCGCGTGCAACCGCGGTTCCGGTCAGCAGCGCCCAGGCGGCGCCCAATCCGGCGCCCAGGACGGCGGTCAGCAGCAGCGTTCGTGATGGAAGGTTTTGGAAGACAGTCGTTTCACGGAGATAGGTGACGAACAGAAGCGGTAGGCCGAATGCAGCCAACGCGATCATCGCGGCAGGTACCCGGAGCAATGTGCAGGCGATTACCGCGGCCGCCAGCGCTGCTATCCCGAGTCGGTACGGCGTGCGCGAATCGTGCGGTAGCGCGGGGAACAGCGAGCTGACCACCGACGGCCGCAGCAGGTGCTCGCGGCCGGCGCAGTACGCACGTGGCCGTAACCACGCGGCTCCGTGGCCCTGTGGGTCCAGATGGGCGCCGCACGCTCCGCAGAATGTGCCCGCCGGTACCTCGGTTCGGCATACCTCGCATACCCGGCATTCGACGGTGAGCGCTGGGTTGTCAGAGCCGGTTCCGGCGTTACTGCCTATGAGGGCTGCCGAACCCGTGACGCCCGGTGGGTGGCGCCGGCACTTCTACGTGAGTGGGCGTGAAACTGTTGGCGCCCCCGGGGGAGACCTGCTTCTCAGTGGGCTGCACTGGGGGCGGGGCCGACGGAGTCGTGGTCGTCGTTGTCGTGGTGGACGGCGTGGTGGTCTCGGGTGCCTTCTCGCCGGTACCGCAAGCACTGAGCCCGATCATCCCGATGATTGCGGCGGAGGCAGCGGCAGCTGCGAGGCGACGAGTTGATCGACGTGACCTCATGATTAGTCCTCACTGGTCCCCGCGGACGATGCAGATGCAGCCCTGGAGCGGGTCTGCTAGCAAACTCTAGCCCAGTGCGCTCCGGCGCGGGCGTCAATTGTGTTTTCCGACCGGGGCGAGTCAGCGGTCGGGATCTCCGCGCCACCGGAAACTGTTGACATACTTCCCCATGTCCAGTGCCAGCTGCAGGTTGGCGCCCGAGGGCTTACTGGCGCCCGAACCGGGGCCGAATTCTCGGTACGGTCCTACGGCCGATGCGATGAGCGCGAGGTCGTTCTTCACCGCGACCAACACCAGCACCCGCATTCGCATGTAGTTACTTGTGGCGCCCTGTGGCCAGCAGTCGGCGACCAGCCCGAAACCGGGGTGGTAGCCGACCATGGCGTTGGGAATGTCGTAGGCGGTCTTGGTATCCGGAAATGTCCTGTCGACCAGGGAATTGGCGATGTCCTCGGCACTACGTCCGCTTGCCGGCTCGCTGAACAATTGCAGCATGCCACCGTCACCGGCCTGGAACTCCGCGGTGACACCGGTGGGGTTGGTGGTGACCTTGTAGGCCGAGGAGGTCACCGGGTAGGAAACCGAGAAACTCCCGTCTGGGGCGGTGAATACCGGATTGATGGCCACCGCCTGCCCGGTCGGGGGCCGCCCGCAGTCCGGTGGGCACATGTAGCGGGCCGGCGGCGAGCTCGTCGCATGTGAGACCCAGGCCAGCACGCCGGCGACCAGAGCGATTCCGGTGCCCAGGATCGCCAGCACTTTCAGCGCCGAGGTCCCGCGGATGGCTCGGGTTCTGCCAGTGGAAATCGGTACCGCGTATCCGGGAAAGAACGTGCTCACCCGGCATCGGATCCCGGGTCACGCACCGGCCGGTGCTCGCGCCGCACTTCTCTGGACGTGCGCGACGATGCGTGGGTGGCCGCACCGCAGTGCGGACAGAACGACATATCGGGCACGATGTGGCCGCATCGGGCGCAGAGGATGGGTTGATCGGAGGCGATCTCGTCCTGCGCCTCGTGCAGCAGCGCCAGATGCAGACCCACCCGCACTGCTAGCAGCGCCATCGCGGAAACCGCGAGGTGCACCGCCAACTGGATCCACTGGGGAACCCGCGCCACATCGATCAGACCCAGCGCGCAGTAGACGATCAGCACCGAAAATGCGCTGGAGAACATCACGAGCCGGACATAACCGACGTGTTTGTCGACCTTGGTGGCGGGGCGGGTGAACCACAATGCCGCGCCGATCAGGCCGCCGATGGATGCGGCGGTCAAAGGCATGGCTACCCCACGGATTCCGGCTTCGACGACAAGGCCGGAGATCGGGCGGTCCCGCGCCACCATGCCGGTGGTGAGCTGTGGTGCCAGCCGCGTCAGGGTGGCCGCCGCGGTGAAGGCTGTGGCGCCCAGGGCGCCGATCATGAAGCCGTCCAACGATTCCCGGCTCGACCGGTGGGTCACCCGCACCACAACGGCAGGTAGCAGCATCAGGACGGCACCGCCCAGCGGAATTCCCAACCCGTTGCGCATGATCCGGAACGTGGTCACCCCGCTACCGAGTGGGACGCCGTAGGACCTGGCCATGGCGTGGCCGGTGAGAAGCACCCATCCCACCCCCAGTGCAATTCCGAGCACCACGGTCAGCACGAGGTTGACGCGGTGCAGGTCGCGGAAGGCGTCGGACTCATAGAGATAGATGCCGAACAGCAGCGGGAGCCCGAGCGCGGCAACCGCGATCAGGGCCGCGGGCAACTTCAGCAGTGCACAGGCCACCAACCCGGCCAACAGGACCAGCATCGCGATGCGGAACGGGGTGCGGGACTGGTGCGACAGGTGGGGGAACAGGGAGCTGGCGATCGACGGTCGCAGCAGGTGTTCATCGGGGGCCACGCAGGATGCGCTGAGGCGCAACCACTCCGGGCCGTCACCTCGCTCCTTGTCGATCGGTACCCCGCACAACCCGCAGTATTTCCCGTCGGGCACATCGACCTTGCAGACTCGGCACTCGGTGGTGGGCACGTCGGTGTCGTCGGGTGCGTCGGTCATCGGTGTGCCTTCTGCAGGGCAAGGATGTTCTTGGCGAGGTTCTCCACGTCGGGCGAGCCCAGTCCGGTCACTACGTCGTAGCCGGGTGAAGCGGTGGCCACTGCGTTGCCGCCGAGGTCGACGTCACGGAAAGCCGGCAGCGGGGCGCCCGAGGCGATCTTGTACAGCAGCGGGTTGAGGTCGCCGAGCGCCCGGCCGCCGTTGGCGATCAGGTACTGATTCATCACTGCGGCCATCCCGGCCCACAGCGGTGCGGACTGCGATGTGCCGCCCCCGACCAGAACCTGGTTGTTCAGAACGATTTTCACGCCGGTGAAGGGGTCGGCCACGGCGGCCACATCCGGGGTCAGCCGCCGCCCGGCGCTGTCATTGCCTGGCGCAGACACGTCGCGCTGCCACTCGGGGCGGTCGAAGATCGCCGAGACGCCACCGCCGGTGCCCTGCGACAGCGGGACGTCGAACCAGGCCTGCTCGGCCAGCCAGCCGCCGTGGGCGTCGGTGGACAGGGTCGTGCCGCCCACACCGGTCATCTCCGGCAGGGAGGCCACCGAGTCCAGGCCGATGTCGTCCTCGCCGGGTGCAGACGACCAGTCTTGTCCGCCTTTGCATTCCAGGCCCGCCAGGTCGCCGCTGGCATCGAATGCGGTGGTGCCGTGGGTGTGTGCGGTGGCCAGAGCCGAGCGGACCGGGGCGAGATCGGCGGCGGTGATCAGCTTGTCGCAGCCCCAGCCGATCGAGAAGCTCCATACTGCACCGGGAAACTGCTGGTCCGCGGACTCGAGCATCTTCCCGATCTTCTCGTAGGCGCCGTCACCCTGGACTGTCGGCCGGGCATTGACCACGACCTTCTGTGCATCCGGGGCGATGGCATGGGCGACTTGCAGATCCATCGTGGTCTCGCCGTGCGGGGCACTCGGTTGCCCGCCGACCACGATTGGTGTGAACGTCGGCAGGCCGAAGGTGGTGGCGAAGGTGTCCAGGTCGGCCTGATCGAAGCCGTCGAACGCGAAGAACACGATGGTGGTGCCCTTGCCGGTGAAGCCCTGTTGCGCGAGGTTGGCGAGGTTGTAGGTGTTGCGCACCCCCTGCGGTGTCAACCCCTGGTCCGGAACGTCGGTCGGCAGGTTGCGGAGGTCCGGCAGCGACATCCGGTGCGGTGTGTATCCCAGGATGCGGCCGATTCCGGTGACCTCCACGGACAGTCGTCGGGGGATCGATGGCTGCTGTGGTGAGGCGTAGAACTCCTGGCCGCGCCGGCCCCGGTAGTCGTGGATGTCCACCCCGAAAGCAGTTGCCAGGTCAGCGGATCGGCCCTCGGTGACCGCCCAGGCGTCACCGGGCCGCCAGCGGACCGACAACGAATGTTCGTCGGCCCACCCGAGCAGTGCGGCTGGTCGGGTCGCGTTGTGCAGCGTCATGGTGAGCTGGGCCGAGCCGTTGTCGGCGGGGCCGAGATCGGTTGAGGCAGAAAGCAGTTGAGCGTACGGACCCGTAATGTGGGCGGGTCCGTACGCTGTGCCACCCGGGGCGGGCGCAGTCCGCAGGTCAGAGACCAGCAGGGCGCTGAACAGGATCAGTGCCAGTAACGCCCGTCCGGGGGTGATGTTCATCCCGGCCATGGGTGAACGACCGACTTTCTGCGCTCCGCGTCTAGTTGTCGCCGGGGATGGCGGTCGGAGCCGGGGGTGCCTTCACGCCGGGCGTGAAGAGGTTGCCGCCGGTGGGGTTGATCGATTTCTCGGTCGGCTCGACCGTCGGCGGTGGGGCAGGTGTGGCCGGCGTGGTGGTGGTCGTCGTCGTAGTGGTCGGCGTGGTGGTCTCGGGACCCTTCTGCTCCTCGGTACCGCACGCCGCGGTGAACGAGATCATCCCGATGACGGCCGCACCGCCTGCGATGACGGTGAGCCGACGAGTCAACTGCCCTGACTTCATGATGCGTGTCCTCACTGTCCCCCGTGACTGTTACAGAACTTGGCCTTCGGCGAATCGCGGTGATTCCCACTACCTGCAACGCAAAGTCGTGGCCAGTCCCATCCCGAAGCGGGTTCTGGTGAGGGGAACTCTAACTGAAGGTCCGCATGGCCGCAGAACCATTTCGGCCGGTCCTGCCCCCTGGGTCGATGGCCGCCGCCCGCAGCTTGACGCTGTCGGGGGGTGGGTGTTTACTCGAGTGATCGAACATATATTCGAAAATGGCTGGATATGGATGGTGTGGGAGGTGTTGTTGTGACTGTTGCGGCAGAACTTGATTTGCGCCTACTTACCCGCTCTGAGCAGGTGGAACACCTCCGCCGCAAGATTGCCTCGGTGTCGGGGAAGGTTGGTCCGGCGCATCGTGGCGTGCCTCGGGCCGGCGCTGCGGTCCCGGCTGCAGAATCTTTGCTGAAGCCCCCTGAAACGCTGGCTGAGACGTTGCCCGAGAGTCTGCCGACGATGCTGCCGCGCGGGTCCGTCGCGGTGGCTGCCGGTGCCCGGTCGCTGTCGTTGGGCATGGTGGCTGCGGTCACGGCCGCGGGTGGGCACGCGGTGATCATCGGCCAGCCCGATGCCGGCCTGTTGGCCGCGGTGGAGATGGGCGCAGATCTGAGCCGGCTCGCGGTGGTCCCCGACCCGGGTGCCGATCCCGTCGAGGTGGCCTCGGTGCTGATGGACGGGATGGATCTGGTGGTGCTCGGGCTGGGTGGGCGTTCGGTGCCGCCGAGCCGGGCCCGGGTGATGGTGGCGCGGGCCCGGCAGAAAGGCTGCACCCTGCTGGTCACCGACGGTGACTGGCAGGGAGCATCAGCTCGGCTGGAGGCCCGGGTGTGCGGTTATGAGGTGGCCGGCGCCGGACAGGACATCCCGACGCCCGGGCGCGGGCGGATCAGCCGGGTCCGGCTGGCCATGCGTGGCCGGGGGCGTGGCATCGGATCGGCTTGTGCGGCAGGCGGATAGTTCATGCCCGCGGATTCCAGGGTGCTGGCCCTCTGGTGTATGGACTGGCCGGCAGTGGCCGCGGCGACGGCGGCAGGGCTGACCTCGACGGTGCCGGTCGCGGTCACCCTGGCCAACCGGGTGATCGCCTGCTCGGCGTCGGCACGTGCGGCCGGGGTCCGGCGCGGCCTGCGCCGGCGCGAGGCGCAGGCCCGGTGTCCGCAACTACATGTCGTCACCGCCGACCCGGCCAGGGACGCCCGCCATTTCGAGAACGTGACGCTTGCCGTCGACGATCTGGTGCCGCGCGCCGAGGTGCTGCGTCCGGGACTGCTGGTGCTCTCGGTGCGCGGCGCGGCGCGGTACTTCGGGTCCGAACCGGTTGCGGCTGAACGATTGATCGACGCCGTCGCCTCGGCCGGGGCCGAATGCCAGGTCGGTATCGCCGATCAACTTTCCACCGCGGTCTTCGCTGCCCGGGCGGGGTGCATCGTCGAACCCGGGAACGACGCGCAGTTTCTGTCGGGGCTGTCGATCCGGCAGTTGTCCACGGAACCGGCCCTGGCCGCCCCGGGCCGGGAGGACCTGGCAGACCTGTTGTGGCGGATGGGTATCCGAACCCTCGGGCAGTTCGCCGAGTTGTCCCGCACCGATGTCGCCTCCCGGTTCGGAGCTGACGCGGTGGCGGCGCACCGGTTTGCCTGTGGCGAGCCGGACCGGGGTCCTTCCGGACGGGATCCGGCCACCGAACTCGATGCGGTGATGAACTGCGACCCGCCGATCGAAAGGGTGGACGCCGCAGCGTTCGCAGGCCGGTCCCTGGCCGGCGATCTGCATCGTCATCTGGAGGCGGCGGGGGTGGGCTGCACCCGGTTGGCCATTCACGCTGTCACCGCCAATGGCGAAGAACTGGAACGGGTCTGGCGGTGTGCCGAACCGCTGACCGAGGATGCCACCGCGGACCGGGTGCGTTGGCAACTGGACGGCTGGCTGAACCGTCGCACTTCCGAGCGGCCCACCGGCCCGGTCACGGTGCTGCGCCTGCGCCCGGTGGAGGTGGTGTCGTCGGCGGCGCTGCAATTGCCGTTGTGGGGCGGGCTGGGGGAGGAGGATCGGCTGCGGGCCCGGCGGGCGCTGCTGCGCGTTCAGGGGCTGCTCGGCCCGGAAGCGGTGCAGGTTCCGGTGCTCAGCGGCGGGCGCGGGCCTGCCGAACGCATCACCCTCACACCTTTGGGAGACGAGCCGGTACCGCGAGCCGATCCGCGGCAGCCGTGGCCCGGCCAGTTGCCCGAACCCTCACCGACCGTGCTGCTCGATGAACCCGTGGAATTGCTTGATGTACAGGGAAATCCGGTTCGGGTCACCAGCCGTGGGTTGTTCTCGGCTGATCCGGCGCAGCTGGCCGGTGCCGGCCGCCGTGACGGCAGGCTGCGCTGGTGGGCGGGGCCGTGGCCGGTCGACGAGCGGTGGTGGGATCCGGAGAACCGAGGAGCTGGACGCACGGCACGGGTCCAGGTGCTGCTGGGGCGTGACGAGAGGGGCGGCGGGGAAGATCTGGCTCTGCTGCTGTGTTATCGGCAGCGCCGGTGGTATCTGGAGGGCGCCTATGAATAGCTAATGCCTGCCGCCGAGTGTGCGGGATTCGTTGAGGGGTCCGGCATCTGCCACGATCGCGTCGAACGCGCGAAGCAGGGAGCGGAGTTTTTCGCGGGTGTTGGCTCGACCGGCTGGGATGGTGATGCCGATGAGGGCGCATTTGTCGGTCGTGCTCGGTAGCAGCGCCGCCGCGCAACTCCATCCGGGACTGCTCTGCTCGGATTCCACGGCGACTCCATCCTGCCGGGCTCGATGCACGCTTGCGTAGAGCTGTGTCACGTCGCGTATGGAATTGGATGTGGAGGGCGCCATCCCATTGCGGACCATGCTTTCCAGCAGGTGCGGCCGGTGCGCCAACACCAGATGACCCCCAGCGGTGTTGAGTAGCATCGCCGCACTTCCTGGGGCGGGCCCTCCTACCTGCGCTACGGATAACCCGTTGTCGCACACCACGATAATGGGTTGCACATTGACCAATTCGTGTCCGGCGGTCAGCCACACCACACCGCCGTGAGCGGCGTGCAGCTCCTCGAGTACCGGCAGGTAACGGTCGAAATCCTGGTGCAACGAAGCTGTCTCGCCGAAACGACTCAGTTCCGTTCCGAGCATATAGCCGTACACAGTGCGCCCCAGCAGCCCGCGTCGCACGAGGGTATTCGCGATGCGCAGCGCGGTTGCCTTCGGGAGACCGGTGATCGTGGCCAGCTGCCGGAGTGTGGTGTTGGGCCCGAACTCAGCCACCGCCTCGATGACGGCAAGGACACGTCCGACCATGGTGTGGTCGTCGTCGATCTTGCCAACCATTGCCGCCCCCTCCCGCGCCGGGGCTGATGATGCTCGTTTCAGTCAGTGAAACGAGCAAAAGACATTCTCCCCCGTAATCACTAATCTTGCTGTGGGTTCGGGTCAACGCAGCGAACCACGGACACGATTGCATGCCACCCACAGCGGTCAGGACGGTCGGACGCCCAGATCACTCGACCACCAAGGACCAGAAATGACCTCGACAACCCCGGACACCAGCGCCACCGTTCTCACCCGCTCCAGCTGTTACCTGGCCGCAGCCGTGCTCCTTGCCGGGATCACCTTGTGGTCAACCGCAATCGCCGAAGCCAGACCGGAAACCCTGAACGAGGATGCCTACAACTCCTGCGTGGCCGCAGGGAATCCGGGTGTCGAATACGACGATCTCGTCGCGCAGTGTTGCTACATGGCTGGTGGAGACACGAAGGGTATGGGAGGAACCGTTCCCTACTGCGATGCGCCCGATATCGATCCTGGCTGTTGCACACGCGAAGATGTCGTGGAAACGCCTCAGATCGTCGACGCTCCAGATGTCTCCATTCCGACTCCCAGTCGCCCGGTGCCGGCACCCTCACCGATGGCGCCGAACAGGGGCGTCGGGTAGCGCTGTCCCACCGTTGAGCGGCTCGCTACATAAGCCGCTTCGCGTAATATCCCACCCGATCGATGAACCGGTCGAAGAACACCGTCGGGTCGACGTCGGTGCCGATGAGCGCATTGGGCGGGCGGCCCCAGTGCCCGCGCCAGTCGGCCACCGTCATGCCGCGGGTCAACGTGCCGCTCAGTTCGACGTCGACCGTGGTTTCCCGGTAGCTCACCAACTCCGGGTCCAGGGCCACTGCGGCAGCCAACGGATCGTGCAGATGCGCCAGGTACCCGTCGCCGGTGTCGAAGTGGAACTCGAAGTAGAACCGCATGGCGTCCTCCAGGACGCGGATCAACGGGTTGCCCGCCGTCGACCGGGTGCCCCGCTCGTCGAGCACGCTCATCGCTGCCGACGGTGACCCGGCCGCGGCCGCCAATCGGTTCAGCAGTGCAGGCGTCATCGCGATGTTCTCGGTGAGGTTGAGGCCCAGCACGATTGGCACATGGGTGGCATTGTCGAGACCCCAGGCGGCGTTCCAGCCACTGAAGACCTCGGCGGCAGACTCGGGGTCGACGCTGATGTTCCACTCCGACACCGGTGTGGTGTTGCCCCGGTAGTCGAACACCCCACCCATGATCACCAGGCGGCGCAGCAGCTTGGGCAGAGTGGGTTCGGCGCGCATGGCCAACGCCAGGTTGGTCAGGGGTCCGGTGGCCAGCCCGATCAATTCACCCGGGTGCGCATGTGCGGCGCGGATCCAGGCCTCGGCGGCGTCGTGGGCGGTGAGCAGTCGGTCGCTGTCCGGTAACTGAGCGTATCCAAGGCCCTGTGGCCCGTGGGTGTCCTCGGCGGTGCGCAGCGGTGCACTCAGCGGCTGCTCGGCCCCCTTGGAGACCGGGATCCCGGTCGCCCCACACAGCTCCAGCAGGCCCAGGTTGTTGGTGCAGACCTGTTGCACCGGAACATTTCCCGCGGTCGAGGCGATACCGACCAACTCGGCCTCGGGGCTGGCGAACAGATACGCCAGCGCCATGGCATCGTCGACACCGGTATCGACATCGGCGAATACGGGTAGCGGCGACGTCACGTCGCCAACCTTAAGGCGGGCGGGCTCACTGCTCAACAAAGCGCAGGCCGACCAGGCCCACCACGATCAGCGCGATGAACATCATCCGCAACGGTGTCAGCGCATCGCTGAACCACACCACGCCCGCAATGGTGACTCCGACCGCCCCGATGCCGGCCCACACCGCGTACGCCGTGCCCACCGGCAGGTGTTTGACCACCAGCGCCAGGATCGCGAAGCTGACAACCGCGGCGACCACGCACACCACGCTCGGCCACAGCCTGGTGAAGCCTTCGGACTGTTTGATCGCCAGCGCCCAGACGATCTCCAGCAGCCCGGCAAAGACCAGCAATACCCACGACATGGTTGCCTCCGTGTCAGGCGTTGTAGCCGCCGTCGACGGTCAGGGTGGTGCCGTTGACGTACTGGGCATCCGGACCGGCGAGATAGGCGACGGCGGCGGCGATTTCGTCGGCGTGTGCGAAGCGTCCCAGCGGAATGTTGGGGAGGTCGGCGATGGCTTCGGGACTGTCAGCCGGATTCATCTCGGTGTCGGTGTTGCCCGGCTGCACCACATTGGCGGTGATTCCCCGTGGTCCGAGATCGCGGGCCAGCCCTCGGGCGAGCGCACCGACGGCCGCCTTGGTCGTCGAATACAGCGTCACGCCGGGAAATGGGGTGCGGTCTGCCAGATTGCTGCCGATCGTGATGATGCGGCCGCCCTCGCCCATGACCGCCGCGGCGGCCTGACTGAACAGGAACGGCGCGCGGATGTGCAGATTGATGGCTTGATCGATATCGGTGGTGCTCACCTGGTCCAGTGGACCGTTGGGGAAGACGCCGGCGTTGTTCACCAGGATGTCCAGCCGGCCGAACGCCTCGATTACCGCATCGACGGCTCGCTGCGCAGCGTCGGGAGCGGCGGTGTCGAGCTGTAGGGCAAGGGCTTTCGCGCCGGATCCGGTGATCGCCTCGACCACTTCGGCCGCTCGCTCGGGCGACGACCGGTAGGTGAAGGCCACGTCGGCGCCCTCGGCGGCCAGTCGTCGCGCGATCGCGGCGCCGATCCCGCGGCTGCCCCCGGTCACCAGTGCGGTTTTGGATGTCAACGGCATGCCGAGCTCCAATCAATTTTGTAATGAACACTACAAATATAGACTGATCCCATGCCCCGTCAACCCGTAGGCCGTCGCGGCCGGCCTCGTGCGTTCGATCGGGACACCGCGCTGCAGGCGGCGTTGGACGTGTTCTGGGAGCGCGGCTACGAAGGCGCTCGGGTCAGTGACCTGACCACGGCGATGGGCCTCAATGCCCCGAGCCTGTACGCCACGTTCGGCTCCAAGGAGGATCTGTTCCGCGAAGCGGTCGCGTACTACAACGCGCCTGACCGCTCACCGACCACGATCGCACTGCAGCGCCCGGGTCCGGTTCGGGATGCCGTCGAGGCCATGCTGCGGGACAACGTGCGCGACTATGCCGATCCCGCAACGCCGCCGGGCTGCCTCATCGTGCTCGCCGGCATCGCCTACTCGAGCGAAACCGCGGTGATGCGCGACCTGCTCAAGGCCTGCCGCGAAGAGGACCGTGCGCGTCTGCTCGGCCGGATCCGGGCGGGCATGGCAGACGGCGAGCTGCCCGAGGACCTCGACGCGCAGCGGCTTGCCTCGTTCATGATCACGGTGCTCTACGGATTGTCCATCCAGGCCAGGGACGGCGCTTCCCGCGCCGACATGGAAGCGACCGCGGATATGGCAATGATTGTGTGGGACAACGTTGTTGGATAGCCACGGCGGCCCCGGAAGTCGCTGAAGGTCTACCAGTGCACGCCGGGCACCAACCGCACCGCACGCTTGACCGGGCGGGCCACTGCACGGGGGACCCGCAGGGTGCGGCCGCTGCGGGCCGGCCGCTTCGGCCGACGGGGCGCGCTCACCGTGCCCTCAGCGTCGTCCAGACCACGCGCAGCGGCCGAGTCCGGATAGCCGAGATACAGCTGATGCAGGACGCGGCGAGACAGCTTCGGGGTCAGGTAGTTGCCGAAATCGGCGACGGTACCGAGCGGCGTGTCGATCCGGGCCGGTTTCTCCACCAGGCCGCGCACCACCATGGCCGCGGCATGCTCGGCGGAGATCGGCGGCACGGGGTTCAGCTTGCGTGACGGTGCGATCATCGGCGTCTTCACCAGCGGCATATGGATATTGGTGAAGGTGATGTGATCCGACAGGGTCTCGGTGCCGACCACCTCGGAGAAGGCGTCGAGCGCAGCCTTGGACGGGAGATAGGCGCTGTACTTCGGGCTGTTGGCCTGCACGCCCGCACTGGACACGTTGACCACGTGGCCGAACCGGCGCTCGCGCCAGTGCGGCAGCAGCGCCAGCACCATGCGTACCGAGCCGAAGTAGTTGACCGCCATCACGCGTTCGTAATCGTGCAGGCGGTCCGTCGAGTTCACCACCGACCGGCGGATGGACCGGCCCGCGTTGTTCACCAGATAGTCGACGTGGCCGAAGCGGCCGAGGATGTCCTTGACGGTGTGCTCGACGGACGCCGAATCGGTGACGTCACAGGTGAACGCGTAGGCCTGTCCGCCGCCAGAACGGATTTCGGCGATGAGATCGTCGAGCGCCTCACCGTTGCGGGCCAGCGCGAAGACGCAAGCCCCCCGATCGGCCACCGCGATGGCCGAGGCCCGACCGATGCCGCTGGAGGCACCGGTGATGATGACGTGCTTGCCGACCAGAGGGCCGGCCGGATCGTCGCGCCGAGCCCGGTCGGGATCGAGGTGCTCAGCCCAGTACCGCCACAGTTTCGGTGCGTACGTGCTGAATTCGGGCACCGCGATGCCGGTACCGCGCAACGCGGCGATGGCCTTCTCGGCAGTGAAGGTCGGCCGCAACTCGACCACGTCGAGTACCTCGCCGGGGATGCCCAACTGGGTGGCGACGATGTTGCGCACCGCCTTCACCCGTCCCCGCGCGCGCAACACCGGTGCAGCGGTGGCCCGGGGCAGTGAGCCGCGCAGCGGGGGCAGCCCGGCCTCGCCCGCCACCCCGCGGTAGATGTCGCGCAGCCCGATGGTCTTCGGCGCGGTGAGGTGGAACGTCTCACAATCCTTGTCCTCGGCGTGCATCAGCGCGACCATCGCGTCAGCTACGTAGTCCACCGGCACGACGTTGGTCCGGCCCGAGTCGGGCAGCATCATCGGCGTGAACCTGGGAAGTGCGGCGAGGCGTGCCAGTACGCCGAAGAAGTAGTACGGGCCGTCGATCTTGTCCATCTCGCCGGTCTGCGAATCGCCGACCACGACGGCCGGGCGGTACACCCGGTAGCGCAGGGCGGGTGTCGAGCGCACCAGCAGTTCGGCCTCGAACTTGGTCTGGTGATACGGCGTGGGCAGGTCCTGGGCGACGTCGAAATCGTCCTCGGTGAACACGCCCCGATGGTTTCCGGCCACCGCGATCGAGGACACATGGTGCAACGTGGCGTCGAGTCGCCGGGCCAGCTCGATCACCGCGCGGGTGCCGTCGACGTTGGCGGCCCGCTGCTCGGATTCGCCGACGGTCATGTCGTAGATGGCCGCACAGTGCACCACGTGCGCGACGTCCCCGAGCTCGGCGATATCGGTGTCGGACAGTCCGAGATCTGCCGCGGTCAGGTCGCCGACCAGTGGTTTCACTCGCTCGTCCCAGTTCTGGGCCAGCTGCTCGAACCGTGTCAGAGACTCACGACGCACCAGCACCCACACCTCGGCGGCGGGTTCGCGGGACAGAATCCGGGTGATCACTCGGCGGCCGATAAACCCGGTACCGCCGGTAACGACATAACGCATGCGAGCCATCGTGGCCCGAGAACGGGCAAACGTCAACAAGGGCGGTCGACTCAACTATCGTCGGCACGCATGCCACTCAATCCGGATGCCATTGGCGAGACGACCGATCCGATTACGTTCGACTGGACCGACCGCGACACCTTGCTGTACGCGATCGGCGTCGGCGCGGGAACAGACGACCTCGCGTTCACCACCGAGAACAGCCACGAGATCGAACAGCAGGTGCTGCCCACCTATGCGGTGATTGCCTGTTCGGCCTTCCCGGCGGCACTCAAGATCGGCACGTTCAACTTCAGCATGCTGCTGCACGGCTCCCAGGAGATCCGGCTGCACCGGCCGCTGCCCCCGGCCGGAAAGTTGAGCGTCGTCTCCGAGGTGGTCGACATCCAGGACAAGGGTGAGGGCAAGAACGCGGTGGTCATGCTCAAGGGCATCGGCACCGATCCGGCCGACGGCGAGGTTGTCGCGGAAACCCTTACCACCGTGGTGATTCGGGGTGAAGGCGGATTCGGCGGCCGCCCCGGGCAGCGTCCCGAGGCGCCCCAGATTCCGGACCGCGAACCCGACGCCCAGGTGGTGTTGCCGACGCGCGAGGACCAGGCGCTGATCTACCGGCTCTCCGGGGACCGCAATCCGCTGCACAGCGATCCGTGGTTCGCGCAGAATCTCGCCGGCTTCCCGAAGCCGATCCTGCACGGGCTGTGCACCTATGGCGTGGCCGGGCGGGCGCTGGTCGCCGCACTCGGTGGCGGTGACGCCACGAAGGTTCACGCGGTGGCGGCGCGTTTCAGCTCGCCGGTATTCCCGGGGGAGACGCTGACCACGTCGGTCTGGCGTACCGAACCGGGACGGGCGGTGTTCCGCACCGAGGCCGCGGGGCCCGACGGTGCCGACGCCAGGGTCGTGCTCGACGACGGGGCAGCCGAGTATGGCGACTGATCCAGCCGATCCGGCAATTTCGTAGAAGCGCTGCATACCGCGTGGTGGATTGACAGGATCGGACCACTACGGGCGCACGGCGCGGTGCGGGATGGGCGGTGGCAGGTGACACAGGTAAACCTGGTCGTTGGATATCTGGCCACTCCCGGTGGCGCCGATGCGTTGGCCTTGGCGGTTCGGTTCGCCCGAACCCTGGACGCCGAGGTCGACATCTGCATCGTGCTACCGCCCGACACCGCGCCGCCGGGCACGGTCCCCAAAGGCGGCGGCTACGAAGAGGTGCTGGCCGAACAGGCGCAGGGCTGGTTGGACGACGCGCTGGCCTCGGTGCCCGACGACGTTGTGGCACATACGCATCTGAGCTTCGACGAATCGTTCACCGACGGCTTGATCCGCGAAGCGCTACGGCTGCAGGCGAACGCCATCGTGGTCGGGGGCGCGGGCGGAGGGCTGGTCGGCAGCTACTCACTGGGGTCCGTGGTCAACGAGCTGTTGCACTCATCGCCGGTACCGGTCGCGGTGGCGCCGCGCGGAACCCGCTTTTCCAGGGTCCAGCGGGTACACGAAATCACCTGCGCCATCGGTCAACGCCAGGGATCGGATCTATTGCTCGCCACCGCGGTACGCGCCAGTCGGGCCGCGGGCATACCGTTGCGTCTGGTGTCGCTGGTCGCCCTCGATCCGACCTTCGGTTCGCTGCGGGGCGACAGCGAGGCGGTGCGGGCGCATGCGCAATCCCATGCCGAGCGGGCGTTGGAGACCGCCAGAAATGAACTGCCGGCGGACTTTCCGGTGACCTCCACGATCGTGACCGGTTCCAGCGTCGAGGCCGCCGTCGAACAGTTGGGTTGGGACGACGGCGACATCATCATGGTCGGATCCAGCCGGCTCAGTGCGCCGCGGCGGATCTTCCTCGGTTCCACGGCGGCCAAGATGTTGCGGGTGTTGGACGTGCCGATGGTGGTTGTGCCCCGGGATGAACTGAAAGACGGCGAGGACCACTCATGACCGAGTCCGCATCGGAATCCGTGTCGCATCAAAAGCTGGAGGCGGCCGAGCAGTCCAGCGGGTTGGTGTCCAAGGGGCTCGCCGCGGGCAAGGTCGGCACGTTCTCGGGTGCGATCCTTGGGATCTCGTGCGTCGCGCCCGGGTACACGCTGACCGCGAGCATCGGTTTGATCGTCGCCGCCGTCGGCCTGAAGATGCCGGCGATCTTCATCGCCGGGTTCATCCCGATGTTCCTGACCGCCTACGCCTATCGCGAACTGA
Source organism: Mycobacterium sp. IDUB_24 (assembly GCF_055419385.1). Taxonomy (NCBI): domain Bacteria; kingdom Bacillati; phylum Actinomycetota; class Actinomycetes; order Mycobacteriales; family Mycobacteriaceae; genus Mycobacterium; species Mycobacterium sp. IDUB_24. The sequence continues at coordinate 755,630 of NZ_JBVAXO010000002.1, forward strand.
ACTCGCGTGCGCCCGATTGCGGGGCGTCGTTCACGTGGTCCACCAAGTCATTTGGCCCGTATGTCGGCTGGATGTGCGGATGGGGCATGGTGATGGCCTCGATCATCGTGCTGTCCAACCTCGCCGCCATCGCGGTGGAGTTCTTCTATCTGTTCATCGCCAGGATCACCAACCATCCCCCGATCGCCGATCTCACCGACAACAAGGCCATCAACATCGTCACGACGCTGGTGTTCCTGGCCATTGCCACCGCCATCGCCAGCCGCGGTATCACGACCAGTGAGCGGGTCCAGTACGTCATGGTCGGCTTCCAGATGGTGGTGCTGCTCGCCTTCGCGGTGATGGCGTTCATCCATGTGGGCCGCGGTGATGCACCGGCCGGGCTGTCATTGGACCTGGACTGGTTCGATCCGTTCACCGGACTGACCTTCGGTGTGTTCGCCGTCGGCCTCACTGGATCGATCTTCGCCTTCTGGGGCTGGGACACCTGCCTGACGCTGGGGGAGGAGTCCAAGGACCCGACGAAGGTGCCGGGCCGGGCCGGACTGCTGTGCGTGCTCTCGATCCTGGCCACGTATCTGCTGGTTGCCGTCGCGGTGATGATGTATGCCGGCATCGGGGAAGAGGGCCTGGGGCTCGGTAATCCGGAGCACGAGGACAACGTATTCGCCGCGCTGGCCGATCCGGTGCTGGGCAACTGGGCGGGCCCGTTGCTGTTCCTGGCGATCCTGGCCTCGTCGGTGGCCAGCCTGCAGACCACCTTCCTGCCTGCCGCGCGGGCGATGCTGGCGATGGGTGCCTACAAGGCCTTCCCGCCGCGTTTCGCCGATGTCAGCCCGCGCTATCTCGTGCCCGGTTTCGCGACCATCACCGCAGGCGTGGTCACCGGCGTGTTCTACACCGTGGTGAATCTGCTGTCCGAGAGCGCCTTGCTGGATACCATTGCCGCCCTTGGCATCATGATCTGCTGGTACTACGGCATCACGGCATTCGCGTGTGTCTGGTATTTCCGTCGGGAGTTGTTCACCAGCGCCCACAACATCGTGTTCAAGTTCCTGTTCCCCCTGCTCGGCGGAATCATGCTGGCTCTGGTGTTCGTGATCGCGATCAGGGAGAGCATGAACCCGGAGAACGGCAGCGGTGCTGCGATCGGCGGTATCGGGTTGGTGTTCTTCATGGGCTTCGGCATCCTGCTGCTGGGCGCCGTGCTCATGTTCGTCTGGCGGTCGGTCAACCCGGCGTTCTTCCGGGGCGAGACACTCCGGCACGACACACCGTCGCTCGTGGAGTAGGGCCCGCTACCCGGACGACGCAGCGCTAGCCGACAGAGCCGCCGATGCCGGAATTGCCGGTGTTGTGCGCCAACTGGAACGGATCCAGCAGATCCCATACCGTTGCGACGGCCTGGACCTTGAGATCGGCGCCTTGGTCTTCGATGTTGAGCAGGTCGACGGCAATGTCGTAGCCGTAGTACACCGCCGATCCCGGCGGGGTGGTCTTGATCAGCTCGTTGATGATCGTCTGCCGTGCATCGCGGGCCGCGGCGTCATCGCCGAGGGCGGGCGTCAGACTCGGCAGGATCTTGCTGATCGGAATCACGGCGTTCACCCACGGCACGATCTGACTGCCCCGGTAGATCTGCTCGGTGGCTTCCCGGATGAACGGGTCGAGTTCGTCGGGAAGGGCGGTGTTCATCAACGCGTCCCGGAGATTCATGATCGGCTCGGGGATGTCCGTGGGCTCCGGATCGTCGGCCCGGAACGGGTTGGGATTCCATGCCTGGACATCGTCTGAGGTGTCGGCCTGGGTCTGTACGGCGCCGACCTTCGGGGTGACGAGCGCCCTGCTCACCGGTTGCACGACGGTCTCGGCGTCCGACTGGTCGGCCTCCACGGGCGCCGGCTTGGGAGCCGCCGCCTGCTTGGGGGAGAACAGGTCCTTGAGCTTGGCGACCTGCCCGGCCTCGAACTCCTCGGCGCTGGGCTTCGGTTTGGGCGTGACGGCCACCGGCTTGGCGGGCGTGGCGTCCTGAACGGTCTTGGTGACGCGTGCGGCCGCCTTCTCGATCTTGTCGGCCTGCTTGTCGATGCTGTCCTTGACGCTGTCTTTGACCTTTGACAGTGGCTTGACCCGTTTGACGCCACCGGCCCTGCTCTGACCGCCCTTGGGTCCGGCGTTGACGTGCTGCGATGCGCTGCTGTTGGTCGACTCTTTGGACGCACCGTCCGTCGAATCAGCGTGAGCAGTGCCCTGGCCGGCCACGGCGAGCGCCGCCCCGACTCCTGCCGCCACCGCGACACCACCGACGTAGCCGATGTACCTGGTTGATGCTGACGTTGACGCCGATGCCATTGCCCGTCCTCTCACAGCCGATCCCCAGCCCAGAGGAATCGTAGGGGGCGGCAGCGTGATTGGCATCACGAGGTGAAGTTTCGAACAGGCGTTCGATATACTGGTGCGGTGGGTTGGCACAACGGGCCACCGAGCTGGTCGGAGATGGAGCGGGTGCTCTCTGGTAACCCCCGGCCCGCCGCGGATGGCAAGCCCCGCCGTTCCGGCCTGCCGTTGGAGTCCGAGGGTGACGGTGGGGACGGCCCGGCCTGGTCGCGTAAGCGCGGCAGCTACCAGCCGCCGGAGCTCGACCGGTCGCGAACGTCGGTCCGTTATGCCGAGCTGCACACGCATTCGGCGTACAGCTTCCTCGACGGTGCGAGCACGCCGGAGGAACTGGTCGAGGAGGCGGCCCGGCTGAACCTTCGGGCGATCGCGCTGACCGATCACGACGGGCTCTACGGTGTGGTTCGCTTCGCCGAGGCGGCCAGGGAGTTGGACGTGGCCACGGTGTTCGGTGCCGAGTTGTCGTTGGGCAACGTCCCCCGCACCGAGGATCCTGATCCGCCCGGCCCGCATCTGCTGGTGCTGGCCCGTGGGCCGGAGGGGTACCGGCGGTTGTCCCGCGAGATCGCCAAGGCCCACCTGGCCGGTGGCGAGAAGGGTAAGCCCCGCTACGACTTCGACGGGCTCACCGAGGCTGCCGGTGGGCACTGGCACATCCTCACTGGCTGTCGTAAAGGTCATGTCCGCCAGGCGCTTTCCCATGGCGGCCCAGAGGCTGCCGCCGCTGCACTGGCCGATCTGGTGGATCGCTTCGGGGCTGACCGGGTCAGCATCGAACTCACCCATCACGGCCATCCGTGTGACGATGAGCGCAATGCCGTCCTGGCCGGGCTGGCCCAGCGATTCGGAACAGCGGTGGTGGCCTCCACCGGTGCACACTTCGCGACGCCCGACCGGGGCCGGCTGGCCATGGCGATGGCGGCGATCCGGGCCCGTAACTCGATGGACACCGCGGCCGGGTGGCTGGCGCCGCTCGGCGGGTCGCATCTGCGCTCGGGGGAGGAGATGGCCCGGCGGTTCGGTACCGAGATCGTGACGGCCGCAGCAAATCTCGGTGAGCAGTGTGCCTTCGGTCTGGCGCTCATCGCCCCGCAGCTGCCCCCGTTCGACGTTCCTGCCGGGCACACCGAGGACAGTTGGCTGCGACATCTGGTCATGGCGGGTGCTGCCGAGCGGTACGGGCCCGTCGGCAACGCAGAAAAGGCCTACGCGCAGATCGAACACGAGCTGCGCATCATCGAGCAGTTGAAGTTCCCCGGCTATTTCCTTGTGGTGCATGACATCACCAGGTTCTGCCGGGACAACGACATCCTGTGTCAGGGCAGGGGATCGGCAGCCAATTCGGCGGTCTGCTACGCGCTCAAGGTCACCAACGTCGACCCGATTGCCAATGAGTTACTGTTCGAACGGTTCCTGTCCCCGGCCCGCGACGGGCCGCCCGATATCGACATCGACATCGAATCGGACTTGCGCGAGAACGTCATCCAGTACGTCTACGAACGCTACGGTCGGGACTACGCCGCCCAGGTGGCCAACGTCATCACCTACCGCGGACGCAGCGCTGTCCGTGACATGGCCCGGGCGCTGGGATTCTCCCAGGGGCAGCAGGACGCCTGGAGCAAGCAGCTCAGCCGGTGGAACGGACGCCCCGACTCGCCGGAGGCGGAAGACATCCCGCAGCCGGTGATCGATCTGGCCACCCAGATCGCCAATCTGCCAAGGCATCTCGGCATCCACTCCGGCGGCATGGTGATCTGTGACCGCCCGATCGCCGACGTATGCCCGGTGGAGTGGGCCCGCATGGCCAACCGCAGCGTACTGCAGTGGGACAAAGATGACTGTGCGGCAATCGGTTTGGTGAAGTTCGACCTGCTCGGCCTCGGAATGCTCTCGGCGCTGCACTACGCCATCGACCTGCTGGCCGAGCACAAGGGCATCGACGTCGACCTGGCCAAGCTGGATCTGTCCGAACCGGCGGTCTACGAGATGCTGCAGAAGGCCGACTCGGTCGGGGTGTTCCAGGTCGAGTCCCGCGCGCAGATGGCCACCCTGCCCCGGCTCAAGCCGCGGGAGTTCTACGACCTGGTGGTCGAGGTGGCGTTGATCCGGCCGGGTCCGATCCAGGGTGGCTCGGTGCATCCCTATATCCGTCGCCGTAACGGTTTGGAGAAAGTCACCTACGACCATCCGTCGATGGAATCCGCGCTGAAGAAAACGCTGGGTATCCCGTTGTTCCAGGAGCAGCTCATGCAACTGGCGGTCGACTGTGCGGGTTTCACCGCGGCCGAGGCCGACCAGCTGCGCCGGGCCATGGGCTCGAAACGCTCCACCGAGAAGATGCGACGGCTACGCACCCGGTTCTTCGAAGGCATGGCCGAACTGCACGGCATCGCCGGCGAAGTGGCCGAGCGCATCTATGAGAAGCTCGAAGCATTCGCCAATTTCGGTTTCCCGGAGAGTCATTCGCTGAGTTTCGCGTCGCTGGTGTTCTATTCGTCGTGGTTCAAGCTGCACCATCCGGCGGCGTTCTGCGCGGCACTGTTGCGGGCCCAGCCGATGGGGTTCTATTCACCGCAGTCCCTGGTCGCCGACGCACGCCGGCACGGGGTGGTGGTACACGGACCAGACATCAATGCCAGCCTGTCCCACGCCACGCTGGAAAACGCCGGCATGGACGTGCGGCTGGGGTTGGGTAGTGTCCGCCATATCGGTGACGAGTTGGCAGAGCGCCTGATCGGCGAACGAAATGCCAACGGGCCGTTCACCACCCTGATCGACCTGACCAACCGGGTGCAGCTGTCGGTACCCCAGACCGAGGCGCTGGCCACCGCCGGTGCGCTGGGCTGTTTCGGGGTCAGTCGGCGCGAGGCGCTGTGGGCGGCGGGCGCGGCGGCCACCCAGCGGCCGGACCGGTTGCCGGGGGTGGGCTCTTCCTCGCACGTGCCGCCGCTACCGGGGATGAGCGCCCTGGAACTGTCGGCCGCCGATGTGTGGGCCACCGGCATCTCGCCGGACAGCTATCCCACTCAGTACCTGCGCGCCGACCTCGACGCCCTCGGGGTGGTTCCCGCCGACAAGTTGCTGGGCGTCGTCGACGGGACCCGAATTCTGGTTGCCGGGGCGGTGACTCACCGCCAGCGCCCGGCGACCGCACAGGGGGTGACGTTCATGAACCTGGAAGACGAGACCGGGATGGTCAACGTGCTGTGCGCCCCCGGGGTGTGGGCGCGCTACCGCAAGCTGGCCCAGACGTCCCCGGCGCTGGTGGTGCGCGGCATTGTGCAGAACGCCACGGGAGCGGTCACCGTGATCGCCGACCGGATGGAACCGGTCGCGTTGCGAGTCGGCTCGCGATCGCGGGACTTCCGCTGAGCGCTCGGGTACTCAGGCGGACGGGTCGGTTGCCGGAGTGGCGGTGGCACTGTGCTCAAGCCCGGTCCGCAGCAGTGACCACGCCAACCGCCGCGCGGCGGTGGCCCGCTCGTGCAGGAGGTGCTGGACGGCCGGGATGGGGTTGGTTTCCGGGGTACGGCCCTCGACCACGTCGGCGTGCAGATCCTCGGAGACCTGGATCGCCATCAGCACCGCGTCGTTGACCCGGTTCAGGGCGTCCTGCAGACGGTCGTCCTGGCTGAGCAGGTGTGCGTTGTCCAGCTCGACCGAGACATCACTGACTACCTGACTGATTTGAGCGAAGAGCGCGTTCATCGAGGCTTCCCGCTCGTCGCGGTCCGGGTTGCGCAGTTGCGTCGCACCTTCGGTCCACAGCGTGGCCAACATCCGCGTGTGGGCTCCGACCGCGCGGGATACCTCGATCATCGCCTGCTTCTGCAGCTGCTCGAGCAGGTTGTTGCGTTCGATGCGGGCCAGTTCTCGTTGCGCAACCAGTTCGGCCTGGTGCAGCTTCTGCTGGGACTCCATCTGGGCCCGATGCCATTTCTGGGTCAGCGCGAGTTCCAGCGCCGAGCGCTCGTCAGCAGCTGCCAGTTCACGCCGCAGGCGGTCGTCGGCCTGGGCGATGTCGTATTTGGCCTGACGCGCGATCGTGAGGATGAGCCACATCGTCACCATCACGGCGACGAAGACGACGGCACCGAAGAACCACTCGGCCTTGCTACCGAGTTCGCCCGGGCTGAACAGCAGGTAGGAGATGATGGCCAAGCTGCCCAGGCCCCCGCACACCAGCCACCCGATACTGGCCTTGGTGTCGCCCGACAGCGTCTTGGGCGCCGCGCCTGGATCCACCACAGCCACCCGCATCGGCACGGTCACCTCGCCCACCTGGCCGTAGTTCGGCGGGGCACCCACTGAAGACTCAGCGGCCCTTGTCGATTCAGTTAGTCCGGCCATGTCGACCTCCCGTCGGCCAAGCCTGCCACCGTGCCGGCGTTCAGAGTAGGGCCACGCTCCGCCCCGCGTGCTACCGGCCGGTGCTCCCGCACTCGCATACCCTGTTCTTCGTCATTCTTCAAGTGCCCCTAGCGATGACGGACGGCTTCCAAACCGCTAGTGTCATCGGCGTGCTCACCGTGAGCGGTGGTGAATCGGACCCGAGGGGTCCGGGCGACCGCCCGCTCATTTCTATTGATCTGTTCGCTTGAGAATTGAGGGCCCATGGGACAAAACGCGACGCTGGAAGGTGATTCGGCGGTCATCGTCAGTCTGTCGGAAGCGGCGATGCATATGTATTCCGCTGCGATCGACGCACTGCCTTTCCCCGAGGACAAGAAGTTCCACAAGCGCGCCGACGTCGTCCTGTCCGGCCTGCGCAAGCTGCGTGCCTCCCTGTCCGAGGCGGCCAGCAGCAACCGGCCTTCCCCTGCGGTCATCGTGGCGCTCAGCGGGGTCCGTCAGCGGTATGACTCGCTGATGTCCCACGCCGCATCGGCGCCGGGTTCCTCTCTGGGGCAGCAGATCTACGTCACCCGCATCCACGCCAAGCTGTCGGCGCAGGAAGTGGCCAACGGCGCCGGTCTGCGTGACGGCCTGCTCGACGAACTCGAGGCGGGCGCAACGCCGACGGACGCCGAGGCGCAGAAGATCCGCGACACCATCGCGGCGCTCGGTGGGTTGCCCGGCGACGATCACGGCATCCATGCCGTCCCCGCCCCGGCCGACTTCGGGTCGCAGGACGAGTCGCAGTCCAACGGCTGGGAACCCGTGCTGGTCTCCGAGAACGCCGGCTGAGAACCCCCACGCACAACCTGTGCGCCGGCATCGATCAGGGGCCGGCGCGCAACGTTCATCGGTTAGCTGAGTTTCACTGCGGCGCACGATGATTGGAAGCTCCCCAGCAAACTGCTGGGGAGCTTCTCTGGTTGGGTGAAGAGTTGTAGTCTCGCCGCATGACAGCCGAACCAGCCCTGAACTTGACCGTTGACGAACTGCTCACCACGACCCGCTCGGTGCGCAAACGCCTCGACTTCGAGAAGCCGGTCTCGCGCGAGGTGATCATGGAGTGCCTCGACCTGGCTCTACAGGCCCCAACCGGGTCGAATGCGCAAGGCTGGCAATGGGTTTTCGTCGAGGATCCGGCAAAGAAGAAGGCGCTGGCCGACATCTACCGGGCCAATGCCAATCCCTACCTCGACCTGCCCAAGCCCGAGCGCGGCGACGTCCGCGATGAGCAGATCGGCGCGGTGATGAGCTCGGCGCGCTACCTCACCGACAACTTCGAGAAGGCCCCGGTGCTGATGGTGCCGTGCCTGGAAGGCCGCCCCGACGGCGCACCGGCGGGGATGAGCGCGTCCTTCTGGGGGTCACTGCTGCCCGCGGTGTGGAGCTTCATGTTGGCGCTGCGGTCGCGGGGCCTGGGATCGGCTTGGACGACGCTGCACCTGCTCGGAGACGGCGAGAAGCAGGCCGCCGAACTGCTGGGCATTCCGTTCGATCGCTATGCCCAGGCGGGCCTGTTCCCGATCGCCTACACCCTGGGCACCGACTTCAAGAAGGCCAAGCGCCTTCCCGCCGAGCAGTTCTCACACTGGGACAGTTGGTGAACGCGGGCGCCTCGGGGCGCCTGTTGCCCGAGGTGTTTTTGTGAAGCGGGAGTATGAACACTCTGTGGGATTCGGGCGTGGGCCGCATGTCGGCCCACGCCCGCGGCGTAACTAGACGCCGCCGGCGAAGCCGTGTTGGCGCCAAGCCTCATAGGCGGCGACGGCAGCCGCATTCGACAAATTCAGCGATCGCCTGCCGGCGAGCATCGGAATGCGCACCTGCGCGGTGATATTGGGATCGGCCAGAGTTTGGGCATCCAGCCCGGTGGGTTCCGGGCCGAACATCAGCACATCGCCGGGTTGATAGGAGACGTCCGTGAACGACGTCGAGGCGTGCGCGGTGAACGCATAGACGCGGGCCGGTAACAGGGCGCGCCACGCCGCTGCCAGATCGGCGTGCACCGTCACCGATGCCAGGTCGTGGTAGTCCAGGCCGGCCCGGCGCAGCTTGGGTTCGGACAGATCGAAACCCAGCGGCTCGACCAGATGCAGCTCGCATCCGGTGCCCGCCACCATCCTGATCGCATTGCCGGTGTTGGGTGCGATGCGAGGAGAAAAGAACATCACCCGGAACATTCGACGATGATCGTATGGCGGCCTGCTCTGTGACGAATCGGGATGCAAATGCAGTGCTGAATCGGCATGGAGAATCGGAGCTGGAAATCGGCGCACGTTTGGGCAAGCGCAGCACTGTTTGCTCGATTACCACACAACTCCGCTACAGCTCGGTCACGAACTCTGTCTGTTCAGTAAGAATTGTGGAAACGCTCGCGCGCTGCTGTCATACTCGTGCAATTGCCAAGGCGTTTGACGCCCGCCCCTGCGTGGGCGGAAACAGCAGGAAGTCTTATGAATCACGCCCCACGAGTGAATTGCGGCCACACAGCCGGTAGTGCGGTTGGGTGCCGATGACTGCCTTTACGCAGCTGAAACAGGCTGACGGCACCCTCGTCGAATTTTCCCCAACACCATCGGTTCCGGCCAAGCGCCCTTCCCGCTGGTCGCCGGCCAACTGGCCGGTCAACCGGAAAGTCCTCGCGATCGTCGTCGTGCCGTTGATTCTGGCTGCGACGTTCGGTGGCTTACGTATCTATGCCAGTGCCAGCGCCGCCGGAGATCTCCGGTTGGCCGCTGACCGGGCCGAATTGATTCCCGGCATCGACAGCTATATGGCTGCGATGGAGGGCGTACTCATCGCAGCTACTGAAGGTGGCGATGGGCAGGCCGCGATGTCCACGTTCAATGAGCGGAAATCGGACCTGCAGCAACGCCTGGATGCCACCGATGCGGCTGAGGACGTGGATCAGGCCGTGAACGGCCTGCTCACCAAGGGGCCGGAACTGGTCGATGCGGTGATGTCGAATTCGATCGACCTGCGTCAGCGCATCCTCAATTACGGCCCGCTGCTGCTGACCGGGGAAGCTGCCATCACCGGTTCGGTGCACAGCAACCAGCAGTCGCTTCAGGCCCAGGTCGAGGCACTGGCCCGGGCGGTCGGTGCCCGCGGACAGATGGCCATCCAACAGATGCTGGTCACGGCCGGCGGCGCCGAGCCCGAACCGTTGTTGCGCACCTCGATGATCACGATGGCCGGTACCGAACCGTCCACCGTCGCGGCACTGACGAAGGTGCTTGGGGGTGGATCCCAGGAGGCGGCCACCCTGCGCGCCGAGATGGTCAAGCGGATGGCGATGATGTCCAACCCCGGGGTACCGCTGGTCGGTAATCCGGACATGCTGGCCTCGTTGCAGACCACCGACAAGATCGCCGGGCAGATCATCGAGAACACCACCGCGGCGATTCCGGCTGCGGTCGAGGCTCAGGCCAACGACGCTCGCAACGATGCGATCCGCGACGCGATCCTGGTTGCGACCGCGATAATCAGCGCCATCGTCATCGTGTTGTTGGTGGCGCGCTCGCTGGTGCGTCCGTTGCGGACGCTTCGGGACAGCGCGCTGCGGGTGGCTCACCAGGATCTGGCCAAGGAGATCGAACGGGTGCGCGCCGGCGGCGAGTTGGTGCCGGTGACCCCGATCCCGGTGCAGACCACCGAAGAGGTCGGTCAGGTGGCCCATGCCGTCGACGAACTGCACGAGCAGGCGGTGTTCCTCGCCGGTGAACAGGCTCAGCTGCAATTGCAGGTCTCGGACATGTTCGAGACATTGTCGCGGCGTAGCCGCTCCCTGGTCGACCAGCAGTTGTCGCTCATCGATCAGCTGGAGCGCAACGAGGACGACCCGCAACGCCTGGAGAGCCTGTTCCGGCTCGATCACCTCGCGGCCCGCATGCGCCGGAACGGGGCCAACCTGTTGGTGCTGTCCGGGTCCAAGCTGGCTCGCGAGCACAGCCGGCCGGTGCAACTGGCGACAGTCATCAACGCCGCGGCGTCGGAAGTCGAGGACTACACCCGCGTGGTCACCGCGTCGGTCGCCGACGTCGAGATCACCGGCTCCGCAGCCGGCGACCTGATCCATCTGCTGGCCGAGCTGCTCGACAATGCGCTGCGCTACTCGCCGCCGATCTCGCAGGTGCGGGTTTCGGCCGTGCATGCGGCCAAGGGCGCGTTGGTGATCGAGGTCAGCGACGTCGGCCTCGGCATGACGGAGGCCGACCTGCGGGTGGCCAACACCCGTCTGCAGTCCGGCGGTGAGGTCAACCCCTACACAGCGCGGCACATGGGTCTGTACGTGGTCGGACGTCTGGCCACTCAGCACGGTCTGGTGGTGCGGCTGCGCAGCACCGTCGCCGAAGAGCCGAGCTCGGGCACCACGGCAGGGGTCTACATCCCGGCCACGCTGCTGGCCCGCGACGGTGGCGACGCAGTCGACGACCTTCCCTATGGCATGCCCGTTGACGCCCATTCCGGGATCGCCACGGCGCTGTCGTTGGACGCCGATTCCGCGGATGGCTCGGACTTCGGGCTGGCCGAATCCAACCAGAACGGCGCCGAGGTTCCGTTCGATCTGCTGCCGCAACGCAGTCCGGGGGCCAGCGGTATCTCGGAGCTGCCGGGCACGCTCGCTCCGCAACCCGAGTCCGACGCCGAGGAGCCGGTCGAGGAGTCTGCGGACGAGCCGGTCAGTGAGTGGCCGCAGCAGTGGCCGGTGCATACCGAAGAGAGCGCGGCCCTGGCCAAGGGTGAAGCCAAGGGCGAACCCGGGGGAGCGGCGGACGCAGCGGACGACACCGCGGCCGACGACGACGTTGAGTCCGGACGTCTGACACCCACGAACACCTCGTCGTTCTTCGCATCCCGCGGACAGGCCACCAACGGCGTCAACGGCCTCAACGGCGTCAACGGCCTCAACGGCGTCAACGGTCTCAACGGCGTCAACGGGCTCAACGGTGTGCACGTACCGGTTCATGATTCCGGCGAGGAACCGGATGAACCGCTGGAATCCGCCCCGGTCGAGGCTGAAAGTCCAGACGCGCAGGGCGACTCGATCTACCAGTCGATGGTGTCGGAATTCGACATCGATCCAACGACCCATGTGCGCAGCGCCGACCTGGACTGGAAGACGGTCTGGGAGAAGGGCTGGTCGGTGGCCGCCGCGGCGCAGGATGCGCCCGTCGAGCAGCACACCGAGGAAGGCCTGCCCATGCGTACGCCGGGTGCCCGCCTGGTGCCGGGCGGCGTTGCAGCGGTGGCCGCGGCCGTGGGCGAGTCCAACGGCCGTCACCGCAACGGTGGAGTACACCGTAACGACGACGGCTCCGAGACGGTAGCATCGGCAGACGAACCTGACAGCGGCATGTTCACGGCGTTCAAACCGCGTGATCCTGAGGCCGTCCGCGCGAGCACCAGCAACCTTTTCGGAGGCGTGCACGCCGGGCGATCGCATGCCCGTGAGACCAGAGGAACCGATAACGAATGACCCGTCCGACGCAACGCGACTCCCTGGACTGGCTCGTGTCCAAGTTCGCCCGCGAGGTATCCGGGGTGTCCCACGCGGTGCTGGTTTCGGCCGACGGACTGCTGATGGCAGCCAGCGAACACATGCCGATCGAGCGGGCCGACCAGCTCGCCGCGGTCTCCTCCGGCCTGGCCAGCCTGGCCACCGGAGCATCGCAGTTGTTCAACGGTGGCCATGTGATGCAGTCGGTGGTCGAGATGGAGAACGGCTACCTGCTGTTGATGCGGGTCGGTGACGGCTCCAACCTGGCCACCCTGACCGCCCCGTCGTGTGACATCGGGCAGGTCGGTTACGAAATGGCCATTCTGGTCGAGCGGGTCGGCGCGGTGGTGCAGTCCTCGCGCCGTACGCCGCAGCCGTCCTGAGTCCCCGACCCCTTCTGCCCATCGCGAGGTGCCTGTGGACGAACCGGAAACCACCGATCGACCGAGTTTGGTGCGGCCGTACACCCTGACGGCCGGCCGCACCGACTCGCGTGTGCACCTTCCGCTGGAAGCACCGGTGCAAAAAACCGACACGACGCGTGAACCGCGTTGGACTACACACGATGTGCGCGCACAGATCGTAGAGTTGTGCACCGGCAGTCCTTCGGTTGCCGAGATTGCCGCTCATTTATCTCTCCCGCTCGGCGTCGCGCGCGTGCTGATCGGGGACTTGGTGACGCAGGGTTATCTAGAGGTGCAAGCCACCCTCGACGACTCGGCTAGCTTCGACGAACGCCGCGAATTGATTGGAAGGACCCTGCGTGGCCTACGAGCACTCTGAACCCCGCTCGGCCTCCGGCGGCGGCGCCCCCCGACGTGGGGCTGCCTCGACGAAGATCGTCATTTCTGGCGGGTTCGGGGCAGGGAAGACGACCTTCGTGGGCGCGGTCTCCGAGATCATGCCGCTGCGTACAGAAGCGTTGGTCACCAACGTGTCCGAGGGCGTCGACGCCCTGGACGGCACCCCGGACAAGCGCACCACGACGGTCGCGATGGACTTCGGCCGGATCACGCTGGACGAGGAGCTGGTGCTGTACCTGTTCGGCACGCCCGGGCAGCGACGCTTCTGGTTCATGTGGGACGACCTGGTGCGCGGTGCGATCGGAGCGATCATCCTGGTCGACGTCCGTCGCCTGCAGGACAGCTTCGCCGCGGTGGACTTCTTCGAGGCCCGCAAGCTGCCGTTCATCGTCGCGGTGAACGAGTTCGACGAAGCGCCAAAGCATCCCACCCAGGCGGTGCGCAAGGCACTGGCGCTGCCGGAGCACATCCCGGTGGTCGCCGTGGATGCCCGTGACCGCAACTCGGCCAAGGCTGCGCTGATCGCGGTCACCGAGTACTCGTTGAGCACGCTTTCCGCGTTGCCTGGCTGAGGCGTGGTAGCTGACGAAATCGCCTGGGCGGACAGGGAATTCACGGGCGTAGACTTCCGGGCCGAGGAATATGACGGAGCTCTGAGCCGGTTGACCACCGAGCGTGTGGTGTTCACCGAGTGTGATTTCAGTGGCGTCGACTTGTCCGAGTCTCATCATTTCGGCTCGGCATTCCGCAACTGCACTTTCCGTCGCGCCACGTTGTGGCACAGCACGTTCACCAACTGCAGCCTGCTGGGTTCGGTGTTCACCGAGTGCCGGCTGCGGCCGATCAAGATCGTCGAGTCGGATCTGACGCTGGCCGTGTTGGGCGGCTGCGATCTGCGTGGCGTCGACCTGTCGGACTGCCGGTTACGCGAGGCCAGTCTGGTCGGGGTGGACCTGCGCAAGGCGGTGCTACGGCAGGCGGACCTGTCCGGGGCCCGGGTGCAGGACGCGAAGCTGGACGAGGCAGATCTGCGCGGCGCCCGCGTCGACCCCACCTTCTGGACCACGGCGAAGCTGCGCGGCGCCAAGATCGACATCAGCCAGGCGCTGGCCTACTCGGCCGCGCATGGCCTCGACGTTCACGGGGGCTGACCTCTCCCGCTCGCGGAGAGGACTCAGGCGGACTTCAGGCGGATCCGCCAGCGGACGAACCCGGTGTAGACGATGCAGATCAGCACGAGGATGCCGATGTTGATCAGCCACACCGACGGGGTGTGCTTCCAGTGCGAGTCGGCGGGCAGCAGGGGCGGCGGCACCAGGCGGGTCAGGTCGACGGTCGATGCCGAGGCGGCGAAGCCCCAGCGCGCCGGCGTGATCCAGGACAACTGATCCAGTACGACCCGGTCGGTCACCGGGATCATGCCGCCGGAGAACACCAGCTGGCTCATCACGGTCACGACCAGCAGCGGCATGATCTGCTCGGCTGAGCGGGCCAGTGCCGAAAGCGCGAGCCCCACCATCGCCGAGGCCACACACGTCATCGAGATGTCGATGAACAATTCGAGGTTGCGGCCACCGATGAAGGCACCGCTGTCGACTGCGCCCGGGCCCCAGCCCTTGCCGAGGATCGTGATCACCGTAACGATGGCGGACTGGATCACCGCGAACACCGCGAAGACGGCGACCTTGGCCATCAGATATGCCGTGGTCGACAGGCCGACCGCCTGCTCACGCCGGAAGATCGCCTGTTCACCGATCAGAGCCCGGATGGTCAGCGCGGTGCCCATGAAGATTGCGCCGACGTTGAGCATCACCAGGATCTGGCCTGCTTCGTTGGGGGCCTCGCCGCCTTGGATGGCCGGCACCGGCAGACCGAACCCGACATCGCCGGGCACCGACAACGACAGCACACCCATGATGAACGGCAGCATCAACAGGAATGCGGTGTAGCCGCGGTCGGACACGATCAGCCGCACTTGTCGGCGGGCGATCGTGGAGAGCTGGCGGAACAGGCTGGTGTGCGTCGGCTCGCCGAGGCTTTCCGGTTTCTCCGCGGGCGGTTTCGGGGGTAGCGGGCCGTGCTTGGCGAGGTACCGCTGCTTGGCCCCTTCCGGGTCACCCGCGACCGTGCTGAAGATGTCGGCCCAGTTGGTGGTGCCGAGTTCCTCGCCGATCTGGTCAGGTGGGCCGCAGAACGCCGTCTTCCCACCGGGTGCCAGCAGCAGCACCTGGTCGCAGACGTCGAGATATGTCAGCGAGTGGGTGATGACCAGCACGACGCGGCCGGCGTCGGCGAGCTGGCGCAGCATCGTCATGACCTGGCGGTCCAGTGCCGGGTCCAGACCCGAGGTCGGTTCGTCGAGGATCAGCAGTGACGGGCCGGTCAGCAGTTCCAGTGCGACCGAGGCGCGCTTGCGTTGTCCGCCGGACAGCTTTTCGACCCGCGTGTCGAGATGTTTGGTCATCTCGAGTTCTTCGAGCACCTGCATGACGACCTGTTCGCGGTCGGCTTTGGTGGTGTCCGGCGGCAGCCGCAGCTCGGCGGCGTACATGAGTGCCTGCCGGACGGTGAGCTGACCGTGCACGACATCGTCCTGCGGCACCATGCCGATCCGGGAGCGCAGCGAGGCGTACTCGGCGTGGACGTCGTGGCCCTCGAAGGTGACCGTGCCGCTCGTCGGATGGGTCAGGCCGGCGACCTGTCGGGCGAATGTGGACTTGCCCGCACCCGACGGGCCGATGACGGCGGTCAGCATGCCCGGTCGCGCGTCGAGCGAGATGTTCTCGAGCAGCGTCTTGTTGCCCTCGATCGTCCAGGTCAGGGCCCGCACCTCGAGCCCTCCGGTGCGGGTGTCGGCCTCGGTCTTGCTGCCGCGCACCAGGGTGCCGCCGGAGAACACCAGGTCGACGTTGCCGATGGTGACCACGTCACCGTCGTGCAGGACCGCGGAATCGACCCGCGCGCCGTTGACGAAGGTGCCGTTGATGCTGCGCTCGTCGCGGATCGCGGTGCCGCCGGTCATCGGGATCAACGTGGCGTGATGCCGCGAGGCCAGCACGTCGGGGATGACGATCTCGTTGTCGGTCGCGCGGCCGATCTTCACTGCACCTGCCGGCGCCGCGGTGGTGCGCCCGGGCCGCAGGATCTTGAGCATGCTGGTCGCGATGTTGCCGCCGGGCTCGCTGCTACCGCGGTCCGAGGTGGCGGCCGGGCCCATCGTCGTCGGTGCGGCGGCCGGGTTCGAGTTGCGAACCGGCTGGGGCTGATAGGCCTGGGGCCCGCTGGGGAGGCCGGTCTGGGGGCCACTGGGATACCCGCTCTGCGGTCCGCTCGGGTAGCCGCCTTGCGGGCCGCTGGGATATCCGGTCGGCGGCGTCGGGTAGCGCGGTTGGGGACCGGAGGAGTGGCCGGGGCGCGGCGCCACCGGCGGTGGGCCGTACTGCTGCCGGGCGGGGGCAGCGGCCTGGGTGGGCCAGGCACCACTGGGCCGGTTCGCGATCGGCACCGCCGCGGTCGGTGTGCGGCCGACGGACCCCTCTTGGACCCGGCCGACCTCGAAGGTCAGCTGCGGGCCGTCCGGGTTGCCGATGTTGACGACCTGGCCGTCGTGGATGTCGATCGTGGGCACCCGGCGGCCGTTGGCATACATGCCGTTGAGGCTGCCGTTGTCGATCGCGATCCATCGACCTTGGTCGAAGCGCAGCACCACATGGGCACGCGAGATCAGCGGGTGGGCGATGCGGACGTCGGCGCGGAGGTCCCGGCCGATGACGACATCGTTGCCCGGGGCGAAGGTACGGGTCGATCCGTCGTAACGAACGGTCAGCGCAGGGCTCATCGTGCTCAACTCTATCGGTAGTTTTCACCGGGGCCGGGCCGTTGCGGGGGTGTCGCGGCGTGTGACGATGACACGCATGGTTTCTGACGGGGCGCAGAAGGTGGCCGGCCGGGTGCTCGGCGTGCTGCGGTGGGTGGGCACGGTGCTGGCCGGCGCGGCAGCGGTGTGGCTGGTGTGGGCGGCGGTGCTGGGTGCCTGGGCGCGGTTGGTCGCACCCCGCAGTGCAGGTGAAAGTGCCTGGTACGTATTCACCCTGCACCGCTGGGGTGATGCGTTGCCGAACCGGATGGCGCTGATGGTGGTGGTGATCGCGGTGGTGCTGATCGCGGCGATGGCCTACAGCCTCTGGCGCGGACGCACCGACCGCGACCTCGCGGCCACCCCGGCGGGCGCGGCGGGTGTGGCGGCGCTGCTGGTCATCGCCTACGTCAGTCAGGGCATTCCGGCGTTCTACCGCAGGGTGATGGACAGCGCCCCGGTCACCACGGCGTTGCCTCTCGGTGCGGGGGCGTGGTGGTTGTGCCTGGCCGGTGCAGCGGCGACCTTATTGGCGGCCCGGGCCATCCCGCGCTTGGACCGCGGCTCGGTGAAGTTGCTGGCGGTCGGTGCAGCGATCGCTGTCGTGGTTGCCGCGGTGGTGACCGTGGGTGCGTTGCGCGCCGGTGACGATGGACGCTTCATCGACGCCACGAAAGCTGCAGCTACCGATGCGGAGGCAATGCCGGCCGTGCTGGGGAAGCGGACGTTCACGGTGTCGGCGCCCGATGCGTTCGCCGACAAAGGTGTGCCGGTGTACGACATCGGTTCTGCCGGGGCCGGTTTCGCGGTGTATCGGGACGGCCGCATCACGACGTACGGTTCCGACGGCAAGGAGCGCTGGCACTACGCGCGTACCGGACCGACCGATGTCGGCGTCAACGGGATGCGGGTGGTCGACAATGGCGCCACGATATTGGCGTTCATCGGAGGTGGCCTGGTCGGGTTGGATGCCCTCACCGGGGAGCAACTTTGGGCCAGTGCCGATGCGGACGTGTATGAAGCGGCCCGCGGACGTTTTCGGTCCGCAACCGGTCCGTTCATCGTGGGCTGGAACGACGAGCGCATCTGGACCCGGTATGACAGCCGGACCGGCCGCGCGTTGTGGAGCGTGCCCGCACCTCATCCTGGTTGCGGTGTTGTCGAACCCGTGGTGGCCGCGTCCGGTGTGGTGTCCACGGTGCAGTGCCAGGACGGCAAGGTCTGGTTGAGTGTGCTGGATCCCGAAACCGGGCAAATCGGTTGGGACACAGTGCTGACGGAGCGAAAGATCGATCCGAAGGCGCCGATCGAGCAGCGCTACCTGAAACTCGGGGCCCGCCCGGCCAACGGTATCGGAGTATTCGTTTCACTGCTCGGCTCCGGTACGCCGGACAGTGCCCTGTATGCCGACATCGTGCACCGCACCGTCACCGCATTGCCGGCAGACGGTCGCTTCGCCGAATCATACGGTCCCAGTGATGATTTCGTCGTGTGGTATCTGACCGACGGGAATGCCCGGCTGACCCTGTTCGGTCCTGACGGGCGTCAACGGTGCCAGATTCCCGATGGTGTCGAGCCGGTTCGGATGAACGTGCCGAGTCTCCGCGTGGATCAACCTGCCTTTGTCTCGTTCCCTGGCGCGCTGCTCCTCGCCGACCGCGGTTCGCGGGGCGGCGCAGGATCGCTGCGTACCTTCGACGCGAAGACGTGCGCTCAGACCGCGGCGGTCCCCGCGGAATCGGTCGAAGGACTACTCCCGGTGCCTGGCACGGTGCTGGTGCTGCGGCGTGACGGGCAGACGCTGCAGATCGACGGGTACACCGCTTAAGTGGGTGTCTCGGCCAGTGTGGGTACGGCTTCTGCCGGGTAGCGGTCCTGGGCGTCCCAGACGTCCCAGGTCTGCACGGCCCAGAACACCGCGAACAGCACGATGAGGATGAGTTCGACGGTGATCACGCCGAAATGCCATCCCAGGATCAGCAACACCACACCGGCCACCACGGTGACGAGCATCAGCGCGGCGATGGTCGCGTAGAACCGGGCCAGGTGCCGGCGCACGGCGGCCCGCGCGTAGCACGCGTGGTAGACCGCGACGAGTGTGATGGCCAGGAACATCGCCACCGCGGCGATGACGTGTGCGTGTTGGGCGAACCAGTCCCACAGCATCAACGGGGCGCCGGCGATGGAGATGACCAACAGTGCTGTCGGGAGCCATTTTTCGACGCGAAGCAGCGCGGTGGCGACGGTCTTCCACAGGGTGGCGGCCTCAGCGCAGGACGGTTCGGACGGCACGGGCGGCATTTGCGGGCGACGCCAGCGACCGAGCGCCAGGTACATCCCGGTGCCGACGGCGACGGCCACGAACAACGCGGCGACGTTGTTGGCGACGCCGCCGAAGGGGTCGGCCACCGTGGGAAGCCATGGCTGACACAGGTCGTCGCCGGGACCGGTGGGCACCAGCGCCACGATGAAGGCCATGAACCCGGAGTAGTTCAACAGGGCGTCCTCACCGATCCGGCTGCCCTTGTAGGCGATGAGGCAGATGCCGATCGCACACAGGGAGGCCAGAAACACTGCGTGGGTGCGCGTGTAGAAGAACGCGCTGATCGACCCCTGCGGACAACTGTGCGTCCACGTCAACGCCAGTGAGGCCAACAGGAAAACCACCAGCGCGACCAGGCCGACCCGCACGTAGCGGTAGGTCACCATGGTGTCGCTGGTGAAATCGGTGCTCACTTCACGAGTGTGTCCGGAGCTCCTGTCACCACGCAATGGGTGTGGCTGTAGATCGTCGGCATGCACTCGTTGCAGTGCGTGCAAAGCGATCTGACCGAACCCTTTTCGTTCTCTGCCTTGATCCGGTTGAGCAGGTCCGGCTCGGCGAGCAGTGCGCGGCCCATCGCGACGAAGTCGAAGCCCGCCGCCATCGCCCGGTCCATGGTCTCGCGGTTGGTGATGCCGCCCAGCAGGATGATGGGCATGGTCAGCTCGGCGCGGAACTTCTCGGCGTCGCGCATCAGATACGCCTCGTGGTACGGGTATTCGCGGAAGAACTTGTTGCCGCTCATCCGGATGCCCCAGCTGATCGGGGGTTTGAAGTTCGCGGCGAACTCCTTGACCGGCGCGCCGCCGCGGAACAGGTACATCGGGTTGACCAGCGAGCTGCCTGCGGTGAGCTCGATGGCGTCCAGGCCGCCGTCTTCCTCGAGCCACTTCGCGGTCTGTAGCGACTCGTCGATCGGGATGCCGCCGCGGATGCCGTCGCTCATGTTGAGTTTGGCGATGACGGCGATCTTCTTGCCGCCGTGCTTGTCGACGGCGTCGCGCACCGCGCGCACCACACCGCGGGCCACCTTCGCCCGGTTCTCCAGTGAACCGCCGAACTCGTCGGTGCGCCGGTTGATCAGCGGGGACAGGAACGAGCTGGCGAGGTAGTTGTGGCCGAGGTGAACCTCGACCGCGTCGAATCCCGCGTCGATGGCCAGTCGCGCGGCGTTCGCGTGCGCTTCGGTGACGTCGCGGATGTCGTCGATCGAGGCCTTCTTGGCGAACCGCATCGACAGCGGGTTGAAGAACCGCACCGGCGCGAGCGCCTTGGCCTTGTTCGTGCGCGAGTTGGCCACCGGCCCGGCATGGCCGATCTGGGCACTGATCGCCGCGCCTTCGGCGTGGACGGTCTCGGTGAGTTGGGTCAGTCCGGGCACGGCCTCGGGCCGCATCCAGATCTGCCAACCGTCGGTGCGGCCGCCGGGGGCCACGGCACAGTAGGCGACGGTGGTCATGCCCACGCCACCGGCTGCGGGCAGCCGGTGATAGTTGATCAAATCCTCGGTGACCAGCGCGTTGGGAGTGGACGCTTCGAAGGTCGCGGCTTTGATGATGCGGTTGCGCAGCGTCACCGGACCGAGTTTGGCCTCACTGAAAACATCAGTGAACACATTGGGCTGGGTGTTCATATGCTGAGCCTGCCACGCGACTGACACAATGGCACCCGTGGGTTCCATTGTGTTGGACGGTAAGGCCACGCGCGACGAGATCTTCGTCGATCTCAAGCAGCGCGTCGCGAAATTGACCGAAGCGGGCCGGACGCCCGGGCTCGGGACCGTGTTGGTCGGCGACGATCCCGGGTCACAGGCATATGTGCGCGGCAAGCATGCCGACTGCGCAAAGGTCGGGATCAACTCGATCCGCCGCGACCTGCCGGCCGACATCACCCAGGCCCAGCTCGACGAGACGATCGACGAGCTCAACGCCAACCCGGATTGCACGGGCTACATCGTGCAGCTGCCGCTGCCCAAGCATCTGGACGAGAACGCCGCGTTGGAGCGCATCGATCCGGCCAAGGACGCCGACGGTCTGCATCCCACGAATCTCGGTCGGCTGGTGCTCGGTAAGGAGGCAGCGCTGCCGTGCACGCCCCGCGGCATCGTCCACCTGTTGCGCCGGTTCGACGTGCCGATCGCCGGCGCGCATGTCGTGGTCATCGGCCGCGGGGTCACCGTCGGTCGGCCGATGGGCCTGCTGCTGACCCGGCGCTCGGAGAACGCCACGGTGACGCTGTGTCACACGGGCACCCGTGATCTGCCCGCTCTGACGCGGCAGGCCGACATCATCATCGCCGCGGTCGGTGTACCGCACATGGTGACTGCCGACATGGTCAAGCCCGGCGCGGCCGTCGTCGACGTCGGTGTGAGCCGGGTGGACGGCAAGCTGACCGGCGACGTCGCGCCCGATGTCTGGGACGTGGCCGGGCACGTGTCACCCAACCCGGGCGGGGTGGGTCCGCTGACGCGGGCGTTCCTGCTGACCAACGTCGTCGAGCTCGAAGAGTCGAAACTGGCGTGACCGTGAACGAGTTCGTCCGCAAGGTGTTCGCCGGGCAGTGGCCGATCCTGTCGGTCGGGCTGATCTTCATCGCGGCGTTCGCTTTGGTGGTGGCGGGCTACTGGCGCCGTGGCGCGCTGGTCATCGGGATCGGCGTGGGCGCGGCGGCGGCGCTGCGGCTGGCCCTGACCGATGACAGGGCCGGGCTCCTGGTGGTGCGTTCGAAGACCATCGACTTCACGACCACCGCGACGGTGAGTGCCATCGTGCTCTACATCGCCTGGACCATCGACCCGCTCGGCACCAGTTAGCCGACTGCGGCGAACAACGCCGCCCACTGTTGTGCCGTCAAATCCCGTGGGAGTGCCGACGGCTGAATTCCATTGGCGAGCAACCACCGCCGGTCGACGTGACGGCGCAGGATCTGCGCCATGCCGCGGCCCCGGCCGGTGAACACCTCGTGCGCCAGTGCTTGATATCGGCGACGGTCGGCCCAGGGGATCAGAGGTTCGCCGCGGCGTTCGATGATCAGCAGCCCGGCGTCCACCCCGGGCCGTGGCCGAAAGGCGTCCGCGGAAACCCTTCGTGCCAAACCGAATTCGAACCACGGCCACCACTGCGCCGTCATCATGGTGGCGCCGCCGACTGCGGCCCGCCGGCGGGCCACCTCCCACTGCGTCAGCAGTACGGCGTCGGTCCACCCCGGGTCGTGCAGCAGCCGCCGGAGGATCGCGGTGGTCAGGTGGAAGGGCAGGTTACCCACGACCACGTGCGGCATCGCCGGCAGCCGGTACTGCAGGAAGTCTGTGGTGACCACCTCGGCCGAGGTTCGGGCAGCCAGTCGTCTTGCTCTTCGGCGATCGATCTCGATGGCGGTCAGCGGTCGGTTCAGCCGTTGGAGCGGCAGGGTCAGTGCGCCGTCACCGGCGCCGATCTCGACAATGGGACCGGTTGTGCGCGAGACCAATCTGACGATATCGGCGACCACTCGACGGTCGCACAGAAAATTTTGGCCGAACTCGTGCCGGCCGTGATGAGTTGAAGACACGGATACTCCGCAGACGCAGGGACAAAGCTGCTGCGGCGGACGATTCGGAGAAAGTGAAGATCCGCCGTTATGCGATGCGCAAGCGGATGTAGGTCACTGACATGGCTGCCACTGTAGGTAGGTGGTGATGCAGCTTCAACTGATTTTCGGCGTGGCCTTCAGGGCGGCGGCCACGATCGGCTTGGCCCAGTCCGGGGTGTTCGACAGGTCGGCCGGCCCGACGACCTCACCGCGGGCCACATGTAGGACCAGCACCGGCAGCGGTGCCTGCTCGCCGGCCGGATCGGCGTCGGCGGAGTTGTCGTAGACGCGCAGTTCGGTGACCACCGGAATCAATTGGACGAGGTTCTGCCTGCTGTGCCGCCAGCGACGCCGGATCGAGGATTCGGGGATGTCGTGACCGCCGGTGCCGACCCGGTGATGCACCCGCGCGATGTGCAATTCGGGTGAGGACAGCCCGACGTACCAGATGCGCACCTCGAAGCCTTCGGTGGCGGCCTCGGTCAACAGCCGGGGGATGGTGCTGCCGGCGAGCGTGGATTCGATGGCCAGGTCGAGCTTTTCGGCGACGGCGCGTTCCAGCAGCCGCTTGCCTTGATGCCAGGCCAGGCTGTTGGCCCGGGTTTGGTCGAGTTCAGGGTTGGCGGCCACCAACTTGCGGGCGGCCTCGTCGGGGTTGAAGTAGTCGCCTCCGAAGGAGCGGATGGCGGCACCGCCGATGCTGCTCTTGCCGGCGCCGTTGACGCCGGCAAGGACGTAGATACCGGGCACCTGCCGCGCTCAGCCTCGGTGAGCTGCCGATTGTGCCGCGGCGCCGAGCTGTTCGGGTGTGGCGTCGAAAGCTGCCGCCATGGCGGCCTTGGATTCCGGTGCCTGCATGCGTGCCAGCAGGGTGTCGAACTCGTCGGTCAGTTCGTCGAGGGCCGGGGCGCCGGCGTGGGTGAGCGCCTCGAACTCGGCGTAGGAGATCAGCACCGCTTTGGGGGCATTGTGTTTGGTGATCGTGACGGCGCCGCCGAGGGCCGCCTGTTCGACGATCGCGGCGAACTCGTTCTTGAACCGGGTGGCCGCCACGCTGGGAACGTCGACCAGCTCGCCGGCGCGGTTGCGGAAAGTCAGAGTAGCCATGTGGCCATTTTAGCCATTTTGGCGATTTCATCCACTGCGGATCCTCACAGGAAATGCCCAGCAGGCAAGATTGCCTAGTGGGCAAGAATTGGTCTACCGTGGTGGCATGGCACCGGGACTGCGGGAACGCAAGAAGCTCGACACGCGCCGGGCGCTGAGCGATGCGGCGCTGACCCTGGCGTTCGAGCGCGGCCTGGAGAACGTCACCCGCGAGGACATCGCCGATTTGGCCGGGGTCTCCCTGCGCACCTTCACCAACTACTTCGCCGGCAAGTACGACGCGCTGGCATACCGGCAGCAGGAGCGCTTGCGCCGCAGTATCGACCTGCTGAGGTCCCGCCCGGCCGACGAACCGCTGTGGACCGCCATCACTGAGTCCGTGCTCAATCCGGTGGATGCCGACATGTCTGACGTCTACGGTGTGGAGAACGCGCTGCCGACCCGCCAGCAGCTGGGCGAGGTCCGAAAACTACTGATGATCCCGGAGATTCGCGATGCGACCTTCCGGGGGATGTCCGACGAGTGGGTGACGGCGATCGCCGAACGGACCGGCACCGACCCGGAACGGGACATGTACCCGCGTCTGGTGGCCGCCGTGGTGCGAGCGGTCGGCGATGTCGCGATGGACGAGTACGGGATCGCCGATCCGCCAGTGTCTTTCACGTCACTGCTGCGCAAAGGGTTCGCGGCGGTCGCTGCGGGCCTGCCTGAACCATCACCGCCGATTTCTACCTGAGGGTTGCGGCGGCCGCCAGTCAACTGCCCTGGCGTCGCAACCGACGCACACGGGGCACGAAACATATGGAGAGAAATCATGACCGAAACAGATGTCGTCATCTCGGGCGCCGGCCCCAACGGCCTGCTGGTGGCGGGAGAGTTGGCCCTGGCCGGGGTGCGTCCGGTGGTGCTCGAGCAATTGCCCGAGCCCAGTGCGGAGCTCAAGGCCAACGGCATTGTCGGACAGGCCAACCGAGTCCTCGATCTGCGCGGCCTTTACCAGGAGCTCAGCGGGACGGGTCAGGCGCCGGAGCCGATGGCCGGCTACATCTTCGCGGGCATGCAGGTGCCGTTCATCGATGTCGTCGACAACCCGATGTACGGCATGCTGATCCAGCAGCCGCGCGTGGTGCGGCAATTGGTGGACTGGGTGCAGAGCCTCGGGGTCGAGATCCGCTGGGGCCACGAGCTCGTCGGTCTAGAGCAGGGCGCTGCAGGCGTCTTCATAGACGTCGCCTCACCGTCGGGTCACTACCGGTTGCCGGCCACCTACCTGGTCGGGGCCGATGGCGGCCGCAGCCCGGTCAGGAAGCAGGCGGGTATCGAGTTTCCCGGGCTCACGACGGATGTGGTCGCCAGGGTGGCCCACGTCAGCGTGCCGGATGAACTGCGCAGCGGGTACGGAGAATTGAATGTTCCCGGTCTGGGGCGAATCCCCTTTGGGCACAATCGTTTCGACGGTGGTGTGCTGATCTATGCGGAATTCCAGCCGGGACGGTCGATGGTCGGGACCATCGAGTATGGGTCGCTGCTGCCCGACGCCGCTCCGGAGATGACCATCGACGAACTGCGGGCGAGCGTGAACCGGGTTGTCGGCGCCGACGTGCCGATAGCGCCCCCGAACTGGCCTGGCCCGCATGCTCTGCGGCGGATCAACGGCCAGAACACCCGTCAGGCCTCGCAGTACCGCGCCGGCAATGTCTTCCTGGTCGGCGATGCGGCGCATGTGCATTCGGCCATGGGCGGGCCCGGGCTGAACCTGGGCATGCAGGATGCGATGAACCTGGGCTGGAAACTGGCCGCGGCCGTGCAGGGCTGGGCACCCGACAGCCTGCTGGACAGCTATCACAGCGAGCGCTGGCCGGCCGGACAGCGGGTGATGATGCACTCGATGGCCCAGGCCGCCCTGATGGCCGCTGGTCCCGAAGTCACTGCGCTGCGAACACTTTTCGGTGAGCTGCTGGCGACGCCGGACGGCTCGGCGCACATCGCCGGGCTGCTCTCCGGCTCCGATGTCCGCTATGACGTCGGCGATGAGCACCGGCTGTCCGGATACTTCGTTCCCGACTTCGCGCTCGACGACGGGCGTCGGGTTGCCGAGTTGCTGCGCGCGGGCCGACCGGTCTTGCTCGACCTGTCCGGCGGAGAGTACGCCGCCGTGGCACAGGGTTGGCGCGATCGCGTCGATGCCTGCGTGTCGTCGGCGGGGGGTCCTGCCGCGGCTCTCCTCATCCGGCCCGACGGCTATATCGCTTGGGCTGCAGACGAATCCACCGAAGCCGACCCGGAGCGTCTGCATGCTGCGCTGGAGCGCTGGTTCGGGCCCGAGACGGATCTGGCGGAACTCAGCGCCTGAGGGCGCGGCGCAGGACGCTGGGACGGCGGGCGATCTTCGGCCCGACCATGAGTGCGAACGCGGTGATCGCCAACCACGGCCGGAGGTGCGGTCGCAGACGCCGAATCTGACCATTGTCGTCGAGTTCGAACACCAGCGCGTCGGTGATGTTCAGGCCCCCGACCCGGCCTTCGCTGACGGCCACGCGCGTCGGACCCTCGCCGATCACCTCGTCCCAGGTGAGCTCTCGCAAACCGCCGTACACCGCGGTGAGCAGTGTGCGGAGATCATCGTGTCCGCGGAAAACCATGCGGCCGGACAACGGTGAGACGAGCTCTGCGTCGCGAGCCAGCGTGGTCATCAATCGGTCGATGTCGTTGGAGCGGGTGGCCTCACAGAACGCGGTAACCGAGTCGGTGGTAGCGGTCATCGACATGCCCTTCCAGGTCGATTGCGATGTGCAATCCACCTAACCCTAGTCCGTTGCAATTAGCAATGGACTAGGGTGGAGAGGTGCCCAAGCAGTCGTTCGGCGACATCGCGTGTTCGATCGCGCGGGCCGTCGACGTGATCGGACAACGCTGGACGCCGTTGATCCTGCGTGACCTGTTCGCCGGATTGGTGCGGTTCGAAGACATTCGTCGTGACTTGGGTATCGCGTCGAACATCCTGGCCGCCCGTCTCGACGACCTCGAAGGCCACGGGGTGGTGGAACGGCGGCAGTACCAGAGCGCACCGCCGCGCCACGAGTACGTCCTGACTGACAAGGGACGTGATCTCTACCCGGTGATCGCGACCCTGCTTGCCTGGGGTGACAAGTGGCAGGCTGGTGCGGACGGGCCGCCTGCGCTACTCGTGCACACCGGATGTGGTTGCGTCACAACGGCAAAAACGGTCTGTGCCGAATGCGGTGGCGAACTGGACGCCGCGACAACCTCGGCCACGGCCGGTCCAGGTGCCCGGCCCGGCTCAGGTACTGCACTCATCGGGGAGTTCATTCTGGGCCGTGCCACGTAACTAGGCGAGGCTGGCTCTGATCCCGACCGTGACGTAGGGCAGCGCCAGCCCCGAAGAGTTGGCCAGCGCCGGGTGGGTGGCCAGCAGTTCCCGGACCTGCTCCAGCGTCCGGGTGCGCACCTTCTCCGGTGAGGTGATGCAGTAGCTGCGCGAGGCCACCAGATCGATGAGCGCCTGGGGCGTCAGGTAACTCGTCCACTCCACCTGGTGGCGTTCGATCGCGCCGAACGGCTCGGCCAGTGTCACCTCGCTGTTGAACGGATCGTGTTCGGGTCCGATGATGCGGCCCAGATCCTTGACCCAGCCCGACCGCTCGTCGCGGGTGTTCCACACCAGGCCCAACCGGCCGCCGGGGCGCAGCACCCGGCCGACCTCTTTCACGGCCCGCTCCGGGTCGAACCAGTGCCAGGCCTGCGCCACCAGCACCGCGTCGACGCTGTTGTCGGCCAGTGGGATCTCTTCGGCCGTGCCCAGCAGTGCCGGGGTGTCCGGCAACGAGTTCGACAGCAGCTCAAGCATTTCCGGGATGGGGTCGACGGCAATGACGTCCAGTCCGCGCTCTACGAGCCGGGTGGTCAACTTGCCGGTACCTGCACCCAGGTCCAGTACATCGTGGGCGCCCTCGGGAAGCAGCCAGTCGATCGCCTCCGGTGGATACGACGGCCGGCCGCGTTCGTAGGCTGCGGCCTCCGAGCCGAAGGACAGGGAACGCTGCTTGGGCGCGTTCACCGCTGTGCCAGCTCCAGTGTGCGGCGGATCAATTTGCCCACCACTTCCGTCTCGACCAGGAAGCCGTCGTGACCGTAGGCCGAGTCGACGACGTCCAGGCCGTTGCAGCCGGGCAGCAACTCGGCCAGTTCCTGTTGCAGGCGGATCGGGTAGAGCCGGTCGGAGGTGATTCCGCCGACGATGACGGGCACCGGACAACTGTGCAGCGCTTTGGCGACGCCGCCACGGTCCCGGCCCACATCGTGGGTGGACAGCGCATCGGACAGGGTCACGTAGGTGCCCGGGTCGAATCGGCGGGCCAACTTGCCGCCCTGGTATTCGAGGTAGCTCTGCACGCCGTAGCGGCCGCCGGTCCTCGGGTCCTCGTCGCCTTGAGCGTCGTTGGCGAAGCGGTCGTCGAGTTCCTCTTCACCGCGATACGTCAGATGCGCGAAGCGTCGCGCGATCTCCATGCCGGCCAACGGTGTCCGGCCGGTTTCGTAGTAGTCACCGCCCTGCCAGTCGGGATCGGTCTTGATCGCGGCCACCTGGGTGCTCTGGGTGCCGATCTGATCGGCGGTGGCACGGGCTCCGACGGCCAGCACCAGGCCGGATCGCACCTCGTCGGGGTGCCCGACGAGCCATTCCAGCGCCCGGGCTCCGCCCATCGACCCACCGACCACCGCGGCCACCTCGGTGATGCCGAAGGCGGCCAGGGCGGCCCGGTCGGCCTCGACCTGGTCGCGGATCGTGATCTGGGGGAACCTTGAGCCCCAAGGCTTTCCGTCGGGCGCGAGGGAGCCCGGCCCGGTGGAGCCCTGGCAGCCGCCGAGGACGTTGGTCGATATCGCGCACCACTGGTCGGTGTCGATCGGGGCGCCCGGTCCGGCCACCCCGTCCCACCAACCCGCGGTCGGATGGCCGTCGCCGGCCGGTCCGGTGACGTGGGAGTCGCCGGTCAGCGCGTGCAGCACCATCACCACGTTGTCGCGTGCGGGTGACAGTTCGCCCCATCGCTGCACGGCGATCGACACGTCAGGCAGGACGGTGCCGTTCTCGAGCGTCAATGCACCGATGCGCACCACGCCGATCTCGCCTTCGGCAGGCAACTGGAGGGTGGACACGGCCGGTTCTTCGGTGATCGTCATGCCGGTCTTCTCTCGCCGTCCTACACCGTCGCCGCAGTCTGCGCGACGCCGCTGAACGGACGCGCGGCGGCGAATCCCTGCTCCAGGTCGGCCAGGATGTCGTCGATCCCCTCGATGCCGACTGCCAACCGCACCAGACCGGGCGTGACACCGGTGGACAGCTGCTCCTCGGGGGAGAGCTGTGCGTGGGTGGTCGAGGCGGGGTGGATCACCAGGGAGCGCACGTCACCGATGTTGGCGACGTGGCTGTGCAGAGTCAGCGCGTTGACGAACGCCTTGCCGGCCTCGATTCCGCCTTTCAGCTCGAAGGCGAGCACGGCGCCCGTGCCCTTCGGGGCGAGCTTCTGGCCCAGCTCGTACCAGGGCGAGGTGGGGAGTCCGGCGTAATTCACCGAGGTGACGCCGTCATGCCCGGCCAGGAACTCAGCGACGCGTTGCGCATTCTCCACGTGGCGTTCAACACGCAGCGACAGCGTTTCCAATCCCTGCGCGATAAGGAAGGCGTTAAAAGGCGCAAGCGCCGACCCCAAATCGCGCAGCAGCTGCACCCGGGCTTTCAGCGCGTAGGCGGGCGCCCCGAGCTCGGCGAAGATCACGCCGTGGTAGCTGGGGTCCGGTGTGGTGAATCCGGGGAAGTTGCCGTTGGTCCAGTCGAAGTTGCCGCTGTCGACGATCACACCGGCGATCGCCGAGCCGTGGCCGCCCAGGTACTTGGTCGCCGAGTGCACCACAATGTCGGCGCCGAGGGCGATCGGCTGGATCAGGTAGGGCGTGGCGATGGTGTTGTCGACGATCAGCGGGACGCCGTTCTCGTGTGCCACGGCGGACACGTTCGGGATGTCGAGGATGTCGATCTGGGGATTGGAGATGGTTTCGGCGAAGAAGGCCTTGGTGTTCGGCCGCACGGCCGCCCGCCAGCTGTCCAGATTGTCGGGATTGTCGACGAAGCTGACCTCGATGCCGAGCTTGGGCAGCGTGTAGTGGAAGAGGTTGTAGGTGCCGCCGTACAGGCGCGGGCTGGAGACGATGTGGTCACCGGCGCCGGCCAGGTTGAGGATGGCAAAGGTCTCGGCAGCTTGCCCGGAGGACAGCAGCAGTGCGGCGACGCCACCTTCGAGTGCGGCGATGCGCTGCTCGACCACGTCGGTGGTCGGATTCATGATGCGGGTGTAGATGTTGCCCGGCTCGGCCAGGCCGAACAGGGCGGCGGCGTGGTCGGTGTCGCGGAATGTGTATGACGTGGTCTGGTAGATCGGCAGGGCCCGGGCGTTGGTGGCGCTGTCCGGGGTCTGGCCGGCGTGGACCTGCTTGGTCTCGAACGACCAGCTGTCGACGTTTTCGGGGGTTGTCATGGCTCGGTGTCTCCTCCTGGTGAGGGATGAGGAAAGAAGGGGCGTGGTCGGCTACCGGGGGTTGGGCGCGTCGTCGAAGACGACATGCGGACACCAACAGGTCACGGACACATACACATGGCTGGCCTCCATCAGGTTTCCCTGTCTGTCTGGGGGCCCGTACCTTCGGACCCGCGCTTGCCTTGCAGCCGGCCGGAAAAATTCCGTCGGCTACTCAACCTGGTCATCACCCAGGGCACCCCACCGCGGTTGGAGGGTTGCCGGCCAGCAAGCCGGGGCTTGACGCTGGCACTCATGACCGGCTTGCAGCTTATCGCAACGCGCTGAGGCCGTGCCAGTCGGTTGTCCGGGGTGTTTGCCGGTTCTTGCGCGCGCGGGGCTGGAACAGGTTCGGTTCGGCGGTCGCATGGAGGTGTCGGGCGCCCGAACGGAAGCCAAAGTTACTGGTCAGTAATGAAAGCTGCCCCTTCCGGGCGGTTCCCCTCCTTGTAGTCTGGCCGCGATACAAGAGCAGCGAATAACCACGAGTGACAACGAGTGATCCTCGTCGAACGAGACTGACGCCGGGAGAGCAACCATGACTGCCCAGCAGCCGACCATCATCTACACGCTGACCGACGAGGCGCCGCTACTTGCGACGTACTCCTTCCTGCCGATCATCCGTGCCTTCGCCGAGCCGGCGGGTATCGATGTCCAGACCAGTGACATCTCGGTCGCGGCCCGCATCCTGGCCGAATTCGGCGATTACCTGACCGAGGATCAGCGGGTCCCGGACAACCTCGGTGAGCTGGGCCGTCTCACTCAGCTGCCTGAGACCAACATCATCAAGCTGCCCAACATCAGCGCTTCGGTTCCGCAGCTCATGTCCGCGGTCAAGGAGTTGCAGGAGAAGGGGTACGCGATCCCCGACTATCCGGGCGACCCGAAGACCGACGAGGAGAAGGCGCTCAAGGACCGCTACTCCAAGATCCTCGGTAGCGCGGTGAACCCCGTTCTGCGCGAAGGGAACTCGGACCGCCGGGCCCCCAAGGCGGTCAAGGAGTACGCGCGCAAGCACCCGCACAGCATGGGCGATTGGTCGCAGGCGTCGCGGACCCACGTGGCCACCATGAAGACCGGCGACTTCTACCACGGTGAGAAGTCGATCACGCTGGACAAAGCCCACAACGTACGCATGGAGCTCGAGACGGCCGGCGGCGAGACCGTCGTGCTCAAGCCAGAGGTGAAGCTCGACGCGGGCGACGTCATCGACAGCATGTACATGAGCAAGAAGGCCCTGTGCGCCTTCTACGAAGAGCAGATCGAGGACGCCTACAAGACCGGCGTCATGTTCTCTCTGCATGTCAAGGCGACCATGATGAAGGTCAGCCACCCCATCGTGTTCGGCTACGCCGTCAAGATCTTCTACAAGGACGCCTTCGCCAAGCACCAGAAGCTGTTCGACGAGCTCGGCGTCAACGTCAACAACGGCTTGTCCGATCTCTACAGCAAGATCGAGGCGCTGCCCGCTTCGCAGCGTGAGGAGATCATCGAGGACCTGCACCGCTGCCACGAGCACCGGCCGGAGCTGGCCATGGTGGACTCGGCCAAGGGCATCTCGAACTTCCACTCGCCGAGCGATGTCATCGTCGATGCGTCGATGCCGGCGATGATCCGTCTCGGCGGCAAGATGTATGGCGCCGACGGCCGCACCAAGGACACGAAGGCGGTCAACCCGGAGTCGACGTTCTCGCGGATGTACCAGGAAGTGATCAACTTCTGTAAGACCCACGGTCAGTTCGATCCCACCACTATGGGCACGGTTCCCAACGTCGGTTTGATGGCGCAGAAGGCCGAGGAGTACGGCAGCCACGACAAGACGTTCGAGATTCCGGAGGCCGGTGTCGCCAAGATCGTCGACATCGATTCCGGTGAGGTGCTGCTGAGCCAGGAGGTCGAAGAGGGCGACATCTGGCGGATGCCGATCGTCAAGGACGCCCCGATCCGGGACTGGGTCAAGCTGGCTGTCAACCGCGCCCGGTTGTCCGGCATGCCTGCCGTGTTCTGGCTCGACGACGAGCGTCCGCACGAGAACGAGCTGCGCAAGAAGGTCAAGGCATACCTCAAGGAAGAGGACACCGAGGGCCTGGAGATCACGATCTTGCCGCAGGTGTGGGCCATGCGCTACACGCTGGAGCGTCTGATCCGGGGCAAGGACACCATTTCGGTGACCGGCAACATCCTGCGCGACTACCTGACCGACCTGTTCCCGATCCTGGAGCTGGGCACCAGCGCCAAGATGCTCTCGATCGTGCCGCTGATGG
This sequence comes from Mycobacterium sp. IDUB_24, assembly GCF_055419385.1. NCBI lineage: Bacteria > Bacillati > Actinomycetota > Actinomycetes > Mycobacteriales > Mycobacteriaceae > Mycobacterium > Mycobacterium sp. IDUB_24. The sequence goes on from NZ_JBVAXO010000002.1 coordinate 788,441, forward strand.
CCGGCGGTGGCCTGTACGAGACCGGTGCCGGTGGTTCGGCACCCAAGCATGTCCATCAGCTGGTGGAGGAGAACCACCTGCGCTGGGATTCGCTCGGCGAGTTCCTCGCGCTGGGGGCCAGCCTCGAGGATCTGGGTAACAAGCTCGACAACGAGAAGGCCAAGGTGCTGGCCACCGCGCTCGACACCGCGACCGGAAAGCTGTTGGACGAGAACAAGTCCCCGTCGCGCAAGACCGGGGAGCTCGACAATCGCGGCAGCCAGTTCTACCTTGCGCTGTACTGGGCGCAGGCGCTGGCCGAGCAGACCGAGGACAAGGAACTGGCCGCGCACTTCGCGCAGCTGGCCAAGGCGCTCGGCGAGCAGGAGCAGGCCATCGTTTCCGAACTCAATGCGGCGCAGGGCAAGCCGGCCGACATCGGCGGCTACTACTACCCGGACGCCGAGAAGACCGCCGCGGTGATGCGGCCGAGCAAGACGCTCAACGACGTCCTGGCGGAGGCCGAGAACGCTTAGGCGGTAGGGCGCGCGTCACCCCGTGGCGCGCGCCTTACCGATGTGCGGGTCCACGAATTCGGTGATCACCCGGGTGATGGTGTCGGGCGCTTCGAACATCGGGACGTGTCCGACGCCCTCGAGTGTCTTCACCACGGCATCCGCAGCCAGGCTCTTGGTGAAATGCCGGCTGAAGCGTGGCGCCGGCAGCACCCGGTCCTTCTCGCAGATCACGAGTTGGGTTGGGGTTCGTGAGTTTTTGATCTCCATCAGGCCCGCGGTGGTCAGTGCCTTGACCATGAGCTTGAAGTACGCCGGGCAGTGAGCCAGGTCCTCGATCAGGTCGCGGCGATCGCTGTCGTTCAGCACGTCGGGTGTGGCGCTCACGGCCAGATATGAGATCTGTTTGGTCAGTGGGAGTTTCAGCAGTTGCTGGCCCAACACCGCAGTCGACAGCACGATCGGCAGCGCGGCCACGAACTTGGCGATGATCTCGTACTTCGCCGGGGTGAACCGCGACCAGCCGCCGGCGGGGGCGATGCCGGTCAGCGTGCGGGCCCGCCCTCGGCGTTCCAGCTCAAAGGCCACCCAGCCGCCGAGCGAGTTGCCGACGATGTGCGCGGTGCACCAGCCCAGTTCGTCGAGCCGGCGTTCGACGTCGTCGGCCAGTGTCGCGACGTCGAGCAGGAGCGGGGCGTGCGCGCCGCCGTGGTGGCCGGCCATGGTGGGTGCAAACACCTCGTAGCGCCCGGTCTGTGCGAGTTGGGGTGCGACGTACTTCCACACACTCTGTGACAGGAGGAACGGATGCAGGAGCAGGAGGGGCTCGCCTGATCCCAGGTGGATGGGTGCACGTTCGGCCATGCCGCCCGACATTAAGGTGATACCGCCGGTACCGCAAGAGGCCGTCGGTGTGTGTCGGCGGGGGTCGGTAGGGTCTGGGCCGTGGCATCTCCGGCAACCCTGACCGTCAGCACCATCAACGTCAACGGCATTCGCGCCGCGGTCAAACAGCGGTCCACGGACAATCTCGGCCTGCTGCCCTGGCTCAAGGAGACCGAGGCCGATGTGGTGTGTCTGCAGGAGACCCGGGCCGACGACGAGCAGCTCAACGATGCCTTGGCGCCGGCCCTGGCCGACGGCTGGCACCTGGCCTCAGCGGTTCCGCATGTCAAGGGCCGCAACGGGGTTGCAGTGTTGTCCCGGCATCCCATCGAGGCGGCCCGGCTGCTGGTCTCCGACGAGTTCGAGGCCCACGGGCGCTACCTCGAGGTGGATACCGCGGGAGTGACGGTGGCCAGCGTGTACGTCCCGACCGGTGAGGCCGAGACGGACCGCCAGCTGGAGAAGGAACGGTTCATGGCCACCATCGCCGCCCGGATGGCCGAGTTGCAGGCCCGGGACGCGGTGCTGTGCGGTGACTGGAACATCGCGCACACCGAGAACGACATCAAGAACTGGAAGGGCAACGTCAAGAAGGCCGGCTTCCTGCCCAGTGAGCGGGCCTGGCTCACCGAGCTCTTGGGCACGGGCTGGGTGGACGTGGTGCGGGTGCTGCATCCCGACGTGGCCGGGCCTTACAGCTGGTGGTCATGGCGCGGCAAGGCTTTCGACAACGACGCCGGCTGGCGCATCGACTATCACCTGGCCAGCCCGACACTGGCCGCCAGGGCCAGTTCGGCACGGGTGGACCGGGCCGAGCTGTACGCGCTGCGGTGGTCCGACCACTCACCGGTGACGGTCAGCTACGGCTGACGCCACCCCGGCGTCCGGCCGAGGTGAGCCAGGATTTTGTCGAGATCTGTTGCCGCTGAACCATTGACGGCGCGGCCGAACGGCGAGGCTGCGGTCTCGCGGAAGTCTCCGTCGGGGATCTGCATGACCAGTGGCAGCGCGGCGGCGACCACGTCGTCCGGCAACTCGTAGGCCGACCCCAGGGTGGCGGCGACATCCCAGCCGTGGACCACGTAGTCCACAAGGTGGAACCCGATCGCCAAAGCGCCCGGGAATGTCGCATCCGGTCCGAACTCGGGCAAGGTAAACGTCGCCTCGGTGATTCCGTCGGCCGCGAACGCGTCGAGCACGTCGTGGGCGGCAGCGGCATAGGTGCCTGCCGGGTCGGCGCGTACGGCGTCGGCCACCGTCGCCGCCTTCCAGACCGCTTCGTCGGCACCGTTTCCGCGGGCGGCGGCGGCGAACCCATGATGCTGCACGGTCATATGCGCCAGAAGATCGGCCAGCGTCCACTCCGCACACGGCGTGGGGCGGTCCAGGTCGGAGGCGCGAACCGCGTCGACGGCTTCGATCGAGCGCAGAACGGCGACGCGGTGAACGGGGCGTAGATCGGTTTCAATAGTAGGCATACGCCTACGATATGCTGGAGCATACGATAATGCAACGCCTACGATGAGAAGATGCCGAAGCGCCCGGACCTGGCAGCCATGCTCGCCCCGTTGATGCGGGACCTGATGGCCGCCGAGCAGCCCGTGCTCGACGCGCACGGCCTGACGATGTGGGGCTACGTCGTGCTGCTTGCCCTCGACCGGTCCTCGGTGCGGACGCAGGCGGCACTGGCCGAGGCGATCGGCGCCGACAAGACGCGCATCATCCGCACCCTCGATGACCTGCAACAGCAGGGCTTCATCGAGCGCGAGGCCGACCCCGACGACCGGCGGGTGCGGCTGCTGGCCATCACCGAGGCGGGCCGCGCGATCAAGGATGCGGTCCAGCGGGAGATCCAGCGCGGCGAGGAGCGTTGGCTGGGTGACCTGACTGCCGAGGATCGGAAAGTGTTCCTGCGGGTGCTGCAGCAGCTGACCCGCGAAGAATCCGGATGACGCCAGTGCGAAAATCAGATCATCATGAGTAGCGGAAGCAAACAGGTCGTATTCTCGGGCGCCCAGCCCACCTCTGACTCCCTGCACCTCGGCAATGCCCTGGGTGCCGTCACGCACTGGGCGCAGTTGCAGGACGGTTACGAGGCGTTCTTCTGCGTCGTCGACCAGCACGCCATCACCGTGCCGCAGGATCCCGAGACCCTGCGCCGGCGCACGCTGGTGACGGCCGCGCAGTACCTGGCGTTGGGCATCGACCCGAAGCGCAGCACCGTGTTCGTCCAGAGCCACGTGCCCGAGCACAGCCAATTGGCTTGGGTGCTCGGGTGTTTCACCGGATTCGGCCAGGCGTCGAGGATGACGCAGTTCAAGGACAAGTCGCAGAAGCAGGGGGCAGATGCCACGACCGTGGGTCTGTTCACCTATCCGGTGCTGATGGCCGCCGACGTGCTGCTCTACGACACCGATCTGGTTCCGGTCGGGGAGGATCAGCGGCAGCATCTCGAGTTGGCCCGCGACCTCGCCCAGCGGTTCAACGCACGATTCCCCGACACCTTCGTGGTGCCCGAGGCCATGATCCCCAAGGCGACGGCCAAGATCTACGACCTGCAGGATCCGTCGGCGAAGATGAGCAAGTCCGCGGCGTCCGATGCCGGGCTGATCAGCCTCCTCGACGATCCCAAGGCGACGGCCAAGAAGATCCGCTCCGCGGTGACCGACAGTGAGCGGGAGATCCGGTTCGATCCGGAGGCCAAGCCCGGCATCTCGAACCTGCTGACCATCCAGTCAGCGGTGACCGGTACCGATGTCGACAAGCTGGTCGAGGGCTATGCCGGCCGCGGTTACGGCGACCTCAAGAAGGAGACCGCCGAGGCCGTGGTGGAGTTCGTCACCCCGATCAAGACCAGGGTGGACGAATTGCTGGCCGATCCGACCGAACTCCAGTCGGTTCTCGCGGCCGGGGCGGAACACGCCCGGGAGGTCGCGGGGAAGACACTCGCCCGCGTTTACGACAGGATAGGGTTTCTCCAGCAAACGCAATGAGGGCCAGGGGAGGGTCGGCGGTGAACGAGGCGGAGAAGCCGGGATTATTGGCACGGGTCCGCACACGGTTTCCCTGGTTCGACCATGTGATGCGCGCGCAGGAGCGCTATAACGACTGCAACGGCAACTTCTACGCCGCTGGCATCACCTATTTCACGATTTTCGCGCTGTTCCCGCTGCTGATGGTGGGCTTCGCCGCGGGCGGTTTTCTGCTGTCGCGCCGTCCGGATCTGCTCGAAGAACTCGAGCGCCGGATCCGTGAGGCGGTATCAGGCGACCTCGGCCAGCAACTGATCACCCTGATGGACTCGGCCATCGCCTCGCGCGGCACCGTCGGCGTGATCGGCCTCGCGACCGCGGCGTGGGCCGGCCTGGGCTGGATGGCCAATCTCCGTGAGGCGCTCAGCCAGATGTGGGAGCAACATCAGGGTGAGTCCAACTTTGTCGGCAACAAACTGTCGGACCTTCTCGCTCTGGTGTCGGCGTTCCTCGCCATGGTGGTCACCATCGCGCTGACTGCACTCGGCGACCCCACGCTGATGCGGAAAGTGCTGCGATGGATCGGCTTCCAGGATGGCATCATCCTCGGCAGCGGGTTGCGCGTCATCTCGATCGCGGTGTCGGTCTCGATCTCGTGGCTCTTGTTCACCTGGATCATCTCCCGGTTGCCGCGCGAACCGGTGCCCTTCCGCCGGTGCTTTCGGGCCGGCCTGCTGGCCGCCGTCGGTTTCGAGGTCTTCAAACAGGTCGCGTCGATATACCTGCAATCCGTGCTGAGTGGTCCGGCCGGGGCGACGTTCGGTCCGGTGCTGGGCCTGATGGTGTTCGCCTACGTCACCGCGCGGCTCATCCTGTTCGCGACAGCTTGGGCGGCGACATCGCGGGAGAGCCTGGCCGAGGCGCCGGTGCTACCACCGGACCCCGCGCAGATCGTCACCAGGGTGCAGGTCCGCGAGGGGATCGGGGCGCCCGGCGCGCTCGCCGCTGCTGCCGTGGGAGCTATTGGCGCACTCGGGCTTTCGCGGCTGTTGCGACGTTAGTGGCTGACGACTTTCAGGCCCACGATGCAGCCGACCACGCCGAGCATGAGTAGCACCTTGACCACCGATGCGGATTCCGCGCCGGTGATCATCGCGAAGCCGACGGTGAGCACCGCGCCGATGCCGACCCAGACCGCATAGCTGGTGCCGGGGGGCAGGCTGCGCATCGCGATGGCCAGGCCGCCCATCGAGAACGCAAGTGCCACAAGGAACACGACTGACGGAACCAGGCGGGTGAAACCCTCGGTCTTGCTCAGTGCGGTCGCCCAGACCGCTTCCAGGACACCAGAGACGACGAGAATCAGCCAAGCCATGGCACACCTCCAAACACCCCGTCTTGTCGCTGGCCGGGTACGGGTGCGCCTCGTCCGGTGCCATGTGCTGGCAATTGCCATTGTAACAACGACGTAACATTGCTGGCTGTGAGCTTGGCAACCACCTGGTCGCAATCGATCGGCATTGATGTCCCCATCGTCAACGCGCCGATGGGCGGCGCGGCCGGAGGCCGCCTTGCGGCTGCGGTCTCGGCCGCCGGCGGTCTGGGCATGGTCGGAATGGGCAGTTCGGCGACGGCCGAACAATTGACCGCCGAACTGGGGCAACTCCACGGGCAGCGATTCGGAATCGGCCTGGTGCACTGGGTCACCCAGGATCGCCCGGACTTGCTCGAAGTGGCGTTGGCCGCTCGGCCGACGTTGCTGAGCGTGAGCTTCGGGGCGGACTGGGACTGGGTGCGTCGGGCGCACGACGCCGGCGTGACGGTGACCACCCAGGTGGCGACGGTCGATGCCGCGCGACGCGCGGTCGACGCCGGCATCGACGTTGTGGTGGCGCGCGGTGCCGAGGGCGGCGGCCACGGTGAGCCGACGGTCGGGACTCTGCCGCTGTTGGCCGACGTGCTCGACGCCGTCGATGTGCCGGTCCTGGCGGCCGGCGGCATCTCGTCGGCACGGGCGGTGGCTGCGGTGCTGGCCGCCGGGGCGGCCGCGGCCTGGGTCGGCACGGCATTCGCGGCTTGTTCGGAGGCACTGACCGCGGTCCCGGCACGTGATGCCCTGCTGGCCGCAGAGGGGGACAGTACCGAGCTGACCACCGAATACGACGTTGCTGCCGGATACCGATGGCCGCCGAGCATTCCCGAGCGTGTGCTGCGTGGGTCGCCGGTCAATGCGGGGCAGGGCGTGGGGCTGGTGCGGCGTCAAACCGGCGCGGCCGAGATCGTGCGATCGCTGTCCGAAGGGGCGCAGCAGCTACTCGGCCGGTGGGGTTGATGGGCCTGCCGATCCGTCGAGAGCGGCGACGGGTCGGCAGGCCCGGAACGTATTTAACCTGAGCGCAAATTATTTGTCAGTCGAACCCGCGAATTCGCTGACTCTCAGCTGAGCACCTTCTCAACGGCTGCGAGAACCCCGCCCGCACCGTCCTCGACAGCGACAGCTGCCGCGATCTTCGCCGCCCGGTGTCCGAAGCTGTTATCTGACAACACGTCGTGTATTGATGCGCCGAGATTCTCCGCGCTGAGTCGACGCTGTGGGATCGGCGGCGGACTGACTCCGAGTTCGAACAGCCTTCGTGCCCAGAACGGTTGATCGCCGTAGGCACCCGGTGCCGCGATCGCCGGCACACCGGCACGTAGCCCCGCCGCGGCAGTGCCCGCGCCGCAGTGGTGAACGACGGCCGCCGCCTGCGCAAACAGCCAGTCGTGGGGCACGTCGCCGACCGCAATCACGTCGTCCCCGCTGAAGTCGAGCCCCGCCCAGCCGGCCTGGATCACGGCGCGGGTGCCCGCGTCCCGAACTGCCTGTGCGGCAAGCGTGGACAGCCGTTGGGCCTCGGCGCTGGTGTTGACGGTGCTGCCGAAGCCGATGACGACCGGTGGCGGGCCGGCGTCGAGAAACTGGACCAGTTCGGCGGGTGGTTGCCATCGGGCCGGATGTGCCGGCCACCAGTAGCCGACGACCTCGATTCCCGGGCGCCAATCGGACGGCCGCGGCAGCACGGTGGGGGAGTAACCGTAGAGGATCGGCCAACGAGCATCGGTGCGCCGTCGTCGCAGCGATCGAGCCGATGCCTTCGGCAGACCGAGATGCGCGCGAAAGCCGTTGACCGTCTTCCCGTATAGCCCGTCGATCATGGCCTCACCGATGCGCGCCGCCGCCCTGTTTCCGTGCGGACCGGCGGTCCAGGCACCCAGCACTGCCGGCGGATAAGCGGCGGTGGCCGACATGGGCTGCAACCGCACACCGATGCTGGGGATGGCGAGCGCGTCGGCGAGCGGATGTCCCACCAGTTCCGCGAACGGCGACAGCAGGACGAGATCGAGCGGTTCGGCTTGGACGGCGGCCAACACCGCGTCGCCCAAACCGCGCATGCCGCGTGGGAAGAGGAAGGCCGCCATGGCCTGCGCCGCCCGGCGTGCCGATACGTCCGATAAATCGGCTGTGCCATCGTCGAGCCCGCGGAACTCCAGCCCGCAACCGGTGACCATCTCTGCGAATGCCTGATAGGCCACCACGATCACGCGATGCCCGGCTCGCTGCAACCGCGCACCGACCCCGGTCAGCGGTGCTACATCGCCGTGACTGCCGATGGCGATGATCGCGACGGTGGCCATCTATCCGCCCGGGGTGGCGAAGACGAACAACGCCATGAACGCGATGTTGATGAAGAACGTTGCTTCCACCAGGCTCACCGTGATGAAAAACGGTGTGTACAAGCGTGCTTGGGCTTCCGGTTGGCGTGCTACACCGGCGATGAACTGCGAACCGGCGAGCCCGTCGCCGATACCGGCGCCGATCGCGCCGCCGGCCAGAACAATCGCCCCGGCCAGCAGGGCGTTACCCATCAGTGCGTCACTTGCCATGATGAACCTCCTGTGATCGTGCGAGCAGTTCGGTGATGCGGTGCGTTGCCGAACCCGCTCCGTCCTCAGCGGCGAGCAGGTTCGAGAGATGTTGAGCGCGTGCCCGATACGACGGATTGCCGCAGACCTCGCGGAGGGCGCTGGCGAGTTCGGAGGCGGTTACCTTGGCGCGCGGAAGGGCGGGAGGTGCGGCGCCCAGGAGTCGCAGCCGCTTCGCCCAGAACGGTTGATCCATGATCCCGGTGACGGGTATCGACGGAACACCAGCCCGGAGGGTTGCTGCGGTGGTACCCGCACCGCAATGGTGCACGACCGCAGCGACCCGGGGAAACAACCATGAGTGCGGCAGGTCGTCGATCATCAGAACGTCGTCCCCGCTGCAGTGCAGCCCGGCCCAGCCGGTCTGCACCACCGCCCTCGTGCCGGTGGCACGCAGCGCTGAGCTGATGGTGTCGGACAGCTCGGGTCCCCGCGCGGTTGCGGTACTGCCGAGGCCGACGAATACCGGTGGCGGACCGGCCTGCAGGAAGTCGACCAGTTGCCCTGGCGGAGACCAGTTATCGGGCTCTGATGGCCACCAGTAGCCGGTGACCTGCAGGTGTGCCGGCCAGTCCGCGGGGCGCGGCACCACGTGCTCACTGAACCCGTGCAGGATGGGCCAGGTGGCTGCGCGTCTGTCCTGATACCCCGCCAACGTGGTCGGGCGCAGCCCGAGCTCGGCGCGTAGCTCGTTGATCAGCGCCAGGTGCGGCTTCTCGCCGAGCGCGCCCAACCGGCCGACGACGCGGTTGCCCCAGCGACCGAGCGATCGGGCGCTGAGCACTGACGGCAGGAAGTCGCCGGTGGGTGCGGTCGGTTGGAGTAGCACCCCGGCGCTGGGGATGCCGAGTCCTTCGGCGACGTGGTATCCGAGGAGAGCCGCGACGGATGGAAGCAGCAGTAGGTCAGCATCTTTCGCTGCCTCGATCAAGCCTCCGCCCAGCCGGCGCAGATCCTCGCGCATCTCGCCGAGCAGGGCCCGGGACGGCCGCATCCTGCCCCCGTCGATGAACGCCTGCGCGACCGGTGAAGCCTTGGTCGCGCGTTCGGTATCCCCAGGCAGTGAGCGGAATTCAGTTCCGGAGGCGCACACGAGTTCCCGGTACGGCTCCTGGGCGGCGACCGCGACGTGGTAACCCTCCTGGGTGAGGCTTCGCGCCAGACCCGTGTACGGGGCGACGTCCCCGCGGCTGCCGAAGGCGGCGATGACGATGGTGGTCACGGCGCGGTGGCCTTCTCGAAGATGTCGACGAGTACTTCGCCGTGCGCGATCACGTCGTAGTCGGGGTCGCGCGCGTACTCCTGGGCTGCGCTGTCCAGCCCGCCGCGCAGGATGTTCTTCATGAACGGCGGCGACAGTTTCCGGAACTCACCGCTTTGTAGGCCGGCGGCGAAGATGCTCTGCGGGTCGAGAGCGGCCAGGTCTCCGGTCGGCGGATTCTCCTGGACCGCTTTGGCCGCGGCCTGATCGACCCGCAGTCCGTCCGCGTCGCGGTATCCGGAGATGAGCTCCAGCATCGCCACGGCCGCCGACCGGTTGGCCGCGACGAACGCAATGTTGGCCCGGATGTAGGCGGACAGCTTTGCCGCCGAGGTTGTTTCGGCGTTGACCGCTGGGACGATCACCGCGGCGCCACGCGTGAAGATCTCGGTGAATACCGCCTCGACCACTTCCGACTTGCTGGTGAAGTGATACAACACAGCGCTTTTCGCGATACCGATGTGTTCGGCGATCCGCGCCAGCGACGCCTGTGGATAGCCCTGCTCGGCGATCACCTCAAGGGCGCCTTCGACAATCTGCCGACGGCGGGCCTGTTCGGTGAACGTCTTCGTGCGTTCTGACCGCATGGTCTGAGATTAGACCGGTCGGTCAGAAATTGGCAAGAGGTGGCTGCAAGTGGCCAACAGGAAGGTGTGGATCAGCGGGCGGGACGCCGATTCAGCGACCGCGCACCCATGATCAACAGGAACACGATCACGGCGCCGACGATCGCCACGCCGACCCGCACCGGCAGTGAATCCGCCGGTGGCAGAACCGAAGCCGCCTGGGCAGCGGTCGGTTGGTCGGCCTTGGGGGTGATCAGCGACGGATCGGGGTCGACCAGGGACCCGACCTTGGTTCCCGGAGGAGTGGCGAACCCGTAGTCGAGCAGGTGTGCCGCCTGTTCCCATGGCGCGATCGGTACCCGGGTGCCCTTCATCAAGATGGCCACCAGGCGCCGACCGTCACGGTTGGCCGCGCCGACGAAGGTCTGCCCCGCGTCATCGGTGTATCCGGTCTTGCCGCCCATCGCGCCCGGGTAGTTGTAGAGCAGCTTGTTGTCGTTCTCCACCGGGTAGGACGGATTGCCGTCGCGGCCGGGAAAATCGTAGGTCTGGGTGGCGACAATGTCGGCGAATGCCGGGTTCTGCCAGGCATATCGGTAGAACAGGCCGATGTCGTAGGCGGAGGTGCTCATACCGGGTCCGTCGAGGCCCGACGGGGTGGCCGCCCGGGTGTCGCGGCCACCGAGCTTGCCGGCCAGAATGTTCAGCTTCTGCAGCGCGGGGTCCATGCCGCCCAACTGGGCGGCCAAGGCATGCGCGGCGTCGTTGCCGGAGTGCATCAGCAGACCGTGCAGCAGGTCGTTGATGGTGTACTGGCCGCCGGGCCCGACGCCTACCCGGGTGCCCTCGGAGTTGGCGTCATCCTGGGTGCCGGCAACCAACTTGTTGAGGTTGAGTTCGTTGAGCGCGGCGGTGGCCACCAACACCTTGATGATGCTCGCCGGACGGTGACGTCCGTGCGGGTCTTTGGCGGCGATAATGTCGCCGGTGTCGAGATCGGCGACCACCCAGGACTCGGCGGAGACGTCGTTGGGCAGTGGTGGGGTGTTCGCCGCGGTGATCACGCCGCAACCCGACAGCGCCTCGCCGCCAATCGTCTTGGTGGGCACCGGTAGCGGGCCGGGTGCGGCTTCGCCCGGCTTGGGTACCTCGGAGGCGTCCACGGCCGGAGGTGTCGTCACCTTGTACGGGCATTCCGGGGCCGGGTCGGCATTGGCCACGCCGGCTGTCATGAGGGGTGCCGTCAGCATCGCCAGTGCCGCGAATGCGGACACTGCGCGCTGAGCGGTCCTGCGCAACGTCGCCATCGTGACCGAAGGTTAGGCGATTCGGCACCGATTTCCGGTTTGCCACGCTGTGACGTGTGTGACTGGTGTGAAAACTGGGGGTTGGCGACCGGTGCTTCCGCTCGGCGCCGTCGACGTGCCGCCTGTCACCTCGGGCGGTAGGTGACGGCATCGCGGCTAACCCAAGTCGCGGAGTTCGGCGTAGGCCAGAGAAGGGAAGGCGATCGTCGACATCCACAGCTTGCCCGCCGATTCCACCACCCCGGTGACGGTGCCGAAGTCGGGACGTGTGGTCTGGATACCCGTGAGCACCTCGCCGGAGTCGGCGTCGAACGCCAGCACCCACACCTGTGGCTTGATCTTCGGCTGCAGACGATCGGGCAACCGCCACAGCAGTTTTCGGATCACCGGCGCATGAGGTGCGAGCGCCTCAGCAGCCGCGTTGGGTGGTGACACCATGGCTACCCAGATCCGACCGTCGGCACCGGTGGAGATGTTGTCCGGATACCCCGGCAGGTGCACCGTCAGCGGTGTCACCGTCCCGGCCTGTGGCCCGCTCAGCCAGTACTTGGACAGCCGCCGGCCCTGGGTTTCGGCGAACACGAGTGCTGACTCGTCGGCGGTGGTGGTCAAGCCGTTGGCGAAGTACAGGCCATCCAGCAACGTGGTGACCGAGCCGTCGGTATCCAGCCGGAACAGGCCGCCACGCCCGCGGGCCTCCATGATCGCTCCAGGGAAATGCTCGATATGGAACTGGCTGGTCGACTCGGTGAAATAGATTGTGCCGCCTGCAGTCTCGGTGACGTTCGAGCAGAATTTCAGTGGACGGCCGTCCACTGACTCCACAAGCGTGGACAACACTGCGGAATCAGGATCCAAGGCCAACAGCCCGCGGTGGCTGTCGCAGATCAGCACTCGCCCGTCGCGGGCAACGTGCATGCCCAGTGGGCGGCCGCCGGTGTCAGCCACCACTGCGGCCGCCCCGTCGGGCGAAACCCGCACGATGCGGCCGTCCTCCAAACCGGTCCACAGTTGTCCGGATGAGTCGACGACAACATCCTCCGGCCCGTCGCCGGGCACCGGCACGACGGTAAGCTCGGCCGGCCCGAAATTCGGCAGCTCGTCAATGGGAGGCGGTGTCCAGCGGACTGGATCTATCGGCGGTTTGCGCGGCACGCCGCCAGTCTGACGCCGAGAGTGCGCTGAGATCGTGATTTCGCGCGAGAACTCGATCTCACCGCACGCTCGGCAAGTTCAGGTCAGAGCAGCTTTCCGGCTTCGGACAGTACGCCGTGCAGGATTTCGTAGATCGCATCGAACTCCGCCTGGCCACTGATCAGCGGCGGGGCCAGCTGGATCACTGGGTCGCCACGGTCGTCGGCGCGGCAGTACAGCCCGGCCTCCCACAGTGCGGGGGTCAGGAACCCGCGCAGCAGCCGCTCGGACTCTTCGTCGTTGAACGTCTCCTTGGTCGCCTTGTCCTTGACGAGCTCGATGCCGTAGAAAAAGCCCTCACCGCGGACATCGCCGACGATGGGCAGGTCGTAGAGCTTCTCCAAGGTGGCCCGGAAGGCCGGGGCGGCTTCCTTGACGTGGTCGTTGATGCCCTCGCGTTCGAAGATGTCGAGGTTGGCCATGGCGACCGCGGCCGAAACCGGGTGCCCGCCAAAGGTATAGCCGTGGCCGAAGACCGTCTTGCCGTCATTGAACGGCTCGAACAACCGGTCGCTGGCCACCATCGCGCCCAGCGGGGAGTAGCCCGACGTCAGGCCCTTGGCGCTGGTGATGATGTCCGGCACGTAGCCGAAGTCGTCGCAGGCGAACATCGAACCGATGCGGCCGTAGGCGCAGATCACCTCGTCGGACACCAGCAGCACGTCGTACTCGTCGCAGATCTCGCGCACTCGCTCGAAGTACCCGGGCGGCGGTGGGAAGCAGCCACCGGCGTTCTGCACCGGTTCCAGGAACACCGCGGCGACGGTGTCGGGGCCCTCGAATTCGATCGACTCGGCGATCCGGTCGGCGCAGTACCGGCCGAAGGCCTTCTCGTCGTGCCCGTATTCGGCGGGCGCCCGATAGAAGTTCGTGTTGGGCACACGGAAACCGCCGGGGGTAGGCGGATCGAACGGCGCCTTGAACGCCGGGATGCCGGTGATGGCCAGGGCTCCCTGCGGCGTGCCGTGATACGCGATGGAGCGCGATATCACCTTGTATTTGCCCGGCTTGCCGGTCAGCTTGAAGTACTGCTTGGCCAGTTTCCACGCGCTCTCGACGGCCTCGCCTCCGCCGGTGGTGAAGAAGACCCGGTTCAGGTCGCCCGGCGCGAAGTTGGCGACCCGCTCGGCCAGTTCGATGGCCGGCGGGGTGGCGTAGGACCACAGCGGGAAGAAGGACAGCTTCTCCGCCTGTTTGGCCGCGGCCTCGGCAAGTTCCTTGCGGCCGTGCCCAACTTGGACGACGAACAGGCCGGACAGGCCGTCGATATAGCTCTTGCCCTTGTCGTCGAAGATTCGGACACCCTCGCCGCGGGTGATGATGGGCGGTGTGATGCCCTCGCCGTGCCGGGAGAAATGTCCCCACAGGTGGCGGTTGGCTTTGGCGGCCAGATCTGAAGTGGTGGTCGGTGCAGTTTCTGTGATACTCATCGAGTTCCCCAATTGTATTGCTGTTTCACGAGTTTCAGGTAAACAAGGGTTTCGGTGGTTATCACTCCCGGAAGCGAGCGGATCTTGGTGTTGAGAAGCTCGAGGAGGCTGTCGTCGTCCTCGCAGACCACTTCGATGATGGCGTCGAACGATCCGGCGGTCAGTACCACGTAGTCGACGGCGTCGATGGCGGAGAGTTTTTCGGCCAGCTTCAGGGTGTCGCCGGTGCAGCGGATGCCGATCATCGCCTGGCGGGCGAACCCGAGTTGCAGCGGATCGGTCACCGCGACGATCTGCATGACGCCCGCGTCGACCATGCGCTGCACGCGCTGGCGTACTGCTGCCTCGGACAAGCCCACGGCCTTGCCGATTCCGGCGTACGAACGGCGGCCGTCGGCCTGCAACTTCTCGATGATCGCCTTCGACAGATCGTCGAGTTGAAAGGCGGTGCGAGAATTGTTGTTCACCCGCAGCTGGACGGGCTGAAGGTCGTCACCCTCCGGGTTGCTCATGCACCGATTGTGCACGGAATCCGTCGTTTGCGGCAACTGAATCGATGAAATCCCTTGTTTTGAGCGTATCGAACGCGGGATTGCGTAGAGATCAAATCTGCCATCGGTTACCGTGGGGCTCCATGAGCGTGGCAGTAAATGTGACGAGCAGCTGGATCAGCGGTGCGCCGGTCGCGACGGCTGGGCCCGTCCACCAGATCATCGACCCGGCCACCGGGCAGGCTGTTGCCGACTATGCCCTGGCCACCCCGGCTGATGTGGACTCCGCCGTCGCAGCCGCCCGGGCGGCATTTCCCAGCTGGTCCAAGGCAACGCCGGCCGAGCGGTCGGCGGTGCTGGCCAAGCTGGCCAAGCTCGCCGACGAGCATGCTGATCAGCTGGTTGCCGAAGAGGTCAGCCAGACCGGCAAACCGGTGCGGCTGGCCACCGAATTCGATGTCCCCGGCAGCGTCGACAACATCGACTTCTTCGCCGGTGCTGCCCGCCGCCTCGAGGGCAAGGCCACCGCCGAGTACTCCGGTGACCACACGTCGAGCATCCGACGCGACGCGGTCGGCGTGGTCGCGACCATCACCCCGTGGAACTACCCACTGCAGATGGCGGTGTGGAAGGTCATCCCGGCCTTGGCGGCAGGCTGCTCCGTCGTCATCAAACCCGCCGAGATCACCCCGCTGACCACGCTGACATTGGCGCGGCTGGCCACTGAGGCGGGCCTGCCCGACGGCGTGTTCAACGTGGTCACCGGAGGTGGCGCCGACGTCGGCACCGCACTGGCCGGCCATCGCGACGTCGACGTCGTCACCTTCACCGGTTCCACAGCCGTCGGTCGCAAGGTGATGTCCGCCGCGGCCGCCCACGGGCACCGCACCCAGCTCGAATTGGGCGGCAAGGCCCCGTTCGTCGTCTTCGATGACGCCGACCTGGACGCCGCGATTCAGGGTGCGGTGGCGGGTGCCCTGATCAACACCGGCCAGGACTGCACCGCTGCGACCAGGGCGATCGTGGCCCGCGACCTGTATGACGACTTCGTCGCCGGTGTCGCCGAGGTGATGAGCAAGATCGTCGTCGGCGACCCGCACGACCCCGACACCGACCTGGGACCGCTGATCTCGTTCGCGCACCGCGACAAGGTCGCGCAGATGGTGGCTCGGGCGCCCGGGCAGGGTGGCCGCGTCGTCACCGGTGGTGTGGCGCCCGATCTGCCGGGCGCGTTCTACCGGCCCACCCTGATCGCCGACGTCGCCGAAACGTCTGAGGTGTATCGCGACGAGATCTTCGGTCCGGTGCTGACCGTGCGGGCGTTCACCGATGACGACGACGCGATCCGGCAGGCCAACGACACCGACTACGGGCTGGCTGCCTCGGCCTGGACCCGCGACGTGTACCGCGCGCAGCGGGCTTCCCGCGAGATCAACGCCGGCTGCGTGTGGGTCAACGACCACATCCCGATCATCTCCGAAATGCCGCACGGCGGCGTCGGCGCGTCGGGCTTCGGCAAGGACATGAGCGACTACTCGTTCGAGGAGTACCTCACCATCAAGCACGTGATGAGCGACATCACTGGTGTCGCCGAAAAAGAGTGGCACCGGACGGTTTTCACGAGGCGCTAGGGCTCGTCCATGCCGCTGTCACACGGCGGGATTAAGCTGGGATCGTGACCACTGCGGCGCGCACCGATGAATTCGAGGCGCTGCGGCCGCACCTGCTGGCGGTCGCCTACCGGTTGACGGGTACCTATGCCGATGCCGAAGACATCGTGCAGGACGCCTGGCTGCGCTGGCATGACAACCAGACCGCGATCGCCGACCTGCGGGCCTGGCTGACCACCGTGGTCAGCCGGCTCGGCCTGGACCGGTTGCGCTCTGCGGCGCACCGCCGCGAGGCTTATTACGGCGAATGGCTGCCGGAGCCCGTCGTGACCGGGCTCGACGCGAGCGACCCACTCAACGCGGTGGTGGCCGGGGAAGACGCCCGGTTCGCGGCGATGGTGGTGCTGGAGCGGCTCACCCCCGATCAGCGGGTGGCCTTCGTGCTGCATGACGGGTTCGGCCTGCCGTTCAGCGAGATCGCCGGTGTGCTCGGGGTCAGCGACGCCTCCGCCCGCCAGTTGGCGTCGCGGGCCCGCCGCGCGGTCGCCGACAATCCTCCGCCGTCTTCGCCCGACGATCTGCACAACCAGGTGGCCGGCGAGCTGATGGCCGCCCTGGCGTCGGGGGAGCTCGACGCCGTTGTCCGGCTGCTGCATCCCGACGTCACCTTCACCGGCGATTCGAACCGTCGCGCCCCGACGGCTGCCCGCGTCATCCACGGTCCGGACAAGGTGGCCCGGTTCATCCTCGGACTGTCTCAACGTTATGGGCCGAATTGGTTGGCAGGCAGCCAATTCGCGCTTGTCAACGGCCAGTTGGGCCTCTATACGACGGGCGCGCCGGCCGGCGACGGATACCCCGAGATGATGCCGCGTGTCACGGTCTTCACGGTCCGCGACGGCAAGGTCTGCGCGGTGTGGGATATCGCCAACCCCGACAAGTTCACCGGATCCCCACTGAGACGAGGTGCACAGTGATGCCGAACGAACCCGGAACGATGGCCCACACGCTCAGTCGAATGATGTTCCGCGGCATGGACAAGATGCGCCACCGTGAGGCCTTCGACATCGGCCCGGCAACGGGGTCGGATTTCGCCGGGTTCGAGAACCATCGGCAGATCGTGTTGGTGACGTTCAAACGCTCAGGTGAGGCAATGCCCAGCCCGATCAACCACGGTGTGGCAGACGGGAAGCTCTACGTGCGCACCGATGCGTCGACCGGGAAGGTCAAGCGCATCCGCAGCAACCCGAATGTGCTTGTGGTGGCGAGCAATCTGCGTGGCAAACCCATCGGCCCGGTGGTGGCCGGCGTGGCGCGTGTCTTGCCCGAGGCAGAACACGCGCACGCCGACGCAGTGATCGCCGCCAATTGGAGCGCCCCCATGAAACTGTTCGAGCGCACCCTCGACTACGGCAGCCAAACCATGGACATGCCAATCGCTTTCATCGAGATCACGCCTGCTCCGGCGTGACCATCACAGAACGTAGGGGATC
Organism: Mycobacterium sp. IDUB_24; assembly: GCF_055419385.1. Classification (NCBI taxonomy): domain Bacteria; kingdom Bacillati; phylum Actinomycetota; class Actinomycetes; order Mycobacteriales; family Mycobacteriaceae; genus Mycobacterium; species Mycobacterium sp. IDUB_24. The sequence continues at coordinate 806,107 of NZ_JBVAXO010000002.1, forward strand.
AGCGCCTTGCGGTCGGTGGGGTACTCGGGAAACTTGTCCTGATACCAACTGTGAGTGCCCAGCGCCCGGGGAATCAGATTGCCCGCGGTGATCAGCAAGATGGCAACGCCGGGCAGGGCCCAGGTCAGCAACGCGAAGCCGGACCAGGCGATGATCTCGCCGAGATATGCCGGGCTGGTGACGAACCGGAACCCGCCACCGAACGGAATCCGATATTCGGCAACACCGGGATTGTTCTTGTCCCGCAGGTTGCGCACGATCGATTCCGAGTTGACCAGCAGCGCGAACCCGCACAGGTAGATCGCCAACCCGATCAGGAATCGCGGATCGGTCAGCCAGGCAGTGGTGTACTGCCCGAAGAAGTCGTGGCTGAACAGGGTGCCGTTGAGGTAACCGTGCATCGAGGTGACGAGCATGCCCATGACGATCACCGAGATGTTGAAGGTGCCGCGCTTGCCCGGAACCTGGCGGATCGCGAGCGGGAAGAACCACCCCCGGTTGGCGTAGTGCAGCATCCAAATTCCGGCGAGCACAAGTGATGTCGGCTCGAATCGGTTCGGCCCGGCCAGATAGCTGACCAAGAACACCACGGTCGCGGGTATCTCCATCAGCCACCAGCCGAGCTTCGGGTTGAGGTTGAGGCCGAGTTTCGTCGTCGAGAAGCGCCCATAGGAGCTCTGCGCGAAGAAACCGCCGATGATCACGAATGCGGCGAACACGAAGGCCGCTGTCAGCACCGTGTCATAGAACGTGTTGCCGGTATACCAATGCACTCGGCTTGTCTATCACTGTGCCCAAGGCACCCGGCACGCATCCCCGGAGTTGAAGCCCTGCTCGGTGATGCCCAGAGCCGAGTACATCCGCGATCGCATGTTCTCCACGCCGATCTGGTAGGTCAGCTCGATGACGCCGTCGTCGCCGAAGCGCCGGCGTAGGTCGGCAACCTGCTCGTCGGTGACGGTGTGCGGATCAGTCGTCATCGCGTCGGCGTAGGCGATCGCGGCGCGCTCGTCCTCGGTGAACAACGGCGAGGTGGCGTAGTCGTCGATCGACTTGAGCCGCTCCACGTCGAGGTTCTCCAGCCGCATCAGCATGGAGCCGAAGTCGACGCACCACGAGCAGCCGACCGTGCGGGCGGTCCAGAACACCGCGAGCTCGCGGACCGTTGCGGGCAGCTTCTTGGAGCCACCCTGCAACAGCATCTCGTGGACGCCGTTGGCGAGCAGCAGGCGCGGGTGGTTTGCGGCCACGGCGAACGGCTCGGGCACCTCACCGAACTCGCGCTTGGCGTACCAGTACATGGCGCGGGTCAGGAGGCCGGCTTGCTTGGGGGTTACCGCGGGGATTCGGGCCTTTGTCTCGGTCATATCAGTTAGACGAGGCAGCCCCTGAATGTGTGACAGCGCCGAGCGCTCGCGGGCGGTGGAACCTCGTTGACCTGCGCTGCGTCATACCCGTATGCCATTTTTGGGTTCCGAGGCGCTCGCGGCCGGCAAGCTCAATCGGTATCAGCTGACCACGCGTTACGACATGGTGCACTGGGACGTCTATGTCCCGCGCGGTACCGTGCTCAATCCCGTCGACAAGGCGATCGCTGCCTGGTTGTGGTCGGAGCGACGAGCGGTCGTAGCCGGATTGTCGGCGGCTGCGCTCCACGGCTCTAAGTGGATCGATGCGAAACTGCCCGCCGAGCTGAATCACGCGAGCCGGCACAAGACCTCCGGCATCATCCTGCACAGTGACAAGCTCGCACATGACGAGATCTGTGTGGTCGACGGTGTCCGGGTAACGACACCGGCCAGGACTGCGTTCGACCTTGGTCGGCGGCGAGGGCAAGGCATCGCGGTTGAGCGCGTGGACGCACTGCTGCAGGCGTGCGATCTGAAACTTGTTGACATACAGGCACTTGTCAGAGAGCACCGGGGCGTGCGTGGACTCGTGCAACTGCGGCGGGTACTCGACCTTGCCGACTACGGTGCTGAGTCACCGCAGGAAACCCGCCTCCGCTTGCTCTATACCGAGGCTGGCATGAGGCCGACCCAGACTCAGATCGAAGTGTTCGGTTACTGGGGTGAGCAGGTGGGACGCATCGACATGGGTTGGCCGGAATGGAAGGTTGGCGTGCAATATGACGGCATTCAGCATTGGACCGATCCGAGACAACGCACCAAGGACATCGACCAGGATGCGGAGTACCGCGAACTCGACTGGCGGATAGTCCGGGTTGGCGCTGACCTGCTTCGTCACCGCCAACGCGTGATCATCGCCCGCACCCGCGACGCACTGCGCGCGGCGGGTTGCCCAACGTGAAGAAGATCGCCAGATTTCCGAGAAATCTCGCGATCTTCTTCACACTCGGCACAAAGCCAAAGAACTCAGCGCGCGAACATCAAAGCGCGCTTGACCTCCTGGATCGCCTGAGTCACCTGGATGCCACGTGGGCAGGCCTCGGTGCAGTTGAACGTGGTGCGGCAGCGCCACACACCGTCGACCTCGTTGAGGATGTCCAGCCGCTCGGCGGCCGCCTCGTCACGCGAATCGAAGATGAACCGGTGCGCGTTGACGATCGCGGCCGGGCCGAAGTACGACCCCTCACTCCAGTAGACCGGGCACGACGTGGTGCAGCACGCACACAGGATGCACTTGGTGGTGTCGTCGTAGCGGGCCCGGTCGGTGGCGCTCTGGATGCGCTCCTTGGTGGGCGGGTTGCCGCTGGTGATCAGGTACGGCTTCACGGCGCGGTAGGCGTCGAAGAACGGCTCCATGTCCACCACGAGGTCCTTCTCCACGGGCAGGCCGCGGATCGGCTCGATGGTGATGGTGAGCTGCTTGCCGGCCTTCTTGGGCAGCAGGTCGCGCATGAGCACCTTGCAGGCCAGCCGGTTCACGCCGTTGATGCGCATGGCATCCGAGCCACACACGCCGTGGGCGCAGGAGCGGCGGAAGGTCAGCGTGCCGTCCAGGTAGCCCTTCACGTAGAGCAGCAGGTTCAGCAGCCGGTCTGACGGCAGGCAGGGAACTCGGAAGCTCTGCCAGCCCGCGGCGTCGGGGTCCTCGGGGTTGAACCGGGCGATCTTGAGGGTGACCATGACCGCGCCCTCGGGCACGGGTGGCAGCTCCGGGTCGCCGGCTTCGGGCTTGTCGATTACGGGTGCACTCATATCAGTACTTCCGCTCCATCGGCTCGTAGCGGGTCTGGACCACGGGCTTGTAATCCAGCCGGATGTCGGAGAGCAGGTCTTCGCCCTCCTTGTAGGCCATGGTGTGCCGCATGTAGTTGGTGTCGTCGCGGTCCGGGTAATCCTCACGCGCGTGCCCGCCGCGGGACTCCTTGCGGTTCAGCGCACCGACCACGGTCACCTCGGCCAGCTCCAGCAGGAAGCCCAGCTCGATGGCCTCGAGCAGGTCGCTGTTGTAGCGCTTGCCCTTGTCGTGCACCGTGATTCGGCTGTACCGCTCCTTGAGTGCGTGGATGTCGGTGAGCGCCTGCTTGAGTGTCTCCTCGGTGCGGAACACCGCGGCGTTGTTGTCCATCGACTGCTGCAGTGCGGTGCGGATGTCGGCGACGCGCTCGTTGCCGTGCTCCGACAGGATGTCGCCGACCCAGCCGACGACCATATCGGCCGGGCTCTCCGGCAGGTCGACGTGATTGTGGTTGGCGGCGTACTCCGCGGCGGCGATACCGGCGCGACGGCCGAACACGTTGATGTCCAGCAGCGAGTTGGTGCCCAGACGGTTGGCACCGTGCACCGACACGCACGCGCATTCACCCGCGGCGTACAGGCCGGGGATGACGTTGGTGTTGTCGCGCAGGACCTGTCCGTGGATCGTGGTCGGGATGCCGCCCATGACGTAGTGGCAGGTCGGGTAGACCGGCACCAGTTCGGTCACCGGGTCCACACCCAGGTAGGTGCGGGCGAACTCGGTGATGTCGGGCAGCTTGGCTTCCAGCACGTCCGCGCCGAGGTGACGCACGTCGATGTAGACGTAGTCCTTGTTCGGTCCGGCGCCACGGCCTTCGAGCACCTCGAGCACCATCGACCGGGCGACGATGTCACGCGGCGCGAGGTCGACGATCGTCGGCGCGTAGCGCTCCATGAACCGCTCACCCTCGCCGTTGAGCAGACGACCGCCCTCGCCGCGTACGGCCTCGGAGATCAGGATGCCCAGGCCGGCCAGGCCGGTCGGGTGGAACTGGTGGAACTCCATGTCCTCCAAGGGAAGTCCCTTGCGGAAGATGATGCCCAGGCCGTCACCGGTCAGGGTGTGGGCGTTGGAGGTGGTCTTGTACATCCGGCCCGAACCGCCGGTGGCGAAGACGACCGCCTTGGCATGGAAGATATGGATGTCGCCGGTCGCGAGCTCGTAGGCGATGACGCCGGTGGCCACCGGGCCCGCCGGGGTGTCGGTCAGCGCGATGTCCAGCGCGTAGAACTCGTTGAAGAACTCGACGTCGTGCTTGACGCAGTTTTGGTACAGCGTCTGCAGGATCATGTGACCGGTACGGTCAGCGGCGTAACAGGCCCGGCGCACCGGGGCCTTGCCGTGGTCGCGGGTGTGCCCGCCGAACCGGCGCTGGTCGATGCGGCCCTCGGGCGTCCGGTTGAACGGCATGCCCATCTTCTCGAGGTCCAGCACCGCGTCGATGGCTTCCTTGGCCATGATCTCGACGGCGTCCTGGTCAGCGAGGTAGTCGCCGCCCTTGACGGTGTCGAAGGTGTGCCACTCCCAGTTGTCCTCTTCGACGTTGGCCAGCGCGGCGCACATGCCGCCCTGCGCTGCGCCGGTGTGGGAGCGCGTCGGGTACAGCTTGGTCAGCACGGCGGTGCGGACGCGCGGACCGGCCTCGACGGCCGCGCGCATGCCGGCGCCGCCGGCACCGACGATGACGACGTCGTAGCGATGTTCCTGAATCATTGGTTAGCCCCCAATATTCGGGTCGAAGGTGACCAGGACATAGGTACCCAGAACCAACGTGAACCCTGTCGCCAGCAGAAGCAGCGAATTCAGGTAGAACTTCGTGACGTTCTTACGGGCATAGTCCCCGATGATGGTGCGCAGGCCGTTGGCGCCGTGGATCATCGCGAGCCACAGCAGGGCCATGTCCCAGATCTGCCAGAACGGCGAGGCCCAGCGCTGTGCGACATAGTTGAAGTCGATGCGGTACACGCCGTCCTGCCACATCAGCATGATGAACAGGTGGCCGAGCGCCAGAAAGACGAGTGCCAAACCAGAAAATCTCATGAACAGCCAGGCGTACTTCTCGAAGTACGGAATGCCGCGGGCACGACGGGGCGCGCGCGGGTGGTCCAGCGCGGCGGGCCGGTCGTGCTCACGTTCCATCACCGGTGCCGGACGGCCCAACCGCGACTCGCCCGCTCCTGGCGCGCTCACAGGAACCGCTCCACCATGTGCATACCGATGACTCCTAGTGCTGCGATGAGGACCACGGCAAAGAGGCCGACGGCGACCGCGAGCATCTGCCGCTGGTAGCGGGGACCCTGCTGCCAGAAGTCGATGAGGATGACGCGGATGCCGTTCAGTGCGTGAAACAGCACCGCGGCGACCAAGCCCATCTCCATCAATCCGACGATGGGTGTCTTGTACGTCTCGATGACCTCGTTGTAGGCCTGCGGGCTCACCCGGACCAGCGCGGTATCAAGGACATGTACGAACAGGAAGAAGAAAATTGTGGCACCGGTAATACGGTGCAATACCCAGGACCACATTCCCGGATCACCCTTGTACAGGGTGCGCCGACGGGTCTTCCTGGGTTGCGGAGCCGGCACCTCCGTCTGAGTACTCATCTCGCCCTCCAACGTCTTCGGTGGACGTTCGGGACTGCGGAGTGAATTAGCCCCAAACCTCGGGGCGACTCTAAACCCATTTGTACTGGCGAAGGAATTACGGTTGAGCCGTTCGACCTGAAAATCGCATGAAAGTTAGGCTTACCTATCTTGCAGTGCGCGCCGCGAATTGGGGTTTCGGAATGCATTCAGAACCTGTGTCGGGGGTTGTCTCGTGACGGTTGCCGTTGACTGGGATCTGTTGCGTCACAAGGCAATCGAAGCATCATCTCACGCCTATGCGCCATATTCGGGATATTCGGTGGGGGCTGCCGCTCTGGTCGACGACGGCCGCGTCGTCACCGGATGCAATGTGGAGAATGTCTCATATGGCCTAGGTCTCTGTGCCGAGTGCGCTGTGGCCTGTGCCCTCCATTCCGGCGGTGGCGGAAGGCTCATCGCGCTGTCGTGTGTGGGCCCCGACGGGGGCGTTTTGATGCCTTGCGGGCGCTGTCGGCAGGTGCTGCTCGAACACGGCGGTCCCGAGTTGCTCATCGACCATCGGCACGGCCCGCGCCCGCTGCACGAGCTGCTCCCCGATGCCTTCGGTCCCGCGGATCTGGAGCGTAGGTAAGGCCAAGTGGTCCAACAACTCCGGGTTACCGGCGAGTAGGTTGGCGGCCATGCCGCATCTCGACGCGCCGACCGTCATCCGGACCAAGCGTGACGGCGGTGTGCTGTCCGACGCCGCAATCGACTGGGTGATCGAGGGCTACACCCACGGGCGGGTCGCCGACGAACAGATGTCGGCCCTACTGATGGCGATTTTTCTGAAAGGCATGGCACCCGCCGAGATCGCCCGTTGGACGTCGGCCATGGTCGATTCCGGGGAGCGGTTCGACTTCACCGACCTGCGCCGTGACGGCCGGCCGCTTGCGTTGGTGGACAAGCACTCCACCGGTGGAGTGGGGGACAAGATCACCATTCCGCTGCTGCCGGTTGTGGTGGCCTGTGGCGCCAGTGTTCCGCAGGCGGCAGGGCGCGGGCTCGGCCACACCGGCGGCACGCTCGACAAGCTTGAGGCAATCCATGGCTTCACCGCTGAACTGACCAAAGGCCAAATCCGGCAACAACTTCGGGATATCGGTGCAGCGGTGTTCGCGGCCGGGGAGTTGGCGCCGGCCGATCGCAAGATCTACGCACTACGGGATGTCACCGCCACCACCGAGTCGTTGCCGCTGATCGCCAGTTCCGTGATGAGCAAGAAGCTGGCCGAAGGGGCGCGATCGCTGGTGCTCGACGTGAAGGTGGGGCGAGGGGCGTTCCTCAAGACCGAGGCCGAGTCCCGCGAACTGGCGGCCACCATGGTGGGCCTGGGCAATGCCAACGGGGTCCCGACCCGGGCCCTGCTCACCGATATGAACTGCCCGCTGGGGCGGACCGTCGGCAATTCCGTGGAGGTCGCCGAGTCGCTGGAGGTGCTGTCCGGGGGCGGTCCGTCCGACGTGGTCACCCTGACCCTGGCGCTGGCCACCGAGATGCTCGACGCAGCCGGTGTCGACGGCACCGACCCTGCCCAGACGCTGCGCGATGGCAGCGCGATGGATTGCTTCCGTGCGTTGGTGGCGGCCCAGGGTGGGGACTTGACCCGCCCGTTGCCCATCGGGACGGCCACCGAGACCGTGACGGCCCCACACGGCGGCATCATGGGTGACCTCGACGCCATGGGAGTGGCGCTGGCGGCCTGGCGGCTGGGTGCGGGCCGCGCCCAGCCGGGTGAGCCGGTGCAGTTCGGTGCGGGCGTGCGGATCCACCGCAAGCCGGGGGAGCCGGTGGCCGCGGGGGAGGCGCTGTTCACCCTGTACACCGAGACCGCCGAGCGGTTGCCCGGCGCACTCGCCGAGCTCGAGGGCGCCTGGACGGTCAGCGACACCGCGCCCACGCAGCGGCCCCTGATCATCGACCGGTTGTAGGTATTCACGATCCCTCTGGTCAATCGGGAACCCAACTGCTAGGCACAGATGGTGCCCGACGACGATCTTGCGGATTTCCAACGGTCAGAGTTCAGCTACCAATCCAAGACCCGCTCCGTGTTTCGGCGCGGAGACGGGCCGGCGGTCGTCATCATCGCCGAAATGCCTGGCATCACCCCCAAAGTCCTCGACTTCGCCCGCCAGGTCAGCGGAATCGGTTGCACCGCAGTCCTTCCACACCTGTTCGGAGTCCCAGGCCGCGATCCGAACCCGGACGCACGCGGCAAGGTCGGTTTTGTCGCGAATGCTGTTGGCACGCTGGTGCCGGCCTGCATCAGCCGGGAATTCGTCACGCTGGCCACCGGCCGGACTTCCCCGGTCATCGACTGGCTGCGGGCCCTGGCCAGGCACGAACACGAGCGTTGCGGCGGGCCCGGCGTCGGCGCCGTAGGCATGTGCTTCACCGGTGGCTACGCCCTGGCAATGGCGACTGACGACGCTCTGCTCGCCCCGGTGCTGTCACAACCTTCGATGCCGTTCGGTCTGACCGACCGTCATCGCGGGTCGATCGATATCTCGCCCGACGACCTGGCCATCGTCCGGCAACGGTGCGCCCGCGGTCTGACGGTTTTGGGGCTGCGGTTCACCGGGGACCGGCTGGTGCCGGCAGAACGCTTCGGCTTCTTGCGTGAGCAGCTCGGTGACGCATTCGTGGCGGTTGAACTCGATGATGCCGACGCCAACCCCGACGCGACGATGCGGCCGCACTCCGTGCTCACCGAACACCTGATCGATGAACCCGGTCAACCCACCCGAGCGGCGCTCGACCAGGTGCTCGACCTGTTTCGTCACCGACTGTTGAGCGGGTCGCAGCCTGAATGATCCGCGCTGACGGGCTCGCTGTGCGCATGATGGAGTGATGAGTACGCCGCTGAGTCTGGACAAGATCCAGCACGCTCCCAAGGCCCTGCTCCACGATCACCTCGACGGTGGTCTGCGTCCGGCCACCGTGCTCGACCTCGCCGGTCAGGTCGGCTATGACGACCTGCCGGCCACGGACGTCGACGAGTTGGCCACCTTCTTCCGCACCGCGGCGCACAGCGGGTCGTTGGTGCGCTACCTGGAGCCATTCGCCCACACCGTCGGGGTGATGCAGACCCCGGAGGCGCTGCACCGTGTCGCTTACGAGTGCGTGGAGGACCTCGCCGCCGACAACGTCGTCTACGCCGAGATCCGGTTCGCCCCCGAACTGCACATCGACGGCGGCCTGTCGCTCGACGACGTGGTCGACGCCGTGTTGGCCGGCTTCGCCGACGGGGAGAAGGCGGCCGCCGCCGAGGGGCGCGCCATCACCGTGCGCTGCCTGGTCACCGCGATGCGCCATGCTGCCCGCTCCCGTGAGATCGCCGAGCTGGCAATCCGGTTCCGCGACAAGGGCGTTGTGGGCTTCGACATCGCCGGGGCCGAGGCGGGCTACCCGCCCACCCGGCACCTCGACGCATTCGAATACATGCGAGGCAACAACGCGCGCTTCACCATTCACGCCGGTGAGGCGTTCGGGCTGCCGTCCATCCACGAGGCCATCGCGTTCTGCGGTGCCGACCGTCTGGGCCACGGCGTGCGCATCGTCGACGACATCACCGAACTCGACGACGGGACCCAGCGTCTGGGCCGGCTGGCATCCATCCTGCGGGACAAGCGAATTCCGTTCGAGATGTGCCCCAGCAGCAACGTGCAGACCGGAGCGGCGCCGAGCATCGCCGAGCATCCGTTCGACCGGCTTGCTCGGCTGCGGTTCCGCGTGACCGTCAACACCGACAACCGGCTGATGAGCGACACCACCATGAGCCAGGAGATGCTACGGCTGGTCGAGGCGTTCGGCTACGGCTGGAGTGACCTGGAGCGGTTCACCATCAATGCGATGAAGTCGGCCTTCATCCCGTTCGATGAGCGGCTCGCCATCATCGACGAGGTGATCAAGCCCCGGTACGCGGTGCTGGTCGGCTGAGAGATTGGCGCGGGGCGGGCAGGAACGGCTGAACTAGACTCCGGCCGTGAGCCAGTGGGGGAGTTCGCCGTGGGGCGACAACGATGGTCAGCCCGGTTCCTCGCCGTTCGGTCCGCCGGTATTCGGCGCCGCCCCGGGGTTCGCGTCTCAGCCACCGGGGTACGGGTACCCGCCCCAGTTCACACCCCCGCCGCCGGAGGAGGATCGCCGACGCAGGGCGAAGTTGATCGGGATGATCGTCGCGGCGGTGGTGGTTGTTGTGGCGCTGGTGGTCGGCGGGGTCCTGGCCTGGACGTTCGGTTCGGGGCCGCAGCCGTTGTCGGAGGCCGATACCGCGGCCGGTCGGGCCGAGATCGCTGCGGAGGAGCGTCCGCCGGGGGCGGTGAAGGCCCCCACCCTGACCAGCGCGCCCACCACCCCGCTGTGGACCTATCCGCCAGGCGAGAACACCCTCGGTCTTGTCCGCCTCCTGGGCGGTGATGCCAAGACCGTCATCATCCAGGCGGCCAACTCCTTGATCGCGCTGGATGCCACCAACGGCTCTCCGCGATGGCAACAACCGTTGCGGATCATGCAAATGGGTTGTGTCATCGGCACTTCGGGCCAGGCCGCCCTCTGCAACGGTGGAGCGGCGGCCATCCTCATCGACATGGCGACTGGTGTGACTAAGGAATCGAAGTCGGCCAAAGGACACAACGCCGACGTCTACGGCGGCGCCGGCATGTTGGCCGTGAAACTGGGAAAAGAATTCACGATGTTCGATGATTCGGGACGGCAGCTGTGGTCGAAGCAGTTTTCATCGGAAATTATCTCCGTGTTCCTGGATCAAGGCATCGTAGCCAACTTCGTTGGTACCACGACGACGTTCTACGACGCCAAGACCGGCGACCAATTGTTCGCGGTCGACGAGACCTACAGACCACCAGTCGCCACCAGTCGCGGCATTGCTGTGTCGCGTGGGAAGGACAAGAATTTCAAGTCGCAGATCGACTTCTACTCGTTCAGCGGCAAAATCGCCTGGCGGATCACTGCAGATCGCGGCTATCGGCTTCCCTCCAGCACGGATGCAGGCATCGCCAGTTCAGTTTCGGAGGCGGCTTGGCAGTCGGGTGTCACGTCGGCTGTCAGATCGCTGATCGTGTACAACAGGGAGAAGAATGAGATCGCCGGGGTGGACGTCCTGACCGGAGAATTGACGTGGACCCAGCAGATTTCGCTGCCTGCGGAGGCGGCGGTCAGCCTCGGCGGTTTTGGCAATCTGTGCGTTGTTTCGTACACGACTGGCACTGCCGGGGCAAAGCGGGTGCGGGACTGCAGTGACGGTACCGGTGCGTTTCTTGACAGGTCGAAAATCATTCAACTCGTCGCCGCCAACGACACCCAGGTTCTGGGCTTCGCTGATCCCGACTCGGCGAGCCGCAGTCGCTGGGGTCCGGTGACCGCCTTTGACTCCGCAACCGGCCGGCAGTTGTGGCAGTTGCCCGAGATGGGTTCAATCGACTGGGTGGGTGACGGGCTGTATTCGTCCTGGAACTCGTCGTACTACGGCATCGGGCGGCTGGCCTGAGCCGATGCCGTAGGCCTGATAAATGTGACCTGGCAGGAGGGTATGCAGGAGTCCAGGATTTCGTTAAATGGGCTGATCGAGATTTCAGGATTCCCGCTGCGGTTGTACTGGCCCAAGGAGGAGGCGCTCGACGGCACCTGGCAGCCGCCGAAGGTCACCAAACACTGATCCGCGCCGGACACGTCAGCCGCGCAGTACCCCCCGTAATGCGTCGGCGAAAATCCCTGGCGCGTCCATGAATCCACCGTGGTCGCCGGGGAATCTCACCGGACGCACGCCCAGTAGATCGGCCAGGGCCATCGTGGTCCGCTTGGTCAACAGGCGCCCGGACTCCTCGCCGAGTCCCAGCACCACCTGCCCGTTCATCAGCGCCGTGACATCGGGCAGATAGCGGGTGGTGGCGCGGAGCTCGTGGTTGAAGAAGTGTGCCGCGTCGCGCAGCTCCTGCTCGCTCGGTGCGGGCATCTCCCGTGCACCGGGCGGTACGTCGAACCCGGCGTTGGCCATGAACATTCCCCAGGCCGCGAACATCCCGTCGCTGTTGAAGGTGGCGATGATGTCTTCGGTGGCAGCGCGTTGCTCAGCGGCGTCGGGTAGCAATTCGAGCAGGGGAGGCTCGTGCGCGACCAGGATGCGCACCCGGCCGGGGTGGCGGGCCACCAACGACAGGCCCGTCACTGCCCCGCCCGACGAGCCGAACACATCGGCGGAGTCGGCGCCCAGATCATCGAGGATCGCGACGACGTCATCAGCCCGGCGCTCCGGGATGGAGTTCTCGGTCTGATCGTCGACGGAACTACGGGCGATGCCGCGCGGGTCCGCGGTCACCACGGTGTGGTCCCCGGCCAGCGCGTGCGCCAGCGGTGCGAACTCGGCGGCAGCCATCGGCGCGCCGAGGATCATCAGCAGCGGGCCCTCGCCGCGCACCTCGTAATGCAGGCGTGCGCCAGGAACCTCGACGGTGTGCGTGGAAAGGCTGGTCGATGCGGTCATGAGTGATCTGACCGCCTGCGCGGCCAGAACTCATCGGATCGCGGCTACTCCGCGCGCAGGCGTGACTCCACGAAACGCTCCAACGCTTCCCACTGCTCGACGGCCTGGGCATACGGCGCGTCGGGCTTGCGGGCATTGTCGTTGCCCAGGACATACCCGACGAACTTGCCGAGGGCCTTGGTACCGGCCAGCGTCTCGTCGACGGTCTTGTCCTCGGAGTAGTCGCTGACGTCGCGCAACAATTCGACGGCCAGTTCCAGCTGGTCGTGGTCGACCGCGTCGGGTCCGTCGGCGATGTCGTCGGAGATGCCGGACAAGACGTAGATGTTCTCCTCGGCGACGTCCACCCGCAGCGAGCCGTCGGTGGCGGCGGTCCTGATGTCGTCGTAGGTGGCCAGGTCGGACAGGTCGTGGTCGTGCTCGTCGGCCAGGTAGCGGGCCAGTGCGCGCTCCGAGCTGAACACGCTGATGCGACCGTTGCGGCCGAGGAAGACCGGATCGTCGTCAAGGTAGCAACGCAGGGTGTAAACGGTCCCCGAGCCGGTCATGATGCGCACCGGGTCGATGCCGACCTTCTGCCAGAAGTCCTCGTCGTCGCCCAGGACAGCGGCGTCGGCAGCGCTGCGCACGGGTTCGGCCGCCGCGGTGTCGTCCTCGTCGCTCTCGGCGTCGTCGTCTTCGGTGTCGGCGACCAGGTCGTCTTCGTCCTCTTCGGGAGCCGGTTCCTCGAGCTCGGCCTCGGCCTTCTTGACCGCGTCCTCGTCGATGTCTTCGGGAATGGTGACAACCTCGTCGATGGCGTCGAGCACGCCGTCCCAGCCGCGCGCGATCACGGCTTCGATCTCGGCCCAACGCTTGCGCCCGGAGCGCCCGGTGAAGCCGTCCGCCCCGCCACCGAGTGTGCCGAGCACCGGGTTGCCGTTGAACAACTTGCTGATGGCCGCCAGTTCACACACCGAGCCGATCGAGGAGACCAGAACCAGCGTGCGGTGCACAGTCGCGACAGACTCTTCGGTCGGCTTGTCGGCAACCAGCTCCGGGATCCCGACGATGTCGTATTCACGGTCGTCGGCCGGCTGCAGCTTGTGGGCGTTGGCGGCGGTCAGCTTGTCCCACGCCGGGTGGTCGGCCAGATCGTTGTCGGTGTTGGTGCGGACGAATGCCGCGAGGTCAGCGACCGATTCGAAGGCGAACAGGGCGTCACCCTCGCCGAGGAAGGCCTCCCACTCGTCGCCGGCATCACGCCAACGCGGAGCCCACAATGTGTAGAGGTCGCCCTTGGTCAGCCCGAGCCGAATCGGGACGATGTCAGCAGCCATGCGGCACAGCCTAATGGGGCGCCTCCGACGCCAGTCAGGTTGTCTCCCGTTCCTGGGTCGGCTCGGGGGTGCCCGTCACACTGTCGGCCGCCAGAACCCCTGAAAGCCCTGACCGGCATTCGTCGTTCGGACGGGGGACAGTTTCACGGGGTCACCTGCCTCGATCATCGTATTTCCGCCGACGATCATGGCGACATGGCCGTCCCACACCGCCAGGTCACCCGGTCGCAGCGTCCCCGCCGAGACCGCCTTGCCGATGTCCTGCTCCTGGGCCAGCCGCGGGATGTCCAACCCGGCTTCGCGATAGGCCCATTGAGTCAGCCCGCTGCAGTCCAGCCCGACGCCGGGTGTGGTGCCGCCCCACCGGTAGGGCACCCCGAGCTGGGTCAGCGCGTGCCGCACGGCGCTGGCCGCCACGGCATTGGGGGCCACCGCGGTGCTCCCGTCGGGCAGTCGCACGGCCACACCGTCCCCGAACATGCCCGGGTCGCGAAGCCCGACCGCTGCCTCGGAGCGATCACCCGAAGAGGCCGGCAGGTCTGCGGCCCCAGAGAACCCCGCCCCGGAGAACCCCGCTCCTGGAAATCCCGCTCCTGGAAATCCCGACGACGTCGGCGCGCCGGCCGGAAGCCCCGAACCGGCCGGGAGCCCCGCCGGACCCGCGTGCATCCCCGCAGTGACCACACCGGCCTGGCGGTCCAGTTCGGTGCGTAGTTCGTCGACGACGGCCGACGCCTCAGCGACCGCACGCCGTGCCTCGGCCTGCAGCTCCTGCGCCACACCGGGCTCATCGAGATGGGGACCCAGCGCCGCGGCGCGTTCCTCGAAGCGGTCGATGATCGCCTGCAGTCGTGACCTCGCCTCGGTCACAGCTGCGCCTGCGCTCTGGGCAGCGGCGCTCAGTACCTGCGTCTGCGCCGCCAGGCCGGTCGCCTCGGCCGCGGTGCCCGCGGCGAAGTCGGCGGCGGCCGTCGCGGCTGTGCCCGACCAGTCGCCGGCGGCGCTCTCCCACGACCGCCCAAGTGCCGCAGCGATATCCGACAGGGCGGAATGCGCCGCATCCAGCACCGTCACGGCGGGGCCGGGCTCGGCCCGGCCACTGCCCACCAGGTCTCGCAGCGCGTAGAGCGGTGTGGCCAGCGCGGCGGCGGATGCGGGCATGGCTACACCCGCGGCAACAGTGCCGTCGCCCGCTGACCGGCGGTGTCGTACTCGGCGGCGGTAACCCCGGCGCTGACGGCACCTGTGCCGGCCCGGGCACTCAGTGCCGCTACCGCCTCGATGTGGGCGCTGACGGATGCGGTGAAGGCCGCCACGAACCGCTCGCCGATCGGGCCGAGGGCGCCTGCCGGTGACGGCATCGACCGCAGGGTTGCGGCCACGGCGCTGAGCTCGGCGGCGTGTGCGCCGTAGGCGCCGCCAAGGGCGTCGATGGCCGCCATGTCGGCGCGCAGGGTGTCGGCGGTCATGTGGTTAGGACGTCCGCCGCACCCGATCGGTTCCCGTCATGCGTCGCTTTCCACGCCACGGCTGCTCGTGCGCCGTTGGCACAGCCCCACGGTAGAAAGCGGCGCACACGGGGCTCCCGAGGCGCCGCGTTCAGATGGCTGTACCGCCGCCGTCGACGTGCAACGTCGAGCCGGTGATGAAGGCCGCCCGCGGCGAACTCAGGAACAGCACTGCGTGGGCGATCTCCGCAGGAGTGGCCGTGCGGCCCAGCGGCAGGGCGCGGCCGAGTTCCTCGTTGGTGTCGCCCCATTGGGCCTCGACGCCTTCGGTGCGGGTCGGGCCCGGTGCCACACTGTTGACTCGCACTCCGCCGGAACCGAATTCGGCAGCCCAGGTGCGGGTCAACGATTCGACGGCGGCCTTGGACGCACTGTAGGTCGAGGCACCGGGTACGCCTTTGGACGCGACCATCGAGGTGACGTTGACGATGCTGCCGCGGCCGCGTTCGAGCATGCCGCCCACCAACTGGGCCACCAGGAAATATGTGCCGCGCACATTGGTGTCGAAAGTCTGCTCGAAGGAGGCGACGTCTTGTTCGACGGTGAGCGCACCGGGAAATGCGGCCGCATTGTTGACCAGGATGTCGAGACGATCGCATTGTTGAGCGAGAGATCGCACCGAGTCCAGGTCGGCGAGGTCGGCGCTGATGAACCGGACGTCGCCACCGAGCGCGGCCGCGGCGTCACGTCCGCGCTGTTCATCCCGCCCGGTGATGGTCACTGCCGCACCCGCCCGGGCCAGCAGGTCGGCACAGGCCAATCCAATACCCGCGGTGCCTCCGGTAACCAGCGCGCGGTATCCGTTGAGTTCTGTCGATCCGGATTCCATTGTGTCCTCTCGTTGTTCGTTACGCCACGCGGCGCACATCGGTGTCATCGCTCAACACGGCCCGCAGACGCGCGCGGCTCCGTGCGATGCGTGACATGACCGTTCCCAGAGGGATTTCCATGCGCGCAGCCGTCTCGGCGTACGTGAGACCCTCGATGTCGGCGTAGTACAACACCGTTCGGAACCCCTCCGGCAGCGTCAGCAACGCATCGCGGATCCGGTCGTCGCAGAACAGGTCGAGTGCACAATCCTCGGCAGAGCGCTCTGCTGTCACGGAATGGGCTGCGCTACTGAACATGTCGCCGTCGGTGATCTCTGGGACCGCGAACGTATCGGGACGGCGCTGTTTCATCCGGTGCGTGCTGATCCAGCGGTTGTGCATGATGCGGAACAGCCAGGCGCGCAGGTTGGTGCCCGGTTCGAACCGGTGGAAACCGGCGTAGGCGTTCATCAGCGTGTCCTGCACCAGGTCCTCGGCGTCGGCCTGGCTGTGCGTCAGCCGTCGCGCGGTGCGCAGCAGGACGGAGTGGAACGGCATCGCCTCGCGCACGAACCGTGTCGCCCGTTGCGCGTCAGACTCGCCCAGGGCTGCCGAGGCGGCTACGGCTGTCGTCGTGATCATCAACTCAGCCTGATTCGCGCCACCTCGTAGCGGACCCTTGAGAGTCCGTGGTCTCTGTGGTCCGTGGCGTTCGACCCCGGATAGACCTGCACGCCCACGGCGTCGACCGTTAAGGTCAGCGCATGGATGTGCGCGTCGTCGACCACCCCCTGGCCGCGGCGCGGCTGACCACCCTGAGGGACGAGCGGACCGACAACGCCGGGTTCCGTGCCGCGCTGCGCGATCTGACGATGATGCTGGTGTACGAGGCGACCCGGGACGCGGCCTGCGAACAGATCGCGGTGCGCACCCCGGTGACCGACACCACCGGGTCGCGGCTGTCCAATCCGCCGCTGTTGGTGCCGGTGTTGCGGGCCGGGCTCGGGATGGTGGACCAGGCGCACGCGCTCATCCCGGAGGCGCAGGTCGGCTTCGTCGGGATGGCGCGCGACGAGACGACGCACCAGCCGACGCCCTACCTGGCGTCGCTACCCGACGATCTGAGCACGCGGTCGGTTTTCGTGCTCGACCCGATGCTCGCGACCGGCGGGTCGATGGCCTACACCATCGACCTGCTCCGTGAGCGCAACGCCGTCGATATCACCGCGGTGTGTGTAGTGTGCGCGCCGCAGGGCATCGCCGCGATCGAGAAGGTCGCCCCGGACATGCGGCTGATCACCGCGACCATCGACGAAGGCCTCAACGAGGTCGCCTACATCGTCCCGGGTCTCGGGGACGCCGGCGACCGTCAGTTCGGTCCGCGCTAGGGGGCTCTCGCGGTCAGGTACGGCCGTGACAACACCAATGCGGTCGCCGTGGTGAGCACGAGTACATACACCGGCAACAGATGGATGAAGGTGGTGTACCCGATCGCGTAGTGCACGGCTAGCGCCGGCAGCGTGCCCGTCACGAATCCGATCAGCAACGTCCACCACACCCAGCGCTCGCCGCGCCGGAATCCCCACAGCGCGAGCAATGCGATCGCCAGCCCGGAACCGACCAAGGCACCGCCGAAACCGGCCCGGTCGTGGGCGATGAAACCGAGCAGCTGCGGGTCAGCCGCTCGCAGGGTCGCTCCGTGGGTGTGCAGATAGCCAAGATCGGTGGTGACGAACACGTCGGTCAGCCCGACGAACGAGATGGTCGCCCCGGCGCCGGCGAGCCCGGCGCCGAGGCCGATGAACAGCAGCTGACCCCACAACGCGCGCCGGCGCAGTGATTCCGGACCGTCTGGCAGCGCCCGCCATCGGGGCGGGTCGGGTCTGTTCCACACCGCCGCCAACAGCATCGGGAACAGCGTCACCACCACCAGCGTGTGCAGAGGGTCGACGAACCCTGTTCCGACGAAGTAGAACAGCGTGAGGAAAGCGATGAGTCCAGAGATCAGTAACGTGGTACGGGCCCATCCCAGGCCGCGCCTGATGCCGCCCCAGGACAATCCCGCGTACAGCGCGCCGAGGCCGATCATGTTGCCCGCCATGCTGATCCGGTCATGTTGGATGAAGTGCACCAGGTTGTCGTTGATCTGGCGAAGGTCATCCACCCCGAGGCCGAGATAGGAACGGTCATAACTCAGCAACACGGGTCCGAGCGTGATGGCACCGGCACCGATACCTGCCACGATCAAACCGAGTCCGGCCAGCACACCCCACAACCAGCCCGGCCAGCGAAACGGGTTGAGCCCGGCATCGGCCAGGCTGGGCGGCGGCGTCGAGGTCTGCGAGGCGGCTTCGATCACGCGGTTGAACCAGCCCGGCCCGGTGGCCAGCAGCACCGCCGGCCGGGCCAGCACGACGGTGTCCGGATCCTGCAGCGCGGCAACGGCGGCGGCGACGTCTGGATCGGTCAGATAGCGATCCTCGCTTGCCGGACCGATGACCACCTCGTCGACGTCGGGGGCGAGCAGGTCGGCCACCTCTGAAGAATCCACCCGGGCGACGACGTGGCAGCGTCGACCGGTGGCGGCCCGGCGCACGGTGTCGACATCGGCGGCGCTCACCGGCGCGATCTCGATGATGCTGGCACCTTGAACCGGCAACACCAGTACGGCATCGCGGGCCACCGACGGCGGGACCACCGCGCCGAAGCGTCCCACCCATTCGGGCGGGACCGGCGGGTGATCGAAAACCCTTGGGATCCAGCGGTACCCGCCCGCCTCGACGAGCGTGGCCAGCAGCCGCAGTGCCAACCGCTGCGTACGATGTTCGCCGATGACCGCGGACGCGATGGGGCGAAGCGGTTGGTAGGTCCAGTCCGGCATCGCGTTTCCGGTTACCAGCGCGCAGCGGCGTCGGCGAGGTCCTGGCTCAGCTTCTGGGCGTGGGCCCGTGCCGTATCCAGATCGTCGGTCGGTGCACAACGAACCTCGGTGTAGGACTTGAGTTTCGGTTCGGTTCCCGACGGACGTACCACCACCCGGACGGAGGTGTCGGCCTCGTCGCCGGTGAAGATCAGCGCGTCGGTACGTTGCTGCCCCCGCCGCTGCAGCAGATCCTCGACGGTGACGTTGATACCGCCCAGTTCTGTCGGCGGGGCCTCGCGCAGCCGGGTCATGGCGGCGCCGGCGTCGTCGACGTGGCGGGTGACCGCGCCCGTCACGTGCACGCCGTGCGCTTTGGCCAGAGCATCGAGGGCATCGAGCATGGTGCGGCCCTGATCGCGCAGCGCAGCCGTCAGGTCGGCGGCGAGGATAGCGGCGGTGATCCCGTCCTTGTCGGGTACCGAGGCCGGGTCGACACAATGCCCGATCGCCTCTTCGTAGGCGTAGACCAGGGTGTTACCGGGGGACTGGGCGCGGGCCAACCACTTGAATCCGGTGAGGGTTTCGGCGTGCTGGGCCCCGTGCGCTGCCGCGATGGCGGCCAGCATCCGCGAGGACACCACGGTGCTGGCCACCAGGGCGGCTTCGCTGACGGGTCCGGGTTCGAGCTGAGACAGGATGTAATCGCCCAGCAACCAGCCGGTTTCGTCTCCGGTGAGCATGCGCCAACCATCCGGGCCGGGTACCCCGACGGCACACCGGTCCGCATCGGGGTCCAGGGCGATTGCGATCTCGGCGTCGATGTCGTCGGCCAGGGCCAGCAGCGCGTCGACCGCACCCGGCTCCTCGGGATTGGGGAAGCTGACCGTGGGGAAGTCCGGGTCGGGGTTGAACTGTTCCTCGACCACGTGCACGTCGTCGAATCCGGCCAGGGCCAGGGCATCAAGCGCGTACTCACCGCCGACCCCGTGCAGCGGCGTCAGCGCCACCCGCACCGAACCGGTGCTCCGGCGAACCCGGGCGGCCCGCTCCAGGTATCCGTAGATCTGGTGACGCCCACCGGTTTCCACTGCGGCTCGGCGAATTTCGTCTGCATACGGGGCGCGGGCCACCGCGGCCTCGATCTCCCGGTCGGCGGGGGAGACGATCTGCATGCCACCGTCGAGGAACACCTTGTAGCCGTTGTCCGTCGGCGGATTGTGTGACGCGGTGATCTGGATGCCGGCCACCGCAGGCAGGTGCCGAACGGTATAGGCGACCATCGGGGTCGGGACCGCGGCCATCATGAGAACTACCTGGAAGCCCTCGGCAGCAAGGACTTCGGCGGCCGCCAGGGCGAACTCGTCGGAGTGGTGCCGCGCGTCGCGCCCCACCACTACGTGCGATCCACCCAGACATCTGTCCTTGAGAACCTGGGCCAGTGCCCAGGTGGTGCGGACGACGACGGCCAGATTCAACGCGTCGGGCCCGCCACGCAACGGCCCGCGTAGCCCGGCGGTACCGAAGGTCAGCGGATTGCTGAACCGGCGGTCGAGCTCTTCGGGACTGCAGGAGGACAATTCGGCCGCGGTCTGCGGGTCGGGGTCATGCGCGATCCATTCAGCGGCGGCGGTCGCGATGGTGGTCATGACCCAAGTGTGCCCGCAGCGGCGTCGGAGTACGCCAGCTTGCGCAGGACCGGTGCCACCAGCATCAGCAGATCGAACTCCAGATCGGTGAGGTTTTCCCGCATCGCGGCGTGCAGCCAGGCGTCGCGTTCGGCCCGGTCGGCCTGCAGCAACGCCGTACCTTCAGCGGTGATCTCGATGAGCTGACGGCGCCGGTCGTGGTCGTCGGGACGCCGGGCGATCAGCCCCCGGCGGAGCAGCTCGTTGATGCTGTCGGTCAGCGACTGGGCCCGCACATGCAGCCGCGCGCCCATCTCGGCCGGGGTCGTCGTACCGCTGCGGCCGGCCTCGCCCAACAGTTCCAGCTGGCTCAACGTCAGGCCGTGATCTGGACGGTGCCGACGCATCTGCCGGGCCACCGCCATCATCGACTCGCGCAGTTCAGTCGCCGATGTTGCTGCCATAAGCAAGTTATACCTTGGTATTTAGCGACGATGTGGCATTTGGCACCCATCTGACCGTGAATATTGCAAAGGAATGCCTTACGATTTTCGTGGGAGGTGGACGACGCCGATGACACGGACGCTGCGGTGGGTGTTGCTGTTCGTCGCGACGGCCGCCGTCACCGTCCCGCTCACGCTCATCGACGTCCCCTCGGCCGCGCTGTTCGCCGGTCTCGCGGTCGGCATCGTGTTGGCGCTGGTCTCGCTGGCCCCGGAACGGATGCCACGCCCGGCCGGGGTGATCGCCCAGGGCGTGCTGGGCGTCTACATCGGCACGATGGTCCATCGGGACGCCGTCAGTGCGCTCGGATCGGACTGGCCGATCGTGCTGGCGATCACCGTGGCGACGTTGCTGCTGAGCATTCTCGCCGGCGGGTTGCTCGGTCTGCATCGCGACGTCAGTCCGCTGACCGGGTCGCTCGCGCTCGTGGCCGGCGGTGCATCGGGCCTGGTGGCCATCGCGCGTGAACTCGGCGGTGACGATCGCGTCGTCTCCGTCGTCCAATACCTGCGGGTCGCGCTGGTCACCGCGACGATTCCGCTTGTGGTGACCTTGGTCTTCCACGCCGATCGGTCGCACGCGCCGTCAGATCCCGGTGAATCTGCCTCGGCACCTTGGTATCTCAGCCTGGCAATGCTGACCGTGATCGTGGCGGTCGGGGTCGTCGGCGGGCGTTGGGCCAAGTTGCCGGGCGCCGGACTACTCGGCCCGCTGGCCCTCACGGTGACACTCCAACTCACCGGCCTCTCCTTCGGGCTGGCCGTCCCGGTGTTGCTGGTGCAGGCCGCATACATGGTGATCGGCTGGCAGGCCGGCATTGCCTTCACCCGCGACTCGCTCCGGGCGATCGGCCGGATACTTCCGCTCGCACTGACCCTGATCGTGGTGCTCGGCGCGGCAACCGCCGGCCTCGGGATGGTGTTGGCCGACGTCACCGGGATGACGCAACTGGAGGGCTACCTGGCGACCAGTCCGGGCGGCGTCTACGCGGTGTTGGCGACCGCGGTCGAAACCGGCTCGAATGTCACGTTCATCATCGCCGCTCAGGTGGTGAGGGTGTTGCTGATGTTGTTCGTCGCGCCGCTCATGGCGCGGGTGATGGCGCGTAGGCCGACCGAACAACCGGTGGCCGCCGTCCGGCGGTAGATGATCGGCTGGGCCGCGATGTCGTTGGCCTTGAAATTGGCCAGCACGAATGACCGGAAAGTGCGGCGAAACAGCAAGCTGGGGAGGAATACCCGCAAAGCCGGCCAGCTGGCGTGGTTGACCACGCGGTAGTCGGTCGGCTCACCGGCCCGTGGGGCGAGCAGTGTCGAGTCCGGCAGTGCGGTGTGGCGCTGAAACCACCCGGCCGTGTATTCCCATGTGGCACGGACTGTTTCCGCTGAATCGCCGTGAAAGTAGTTGAACAGGAACCAGCGGTCGCCGGTGTGGTCCACATCGGCGATCCGGGCCGCGTTGTCGGCCGCCACCTGATACGAATGCCGTGCGCTGCGCTTTATTTCGGCAACCATGGCGCGGTAGGCCTTGTCAGCCCGCACGCTGTCGATCGCGTCAACATCACCGGTGCGAATGAGAACGACCAGGTCGTAACGGGCGGGCCGGACACCCGCGCGTGCCAGCAACGCCGTGCCCTCACCAGGCGGGCGCAGTGCTCCACGGAACACCACGGCCTCGACGACGTCGTCGCGCTGAGCGAGCTTCGTCGCCCACTTTTCGAGGTGGCCGGTCAGCCGGCGGCGGGCGCGCGACGGCAGCGCGAGCGGCCCGGCCCAGCGGCCCGCCTCGGCCGCCAGGATCAGAAATCTGTCGTCGGTCGGCCGGGTGAGCCGAACCGGTACCGCGAGTTGATCATTGACGAGCCTCATCTGCTTTCCCTCTTCTCAGCGTCGGTTCAGGCCGGACAGTCGCCAGGCCAGCGCCCGGCGGACAGCGGGCAGCTTGCCCGCCAGCCGCATGACGCGGTTGCGGACCGGGCGGCGGCGAGCGGACGCGGTGGCGAGTTCGGTGAGCCGGCTGGTCATCGAGACGACACCGCGTGCGGTATGGCGGCGGGCGGTGGCGTACTCGTCGAGCAGCGCCTCGTCGGCCCCGGCGTCCAGCACCTGCGAGAGGTGCTCGCCCAGGACGACGGCATCCTCGATGCCCAGGTTCATGCCCTGCCCGCCTGCGGGAGAGTGCACGTGTGCGGCGTCGCCCGCGAGCAGGATGCGGTTGTCGCGGAACCTGTCCGCCACCCGGTGGTGCACGCGGAACCTGGAACCCCAGACCACCTCTTCGACCACCGCGGGCGTCGACACCGGGCCGCGCTCGTTCAACAGCGACTGCACGAACGCGATGTCAGGATGCTGCGGGGCTTCGTCCACCGTGGCGACGATGCGGTACATGCCGTCGGGCAGCGGTGCGACAACGACCAGCCCGGCCGGCGAGAAGTACAAGATGACTTCGTCGGCAGGCACACCGCCGGACAGGCGGACATCGGCCAGGGCAAACGATTCGCCGTAGGTGCCCCCACTGAACGCGATACCGGCCTGGTCGCGGACCGTGCTGTGCATGCCGTCCGCGCCGATCAGGTAACGGGCCCGGATCTGCTGACCATCGGCGAACGTGGCGATCACCTGGTCGGTGTCCTGCCGGAGCTCGGTCACCGTGGCCGGGCGGAATACCTTCCCGCCCAGCTGTTCCAGCCGGTTCAAGAGGAAGCCTTCGGTGTCGGCCTGCGAGATCATCAGCGTGTACGGAAAGGCGGTCGGCAGCTCGCTGAACGGTGCCGCGATGAGGAGGTCATCGCGATCCCGGATGGTGAATGACGGGGTGTGGACTCCGCGGGCGACGAGTTGGTCGACCACGCCGTAGGGCTCTAGCAGTTCCAGGGTGTGGGGATGGACGACGGCGGCCCTCGAGGTGTTGGCGCCCTCGGCCTGGGCATCGACGACGGTCACGTCGTGGCCGTGCTGGATCAACACGATGGCCGCCGTCAGTCCGACGGGCCCGGCTCCGACGATCAGGACGTCTGTAGTGGTGTTCTGCATCTTCGACTCCTTGGTCAACAACCGTTGGTCAACAACTGTTGACTTCAACGTAGGAGCCTTCTGACGCGATGTCAACAGTTGTTGACCTACAATTGTTGACATGCGACGACCTGCAGCCGAGACCAAGTCCGTCATCCTCGCTGCGGCGCGGGAGCGATTCGCCGCCGACGGGTACGAGCGCGCCACCATCCGGGCGATCGCGGCCGATGCCGGGATCGACCCTGCGATGGTGATGCGCTACTACGGCAACAAGGAACGGCTGTTCGCCGCCGCTGCCGAATTCGATCTGGAACTACCGGATCTCACCCGGGTCCCGCGTGAGGAGATCGGTGCCGCGCTGGCCGCGCACTTCCTCGAACGCTGGGAGCGCGATGAGGCGTTGCTGATCCTGCTGCGGGCCGGGGTGACCAATGAGGTCGTCGCCGAGCGGATGCGCACGATCTTCGCGGCGCAACTCGCTCCGGTCATCGCCGAGACGACGCGCAACGCTGCCGACACTCCGACGCGGGCGAGCTTGGCCGCCTCGCAGGTCCTCGGCATGGCGTTGTGCCGCTACGTGCTTGCCTTCGGCCCGCTGGTGGAAATGCCCCGGCAGGAAGTCGTCGACTGGATCGGGCCCACGCTGCAGCGGTATCTGGTCGGCTAGATCCGGTCTATCACCGATGCCAGCAGGGAACCCATCCGGGTTGCGGACTGACGTCCGGCCTCGAGCACCTCGGCGTGGCTGAGCGGCTCGCCCGTCATCCCGGCAGCCAGGTTGGTCACCATCGAGATGCCCAGAACCTGCAGGCCGGCGGCCCGGGCGGCGATCGTCTCGTGCACCGTCGACATGCCGACCAGATCCGCCCCGAGGGTCCGCAGCATCCGGATCTCGGCGGGGGTCTCGTAATGCGGGCCGGGCAGCCCGGCGTAGACGCCCTCGGCCAGCGTGGGCTCGATATCGCGGGCAAGGGCCCGCAGCGCGGGGGAGTAGGCGTCGACCAGATCGACGAACTGCGCGCCGACCAGCGGAGACCGCGCGGTGAGGTTGAGGTGGTCGCTGATCAGGACGGGTTGACCGACGTGATACTCGGCGCGCAGGCCGCCGGCGGCGTTGGTGAGCACCACGGTGGACACGCCCGTGGCCGCCGCCGTCCGGACCGGATGCACGACATGCTGCAGGTCATGGCCCTCGTAGGCGTGGATGCGTCCGGCCAACACCAGCACCCGGTGGTCTCCGATGCGTACCGAGTGCGCCTGGCCGCGGTGCCCGGCTGCACTCGGCGGGGTGAAGCCGGGAAGATCGGCCATCGGCACGGTGGCCACCGGCTCGCCCAGCGCGGCCACCGCGGGCGCCCAACCTGAGCCGAGCACGACCGCGACATCGTGGCGTTCGACGCCCGTCCGCTCGGCGATGGTGGCGGCTGCCTGGCTAGATGCCTCGGGATCGGTCACGATAGGCGAGCTTAACCGTCGGAAACCCGCAGTGAGATACTGCGAGGATGCCGTCTGCCACCGCCTCGCTGAGCGTCGAGGACGCCATCAATCGGCGCCGTGGCGACCTCCTCGAGCTCTCCCACTCGATACATGCCGAGCCGGAGTTGGCCTTCGCCGAGTACCGCAGCTGTGCCAAGACGCAGGCGCTGGTGGCCGAGTACGGGTTCGAGGTCACCGCGGCTGCCGGAGGACTGGACACCGCGTTCCGGGCCTCTTACGGCAGCGGCCCGCTGGTGGTCGGGATCTGCGCGGAGTACGACGCGCTGCCCGAGATCGGGCATGCCTGCGGCCACAACATCATCGCGGCCTCGGCTGTCGGTACCGCGCTGGCCCTGGCCGGCGTCGCCGACGAACTGGGTCTGACCGTCGTGCTCGTCGGCACCCCGGCCGAGGAACTCGGTGGCGGGAAAGTCTTGCTCCTCAACGCCGGTGTGTTCGACGACATCGCCGCGACGGTCATGCTGCATCCGGGACCCGTGGACATCGCCGCCGCCCGCTCGCTGGCGCTCTCCGAGGTCACGGTGAACTACACCGGCCGGGAATCGCACGCAGCCGTCGCGCCGTATCTGGGCGTCAACGCCGGCGACGCGGTCACCGTCGCGCAGGTCGCCATCGGCCTGCTGCGCCAGCAACTGATGCCGGGACAGATGGTGCACGGCATCGTCACCCACGGCGGTCAGGCCACCAACGTCATCCCGGGCCGGGCCGAGATGCGCTACACCATGCGGGCCACCGACATGCCGGCGCTGCGCGAGCTGGAAGGCCGCATGGCCGGGTGTTTTTCGGCCGGAGCACTCGCGACGGGTTGTCAGCACCGGGTGACCGAGATCGGCCCGCCGTACGCCGAGTTGGTGCCCGACCCATGGCTTTCCGAGGCCATCCGCGCCGAGATGCGGCGCCTGGGCCGTAACCCGTTGCCGGAGAACGTGGAGGCAAGTGTGCCACTGGGCAGTACCGATATGGGCAACATCAGCCAGGTGATGCCCGGCATTCATCCGGTGATCGGTATCGACTCCGGTGGCGCGGCCATCCACCAGCCGGCTTTCACCGCCGCGGCGGCGGGTCCGAGCGCCGACAAGGCCGTGCTGGAAGGTGCAATCATGTTGGCCCGCAGCGTGGTTCAGCTGGCTGAGACACCCGTGCAGCGGGACCGGGTGCTGGAGGCGCTGCAGAGGAGGCGGGCGTCATGAGTGTGCTGCAGCATGCCGCGGCGCGCTGGTTGTCGCTCAACTACGACGAGATGGTGTCGTGGCGGCGTCACCTGCACGCCCATCCGGAACTGGGCCGTCAGGAGTTCGCCACCACCGAATTCGTGGCCCGTCACCTGGCCGAGGCCGGGCTGAACCCCAAGGTGCTGCCCGGTGGCACCGGATTGACGTGTGACTTCGGGCCGGAGGACCGTCCGCGGATCGCGCTGCGCGCCGACATGGACGGCTTGCCGATGGCCGATCGGACCGGCGCGCCCTATGCCTCCACGGTGCCCAACGTCGCGCACGCCTGCGGGCACGATGCACACACCGCCGTACTGCTGGGCACGGCGATGGCTCTGGCGTCGGTGCCGGAGTTGCCGGTCGGGGTCCGGTTGCTGTTCCAGGCGGCCGAGGAACTGATGCCGGGCGGCGCGATCGACGCGATCAATGCGGGCGTGCTGACCGGGGTGAGCCGGATCTTCGCGCTGCACTGCGATCCCCGGCTGGTCGTCGGCCAGGTGGCCACCAAGCCCGGACCGATCACCTCGGCAGCTGATTCCATCGAGATCACCTTGCACTCGCCCGGCGGGCACACCTCCCGGCCGCACCTGACCGGCGACCTGGTCTACGGGCTGGGGACCCTGATCACCGGGCTGCCCGGCGTGCTGTCCCGTCGTATCGATCCCCGTCACGACACCGTCATGGTGTGGGGTGCGGTCAATGCCGGCGTGGCCGCCAACGCCATCCCGCAGATCGGGACGCTGGCCGGGACGATCCGCACCGCAAGTCGCGATACCTGGCTGACGCTGGAATCGATTGTGGAAGAGACGGTTACCGCGCTGCTCGCGCCGCTCAACATTTCACACAGCCTCAACTACCGGCGTGGCGTGCCCCCGGTGGTCAACGAAGAGGTGTCCACCCGCATCCTCACCCACGCCATCGAGGCCATCGGCCCCGACGTCCTCGCCGACACTCATCAGTCCGGCGGCGGCGAGGACTTCTCCTGGTACCTCGAAGATGTACCCGGCGCGATGGGCCGGCTCGGTGTGTGGAGCGGACAAGGACCGCAACTCGATCTACACCAGCCCACGTTCGACATCGACGAGCGTGCACTGGGCGTCGGCGTGCGCACGATGGTCAATATCATCGAGGCCTCCGCCTAGTTTCTTGCACCGCGACCGTGCGTGTTTGCCGGTCAACACGCCGCGGATCGCCGACATTTTGGCGTCACTCGTGGACGGCGAGCGCCCATAGGCTGTCGTCATGACAGCTGCGCCTGACGACCAACTGGCCTCGGCAATCGCGGCGTTCCGGGAGGCCGAATCGCTCAAACACCAGCTCAGGACTGCCCAGTTGCACGCCGAGGAGTCCGCCGCCCGCGCCGAAACAGCCGGGCGCCGGCTGGAATCGGAGGCTCGCGATGTCCAGAAGCTGGAATCGTTGTCGCTGACCAAGATCTGGGCGCACCTCAAAGGTTCCCACCAGGACGACATGGTCCGCGAAACCGCCGAACGTCAGTCCGCCGAGTACGACTACCGCACTCAACGGGCCCGCGCCGAGGCCGATCAACAGCACGTCGAGTATCTGAGCGGACGCCTCGCGGCGCTCGGCGATGTCGAGTTCGGATTGGAGCGTGCCTTGAACGCCAAGGAACGCTGGCTTCAGGGCAACGGTGGCCCGGACGCAGCCAGACTCCTCGAAATCGCGGAAACACGAGGGCAATTGACGGCCGAACTGCGCGAGCTCAAGCAGGCGAGTTCCGCAGGCCAGCGGGCGTTGAAAGACCTGCGCACCGCCGCTGAACGGCTCGACAGTGCCAGGTCCTGGTCGGCGTACGACACCTGGTTTGACGGTGGCGTGATCGCCAGCATCGTCAAAGAGGACAGACTCGACAGCGTGTCGGAGTCGCTACGCTCGGCCGATACTCATCTCAAGCAGTTCAGCACCGAGCTCGCCGATGTCCACATGGAGGGCGCCCGTCTCGTCGAACTCGGCTCTTTCACTCGGGTTTTCGATGTGTGGTTCGACAACTTCTTCACCGATTTCGCGGTGCGCGATCGCATCATTCAAGCCCAGGACAAGGTCGATCAGGCCATCACGGGTGTCAAACGGGTTCTCAGCGAACTCGACCGGCGCACTCGGGCCCGCACCGTCGAGTTGAACCGAATCACCGCCGAACGCGCGGACCTCCTCGCGTAACCCCTGCACCACCGACGATCGTCCACATGGACCCTCAACTCATGCGGTTGTTCGATGGGCAGAGCGGAGTGGCCACCAGCGGGCAGATACTCTCCTGCCTCACGCGTCATGCGCTGATTGCCCTAGCCGACGGGCGCGCGGAGTCGCCGATGGAGAGCGAGGGGCGGTTGGTAATGCTCGACGGTGGCCTTCCGGTGCTCGAATTGCAGTACGGGGTCGTCGACGGCAACGGGCAGGTGCGCCGGTTGGACTTCGCCTGGCCACATGACAACGTCGCAGTCGAGTGCGACAGCCTGGACTGGCATGGCAATCCCGACGCGTTGCGTGACGACCGCAGGCGTACCGCGGCGTTGATGGACGTCGGGTGGACCGTTATCTCGATCGTGTTCGAGGATGTCCGCGAACCACAAGGCGAGATGGTGGCCAGGATCAATGGGCGGTTGAGTCACGCTCGCGCGGCGTGAGCGTGCGCAAAATGCGCGCGAAGCGCGGCGTGTCGGGCGGCAAACACGCACGCTCGCGGAACAAGATCACGGCCCGATATTGCGCGCTGGGCGGGTGCGCAGGTCGTGCACGTACGTATCGGGTGCCCCGGCGATCTCCGCGGCGTCGGCCATCACCCCCAGGTAGCGGGCCGAGGGCAGGCCGCCCTCCCAGGCGTCGACCACATACAGCCAGGCCAGCACCGGGTCGGTGTTGGTGTCCGACGACAACCGGTCCACGCGGCAGCGGATCTTCTTGTGGAACCCGAGTTCGGAGCCCTCCCACCGATCGAGCGAATGCTCATCGGCCGGCGTCATGTCGTAGAGCACGACGAAAACCTTCGAAAGGGGGTCCTGAACGACGGTGGCCAACGCGCCTTCCCAGCCGATGTCCTCACCGCCGAACGTCAACCGCCAACCATGCAGCCACCCGGTACCCGCCATCGGCGAGTGCGGAGCCCGCTCGAGCATTTGCTCCGGGTGCATATTCGATCCATACGCGGCGTACAGCGGCACGGTAAGACAGCTTAATCGGCGAAGTTGGTTAGGTTGGTCCAGTGGCTACCCGCATCGTGATCATCGGCGGCGGACCCGCCGGCTATGAGGCGGCCCTTGTCGCCGCTGCCCGCGGCCCAGAGGTCGCCCATGTGAGCATCGTCGACTGCGACGGCATCGGCGGTGCCTGCGTGCTGTGGGACTGCGTGCCGTCCAAGACGTTCATCGCCTCCACAGGTGTGCGCACCGAGCTGCGGCGTGCTCCCAACCTGGGGTATTCGCTGGATTTCGAGCAGGCCAAGATCTCCCTTCCGCAGATCAACGAGCGGGTGAAGAACCTGGCCACGGCGCAGTCCGGCGACATCGCGGAGCGGCTGCGCAACGAAGGCATCGAGTTGATCGCAGGTCGCGGCGAGCTGATCGACGATGTTCCCGGCATGGCCCAGCACCGCGTCAAGATCACCGGTCCCGACGGCGCGGTCAGTCAGCTGACCGCCGATGTGGTGTTGATCTCCACCGGCGCCAGCCCGCGCGTGCTGCCCAACGCCGCACCCGACGGGGAACGCATCCTCAACTGGCGTCAGCTCTACGACCTCGAAGCACTGCCCGAACATCTTGTGGTGGTGGGGTCGGGTGTCACCGGCGCCGAGTTCGTCAACGCCTACACCGAGCTCGGGGTGACGGTGACGGTCGTGGCCAGCCGCGACCAGATCCTGCCCCACGAGGACTCCGACGCCGCCGCCGTGCTGGAGGAGGTGTTCTCCGAACGCGGCGTCACCCTGGTCAAGAACGCCCGCGCCGAGTCGGTCACCCGCACCGAGCACGGGGTTCGCGTCACCATGGCCGATGGCCGCGTCGTCGACGGCAGTCATGCCCTGATGACGGTCGGATCGGTTCCCAACACGGGTGGTCTCGGTCTGGAACGCGTCGGTATCGAACTCGGGCAGGGCAACTACCTCAAGGTCGACCGGGTGTCGCGAACCTCGGTACCGGGCATCTATGCGGCAGGTGACTGCACCGGACTGCTGCCGCTGGCCTCGGTGGCAGCCATGCAGGGACGCATCGCGATGTATCACGCCCTGGGCGAGGCAGTGGCACCGATCCGGCTGCGAACCGTCGCCGCGGCAGTGTTCACCCGCCCCGAGATCGCCGCGGTCGGCGTCCCGCAGGCCGCTATCGACGACGGGTCCGTGCCGGCCCGCACCCTTACCTTGCCGCTCAACACGAATGCCCGGGCCAAGATGTCCAGCCTGAGCCGCGGTTTCGTCAAGATCTTCTGCCGCCCGGCCACCGGTGTGGTGATCGGCGGGGTTGTGGTGGCGCCGATCGCCTCCGAGCTGATCCTGGCCATCGCCCTGGCCGTCCAGAACGGCATTCCGGTCGATGAGCTGGCCCAGACGTTTTCGGTGTACCCATCGCTGTCCGGATCGATCACCGAGGCCGCGCGCCAGTTGATGAAACACGACGACCTGGACTAGAGAATCGGGCGGATCCCACGCCGCCCACGTAGCCTGGGGATCGTGACTGACCCGATCTCAGCACCGGGCGACGGGCAAACCTTCCTCGGACCGCAGCACAGGGCGCAAGCCTGGCAACGACTCGCACACGAACAATTCGACGTAGTGGTCATCGGCGGTGGCGTGGTGGGAGCCGGCGCGGCGTTGGACGCCGCGACTCGTGGGCTCACCGTGGCACTCGTCGAGGCGCGCGATTTCGCTTCCGGCACATCCAGTCGCAGCTCCAAGATGTTCCATGGCGGGCTGCGGTATCTGGAGCAGCTGGAATTCGGCTTGGTACGCGAAGCCCTCCACGAGCGGGAACTGAGCCTCACCACGCTGGCACCGCATCTGGTCAAACCGTTGCCGTTTCTGTTTCCGCTGACCAACCGTTGGTGGGAGCGGCCGTACATGGCGGCGGGGATCTTCCTCTACGACCAACTGGGTGGGGCGAAATCCGTTCCCGCACAAAAGCATTTGACGAAATCCGGTGCACTGCGGTTGGCGCCCGGGCTCAAGCGCAGCTCGCTGATCGGTGGTATCCGCTACTACGACACCGTGGTTGACGACGCCCGTCACACGATGACCGTGGCCCGCACCGCGGCCCACTACGGCGCGGTCGTGCGCTCCTCCAGTCAGGTGGTGTCGTTGCTGCGCGAGGGCGATCGCGTCGTGGGGGTGACCCTGCGGGATTCCGAAGACGGAGCCACCACCGACGTGCGCGGCCATGTCGTGGTCAACGCCACCGGGGTGTGGACCGACGAGATCCAGGCGCTGTCCAAGGAGCGCGGCCGGTTCCGGGTGCGTGCGTCCAAGGGCGTGCACATCGTGGTGCCGCGCGACCGGATCGTCAGTGAGGTGGCCATCATCCTGCGCACCGAGAAGTCGGTGCTGTTCGTGATTCCGTGGGGTACGCACTGGATCATCGGGACCACCGACACGGACTGGAATCTCGACCTCGCGCATCCCGCCGCGACGAAGGCCGACATCGATTACATCCTCGGACACGTCAATACAGTGCTGGCGACCCCGTTGACCCACGACGATATCGACGGTGTCTACGCCGGTTTGCGTCCGCTGCTTGCCGGTGAGAGCGAAGAGACCTCCAAGCTGTCGCGGGAGCACGCCGTCGCGGTGGCCTCTCCCGGACTCGTGGCGATCGCCGGCGGGAAGTACACCACCTACCGGGTGATGGCGGCCGACGCGATCGATGCTGCCGCAGAGTTCATCCCGGCCCGGGTGGCGCCGTCGATCACCGAGAAGGTCCCGCTGATGGGTGCCGACGGGTACTTCGCCCTGATCAATCAGACCGAATACGTCGGCAAGCAATACGGGCTGCACCCGTACCGCGTCCGGCACCTGCTGGACCGCTACGGGTCGCTGATCGGTGAGGTGCTCAAGATGGCGGAGGGCAACCCTGAACTGCTGGCACCGGTCACCGCTGCGCCGGTTTACCTGAAGGTCGAGGCCTACTACGCCGCCGCGGCCGAAGGCGCACTGCACCTGGAAGACATCCTGGCCCGCCGGATGCGGATTGCCATCGAATACCCGCACCGCGGAGTCGATTGCGCCCGTGAGGTCGCTGAAGTGGTTGCGCCCGTGCTCGGATGGACCGCCGAGGACGTCGACCGTGAGGTCGCCACCTACATCGCGAGGGTGGAGGCCGAGGTGCTGTCGCAGACCCAGCCCGACGACGAGTCCGCGGATGCCCTGCGCCAGGCCGCGCCGGAGGCCCGCGCCGAGATCCTCGAACCCGTGCCCCTGAATTGACGCGCAGGCGCTCATCGCCGCCACTCCCGGTCCGTGACGGCATCGGCCCGGCGCGACTGCGGTTGTTGGGCGGCCGGGTGTGCGACGAGCTGCAGGAACGGTTCGGCATCGGCGCCAAAGTGCTTGCCGGAGAGGTGGTTCTACCCGACGGAACGCCTGTCGATTCGACGACGGTGCTGCCCGCGGGTGCGCACGTCTACTTCTACCGCGACCTCGCCGATGAGGTGGTAGTGCCGTTCGACATCCCGGTGCTGTACCGCGACGACGACATCGTCGTCGTCGACAAGCCCCACTTCCTGGCCACGATGCCCCGCGGCGGGCACGTCGCCCAGACCGCGCTGGTGCGGTTGCGCCGTGAACTGGACGTGCCGGAACTGAGCCCCGCGCATCGACTAGACCGGCTGACCGCGGGTGTGCTGTTGTTCACCGTGCGCCGTGAGGTCCGTGGCCGTTATCAGCGGCTGTTCGCCGAGGGCGGGGTGCGCAAGACGTATCTGGCGCGCGCTGCCGGCGCCGCCACGGTGCCGTTGCCCGCCACGTTGTGCAGCCGGATCATCAAGCACCGCGGGCAGTTACAGGCCTTCGAGGAACCCGGTGAGCCCAACGCGGAGACTTTTGTCGAAGTGTTCGAGGAGGGCGTGTACAGGCTCACGCCTCGCACCGGGCGGACCCATCAGCTGCGGGTACACATGGCTTCCATCGGGCTGCCGATCATGGGTGATTCCCTGTACCCCAACGTGATCGACGTAGCTCCCGATGATTTCGACCATCCGCTGCAACTGCTGGCGCAGCGGCTGGAGTTCACCGACCCGATCACCGGTGCGGACCGCGAATTCGTGAGTGCCCGGACATTGGGCTGAAGCGTTGCGTGAGCGGACCGTGGTGATGGTCTACTGACGGGGTGAACCGTGAGACCTTTGACCATCTGTTCGACATGACCGACCGCACCGTGATCGTCACGGGTGGCACCCGCGGCATCGGGTTGGCTCTCGCCGAGGGCTTTACGCTGGCCGGCGCGCGGGTGGTGGTCGCCAGCCGTAAGCCCGAGGCCTGCGACCGGGCGGCCGAGCATCTGCGCGGGCTCGGGGGACAGGCGATCGGAGTTCCCGCGCACAGCGGGAACGTCGACGACTTGGGTGCGCTGGTGGAGCGCACGGTCGCCGAGTTCGGCGGGATCGACGTGGTGGTCAACAACGCCGCCAACGCACTGGCCCAACCGCTGGGGCAGATGACGCCGGAAGCCTGGGCCAAGTCCTATGAGGTGAACCTGCGCGGACCGGTGTTCCTGGTGCAGCACGCCTTGCCGCATCTGAAGGCCAGCGCGAAGGCGGCGGTGCTGAACATGGTGTCGGTCGGCGCGTTCAACTTCGCCCCCGCTCTGTCGATCTATGCCTCGGGCAAGGCCGCGCTGATGTCGGTGACCCGGTCGATGGCGGCCGAGTTCGCGCCGCTGGGCATCAGGGTGAACGCACTGGCGCCGGGGCCCGTCGATACCGACATGATGCGCAACAACCCGCAGGAGGCCATCGATCTGATGAAGGGCGGGACCTTGATGAAGCGGCTGGCCACGCCCGACGAGATGGTCGGCGCGGCCCTGCTCATGTGTTCGGACGCCGGCAGCTACATGACCGGGCAGGTGATCATCGTCGACGGTGGCGGCACAGCGCGATGACGATGCTGATGGACGACTTCACCCGTCCCGTCGAGCTCGCCGGGACGGACAGCATGCGGGTGCGGCGTTCTCGCGCGCACCAGACGCTGACGCTGTCGCCCGCCGGGATCACGTTGGTGCGCAACGACAAGGTCATCGCCGAGGTCGCTTGGCAGCGAGTTCTCTGGCTGCGGCCCGTCCCGATGCTGCCGCGGTGGTCGACGCGCAAGGAATGGTCCATAGGGGGAGCAGAGCTTCCCATCTATCCGGCCGAATTTGACCAGCAGTGGACCACCGGGACCATCGGACGTTGGTTAGCGCACTATCGCCCGGATCTCGAACTGCCGGACGCCGAGGCAGCTCGGCCGATGCCACTGGGGATCCCGCGACGGCAGTATCCCTGGGTGCTCGGCCCGGCTGTGCTGATCGGCCTCGTGGCCCTAGTCATGCTCAGGGCGTCGATCTGGACGTTGCTCGCTACCACCGTCGTCGTTGCTGTGATTCTGCTCGCTGTCACCTCGCCCCGCCGGACCCGGATAGGGGGCGGAGTCGCGATTGCCTTCGCGATGCTCCCACTGGTGATCAGCGCGGTTTTTTGGCTGTTGGAGTTGTGAACTGAGCCGGGATGGACCCGCTCAGGTTTCCGGTGCCGACGGACAGGATCTGACTGCGGTTCTCGACGTGCAGCGCGGTCTCCAGACAGCCGGCGTCGAGGTTGGCCCAGAGCACCTGTTTGGTGGACTCCAGGCCGAATTTGCCATAGCTGCAGAGGGTTTCGGCAATCTCAAGAGCTGCACCGAGCAGATCCGCGGTGTCGTCGACGACGCGGGTGACCAGACCGAGCCGCAGCGCCTCGGCCGCCTCGACCGCCCGCGCGGTGAGGATCAGGTCGAACGCCGGGCCCGCGCCGATGATCCTGGGCAGGGTGTAGCTGACGCCGATGTCGCAGCCGCCGATGCCCAGCTTGATGAACTGCGTGCAGAACTTCGCGGCCGGGCCGGCGATGCGGATGTCGCTGGCTGCGGCCAGGGCGAAGCCGCCACCGTAGGCCGCGCCGTTGACGGCGGCGATGACGGGTTGGCGCAGCCGGTGCAGCTTGACCGTGAGGTTCGCGATGCGTTCCTGCCAGCGCATGCCCGAGCGGGGAAACTCGGTGCCCCCACCCGCCTCGGGCGGATTGGGATTGCTCAGATCCAGGCCCGCGCAGAAGCCGCGGCCCGCGCCGGTGAGCACGACGACGCGGCACTCGTTGTTGCCTGCGATCGTGTCGAGCGTGGCGTGCAGGGCCTCGACCAATTCGTACGACAACGCGTTGAGCTTGTCGGGCCGATTGAGCGTGATGACGGCGATGTCGGGACGCGGGTAGGCGAGGTCGAGAGACATGAGCCGGACCCTAGCCGGTGCTGTGCCACCCGTTGACGCCAACGGCGATCATTCGCAGTTGTTTGACCGCGGTGCGGTGGATGGCCTCGATGGACTGTGCGTCCGTCGCGTCTTCGAGAGCCTCGGCCGTCGAGATCATCGCATTGACGAACAGGTTGGCAAGGATGTTGAGATCCTCACTACTCCAGTCCTTGAGGCCCGGGAAACGGGCCAGGTCGATCGCGAGTTCCGAGGTGATCAACCGGATCTCGGTGCGGATCGCGTAGCGCAGTACCGAGACGCCGCTGGAGCGTTCGCGCGAGATGAACCGCCAGTGTTCGCGGCGCTCGTTGACACTCCCGGTCAGGATCTCGGCCGAGGATTCGATGACGTGGTGGGGGTCGAGCTTGCCGGCGCGGGCGCCACGCAGCATGTCGCGCAGGGACCGGAACGACTCGTCGATGAGGACGAGGCCGAGCGCATCCATCGAGTCGAAGTGCCGGTAGAACGCGGCGGGCACGATGCCCGCCTCCCGGGTGACCTCCCGCAGGGACAGTCCGCTGAAGCTGCGGTCTTCCAGCAGGGTGAGCGCGGCCGTGATGATCGCGCGCCGGGTGGCCTCTTTGCGTTCTTCCCTGGACAGCGTCTCGCGCGAGCGCGACGCCGAGTCCGGCCGTCGTGTTCGTGACGTGGGTGTTCGTGAATTGGGCGTACGTCTGTTCACTGATGTGAACCCTACCACTTCCTGCATTTTTATCGTTGACAGAGTCAGGTGTGCACGCGCACTGTGTACACATGTTCACTCAAACATTGACTGAAGGCGTTGGCCGGCGACTGCTGGCCGGCCCCCGAATGAGTGCGCTCGCGAACCTGCTTACCGGTCCCCACGGAGTTGACCGCTACACCGAGCTGGTCGAACCGACCTGGACCCGCGGCGACGCCCGCGCCAAGGTGATCGCAGTGCGGCGGCAGACGCCGCGCAGCGTCACGCTGACCCTCGAACCCAACGCCGCCTTCTCCGGCTTTCGGGCGGGGCAGCACATCAACCTCTCCGTCGAGATCAACGGCCGACGCCGCACCCGGTGTTACTCGCCGGCCAGCGCCGAAGGTGCAGGTCGCCTGGAGCTGACCATCGGCCGCCACGACGGCGGCCTGGTCTCGACCTACCTCTGCGACCACGCGTACCCGGGAATGGTGCTGGGGCTCGATTCCGTCGGCGGAGATTTCGTTCTCCCGGCGGTATTGCCGAAGCGCATCCTGTTCGTCTCGGGCGGCAGCGGAATCACTCCGGTGATGTCCATGCTGCGGACCCTCCGCGCACAGGGGTTCACCGGGGAGATTGCGTTCGTGCACTACGCGCGCGGCGCTGAGGAGGCCTGCTACCGCTCGGAGCTCGCGGCGATGGGCCGAGCCGGTGTGCGGGTGCTGCACGGATACACCCGCGGTGGCGACGGTGCCGGGATCATTGGTGATCTCGACGGGTATTTCGGCCCGGCGCACCTGGCCGCCGCCTTTCCCGATGGCGAGCCCGATGCGGTGTTCGTCTGCGGTCCGCCGGCGCTCGTCGACGCCGTCCGCATGCACTGCCCCGATGCGCGCTCGGAAAGTTTCGTTCCGCCCGTGTTCAGCATCTCCGGCGAATCCGCCGGTGGGACAGTCACATTCACCGGCAGTTCCGTCACGGTGACCGACGACGGTCAAACCCTGCTGGCGCAGGCCGAAGCGGCGGGGCTGACTCCCGAAAGCGGATGCCGCATGGGTATCTGCCACAGCTGCACGCGGCCCAAGAGCCGCGGAGCAGTGCGCAACCTGATCACCGGCGCGGTATCCAGCGCCGACAGCGAAAACATCCAGATCTGCGTCACCGCCCCCGTCGGTGACGTCGACATCGACCTCTGACTCTCACTCTGAAAGGCACTGTCATGCCCGAGCTGAAGAAGTACACCCTGACCCCCGACCAGTTCGAGGAGTTCGGCCGCGAACTCGACGTCATCCGTGAACGTGCCATCGACGATCTCGGTGAGCGCGACGCCACGTACATCCGCGACATCATCAAGCTGCAGCGCAAGCTTGAGATCGGCGGCCGTGCCTTGCTGTTCCTGCCGCCGGCCTGGCCGGTCGGAACCGTGATGCTCGGGCTGTCGAAGATCCTCGACAACATGGAGATCGGCCACAACGTCATGCACGGCCAGTACGACTGGATGGGCGATCCGGCGTTGCGCGGCCAGAACTTCGAATGGGATTCGGCGTGCCCGTCCAATCAGTGGCGGCATTCGCACAACTACATGCATCACACGTACACCAACATCGTCGATATGGACCGCGACATCGGTTACGGCGTCCTGCGCATGAGCGAGGACCAGAAGTGGAGCCCGTACTACCTGGGCAATCCGTTGTACGCATTCCTGCTGATGGTGTTCTTCCAGTACGGCGTGGCGCTGCACGAGCTCGAGACCGAGCGCATCCGCACCGGCGAGATCAAGCTGCGGGACAAGAAGGACATGCTGCGCGAGATGTGGGCCAAGGTGCGCAAGCAGACCGTGAAGGACTACGTGGCCTTCCCGCTGCTGGCCGGCCCGTTCGCGCCATTCGTGTTCGCGGGCAACATGACCGCCAACCTGATGCGCAACGTGTGGTCCTACACCATCATCTTCTGTGGTCATTTCCCGGAGGGCACCCATGAGTTCACCATCGAGGAGACCGAGAACGAGTCCCGAGGGCAGTGGTACTTCCGCCAGCTGCTCGGCTCGGCGAACCTGAGTGGCGGCAAGTGGTTCCACATCTTCAGCGGCAACCTGTCCTTCCAGATCGAACACCACCTGTTCCCCGACATTCCGGCACATCGCTACTCCGAGATCTCCGGTGAGGTGAAGGAGATCTGCCAGCGTTACGGCCTGCCGTACAACTCGGGCCCGATCCACAAGCAGTTCGCTTCGGTGGTGCGCAAGATCGTGCGGCTGGCATTCCCCTGGGGCGGCAAGCCCAAGGATCCTGAGCCGGCCGTCGAGGTGGCTGAGGTCAAAGAGTCTGCACCGGAAGCGGACTCGCAGCCGATCTGTGAACCGGAGCTCGTCAACTGCTGACCGACAGGCTGCACTGCAGCAGCACCGTGTCCAGCCACCGTCCGTGCTTGTAGCCGACTGCACGCAGTCGTCCGGCCTCGACGAATCCGTGCTTGCGGTGCAGGGCAAGGGATGCCGCCGCCTCGTCGGTGTCGACCACCACGGCGATGACCTCACGGATACCCGCTGCGGCGCAGCCTTCCAGAAGTCCTTGCAGCAGTAGAGTTCCGATTCCGCGGCCGGCGGTGTGTGGTGCGAGGTAGATCGAGTTCTCCACGGTGTGCCGATAGGCCGGCCGCAGCTTCCACGGTGAGCAGTAGGCGTAGCCGACGATCTGCCCCTCGAGTATCGCGGTGAGGAAGGGCAATTCACGTTCGCGGACCGTCGCCAGTCGGCGGTCCCATTCCTCGTGTGCCGGCGGAGTCAGCTCGAAGGTGGCCACGCCGGTCTCGACGTGATGGGCATAAATGGCGCTGATCGCGTCGAGGTCACCCGATGAGGTGACGCGGACGACGACGTTGGTCATGGTGTCACCCTAAGGGGCGGGGTTCTGGCACGCTCTGGGCATCGGCGATGTCGTCACCAGCCCGTGCTGTCAGCGTGGCGTTGCAGCGTCAAACTCAGAATGGTGGTGGCGGTCCGTATTCTTCGGCGATCCAGGCTTGGAAGTCGCGTTCGAATGCGAGGTCGCCGTTGAGTTCGGCGCGGAGCCGTCGTTCTTCGGCGATGCGGTCTTGGCGGTCTTGTTCGCGGGTTTGGCGGCGGGTCGGCATCTTCGCGCACCGGTTCGTCTCTGGCGCTTGCGGCTCGGGCTCGGGGAGGTCCAGGTTCCCGGTGGGTTGGGCCAGGGTGGGGAACATCGCGGCGCCGTGGGGTTCGGTGAGATACGTGTGTCCGGTGGGTGAGCTGAATTCGATGGTGCCGTCAGGAAATTGGCGGTCGGTCCAGCCGGGGCAGAACGTTTTGACCAAATGGTGTGCGCGGCAATATAATTTGGTGTTTGACGGGTGTGTCGGGCCCAGGGGGTAGGGCACCGTGTGGTCGATATCGGAAACCACCGCCGGGGCGTCACAGCCGGGGAAGCGGCAGGTGAGATCGCGGAACCGGATGAACTCCGACAATGCTGCTGACGGGCGGTACTGCGGCTCAGCCGCGCCGGCGTCAGCGTTCTCGGTGTGGGCCGTCTGCGCAGTGTTCTCGGTGTGTGTGTCGGTGCCGGTGTGTGTGCCGGTGTCAGTGGCGGGCACCACGACCGGTTTGTGTTTGGCGTTGGCGGCCAGGTTGCGCACCGTCTCGGCGGGCAGGATCCCGTAGCCGGGCAGATAGCCCGGATCATCGGAGGTGCCGTCTAGGGTCGATTCGGTGGCCAACACATGGACCATTGCGGCGGTGGCGGCGGCCCGCTGCTGGCTGGCCGGGCAGTCCGGTAACCCGCACCGGCATTGCAGTTGGGACTGCAGGCGGGCCAGCGGACCGATCGCATCAGCGCGGCGCTGGGCATGGGTGCGCGGATCATGCTCACACACGGTGTCGGCCAACGCGTCCAGCCGCTGATCCAGGGCGGCCCCGTCGGTGACGTCCACATTGGCCCACACCGTGGCCTTGCCCGGGCTGCCCACCTCGACCTGAACAAACCGTTCCTCGGCCACATTGGGTGGCACCCGTACCCCGTTGGGGTCGAGTTTGGCGATCCACTGATCGATCCGGTCGCGGAGTTGGTTTTCGGACAGGCGCATCCATCGGTGTGCGCGGGTGGCCAGTTCCTCATCGAGCCCCGCCCACACCGAGGGGTCCACGATGCCGGTGCGGGCGATGATCATCTGCACCACCCGGTAGTCGATGTCCCCGGTGGCGAAGCGGGCTGCGACCAGGGGCAGTTTGTCGCGCAGGACGCGGGCGTGGTGGATCTGGGTGCCGGCCCGGTGTCGGCTGATCCGCAGGGCAGCCGAGATTTCGGCGGCCACCTCGGCGAAGGGGTCGGTGGTCCAAAAGATCGATTCGGCCAGTTCGTGTGCGCGGCGGGTGTCGAGTTCCCCGATCGCCGCCAACCGGCCCGCGATCGCCGCCGATTCGGCCCGCGCCCCGACACTGACCCGGTCGATCAGGTCAGCAGCAGAATCGGCGTCGAACACATGTTCGATTATGTCACACGCCCCGGACACGCACGCGGTTATCTATCAGGACATCGGTGACACTTCTGCCCCGAGGCTCAGCTGGAATCCCACCGCCCTGCCGGGCGTTGACGCACACGTGAGCCAACCTCTCCGCGATCTGTTCAGCCCGTTCACCATCGGATCGCTGACGGTCCCGAATCGCTTCGCGATGGCGCCGATGACCAGAGCGGCGTCACCCGGCGGGGTGCCCGGGGCCGACGTGGCGGCCTATTACGCCCGTCGCGCAGCCGGCGGTGTCGGCCTGATCATCACCGAGGGGGTGCGGCTGGCCGATCCGGCCGCGGGTTGGCCGTTCAGCATTCCGACGCTGGCCGGCGACGAGGTACTCGCCGGCTGGCGGGCCGTCACCGATGCGGTGCACGCGCAAGGCGCCGTGATCGCCGCGCAACTGTGGCATCAGGGCGCCGAGCGGGCTGACAGTGACGGGCTGGTCCCCGTCAGTCCGTCGGGAGTCAACAGTGTCGGGGTGGTGAAAGGCCGGGCGCTGCGAACCGATGAATTGGCCGGGGTTGCAGCGCAGTTCGCCGAGGCCGCCGGCAATGCCAAGGCTGCCGGATTCGATGCGGTCGAACTGCATGGCGCCCACGGTTATCTGCTCGACGAATTCCTTTGGGAGAAAACAAATCTGCGCACCGATTCCTATGGCGGGTCGCTGGCGGCTCGGACCCGCTTCCCAGTCGAGGTCGTTGCGGCGGTGCGCGATGCGGTCGGCTCCGGGTTTCCGATCATCTACCGCTTCTCGCAGTGGAAGGCCAATGCTTACGACGCGCAACTGGTCGGGAGCCCGGCTGAGTTGGAACAGGTGCTCGCTCCGCTGGTAGGCGCCGGCGTCGACGTGTTGCATCCGTCGACTCGCCGCGTATATGTACCCGCGTTCCCGGGTTCGGATCTGAGCCTGGCCGGATGGACCAAGAAGGTTGCCGGTGTGCCGGTGATCGGGGTCGGCTCGGTTGGGCTGGCCACCGAGTTCCAACCCGGAAAACGAGGCGGTGACCCGATCGAACCGGCCCCGATCGACCGGTTGCTGGCGCAGTTCGAGGCGGACGAGTTCGACATCGTGGCGATCGGCCGGGCCTTGCTTGCCGATCCGGGCTGGGTGAACCGGTTGCGTGACGACACGCTGGGCGGCTTCGCCGGCTACCACGCCGAAACTGCGCTGGCCAGGCTCTACTGAAATAGGCTGGGAACAGGCCGCTACGCCCCAACGTTAGGAAGAGCGTGAGTACGCAGGACATCACCACAGAACAGTTCGACGACATCGTCAACGGCAACGAAATCGTGCTTGTTGATTTCTGGGCGTCGTGGTGCGGACCGTGCCGGGCGTTCGCGCCGACATTCAAGGCCGCTTCCGAGAACCACCCCGATGTTGTCTTCGCCAAGGTGGATACCGAGGCCGAGCAGGGGCTGGCTGCCGCAGCCGAGATCCGGTCGATTCCCACCCTGATGGCCTTCAAGAAGGGCAAGTTGGTCTTCAACCAGGCCGGAGTGCTGCCGCCGGCGGCGCTCGAGGATCTGGTTCAGAAGATCAAAGAGTTCGACATCGACGCGGCCATGAAAGAGCAGGCTGCTGCGGACGACGCACAGCAAGTGTGATCACCGGCACGCGATAGC
This sequence comes from Mycobacterium sp. IDUB_24, assembly GCF_055419385.1. Lineage (NCBI taxonomy): Bacteria > Bacillati > Actinomycetota > Actinomycetes > Mycobacteriales > Mycobacteriaceae > Mycobacterium > Mycobacterium sp. IDUB_24. The sequence continues at coordinate 849,062 of NZ_JBVAXO010000002.1, forward strand.
GTGCTGTCCGTGACTGCGCAGAACGAATTCGTACTGGTCGACCGCCCCCAGCCGGGCGTGGCCCTGGTGACCCTCAATCGGCCTGAGCGGATGAACTCCATGGCGTTCGACGTCATGGTGCCGCTCAAGGCCATTCTGGAAGAGCTGCGCTACGACAACAGCGTGCGCGTGGTGGTGCTGACCGGCGCCGGTCGGGGATTCTCGTCCGGAGCCGACCACAAGTCGGCCGGGTCGGTGCCGCACGGCGCCGGTCTGACCAGACCGACGTACGCGCTGCGGTCGATGGAGATCCTCGACGATGTGATTCTCGCCCTACGACGGCTGCATCAGCCGGTGATCGCCGCCGTCAACGGCGCGGCCATCGGAGGCGGCCTCTGCCTGGCCCTGGCCTGTGACATCCGGGTGGCAGCCAAGGGCGCCTACTTCCGCGCCGCGGGGATCAACAACGGGCTTACCGCCAGTGAGCTGGGATTGTCCTACCTGCTGCCACGCGCCATCGGCTCGTCGCGTGCCTTTGAGATCATGTTGACCGGTCGTGACGTCGATGCTCAGGAGGCTGCGCGCATCGGTCTGGTGTCCAGCGTGGTGGCCGAGGAAGCACTTCTGGAGACCTGTTACGGCATGGCCGAAGGGATGGCGGCATTCTCCCGGCCGGGTATCGAGTTGACCAAGCGCACACTTTGGAGTGGACTGGACGCCGCTAGCCTGGAGGGGCACATGCAGGCCGAGGGCCTGGGACAACTCTTCGTGCGCCTGCTCACCGCAAACTTTGAGGAAGCGGTTGCCGCGCGCGCGGAGAAGCGGCCCGCAGCTTTTACTGACGACAAATAGGAGGACTGCAGCGTGATCACCGCAACGGACCTGGAGGTCCGCGCCGGAGCGCGCACGCTGCTGTCCTTCGAGGGCTCGGCACTGCGGGTGCAGCCCGGTGACCGGATCGGACTTGTCGGGCGTAACGGCGCAGGCAAGACCACCACGATGCGAATTCTGGCAGGCGAGGGTGAGCCGTACGCCGGAGCTGTCACCACGACCGGTGAAATCGGTTACCTGCCACAGGATCCCAAAGAAGGGGATCTCGATGTCCTGGCCCGCGACCGGGTGCTGTCGGCCCGCGGTCTCGACACGCTGCTGGCGGACCTCGAGAAGCAGCAGGTCTTGATGGCCGAGGTTGCCGACGACGCAGCCCGGGACAAGGCGGTCCGCAAGTACGGTCAGCTCGAGGAGCGGTTCTCGGCTCTGGGCGGGTACGCCGCCGAGAGCGAGGCCGGCCGGATCTGTGCGAGCCTCGGCCTGCCCGATCGGGTGCTGACACAGCCGCTCCGCACCCTCTCAGGTGGTCAGCGCCGGCGCGTCGAACTGGCCCGCATCCTGTTCGCGGCCAGCGACACCGGTTCGGGATCTGACACCACATTGCTGCTCGACGAGCCCACCAACCACCTCGACGCGGACTCGATCGGCTGGCTGCGGGACTACCTGCACAGCCATACCGGTGGACTAGTCGTCATCAGCCACGATGTCGAGCTGCTCGACGAGGTCGTCAACCGGGTCTGGTTCCTGGACGCGGTACGCGGTGAGGCCGACGTCTACAACATGGGCTGGAAGAAGTACCTCGACGCCCGCGCCACCGATGAGCAGCGTCGCCGCCGTGAACGCGCCAATGCCGAGAAGAAGGCCGGTGCATTGCGGGCCCAGGCCGCCAAGATGGGCGCCAAGGCCACCAAAGCTGTTGCGGCCCAGAACATGTTGCGCCGCGCCGAGCGGATGATCGCTGAGCTGGACGCCGAGCGTGTGTCCGACAAGGTCGCCAAGATCAGGTTCCCGACTCCGGATCCGTGCGGGAAGACCCCCTTGGTGGTCAAGGGCCTGACCAAGACCTATGGCTCGCTGGAGATTTTCACCGGCGTCGACCTGGCCATCGACCGAGGCTCACGGGTGGTGGTGCTCGGGCTCAACGGTGCGGGCAAGACGACCCTGCTCCGCCTGCTGGCCGGCACAGAAACCGCCGACGCCGGTGCCCTGGAACCCGGTCACGGGCTGAAGATGGGGTACTTCGCCCAGGAGCACGACACGCTCGACGACCATGCGTCGGTGTGGGAGAACATCCGCCACGCCGCCCCGGATACCGGCGAACAGGATCTGCGCGGTCTGCTGGGTGCGTTCATGTTCACCGGACCGCAGCTCGATCAGCCGGCCGGCACGCTGTCCGGCGGCGAGAAGACCCGCCTGGCGCTGGCCGGGCTGGTCGCCTCCAAGGCCAATGTGCTGTTGCTCGACGAGCCCACCAACAACCTCGACCCGGCATCCCGTGAGCAGGTGCTCGAAGCGCTGCGCAGTTACCAGGGTGCCGTCGTGTTGGTGACCCACGATCCGGGTGCCGCCGAGGCGCTGAATCCGCAACGGGTGGTGCTGCTGCCGGACGGTACCGAGGACTTCTGGTCCAACGAGTACCGGGATCTCATCGAGCTCGCCTGACGGCGAATTCTCAAGAACCACCGCACTTTCGAAGACGTCAATATAAGACGTTGGACAAATCGGCACATGGGTGTGTGCGTGGTTTCTAGTGTGGGTACCCGTCGGGACATCACAAGCGGGGAGATGTCGATGAGGGATATGAACAAGAATCGCGGCGAGCTGCTGGCAGAGCTTCGCAAGGCATACGAGGGGGGTGCGAGTATCCGCTCGCTCGTCGCCAAGACCGGACGTTCGTACGGCTCGATCCACAGCCTGCTGCGTGAGTCCGGAACGACCATGCGCAGCCGCGGCGGGCCCAATCACCGCACCCGGGCCAGGGCGTGACACGCACAACCGCTGCGCGGTAGCGGGATTCAGCTATCGGTTGGTGTCGGTTGCCGGACGCTGTCCTCGACCAGATCGAGCACCGCGGTGAGGTTCTTCGGGTCCTCGCCGGAGGCGATCCGGGCGACCAGACCGTCGAGCACGAGGTCCAGGTAGATGTGCAGGACCGCACTCGGCACGTCGTCGCGTAGTCGACCGGCCTGCTTCTGGCGACGCAGACGCTCGGTGATGGCCGCATCCAACTCGGCTGACCGTTCGGCCCAACCTTGGTGAAAAGCCGGATCGTTACGCAACTTTCGGGCGATCTCCAGCCGCGTGGCCAGCCAGTCGAACTGCTCGGGTGCGGCCAGCATGTTCCGCATCACCTGAATCAACCCTTCGCGGGCGGCCACTTCGGCCATCCGCTCGGCGTCCTCGCGAGCCAGTTCGAAGAACAAGGTGTCCTTGTCCTTGAAGTGGTGAAAGATTGCGCCGCGCGACAGCCCGATGGTTTCTTCGAGCCGTCGCACGGTCGCACTCTCGTATCCGTACTGACCGAAGCAGCGCCGGGCGCCGTCAAGAATCTGACGGCGCCGGGCTGCGAGGTGGTCGTCCGTCACCCGGGGCACTTAACCCACACTCCTCGCGCAAGCGCTCGTCGGACGTCCCATGGCTGCTTCGGTCGGTCTGATGGGGATTACTTCGACTTCAGCATGTTGCGCAGCACGTACTGCAGGATGCCGCCGTTGCGGTAGTAGTCGGCCTCACCGGGGGTGTCGATGCGGACCACCGCGTCGAACTCCACCTTCTCGCCGTTCTCACGCGTGGCGGTCACCTTCACCGTCTTCGGGGTCTTGCCCTCGTTGAGCGCGGTGATCCCGGAGATGTCGAAGGTCTCAGTGCCGTCGAGCTTGAGGCTCGCGGCCGACTCTCCGGCCGGGAACTGCAGCGGGATGACGCCCATGCCGATCAGGTTCGACCGGTGGATGCGCTCGAAGGACTCGGTGATGACCGCACGCACGCCGAGCAGGGTGGTGCCCTTGGCCGCCCAGTCACGCGAGGAGCCGGATCCGTACTCCTTGCCGCCCAGCACCACCAGCGGGATGCCGGCCTTTTGGTAGTTCACCGACGCGTCGTAGATGAACGCCTGCGGGCCGCCATCCTGGGTGAAGTCGCGCGTGTAGCCACCGGAGACATCATCGAGGAGCTGGTTCTTCAGGCGGATGTTGGCGAAGGTGCCGCGGATCATCACCTCGTGGTTGCCGCGTCGCGAGCCCAGCGAGTTGTAGTCCTTGCGCTCCACACCGTGGGCGTCGAGGTACTGGGCGGCCGGGGTGCCCGGCTTGATGGCGCCGGCCGGGCTGATGTGGTCGGTGGTCACCGAATCGCCAAGCAGCGCAAGGACCCTGGCGCCGGAGATATCCTTGACCGGCTGCGGGTCGGCGGGCATACCGTCGAAGTACGGTGCCTTGCGGACATAGGTCGAGTTCTCGTCCCACTCGAAGGTGTTGCCCTCCGGGGTGGGTAGCGACCGCCAGCGCTCGTCGCCCTTGAACACGTCGGCGTACGAGTCGGTGAACATCTCCCGGTTGATCGACGACGCGATGGTCTCTTCGATCTCGGCGGCTGTCGGCCAGATATCTGCGAGGAAGACGTCCTTGCCGTCCTGGTCCTGACCGAGCGGGTCGGCCTCGAAGTCGAAGTCCATGGTTCCCGCGATGCCGTAGGCGATGACCAGCGGCGGGGAGGCCAGATAGTTCATCTTGACGTCGGGGGAGATGCGGCCTTCGAAGTTGCGGTTACCCGAGAGCACCGCGGTCACCGAGAGGTCATTCTCGTTGATCGCCTTGGAGATCTCCTCGGGCAGCGGGCCGGTGTTCCCGATGCACGTGGTGCAGCCGTAGCCACCCAGGAAGTAGCCGAGCTTCTCCAGGTAGGGCCACACCCCGGCCTTGTTGTAGTAGTCGGTGACGACCTGCGAGCCCGGCGCCATGTTGGTCTTCACCCACGGCTTGGTGGTCAGGCCCTTTTCGACGGCCTTCTTGGCCAGCAGTGCCGCGCCGAGCATGACCGACGGGTTGGAGGTGTTGGTGCACGAGGTGATGCCTGCGACAACGACGGCGCCGTGGTCCAGCACGAAGTCGCCGCGCTCGGCGGACTTGACGGTGACCGGCTTGGAGGGGCGGCCGGTGGAGCCGTTGGCGGCCGACGGACGGACGTCGACGGCGCCGTCGTCGGCGAAGGACAGTTTGGCCGGATCCGAGGCCGGGAAGGACTCCTCGATCGCCTCGTCGAGCTGAGTGTGCTCGACGGGCAGGTTCTCCTCGACGTAGTTGTGGATGTCCTTGCGGAAGGCGTTCTTGGCATCTGACAGTTCGATGCGGTCCTGCGGGCGCTTGGGGCCCGAGATCGAGGGCACCACGGTGGAGAGATCCAGCTCGATGTACTCGGAGAAGGCCGGCTCGTGATCCGGATCGTGCCACATGCCCTGCGCCTTGGCGTAAGCCTCGACCAGCGCAAGCTGCTCGTCGGTGCGCCCGGTCAGTCGCAGGTAGTTGATGGTCTCCTCGTCGATCGGGAAGATCGCTGCGGTGGAACCGAATTCGGGGCTCATGTTGCCCAGGGTGGCGCGGTTGGCCAGCGGCACCTCGGCAACACCCTTGCCGTAGAACTCGACGAACTTGCCGACCACGCCGTGCTTGCGCAGCATGTCGGTGGCGGTCAGCACCACGTCGGTGGCGGTCACGCCGGGCTTGATCTCACCGGTCAGCTTGAAGCCGACGACGCGGGGGATCAACATCGAGACGGGCTGGCCCAGCATGGCCGCCTCCGCCTCGATACCACCGACGCCCCAGCCCAGCACGCCCAGGCCGTTGACCATGGTCGTGTGGCTGTCGGTGCCCACACAGGTGTCCGGGTAGGCCTTGCCGTTGCGGACCATCACCGTGGGGGCGAGGTATTCGATGTTGACCTGGTGCACGATGCCGGTGCCGGGCGGGACGACCTTGAAGTCGTCGAAGGCGCCCTGGCCCCAGCGCAGGAACTGGTAGCGCTCGCCGTTGCGCTCGTATTCGAGCTCGACGTTGCGCTCGAACGCGCCGGCGTTGCCGAACACATCGAGGATGACGGAGTGGTCGATGACCAGCTCGGCGGGTGACAGGGGGTTGACCTTGTCCGGGTCGCCGCCGAGGGTCGCGACGGCCTCACGCATGGTGGCCAGGTCGACGATGCACGGCACGCCGGTGAAGTCCTGCATGATCACCCGGGCCGGGGTGAACTGGATCTCGATGCTCGGGTCGGCCGAGGGATCCCAGTTGGCGATGGCCTGGATGTGGTCCTTGGTGATGTTGGCGCCGTCTTCGGTGCGCAACAGATTCTCGGCAAGTACTTTGAGGCTGTACGGGAGCTTTTCGGTACCGGGTACCGCGTCCAGTCGATAGATCTCGTAGTTCTGGTCCCCGACAGTCAGTGTGTCGCGGGCACCAAATGAGTTAAGGGACGAATTTTCCGTATTCTCGCTGCTCACATCAACTCCCGGCTCGATCTCGCCGCGACGGGCTGTGTCGGCGGCGTTCCGATCTTAACAGTACGCTTGTCCTGCAAGGCTCAGTGGGCCGGGGTCCAGTCTTCCCTGTCGGGTGCTCGTTGCCAACGGAGTCGGGTGAATGCGTCGGATCCGTCCGCATACCGATGCGATGACGATTCCTGTGTCGCTTTCCGGGGGCGGGTGGGCGCAGCGTACCGTGCCTGACGTGACCGGACCCCATGTCATCCCATCCCTGCCGGCCTACATTCCGGTCGAGGTGTGCGACACCGTAGGGCTCGATGCGGCGCAACCCGACGGGGTGGCCAAGTGCATGGCGGCCGTGCAGTCCGATGTTCGCGACGACGGGGTCAGTGCCCCCGCCGCAGATGTCGAAGCTCTGCGTCAGGTGGTCAGCGATGCCCGGCAGGAGGGTGTCGACCTCAAGATCGTCGTGCTGCCGAGTAACCCGGGTATCGACACCCCGCTGCGGGATATCGCCACCGAGGTCGGGCAGGCCAATCCGGGTGCGACCGTGCTCGCGCTGAGCCCGTCGTTCGCCGGTACTTACAGTCCGACGATCGATCGGGTGACTTTGGAGGCGGGTCAGGACGTCGCCAAGACCGGTGATCCGGTCTTATCCGCGAAGAATTTCGTCAGCGAGATTTCCACGCCGGATTTCCCCTGGACCGCGCTCGCTCTCGCATTGATTGTCGGCGTCGCGGGGGCAGCCACCCTCACCCGGGTTCTGCAGCGCCGCAGCAAACAATTGGCCGGGTCAGAGGCGTCGAGCGCACCCTCGGAGTAGGTGCCGGAAATCCATCGAACAGTCGTTCGGAATAACGCTCAATATCACTAATTGGTCACACTATTCGCAATTACAATCTTGTAATTCGTGACTAAAGTTTCTTTAGTTCTGGATGTGACGTACGGTGCAATCGGTACCCATTGTTGCAGTTGTGCTTCCTGTGACTTCTGTGCAATGGCCCCGAGCAAACGCCGGTACGCCGTCGTTGAGCCATAGGAGACTTGAGTCGAATGAGACGCACCGTTGGCGCCTCGGCGTCCCGGCTGTACGGCCGTTTCTTGGCCGTGCCGGTGACCGCCGGGATGCTGTTGGCCACGGCCATGTCGGGAGGTGTCCCGGCCGCCGCCGCTGATCCGGGAGCACCCGATCAGGTCGCAACGCTCGTCGCCGCGGTGGCCAACGCCGACCAGAAGCTCCAGGAGCTCGGCGCCGCCATCCAGACCCAGCAGGAAGCCGTCAACAAGGCAATTGTCGACGTGCAGGATGCCCGTGATGCGGCCGCCACGGCGCAGCAAGAGGTCGATGCCAGCCAGCAAGGCATCACCGACGCCAACAACGCCATCACCCAGGCGCAGAAGCGCTTCGACACCTTCGCCGCCGCAACCTATGTCAGTGGCCCCTCCAGTTCGTACCTGACCGCGTCCGACCCGACCGACATCGTCAGCGCCGCCGCCACCGGTCAGACCCTGGCCGCCAGCAGCGACAAGGTGATCACCGATCTACAGCGCGCCCGTACCGAGCAGGTCAACCGAGAGTCGGCCGCACGCCTGGCCAAGCAGAACGCCGATCAGGCCACGGTCAACGCCCAGACGAGCCAGGACACTGCGGTCGCGGCGCTGCAAACCGCGCAGCAGACGTTCAGCTCGCAGCAAGGTGAGCTCCAGCGGCTGACCGCCGAACGCGCCTCGGCCCAAGCCCAACTCGCTCAGGTGCACAAGGCGTCGGCGTCGACCGCCCCCGCAGCGCCGGCACCCGCCGCTGCCGCCGCGGCGGACAACTGGGACCGTGCCCCGGGCGCGCCCGTGCAGGCGGGCCAGAACTGGGACGGCGCGTGGGATCCCACGCTGCCGGCGATCCCCAGTGCATTCGTCAGTGGTGACCCGGTCGCCATCATCAACACCATTCTCGGTATCTCGTCGACTTCGGCGCAGGTCACCCAGAACATGGGGCGGCAGTTCCTGCAGAAGATGGGGATCCTGCCCACACCGACCGGCTACACCAACGGGGCCATCCCGCGGGTGTACGGACGGCAGGCCTCCGAATATGTGATCCAGCGGGCCGGCTCGCAGATGGGCGTTCCCTACTCCTGGGGCGGTGGCAACGCTGCCGGTCCGAGTCGCGGCATCGATTCGGGCGCCAACACGGTCGGGTTCGACTGTTCGGGCCTGATCCTCTACGGGTTCGCCGGCGTCGGAATCAAGCTGCCGCATTACTCGGGCTCGCAGTACAACGCCGGCCGCAAGATCCCGTCGTCGCAGATGCGCCGTGGCGACGTCATCTTCTACGGCCCCGGCGGCAGCCAGCACGTGACGCTCTATCTCGGCAACGGCCAGATGCTCGAAGCGCCCTACACGGGTTCGGAGGTCAAGATCTCCCCGGTCCGCACGAGCGGGATGACCCCGTACGTCGTCCGCTACATCGAATACTGATGGGAATACATTGCGCTCCTTCGCCTTACGTTGCCTGATCCTGATCGCCGCAACCGCGTTTGCGGCGATCAGCCTGGTGGCGCCGGCCAACGCTGCGCCAGACGACGGCCAATGGGATCCGACCCTGCCGAAGATCGTCAGCTCGGGCGCTCCGGGGGATCCGGTGGCCATCGCCAACGCCTCGTTCCAGGTCAGCCAGATCGCGCTGCAGACCACACAGAGTCTCGGTTCGCAGTTCCTGCAGACCATCGGTCTGGCCCCCAAACAGGCCGCCTCGACATTCCCCGGCGGACGGGTACGCGGCCCGCAGGCCATCGAATACGCGATCCGCAGGGGCGGCAGCCAGATGGGTGTGCCGTATTCCTGGGGCGGCGGCACGCTCACCGGACCCGGCCCGGGCGTGGACTACGACGCCGGAAAAATGGGCTTCGACTGTTCGGGGCTGACCCGCTACGCCTTCGCCGGCGTGGGCGTGCAGGTCCCGAAGTACTCGGGCGACCAGTACAACACCGGCCGAAAGGTGCCGGTGGCCCAGGCCAAGCGCGGTGACCTCCTGTTCTGGGGGCCGGGCGGCAGTCAGCACGTGGCGATGTACCTCGGCGGCGGCAAGATGCTGGAGGCATCGGGCAGCGCGGAAAAAGTGACGGTGAGCCCGGTCCGGATGTCGGGCATCCAGCCCTATGCGGCCCGCATCATCGAATCCTGAGGGGAACCTGAAGTCTTCCGGGCGGCGTCGACGGATCTCGAAGTGCCTGGAATAGTTGACGACGGGCACCCGATTGCCCGATAGAGCAAGTGCGCGTTACCAGCGTTCTGTAGTCGAACACCGTGGGAGGAAGTTGATGACGTCACCGAGTGGACCGCCGCAGGGCTCCGGAGGTTATCCCGGTTCGAGCCCGGCGCCGGGCTTTCCGCCCGGGTCGGCCGGCTCCCACGCCGCCCCGGGCGCCCCGGCCGCGACCAACGGCAGCCTGCAGGCCGAGGTGCACACCCTGGAACGCGCCATCTTCGAGGTCAAGCGGATCATCGTCGGCCAGGACCAGCTCGTCGAGCGGATGCTCGTCGGTCTGCTCGCCAAGGGCCACGTGCTGCTCGAGGGCGTGCCCGGTGTGGCCAAGACGCTGGCCGTCGAGACGTTCGCCAAGGTGGTCGGCGGAACCTTCGCCCGCATCCAGTTCACCCCTGACCTGGTGCCCACCGACATCATCGGTACCCGCATCTACCGGCAGGGCAAGGAAGACTTCGACATCGAGCTCGGCCCGGTCGTGGTCAACTTCCTGCTCGCCGACGAGATCAACCGTGCACCGGCCAAGGTGCAGTCCGCCCTGCTCGAGGTGATGGCCGAGCGCAAGATCTCCATCGGCGGTAAGACCTTCCCGCTTCCCAGCCCGTTCCTGGTGATGGCCACCCAGAACCCGATCGAGCAGGAAGGCGTCTACGCGCTGCCGGAGGCCCAGCGCGACCGCTTCCTGTTCAAGCTCAACGTCGATTACCCGACGCCGGAGGAAGAGCGCGAGATCATCTACCGGATGGGTGTGAAGCCCCCGGAGCCCAAGCAGATCCTGGACACGGGCGACCTGCTGCGGCTGCAGGAACTCGCGGCCAACACCTTCGTGCATCACGCGCTGGTGGATTACGTGGTGCGGATCGTCACCGCGACCCGCGAGCCCGAGAAGTTCGGCATGCCCGACGCCAAGGCGTGGATCGCCTACGGCGCCTCGCCGCGTGCCTCGCTGGGCATCATCTCGGCGGCCCGCGCGCTGGCGTTGGTGCGGGGCCGTGACTACGTCATCCCGCAGGACGTCGTCGAGGTGATCCCCGATGTGCTGCGTCACCGACTGGTGCTGACCTACGACGCGCTGGCAGACGAGGTGTCGGCCGAGACCGTGGTCAACCGGATCCTGCAGACCGTCGCCCTGCCGCAGGTGAATGCGCTTCCGCAGCAAGGGCATTCGGTTCCGCCCGCCGTTCCTGCCGCGGCTGCCGCGGCTGGTGGTCGGTGACCAGTTCTTCCGGGGCCCGACGCTCTGTGGATCTGCCGTCTCTGAAGCGCGGGGAGATTCGGGACCCGGCGTTGACGGCGGCGTTACGCAAGCTTGAGCTGACGGTACGGCGCAAGCTCGACGGCGTGCTCCACGGCGACCACCTCGGCCTGATCCCGGGCCCGGGATCGGAGCCGGGGGACTCGCGGATCTACCAGCCCGGCGACGATGTGCGCCGGATGGACTGGTCGGTGACAGCGCGGACGATGACGCCCCATGTGCGGCAGATGATCGCCGACCGTGAGCTGGAGACCTGGCTGGTCGTCGACATGTCCGCCAGTCTCGACTTCGGAACCACCGGTTGCGAGAAGCGCGATCTCGCGGTGGCAGCCGCCGCGGCGATCACGTTCCTCAACAGCGGTGGTGGCAACCGGATCGGCGCGATCATCGCCAACGGTGAATCGGTGCGGCGGGTGCCCGCGCTGTCCGGCCGCGTTCACGAGCAGGAAATGCTGCGGGCCATCGCCACGATGCCCAAGGCCCCGACCGGGGTCCGCGGTGACCTGGCCGCGGCGATCGACGCCCTGCGCCGTCCCGAGCGCCGCCGCGGCATGGCGGTGATCATCAGCGACTTCCTCGGACCGGTCAACTGGATGCGCCCGTTGCGGGCGATCGCCGGAAGGCACGAGGTGCTCGGCATCGAGGTACTCGATCCGCGCGACGTCGAACTGCCCGCCGTGGGCGACGTGGTGCTGCAGGACACCGAGACCGGTGTCACCCGCGAGTTCACCATCGACGAGCAGCTCCGCAGTGACTTCGAGCGGGCCGCCACGGCTCATCGCGAGGAAGTGGCTCGCACCCTGCGGCGTTGCGACGCACCGCTGCTGAGTCTGCGCACCGACCGGGACTGGATCGCCGATGTGGTGCGGTTCGTGGCGAGCCGGCGGCGCGGCGCCCTGGCCGGCCGGTAGAAGAAGCTTGATCAGCAACCAACCGAAATGACTTCTAGCACATGACTTTACCGATTCTCGGTCCGATGAGCCTGACGGGCTTCGCGCACGCGTGGTGGTTCCTGTTCCTCTTCGTCGTACTGGGCCTGATGGCGTACTACGTCATCGTGCAGCGCGCGCGCAAGCAGCGGATCCTGCGGTTCGCCAACATGGAGCTGCTCGAGAGTGTGGCGCCCAAACAGCCGACTCGCTGGCGGCATCTGCCCGCGGCGCTGCTGGCGGTCTCGCTCGTCCTGCTGACGGTGGCGATGGCCGGCCCGACCCATGATGTGCGGATTCCGCGCAATCGCGCGGTCGTGATGCTGGTGATCGACGTGTCGCAGTCGATGCGTGCCACCGACGTCGCGCCCAGCCGGTTGGCTGCCGCGCAGGAAGCTGCCAAGCAGTTCGCCGATCAGCTCACCCCCGGGATCAACCTCGGCCTCATCGCCTATGCCGGGACGGCGACCGTCCTGGTGCAGCCGACCACCAACCGTGATGCCACCAAGAACGGCCTCGACAAGCTGCAATTGGCCGACCGGACCGCCACGGGTGAGGGCATCTTCACCGCATTGCAGGCGATCGCCACCGTCGGTGCGGTGATCGGCGGTGGTGACGAGAAGCCGCCCGCGCGCATCGTGCTGATGTCCGACGGCAAGGAGACCGTGCCGTCCAATCCGGACAATCCCAAGGGCGCCTACACGGCGGCGCGCACCGCCAAGGACCAGGGGGTGCCGATCTCCACGGTGTCCTTCGGCACGCCCTACGGCTATGTCGAGATCAATGACCAGCGCCAGCCGGTTCCGGTCGACGACGAGATGCTGGGCAAGATCGCCAAGCTGTCCGGCGGTGACGCCTTCACCGCGTCCAGCCTGGAACAGCTCAAGCAGGTGTTCACCTCGCTGCAGCAGCAGATCGGCTACGAGACGATCAAGGGCGATGCCAGTCTCGGCTGGCTGCGGCTGGGCGCGTTGGTGCTGGCCCTGGCCGGGGCGGCGGCCCTGCTGATCAACCGCAGACTGCCCGGTTGAGCCGACGTCGAGATCTACGTCATGGTTGTGAATTCGCACGTACAACAGCCCTGGTGTCGATTTCGGCGATCCATGGCTGACACGTTAAGTTGGCGGGCATGAGTGACAGTGTCGCCACCGAGAGTGCCACCGAAACCGCAGTTGCAGAAGCCGGCAGCCGGCCCGCGTTCGTTCCCCGTTCCGTGCTGGTAACGGGCGGAAACCGGGGGATCGGGCTGGCGATCGCGCAGCGGCTGGCCGCCGACGGGCACAAGGTTGCCGTCACACACCGCGGGTCCGGAGCACCGGAGGGGCTGTTCGGCGTCGTGTGCGACGTGACCGACAACGAGGCCGTCGACCGCGCGTTCAAAGAGGTCGAGGAGCACCAGGGGCCGGTCGAGGTGCTGGTGTCCAACGCCGGCATCTCCCAGGACGCGTTCCTCATGCGGATGACCGAGGAGCGGTTCGAGAACGTCATCAACGCCAATCTCACCGGAGCATTCCGGGTGGCGCAGCGGGCCTCGCGCAGCATGCAGCGCAAGCGATTCGGCCGGATCATCTTCATCGGTTCAGTCTCGGGCATGTGGGGCATCGGCAATCAGGCCAACTACGCGGCCGCCAAGGCCGGCCTGATCGGTATGGCCCGCTCGATCTCCCGGGAGCTGTCCAAGGCCGGTGTCACCGCCAACGTGGTGGCCCCGGGTTACATCGACACCGAGATGACCCGTGCCCTGGACGACCGGATCCAGGCGGGTGCTCTGGAATTCATCCCCGCCAAGCGGGTCGGCACCGCCGAGGAGGTCGCCGGCGCGGTGAGCTTCCTTGCCTCCGAGGATGCAAGCTACATCGCCGGTGCGGTGATCCCCGTCGACGGCGGCATGGGTATGGGCCACTGATCCACCTGGATCTGACCCAAAGATATTGGTCTACTGAAACTTTCCTCAAGAAGGAGTCGCAATAATGGCAGGTCTGCTCGAAGGCAAACGCATCCTCGTCACCGGAATCATCACGGACTCGTCGATCGCGTTCCACATCGCGAAGGTGGCCCAGGAGGCCGGGGCTGAGTTGGTGCTCACCGGATTCGACCGGATGAAGCTGATCCAGCGCATCGCCGACCGGTTGCCCAAGCCGGCGCCGCTGCTGGAACTCGACGTGCAGAACGAGGAGCACCTGGCGAGCCTGGCCGACCGGATCTCCGGCGTCATCGGCGAGGGCAACAAGCTCGACGGCGTTGTCCACTCAATCGGCTTCATGCCGCAGACCGGCATGGGTGTGAACCCCTTCTTCGACGCCCCGTACGAGGACGTTGCCAAGGGCATCCACATCTCGGCGTACTCCTACGCCTCGCTGGCCAAGGCCACGCTGCCGGTCATGAACTCCGGCGGCAGCATCGTCGGCATGGACTTCGACCCGACCCGCGCGATGCCCGCGTACAACTGGATGACGGTGGCCAAGAGCGCCCTCGAGTCGGTCAACCGGTTCGTCGCTCGTGAGGCCGGCCCGTTCGGTGTCCGCTCCAACCTCGTTGCGGCGGGCCCGATCCGGACCCTGGCCATGAGCGCCATCGTCGGCGGTGCGCTGGGCGCCGAAGCCGGTGATCAGATGCGGCTGCTCGAAGAGGGCTGGGATCAGCGGGCGCCGGTCGGCTGGAACATGAAGGACCCCGAGCCGGTTGCCAAGACCGTGTGTGCCCTGCTGTCCGACTGGCTGCCCGCCACCACCGGCACCATCGTCTACGCCGACGGCGGCGCCAGCACCCAGCTGCTCTAGAAGCATGGAACGCCCGGATTCCTTCGACGCTGTCCTGCTGCTGTCTTTCGGGGGACCGGAGGCGCCGGACGAGGTGATGCCGTTCCTGGAGAACGTCACCCGGGGGCGCGGAATCCCGGCCGAGCGGTTGGCCGACGTCGCCGAGCACTACCTGCATTTCGGTGGGGTGTCGCCGATCAACGGGATCAATCGGGCACTGATCGAGCAGCTGAGGTTGCAGTTGCCCGACCTGCCGGTCTATTTCGGCAACCGGAATTGGGAACCGTACGTCGAGGACACGGTTGCGGCGATGCGCGACAACGGCATTCGGCGGGCGGCGGTGTTCACCACGTCGGCCTGGGGCGGGTATTCCGGCTGCACCCAGTACGTCGAGGACATCGCCCGGGCTCGCGCCGCGGCAGGTGCGACCGCACCGGAGCTGGTCAAACTGCGCCAGTACTTCGACCACCCGCTCCTGGTGGAGATGTTCGCCGACTCGATCGCGGCAGCGGCCGCCACATTGCCGGCCGAACTGCGGGATGAGGCCCGGCTGGTGTTCACCGCCCACTCGATTCCCATCGCCGCCGATGAACGCCACGGCCCGCGGCTCTACAGCCGTCAGGTGGAGTACGCGACGCGTCTGGTGGCCGCCGCCGCGGGTTACGACGATTACGACCAGGTCTGGCAGTCGCGGTCGGGTCCGCCCCGAATACCGTGGCTGGAGCCTGACGTGGCTGATCACCTGACCATGTTGGACCAGAAGGGAACCCGGGCAGTGATCGTCTGCCCGATCGGGTTCGTCGCCGACCACATCGAGGTGGTGTGGGATCTGGATTACGAGCTGCGACTGCAGGCCGAACAGGCCGGTGTGGCCTTCGCGCGGGCGCGTACCCCGAACGCGGATCCGCGTTTCGCGCAGTTGGCCGCCGGGCTGATCGACGAGCTGCGTACCGGTGCGGCACCCCTGCGGGTAGCGGGCCCAGATCCGGTCGCCGGCTACGGATCCAGCGTCAACGGCGCACCGTGCTCACCGTACTGCTGCGGCACGAAAAGCTAGTCACGCCAAGCAGATTGAAGAATGGCCTCGAGCGCGGCCAACCGTGCCGAGCGCACCACCTGAGCCAGCGGCCGCATGGCGTCGCCGGCGATCTGAACCTCCGAGGAACTCTGGAGGCCGATCGGCATCAGGCCAGAGCTCACGGTGATGATCGCTTCCACGTGGGCGGCGTTCTCCAGCACCCGCACGGCCCGGGTGGGGGCGTGGTCGGGGATGTGGTGCAGCCGTCCGGCTTCGAGGATGTCCTCGACCATGCCGCGGGGATCGTCGACATCCACACCGATACCGGCCCGCAATGCGACCAGCGTGTCCGCGGCCGAGCGCACGGCTGAGCGCAACTCATACTCGGCCTCGCCGAGATCGTAGTGCTGAGGCGGCGGCAGAACGGGCAGTGAGTACACGGTCCACGACAGTGCCCGAGGCTCGGGCTCGAACGTGGATTCGGTTTCCACGTCGTCAAATTCGAAGTATTCGAACTCCGGCACGAGCCCGACGCCGTCGAGCTCGTCATGGGTCACCAGCACCGCTTCACCCACGGTCAGTGCATCGCGCTGAAACTGCGAACCGGCGGGCAGTCCGCGGACATCGCCGGGCACCGGGAGGGCGACTCTGATGGAGGGCCTGGTGCCGGACCTGCCGACGGCGGTGCGCAGGGTCTGCAGCAACGACACCGAACCCGAGTCTTCCAACTCAGGCCAGGGCAGCCCGGTCCGGACCGCGGCTTGCGAGTCATAGGCAGTCACAGAATGCATTGGTGCCCACTGGGATAACGCGTCGAGGACGTCGTCCGGCGCGGCTGCGCCCGCGAGCCAGGCGTTGGCCCACATCGAAAGAGTTGCACTTGGACACCACATGATCCTGGCAGTGTAATTGTCGGCCGCCGATGAGGTCGGATTCGCTAGGGTGTCCGTATGCCCCTTCCGCTGATCTGGCTCATCCTGGCGCTGGGACTCGCCGGGGCAGAGGCGCTGACCGGCGACATGTTCCTGCTCATGCTGGCCGGCGGTGCATTGGCCGCGACCGGATCGAGTTGGCTGTTCGACCTGCCGCTCTGGGCCGACGGCGTGGTCTTTCTCGTGGTCTCCGTCCTTTTGCTGGTTCTGGTTCGGCCGACGCTGCGGCGCCGTTTCGAGGCCGGCCGGGGACTTCCGGAACCGGTCAAGGCGCTGGAAGGCAAGTCCGCACTGGTGTTGGACCGGGTGGCGCAGCACGAGGGGCAGGTCAAGCTCGACGGAGAGATCTGGACGGCGCGGCCTCTCGACGACAACGATGTGTACGAGCCGGGTGATCACGTGACCGTCGTCAAGATCGACGGCGCCACCGCGGTGGTCTTCAGAACGATGTAGTAGCTCTGCAAAACGACTCAGTACCTCAGGAGGGATTCACCATGGAAGGTGCCGTAGCCGGGCTGATCTTGCTGCTTGTGCTTGTGGTGTTCGCGATCATCATCGTGGCCAAGTCGGTTGCGCTCATTCCGCAGGCCGAGGCGGCGGTGATCGAGCGTCTCGGCCGGTACAGCCGCACGGTCAGTGGTCAGCTGACGCTGCTGGTGCCGTTCATCGATCGGATCCGGGCACGCGTGGACCTGCGTGAGCGGGTGGTGTCCTTTCCGCCGCAGCCCGTGATCACCGAGGACAACCTGACGCTCAACATCGACACCGTGGTCTATTTCCAGGTGACCGACCCGGCCAAGGCGGTGTACCAGATCAGCAACTACATCGTCGGTGTGGAGCAGCTGACCACCACGACACTGCGCAACGTCGTCGGCGGGATGACTCTCGAGCAGACGCTGACCTCACGCGACTCGATCAACGCCCAGTTGCGGGGTGTGCTGGACGAGGCGACAGGTCGCTGGGGGCTGCGGGTGGCGCGGGTCGAGCTGCGCAGCATCGACCCGCCACCCTCGATCCAGGAGTCGATGGAAAAGCAGATGAAGGCCGACCGCGACAAGAGGGCCATGATCCTCACCGCAGAGGGTGTGCGGGAGTCGTCGATCAAACAGGCCGAGGGCCAGAAGCAGTCGCAGATCCTGGCCGCCGAGGGGGCCAAGCAGGCCGCGATCCTGGCGGCCGAAGCCGACCGGCAGTCCCGGATGTTGCGCGCCCAGGGTGAACGGGCTGCCCAGTATCTGCAGGCCCAGGGTCAGGCCAAGGCCATCGAGAAGACCTTCGCCGCGATCAAGGCGGGACGGCCGACACCGGAGATGCTGGCCTACCAGTACCTGCAGACGCTGCCGCAGATGGCGAAGGGCGAGGCCAACAAGGTGTGGCTGGTGCCCAGTGACTTCGGTTCGGCCCTGCAGGGATTCACCAAGATGCTGGGGGCGCCCGGCGAGGACGGGGTCTTCCGCTACACCCCACCGCCGGTGGAGCAGGATCTGCCCAAGCCGGAGGATGACAGCGACGAGGTCGCCGGATGGTTCAACACCGAAACCGACCCGGAGATCGCGCGGGCCGTGGCGAAGGCCGAGGAAGCGGCACGGGCCACCGCGCCGCCGCTGGGTGCCGCACCACCGCAGCAGTCATTGGGGAATCCGTCCGGGTTCCCGCCGAATGAGCTGGATGGCGGCGCACACCGCGCATAGCCATCGGGTTGGCAGCCTTGCTTGACCTCCTTGACGCAGTAGACTTGACGGAGTTGACGCACCTGGGAGGCCTCGATGACCGATCTCGCATTGTTCGAGCGTCAGATCATGCGGTCGGTCAGCCGGAAGGTCCATGAGCGGCTGCGTCGGGCCGACGAGGCCAGCCTCGGCCCGGAGGCATTCGGAGACCCGGAGGAGATCGCCGATGCCATGGTCGCCGCGTTGCCGCTGGGGCATGTGTTCGACGAGATCACGGGGCCGTTCTACGACACGGCAGGGCTGGCCCGCTGGCTCGGTGTCACCCGCCAGGCGCTGCACCAGAAGGTCGCGCGGTACGCGGTACTGGCCTGTCCGCTCGACGACGGCGGGGTCGTGTACCCGACGTGGCAGTTTCTGGACAGCGGCGCCACCATTCCCTCGCTGCGCGACGTGCTGACCGTGCTGACCGAGGGCACCGACGATCCGTGGATGGCAGCGCTGTGGATGCGGGCGCCCAGTGACCGACTCGACGGGTCCTGCCCCGCGGACTGGTTGCGCCGCGGTGGAGATCCGCAACGGGTGATCGAGATGGCGCGGGAGACCGCCGCGAGCTGGAGCGCATGAGCCGTCAACGGCCCGCACTCGGTTCACCACCGGATGTCGCCGGGTTCCCCCGGTCCCGGTTACGCACAGACCATCAGCTGTACCGGGCCCACACCGTGGACAGGTCGCCGTGGTGGTTCTCCTCAGATCTGACCGGACGCTTCGATCTGCTCCCGCCGAACGGAACCTGTTATCTGGCAACCGATGTCACGACGGCGTTGCGGGAGCGCTTCGGTCACGACCTGGTGCGTCAGGGCGTGGTCACGTTCGAGGCAGCGGCCCGCACCGCGCTGTCGAGGGTGCGGGTGCCGGCCCCCAGATGGTTGGCCAACACATGTTCGCCGCGGGCGGCCTCGTTCGTCGGCATGACCCGCGAGATCGGTACGTGCCCGGTCTATGAACTGCCGCAAGCCTGGGCGGCGGCCTTCTTCGCGACCGGGCGTCACAGCGGAATTCGCTATCAGACCCGGTTCAGCACCGGCGCCGGCGCGAATGCAGTCGCCCTGTTCGAGGATGCGGGACAACGTGATTGGGCCGTCGACCCGTCACCGACCGGTGGCGTGCAGGCCTGCGTGACCGTCGGTATCGTCGTCGCGCATCGGCCCACCCGGCGTCAGGTGCGCATCCAACCTCCACCCGGCTAGGAAGGCGGGGAATCAGCGGCGGGGCTGCAACCGCAGCTCCACCATCGGCAGCGGTGCGTTCGTATCGGTGATCGGTTGACCGAGCGTCTGTTCGAGGACGAGCTTGAACTGGTCCCACGTCTTCGGATGCTGCGTGCGGTAATCCGCCAGTACCTGGTCGACGGCCTGTTGGTCGAGTACATGCGCGACAGCGGGGGCCGGGCGGTGGCTACCGAGCCACACCCGGACCTGCGGATTGACGGAAACGTTGCGGAACCACTGGGCCTTTGCGCCGAAACCCGAGGCGACGACGATGGTGTCGGGGGTCGGCCGGCCCACCACTTCGAGCACGACGTAGCGACGTGCGCCGGAGGTGCGACCGATGTGCTCGAGCATCATCATCCTCGCGCCGAACAGTGCCCCGGCCCGCATCCGGTAGAGCCAGATCGGGGCACGCACGAGCCGGCGGTTGCGAAGGAGTTTGGCACCGAAATCGGGCAGCGCGGCCATCCGTTGACTCCTCAGGGTTCCGTGAGCGTGCGTGCAATGCCCACCGATGGCGGCGTGTCGGCGTGCAGACGCGCACGTTCGCGGTGGTGGAGGCGCCATTCGTAGACGAGGCCGGCAACCCCGAGCGCGGCGGTGCTCACCGACACCAGAACCAGCGCCGGGCTGATGTTCCCGGTCAACGCGTCGCCCAGAATGACGACGGCCGCCGTGCCGGGGAACAAGCCGACCAGCGTCGCGAGCGTGTAGGGCAGGGCCCGCACTGCAGAGGCGCCGGCCGCGTAGTTCAGCACCGAGAACGGCACTGCCGGGATCAACCGCATGGACAGCACCACCGGCCAGCCGCGCCGGCGCAGCCGGGTATCCAGCATGTCGATCCGAGGATGGGGGACCAGCCGATTGAGCTGCCAACCGGCCGCGCGGATCAAGAACAACGCGAGCACGGCGCTCACCGCACTGGCCACAACCGCGATCGCCACGCCCAGTACCGGCCCGAACAGCAGGCCCGCGGCCAGGGTGAACGCAGTGCGGGGGAATGGGAAGACGGTCACGACGATGTGGGCACAGAGGAAGGCCAGCGGGAACCACGGACCTACCGAGGTGGCCCAGTCCCGCATCTGCATCGCCGTCGGCAACGGAACCAGCACGGCAACTGCGACAAGAATCACAATGCCGGCCAGCAGCCCCACGATCCGCCTGGTCGGCAATTGGGAAGCCGTCGTGAGCACCGCGGCGCGCACCATGCGCAGGGTTCTGACGACGGGTTTCATGTCTTACAACAGTACGGGCCACGGGCGGGGAACTCCGCTGGGCGCGGCCGTGATTCCACCTACCAGCGGTCAGGGCCGTGATGGCGATCATTTAGCCTTTAGCGCGAGTGGGTATGTCACACGCTGCGATAACAGGAGATGCGGGTGTCGTTACAGGGGACGAGTGCGATCGAGTCGGACCGCGCACAGTGGCGGACGGCGGTTGCCGGCGTGCTGGCCAAGAGCAGTCGGCGGGACGTGGCCGATCTGCCGGCCGAGCCGGAACGCCTACTGGATTCACAGACGTACGAGGGTTTCGCCATCCGGCCGCTCTACACCAGGCTCGACGCGCGCCCCGAGCCAACTCTGCCGGGGCAGTGGCCGTTCGTGCGCGGCGGAGACGCCCTGCGTGACGTGAAGTCCGGCTGGAAGGTCGTGGAGAGCTTCCCCGCTGTCGCGGGTACCGAGGTCGGCACCGTCAACGGTGCCGTATTGGTGGCGTTGACCGAAGGGGCCAGCGCCCTCGCCCTGCGGGTCGGCCACGAGGGCGGTATCGCCGTCAGCGAATTGGACCGCCTGCTCGACGGCGTTTTCCTGGATCTGGTGCCGGTCATCTTCGAACCCGTTGCGAACACCGGGGCTGACGCGTCCGCCATCGCCGATGCGGTGTTGCCACTGCTCGCAGACCTTGACGACGACCAGCGCTCGCGGCTGTCGATCGACCTGGGAGCCGACCCGCTGACTGCACCGCTGTCGGGGAAATCCGCCACGGACGAGGCCGACCTGCCGGCCACCGTTGCCAAGCTCGGTGATTACGCCGGCGGGGTTCGGGCAATCACCGTCGACGGTCCGGCGTTCCACAACCTGGGAGCCAGCGCGGCCTGGGAGCTCGCAGGATCGGTCGCGGCGGCGGTCGCCTACCTGCGTATCCTCAGCGACGGCGGGGTTGCCACACCGGATGCGTTGCGGCAGATCAGCTTCCGCTACGCCGCTGACGACGACCAGTTCATGACAATCGCCAAGCTGCGCGCCGCGCGGCAGCTCTGGGCGCGGGTCGCCGAGGTGGTCGGCGCCTCCGGCGCCGCCCGGATTCACGCGGTGACCTCGCTGCCGATGATGACCCAGCGTGATCCCTGGGTGAACATGCTGCGTACCACGCTGGCCGCCTTCTCGGCGGGCGTCGGGGGTGCCGACACCGTGCAGGTGCATCCGTTCGACGCGGCGATTCCGGGCGGACTGGACGGGACATCGGCGAGCTTCGCCCGCCGTATCGCCCGTAACACCCAACTGCTGCTGCTGGAGGAGTCGCACATCGGTCAGGTGCTCGACCCGGCGGGTGGCTCGTGGTTCGTCGAGGATCTGACCGCTCAGCTCGCCGAGCAGGCCTGGGCGCACTTCCAGGACATCGAGGCGCGTGGCGGATTCGTCGCGGCCCGCGACTACATCGCCGCCCAGATCGCTGAGGTCGCTGCTCGGCGCAGTGCCGACATCGCGCACCGCCGCACCGCGATCACCGGTGTCAACGAATTCCCCAACCTCGACGAAAAGCCGCTCCCGCAAGGTGGTTCGGCGTCGTCGATCGCTCGGTACGCGGCCGGATTCGAGGCCTTGCGCGACCGCTCGGACGCCTTCCTGGATGCGAACGGAGCGCGACCCAGGGTCCTGCTGCTGCCGCTGGGGCCGCTGGCCGAGCACAACATCCGCACCACATTCGCGTCGAACCTGTTGGCCTCCGGCGGGATCGAGGCGGTCAACCCCGGGCCCCTGGACGCAGCGGCGGTCGCCGCCGCGGTCGCCGCCGCGGTGGCCGATGCCGGTGCCCCGGCGGTGGCCGTGCTGTGTGGCACCGACGCCCGCTACGGCGCCGAGGCGTCCGGCGCAGTGGCTGCCGCGCACGCCGCCGGCGTGCGTCAGGTGCTCCTTGCCGGCCCGGAAAAGGCTGTCGCCGAGGCTGATTCGAAGCCTGACGGATACCTCACCGCCAAGATCGATGCGGTCGAAGCTTTGTCGAACCTGCTCACCGGACTGGGGGCCTGAGATGACTGCCACAACTGGAATCGGAAGTTTTGCGGACGTACCGCTGCACGGCGAAGGCACGGGTGAGCTTGCCACTCCAGAGGCTGTCGAGGCGCACGTCGCCGAGGCTGCGGCGGCCCATGGCTACGCTCCTGAACAGCTGACGTGGACCACACCCGAGGGCATCGACGTCAAGCCGGTCTACATCTCTGCCGACCGGGACGACGCGGCCGCGGCGGGCTACCCGCTCGACACCTTCCCCGGCGCACCGCCTTTCGTGCGCGGGCCGTACCCGACGATGTACGTCAACCAGCCGTGGACCATCCGTCAGTACGCCGGTTTCTCCACCGCCGCCGAATCCAACGCGTTCTACCGACGCAACCTGGCCGCCGGTCAGAAGGGTCTGTCGGTGGCATTCGATCTGGCCACCCATCGCGGCTACGACTCGGATCATCCGCGGGTGGCCGGTGACGTCGGAATGGCCGGGGTGGCGATCGATTCCATCCTCGACATGCGCCAGCTGTTCGACGGCATCGACCTGTCGACGGTGAGTGTGTCGATGACGATGAACGGTGCCGTGCTGCCGATCCTCGCGCTCTACGTCGTCGCCGCCGAGGAGCAGGGGGTGCCACCGGAGAAGCTGGCCGGGACCATCCAGAACGACATCCTCAAAGAGTTCATGGTCCGCAACACCTACATCTATCCGCCGAAGTCGTCGATGCGGATCATCTCGGACATCTTCGCCTACACCAGCACCAAGATGCCGAAGTTCAACTCCATCTCGATCTCGGGCTATCACATCCAAGAGGCCGGGGCGACAGCCGATCTGGAGTTGGCCTACACGCTGGCCGACGGTGTCGAGTACATCAAGGCCGGCTTGGACGCCGGGCTGGACATCGACAAATTCGCGCCGCGGCTGAGCTTCTTCTGGGGCATCGGCATGAACTTCTTCATGGAGGTCGCCAAGCTGCGTGCCGGCCGGCTGCTGTGGAGTGAGCTGGTGGCCCAGTTCGGCCCGAAGAACGACAAGTCGCTCTCCCTGCGTACCCATTCGCAGACCTCGGGGTGGTCGCTGACTGCGCAGGACGCGTTCAACAACGTGGCCCGTACCTGCATCGAGGCGATGGCGGCCACCCAGGGCCACACCCAGTCGTTGCACACCAACGCGCTCGACGAGGCGCTGGCGTTGCCCACCGATTTCTCGGCGCGGATCGCCCGAAACACTCAGCTGCTGCTGCAGCAGGAGTCGGGCACCACTCGGCCGATCGATCCGTGGGGCGGCTCGTATTTTGTGGAGTCTTTGACGTACCAATTGGCGGAGCGCACGCGAGCCCATCTCAAAGAGGTCGCCGAGCACGGCGGCATGGCGCAGGCCATCAGCGACGGAATCCCGAAGCTGCGCATCGAAGAGGCCGCCGCCCGTACGCAGGCCCGCATCGACTCGGGCGCACAGCCACTGATCGGCGTCAACAAGTACCAGGTCACCGAGGATCAAGAGATCGAGGTGCTCAAGGTCGAGAACAGCCGGGTGCGGGCCGAACAGCTTGCCAAGCTGCAGCAGCTGCGAGCCGACCGCGACGAGTCGGCCACCCAGGCTGCGTTGGCCGAGCTGACCCGCGCCGCCGAGGCCTCCGGCTCGGCAGGGGAGGACGGGCTGGGCAACAACCTGCTGGCCCTGGCGATCAATGCGGCTCGGGCCAATGCCACCCTCGGCGAGATCTCTGATGCGCTGGAGAAGGTCTACGGGCGGCATCAGGCTGAGATCCGTACGATTTCGGGCGTCTACCGCGACGAAATTGGGGGAGCTGGAAAGGTCGGCGGAATGTCTACTGCCACGGAGCTGGTCGGTAAGTTCGCCGAGGCCGACGGCCGCCGTCCGCGCATCCTGGTGGCCAAGATGGGTCAGGACGGGCACGACCGTGGTCAGAAGGTGATTGCGACGGCATTCGCCGACATCGGTTTCGACGTCGACGTGGGCTCGCTGTTCTCGACCCCCGAGGAGGTGGCCCGCCAGGCCGCCGACAACGATGTTCACGTGGTCGGGGTGTCATCGCTGGCCGCCGGGCACTTGACCTTGGTGCCCGCGCTGCGTGACGCGTTGGCAGAGGTCGGCCGTCCCGACATCATGATCGTCGTCGGCGGGGTCATCCCGCCCGGGGATTTCGACGAGCTGTACGAGGCCGGGGCGAACGCGATCTTCCCGCCGGGCACCGTGATCGCCGATGCCGCCATCGGTCTGCTGCAGAAGCTGGCGCAGCGGCTCGGTTACCAGCTGAGCCAGTAGTGGCTTCCGTTCGGAGGGCAGGAGCGGAGCGACCCGGGATATGACTTCGGTTCCTGAACTGGCGGCGGCCATCCGCGAGGGGGACCGCGCCGCGCTGGCGCGGGCCATCACGATGGTCGAGTCCACCCGGGCCGACCATCGTGACCAGGCCCAACAGTTGTTGCTGGAGCTCATGCCGGACGCAGGCAAGGCGCAGCACATCGGTATCACCGGGGTGCCCGGAGTCGGCAAGTCGACCACGATCGAAGCCCTCGGCATGTACCTCATCGAGGCCGGACACCGGGTCGCGGTCCTGGCGGTGGACCCGTCGTCCACCCGGACCGGTGGCTCGATCCTGGGTGACAAGACCCGAATGGCCCGTCTGGCAGTCCATCCGGATGCCTATATCCGGCCGTCGCCGACGTCCGGGACGCTCGGTGGAGTGGCCAAGGCCACCCGGGAGACCATTGTCCTGCTGGAGGCGGCCGGCTACGACGTCATCCTCGTGGAGACGGTCGGGGTGGGGCAGTCCGAGGTCACGGTGTCGAACATGGTCGACACGTTCGTGTTCCTCACCCTGGCCCGCACCGGTGACCAACTGCAGGGCATCAAGAAGGGCGTGCTGGAACTCGCCGATGTCATCGTCGTCAACAAGGCCGACGGCGAGCATGCGATCGAGGCCAAGGCTGCCGCCCGCGAACTGACGGGCGCCATCCGCCTCATCTATCCCCGCGAAACGCTGTGGCGGCCACCGGTTCTCACGATGAGTGCGATCGAAGGACATGGCCTGACCGAGCTGTGGGAGACAGTGCTCAAGCATCGTAAGGTGCTCACCGAGGCCGGCGAGTTCGAGGCCAGGCGTCGCGCGCAGCAGGTCGATTGGACCTGGTCGATGGTGCGCGACACCGTGCTGGACCGCGTGATGTCGCATCCCGGTGTGCGCAGCATCCGCGACGAGGTGGAGCGCCGGGTGCGCGAGGGGGAACTCACTCCGGCCTTGGCCGCGCAGGAAATTCTCGACGCGGCCGACTGAAAGTGAAAGGCTGGGCTGACCAGAGATGAGGGACGTGAAGGCGAAACTGCGTGTGTTGGCAGCTGCCGCGATGGTCGGCCCAGTGCTGCTGACCGGCTGTGGCGGCGCGTCGACCGGTGTACAGCCCACGGTGGCCAAGACCAAGCTGCAAACCATGGCGAAAGAGAAGTTGGAAGCCGCGGCCAAGCGCAAGGCCAAGTCTGTGACCTGCGACGACGGCATCGACGGCAAAGTCGGGGCGACTCAACATTGTGTGCTGACAGCCAAGGACGGCAGCAAGTACGGCGTTACGGCTACGGTCAAGGCCGTCGAGTCCGGCAAGGTCAATGTCGACTTCAAGGTGGACGACAAGCCGACCTCGTGAGCGGGCGGCCCATCTGGGCTAACAGGTGGGTAACGCTTATGGAATTTGCCGGGGTTCCAGGTAAATTCGAGTGTGTGACCGATCACAACGGGGAGCGCGACGAGGCGCTTCCACACGGCGTCCAGGGCGCGGCGGACAGGAACTTCTCCTGCACCGTTCGAGGCTTCTCGAAACTGTTCCCGGGCCGAAAGTACGGCGGCGGCGCGCTGGTGATCCTCCAAGGCGGACAACCGGTCGTCGATGTCTGGACCGGCTACTCGGACCGTGACGGGACGCAGTACTGGTCGGCCGATACCGGTGCGATGGTGTTCTCCGCGACGAAGGGTATGGCCTCGACGGTCATCCACCGCCTCGTCGACCGCGGTCTGATCGAATACGACGGCGCGGTGAGCGAATATTGGCCTGAATTCGGGGCCAACGGCAAATCCGCGGTCACAGTGCGTCAGGTGATGGCGCACGAGGCCGGCCTGTCTCAGCTCAACGGCGTCAGCAAAGCCGATCTGTTGGATCACCGAGTGATGGAGAGCCGGGTCGCGGCGGCTCCGGTGAACGCACTTCTGTTCGGCAAGTCCGCGTATCACGCGCTCACCTATGGCTGGCTGTTGTCGGGTCTGGCGCGCGCGGTGACGGGGCAGGGCATGCGTGAGCTGTTCCGCATCGAGTTGGCCGAGCCGTTGGGCACCGACGGTCTGCACCTGGGGCGTCCGCCCGCAGACGCCCCGACTCGGGCCGCACAGATCCTCGTTCCACAACGTCGGTGGCCCAACCATGTCTTCGACTTCGTGGCGCCGCGCGTCGCCGGACTGAACTTCTCGGGCGCCTTCGGCTCCATGTACTTCCCAGGAGTGATGTCGCTGGTTCAGGGCGACACCCCGTTCCTGGACACCGAGGCGCCCGCCGTCAACGGTGTCGCGACAGCCCGCGGCCTGGCCCGGATGTACGGTGCCATCGCCAACCAGGGCCGCTTGGGTGGCGTCGACTACCTGTCCGAGCGCACCGTGGCCGGTCTGGCCGGTCCGTCCGGTTTACGCGCGGACCGCAATCTCGGGGTGCCGCTGGGCTTCCACCTCGGGTATCACTCGGTGCCGTTCGGGATCATGCCGGGATTCGGCCATGTCGGACTCGGCGGGTCGGTCGGCTGGGCGGACCCGGCCAGCGGGCTGGCGATCGGATTCGTGCACAACCGGCTGCTGACACCGATGGTGTTGGACATGGCTGCCTTCGTCGGCCTGAACGCGCTGATTCGTCAGGATGTCGCTCGCGCACGTGAGCGCGGATTCGAGGCCGTGCCGGATCTCGGTGCGTCACCGTACGAGCTCCCCAAGCCCGCTGCGGGCTAGTCCTGGTCGGCTCTGTTCGTTGCGGGGGGTTGATCGCCCGGCCGGAACATCGCCGTACCGCTTCTACCTGCAGTGATATACATCACATATTGTCCCAGTAATGGGACGATCCTCCCGGCATTGCAGCGCATGTCCACCGTTAACCTCGGTTTCTTTGCCTCAGTGAACAGAATGTGGTTTCTGTCACGCATCCAGCTTCGGCGTGGGCTGGATCTCAAACGGCCCGTCCCGGCCCCGAAGTTTGGTACGCCGATGTCCCGGGGGTTGCGACACTTTGGCCGGTCCGGGTGATCAATGCTGGTTATGAGGTTGCATAGTCAACAATGACCATTAGCTGATGTGTCATTTGGGTACACATTCGTACCATTACCGAGCATCCAACCGGCAGAACATGAATTCGGTTCAACTACGGTTTCGGTAGTTTGCGTGCGGGTAGCCAGCTAACTATTGACAGGCAGCCTACGAATTAACTGTGAGTGATGAACTGAACACCGTTTTCAAACTATGGACAACCTGTGAAAATGTGCTTTCGGATCCGAGATCGGTTCACTGTTAGTTAGCGGGATAATTCGTCCCGAGGGGCGGCGGTGCGCAACAGGATCACGAATAGCGCTGTGCGACAGCGGGATTAGCGGTTCACAGCGGCATCGCCGACAACTATCCGGTGTCTCGCTGGGGAAATTGGCCGGTGCTGCCATTTCTCAAGAATTGGTCGGCGCAGCGAACGCATGAACGTTTTTGCGATCGGGTGTTTCCAACATCTGGTTGGGTCACGCGCTAGGCTACGGACCCGCGTTGGCAACGACTCGAACCGGATACGGGGATTCGGTACCGTGCGTCGTGGGCGACGTAGCGCACATTCTTTTCCGCGTTCTAAGTATGTTGATCGACGCTTTGCTGATCGATCGCATCGAGAGAGGTGAGCCAACTTGGCCGAGACACCAGTCACCCCGATTGCCGTTGTCGGCATGGGCTGCCGTCTGCCCGGGGGGATCGACTCACCGGCCGGGTTCTGGCAGGCCCTCCTGCGGCGTGACGACCTCGTCACGAAGGTTCCGCTCGATCGTTGGGATGCTGACGAGTACTACGATCCGGAGCCCGGAGTTCCTGGTCGTTCGGTGTCAAAGTGGGGTGCGTTCCTCGACGACGTCGCGGGATTCGACGCAGACTTCTTCGGTTACGGCGAGCGCGAGGCGCCGTCCATCGATCCGCAGCACAGACTCCTGCTCGAGACGTCGTGGGAGGCCCTCGAACACGCGGGCCTGGCCCCGGCGGACATCTCCGGTTCGTTGACCGGCGTCTTCCTCGGCATGACGCACAACGACTACCAGATGGTCGCCGCCGAGGCCGACGCGCTCGACGGTGCCTACGGCTTCGCCGGGACGAACTTCAGCTTGGCGTCGGGCCGCGTCGCCTACGCACTGGGTGTGCACGGACCCGCGCTGACGGTCGACTCAGCGTGCTCATCGGGCTTGCTGGCGATTCACATGGCGTGCCGGAGCCTGCACGAGTCGGAGAGCGACCTGGCCCTGGCCGGCGGCGCTTCGCTCCTGCTCGACCCGAAGAAGATGGTGGCCGGCTCGGCGCAGGGAATGTTGTCGCCCACCGGTCGCTGCCACGCGTTCGACGTCGGCGCCGACGGGTTCGTCTCGGGCGAGGGCGTCGCGATGGTGCTGCTGAAGCGTTTGGCCGATGCCGAGCGTGACGGTGACCGGGTACTGGCCGTGATCCGCGGGACCGCCGCCAACCAGGATGGCCGCACGATCAACATCGCGACCCCTTCGGAGGAGTCGCAGAGCGCGGTTTACCGCACTGCACTGGCCGCAGCCGGGGTCGACCCGGTCACCGTAGGCATGATCGAGGCCCACGGAACCGGAACACCCGTCGGCGATCCCATCGAGTTCGCCAGTTTGGCCGCGGTCTACGGCACCGAGGGCCCGTGCGCCCTCGGGTCGGTGAAGACGAACATCGGGCACGCCCAGTCGGCATCCGGGGCGATCGGTCTGATCAAGGCCGTCCTCGCCCTGCAGCACGGTGCCGTTCCGGCCAACCTGCATTTCACCGAGTTGCCCGAGGCGATGGCCCGGCTCAACAGCTCACTGGTCGTCCCGACCGATCTGATGCCGTGGCCGGTCGACGGGGAACACCCGCGCCGCGCGGCCGTGTCGTCCTACGGGTTGTCCGGTACCAACGTGCACGCGGTGCTCGAGCAGGCGCCCGCTGCCGGGTCTGAGCCGGCCGGTGCGCCGGATAGTGACGGCGAGCCGATGATGTTCCCGGTGTCGTCCACCTCGGCCGACGAACTTCGTCGCACCGCGGGCCGGCTGGCCAACTGGCTGATCCACGAGGCCGGCGAGCAGCCATTGCCGGATCTGGCCTACACGCTGACGAGGCGCCGGGCCCACCGGCCGTTCCGGACCACGGTGACCGCGGCGACCACCGACGAACTCGGTGCGGCGCTGCGCGAGGTCGCCGAGGGCGATGCGGTCTACGAGCCGGCTGTCGGGACCGGCGAGCGCGGACCGGTGTGGTTGTTCTCCGGCCAGGGTTCGCAGTGGGCGGGGATGGGTGCGCAACTGCTTGCCACCGAGCCAGCCTTCGCGGCGGCCATCGCCGAACTGGAACCTCTCATTGCCGCAGAGTCGGGATTCTCTGTGACCGAGGCGATTTCGGATTCCGAGCCGGTCGAGGGCATCAACCGGGTGCAGCCGACGATCTTCGCAATGCAGGTCGCACTCGCTGCCGCACTGAAGTCCAGGGGAGTGCAGCCCGGAGCGGTGATCGGCCACTCCATGGGCGAGGCCGCAGCCGCCGTGGTCGCGGGCGCGTTGTCGCTGCAGGACGCTGTGCGCGTGATCTGCCGGCGGTCGGCACTGATGACCCGCATCTCGGGTTCGGGTGCCATGGCCTCAGTCGAACTGCCTGCACAGCATGTGTTGTCCGAACTTGCCGCGCGCGGCATCAAGGACGTGGTGATCTCGGTGATCGCATCGCCGAAGTCCACTGTGGTCGGCGGGACCACCGAACGCATCCGAGAGCTCGTCGCCGACTGGGAACAGCGCGACATCATGGCCCGCGAGGTCGCGGTTGACGTCGCGTCGCACTCGCCGCAGGTCGACCCGATCCTCGACGATCTCGCCGAGGTGCTCGCTGACCTGACCCCGCTCACGCCCACGGTGCCGTACTACTCGTCAACCTCTTACGACCCACGCGACGAGCCCTACACCGACGCCGACTACTGGGTCGACAATCTGCGCCACGCCGTGCGGTTCTCGGCCGCGGTGCAGGCCGCTCTCGAAGACGGTTACCGGGTGTTCGGTGAGCTGGCCCCGCACCCATTGTTGGTCCACCCGGCCCAACAGGTTGCCCGGAGCCTGGACATCAACATCGCGGCACTGCCGAGTATGCGACGCGAGACCGAGATGCCCTCCGGTCTGCTGCAGTACGTCGGCGACCTGCACAGTGCAGGTGCCGCCGTCGACTTCGGGACGTTGTACCCGTCGGGCGCCCTCGCCGACGCGCCACTGCCCACCTGGACTCGCCTGCCCCTGACCGTCAGCCGGGACGCACGCGAGCACCTTCCGGGCGGTGGACATCTGCTCAGCGTCCATCCGTTGCTGGGGGCGCATGTCGTCCTTCCCGAGGATCCCGAGCGCCACGTCTGGCAGGCCGACGTCGGTGTCGACGCCCAGCCGTGGCTGGCCGATCATCAGGTTCACAACGTGGCTGCGCTTCCGGGTGCCGCGTACTGCGAGATGGCGTTGGCGGCGGGCCGCTCACTGTTGGGCGATGCCTGCGAGGTGCGTGACATCACCTTCGAACAGATGCTGCTGCTCGACGACGAGACCGTGATCTCGGCCGAGGCGAAGGTGAACCCCGAGGGCGCGGTGGAATTCCTGGTCGAGACGGCCGGGGAACGCGAGCAGATCCGGCGTGCGGCGGCGGTGATCGTCGAGGTGGAGCGCTCCGATGCCCCGGCCCGGCACGATCTCGCCGAACTCAAGGCGACCCATCCCCGTCGCGTCGAAGGGGACGCGCTGCGGAAATGGTTCGGGGACAAAGGGATTCAGTACGGTCCTGCGTTTTCTGGTCTGGCCGCGGCATACACCGCCGACGGGCCCGTCACCAGTGTCCTGGCCGAGGTGGCCCTGCCCAGTGCCATCCGGTCCCAACAGGGTGCCTACCAGATCCATCCGGCCCTGCTCGACGTGTGCTTCCAGTCCGTGGCGGCGTACGCCGAAGGTGAGGCCCCCGGCGGTCTGCTGCTCCCTCTGGGTGTGAAGAGCCTGCGCGCATCCGGTTCTACCCGTGCGGCGCATTACTGCCTGCTCCAGGTCACCAACGCCGACCCCGCCAACGTGGAAGCCGATCTCGACCTCCTCGATGAGGACGGCGACGTTCTGCTCAGCGTTCGCGGCCTGCGGTTGGGCACCGGTATGTCCGAAAGCGGTCATCTGGAACGCATCTTCAATGAGCGGCTGCTCGCCGTCGAGTGGCACGAGCAGGACCTGCCGGAGGCGCAGACATCCGGGACGGGCAAATGGTTGTTGATCACGTCCGACGCCTCGGATCTGCTGACCACCGAGTTGGCCGATGCACTCGAACCCGATCTCGGTGACGTGTCGACGGTGGTCTGGTCTGAAGGGGCGAACCAACCGACCAATGCCGATTCGCTGCGCAAACACCTCGGTGCAGAGGCCTACAGCGATGTGGCCTTGGTCCTGGCCGGCGCGGCGGCAACGGGGGACCGGCAATCGGCTTCCCGGGGTCTTGAGCTGGTCCAGCGTGTGGTTCACATCGTGCGTGAACTCATCGACGTCGAGGATCAGGCGCCTCGCCTCCATCTCGTCACGCGTGGCGCGCAGGCGGTGCTACCCGGCGACGCACTCAACCTCGACCAGATCGGGTTGCGCGGATTGCTCCGCGTGATCGGCAACGAGCAGCCGCAACTGCGTGCGACTCAGATCGACGTCGATGAGCGCACCGATCCCAAAGACATTGCCCGCCAACTACTCGCGGGAAGTCCTGAGGACGAGACCGCCTGGCGTGACGGTCAGTGGTATGCCGCGCGGCTGGGGGCCAGCCCGTTTGCCGCCGGTGAGCGGCACTCAACCATTGTCGACATGTCCACCGATGCCGTCCGCCTGAGCATCCGTACCCCAGGGGATTTCAGTTCCCTGGAGCTCACCACCTTTGAGCGGACCGCGCCCGAGGCCGGGTGCATCGAGGTGCGGGTCAGCGCGTCGAGCCTGAATTTCGTCGACATCCTGGCGGCCTCGGGCCGGTACCCAGGTCTGGCCGAGCAATCCGCAACGCTGGGCCGTGATTTCGCCGGAACTGTCACGGCGGTCGGCCCCGATGTCACCGACCACAAGATCGGCGATCGGGTGGCCGGTGTGGCAGCAACAGGTTGCTGGGGCACGTTCGTCACGTGTGCCTCCGACCTTGCCGTCGCACTGCCCGCCGGGTTGGCGATGGACAGAGCCGCCGCAGTACCCACCGCGCATGCCACGGCGTGGTACGCGTTGCGAGAGCTGGCGCGGATATCGGCACAGGACAAGGTGCTGATCCATTCGGCGACCGGTGGTCTCGGTCTGGCTGCGATCGCGGTCGCACGCGAGAGCGGAGCCGAGGTGTTCGCCACCGCGGGCAGTCCGGAGCGTCGACAACTGTTGCGCGACATGGGCATCAAATACGTCTACGACTCGCGCACGCTGAGCTTCGCCGACGAAATCAGACGTGACACCAACGGATACGGTGTAGACGTCGTCCTCAACTCGGCGGGGGGATCGACGCAACGTGCCGGCCTGGAACTGCTCGCCTTCGGCGGCCGGTTCATCGAGACCGGAGTCGCCGACGTTCGCGGTGATGCCACCCTCACGCCGGCGATGATCCGAGACGGCTTGTCGTTCCACGCGGTCGATCTGTCGTCGCTGAGCCAACGCAGGCCAGACGCGGTTCGTCGCGTACTGCAGAACGTGTTCGGCAAGATCGGTGACGGCGCGCTGCCGCTCCCGGAGGTCAGCACCTATCCGTTGACCGAATGGACGGCGGCGATGGAACTGATGGGTGCGGCCGAACACACCGGCAAGCTCGTCTTGGAGATCCCCGAGTCGGGTTCTGACATGGCGGTGGTGCCGCCCGAACACGCACCGGTCTTCCGAGCCGACGGGGCGTACGTGATCACCGGCGGACTGGGTGGCCTGGGACGGTTCCTCGCCGAGAAGATGGCGTCGGCCGGCTGCGGCCGGATCGTGCTCAACGCCAGGTCCCAGCCCTCCGCCGAAGCGACGGCGGATCTCGACCGGATGCGGGTTCTCGGTACCGAGGTCGAGGTGGTCACCGGCGACATCGCCGACCCCGCCACTGCCGCGGCGCTGGTGTCGGCGGCAACGGCCACCGGACTGACGCTACGGGGTGTCCTGCACGCGGCGGCTGTCGTCGAAGATGCCACGTTGGCCAACATCACCGATGACCTGGTGGCCCGAGATTGGACGCCAAAGGCTGTGGGTGCGTGGAACCTTCATGACGCCACGCGGTCGGAGTCGCTGGACTGGTTCTGCTGCTTCTCCTCGGCCGCGGCCCTGGTCGGCTCACCCGGGCAGGGTGCGTACGCGGCGGCCAACAGCTGGTTGGACGGATTCACCCGGTGGCGACGAAGTGAGGGACTGCCGTCGAGCGCCATCGCCTGGGGTGCGTGGACCGAGATCGGCAAGGGCACCGGATTTGCCGAAGCCTCCGACTCGGCGATCGCGCCCGACGAAGGTGCCCATGCTTTCGAGACGATGTTGCGGCACAACCGTGGATACGCCGGCTACACGCCGATTGTGGGGGTGTCCTGGCTAGCCGACTTCGCCAAGCGGGTCCCGTTCGCCGAATCGTTCCGTCCCGCGAGTTCCGGCGATTCCGACGCCAGCGGCTTCCTCACCGAGCTGTACGCCACTCCGCAGGACGAATGGCCTTCGCGGTTGCGCCGTCTGGTCTCCGACCAGATCAGCGTGTTGCTGCGTCGTTCGATCGACCCCGACCGTCCGCTGGCCGAATACGGCATCGACTCGCTGGGCAACCTCGAGGTACGTACAAGGATCGAGACCGAAACCCGGGTGCGGATCAGCCCGGCGGACATCACGACCGTTCGTGGGCTCGCCGACAAGCTGTGCGAGAAGTTGATCGCCAATGCCGACACGGAGCTGACACCGACGGCTTGATGCCGAATTCGGTTGAGTTTATAGAGGAGTCACGTTGCTGTTAGGGTCCGTTTCGATCGGTTCGATCGAAGAGTGGGAAGCACCGCCCGGTTCTGCCGTTTCCTGGCGAGCCTCGCCGGCCTCGTGCGCCAAGGCGGCCGAAGCGCCCGTCAGTGACATCCCGGTCAGCTACATGCAGGCCCAGCACCTGCGCGGGTTCGTCGATCAGCGAGCCAAGGGCTTGGACTACTCCCGTCTGGTGATCGTGACGTGTGATATCCCAGGGCAATGCGATATCAGGGCAATGACCTATGTGGTCAATGCCCATGTGCGCAGGCATGACACGTTCCGCAGCTGGTTCGAGTACCACGATGTCCACAACATCGTGCGGCACACGATGCCCAATCCGGCCGACATCAAGTTCGTGCCCACGCGGCACGGCGATCTCACGTCAGAGGAACTGCGGCAGTTGACGCTGTCGACACCGGATCCGTTGCACTGGGATTGCTTCACCTACGGCATCGTTCAGTACCCGGATCGGTTCACGATCTATGTGAGCATCGACCACCTCCACATGGATGCGACGTTCGCGGGGGTGACTCTCATGGAGTTCCACGCGATGTACACCACCCTCGTCGGTGGCGGTGCGCCGCTGGCACTTCCGGAGGCCGGCAGTTACGACGCCTTCTGCCTGCGGCAGAAGGAGCTGCTCGGCTCCTTGACACCGGACTCGCCGGAGGTCACGGCCTGGGCCGATTTCGCGTCGAGCAACAACGGCAGCCTGCCGGACTTCCCGCTGCCCCTGGGTGATCCACTCCAACCGTGTGGAGCGGAGATGTGGGTCGAGACCCTCATGGACGAGGAGCAGACCGCTCAGTTCGAGTCATTGTGCGTCGATGCCGGGGCCCGCTTCATCGGCGGCATGCTGGCCTGCACCGGGCTGGCCGAGCATGAGTTGACCGGGGCGGACACCTATTACGGGCTGACTCCGAGTGACACCCGCAAGACCACCGCCGATCTGATGACGATGGGCTGGTTCACCGGGCTGGTCCCGATCACCGTTCCCATCGCGGGCCGGTCTTTTGCCGAATCGGCCGTTGCGGCACAGAAATCCTTCGACGCCGGACATCAACTGGTGGACGTCCCGTTCTACCGGGTGCTTGAGTTGCGGCCCGAACTGGATTGGCCCAGGCCGAATTTCCAGGTGATCAACTTCCTGGATGCCGGGGCGGCGCCACTGTCGGTGCTGCTCACCACCGAGCTGGAATCAATGCGGATCGGCATGTTCAGCGACGGCGTGTACTCGTACCAGATGACGGTGTTCCTGGTGCGATTGAAGGACCGCACGGCGGTTTCGGTGGTCTATCCGAACAATCCCGAGGCACATGAATCGGTCGGCCGGTACGTCAAGGTGCTGAAGTCGACGTGTGCTCGGGTGCTGGAAAACCTCGGCGCAGGGTCGCGCAGGTGAGTAGCGGAATGAAGTCAGAACAGGAAGGCACACTCGATGACTGAGTCGACACTCAACAGCGTGCTGCGTGATCGGGCGAGCATGCAGCCGAACGACGTCGCCTACACCTTCGTCGATTACGAACGCGACTGGGACGGCGTAGAGGAGACCCTGACCTGGGGTCAGCTCTACCGGCGCATCCGAAATCTGGCGGGGGAGCTGCAGACTCACGCCGCGGTCGGTGACCGCGCGGTGGTCCTCGCGCCGCAGAGCCTGGACTACATCGTCGCGTTCCTGGCGTCGCTGGAAGCCGGCGTGGTCTGTGTCCCGCTGTCGACGCCGATGATCGGCGCGCACGACGAGCGCGTCACCGCAGTCCTCCGGGATGCCGCACCCGCGGTCATCCTCACCACATCCGCCATCTCCGAGACGGTGGCGCCGTATGCGGTGGCGCAGGACGGCAATCCGGCGCCTGTCCTGCTCGAGGTCGACAAACTCGACCTCGATGCCCGCAAAGCGGTTCGCTTGCGGCGCGAAGCTGCGCCGGCGACCGCCTACCTGCAGTACACCTCCGGCTCGACGCGGATTCCCGCGGGCGTGATGGTGTCGAATCGCAACCTGACGGCCAACTTCGAACAGATGATGGCCAGCTTCTACCCGGACTACAACCGGGTGCCACCGGCCGACACGACGGTGGTGACGTGGCTGCCGCTGTACCACGACATGGGAATGATGGCGGGTATCGTCGCGCCGATCCTGGGTGGATGGCGCACCGTGATGATGAGTCCGTTGGCGTTCCTGGCCCGGCCGGCACGCTGGATGCAGCAGCTCGGCAGTGTGACCACCGGCTTGACCGCCGGACCCAACTTCGCCTTCGATCTGGCTTCGGCCAAGACCACCGATGACGATATGGCGGGTTGCGACCTGGGGAACGTGCTGAGCATCATCAGCGGCGCCGAGCGCGTTCACCATGCCACGATCGAACGCTTCACCAAGAAGTTCGCCGCATTCAATCTGCAGGGCAAGGTGATCCGGCCGTCCTACGGTCTGGCCGAGGCCACGCTCTACGTCGCGACACGCGAGCCGGGGAAGCCGCCGGTGGTGGCACACTTCGAGCCCGAGAAGCTCGCCGCCGGGCACGCCGAGCGCTGTGCTGGCGGAACCGCTCTGATCAGCTACGGGACCCCGCAGAGCCCGGCGGTAAGGATCGTCGATCCCGAAACCCTCACCGAGATGCCCGCCGGGATGATCGGTGAGATCTGGGCGCAAGGCGAGAACATCGCGGCCGGATACTGGAACCGGCCCGAAGAGACGCAGGCGACATTCGGCGCGACGGTCGACGGCGTACCCGGCGGAACATGGCTGCGGACCGGCGATCTGGGCTTCATCTCCGAGGGCGAGTTGTTCATCATCGGCCGGGTCAAAGATCTCCTGATCGTCCGCGGGCGCAACCACTACCCGGACGACATCGAGGCCACGGTGTCGGCGATCTCCCGCGGGCGCGTCGCCGCGATTGCGGTGAACCACGACGAGGAAGAAAAACTGGTCGCCGTCATCGAGGTCAAGAAACGTTCCGACGAAACCCCGGAGGACCTGTCCGAGCGTCTCACATTGATGAAACGCGAAGTGATCTCCGCCATCTCGACGACGCATGGACTCAACCCCGCCGATCTCGCACTGGTCGCTCCCGGCTCGCTCCCGATCACCACCAGCGGCAAGGTCCGCCGTCAGGCAAGCGCGGAGCTGTACCGTCGGCAGGAGTTTGCGAGGTTGGACGCCTGATCGGGCCTGACCCGAAGCGCTGAAAACACCATGTGGGCAACCCTTTTACTGATGGCCGTCGCGGTCAGCCTCGAACCGGTGCGGATCGGGCTGACCGTGCTGATGCTGAACCGGCCGCGACCCGTGCATCAGTTGCTGGCGTTCCTGTGCGGCGGGTTCCTCATGGGCCTGGTGGTCGGCGGGACGGCGTTGCTCGTCCTCGACGCCGCACCGCTGGCCGCGGGCACGCTCACCGTGCCGAGGATGCAGATCGGGATCGGCATCCTCGCCTTGGTCGCCGCCGTGTTGGTGGCCGCCAACGTGGGTTCGCGCCGCGCCCGGCCATCACAGCTGGAGGCAGAGGAGTCTGCCGCCGGCAGGGTGGCACTCGCAGCGCCCCGAGTGGGGCTGCGCGGCCGGATACGTGCGGTCATGCAAGGCAATTCACTGTGGGTAGCCGGCGTGAGCGGGTTGGGTATCGCATTGCCGTCGGTCGACTACCTGGCGGCACTGGCCGTAATACACGCCTCCGACGTGGCGCCCGGAACACAGGTGGGTGCGGTGATCGCCTTCAACCTGGTGGCCTTTGCACTCGTGGAGATCCCACTCCTGAGTTACCTGATCGCCCCGCAACGTACGCTGGTGTGGATGACCCGCGTGCACACCTGGATCCGTTCCTGCACGCGGCGTGATGTAGCGATGATTCTCACTGCGGCTGGGGCTTTGTTCATCACTATCGGCCTGCTCGGGATATGAGCGACGGCATGACACCGCCGATGGGCGGTGCTCAGGAGGGAGACGGCGGGATGCCTGGAGTCAACGGAGGACATCGGCGTCGCGAAGCCGTCCGCGCGCGGCGCCGGTCACGAGACGCCCTCCGCCGGGTGCCCCGAGGCCTGCTGGCCGGATCCTTTGCGGTCGGTCTCGTCGCTGCGGGAACGGTGTTCGGTGCCGGAACCGCCTCCGCAGAAACCGCGCTGATCTTCGGTGGCGCTCGTGGACCCGGCATTCCCTGGGATCAGATCACCAACCGGGTGGGGCGCGGCTATTACCCGAATGCGAACCGGCGCATCGTCGAGTATCCCGCCGGAATGGTGTATGGCCGCTTGCCCGACAAGTTGTGGCCCGGCAACGACATCTCGACCGACAGCGTGGGCCTGTCGGTGGACACCGGTGCCCGCAACCTGAAGGCCGCGTTGCAGGGCACCCCCGGCCAGACCGTGGTGGTCGGCAACTCCGAGGGGGCCCTGGTACTCAGCGAGGCGCTGGCGCGCCTGTCGCAGGATCCTGGTGCGCGCGCTCCAGAAGGCGTGTCCTTCACCCTGTTCGGCCCGCCGCAGGCGGTCACACCGTTCAGCCACTCGGTCCTGTCGTCGCTGACGCCGGGGACCTACATTCCGCTGATCGACTACACCGTGCGTGGTCCGGTGGAAAGTCAGTACGACACAACCATGGTGGTGGGTGAATACGACTTCATCGCCGACTTCCCCGATCGGCCGGACAATTGGCTGGCGTTGGCGAATTCTCTTGTCGCCCTGGAGTATCTGCACACCGAAACGTCGTACTCCACGCGTGAGGACGTGCCACTGCAGAACGTCGTGGTCACGGTCAACTCCAAGGGAGCGGCACAGACGACGTATTTCCTGCCGACCAAACTCCTCCCGCTGACCAGGCCGCTTCGTGACAACGGAGTTCCCAACGAACTGGTCGACCAGCTCGACGGCGTGTTGCGGCCGATGGTGGACGCCGGATACTCACGTAACGACTACCCGGGGGCCCCGGCGACCGGTATCGATCCCGTGGCCCGGGCCAACGTCGAGGACTGGTTGCGGCAGGCCGGCACCGGCCTGTCCGAACTGCCGCCACAGCAGGCGCCCGCGCCGCAGCCCACGATCAAGCTGAGCCGCACGGACCAGGAGAACATCGACAAGGCGGTGCAGGGCATCAAGTTGAGCCCCACTGATCAGGCCAACATGGACAACGCCGCTCAGCAGGTCAAGAACCTGTTCCCCGGTATCGGCTAGCCAGCCGATACCGGCTCAGCTGCCGGGCTCGGCTTCCCTCGTGGCCTTGAGGCGGCTCCGTAGCCGGTCGAGCTGACGGGTGACGAAATCCGAGGGCCACCAGTTCGCGGTGCCGATCAGCGTGGCGATCGCGGGTACGGTCAAGGTGCGCACCAGGAACGTGTCCAACAGGATCCCTACACCCACCACGAATCCGGCTTGGACGACCGTGCTGATGCTGGCGAACAACAGCCCGAACATCGACGCGGCGAAGATGAGCCCGGCCGCGGTGATCACGCCGCCGGTGGATCCGACGGTACGGATCACGCCAGAGCGCACGCCATTGGGCGACTCGTCGCGAATTCGAGAGATCAGCAGCAGGTTGTAATCGGCGCCGACGGCCACCAGCACGATGAAAGTCAGTGCGGGCACGCTCCAATGCAACTGTTGGCCAAGGACATACTGGAACATCACGACACCGATGCCCAGGGCCGACAGGTAAGAGATCACCACCGAGGCGATCAGGTAGAGCGGCGCGACAAACGCACGCAACAGGACCACCAGGATCAGCAGCACGACCGCGATGGTGATCGCGATGATGAGCCGGATGTCGTGGTTGTAGAAGTCGCGGGTGTCGCGCAGCATCGCCGGATATCCGGCGATCGACACCGAAGACCCCTCGAGCGCCGTGTTGGGCAGGGCGCCCCGCGCGGTGTCACCGATCGAGTTGACCAGGTTCATCGCCTCGGTGCCGAACGGGTTGATATCGGTCTGGATCAGGTAGCGCGCGGTATGGCCGTCCGGTGATATGAACGTCGCTGCGGCCTTACGGAATTCGTCCTGGGTCAGAATCTGTGCGGGCACGTAGAACCCGGACATCGGTGGGCTGGCGGCGTCGGTCTTCATAGTGAGCAGGAATGCCGACGCCTCGTCGAGCCCTGATCCCATCCGCTTGGTCTCGGTGACCAGCTGCGAGACTCCGTCGGCGATCTGCCTGCTGGCGTCGGCGAGCGTGTCGGCACCGGTCTGCAGGGTGCTGAGTTGTGATCGCGCCTGGGTCGGATTGGCCAGCCCCATGGACTGCATGGCTTTGCTCGCGGTGTCGATGGTGGCGCTGAGCTTCTTGACGGTGTCATCGAGGGTCTGCATGGAATCGGTTGCCCGCAGATCCCGTGCCAGGGCGGCGATCTGATCGAAGGTACCGTCGGTTCGGGCCGCGGCCAGTCGGCGCAGTGATCCGCGGGCCTCGAGACAGGCCGGGTCGGTGAGACAGACGGGGCTGGTGTCCAGTCCCCGCAGGACTGGATCGATCCACGGCATACCGTTGGTCAGATCGGCGAAGTTCGTGTCGAGCGAGTCGCCGAGCGCCCGCATGCTGCTGACCAGCTTTGCCGCGCTGTCGATCTGCTGGAGCGTCTTGTTGCCGCCGACCTGCTTCTGCATTGTCGCCAGGGCATCGACCAGGCCACGCGCTCCGGCCACGCCGCGGGTGACCTGAGTGCGCACATCGAGCAGGCTGGTGGCCAACGTATCGGCACCGTCGGTGAGCCGGTTGAGGTCGCTTGCGCGCCCGTTGATCTGGGTCGACGCGTCGTTCAGCTTGGTTCCGACTTCGCCGGCCTGATAGCTCAGTCGTGCCTGCTGCAGCGATTCTCCCGTCGGCCGGGTGATCCCTCGCACGACCGCGATCCCGGGAAGCTGGCTCACCCGCTGGGCCATCTGTTCCAGGTCGGCCAGTGCCTGGGGCGTACGCAACTCGTTCGGGGACTGGATGATGAGGTACTGCGGAATGGCCGAGCTGATCGGGAAGTGGTCCTCCAGGGCCGCATAACCCATGGAGCTCTCAGCGTGCGCCGGCAGCGCCTTGCGGTCGTCGTAGTTGTACTGGACGAGGGTCGCACAACTGGCCAGTGCCGCGAGGACGACCAAACTGGCGGCCAGATGGGACCATGGCCGGCGCACGATGCGGATACCGGACCGTCGCCAGATCCGGCTTGTGAGGTCACGTCTCGGGGAGATCCAACCCCGGCGCCCGACCAACACCATCACGGCGGGCAACAGCGTCAGCGCAGCCAGCAAGGCGATGCCGATGGCGACGGCCAGTGCGGTGCCGACGGTGGAGAACAGACCCAGCTGAGCGAACATCATGCCCAAGAAAGTGACGGCCACCGTGGCGGCGGACGCGGCGATGACCTTGCCGATCGAGCCGAGTGCCTGTTCGACCGCGC
Organism: Mycobacterium sp. IDUB_24; assembly: GCF_055419385.1. NCBI lineage: Bacteria > Bacillati > Actinomycetota > Actinomycetes > Mycobacteriales > Mycobacteriaceae > Mycobacterium > Mycobacterium sp. IDUB_24. Next base: position 891,294 of record NZ_JBVAXO010000002.1, read on the forward strand.
GGTCGGATTCCAGTCCGTCACGCAGATAGTCGTGATAGCGGCTGATGAGGAAGACGGCGTAGTCGGTCCCGGCGCCGGCCATCATGGCGGTCAGGAACACGACAGTCTGGTTGGAGATGCCCATGCCCAGATAGGCGAGGCCGGCGATCACCGATTGGGCGGTGATCAGCGACGCCCCGATGGTGAGCAGGGGCAGCAGCATCGTGACCGGGTTGCGGTAGATGATCAGCAGGATCACCAGAACCATTCCGATCGTGGCGATCTCGATGGCCGTCGTGTCGCGTTCGCCGATATCAGTGAGGTCGGCAACGGTGGCGGCGGGTCCGGTGAGGCTCGCGGTCAGCGAGGCGTCGTGCACGCTGTCTTTGACGATGTCGGCGACGCGGGTATAGGACGCGTACGACTGTGGCGAACCGACATCGCCCGCGATGCCGACCGGCAGGATCCAGGCCTTGCCGTCCTTGCTGGCCATGAATTCGCGCAGGGGCGGGGCACTGATGAAGTCCTGCAGCATGACTACATCGGTGTGGTTCTTGCGCAGATTGTCGACGAGCGTGCGGTACGTCGCTTCATCGGCCGGGCCCAGGCCCTTGTCGTTGCTGAGGACGACCAACAGGACGTTCTCCGAGCCGGATTCGTGAAACGCCTCGGTCATCTCGCGGGTGGCCACGGTGACGGGCGCGTGCGACGGCAGGATCGCGACCGGACGTTGCTGCACCATCAGCGTCAACGACGGGAACGTCAGGGGCAGGGCGGCCGCGATGGCCAGCCAGATTCCGACGACGAGCCACGGCCATCGCACGATCACCGAGCCGAGCCGGACGAACAGCGAGGAGTGTTCGGCCGTGCTCGTAGATTTTGTCTGCGACGGCACTTTACGATCCTACGGGCGAGCGGTAGGGCAGTAGGCGGCGCCGCGGTGGCGGTGAAATGATGTGTGTCCCGACCTCACCGATTGCTCGACGACAGCCACCGCGTCTTGATCCGCCAGGAATGGGCGGACGCGAGTGCGAAGATCGCGCCGCAGCCACAGGCGAAAACCCATACCAGACGGCCGTTCTCGATGGGTTGCAGCGCTGGTACCAGCGATGTGATGATCCGGGTCGCGCACGCGAGCACGCCACTGATCGAGGCGAACAGGTAGATGTTGGCGATCCGGCGTGACCTCGGATCCTTACGCAGAATCAGCATGGCGCGGGCCCCATAGCCCAGCAGATAGATCAAGGTGCCGCACAGGATGATCCAGTACACGCTGAGCCAGAAGTCGGTGGGTACCTGGAAGAAGTCGGCCCGGTACACCGCGGCGCCGTTGCCCATCGAGAAGGTGGCGAGCAGGACCGGGATGCAGATCGTGGCCGGGCGCTCGACGTACTGCTTGAACGAGCGCTGCATGGCGCTGTCGTCCTGGAGCCGGCCCAGAGAGTTGTAGACGATGGCCGATGCCGCGACGATGTAGCAGTCGTGCCCGATGTAGTCCTCGACGTTCCACTTGCCCGTCAGCTCGTAGAGCACGTGCCCGATGGTTGCCGACGCCCAGGGCGACATCAGCAGCACGGCCAGTCCCTGGAGCGCGATGTTCAGGGTGGCGGCCACCTCCCACCGGCACGACCAGGTGACTCTCCTGATCCACAGGCTCCACAGGACGCAGGCCAGTGTGATGAGGATGAGCGTGGCGACGGACATAAGACTTTGCCTCGGACGGTGTTGCGGTTGAGCTGACGTGCGGGTTGCCTACAGCGGGGGAGCGTCGGATCGTGGGGTCAGTTCGGACAGTTTCTTGTGCCGGTGGACGGCCGGTCGAACTCGGGTGACCGTGTCCCCGGGCGCCACCGTCACCGGCGACGATTCCATGTAGTGCCAGACCTCCTGGCGGCTCATCAGCCCGAACCGGATCTGCAGGTCGGGGTAGCTGAGATGGAAGCGGTCGGCCACCTGCCGTAATTCCTCGGCATTCGGATAATCGGCTTCCTTGACCCGCCGGTAATACGTGCTGCTGGACACGCCAAGGGCGCTGTACACGGCCTTGGCATCGACCTCGCCGTCCAGTAGATAGTCGAGCAGGGCCTTGAGCTGCCTGCCGTTCTCGTCGGTACGCGGCATCAGAACACCATAGACCCCTGACCCGCGCCTGGTCACAACCAACCGCAGCAAAGTCAGCAACGGCGTTATTGACAAGGGTGTCAGACTTTTGGCACAACTCTCCCATTTCTGGGACTCTCTGGCTAACGTTGCATACATGTCTGTTTCCGTCCTGCCCGACGCATATGGCACGAGTTCGTGGATTGCCGACTACGGCACCGCAGGGCCTCCCGTCGCCGCCGATATGGCAACTGTGTCGAGCTCGCTGGACGACGTGTTGTCCGCGGAACTGCACGAAGCTCAGATCGCGATGGGTTGCACCGCCGAGGAGCTGCTGTTGGCCGCTTTGGGCCGGACCGTCGCCCGCACGATCGGTGACGGTGTCCTGATCGTCGACGTCGTGAGCGGTCCCGAGCGCGCCGGATATCGGCGTGTCGGCGTGGCCTGCATGTCGCATCGTGGCCTGTCGGGTTCGGAATTGCTCGACGCGGCACGTCCAGGAGTCGACAGCGGTGACCATCCCTCGGCCGACATGGGCTTCGCCTATGGCGATGGGCCGCGGGCGGTGCAGTGCGAACATCCGCTCGCATTGCACATCCATCACGACAGCGCGACCACCATGCGTCTGGATTGGCGGTTCGACAGCCGCGGGTTCGACCATTGCACGGTTCACGAACTGGCCGAGCAGTTCCCGCTGGCGCTCATCGAGGTCACCTCCGGCTAGGTGTGATTTCCCGACGATTTGCGGTGCTCATTAGACTGGGCGCATCGGCGCTGATCCGGCCATCACCGGGGAGCCTTCGGAAGAAAAGCTGCAGGATTCGAATGCGTGGATCCGCAGTCCAGTAGAACCGGACGGTTGGGCCCGTGATCGCCTGCAAGTTGAGCGGCGCGCTGCGGTGCAGCGTGCAAGCGGGGTGGTACCGCGGCGCTTGCGCACCCGCGCGACGTCGTCCCCGTGCCTTGAGCGTGTTGAGCTGTTGAGCTCGGCACCGGCACAGGAGACGAGACGTGAGCGCCTATCCCAAGCCCGCCGCACCGAATTTTCCGGAGCGCGAACTTGAGGTGCTGGACTACTGGGCCAGCGACGACACCTTCCGGGCCAGCATTGCGCGCCGCGAGGATGCCGAGGAATACGTCTTCTACGACGGGCCGCCGTTCGCCAACGGCCTGCCGCACTACGGCCACCTGCTGACCGGCTACGTCAAGGACATCGTGCCGCGCTACCGCACCATGCGCGGCTACAAGGTGGAGCGCCGGTTCGGGTGGGACACCCACGGTCTGCCCGCCGAACTCGAGGTGCAGCGCCAGCTCGGCATCGCGGACAAAGCCCAGATCGAAGAGATGGGCATCGAGAAGTTCAATGCGGCCTGCCGTGCCTCGGTGCTGAAGTACACCGACGAATGGCGCGAGTACGTCACCCGGCAGGCCCGCTGGGTGGACTTCGACAACGACTACAAGACCCTCGACCCGACCTTCATGGAGTCGGTGATCTGGGCCTTCAAGCAGTTGTGGGACAAGGGTCTGGCGTACGAGGGCAACCGCGTCCTGCCGTACTGCTGGAACGACGAGACCCCGTTGTCCAACCATGAGCTCCGCATGGACGACGACGTCTACCAGAGCCGGCAGGATCCGGCGGTGACGGTCGGCTTCACCGTGACCGACGGCCCGCTGAAGGGTGCGCACCTGCTGATCTGGACCACGACGCCGTGGACCTTGCCGTCCAACCAGGCCGTCGCCGTCAACCCGGACATCGACTATGTCCTGGTTGCGGGCACCGACGGGCGTCGTTACGTGTTGGCCCAGGCCCGGCTCGCGGCCTACGCCCGCGAGCTGGGGGAGGAACCCGAGGTTCTCGGCTGTTACGCCGGGCGGGATCTGCTCGGGACCCGCTACCTGCCGCCGTTCCGATACTTCATGGACGCGCCCAACTCGTTCCAGGTGCTCGCGGCTGATTTCGTCAGCACCGAGGACGGAACGGGAATCGTGCACATGGCGCCGGCCTACGGCGAGGATGACAAGGCCACCGCTGACACCGCCGACATCGTCGCGGTCACCCCGGTGGACTCGAAGGGACGTTTCGACGCGTCCGTGCCCGATTACGCGGGCCTGCACGTCTTCGAGGCCAACTCGCAGATCATCCGCGACCTCAAGAATCGAGCCGCGGGCGCAGCTGCTAATGGCGCGGTGCTGCTGCGGCACGAAACCTACGAGCACTCGTATCCGCACTGCTGGCGGTGCCGGAACCCGTTGATCTACCGCGCGGTGTCGTCGTGGTTCATCAAGGTCACCGACTTCCGGGACCGGATGGTCGAGCTCAACCAGCAGATCACCTGGTATCCCGAACACGTCAAGGACGGGCAGTTCGGCAAATGGCTCTCGAATGCCCGCGACTGGTCGGTATCGCGAAACCGATACTGGGGCAGCCCCATCCCGGTGTGGAAGTCCGATGATCCGGCCTATCCGCGGATCGATGTCTACGGCAGCTTCGATGAGCTCGAGCGCGATTTCGGCGTGCGGCCGACCGATCTGCACCGGCCGTTCATCGACGAGCTGACGCGGCCCAACCCGGACGACCCGACCGGCAAGTCGACGATGCGCCGGATCGAGGACGTGTTCGACGTGTGGTTCGACTCCGGGTCGATGCCGTACGCGCAGGTGCACTATCCGTTCGAGAACCGGGAGTGGTTCGACGGGAACGAGACCGGTGAGGCCGCCCATTTCCCGGGTGATTTCATCGTCGAGTACATCGGCCAGACGCGCGGCTGGTTCTACACCATGCACGTGCTGGCCACTGCACTCTTCGACAAGCCGGCATTCAAAACCTGTGTGGCCCACGGGATCGTGCTGGGCAACGACGGTCAGAAGATGAGCAAGTCGCTGCGCAACTATCCCGATGTCAGCGAGGTCTTCGACCGTGACGGCTCCGACGCCATGCGCTGGTTCCTGATGGCCTCGCCGATCCTGCGCGGCGGCAACCTGATCGTCACCGAGCAGGGCATCCGGGAAGGCGTGCGGCAGGTGTTGCTTCCGCTGTGGAACGCCTACAGCTTCCTGGCGCTGTACGCGCCGCAGAAGGGCACCTGGCGGACCGATTCGGACAATGTGCTCGACCGCTACATCCTGGCCAAGCTGGCCCAGCTGCGTGACGATCTCACCGTCTCGTTGGACACGTGCGACATCTCGGGGGCTTGTGACGAACTACGGCAGTTCACCGAGGCATTGACGAACTGGTATGTGCGCCGGTCGCGTTCGCGTTTCTGGGAAGAGGACTCCGGCGCCATCGATACCTTGCACACGGTGCTCGAGGTGACTTGCAGGCTGGCTGCACCGTTGTTGCCGTTGGCCACCGAGGTGATCTGGCGGGGCCTGACCGGTGAGCGCTCGGTGCATCTGACCGACTGGCCCGAAGCCGACGTGCTGCCCAAGGATCCCGATCTGGTGGCCGCGATGGACCAGGTGCGCGAGGTGTGCTCGGTCGGGTCGTCGCTACGCAAGGCCAAGAAGCTGCGGGTGCGGCTGCCTCTGCCGAAGCTGACTGTGGCGCTGAATGATTCGGTCGCCCCGGCGGCACTCGCGCCGTTCGCGGATCTGATTGCCGACGAACTCAACGTCAAGGCGGTCGAGTTGACCGACGACATCGACACCTATGGCAAGTTCGACCTGGCCGTCAACGCCCGCGTCGCCGGCCCGCGGATCGGCAAGGACGTTCAGGCCGCGATCAAGGCCGTCAAGGCGGGGGAGGGCGTCGTCAACCCCGACGGCACCTTGACCGCGGGCCCGGTGGTGCTGCAACCCGAGGAGTACACCGCCAAACTGGTTGCCGCCGATCCGGAATGGACCGCGGCCCTGCCCGAAGGTGCGGGCCTGGTGGTGCTCGACGGAACAGTCACCGAGGAACTCGAGGCCGAGGGTTGGGCCAAGGACCGCATCCGCGAACTGCAGGAACTGCGCAAGTCGACCGGCCTCGAAGTGTCCGACCGGATCTCCGTACAGATGTCGGTACCTGCTCGGTACGAGCCGTGGGCCCGGACCCACCGAGACCTGATCGCCGGCGAAATCCTGGCGACCAGTTTCGAATTCGTCGACGGGGCTGCGCTGGCGGAGGGCACGGAGATCGGAGACGCGGTACGGGTCGCGATCGCAAGAGCGTGAGGCGCGTGGCCACGCCGAGCGTGAACAAGATTGCCAGAAATCAGAACTTTTTCGACATGATGTTTACGTTCGGCGCAGTGGTCGATCAGGGACCGGCGACCCGCGCGGTGCGGCCGGCGAGCGTGACGGTGTCGCCCGGACGTAGCTGGCGGCCGCGGCGGACTTCGACCTCGCCGTTGACACTGACCAGACCGTCGGCGATGACTCCCTTGGCGTCGGCTCCACTGTCGATCAGGGAGGCCAGCTTGAGAAACTGTCCCAGGCGAATCGACTCGTCCCTGATCGGTACGTCATCCGGCGTCATGCAGGTCAGGCTAGCGCCATAGCATCAGCAGCTATGAACGGCGCCGAGGTCAACGGCGCGGGCGGACGCTGGGTGCTGCACCTGGACATGGATGCGTTCTTCGCGTCGGTCGAGCAGTTGACCCGCCCCACCCTGCGCGGCCGGCCCGTCCTGGTCGGTGGACTGGGCGGGCGCGGCGTGGTGGCCGGGGCGAGCTATGAGGCGCGCCGGTGGGGCGCACGTTCGGCGATGCCGATGCACCAGGCCCGACGGCTCGTCGGTGCCCCCGCGGTGGTGCTGCCGCCCCGCGGGGCGGTCTACGGCGTGGCGAGCCGTCGCGCCCTGGATACCGTGCGCAGCGTCGTCCCGGTGCTCGAGCAGTTGTCTTTCGACGAGGCGTTCGGCGAGCCTGTTGAACTTGCCGGCGCCTCCGCGACTGACGTCGAGCAGTTCTGCCAGCAGTTGCGCGCCAAAGTGCGCGAGCAGACCGGCCTGGTGGCCTCCGTGGGAGCGGGCTCGGGAAAGCAGATCGCCAAGATCGCCTCCGGGCTGGCCAAGCCGGACGGGATCCGGATCGTCCGCCGCGACGAGGAGGCGCTGTTGCTCCACGGCCTGCCGGTGCGCAAGTTGTGGGGGATCGGGCCGGTGGCCGAGGAAAGGCTGCACCGGCTGGGCATCGAGACGGTGGGTGCGCTGGCCGCGCTGTCGGATGCCGAGGCCACCAGCGTGCTCGGTACGGCGGTCGGCACTGCGCTGCATCGGCTGGCCCGCGGAATCGACGATCGTCCGGTGGCCGAGCGCGCTGAGGCCAAGCAGATCAGCGCCGAGTCGACATTTGCCGAGGATCTCACCACGTTGCGCCAGCTGCAGGATGCGATCGGCCCGATCGGCGAGCATGCGCATCGGCGCCTGGAGAAGGACGGCCGCGGCGCTCGCACCGTGACGGTCAAGCTGAAAAAGTCGGACATGAGCACGCTGACTCGGTCGGCCACGCTGGCCTATGCCACCACCGAGGCCGCCATCCTGATCGGCGCCGCACGCAGGCTGCTGCTCGACCCAGTGGAGATCGGCCCTATTCGCCTTGTCGGCGTGGGCTTTTCGGGACTGTCCGACAGCAGGCAGGAGTCGTTGTTTCCAGATCTCGAGCAACCTGACGAGGACTTCGACGCCCACCACCAGGCAACGGAAGCGGCCCAGGTCACCCAAAGCGGATGGCGCATCGGCGACGATGTGGCGCACCCCGAGCACGGTCACGGCTGGGTTCAGGGCGCCGGACACGGCGTGATGACCGTCCGTTTCGAAACCCGGGCCAGCGGACCCGGGCCGGCCCGCACGTTTCCCGACGACACGCCGGGTTTCAGCCGGGCTGATCCGATCGCCAGCCTGGACTGGGGTGACTATCTGAGCGGATTGGCGGACTACCAGAGCACGCCGTAGGTGGCGGTGAGGATGAAGCCGTGCTCGCCGTAGGTCTTGCACGTCACGGTGCCCTGATAGCCGACTCCGCAGCTGGCGCCCCAGTTCTCCAGCCGATGCCCCTCTGGCAGCACGTCGACGTCGCGGGTGAAGGACGCGGTGTCTGAGTGCCGGTAGGAGGCGGGTCCGCCACTGTTGACGAAGATCTGGTTGCTGCCGGCCGGCGCGTCGATCGGCACTGCATCACAACCCACCGGACCGCCGTTGGGGCCGATGCCGCAATGACGGCCATCCGGGGTCCGGAAGAACACACCGTAGAAGTCGGTGGGCGAGCTGTAATGCCCCTCTGCTTCGGGATAGCTGTCGATGTCGTCGGCGCCCGGCGGTGGCTCGGCGGTAGCGGTCGGCGCGGCGCCGAGCGTCAAGAGACCGATCGCAGCAATTGCCCAGATGTGGCGCATAGCTTCCATTCAACCGATCGAGTCAACTACCAGAGGACGCCGGAAGCGGAATCCAGCGAAAAGCCATGCCGGCCGGAGGTTTTGCAGATCACTGCGCCCTGATCGCCGATGCCGCAGCTGGCGCCCCAGTTCTCCAGCCGGTGTCCGGCGGGAAGCACGTCGACGCCATCGCGGGTGAAGGACGCGGTCCCGGAGTATCGGTAGGAAGCGGGTGCGCCGCTCTCGGCGAAAGTCTGGTTGGTTCCCGCCGGAGCGTCCCCCGGCACCGCGTCGCAGCCGACCGGGCCGCGGTTGGGACGGATTCCGCAGGATCGGCCGTCCGGAGTTCGGAAGAACAGCCCATAGGAGTCGGTGGGCGAGCTGTAATTGCCCTCCGCGATGGGATAGCCGTCGATTTCCGCGACGCCGGGCGGTGAGGGCAGGGCCGCCGCGGTCGGGAGTGGGCCGATCAGCAACAAGCCGGAGGCTGCTGCCGCTGCAATGTGGAAACGCACGTTCTCTATTTGAGCACAGGCCGTCAACCGCAGGCGTCCATGACCTCTTCCACCTGCCGGCCGGACGCCAGCGCAGCCATGAGCAGAACCCGCGTCTGCGCCGGGCGCAGAGCGGGGACCATGATGGCGCCGGCGTCGACCAACCGCCGGCCGGGTCCGTACTGCGCGGCGACCGGTCCGTCGGGAACCCGGGTCGATACCGCGATGACGACACCATTGCGGCAGTGCCTGTGGACCCCGTCGATCAGCTCGCTTCCCGCATTGCCCGAGCCCATCGCCTGGAGTACGACGGCGCGTGCCCCGGCGGCGGCGCAGGCATCCAGGGCGGTCGCATCACCTCCCGGATACGCCGCGACGATATCGACGCGTGGGGCCGACGCCGCGGCCAGAGCGCCGAGGTAGACGCGGTCTTTGGCGGCAGTGATCTCACACCGGCCGTCGGTGATGGTTCCGAGCTTGTGGCCGGTGAAGGCGTTCAACTCATGGGTGTGCCGCTTGCGCAGGCCCAGCGGCTGCCACAGGGCGCCGGCAAAGCACACCGCCACCCCGAGCTTCCTGGCCTGCGGACTGGACGCGACGGCGACGGCGTCGCGCAGGTTGCCCGCGCCGTCGGAGTCGGGCGCGTCCGCGCTGCGTTGCGACCCGGTCAGCACCACGGGCACGTCTCCGCCGTAAGTGAGATCCAGCCACAGGGCAGTTTCCTCCATGGTGTCGGTTCCATGGGTGATGACGACGCCGTCGGACCGGGCCGCCGCGGCGCGGGCGGCCTCGCCGATCCGGTCCCAGTCCGCGGGTGTCAGCAGCGCGCTGTCCGTCGCCAACAGATCCACGACCTCGACGTCCGGGTCGAGGGCAAGCCCGGCCGTCAACTCAGCGCCGGTCCGTGTCGGATGCCGGATTCCGGCATCGTCGGTGCTGGTCGAGATCGTGCCGCCGGTGGTGATCACGACGATTCGTCTGGGCGGGACCTCTGGCCCTGTCACGGTCTCCGTCACGGTCCAGATTGTCCCGCAATTGTTCCAGCTGGACTGTTTGGGATGATGGGGGAGTGACTGATGAAACGTCTGGCCCGGCAGAGCCGGTGACCGACGCAACCGGGGGAGCCAAACCAGCCCCTGTAACCGCTGCTCCGCCCCGGCGGCGGCTGCGTCTGCTGCTCACCGTCGCCGCGGTCGTGCTGCTCATCGACGTGGTGACCAAGGTGCTCGCGGTGCGCCTGCTGACGCCCGGGCAGCCGGTCTCGATCATCGGTGACACTGTGACGTGGACGTTGGTACGCAACTCCGGCGCGGCGTTTTCGATGGCTACCGGATACACCTGGGTGTTGACGCTCGTCGCGACCGGCGTGGTGATCGGAATCGTCTGGATGGGTCGCCGACTGGTGTCTCCGTGGTGGGCGATCGGTCTCGGCATGATCCTGGGCGGTGCGACCGGAAACCTGATCGACCGCTTCTTCCGTGCGCCCGGGCCGCTGCGCGGTCATGTGGTGGATTTCTTCTCGGTCGGATGGTGGCCGGTGTTCAACGTGGCCGATCCGGCTGTGGTCGGCGGCGCGATCCTGTTGGTGGCGCTGTCGTTGTTCGGCTTCGACTTCGATACCGTCGGCCGGCGCCAGCCGGGCGACGATGCACCGGCGAAATCCGAACCGGCTGACGGTGACGACGCTCCCGCCGACGACGATCCTGACGAGCAGGCCGCAAAGGCCGGTGACACCGAGCCGGTGAGCTCCTCGGACGAGTCGAGCGCGGTCGGGCGCCAGGCCGAGTCGTCATAGTGACTACCCGGTCGATGCCGGTGCCTGAGGGCCTGGCGGGAATGCGAGTCGACGCCGGCCTGGCCCGGTTGCTGGGGCTGTCACGCACTGCGGTGGCCGCCATGGCCGAGGACGGCGGTGTCGATATCGACGGTGTGCCGGCAGCGAAGTCCGACAAGCTCGTCGCGGGGGCCTGGCTGGAGGTCCGGCTGCCGGCGGCGCCGGCCCCCGTCGAGAACACCCCGGTCGACATCGAGGGGATGGGCATCCTCTACTCCGACGACGACATCGTGGCGGTGGACAAGCCGCCGGGGGTGGCGGCGCACGCCACGGTGGGCTGGCACGGTCCGACGGTGTTGGGCGGGCTGGCGGCTGCCGGGTTCCGGATCAGCACTTCGGGTATCCACGAACGGCAGGGCATCGTGCACCGACTCGACGTCGGCACCTCCGGAGTCATGGTGGTGGCTTTGTCGGAGCGGGCGTACACCGTGCTCAAACGGGCGTTCAAGGAACGCACCGTGGACAAGCGCTATCACGCGCTGGTGCAGGGGCACCCCGATCCGTCGAGCGGAACCATCGATGCCCCGATCGGGCGGCATCGTGGTCACGACTGGAAGTTCGCAGTCGTCGATGGCGGACGGCACAGCATCACCCACTACGACACCGTTGAGGCGTTCCAGGCCGCCAGCCTGCTGGACGTCCATCTGGAGACCGGCCGTACGCATCAGATCCGCGTGCATTTCGCCGCGCTGCACCACCCGTGTTGCGGCGACATGACCTATGGGGCCGATCCCACGTTGGCGAAAAGGCTTGGGCTGGAACGTCAATGGTTGCATGCACGCTCACTGGCCTTCGCGCATCCGGCTGACGGCCGGCGCATCGAGATCATCAGTCCCTATCCGGCTGACCTGCAGGCCGCCCTCGACGTTCTGCGCCGCCACTAGCTGTGGCTGTGCCGACACCTGCACAGCAGACCGGTGCCACTCGCTCCGGCGTGCTCTACGGTGCGGGTGCCTACATCTGGTGGGGGTTGTGCCCCGGCTTCTTCCTGCTGTTGCTCCCCGCGGGTGCGCCGGAGGTGCTGGCCCACCGCATCGTGTGGAGCGCGCTGTTCTTGCTGTTGGTGCTGGCGGTGGCCCGGCGGCTCGGCGACCTCCGTAGGTTGACGCTCAAGACGTGGCTGCAACTGCTGGCGGCCGCCGCGCTGATCTCCATCAACTGGGGCACCTACATCTACGCCGTGACGACCGGCCACGTTGTGGATGCGGCGCTCGGGTACTTCATCAATCCGCTGGTGAGCGTGCTGCTAGGGGTACTGGTGTTCCGCGAGCGGATCAGCCGATGGCAGGCGGTCGCGTTGGTCCTCGCGCTGATCGCGGTGGTGATCCTGACCGTCGAGCTGGGCGCGCCGCCCTACATCGCGGTCGTGCTCGCGCTGTCCTTCGGCGTGTACGGCCTGATCAAGAAAGTGGTGCAGGCCGACCCACGGGTGAGCGTGGCTGTCGAGACCCTGCTCGCCCTTCCGCTCGCCGCCGGCTATGTGATCACGCTGGAGGTGCTGGGCCGGGGAAACTTTCTCAACCACGGCACCTGGCACGCGCTGCTGTTGTTGCTCGCCGGCCCGGTGACCGCGGTGCCGTTGCTGCTGTTCGCCGCAGCCGCACAGCGACTCCCGATGGTCACGCTGGGCCTGCTGTTCTATCTGAACCCCGGGTTGCAGATGGCCTGGGGTGTGTTCATCGGTCACGAGCCGATGCCAGTGGGCCGGTGGATCGGGTTCGCCTTGATCTGGGTGGCGTTGATGATCATGACGGTCGGTGCGTTGCGCAGAAAGCCGGCTGGTCGGGTGGCCGACATTGTCGATCGGGTCGAACCGGAATCGTCATCACGGTGACAGGCTGGAATCGACAACCAGGAGGACACCGTGCAGTACTGCCTACTCATGCATTACCAGGAAGGACCAGAGGCGGGCCTGAGCGAGGAGGACATGAAACCCGCCCAGGCCGCGTTCGCCCGATATGCCGATGACCTCGATGCGGCCGGCGTGCTGGTCGGCACGCAGGTGCTGCAGTCGGCGTCGGCGACAACGACCTATACCGCACGCACCGGCGCGGCGGAGATCCAGGACGGGCCGTTCGTCGATACCAGGGAACGCCTGGGCGGAGTGTTCGTGATCGAGGTGCCCGACCTCGACGCGGCACTGGGCTGGGCGCAGAAGTGTCCGGCCGCGGCGTGGGGTTCGATCGAGATCAGACCCGTCGCAGTCACCTACGGCCGAGGCCGGGGCTGGTACACCCCCTGAACACCCAGGTTTCAGCGCGGCTCGCGCAGGTGGTCGGCCAGTCCTACGGCCGGCTGCTCGCGCTGCTGGCGGCCCAGGGCCGCGACATCGCCGCTGCCGAGGACGCGTTGGCAGACGCGACGGAACGTGCTCTACAGCGCTGGCCGCGCGACGGCGTGCCGGGTAATCCGGAGGCGTGGTTGCTAACCGTGGCACGAAATCGACTGCGGGACATGTGGAAATCACCCGCCTACCGGCTGAGCGGGCCGTGGACCGAGGGCCACGACGTCGCCTGGGACGTAGCCGAACCGGCGGCGATTCCCGACCGCCGGCTTGAGCTCATGCTGGTGTGCGCACACCCGGCCATCGCTGCCGACATCCGAACCCCGTTGATGCTGCAGACGGTGCTGGGAGTGGACGCGGCCGTCATCGCCGCGGCATTCGCGGTCGCTCCGGCAACCATGGCGCAGCGACTGGTGCGGGCCAAGAAGCGCATTCGCGACGCCGGAATCCCGTTCACCCTGCCGGCGCGTGCCGACCTCGATGCGCGGCTGCCCGAGGTACTCGAAGCGGTTTACGGCGCATATTCGATCGACTGGCTGTCCGTCCCGCAGGGTACGGCCGTCGAATCCCTGGCATCGGAGGCCCTGCACCTCGCCATGGTGCTCGTCGAGTTGTTGCCGGAGGAACCCGAGGTTCTGGGACTGGCGGCACTGATGTGTCTGTGTGAGGCGCGGCGTCCGGCGCGGCTCGATCCGGAGGGCAACTTCGTTGCGCTGGAGGATCAGAGCCGGGGTCGGTGGGACTCCGCGCTGCACGTGCGAGGGGAACGCCTGCTGGCCCGTGCCCACAGCTTGGCCCTTCCGGGCCGGTTCCAGTACGAGGCGGCGATTCAATCGGCGTACTGCGCCCCCGACGTCGACCGGCATGCGCTGCGCAAGTTGTATCGAGCGCTGATGCAGGTCGGTCCGTCGCTGGGTGCCGCGGTGGCGCTGGCGGCCTTGGAGGGCGAAATCGACGGTCCCGATGCCGGACTGCGTGCCCTCGACAGGATCACGGACCGCTCGGCCGGTACGTTTCAGCCGGCGTGGGTCACCCGCGGGCACCTCCTTGCCGGGGCCGGACGGGTCGGCGAGGCAGCGGCGGCATACCGCCGGGCCATCGAATTGACCACAGACAACGCGGTCCGGGCGTACCTGACCGGACGTCTGGGGAGTCTGCAATCGACCGGCCGCGCCGGACACGGGTCGTGACCCGACTCGGGAAGTTATTTGCGAACTCATCTTTTGACCTCATTCTGGCAATGCCATAGTGTTTGCTGAATGACTGGGCGTAGCGGTCCTCGCACCGTTCGTCGGCCGGGTAGACCGGTTGGCGCCGATGCCGCGCAAACCCGTGAGCGCATCGTGCAGGCGGCCTACGAAGTCATCAACGAGCGCGGATACGCGGCGGCGACATTCCAGGAGATCGCCAAGCGCAGCGGTCTGAGCCGTCCGACGCTGAACTACTACTTCGCCAGTCGCGAGGATCTCTACCGCACACTGCTCAAGCAGGCGCACGACGTCATCAGTTCGTGCATCCGCGTGGCGAAACAGCATGATGGACCGTTGGATCGGTTACATGCCTACATCGATGCCGTGGTGGCCGTGTGGCATCGGGACCGCGCGGTCGTCGGATTCCTGGCCAACGCGCGGCTGGAGGCCTACCGCCACCCGGACCTGCCTTGCGCTACCGTCGCGGCCACCCGCGGGTTCCTCGGCGAGGTGGTGACCGAGGCCATCGTGCGGCGCGAACTGCCGCCGCACACCGAGCACGGAACGATGGTCGAACTGTTGTACGCGATGCTGTGGGGAGTGGGTGCCTACAGTGGTTGGCAGGGCAGGCCCGTCGATGTACCGCAGATTGCCAAGCAACTACATCTTGTGATCGGAAATGGGTTGCTGTCGATCGCCGACCGGGATCGTTGACGCGCCGACGAAGACACGAGTGGCGACACGCCGGGAAGTACGAGAAGTGTCAGTGGGTCGCCATAGACTGGCACCCCTATGAGCGGTTCATCTTCGGGGTCCTTCGTACACCTGCACAACCACACCGAGTACTCGATGCTCGACGGGGCCGCGAAGATCACGCCGATGCTGGCCGAGGCCCAGCGGCTGGGCATGCCTGCGATAGGTATGACCGACCACGGCAACATGTTCGGCGCCAGTGAGTTCTACAACTCCGCGACCACGGTCGGCATCAAACCGATCATCGGCATCGAGGCGTACATCGCGCCGGCGTCGCGCTTTGACACCAAGCGGATCCAGTGGGGTGACCCGAGCCAGAAGAGTGACGACGTCTCGGGTAGCGGCGCCTACACCCATATGACGATGGTCGCCGAGAATGCCACCGGTCTGCGCAACCTCTTCAAGCTGTCCTCGCTGGCGTCGTTCGAAGGCCAGCTCGGCAAGTGGTCGCGCATGGATGCCGAGATCATCGCCGAGCATGCCGAAGGCATCATCGCGACCACCGGTTGCCCGTCCGGCGAGGTGCAGACCCGGCTACGGCTGGGCCAACGCCAGGAGGCGCTGGAGGCCGCCGCCAAATGGCGCGACATCTTCGGCCCCGACAACTTCTTCCTCGAGCTGATGGACCACGGTCTCGATATCGAGCGCCGCGTCCGGGAGGGCCTGTTGGAGGTCGGGCAGAAGCTCGGCATCCCACCGTTGGCCACCAACGACTGTCACTACGTCACGCGTGAGGCCTCGCAGAATCACGAGGCGCTGCTGTGCATTCAGACGGGCAAGACGCTGTCGGACCCGAACCGGTTCAAGTTCGACGGCGACGGCTACTTCCTCAAGTCGGCCGACGAGATGCGGGCCCTGTGGGATGCCCAGGTGCCGGGCGCGTGCGATTCCACAGTGCTCATCGGCGAGCGGGTGCAGTCCTACGCCGACGTGTGGACGCCCAGCGACCGCATGCCGGTGTTCCCGGTTCCCGACGGACACGACCAGGGCTCATGGCTGACCCATGAGGTCCAGGCCGGCCTGGAGGAGCGCAGGTTTCGTGGCGCACCTGTCCCACCCGAGTACACCGACCGCGCGGCGTACGAGATCAAGGTCATCTGCGACAAGGGCTTTCCGTCCTACTTCCTGATCGTGGCCGACCTGATCAACTACGCCCGGTCGGTCGGGATCCGCGTGGGGCCGGGCCGTGGGTCGGCCGCCGGGTCACTGGTGGCCTACGCGCTGGGTATCACCAACATCGACCCGATCCCGCACGGGCTGCTGTTCGAGCGCTTCCTGAACCCGGAACGTCCGTCGGCCCCCGATATCGACATCGACTTCGACGACCGTCGCCGCGGCGAGATGCTGCGTTACGCGGCAAACAAGTGGGGCAGCGACCGGGTGGCCCAGGTGATCACCTTCGGCACCATCAAAACCAAAGCGGCGCTGAAAGATTCGGCCCGGGTGCATTACGGCCAGCCCGGTTTCGCGATCGCCGACCGGATCACCAAGGCGCTGCCGCCACCCATCATGGCCAAGGACATCCCCGTGTCGGGGATCACCGATCCCAACCACGAGCGGTACAAGGAAGCCGCCGAGGTCCGCGCCCTGATCGACACCGATCCGGACGTGCGGACCATCTTCGAGACGGCGCGCGGCCTGGAAGGGCTGGTGCGCAACGCGGGCGTGCACGCCTGCGCGGTGATCATGAGCTCCGAGCCGCTGGTCGACGCGATCCCGCTGTGGAAGCGTCCGCAGGACGGCGCGATCATCACCGGCTGGGACTACCCGTCGTGTGAGGCCATCGGTCTGCTCAAGATGGACTTCCTGGGTCTGCGAAACCTGACGATCATCGGTGACTGCCTGGAGAACATCAAGGCGAACCGGGGGATCGATCTGGATCTCGAAACGCTGGCGCTCGACGATCCGGCCGCCTACGAGCTCCTCGGCCGCGGCGACACGCTGGGCGTGTTCCAGCTCGACGGCAGTGCGATGCGTGACCTGCTGCGGCGCATGCAGCCCACCGGGTTCAACGACATCGTGGCGGTGCTGGCGCTGTACCGACCCGGTCCGATGGGCATGAACGCCCACAACGACTATGCCGACCGCAAGAACGGCCGTCAGGCGATCAAGCCCATCCATCCCGAGCTCGAGGAACCGCTCAAGGAGATCCTGGCCGAGACCTACGGCCTGATCGTCTACCAAGAGCAGATCATGTTCATCGCGCAGAAGGTCGCCTCCTACACCATGGGTAAGGCCGATGCGCTCCGTAAGGCCATGGGTAAGAAGAAGCTTGAGGTGCTCGAGGCCGAGTACAAGGGCTTCAAGGAAGGCATGACTGCCAACGGGTTCTCCGAGGCTGCGGTGAAAGCCCTGTGGGACACCATCCTTCCGTTCGCCGGGTACGCGTTCAACAAGTCGCACGCGGCCGGCTACGGCCTGGTGTCGTACTGGACGGCCTACCTCAAGGCGAATTACCCCGCCGAGTACATGGCCGGCCTGCTCACCTCGGTCGGTGACGACAAGGACAAGGCCGCGGTCTATCTGGCCGATTGCCGTCGGCTCGGCATCACAGTGCTGCCGCCCGACGTCAACGAGTCGGTGCAGAACTTCGCGTCGGTTGGCGACGATATCCGGTTCGGTCTGGGCGCCATCCGCAACGTCGGCGCGAATGTCGTTGCGTCGTTGATCAGTACCCGTACCGAGAAGGGTAAATACGCGGACTTCTCCGACTACCTCAACAAGATCGACATCGCGGCCTGCAACAAGAAGGTCACCGAATCTCTGGTGAAGGCAGGCGCATTCGACTCGCTCGGCCACCCTCGCAAGGGGTTGTTCCTGGTACACACCGATGCCGTCGACTCGGTGCTCGGTACCAAGAAGGCCGAGGCGATGGGCCAGTTCGACCTGTTCGGCGGTGCCGATGGTAGTGGCGCTGACACCGGCGATTCCGCGTTCACCATCCGCGTGCCCGAGGAGGAGTGGGAGGACAAGCACAAGCTCGCGCTCGAACGCGAGATGCTGGGGCTGTACGTGTCCGGGCATCCGCTCAACGGGGTTGCCCACCTGCTTGCCAACCAGGTCGATACCCAGATCCCGGCGATTCTCGACGGAGATGTCGCCAACGATGCGCAGGTGGTGGTCGGCGGCATCCTGGCCTCGGTGAACCGTCGGGTGAACAAAAACGGCTTGCCCTGGGCGTCAGCTCAATTGGAAGACCTCACCGGCGGTATCGAGGTGCTGTTCTTCCCGCAGACCTACTCACTGTTCGGTCATGAGATTGCCGACGACGTCGTGGTGCTGGTCAAGGCAAAGGTGGCTGCCCGCGATGACCGGATCTCGCTGATCGCGCACGAACTGGTGGTACCCGACTTCAGCAGCGCCCAGGCCGACCGGCCGCTGGCCGTGAGTCTGCCCACCCGCCAGTGCACGATCGACAAGGTGAGTGCGCTCAAACAGGTGCTGGCCAATCATCCCGGCACGTCCCAGGTGCATCTGCGGCTGATCAGCGGTGAGCGCATCACCACGCTGGAGCTGGATCAGTCGCTGCGGGTGACACCGTCCTCGGCGTTGATGGGCGACCTCAAGGCACTGCTCGGCCCCGGTTGTCTGGGCTGAGCCGGGACATCCTGCGGCGCCATATCGATCCTCACGATCGCGCTGTCGGGCCACACGCCGCGGGTGCGGGCGCGTCGTAGCTTCTCCCGCAACGGCAGGTCGCGGTGCACGTTGGTGACGCCGGGGATCTTCAGCAGCGGCACGATGTTCCATTGCCATCCGTATCGCCGGTGCAGCGCTCGGTTGGCCTGTTCGGCGTCCTCACCGCCCAGGACAGTGGCCCGGCCGGTCAGCCAGGTGGTGCCGGTGATTCGTCCCTTGTAGTCGCAGACCACCAGTTCGACATCGGGCCGCACCGCGAGTCTGCGGGTCTTCGGGCCGATCTTGGTGCGGAAGAATGCCGTTCGGCCGTCGAGCACGAACCAGATCGGGGTGTCGACAGCGGTTCCGTCGCGGCGAAAACTGCGCAGCAACGCGTAATGGGAGCGACTCAAGGTCTCCAGTGTGGTGTCGGTGTGTGGCATGTAGCCAGTCAACGACTTAGAGTTGACTCTAAGTCAAGCTCGGTGAGGAGGGCAGATGGCCGCGACGCTGACCATCGGAGACGTCACGCAGCGGAGTGGGGTCGCTCAGACCGCGCTCCGCTACTACGAGCAGGTCGGGCTGTTGCCCGCCCCGCAGCGCCTGGGTGGGCAGCGTCGCTATCAGGAATCTGTCCTGATGCGTCTTGAGGTGATCAGGTTGTGCAAGGCTGCCGGCTTCTCGCTGACCGAGATCGGGCAACTGCTGCAGGATGACACCACGGGCCGGCCGGTGGCGCGTGAGCTGGCGCAGACCAAGCTTGCCGAGATCGACGCACAAATGGAGGCGCTGACCCAGGCGCGCGCCATCATCGAGTGGGGGATGCGGTGCACATGTCCGTCAATCGAGTTGTGCACGTGCGGGATTCACAACGAGCTACCGGCCTGACGCAGCAGCGGTCAGAACCGGTACCGCAGGATGCGCGCCTTACGGGCCGTCGCCTTGCTGAGGCCGGAGGCCCGCGTTGCGAGCCGCAGTGCACCGGGAAAGCGATCGACCTCCGGTTGGTGAGCGAGGCTGGACTCCTCGACGAGTCGCAGCCGCGGGTTCCAGGTTTCGGGATGGTGGGCATCCTTGAAACCCGGGTAGCCCCACTGACTTCCGACGTCCTTGAACATTTTGGCAGGAAAGAACTTCAGCGCGGCCCTGCTCATCCAGCCGATCCGGCCGTAGTCGTTGAACGCCAGCTCGCCGGAATCGAAGTGTTCGGTGATCGTCCGGAAGATGCCGGCGATCAACGGTTCGCTGAGGAATGCGAACAGTCCGTCGGCCACCAACATGGTGGGTCGATCGGAATGAATCGGGTCGGTCCAGTCCGGATCGGCCAACGACGCGGAGACAGTGTGTGCCTGGGGGAGTGAGGGCATCGCCCGATCGCGCAGCTCGCTGATCCCGGGTAGGTCGACGCTGTACCAATCGACCGTGGCCGGTGGTGCAACGCGGTGGACGCCGCTGTCGAGACCTCCGCCGAGATCGACCACGACGGCGTCGGGATGGTCGGCGACAAACGCACGGACCCGGTCGTCGAGCATCTTGGCGCGTAACGCCGACTGGCACACCACGCTGGTCTGCACCCCGAGGCCGGCGAAGTCGTAGTCGAGTCTGGCCACCGTCTCGTCGGCCATCGTGTCGCCGAGGATTGGGCGGGCCCACCGGTTGTCGAGAGCCCTGGCATACAGGGTCAGGAATGCGGTTTCCTCTACCGGCGTCAGGCCCGTCGTCGCAATACCCACACGCCCGACGGTACACCCGGTCGGCGGCTGAACAATTGGGCGAAAACGTTTACCGCCCTTGCGATCCAGCCTACGGTGGGAGCATGCGCAGCACGCATGTGAGCGTCTGGATCGAGGTTGCCGCGGACGCGGTGTACGCCTATGCCGCGGATCCGCGACAGATGGTCAACTGGGCGGCGGGCCTGGCCGAGGGTGGGTTGCGGCTCACGCCGCGAGGTTGGCTCGCGGACTCCCCGATGGGTGAGGTCACTGTCGAATTTGCTGCACCGAACGCACTGGGAGTGCTCGATCACGTGGTGCATCTGCCCTCGGGTGAGGCCGTCTACAACCCGATGCGGGTGGTACCGGCAGGCGGTGACGCAACGTCGTGCGAAGTCGTGTTCACGGTCCGGCAGCGGCCCGGGATGACCGACGAAGAGTTCGAGGCAGATGTGGCCGCGGTAGCCGCCGATCTAGAAACGCTGCGGCGGCTGCTGGAAGGTCATTGATCAGAGGGTGAAACGTGGCCGAGTCCCAGCCAGGCCACGATGGCGGCTGCAGCGGCCGAGAGCACTGCTGGGGCGGCGCTCATCGTCGCCACGCCGACCACCACCAAGACCAGGGCACCGATCGCCAGGGCGATCAGCTTGTACGTCGGCCAGGGCACCCCGGCGATGTCGACCTGATGATCGGCCCGGGAGGTGCCGCTACGAAAGTTCCCGGCGGTGGTCATGTATTGACGATAGCTCGTAACCATGATTTCGGGTAGCCGAAACCTTCGTTGAGGCTCACTTTATCGGTCCAGAATGCTCAACAACGGGCTTCCACCCGGTACTGGACCTCGGTTGGCCTGGTGGGACGGTCCGCGAACCAGCCGCGGGCCGTGCCGCTCATGTGGAATGTGGTGCCGTCGATGCCGGCATCGGCGGACGCCGCCACGTTGGCTGAACCGCCGGTGAAACCCGACATGTCGGTCAGGCGCATCACCTTCGGTTCGACTGTGGTGCCGGTCTGGATGATGGCGGTGAAGCCGGGCGCTTCCGGCTGAGTTTCGATGGTCCACAGCCAGGATCGTTGCGTGCACAGCACCGAGTAGGTCGTCGGCATCTCCTGGCCGTTGATGAATACGCGCGCCGTGGACGCATCTGCCGGGGTACCGGTGCCCGCCGAGCAGGCCGACGTTGCCAGCGCGCCGATCGTCAGGGTGTGCGCTACCGCCCGCCGCACCCGCTGCTGGATGTGCCGCATGAGGTTGTTTTCCCAGTTCGGAGGCCTCTCAACCGCATGCGCGGGATTTCTTCGATTTGGCGGCACAACTGGTGGGATTCCAGTGTGTCTCCCCACCCAACTGCAGTGAAACGCCTGGCCAGTGGCACCATTGAACGGTGACTGCCGATCTGAGCAAAGGCTCCCGAGTCTCCCCGCTGGCCGCGCCCCTGACCGCGGCCGACATCGACGAGGCCGCCAAGCGAATTTCCGGGGTGGTCACGCGCAGCCCGCTGCAGTTCAACGAGCGGCTATCGGAAGCCACCGGAGCCAACGTGTACCTCAAACGTGAGGACCTGCAGGCGGTGCGTTCCTACAAGGTGCGCGGGGCGTTCAACCTGATGGCGCAGCTCTCGCCCGAGGAGTTGGCCGCCGGCGTGGTGTGCTCCTCGGCAGGCAACCACGCGCAGGGCTTCGCAATGGCCTGCCGGTCGATGCGTACCCATGGCCGCGTCTACGTGCCGGCCAAAACCCCCAAGCAGAAGCAGGACCGGATCCGCTATCACGGCCGTGAGTTCATCGAGCTCATCGCAGTTGGTTCGACCTACGATCTGGCCGCCGCCGCAGCGCTCGAAGACGTCGCACGCACCGGGGCGACCCTCGTACCCCCGTACGACGACCTGCGCACGATGGCCGGACAGGGCACCATCGGCGCCGAGCTGCTCGACCAGCTCGACGACGAGCCGGACCTGGTGATCGTCCCCGTCGGTGGCGGCGGCTGTATCTCAGGCATCACCACGTATCTCGCCGAGCGCGCTTCGGAAACCTCGGTACTCGGTGTGGAGCCGGCGGGCGCGGCGTCGATGATCGCCGCCCTGGCCGCGGGCGAACCGGTGACCCTGGATCACGTCGATCAGTTCGTCGACGGCGCGGCCGTGGCGCGGGCCGGGGCGCTGCCTTACGCCGTGTTGGCCGCGGCCGGTGACATGGTCACCCTCACCACGGTGGACGAGGGCGCGGTGTGCACCGCGATGCTCGACCTGTACCAGAACGACGGAATCATTGCCGAGCCCGCGGGTGCGCTGTCGGTTGCGGCGCTGTTGGAGGCGGACATCGAGCCCGGTTCCACCGTGGTGTGCCTGATCTCCGGCGGAAACAACGACGTCTCCCGCTACATCGAGGTGGTGGAGCGCTCACTGGTGCACCTGGGCCTCAAGCACTACTTCCTGGTCGATTTCCCGCAGGAACCCGGCGCGCTGCGCCGATTCCTCGATGAGGTCCTCGGGCCCGGTGACGACATCACCCTGTTCGAGTACGTCAAGCGCAACAACCGCGAGACCGGCGAGGCGCTGTGCGGCGTCCAGTTGAGCGCGGCGACAGACCTCGAAGGCCTGCTGGCGCGTATGGAGGATTCCGATATCCACGTCGAGTTGCTCGAACCAGGGTCACCGACGTACCGGTACCTCACCTGAGAAACCCGGCCTGACGGCGGTGCACTCAGGCGCTGATTCCGGTCGCCTCGAAACCTGCGCTCACTGCGGCGACCTTCTCATCCCGGACGCTTTCGGGGTTTCCGCGGAAGAGGGACTTGGCCACCAGCTCAACGGCTCGGCGGCTGTCACTGAAGCCTGACGTTCGTGAAAGGTGAAGTGTCAGCGCGAGATAGAACAGAACCGCCACATCCTGCGGGGTGAAGAGATGGCCCTGGCCGTTCTTCGCGCTGATGACGTTGAACGCCGCCTTGTTGTGGATGCCACTGTTGGTGTGCACACCGCCGTTGTCCCGGGTCGTGTGTACGTAGTCGTGAACGTGCGCAGGCTGGCCGCGTCGGGCCGGATCACTCAGATCCCGCAGAGGCACCCCGGTGCCGTCGAGCTCCTCGCCCATCTCCCAGTTCCAGCTGTCGATGTCGGGTTTCTGGGCATTGGCGATGATTATCCCCATGATGTCCGAATAGGACTCGTTGAGTGCGCCGGACTCGTCCTTGTACTCGAGTCGGGCCGTGTTGTCGGTCAGTCCGTGCGTCATCTCATGGGCCACCACGTCCATGGCCACCGCGTACGACCGCAGCTCGCCGCCGACGCTGCGCTGGCCGTACACCATCTGGGTGCCGATCCAGGCGGCATTGCGCCACTGCTGGGGCGTCGGATCCTGGATGGACGTGCAGTTGATGGACGAGATGAACGGGCTGCCCTGGTTGTCGAGGCCGTTGCGCTGCAAGGTGTTCACCAGATAGTCGGCGACCTCCTGGGCGTTGGCGTGGGCGCTGATCGCGGCCGGGCTCCAAGGTGCCGGCGGATTGGAGATCGGCTCCGCACCCGGTAGCGAGCGGAACTGCGATTCGATCTTGCGGAACCCGAAATCGTAGGTCTCGATGCGCCGGGTGGGGTCCACCAGTCGCGTGTTGTGGTTCTCGTCCCGTTCGGCCCGGATGCGGCGAGTCTGGCCGAGGGCATCGGTGGAGTCCAGTTCTTCCAGTGTCCACGAAATCGTCTGGGTGCGAGGAAGTTTGGCGATCAGTTCACCGGAATGAGCGTCCACGACGTAGTCGAAGAGCTCCGGCAGCGTCTCCGGGTGACCGTCGGAGGTGCGTTTGCGGTGGCGCTGTACGTTCTTGGCGATGTACACCAAGTGCCAAACCCCGGGGTCCGAATTCTTGTCGAAGTAGAAGTAGAGCCGGGGTGGTTCCGACAGTGGCAATGCGTCTTTGCCTGCGTCCTTGACGATCACATCCTGGGCCCGCGCCGGCGATATGGTCGCGACTGCATCGACACCATCGGGATTGCCGATCGCCGAATTGACAGCCAGCATGTTGTTCGCGTCATCCAGCTCGATCGTGACCAGCGATCCGTATACGGGGATGCGTTGGCGGTATTGGGCGAACTTGACGACGGTCGAGTCGGTCAACGGAACGGACTCGGTGCCGAGGGCCAGGTACTCGGTCCCGGGTCCCGCGCTGCTGTCGGTGATCGACGGCACCTCGGGGCTGGCGATCATCTGGTTGAGGTAGCGGCGCGCAGCCGATTCCGGATCGAGCGTCGCCACGTCGACTGCCGGCGCTGCGCCGGGCACGACTGCTTCGTCATTGATGGCCTGCACTGCCGGGCCCTGGAACCTGTCTGCACTGTGCAACGCAAAACTCTCTAACCCGTTGTCGTTCATCAGTTCTCACATCTCCCGCATTGGTGGGTTGGGCTGTCTCGCTTCGGACCGCCGGATGTCAGCAGCGTGGCATGACCTGATCATGCGTCGAGCGCGACACCGTTGCGCGCGTAGTGCCCTACTCGAATTCGCGGCGATCAGGCGTTGCGGTGCCCACGTGGTGCCACGCGCTGTTCGCGTCGGCGCTGAACACAGGTAGTGATCTACGCGCGTTGGGTCATCTGGGCACTCGGTGCGCCGCTGGGCTGACAGCCCAGACGATGAGAGCGCAGGTGGCGAAGGCGGCGCCGAGGATGCTCGAGCCGGTCCATCCCGCAACCGAATACGCCGCGGTCGTGGCGGCCGCCCCGAGGGCCGAGCCGAGTGAATAGAAGAACATGTAGCCGCCGATAACGCTGCTGGTGCGGTGCGGATGGGCGGTGGTGAGCAGGTGCTGGTTGCTCACATGTACGGCCTGTACCGCGAAGTCGAGCACGATCACACCGACCACGATCAGCGCCAACGACCATGATGCGTGCCCGATGGCCAGCCAGGAGGCCGTCAGCAGCGCGAGCGCCCCGCCGGTGACGGCACGTGCGAAGCCGGCGTCAGCCCAGCGTCCCGCCCGGGCGGCGCCGAGTGCGCCGGCGAGACCGGCGATTCCGAAAAGCCCTATCTGAGCGGTACTGAGATGCCACGGAGCCGCGGCGAGTGGCAGTGCCAGGCCACTCCACAGTGTGCCGAAAGAGGCGAAGAGGAAGAACGCGATCAGCCCGCGTGAGATGAACAGGCGGTCACCGAACAGTTGGCCCAGTGACGCCAGAATATCGACGTAGGAGGCTGATTCGCGCCGCGGATCGGCCGGCAGGAGCCTCGGGGCGAGGCATGCCAGGGCGAGTAGCAGCACGGCCAGCCCGGCATAGACGCCGCGCCACCCCCACGCGGCGGCGAAAGCGCCTGCGGCCACCCGGGAACCGAGGATGCCGATGACAACCCCGGAGGTGACCGCGCCGAGGGTGCGGCCGCGTTGCTCGGGTGTGGACAGGGCGGCAGCGAAAGCCACCGTGGTCTGGACGACGACGGCGAACAGGCCGGCGACTGCCAGTCCGGCGAGCAGCTGCCAGGTTTGTGCGGCTGTCGCGGCCAGCGCCACACCCAGCGCGGCCAGTAGAAGGTGCCCGCTGATCAGATTACGGCGGTTCATCATGTCGCCGAAGGGGACGAGAAGGACCAATCCGACCAGATAGCCGAGTTGCCCGGCCGTGACGATCCACCCCAGATGCGCCTCCGGCACGCCGAGGTCGCTGCCGATCTGCGCGAGGACGGGCTGTGCCGCGTAGATCGTGGCCACAGCCACTGCGCACACGGTGGCGAAAAACACTCTGCGGCCGAAGGTCAGCTCCATCCACGCTCCTCTCAATGGTTGCATATTGCAACTATTTGGAGGCTACGGCAGAATGGTTTCATTCAGCAACTCTTTAGGGGGCGTGATGACCGAGTCGGTGCTGAGTACGGACGGCGTGACCTGGACGGATCCCACGTGTCCGGTCGCGCGCACGCTCGACCTGGTCGGAGACCGCTGGAGCCTGCTGATCGTCCGCGATGCCATGGACGGCGCGCGCGCATTCACCGACTTTCAGCAGCGCACCGGCATCGCGCGCAACATCCTCACCGACCGGCTGCGTCGACTGGTGGATCGCGGCATCCTCGACCGGCAGCCGGCAGCGTCGGGCCGGCGGCAGCTGTACACGCTCACGAAGGCCGGTCGTGATCTCTTCACCGTCGTGGTGGCGCTGCGTCAATGGGGTGAGCGGCACGCGTTCGCATCGGGCGAGTCGCACTCGATACTGGTGGACCGGCGCGGTGAGCAGGTTTCGGAGCTACGGCCGAAGAGCTCGCGTGGCGCCGTATTGGACCTCGACGGAACATCCGTGCAGAAGGACTACTGATCGCCCTCGCTGCGCAGGATCGCGAAGGAGTGCCCGGCCAATATCGTGGCGTCGGTGCAGACGTCAGGGTGATCCCAGGCCAGCAGCAGCTCGCCGGAGACCGGTACCGCTACTGGCTCGGTGCCCAGATTGCAGGCGATGGACACTGCGCCCCGATGTAGCACGATCCAGCGTTGGTCTTCGTCGAAGTCGATCGACAAGTGGTCGAGCCACGGATCGGCGAGGTCAGGTTCGCTGCCCCGCAATGCGATCAGCTCGCGATAGGTTCGGTGGAGTGCATCATGCTCGCCCTCGGTGACCTCGCTCCAGTTCAGTTTGGACCGTAGGAACGTCGCTGGGTCCTGTGGATCGGGGATCTCGTCGGCATCCCAGCCGTGTTCGGCGAACTCGGCCTTGCGTCCCTCGGCGGTGGCACGCGCCAGGTCCGGTTCGGGGTGCGAACTGAAGAACTGGAACGGCGAGGAGGATCCCCATTCCTCACCCATGAAAAGCATGGCGGTGTAAGGAGATCCGAGAGCCAGTGCGGCCTTGACCGCGAGCTGGCCGAAGGTCAGACGCTGCGAGGGCCGGTCGCCGACGGCGCGATTGCCGACCTGATCGTGGGTGAGGGTGTACGCCAGCAGGCGGGTGGCCGGAATGGTGGCCGTGTCCAACGGCCGACCGTGCCTGCGGTGGCGGAAAGACGAGTAGGTGCCGGCGTGGAAGTATCCGTGCTTCAACGTTTCTGCCAGTGTGGTCAGCGATCCGAAATCGGCGTAGTAGCCCTGCCGTTCGCCGGATACCGCAGTGTGGATGGCGTGGTGGATATCGTCGTCCCACTGAGCGGTCAAGCCGTACCCGCCGCGGTCCCGCGGGGTGATCAGCCGGGGATCGTTGAGGTCGCTTTCGGCGATCAGCGACAGCGGTCTGCCGAGTTCGTCGGCCAGGGCGTCGGTTTCGGCTGCCAGTTCCTCGAGCAGATGGATCGCGGTGTTGTCGACGAGTGCGTGCACCGCATCGAGACGCAGCCCGTCGGCGTGGAAATCGCGCATCCAGCGCAACGCGCACTCGATGATGTACGCACGGACCTCGTCGGCATCGGCATCGGACAGGTTGATCGAACTGCCCCACGGATTGTGGCCGGACGACAGGTACGGGCCGAACCTCGGAAGGTAATTGCCGGACGGTCCGAAGTGGTTGAACACCGCGTCGATCAGCACCCCGAGCCCACGTGCGTGGCACGCGTCGACGAGCCGGATGAGGCCGTCGGGACCGCCGTACGGTTCATGTACCGCGTACCACAGCACGCCGTCATAACCCCAGCCATGGGGACCGTTGAACGCGTTGACCGGCATCAGTTCCACGAAATCGACGCCGAGTTCCACCAGATGGTCGAGCTTGTCGATCGCGGCATCGAAAGTACCTTCGGGCGTGAAGGTTCCGGTGTGCAGTTCGTAGATCACCCCGCCGCAGATGGACCGGCCGGCCCAGGTGGCGTCTGTCCACGCATCGGGGGCCGGAGCCCACAGTTGCGAGCGGGCATGCACGCCGTCGGGCTGACGCGGTGACCGAGGGTCTGGCAAGACCTCGGGATTCTCGTCCAGGACGAACCCGTACCTGGCGTCGGTGCGGCAGGCGACCTCGGCGCGCCACCATCCGTCTCGGGAGCGCGCCATGTCGTGCAGCGTCCCGTCCACGTCGACACGCACCCGGTCCGGTATGGGCGCCCACACCGCGAATTCAGCCATCGGTGCGCTCCAGCAAGGCCACCGGAGAATCGGCGAGCAACTCGGTCAGCGGCACCGGTCCACCGGCCCAAGGGCGGCCACTGAGGCGATCCGTCCACCGGCCGGCGGGCAATGGCAATGCGGTGTCGGCCCAACCAGTTTCGGCGAGCGCCACGGTCCACCGGCTCACGGCCACCACGACATCTCCGCCGCGGCAGAAGGACAGCACGTGCCGCGCCGCGTGGCCGGTGGCAGACAATGGGACGTAGGACCCGGTGAGGAAGGATTCCGGACGCGTCCGGCGCAGCGCCAGCGCGGACTCGGTTACCCGCAGCTTCGCATCATCCCCACGCTCCAAGGCATCGCGCAGCGCAGGGTAGTCGACCGGACGCCGGTTGTCGGGATCGACCAGACTGTCCTCGGTGGTCTCGGTGCCCTGGTATACGTCGGGAATTCCGGGTGCCGTCAACTGGACCAGTTTCTGGCCCAGACTGTCGTTTCGGGCGTGCACGTGCAGCCGACTGACCAGCGCGGTCAGTTCGGCTGCGACCGGCCCGTGGAGCACTCGATCCAGCCAGTGGTGTACCTCGTCCTCGAAGTCGCGGGCCGGGTCGTGCCAGGAGGTGCGGGTGGCGGCCTCGCGGATCGCCTTCTCGGCGTAGCTGTGCAGCCGGATGCGGAGCTCGTCGGTAACCTCGCCGCTGACCGGCCAGACGCCGAAGATGTTCTGCCACAGGAATAACGCGGTGGCTTGGTCCGGGGGAGCGGTCAGGTTGTTCCACCGGTCGACGGAGTCCGCCCACGTGTCCGGTACCTGGGACAGCAGCCCGATGCGGGCGCGGGCGTCCTCGCCGCGTTTGGTGTCGTGGGTCGACAGCGTGGTCATCGTCGACGGCCAGGTGCGCATGCGCGTCGACGCCCGTTGGTGGAACTCGGCTGTCGTGACCCCGAACAACTCGGGTGCGCCACCGACCTCGTTGAGTGAGACCAGTCGGGCGTCGCGGTAGAACAGGCAGTCCTCGACCGCTTTCGCGGTCGCGGCCCCGCACAGCTGATTGAACCGGGTCACCACCTCCACGCTGCTCGACATCGCCACCGAGATGGTGGACAACGCGTCGGCGAGTTCCGGTGTGGTGCACGCGGTTTCCTGCAGCGCCACCGGGAGGATCGTGCCCAGTGCCGGATAGTCACTTCGGTACACGCCGATCCGGCTGATCAGTGCTGTGACGGCTCCGGGAAGCCGAGGGTCCTGCTGGGCGGTCACCGCCGTGATGGATCGGCACAGCCGGCCCAACTCGCTGGCCAGGGTTTCGGTGACCGCCGCGGTCTTGAGCATGAGTTCGGCGTCGAGATCCGGGCGGCCGCTCACGGCGCTCAGCCTGGTTTCCCCGACGGGGGCGATGAACAGACCACCGACCTCGCGCAGTGCGTCATATCCGGTGGTGCCGTCGACAGGCAGTGACGCGTCGAGGGACTCGTCGGCGGCCAGGATCTTCTCCACCACGATCCAGGCGTCGGGGCCGGTGAGCTCACGCAACCAGCGCAGATAGCCTGCAGGGTCGGACAATCCGTCGGGATGATCGATGCGTAGGCCGTCCACGAGCCCCTCATCGAACCAGCGTTTGATCTCGACATGGCTGGCGTCGAAAACGGCCCGGTCCTCCTGACGCAGCGCGGCCAGCGACGTGATCGAGAAGAAGCGACGATAGCCGCAGATCCCGCTGCGCCAACCGGTCAGCCGGTAGTTCTGGCGGTCATGCACCTGGCTGCCCGTGCCTGTGCCGGTTCCCGGTGCGATGGGGAAGACCAGATCGCCCAGGCGCAGCACGTCCCCCTCGACCACGAGATCGGCCACGTCGTCGTCGGAACCCAGGACCGGCAACACAACCCGGCCGCCGTCGAGATCCCAGTCGATGTCGAAGTACTCGGCGTATGCCGACGCTCGGCCGTACCGCAGCAGATCCCACCACCAGCGGTTCTGCTCGGGGTGAGCGACCCCGAGGTGGTTGGGAACGATGTCGACAACAAGCCCCATACCCCGGGACCGTGCGGCCTCCGAGAGCCGCCGCAGACCCTCCGGCCCGCCGAGGGCCGCCGATACCGTGGTGGGATCGGTGACGTCGTACCCGTGCGTGGATCCGTGTGCGGCGGTCAGGATCGGGGACAGGTAAAGGTGAGACACCCCGAGGCGATCGAGATAGTCGAGGAGGTTCACGGCGTCATCGAAGGTGCAGCAATCACCACGCATCTGGAGCCGATACGTGGAAAGAACCGGGCGACGCATGTCAGGCCGTCTTGCGCAACACGAGCAGTGACCGGGCCTGCAGCGAGATCTTCTCGCCCGCGGCCACGACCAGTTCGGAGGTTCCGGTCGGGTCGGCCGTGTCGAGGTCGGCCGTCCACTCCTTGGCGTAGTCGCCGTTCGGCGTGACGAAATCCTGCTCGTGGTCGTTGGCGTTGAAACACAACAGGAATGAATCGTCGACCACCCGCTCGCCCCGGGCGTTGGGAGCCTCGATCGCGTCGCCGTTGAGGAACACAGCGACACACGTGCCCAGGCCCGTGCCCCAATCCTCCGGCGTCATCTCGGTACCCGACGGGGTCAGCCAGGCGATGTCGCGAACCTGATCGCCGCTGCGGATCGGTTTGCCGTCGAAGAACCGGCGCCGCCGGAACACGGGGTGGCGCTTACGGAATGCCAGCACCTTGCGCGTGAATTCCAACTGGTCGGCGTTGGTCTCCAACCGCGACCAGTCCATCCAGGACAACTCGGAGTCCTGGCAGTACACGTTGTTGTTGCCCAGCTGGGTTCGGCCGATCTCGTCGCCGTGGGCGATCATCGGGGTCCCCTGGGACAGCATCAGGGTGCCGGTGATGTTACGCATCTGCTTGGTACGCAGGGCCAGGATCTCCGGATCGTCGGTCGGCCCCTCGACACCACAGTTCCAGGACCGGTTGTGGCTCTCGCCGTCTCGGTTGTCCTCACCGTTGGCCTCGTTGTGCTTCTCGTTGTAGGACACGAGGTCGTTGAGGGTGAATCCGTCGTGGCAAGTGACGAAGTTGATGCTGGCGCCGGGGCGGCGTCCGGTGGCCTCGTACAGATCCGAGGAACCGGTCAGCCTGGAGGCGAACTCGCCCAGGGTCGCAGGCTCGCCCCGCCAGTAATCGCGCACAGTATCGCGGTATTTCCCATTCCATTCGGTCCACAAACCTGGGAAATTGCCGACCTGGTAGCCACCTTCACCGATGTCCCACGGCTCGGCGATCAACTTCACCTGGCTGACGACAGGGTCCTGCTGGACCAGGTCGAAGAACGCCGAAAGCCGGTCCACATCATAGAATTCGCGCGCCAGAGTGGAGGCCAGGTCGAACCGGAACCCGTCGACATGCATCTCCAGGACCCAGTACCGCAACGAGTCCATGATCAGCTGCAGGGTGTGCGGGTGCCGGGCGTTGAGGCTGTTGCCGGTTCCGGTGAAGTCCTTGTAGTACTCGGGTTGGCCGTCGAGCAGTCGATAGTAAGCGGCATTGTCGATCCCGCGAAAATTGATGGTCGGACCGAGGTGGTTGCCCTCGGCCGTGTGGTTGTAGACCACGTCCAGGATCACCTCGATACCCGCATCGTGGAACGCCTTGACCATGGTCTTGAACTCGGCCACCGCACCGCCGGCGTGCCGCGTGGCCGCGTACTGGAAATGCGGGGCGAAGAAGCCGACCGTGTTGTAGCCCCAGTAGTTTCGCAGTCCGAGGTCCAGCAGTCGGTGGTCGTGCATGAACTGGTGCACCGGCATCAACTCGATCGCGGTGATGTTCAGCGACTGCAGGTACTCGATGACAACCGGGTGGCTCAGCCCCGCGTATGTGCCCCGGAGCTCTTCGGGGATACCGGGGTGGGTCTGGGTCATCCCCTTGACGTGTGCCTCGTAGATCACCGTGTCGTGGTACGGCGTCTTGGGTGCCCGGTCGGAGCCCCATTGGAAGAACGGGTTGATCACCACGCTGCTCATGGTGTGGCCCAGAGAGTCGACCTGGGGCGGGGTGCCGGTGCCGGGTGGTTCGGCGGTCAGGTCATAGGAGAACAGGGCCTGGCTGAAGTCGAAGTCGCCGTGAAACGACTTGCCGTAGGGGTCCAGCAGCAGCTTGCTGGGGTCGCACCGGTGTCCGGTGCCGGGATCCCACGGGCCGTACACGCGGTATCCGTAACGCTGACCGGGTGTGACCGTGGGCAGGTAGGCGTGCCAGACGTAGCCGTCGACCTCTTCGAGGTTGATCCGGTGTTCGGTGCCATCCTTGGCGATCAGGCACAGCTCGACGCGTTCGGCGACCTCTGAGAACAGCGAGAAGTTGGTTCCGGCGCCGTCGTAGGTGGCGCCGAGCGGGTAGGCCTCACCCGGCCAGACCGTCGACATCGGCGTCGGGATCGGCGGAGGCGTTGGTGACGATGACGTCATGGTTTCACCACCAACCGGTAGCAACCGCCATCTGACGGCCGAGTTCACCTGTCATCGTGCGCATGTAGGTCGTGGAGAGATGGTGGGAATCGTGGTACAGCAACACATTTCCCTCCACCACGCGGCAATAGTCCTTACGGCACACTGCATCGCTCATGTCGAGTGGCTTGAGCAGTGGAAACCTCCCGACGAAATCCAGCGTGGGGTTGTGGTCGGAGAGTACCTTGGACCGGTCGATGCCGCAGGAGATGGCATCGCCACCATTGGCCAGGCAGTCGTACGGGAAGTACGGCTTACCGTTTCGCGTGAGCCACGGCGTATCGCGCATCGCGAGGATGGGAATGTTGTTCTCGGAGAGGGTTTCCCAGATGCCGATGTAGGTGCCGGGCATCACGTCGCCGGGCTTGATGTTCCACGGGCGGGTCGAGGTGGTGAAAACGAAGCTGGGGCGATCGGCGATGAGCTGGGACATCACCTTCTCGTTCCACTCACGGCATTTCGGGTACGGGCGGTTGTCGCCCATTACGAGTGGGTTCTCCTCCGTGGTCAGCGGACAACCCATCTTCAGGTAGGTGACCACCTTGAAGTTGTGGAGGCGACCCAGCAGATCCAGCGCGGTGATCCAGTGCTCGGCATGCGATCCGCCTGCCACCGCGACCGTCCGCGGCGAGTCCTTGTCACCGTAGGTGCAGTTGATCACGTCGGTGTTGCCGAAATCGCTGATGCAGCCGTCGGTCGTGGACGCGGGCAGATCGTCCTTGGCCTCCAAGACCGTCGGACGCATCGGCAGCTTGGGCACCCGGGCATGCTCGATGAGCGCGCGGGCTCCCGGGTAGTCGCGGGCCGACAGCCCGGACAGTTCCTTGCCGTTGGCGCGCTGCACGGTGACGTGCTCGCGCCAGGTGAACGAGGTGGCCGTCAACGCGACGCCGAGCAGTCCGACGATGGAGCCGAGAACGATGGTGGGCCGGCGCAACCGGACGCGGAGTGGGACGGCGGGCAGGGAGGCAGTCGGCGCGGTGTCCTTTGATTTCTGCGGGCGCAGCGGATCCTCGATGTAGCGGGTGGTGAGCCAGGCCAGGACACCCGAGACCAGAAGCACGATCGTGCCCTCGAGAAAGTTGGCGTGGGCGTGGCCCGAGTAGGACAGCCAGAAGATCAGCAGCGGCCAGTGCCACAGGTAGAGGGAGTAGGCCATCGAGCCCAGTGACACGAACGGTTTGGTCGCCAGCATCCGGTTGGGCGCGGGCAGCCGCTCGGCCGTATTCGGATCGTCCATCCGGTTGGCGGCGGTGAGGATGAAGATGACGGTGGCTCCGACCGGAACCAGCGCCCAGGGGCCGGGGAATTCCTTGACGCCGTCGATCAACCAACCGCACGACAGGATGGCGGCCAGTGACACCGTGGCCAGAATCGTGCGCAGCCACATCGGCCAGCGGACGGCCGGTACCAGTGCGCCGGCGAGTGCGCCCGCCAGCAGCTCCCAGCCGCGCGCGAAGCTGTTGTAATAGGCCGTGGCCTGATCGTTGTTGTGCGCGATGATCGCGTACACGAACGATGCGATGGTCAGCGCGCCCAGTAACACGATGAACGCGGTCCGCAGGTGCCGGCCGAACATCCGGCGGCCCAGGAAAGCGAACCCGAAGACCAACGCCAGGAACGCCACATAGAACTGCCCCTGAACCGACATCGACCAGATGTGCTGCAGCGGACTGACCGCCTCACCGGCGCGAAGGTAATCGGCGGCGGTGTTGGCCAATTCCCAGTTCTGGTAGTAGCCCAGGCTTGCCAGGCTTTGGTCAGCAAACGCTTCCCATCGCGTCTCGGGCTGCACCAGGATGGTCAGTACCGCGCCTGCGGCAAGCACCACGACCAGGGCGGGCAACAACCGTCGCACCAGTCGGACCACTTCGGGCAGGACCAACAGCGGCGCCTCCGGGTTGAGGGCGATGCGCAGCATCTTGCCGCCGAAAAAGAATCCGGACAGTGCCAGGAAAACGTCGACACCACCGGAAACCCGGCCGAACCAGATGTGGAACATCGCGACCAGGGCGATGGCGATACCACGCAGTCCGTCCAGATCATGGCGGTAGAAGCCCGATTTTCGGGTGCCCATGACGGCGTGCGGAACGGAACCGGATTCGGTGCCGGGCTCCGTCCGGGGGGCGTCAAGGGTTTTCATGGTCGAGGCCAATTTACCTAACATCGGCCTGCCGCTCACATTTCGGATGCGTGCGTCACACCCTGTGAGCAAAGAGCTAGGCTGCCCGACTGTGGCTGAGCTGACCCCGGCGCAGATCAGCGCCATTGACGCGGCCCACATCTGGCACCCCTACAGCGCCATGGACGCGGACGCATTGCCGCCCGTGGTTGCGGTCGGGGCCAAGGGCGCGTGGCTGACTGTGATCGACCCTACCGACGGCGCACCGATCGAGGTTCTCGATGCGATGGCGTCCTGGTGGACGGCCGTGCACGGACACGGACATCCGGTGTTGGACCGTGCGATCAACAACCAGCTCGCCACCATGAACCACGTCATGTTCGGCGGCCTGACACATGAGCCGGCTGCACGGCTGGCCCAGCTGCTGGTCGAGCTGACCCCCGCGCCCCTGGAGACCGTGTTCTTCAGCGATTCCGGGTCGGTGTCGGTCGAGGTGGCCGTCAAGATGGCGCTCCAGTACTGGCGCAGCCTGGGCCGGGGCTCGAAACACCGCCTGATGACCTGGCGCGGCGGCTATCACGGCGACACGTTCACCCCGATGAGCGTGTGCGATCCCGACGGCGGCATGCACTCCCTCTGGACTGACGTCCTGGTGTCTCAAATTTTCGCGCCGCCGGTACCCGCCGACTACCAGCTGTCCTACATCGAGGCGTTCGAGCGGCAGCTGGCCGAGCACGCCGATGAGCTCGCCGCCGTGATCGTCGAACCCGTCGTGCAGGGTGCCGGAGGAATGCGTTTTCATGACCCGCGCTACCTCGCGGACCTGCGCGCGATCTGCGATCGCCACGATGTGCTGCTGATCTTCGACGAGATCGCCACCGGATTCGGCCGCACCGGAAAGCTGTTCGCTGCCGAACACGCCGGCGTCAGCCCGGACATCATGTGCGTCGGCAAGGCGATGACCGGCGGTTACATCACCTTGGCCGCGACGCTGTGTACCCGCGAGGTCGCGCGGACGATCAGTGCAGGGGAGCCCGGCGCGCTCATGCACGGGCCGACGTTCATGGCCAACGCGCTGGCTTGCGCGGTCGGGGTAGCCGCGGTGGAACTGCTGGTCAGCGGTGATTGGTCGGCCCGGGTGTCCGAGATCGAGGTGGGCCTGCGGAAGGGGCTGGAGCCGGCCCGCGGATTGCCCGGTGTCGCCGATGTCCGGGTGCTCGGCGCCATCGGCGTGATCGAGATGAGTGAGCCGGTAGACATGCGGGTGGCGACGCTCGCGGCGCTGCGTCACGGGCTCTGGCTACGCCCCTTCGGCAAGCTGATCTATGCCATGCCACCGTTCATCTGCACCCCTGCGGAGGTGGAACAGATCACCGCGGGCATGGTCGGCGTGGCTCGTGCACTAACCTGAACGGTGTTCAATTGTCGGCCCGGCCGACGTGTTCAATTGTCGGCCCGGCCGACGTGTTCAATTGCCGCGAGGAGCAACCGTGACGCGCACCGATCTATCACCGCTGGCCTGGCTGGCCGATGTGGAAGCACAGCGCCGGCAGGCGGGGCTTCGTCGTGAGCTGCGTACCCGCCCGGCTGTGGCAACGGAACTGGATCTGGCCTCCAACGACTATCTCGGGCTGTCTCAACATCCCGAGGTGCTCGACGGGGGCATCGAAGCGTTGCGCACCTGGGGAGCCGGCGCCGGCGGATCGCGGCTGGTCACCGGAAACACCGAGTTGCACGAAGAGTTCGAGACCGCGCTGGCGACGTTCGTCGGTGCCGAGTCGGCATTGGTCTTCTCGTCGGGCTACACAGCGAACCTGGGCGCCGTTGTCGCGTTGTCCGGTCCGGGTTCGCTGCTGGTGTCCGACGCTCTGACCCACGCCTCTCTGGTTGATGCGTGTCGGCTGTCCCGTGCCCGGGTCAATGTCACTCCGCACCGTGACGTCGAAGCGGTGGAGGCCGTGCTCTCTGCACGTACCGAGAAACGTGCGGTGGTGCTGACCGAATCGGTGTTCAGCACAGACGGGGTGCTGGCGCCGCTGCGCGAGTTGCACGGGGTGTGCCGCCGCCACGGAGCACTGCTGCTGGTCGATGAGGCGCACGGGCTCGGCGTGCGCGGGCCGGGTGGGCAGGGTCTGCTGTACGAGGTCGGGCTGGCCGGGGCGCCGGACGTGGTGATGACGACGACGCTGTCGAAAGCGCTGGGCAGCCAGGGCGGAGTGGTGCTCGGCCCGGAGGCGGTGCGCGCGCACCTGATCGATGCGGCACGCCCGTTCATCTTCGACACCGGACTGGCGCCGGCGGCCGTCGGTGCGGCCTTGGCTGCGCTGCGGGTACTGATCGCCGAGCCCCGGCGGGCGCAGGCCGTGCTGGACCACGCCGCCGAGCTGGCCCGGATTTCCGGTGGCACCGCGGTGCCCGATTCTGCGGTGGTCTCGGTGATCCTCGGCGAGCCGGAGGTCGCGGTGGCTGCGGCCGCCGCCTGCCTGGAGCGCGGCGTCCGGGTGGGATGTTTCCGTCCGCCGACGGTTCCCGAGGGAACCTCGCGGCTGCGTCTGACCGCCAGAGCCTCGCTGACCGCCGACGAGATGAGCTTGGCCCGTCAGGTGCTGACCGAAGTCCTGTCCGGGGCCCGGTTGTGAGCACGCTGGTCGTCACCGGAACCGACACCGGCGTCGGAAAGACGGTGACGACCGCCGCGTTGGCTTGCGCGGCCCGGCTGGCCGGGATCGAGGTCGCGGTGTGCAAGCCGGTACAGACCGGCACTGCCGACGGTGACAACGACCTCGCTGAGGTGAACCGGCTGTCCGGCGTGGCGAACTTGCATGGGGGATGGCGCTATCCGGAGCCGCTGGCGCCGGCGGCGGCCGCGCAGCGTGCCGGACTTCCGTTGCCGACGAGTGCCGAGCTGGTGGGGGCGGTGCGTGACGCCGAGGTTGCCGACGGGCTGACTCTGGTCGAGGGCGCCGGTGGCCTTCTGGTCGAGTTGGGCGCCGACGGTGTCACGCTGCGTGACGTGGCCTCCGAGCTCTCCGCTGCCGTCCTGGTGGTTGTGTCCGCGGGGTTGGGAACGCTCAACCACACCGCATTGACGTTGGAATCACTTGCTGGGCAGGGCATTACCTGCGCCGGTCTGGTCATCGGCGCGTGGCCCGAGAACCCCGGCGTGGCGGAGTCGGGCAACCGAGAATCGCTGGCGCAACTGGCGCCGCTGCGCGCGGTGCTGCCGGCGGGGGCAGGAACCGCCAGTGTGGCCGAGTTCGAGAAGATATGCGCCGAGGCGTTCGACCCGGACTGGCTGATCGGTCTGACCTGACGTGGTGCACTCCGTGGAGCTGGTGTTCGACCCCGATACCGAAGCCGTGGTCCGCGGCATCTGGGACACGTTGCGCAACAAGGATATTCCAAGCCAGGCGCCGGCCAGCCGGCCCCACGCGACGCTGACTGTCGCACAGCACATCGATACCGGGGCCGATGCCGTGCTCACCGAACTCGTCGACCGGTTCCCGCTGCCGTGCCGCCTCGGCGCGACGCTGATCTTCGGGCACTCGGCCGGAGTATTGGCGCGACTGCTGGTCCCGACGGATGAGCTGCTCGAAATCCAGGCCGAGGCGTATCGGCGGTGCCTGCCGTTCATGGACCCGGCTCCGATGCCGCACACCGAACCGGGGAACTGGACCCCACACGTCACACTGGCCCGGCGGATCGCGCCGGCAAGTCTGTCCACGGCCGTGCGGATCGCCGGACGGCCCGCAGAGATCGTCGGCCAGGTCACCGGACTACGGCACTGGGATGGCGACGAACGCGTCGAATACGCGATTGGCTGACGGGACGGTCAGCTCCGGCCGCGCTGCAGGATGTCGGGTCCGGCGCTGAGCGTGCTCGTACCGCGCACCGCCAATCCGTCGACCAGCAACTGCAGGCCGAACGCGAACTGCCGTGACGTGTCGCGGTGAATCACCGACTGATCGTCGACCAGTGCTCCGGCGGCGTCCCACTGCAGCCGGGACTGCTCGTCGGCCGTGAAGCCCAGCACGTAATAGAGCACCGTCCTCGCGGCCAACTCGTCGTCGGGTGACATCACGCCGGCACGCTGGGCGGCCTCGGCAAGCTGTGTGACGATTCCACCGACGATCTGGGATTGCCCGGCCGCGAAGCTGGACGACACCAACTCGGCTCCGTCGGTGTGTGACAGCAGCGCGTCACGTAACGCCACACAGATCTGGTGGATCCGGCTCGGCCACGCTGTGGTGTTGTCCTCGACGCCGACGGGCTGCAGGATGCGGTCGGCGACCGCGCCGAGCAGTTCCTGTTTGTTGGCGAAATGCCAGTACAAAGCACCCGGGCTGACGTTGAGCTCACGGGCCAGGCGCCGCATCGTCAGATCGGCGATGCCGTAATTGTCGAGGATGGCCGTCGCCGCATCCACCACGTCGGGTTTGTGGAGTTGCACACCGTTACCCTAGCCTGAACGGTGTTCAAGTGTCGGCCCGCCGACGTGTTCAAGTGTCGGCCCGCCGACGTGTTCAAGTGTCGGCCCGCCGACCACATGATCCACAGGAGGACATTTCGTGACGCAGGCAGCCGTGGACGTATTGGGCGTAGCTCGCGAGCAGGTTCTGGAGCGTGGCGTCGGCCTCGACAAAGACCAGACCCTGCAGGTGCTGCAGCTCCCCGACGACCAACTCGAAGAGCTGCTCGCCCTGGCCCATGAGGTCCGGATGAAGTGGTGTGGCCCCGAGGTCGAGGTCGAGGGCATCATCAGCCTCAAGACCGGCGGCTGCCCGGAGGACTGCCACTTCTGTTCGCAGTCGGGTCTGTTCGCCTCACCGGTGCGCAGCGCCTGGCTCGACATCCCCAGCCTGGTCGAGGCGGCCAAGCAGACGGCCAAAACCGGTGCCACCGAGTTCTGCATCGTTGCCGCTGTGCGCGGTCCCGACGAGCGGCTGCTGGCCCAGGTGGCCGCAGGTATCGAGGCGATCCGCAACGAGGTCGACATCCAGATCGCGTGCTCGCTGGGCATGCTGACCCAGGAGCAGGTGGACCGCCTCAAGGACATGGGCGTGCACCGCTACAACCACAACCTGGAGACCGCGCAGTCGTATTTCCCCAACGTCGTCACCACCCACTCGTGGGAGGAGCGCTGGGGCACGCTGGAGATGGTGCGCGAGGCCGGCATGGAGGTCTGCTGCGGCGGCATCCTCGGCATGGGAGAAACGCTCGAACAGCGTGCCGAGTTCGCCGCCAACCTGGCCGAGCTGAACCCGCACGAGGTGCCGCTGAACTTCCTCAACCCGCGCCCGGGCACGCCCTTCGGCGATCTGGAGGTGCTGCCGGCGTCGGAGGCGCTCAAGGCCGTCGCCGCGTTCCGCCTGGCTCTGCCGCGCACCATGCTGCGTTTCGCCGGTGGCCGTGAGATCACCCTCGGTGACCTCGGCGCCAAGCAGGGCATCCTGGGCGGCATCAATGCCGTCATCGTCGGCAACTACCTGACCACGTTGGGCCGCCCGGCCGAGTCGGACCTGGAACTGCTCGACGATCTGCAGATGCCCATCAAGGCGCTGAACGCCAGCCTGTAGAACTGGTGGTGATGGTTCAAGACTTGCCCGCGCCCGTCGGCGCCGGCCTATACAACGTCTACACCGGGGTCCAGGCGGACGCGGCGGACGGGAACGTCGTCCCCACCGCCGCCCAGCTCGGCCTTGAACCGCCCCGGTTCTGTGCCGAGTGCGGTCGCCGGATGATCGTCCAGGTGCGGCCGACTGGGTGGTGGGCCAAGTGTTCGCGGCATGGGCAGGTTGATTCGATGGACCTGGATACGCGGCGATGAGCCTCTCGGGCGAAGAGCAGAAGGCACCGATGAGCCTCTCGGGCGAAGAGCAGAAGGCACCGATGAGCCTCTCGGGCGAAGAGCGGGTTGCCCCGGCCGGTCCGGTTCCCGCTAATTTCCCTGGCGCACCCCGTGTTTCGCGGGGACGGGCAGTGCTAATCGTGATGGTCGCCCTCGCGGTGGCGGGTGTGGTGCTCGGCGCGCTGTGGGCTTGGCTGGCCCCAGGTGTGCACGGGGTGGTCGCGTTGACCCGCAGCGGTGAGCGGGTGCACGCCTATCTCGGCAGCGAATCCGACCATTTCTTCACGTCGGCATTCATGTTCGTCGGCATGCTCGTCGTGCTGGCAGTCGTGGCCGCGGTGGCGCTGTGGCAGTGGGCCCCGCATCGCGGGCCGGTTCTGGTCGCTGCATTGGGCGCCGGTTGTGCGTTGGCCACCGGGGCCGCTGCCGGCGTCGGTGTGGCGCTGGCTCACGTGCGGTTCGGCTCGCTCGACATCGCGGGTGCGCC
This sequence comes from Mycobacterium sp. IDUB_24, assembly GCF_055419385.1. NCBI lineage: Bacteria > Bacillati > Actinomycetota > Actinomycetes > Mycobacteriales > Mycobacteriaceae > Mycobacterium > Mycobacterium sp. IDUB_24. The sequence continues at coordinate 932,501 of NZ_JBVAXO010000002.1, forward strand.
AGTCACCCCCGAACACCGGGTCCACTATGTGGTGGAGGCGGCGTCGGTTTTCTTCGGGCACACGCCGCTGCAGATTGCGGGCACGATCCTGTTCCCGGCGGCCGCGGCGGCCATGGTCTACGCGCTGATCGCGGTCTCGACGGTGCGCGACGATCTGGGCGCTTGGCCTCCGGTACAGACGCCGACCTATCCGGTGATCCCGCCGGTGGTCAGTCCGCCGGGCGCCTGACGGCTGCTGGTTCGAAAAGCTCGACGGGATTGCCGTCGGGGTCGTCGACCTGGATCTGGCGTCCGCCGGGGCCCGTCTCGACTAAGTTGCGAAACGCGACGTCGGCGCCGCGCAACTCGGTGACGGCAGCGTCGAGGTCATCGACCTCGAGCACGAATCGGTTGAAGCCCCCAGAGATCTGTGGAGTCCCGTCAGGCAGTTGACGTGCGCCCGAGCTGCCCGGCCCGCTCAAGAACAGGGTGAGATTGCCGTTGACCACGGACGCGAAGGCCGGTCCTCCGCGGAGGGCGACATCAAACCCTAGGTGCTCGGTGTAGAAGGCGATCGCGCGCTCGACGTCGGTGACCTGGTAGCGGACCGCCCCGGTGCGGTAAGTGATGTGTCCAGACATGACCGCAGTCTGCCGAACTTCGCGGCCGATGTATTGAACGAAATTGACCTACGGCCTGAGCGCGATGTGGTCGTCCTTCGCCACATATCGACTTTGGCGTAGTTGCTCCCCGGGAGTCATTCCGGAGAATTCCTGGAACTCGCGGATCATGTGGGGCTGGTCGGCGTATCCGTGGTCGATGGCGAAGATAGGCCAGTCCGGCGGGGACACCGCTGATGAGATGGCGTCGTGTGCGCGCCGGAACCGTTGCAGGCGGGCGAACCGCTTGGGCGGCATGCCGACCTGGGTGGTGAACAGCTGGATCAGCCGGCGGTGGCTGAAGCCCACTTCGCGCGCGAGCGTTGCGATCGAGGGCTGGCGGCTGTGGCTGAGCGCGTTGACGGCGAAGGCCACTTCACGTGTCAGTGCGCCGCCACCGCGTAATCGGGTGAGCAATGCCCGTTCGAGCACGGCAAAACGTTGTGTGACCGACTTGTTCTCGCAGATCTCGGCGCGGAGGTCGCGGGCTGCGCTGTTCCACAACGCGTCGAGATCGACATGCGACCCGAGCAGTTCGTGCGATGCGACTCCGAGGGCTGTACGGACACCGCCGGTCCTGAAATGCACCCCCACCATGGCGGTGTGTTCGCGTGGGTCGATATCGAACGGCCTGGTGTAAGGACCTGAGACCACGGTTCCCGAAAGGCGTTGTGATACTTGATGGTTCGTGATGGCGATGACGTCAGTACCGAGATTGATGACCAATTCGGCCGTCCCGGTGGGCAAGATCCGTTCGGCCGAGTACGTCGGTCCGTCCGCAATGCACCACAGGTGGTCGGCGCTGTCGCGCAAGGCCACCGTCGGGGGCTGACGGATGTAACGCATCTACCCCCATTCTGCCAGCCTTTCGGCAGATCAGAGCGGGCGTCGCTGAACCGTCCGGCCCAGGGCGACCTTGGTGGCTATTCCGGCCAATCGGGCCATACCCATGTAGGTGATCGGGTTGAGCAGCGCCGGCCACTTGGACCGCACGATGTTGGCGGTCAACGGGCGGTCGGCAAACCGGTCGGTCAGCCAACGCAGCGCCATCGGTGCCGAGAACGGGTGCAGCAGAAGGTGTTCGCTGAACATGTCGCGGTGGTAGGTCACGTCGGCGCCGCCGGCCAGATAGGTGTAGGCGAGTTCGTCGATGTCGTCGACCGAGATGATCTCGTCGTGCACCGCTTGCACGATCAGAACCGGCGGGACGGGCACGGCCACGCCGAGTTTGGTGTCCTGGAACACCTCGGTGACCTCGGGCCCGTCGAGGATCTCTTCCAGAGGCAGGTCGACCAGGTCGGCCATATCGGTGCGGAACATCCGCACGATGGCCTCCACGGTGGTCATCCGGTGCAGCCGATCGAGGACTTTGCGTCCCTCGGTGGTGGCGTGCTCGGCGATGACGCGGTTGAGGTTGGGGTAGATGTCGGCGAGGGCGGCCACCACGAGTGCCGGGAGCCCGGAGAACACGGTGCCGTTGAGCCGGCGGAAGGTGTTTCCGAGGTTGCCGACGGGGGAGCCGAGGACGGCGCCGACGATGTTGAGTTCAGGGGCATAGCTGCCGGCCAACTCGGCGGCCCAGGCGCTGGCCAGACCGCCGCCGGAGTATCCCCACAGACCGATGCGCGTCGATGGTGACAACGACAGCTGTTCGGTGTTGATCGCTGCCCGCAGTCCGTCGAGTACTCGATAGCCGGGCTCGTAGGGCGCGCCCCACATGCCGTTGACGCCCTCGTGGTCGGGCACCGAGACCGCCCAGCCCTCGGCCAGGGCGGCCGAGATCAGCAGAAATTCGAGTTGGGCCAGGGAACCGGTGGCCTTGGCGTGGTGGCGCAGCGCGTAGGACGGGAAGCACCGGGCCGAGATGGCGTCGATCGCGCACTGGTAGGACACCACCGGGCAGTCCGGGGCGGCGTCGACCGGGACGATGACGGTGGTGGCGGCGGCTTCGGGGATGCCGTTGCGGTCGGTGGAGCGGTACAGCAGCTGTGTTGCCTGCAGGCGCTGCGGGATCAGGCCCAGAAAGGCCAGCTCGACGTCGCGGCTGCGCAGGACGGTGCCTGGTACGGCGTGCTGGAACCCCGCCGGCGGGTCGTAGAACGGATCCTTGTGGGGGAGCAGGGGGCGAGCGGTCGGGTCGAGATCCTCGTGAGGTGCTCGACCGATCCATTCGGCTCTGGTGGCGGTGGCCGCGCTGCCCAAGTCCATCAGGGCATTGTTACTTAAGGAGGGTCTAAGAAGCCAGCCGACTCACCCAGGCGGGCGCAGTGCGGCGAATTCGTCGGTGACGCGGTACCGGGATTCGGTGAAGCGGTAGAGCGCTGCGGGGCGTCCGCCGCTGCGGCCCGATCGAGCGGTGGTGCCCGTGCGGGTGATGACATTGCGGCGTTCTAGGACTCGCTGCAGGTTAGTCGCGTCGACCTGATAGTCGAGCGCGGCGCTGTAGATGTCCCGCAGCGTGGACAGGGCGAATTCTTTTGGTGCCAAAGCGAATCCGATGTTGGTATACGACATCTTGGCCACGAGCCGGTTGCGCGCGTGCTCGACCATCGGCGCGTGGTCGAAGGCCATCGGGGGCAGGTCGCTGACCGGATGCCACCGGGTGTCCGGCGGTAGGGCTGGGGTCGAGGGGGAGGGCATCAGGCCCAGGAATGTGGATGCGATGGTGCGCACGCCAGGAACCCGATGTGGATCGGAGAACACGGCCAGTTGTTCGAGGTGGGCAAGTTCACGCAGGTCGACCTTCTCTGCCAGCTGACGCCGAACCGAGCTGATCAGGTCCTCGTCGTCCTCCAGTTGACCGCCCGGCAGCGACCATTTGCCCCGCTCCGGGTCCAGTGCCCGCTGCCATAACAGCACGTTGAGGGCGGGTTGCCGGGTGTCGAGACCGCGAACCTGGAACACAGCGGCGAGTACTTCGTGCGCGGTGTTACGATGTGGCATGTTTTCGATTATAAGTCGAAAACCTGACGTAGTGGAGGAGGTCGGCGTGACCGCTCTCAATGACACCCTCTCGGGGGGCTTGGCAGAACAGATCGTCGATGGTCCCGGTGGCTATTCCGGCGTTGACGGCGACGAGCAATGGGCCGCTGAGATCCGCCGGTTGGCCGACCTGCGCGGCGCGACGCTGCTGGCGCACAACTACCAGCTGCCGGCCATCCAGGACGTCGCCGACCACGTCGGCGATTCCCTGGCGCTCTCGCGCATCGCCGCCGAGGCCCCCGAAGACACCATCGTGTTCTGTGGTGTCCACTTCATGGCCGAGACGGCCAAGATCCTCAGCCCTGACAAGACGGTGCTGATCCCGGACCAGCGGGCTGGTTGCTCACTGGCCGATTCGATCACCGCCGACGAACTGCAGGAGTGGAAGGACGAGCACCCGGGCGCGGTCGTCGTGTCCTACGTCAACACCACCGCAGCGGTGAAGGCGCTGACAGACATCTGCTGCACGTCGTCGAATGCCGTCGAGGTCGTGGCGTCCATCCCCGAGGACCGTGAGGTGCTGTTCTGCCCGGATCAGTTCCTGGGAGCGCACGTGCGTCGCGTCACCGGCCGCAAGAACCTGCATGTCTGGGCCGGCGAATGCCACGTGCACGCCGGGATCAACGGCGACGAGTTGGCGGCCCAGGCGCGGTCACACCCCGACGCCGAACTCTTCGTGCACCCCGAATGCGGTTGTGCCACCTCGGCGCTCTACCTGGCGGGTGAGGGCGCGGTTCCCGAGGATCGGGTGAAGATCCTGTCCACCGGTGGCATGCTCGACGCGGCGCGGCAGACCCGGGCGAAGCAGGTTCTCGTCGCCACCGAGGTCGGCATGCTGCACCAGTTGCGCCGGGCCGCACCGGAAGTCGACTTCCTGGCCGTCAACGACCGGGCTTCGTGCAGCTACATGAAGATGATCACTCCGGCCGCGCTGCTGCGCTGCCTGATCGAGGGTGCCGACGAGGTGCATGTCGATCCTGAAACCGCCCGGCTGGGTCGTGCCAGCGTGCAGCGGATGATAGCGATTGGTCAGCCCGGCGGCGGCGAATGACTCCGACGGGCAGCGCCCGGGGACCGAGCCGCTTCGCCTGCGGCAGTTCGACGCTGTGGCAGCAGCGTGCTGACGTCGTTGTGGTCGGCACCGGTGTCGCCGGACTGGTGGCGGCCTTGGCGGCGCATCGCCGTGGCCGCCGGGTGGTGGTTTTGAGCAAGGCCCGTGAGACGGCGACTTTTCATGCCCAGGGCGGGATCGCCGTGGTTCTGCCGCACACCGACGACTCGGTCGAGGCCCATGTCGCGGACACCGTTGCCGCCGGTGGTGGCCTGTGCGATCCGGACGCCGTGCGCTCGATCGTCGCGGCGGGGTACGGCGCGGTAGCCGATCTGGTGACCGACGGCGCCCAGTTCGACGAGACCGCTCCCGGGCGCTGGGCATTGACGCGAGAGGGCGGGCACACCCGACGCCGGATCATTCACGCCGGCGGCGACGCGACCGGGGCCGAGGTGCAGCGGGCGCTCGATTCGGCGGCGGCCGAACTCGACATCCGACGTGACCATGTGGCGTACGAGGTCCTGCGCGACGACAGTGGCGTGACCGGAGTGCTGGTCCACAACGAGGACGGCCTGGGCATCGTGCACGCACCGTCGGTCATCCTGGCCACCGGCGGCCTCGGTCACGTGTACCAGGCGACCACGAACCCCAGTGGCTCGACCGGCGACGGCATCGCACTGGCTTTGTGGGCCGGCGTTGCGGTCCGCGACATCGAGTTCGTCCAGTTCCACCCGACGATGCTGTACGCCGCGAACAGTGGTGGCCGGCGGCCGCTCATCACCGAAGCGCTTCGCGGTGAAGGCGCCATACTCATTGATTCGCACGGTAATTCAGTCACCGACGGGGTGCACCCGATGGGGGACCTGGCCCCGCGCGACGTTGTTGCCGCGGCCGTCAACGCCCGGCTGAGCGTCACCGGTGACCCGTGCGTGTACCTGGACGCCCGGGGTGTGGCCCAGTTCGCCAATCGGTTTCCTACGGTGGCGGCGGCTTGCGCGGCAGCCGGCGTCGACCCGACCCGCCAACCCATCCCGGTCGTGCCCGGTGCGCATTACAGCTGTGGCGGCGTGGTGACCGACGTGCACGGACGTACCGAACTGCCGGGTCTTTTCGCCGCGGGCGAAGTAGCCCGAACGGGGATGCACGGGGCCAATCGGTTGGCCTCCAACAGCCTTCTGGAAGGGCTGGTCGTCGGCGGCCGGGCCGGCCGGGCGGCTGCCGAGCACGCGAGTACCGCGGGCTCGGTGCGGGCGCAGGCACCGCTGGACCGCCGCCATGATTTTGTTGACCGAGATGTCCTGCAGCGCAACATGTCCGAGTGTGCCTCGGTGGTGCGCGACGCCGAGGGGCTGCGCCGTCTCGACGGAATCCTGTCCGACGCGGGATCCGTACAGCCCGCCACTCGCCACAGCTTCGAGGATGCGGCCCTCACCGCAACCGCACAGGCGATTGCCGTCTCAGCCCTGGCCCGCACCGAGAGCCGGGGTTGCCACCATCGTGGCGATCATCCCGAAACCGATCCCGCTCAGGAGCATTCTGTGACGATTCGTGCCGTAGCCGGCCGTCCTGCCCTCGACGCCCCAACGGCGGTGTGCTGATGGCACTTTCGGATTCCGAGTTGGCTGAGGCCCAGGCCACGATCGCGCGGGCACTCGAAGAGGACTTGCGCTACGGCCCCGATGTCACGACCCTTGCCACCGTGGCCGCCGATGCGATGACCACAGCGTCGGTGGTGAACCGAGAGCCGGGCGTGGCCGCGGGTGTCGACATCGCCCTGCTGGTCCTCGACGAGGTACTCGGTGCCGACGGCTACCGGGTGATCGACCGCGTCGAGGACGGTGTCCGGTTGGACGCCCGTTCGGCGATCCTGACCGTCGAGGCGCCGACCCGGGGTCTGCTGACCGCCGAGCGCACCATGCTGAACCTGATGTGTCACCTGTCAGGAATCGCCACCGCGACCGCGGCCTGGGTCGACGCGGTGGCCGGCACCCACGCCAAGATCCGCGATACGCGCAAGACGCTGCCGGGTATGCGGGCACTGCAGAAGTACGCGGTGCGCGTCGGCGGCGGCGTCAACCACCGAATGGGACTCGGCGACGCGGCACTGATCAAGGACAACCACGTCGCCGCGGCAGGGTCGGTCCTGGCTGCGCTCAAGGCCGTCCGGGCCGAGGCTCCGGACCTGCCGTGCGAGGTCGAAGTGGATTCCCTCGAGCAACTCGACGACGTGCTCGCCGCCGACGTGGAGCTGGTGCTCCTCGATAATTTCCCGGTCTGGCAGACCCAGATCGCGGTTCAGCGCCGGGACACGCGCTCGCCCAAGACACTGCTGGAATCTTCGGGAGGCCTGTCCCTGGACAGCGCTGCCGAGTACGCGGGCACCGGGGTCGACTACCTGGCGATCGGCGCTCTCACCCATTCGGTGCGGGTGCTCGACATCGGTCTCGACACCTAACGAGGGGACACCGGGCGCAATTCGCGCCGAACCGCGGTCGGCGTGTAGCCGGTGTGCTGGCGCACTGTCCGGCACAAATGCGCCTGATCGGCGAAGCCCAGCCCGGCGGCGACGTCGGCCATTGTGGACTCACCGCGTTGCAGCAAGTCGAGGGCCTTTCCGACCCGCACCCGGTTGCGATACCGCGTCACCGAGATTCCGAGTTCATTGCTGAACGATCGGCTCAGCCGGTACGCGGAGACCCCGAGAGCACCGGCAAGGGAGAACAGTCCCGCGGCTGTGTCATCGTCCTGCCTGATGGCGTCGCGCGCCTGAGCCACCATCCGACGGTCGGCGGGCCGACCCGGCGCATCGGCGGCCGGCACCGGTCGTTGCGCGGCGGCGCGCAGCGCTGTGCCCACGAGTTGCACCAGGTTCTCGGCAAGTTCGTAATCGGGATCGTGTTGATGGCTGGCCAGCAACCGTCGATGCGTCAATTCCAGCCGGGCGTCCACATACACCGCAGCGGGCCCCGCCCGTCCCGGATCGCCGGCGAGCTGCCACCAGTTCTGGGCGTTGAGCTGTACTGACGTGCACGCGTCGCCCCCGTGCGGATGTGCGAACTGCTCGCTTTCACCGGGCTCGCCGAGGTAGCCCAGCGTTGCATCGTGCTCCACCGGATCGCCGGATCCGCGGCGGCGAAAGCCTCCCGAACGCACCAGCACGAACCGTCCGTCGACGGGGCACTCGGGCTCGGACCAGTCAGCACCACCGCCGGTGCAGTTCCACGTCGCGACGCTGAAATCAGGTCGCGCGATCAGGGTCTCGGCGGTCAACACCTCTTGCACGGTAGCCGTCGGGACCGACAGTCCGGGCCGACGCCGACAGCGCGCAAGAATGTTCAAGACACGAGGTCAGCGCCCGGCCAGACTGGTGCCATGGCATGGATCAACCTTGAATTCGATGTTGAAGCGGACAGTTCCCTCGTGTGGCAGGTGATCGGTGATTGGGCGGACGGACCGGTGCGGATGGCGCCGGGCTTCGTGACATCCTCCGAGGCCGACGGCGATATTCGGATCGTGACGTTCGCCGATGGCTTCGTCGCCCGTGAGCGCCTGGTCAGCCGCGACGATCAGGCCAGCCGAATCGCATATTCACTGATCGGCGACACCGCACCACCGGAGCACGACAACGCCGTGATGATGGTGGTGGCAGAAGGGCCACAGCGCTGCCGTTTCCTCTGGTCCCGCGATGTACTGCCACACGAAGCCGCCGGTCCCTTACGGGTTGCGATGGAGCAAGCAGCGCCGATCATCAAGGGCGCGTTGGAGGGCTTGACGGGTAGCTAGGCAGTCGCGAAGTGGGGTCCGCCGGTCGCAGATCATGCCCGGCCTCGACAACTAAACTGAGGATTTCGGTCAACATGTGGCTGGAATCCTCGGTTTAGTGCACGACGGAGCGGTCCTAGGCAGTCGCGCCACGGCGGACCAGCGACAGCACCACCGCGGCGGTGGCGAACAGTCCGGAGAACACCCGGCCCAGGATGGTCTGCTGGCGCGGTGTCTGCAGCCAGGTGAGCAACCGTGCGGCCAGCCCGGTGTAGAGGCTCATCACCACGATGTCGACGGCGACCATTGTTGCCGCGATCGTCAGGTATTGAGGCAACAGCGGCGCCGTCGGCACCACGAACTGTGGCAGCACGGCGAGCAGGAACACCAAGCCTTTCGGATTGGTGGTGTTCACCAGGAAGCCCCGCATCATCAATGCCAGCCGGCTCCGCTCGACGGTGCCGCCCATCCGGGCGCGCAGGTCCTGCGAGGCGCTGCGCCACTGCTGGACCGCCAGGTAGATCAGATAGGCCACACCCAGCCATTTGACGATCTGGAAGGCCAGGACCGAGCCGGCGACGACGGCGCCCAACCCGACGGCCACCAACACCAGTTGCAGCATCAGTCCGATCTGCAGCCCCACCACGCTCCACGTGCCGCGGCGGACGCTGTGAGTCAGGCCGGTGGCCATCGACAGAATCGCCCCGGCTCCGGGGGACACGCTGATGGCGATCGACGCGCCGAGAAACGCCAGCCAGATCTGCCAGGTCATGTATGCAGTCTGGCGAGTGTGTCAAACGATATCTGCGACGAAGACGCCGGTCCGGCGGGCGCCGATGCGGGCGATTCGCGGGAGTGTCGGATCGTCGGTGCCTGCGGGCAGGACGCGGGGGTTGGTGATCTTGATGTCGCCGCGGAACACGTGCACGTCGGCCTCGCCGGCTGACAGGACGTTCTTCACCCAGTTGGTCTTTCCGTGGGCCAGCAGAACCGCCAGCGTATTGCCTTTGCGGTAGCTGGTCACGATGGTCTCGTACGGCGTTCCGGACTTCCGGCCGTGGTGCTTGATCACTGTGAACCCGGGCAGGCGCTTGGAGAGCGGTCTGAGGGCCGGGTTGATGTACTTGATCTGGAACCGCTCCAGCGCGGGCGGCACCAGCATCGGCACACCGGGAACGTCGTTGGGATGGTCTTTCGCTGACATCTAGGGCTCCATTCGGCAGTCTGTGACCACCCTACGGTGGGCCGTGTCGGCGGCAGCGGGCGACGGATTTTTATGAACTGGACTGATCAGGGACAATTGAGCCGATGGCCGAGTTTCAGATGTCCCGAATCGACCTGCGTAACCGCGTACTCAACGCTGCGCAGCTGCGATCCGCGCTGCCCCGCGGCGGAGTCGACGTGGACGCAGTGGTGCCCAAGGTCCGCCCGATCGTGGAGGCCGTCGCCGAGCACGGCGCGAAGGCTGCCCTGGATTACGGCCATACGTTCGACGGCATCCGGCCCGATACCGTGCGGGTGCCGGCTGCCCGATTGGCTGCCGCGCTGGCTGAGCTCGCCCCCGACGTACGCGCTGCATTGCAGGTCGCGATCGACCGCGCTCGCACCGTGCATGCCGATCAGCGCCGCACTGATACCACCACCACGCTGGCCCCCGGTGCCACCGTCACCGAACGCTGGGTGCCGGTCGAGCGTGTCGGGCTGTACGTGCCCGGCGGCAACGCCGTGTACCCGTCGAGTGTCGTGATGAACGTGGTGCCCGCACAGACCGCGGGCGTCGATTCGCTGGTGATCGCCAGCCCGCCGCAGGCGGAATTTGACGGCCTGCCGCACCCGACCATCCTGGCCGCCGCCGCACTGCTCGGCGTCGAAGAGGTGTGGGCTGTCGGCGGTGCGCAGGCAGTGGCGCTGATGGCCTACGGCGGCACCGATACCGATGGCGCCGAACTCGCGCCGGTCGACATGATCACGGGCCCCGGCAACATCTACGTGACCGCCGCCAAGCGGATCTGCCGCTCGCAGGTCGGCATCGACGCCGAGGCCGGTCCGACGGAGATCGCGATCTTGGCCGATGGCACGGCCGATCCGGTACACGTCGCCGCGGATCTGATCAGCCAGGCCGAGCACGACGAGATGGCGGCCAGCGTGCTGGTCACAGACAGCGAAGCGCTGGCTGAAGCCACCGACCGCGAGCTCACCCGCCAGTTGGCCACCACCGTGCACGTCGAGCGCGTCCGGGTGGCGCTCTCTGGTAAGCAGTCCGCGATCGTGCTGGTCGACGACATCGAGGCGGGGGTGCGGGTGGTTAACGCCTACGCCGCCGAGCACCTCGAGATCCAGACCGTAGATGCGCCCGCTGTGGCCAGCCGGATCCGTTCTGCGGGAGCCATTTTCGTCGGCGCCTGGTCTCCGGTCAGCCTCGGCGACTACTGCGCCGGGTCCAACCATGTGCTGCCTACCGCCGGCTGCGCCCGGCACTCCAGTGGCCTGTCCGTGCAGACGTTCCTGCGTGGCATCCACGTCGTCGAATACGACGAGGCCGCACTCAAGGACGTTTCCGGACATGTCATCACGCTGTCCAAGGCGGAAAACCTGCCCTCGCACGGCGAGGCGGTACGACGGAGGTTCGAGCGGTGATGAGCGCTTGCGCGAAGAGCAGAGGACGCTGATGAGCGCACAAGATGTGACGCTGGCCGATCTGCCGCTGCGCGAGAACCTGCGCGGGAAATCACCTTACGGTGCACCGCAATTGGTGGTTCCGGTACGGCTCAACACCAACGAGAACCCGCACCCGCCGACCCAGGCCCTCATCGACGACGTCGCCGCCTCGGTCCGTGAGGTCGCGGCCGAACTGCACCGCTATCCCGACCGGGACGCGGTGTCGTTGCGCACCGATCTGGCTACCTATCTCACGGCGGCCACCGGGGTGCAGCTCACCATCGACAATCTTTGGGCGGCAAATGGTTCCAACGAGATCCTGCAGCAGTTGTTGCAGGCCTTCGGTGGGCCCGGACGTACTGCGATCGGGTTCGTGCCGTCGTACTCGATGCACCCGATCATCTCCGACGGCACCCAGACCGAGTGGCTGCAGGCAGCCCGGGCTGACGATTTCGGGCTTGCCGTCGACGTAGCTGTGGCGGCAGTAAAGGAACGCACACCCGACGTGGTGTTCGTTGCCAGCCCGAACAACCCGTCGGGACAGAGCGTTTCGGTCGACGACCTACGCCGTCTGCTTGAGGCGATGACCGGTGGGATCTTGATCGTCGATGAGGCCTACGGCGAGTTCTCGTCGCAGCCCAGCGCAGTCACCCTGATCGACGAGTTCCCGGCCAAGCTGATCGTCACCCGCACGATGAGCAAGGCGTTCGCCTTCGCCGGCGGACGGCTCGGTTATCTGGCTGCCGCTCCCGCGGTGATCGACGCGCTGCTGCTCGTGCGCCTGCCGTATCACCTGTCGGTGCTCACCCAGGCCGCCGCCTGCGCGGCACTGCGGCATGCCGACGACACCCTGGCCAGCGTCGCCACTCTGGCCGCCGAACGTGACCGGGTGAGCGCCGAACTGACCCGACTCGGCTACCGGGTGATCCCGAGCGACGCGAATTTCGTGTTGTTCGGCGAGTTCGCCGACGCCCCGGCCAGCTGGCAGCGCTACCTGGACAAGGGGATCCTCATCCGCGATGTCGGCATCCCCGGCTTCCTGCGCACCACAATCGGTCTGGCTGAGGAGAACGACGCGTTCCTGGCAGCCAGCGCCGATCTCGCCGCCACTGAACTTCAGCCCGCCAACAGCCCGGTAGGAGCATCGTGACCCGTCGCGCGAAGGTCGAACGTAAGACCAGGGAATCCGACATCGTCGTCGAGATCGACCTCGACGGCACCGGTGTCGTCGACATCGACACCGGTGTCCCGTTCTTCGACCACATGCTGACCGCGCTGGGCACCCACGCCAGCTTCGATCTCACGGTGCACGCCAAGGGCGACATCGAGATCGAGGGGCACCACACGATCGAGGACACCGCGATCGTGCTGGGCCAGGCGTTGGGCCAGGCCCTGGGTGACAAGAAGGGCATCCGCCGGTTCGGCGACGCATTCATCCCGATGGACGAGACGCTCGCGCATGCGGCCGTCGATGTGTCCGGTCGGCCCTACTTCGTGCACACCGGAGAGCCCGAGTTCATGGTGGAGTTCACCATCGCCGGGTCCAGCGCGCCGTACCACACCGTGATCAACCGGCACGTGTTCGAATCGCTGGCATTCAATGCCCGCATCGCATTGCACGTGCGCACGTTGTACGGCCGCGACCCGCACCACATCACCGAGGCGCAGTACAAGGCGGTGGCCCGCGCGCTGCGTCAGGCCGTCGAATACGACGCGCGGGTAACCGGCGTCCCGTCCACCAAAGGCACCCTGTGACAAAGAAAGTCATCGTGCTCGACTACGGATCGGGCAATCTGCGCTCGGCCCAGCGGGCGTTGGAGCGCACAGGTGCCGACGTCGAGGTCACGGCAGATCCCGGCGCGGCGGCCGCGGCTGACGGTCTGGTGGTGCCCGGTGTCGGTGCGTTCGAGGCCTGTATGACCGGGCTCCGCGCGATCGGGGGCGAGAAGATCATCGCCGACCGCCTGCAGAACGAACGTCCGGTTCTGGGCGTCTGTGTGGGCATGCAAATCCTGTTCGCTCGCGGGGTGGAGTTCGGGACGGAGTCCACCGGTTGCGGTCAGTGGCCCGGCTCGGTGACCCGGCTGGAGGCCCCGGTGATCCCACACATGGGCTGGAACGTCGTCGACGCGGCGGCAGGCAGCACGCTGTTCAAGGGGCTCGACGCCACCACGCGTTTCTATTTCGTCCATTCGTACGCCGCCCAGGAGTGGTCCGGTAACCCGGATGCATTGGTTACCTGGGCGACGCATCACGTGCCGTTCATCGCCGCCGTCGAAGACGGCGCGTTGTCGGCCACGCAATTTCATCCGGAGAAGAGTGGCGACGCCGGTGCGACGCTGCTCGCGAATTGGGTTGAGGGACTGTGAGTTTAATTCTGTTGCCTGCCGTCGACGTGGTGGACGGCAAGGCCGTGCGTCTGGTGCAGGGCAAGGCCGGCAGCGAGACGGACTACGGTTCGGCGTTGGAGGCCGCGCAGGCCTGGCAGCGCGACGGCGCCGAGTGGATCCACCTGGTCGATCTGGACGCCGCTTTCGGCCGGGGCAGCAACCGCGAGCTGCTGGCTGATCTGGTCGGCAAGCTCGACGTGAAAGTCGAACTGTCCGGTGGCATCCGCGATGACGACTCTTTAAAGGCCGCCATGGACACCGGCTGTGCCCGGGTGAACATCGGAACCGCGGCGCTGGAAAGTCCCGAGTGGTGCCGCGGTGCCATCGCCGAATATGGCGACCGGGTGGCGGTCGGGCTGGACGTGCAGTTCGAGAACGGCAGCTGGCGGCTGCGCGGCCGCGGTTGGGAAACCGACGGTGGCGATCTGTGGGACGTTCTGGATCGTCTTGATCGCGAAGGGTGTTCGCGCTACGTCGTCACCGACGTCACCAAGGACGGCACCCTCACCGGTCCTAACCTGGAACTGCTCGCCGCGGTCGCCGACCGCACCGACGCCCCGGTGATCGCATCCGGCGGGGTGTCCAGCCTCGATGACCTCCGGGCGATCGCCACCCTGACGGGCCATGGTGTCGAGGGCGCGATCGTCGGGAAGGCGCTCTACGCCGAACGATTCACTCTGCCGCAGGCACTGGCCGCGGTCAGCGGATAAGCGAGGTGGGTGACCTGGATCCGTCGAAGCTGGCCGCACTGGTTGCCGCGGCGACCGAGATCCTCGACGCGGCATCGGTGCCGTTCATCGCCGGGCACCGCGCCGATTCCGCGGTCACCAAGCAGGGCAACGACTTCGCCACCGAGGTCGATCTCGCGATCGAGCGGCGGGTGGTGCGGGCGCTGACCGAGGCCACCGGGATCGGGGTTCACGGCGAGGAATTCGGCGGTGAGCCGATCGATTCGCCGTTGGTGTGGGTTCTCGACCCGATCGACGGCACGTTCAACTACGCGGCCGGGTCGCCGATGGCGGCGATCCTGCTCGGCCTGCTGGCCGATGGCGAGCCGGTAGCCGGCCTGACGTGGCTGCCGTTCACCGGACAGCGCTATTCGGCGCTCGCCGGAGGGCCGGTGCGCGACAACGGCACCGCGCTGCCACCGCTGGGATCACCGACGCTGACCGACTCGATCATCGGCATCCAGACCTTCAACATCGACTCCCGCGGCCGGTTCCCCGGGCGCTACCGGGTCGAGGTGCTGTCGAACCTCAGCCGGGTGTGCTCGCGCGTGCGGATGCACGGCGCCACTGGAGTGGACCTGGCCTATGTTGCAGCCGGAATCCTGGGTGGAGCCATCAGTTTCGGCCATCACATCTGGGACCATGCCGCCGGCGTAGCGCTGGTTCGCGCGGCCGGGGGGATCGTGACAGACCTGGCCGGTGAGCCGTGGACGGCCGAGTCGAAGTCGGCACTGGCCGCCGCGCCCGGCGTGCACGAACGCATGCTGGAACTCGTGAAATCCGCTGGCAATCCGGAGGACTACCTGTGAACACCATCAGTGACGTCGCGACAAGGGTCATCCCGTGCCTGGATGTCGACGCCGGCCGGGTGGTCAAGGGCGTCAACTTCGAGAACCTGCGCGACGCGGGCGATCCCGTCGAACTCGCGGCGGCCTACGACGCCGAAGGCGCCGACGAGCTGACCTTCCTCGACGTGACCGCGTCCTCGTCGGGCCGGGCCACCATGCTCGAGGTGGTCAAGCGCACCGCCGAGCAGGTGTTCATCCCGCTGACCGTCGGCGGCGGCGTGCGCGCGGTCGACGACGTCGACGTGCTCCTGCGTGCCGGCGCCGACAAGGTGTCGGTCAACACCGCCGCCATTGCCCGGCCCGAACTCCTGGCCGAGATGGCCCGCCAGTTCGGCTCCCAGTGCATCGTGCTCAGCGTCGACGCCCGTACCGTGCCGGCCGGCGATCAGCCCACCCGCTCGGGGTGGGAGGTGACCACGCACGGTGGTCGCCGCGGCACCGGCATCGATGCGATCGAGTGGGCCGTGCGCGGCGCCGAACTCGGGGTCGGCGAGATCCTGCTCAACTCGATGGACCGCGACGGCACCAAGGCCGGATTCGATCTGCCGATGCTGCGTGCGGTGCGCGCGGCGGTGGGCGTCCCGGTGATCGCCAGCGGCGGTGCCGGAGCGGTGGCCGATTTCGCGCCGGCCGTCCAGGCCGGCGCCGACGCGGTGCTGGCTGCCAGCGTGTTCCACTTCCGGGAACTGACCATCGGTGAGGTGAAGGCGGCGATGGCGGCGGAAGGGATCATCGTCCGATGAGCGCAGCGAAGAGGACAGATCGAGGTGTGGCGCGATGAGTCTCGACCCGGCTATTGCGGCACGCTTGAAGCGGAACGCCGACGGCTTGTTCAGTGCGGTGGCGCAGGAGCGGTCCACCGGTCAAGTACTGATGGTCGCCTGGATGGACGACGACGCGCTGGCCCGTACCTTGGAAACCCGTGAGGCCACGTACTTTTCGCGGTCCCGCGGCGAGCAGTGGGTCAAGGGCCTGACATCCGGGCACACGCAGTACGTGCACTCGGTCCGCTTGGACTGCGACGGCGACACGGTGTTGCTCGAGGTCGATCAGACCGGTGCGGCCTGCCACACCGGGGCGCACACGTGCTTCGACGCGGACGTGCTGCTTTCCGACTGACGGTTCGATTCGTTTGACGACCGCCCTAGCAGGTCGCGTTAACCAATGCCTCATG
Source organism: Mycobacterium sp. IDUB_24 (assembly GCF_055419385.1). Taxonomy (NCBI): domain Bacteria; kingdom Bacillati; phylum Actinomycetota; class Actinomycetes; order Mycobacteriales; family Mycobacteriaceae; genus Mycobacterium; species Mycobacterium sp. IDUB_24. The sequence goes on from NZ_JBVAXO010000002.1 coordinate 948,732, forward strand.
AACGCCGCCACCACGGGAAAACACCGTGGCGGTGGCACGCATGATCGCTCCAAGTCGTCTTGTGGGTCATCGAATCCTCCGCAGCCGGTATCGAAAGCCGACGACACGCCACTGATTCAGCGGTTCGGTAGTCAATCATCCCAGGCGAGGGAGTAGTGACCTGGCCCCGTTTCGTAGCAATTCGCGTACCGGATACCGGAGGCCTTTAGTTGTTTCTCTGCCGCCATGCAGGCCACGCGATTCGTCCCGTAGTCAACGGTGTCGTAGGCGTTGGCGACGGCTACGTCAACCATCGATAGGGTCGCTGAGGCGATGCCGACTAAGACCATCTTGCGCCACAAGTTCACGACTGAAATCCTGCCGATCGTCATTAATTCGCGTCTTCTTTGTTGGCGGCTTCGACCAAGTTCGACAGCGACATGCCGTCCATGTTGTAGAACATTGCGCCGGTCGGATCCGCCGTAACGTTCACCTGCACGTATTTCTGCGTGCCTTTGGGCGTGGTGATGGTGAGAAGACCCCGGTATTGGTTGAGGTCGACGTTGATCAGCTGCAGGTCGTCACCCAGAGTGAGAGCGAGATCCTTTGTCCCCTCACTGGTCGCTAACTGCGCGCGAGCCAGCGACACAACCTGGGCAGCCACGGCGTCTACATTGGTCGTCGGCGGAAGGGCGGCGGGGGTTTCCCACCAGTGCCCGCCTACCACCACAGATATCGCGAACGCAGCGACAGCGGACGCGAGGACGGTTTGCGCAATACGAATGATGTTGTCTGTCTTCATTGTTTGCTTCCCCGCCTACGCCCAGCGGCGCTGTCCCCTTGCCGCCGTGCAGCAAACAGTACAACCACGAGTCGTTGCAGGACGCAAATCGGCCACGAACCTCGCGGAGCGATGATGTGCCCTGGCGCAGGATGCGCGTCGGAGTTGAGGGTGCCAGGGCTAGGGTGCCCGAGCTTGGGGACGGCGGCAGAAAACGCGCCAATCGCCGGTCACCCCTGGCGCGCGCCGGCGTCGCGCTCAGTTGCACCTCGGAATTAGACCGATCCGAACTTAACATCATCGACCAGCCTGACGCCGGTAACGACCTCAGCTCCGGCCCATTCGCGAGGTGGATCAACGCACCGGTCGAACCTGAGAACTTTTCGGTCAGCTGGCACCTTCCGCCGCCACCGGACCCCGATCCTGATCAACCGGGGTTCTATCCGGTGGCCGCCTTATCACGCACCATCGCGTTGCGATGTCCGAACTTGTCGGGGCGATCGGCAACAATGACGGGATGACCGACACCGCCGCGACCCGTAAAGCGCGCGGTGCGTTCTTCACCCCGCCCGAGATTTCGCGTTACCTCACCAGATGGGCCATCCGGTCCGCTGATGACGCGGTCTTCGAGCCTGCGGCAGGGGAAGCCGTGTTCGTGGTCGAGGCCGTCACGAGGCTGACCGAATTGGGGGCCATCCAGCCGAGGGTTGACGGAGTGGAACTCCACGCGGCCAGCGCGGCCACTGCACGCAGGCGCGTCGCCGCGGCCGGCGGCACGGCCCGCATCAGGACTGCCGATTTCTTCACCATCGACCCGCGTGCTGAATACACCGCGGTGATCGGCAACCCGCCCTACATCCGTTATCAGGACTTCCGCGGCGCCACCCGGGCCCAATCGCGCCGGGCCGCGCTCAAAGCCGGCGTCACCCTGTCGGGCCTGGCCTCGAGTTGGGCGGCGTTCACCGTGCACGCCGCGCTCTTCCTGCGGCCCGGCGGCCGGCTGGCGCTGGTGCTGCCCGCCGAGCTGCTCAGCGTGAACTACGCGGCGGCAGTACGGAAGTTCTTGTTCGAGCGGTTCACCAGTGTCGAGTTGGTGATGTTCGACGAGCAGGTGTTTCCCGAGGCCGAGGCCGACGTGGTGCTGCTGCTGGCAGACGGCTACGGTGGCGGTCCGTGTGACCACGCGGTCATCCATCGGGCCCGCAACGCGGCATCACTGACATCTGAACTCGCACAACGTCGTTGGTCGCCGCGCGATCCCGCCGACAAATGGGTCAGCGGGCTGATCGGCAACGCACCGGTCGACGCGCTCCACGGTCTGCAGACCGACGGGCATTTCACGATGCTGGAGAGTTGGGGTGACACGACTCTGGGCATGGTGACCGGCAACAACAGCTTCTTCGCGCTGTCCCCGGAACGCGTCGGTGAACTGGGTCTGCAGCGCACCGATCTGCTGCCGTTGTCCCCGCCCGGCAGCGCGCACCTTCGCGGGCTGACACTGACCGCCGACCAGCTGGACAAACTGGGGGAGGACGGCCGGTCCATCCACCTGTTCCGGCCGCTCGGGCAACCGTCGCGCGCCGCGCAGCGCTACATCGACGCCGGTTACGCCGCCGGCGTGCATCTCGCCTACAAGTGCCGGGTGCGCCGGCCCTGGTACCTGGTCCCACTGGTGAATCCGGCCGACTTGCTGCTGACCTGTATGAACGCCGACACCCCGCGGTTGATCACCAACCGGGTCAAGGCACATCACCTCAATTCGGTGCATGGCGTGTACCTGCGTGAGGGGCCGCGGACGCTGGGCCGCGACCTGCTGGGGTTGGCCGCGCTGAACTCGGTGACTGTGTTGCACGCCGAGATCGTGGGGCGCTCCTACGGCGGCGGCATCCTCAAGATCGAACCCCGTGAGGCGGACCGTTGGCTGGTTCCGTCGCCTGATCTGGTGGCGGCTCGCGCCGACGAGCTGCGGGCGGTGCGTCGTCGCGTCGGCGCGCTGTTGGAACGCGGCGGACTGCTGGAGGCGACCCGCATCGTCGACGACGCGTTGGGACTACCGGCCCTGATCGTCCTGGAACCTGTTCGGACGGCGCGCGATTCATTGGCAACGCGCCGGACGGTAAGGTCTCGGCGTGCCCGCTGAACCGTCGACCAAAGCCACTGCGTGGGCCATCTTCGACCGGATCGTGGCTGACGCCGCGCCCGGGGGCATGCACACCAACCCCTGGGTGCGGGTGGCCGGCGATCTGAGCTTCGTCCCCGATTTCCGGGTTCTGCGGAAGCTGCTCGGGGTGCCGTTGTTCCTGGATGCGCCGTCCACCACCGGGGTTCCGGCCCTGGCCCTCGATGTGTGGCTGGCCTACGAGTTGCGCCGCGCCGGGTTCGATACGGATGCGGTGTGGCCCAGGGCGACCGATCCGCGGATCATGCCCGGCGCCATCGCCAGCCTGCTCGAAGCGCTGCCGCAGAAGGAGCGGCACCTCATCGAGCAACGGCTCAAGCGGTCGATGAAAGGCGTTGCCGCGTCGAGCGCGAGCGTGTTGGGCAAGCACTACATGAAACAGGTCGACGTGGTGATGTCGGACTGGGACACCGGCCCGGAATTGCTGATCAGCACCAAACGCATGGATTCCAGCTTCGGCAAGAACGCCGCGAACCGTGTCGAGGAAAGCTACGGCGACGCCAAGAATCTGCGCCTGCGCCACCCGTTGTCGGCGCTGGGATTCGTCTACGGCTTGCGCTCGACGATCCTGACTACGGAACCGGACAAGGCTGAGTGGCTCATCGACCTGCTGGGCAAGCTCGGCACCGAGGACGACGCCTATCACGCCGTGGCGCTGGTGATGATCGATTACGACTCCGAGGTCGTTGAATCCGCGGACGAAGAAGTCGACAGCATCGAAAAGGCCGAGCCGGACGCACTGTTCGAGATCGTGGACGTTGCCACAGCCGCTGTCGACGAGGCCTTGGCGGCATTGCCCGACATCGCCATTCGGCATGACGTTGTTCCGCCCGAGCTGCAGCCGTCGCGTTTTCTGGCGACCATGGTCAACCGCGTCATCGACACCACTCCGGTGACCCGGCATCGCGAGGCGCGCCGACGCCGCAACACCCCAACCGAGCCCGAGCGCCAGGCTTAGAGCACTCGCGAACTGGCCTTGGCCCGCGCGCTCCAGCGGCCGTCCTCATGTCCGACCACCACGGGGTGAGCGAAGGCCTCGCTGACATGCTCGGTGTTGACGACATCGCGGGCCGGGCCGCTGGCGACGGTGCGCCCCTGCGCGATCAGCAGCGCGTGGGTGGTGCTGGTTGGCAGCTCCTCGAGGTGGTGGGTGACCAGGATCGAGGCCATGTCGGGGTGTGAGTCATCCAGTGTGTCAAGGGTTTCCAGTAGTTGTTCGCGGGCTGCGACGTCCAGGCCGGTGGTGGGTTCGTCCAGCAGGAGTAGCTGAGGATCGGCGATCAACGCTCGTGCGATCAAGGTGCGGCCCCGCTCGCCCTGTGACAGTGTCGGCCAGATCGCGTCGGTACGGGCCGAGAGTCCCACGGTGTCGATCAGTTCCTCGGCTCGGCGCGCCTGCTCGGTGGTGGGCGTCCAGTGCGCGGCGATGTCGATGGTGGCGGTGATGCCGGTAAGCACCACCTCGCGCACGGTGAGCGGGTACTGCAGGCGGTGCCGCGGATTCACGTGACCGATGGAGCGCCGCAGCACCGCCAGGTCGGTGCGGCCCATCTGACCGCCGAGCACCCGCACGGTGCCCGAGGTCGGAAACGTCACGGCGGCACAGAAACCCAGCAGCGTGCTCTTGCCGGCTCCATTGGGTCCCAGCAGGGCCCAGTGCTCACCGGACTGCACGGTCAGGGAGATGCCGTCGATGATCTGCTTGCCGTCACGGCGGAAGGTGACATCGGCGATGTCGAGGACCGGCGTCATGCGAAAGACTCCTTCAATGAGCTCAAATGGGTTCGGCTGGCGGCCGCGGCGGCCTCGGGATCCCGGGCGACGATCGCGTCGGCCAGCTGCTGGTGCAGGTCGTGATCGCAGGGTTCGGACGCGACCGGCCGGATCTTGAGCATGTCGATCATCGCCAGGCGCAGCCGGGGGAGGAAGGCGTCGAACAGCTGGGTCAGCACGTCATTGTGGGCCGCGGCAATCACCGTTCGGTGAAACGCCATATCCGCGTCGACGTGGTCGGGTACCGACTGGCCGAGCACACCGCGCGCGGCCAGGGTGCGACGGATCGCGCGCAGATCGGCAGGGGTGCGCCGGGTGGCGGCGAGTGCGGCGGCCTCGGCTTCGATGGCGATACGTGCCTCGATCACCGACACGATGGTGGCGCGGCGCAGCACGGTGTCCCAGTCTTCGGCGGCGTCGAGCGCCGTCACGAATACCCCGGCGCCCTGGCGGCTCTCCAGCACACCCCTGCCGGACAGTTCACGGATGGCTTCACGCAGGGTGGAGCGGCCCACGCCGAGCTGTGTGGAGAGGGTCGTCTCGCCGGGAAGGCGATGGCCCAGCGGCCACTCGCCCTGGCGGATGCGCGTCAGGAGGAGCTGGGCGGTCTGGGCTGCCAGCGGGTGACGCTGAACTTGGGACGTCATCACAACCTGTCTACTTGTCTGAGGAGTTGTGTATAGTCTACGCATCATGACGCGCGTCCTCCTGCTTAGCCGCCGCGGCGGGGCCTGAATCGACCGGCCCCCTGCCGTGGGGCTGTGTCGCGCCGGTCGAAACCCATCCGACCGAAGGCACCCTGATGACGTCAGCATTTCCCACCATCGACACCCCGGCCGGGGAAGTCCCGGCGACCGCACCGACGTGGAACCGGCAGCGGCAATCCCAGATGCCATCACATCGCTACGCCAGCATCTACGACCGTGTTGAAGTCCCTCTGGTGCAACGCGATTGGCCCACCGCACGCATCACTACCGCGCCGCTGTGGGTTCCGGTCGACTTGCGGGACGGCAACCAGGCGCTGGCCGAGCCGATGGATCCGGCCCGTAAACGCCGGTTCTTCGAACTGCTCGTCGCCATGGGCTACAAGGAGATCGAGGTCGGATACCCATCCGCGTCGCAGACCGACTTCGACTTCGTCCGGCTGCTGGCGGAATCCGACATCGCCCCGCCGGATGTCACCATCGTGGTGTTCGTGCCGGCGCGCCGCGATCTGATCGAACGGACCGTGGACTCGGTTCGTGGCATCGGCAACGACGTCGTCATCCACATGTACACCGCCACCGCACCGACCTGGCGCGACGTGGTGCTGGGGAAAACCCGTACCGAACTGCGGGATCTCATTCTGAACGGCGCGCAAGACGTCCTGGAATGCACCGACGGCATGCCCAATGTGCGATTCGAGTTCTCGCCGGAGGTGTTCAACCTCACCGAGCCCGACTATGTGCTGGAGTTGTGCGACGCGGTCACGGTGCGGTGGCAAGCCACGCCTGATCGTCCGGTCATCTTGAACCTGCCGGCCACCGTCGAAGTCGCCACCCCGAATGTGTATGCCGATCAGATCGAATACATGCACCGCAACGTATCTCGCCGTGACAGCGTCATCTTGTCGGTGCATCCGCACAATGATCGGGGAACGGGCATCGCGTGTGCCGAACTGGCGGTGCTCGCCGGGGCGCAGCGGGTCGAAGGCTGCGTGTTCGGCAACGGTGAACGCACGGGCAATGTCGACATCGCGACCTTGGCATTGAATCTGCATGCGCAGGGTGTGGACCCGATGATCGACTTCTCCGACATCGACGAGATCGCGCGGACAGTCAGTCATTGCACCCGAATGCCGATCCACGAGCGCCATCCGTATGTCGGGGACATGGTGCACACGGCGTTTTCGGGAACACACCAGGATGCGATCAAGAAAGGGTTCGCCGAACATCGCCGACGCGCCGTGGACACGGGGCGGCCGGAGAATGAAATCGATTGGCGGGTACCGTATCTGCCGATCGACCCGGCCGACATCGGCCGCACCTATGACGCGGTGATCCGGGTGAACTCGCAGTCAGGCAAGGGTGGGATTGCGTACCTGCTGGCAGGTGAATACGGACTGGAACTGCCGCGCCGCCTGCAGATCGATTTCGCCCGCCACGTCCAGACGCACACTGACGAGAGTGGTGCCGAGATCACCGCCGCCGAACTGTTCGAGTTGTTCGAAGCGGCCTATCTCGATCCCGCCGGGCCGGTGCACCTCAAGGACTGGCACACCGGCGGCGACGGTGCAGCCGCGGTCACCGACCTCACGCTGGTGTGCGACGGCCGCACCGTGACCAGCAGCCATCGTGGCATCGGCCCGGTGGATGCACTGCGGGCCGCGCTGGAGGAGATCGGCCATTCGGTCGAGGTGTTGAGTCTGACCCAGCAGTCGATCGGCAGCACCGCCGTCAGCTACCTGGAGTACCGGTCGGCCACTCGCACCGGATGGGCGTGCGGGCGCAGCGATTCGGTACTCGCGGCGTCGATGGCGGCGGTGCTGCGGGCGGTCAACGCGCCTTGAGCACTTCCAGTGCCTTGTCAGCATGGGTGTCCATGCTGATCTCGCTGGAGATCACCGCCAGCACGGTGCGGTCGGTGTCGATGACGAACGTGGTCCGCTTGACGGGCATGAGCTTGCCCAGCAGGCCACGCTTGACCCCGAACTGGGCCGCCACCTTGCCGTCGGCATCCGAGAGCAGCGGGTAGTCGAAATTCTGGATGTCGGCGAACTTGGCCTGTTTGGCGACCGGGTCGGTGCTGATCCCGACCCGGTTCGCCCCGGCGGCGGTGAACTCGCCGGCCAGATCGCGGAAGTGACAGGCCTCCTTGGTGCATCCCGGAGTCATCGCCGCCGGATAGAAGAACAGCACCACCGGGCCGTCGGCGAGCAGGCTCGTCAGACTGCGAATCGTGCCGGTCTGGTCGGGGAGTTCAAAGTCGGGAACGGTGTCACCGGTCCTGATCTGTGTCATGGTCGCCCACGCTAGCCGTCTGCATGCCAGTCCTGCTACGTCGATCTGGGAGGATTGGTCTGTGCAAACCACCCCCGACAGCCTCACCCGCACCACATCGCGCGAGGATTTCCGGGCGCTGGCCTCCGAGCACCGCGTGGTCCCGGTGACGCGCAAGGTGCTGGCCGACAGCGAGACGCCGTTGTCCGCGTACCGCAAGCTCGCCGCCAACCGTCCCGGCACGTTCCTGCTGGAATCGGCCGAGAACGGTCGCTCGTGGTCACGATGGTCGTTCATCGGCGCCGGTGCCCCCTCGGCCCTGACGGTCCGCAACGACGAGGCGGTGTGGCTGGGTACGGCACCCAAGGACGCACCCAGCGGCGGCGAGCCGTTGGCAGCTTTGCGAGCCACGCTGGATCTGCTGCAGACCGAGGCGGTGCCCGATCTGCCGCCGCTGTCATCGGGGTTGGTGGGCTATTTCGCCTACGATATGGTGCGCCGGCTGGAACGGCTCCCAGAGCTCGCTGTCGACGATCTGGGACTGCCGGACATGGTGCTGCTGCTGGCCACCGACATCGCGGCCGTCGACCACCACGAGGGCACCATCACCTTGATCGCCAATGCGGTGAACTGGAACGGCACCGACGAACGGGTTGACGAGGCGTATGACGATGCGGTGCGACGCCTCGATGTGATGACCACCGCCCTCGGGCAGCCGCTGTCGTCCACCGTGGCGACGTTCAGCCGCCCTGTGCCTGATCACCGCGCGCAGCGCACGGTGGAGGAGTACACCGCGATCGTCGAGAAGCTCGTCGGCGACATCGAGGCCGGCGAAGCGTTCCAGGTGGTGCCCTCACAGCGGTTCGAGATGACCACCAGAGCGGATCCTATTGATGTCTACCGGATGCTGCGGGTGACCAACCCGAGCCCGTACATGTATCTGCTCAACGTTCCCGATGCCGATGGCGGACTGGACTTTTCGGTTGTCGGCTCCAGTCCCGAGGCTCTGGTCACAGTGAAAGACGGCCGGGCCACCACCCACCCGATCGCGGGTACGCGGTGGCGCGGCACCACCGAGGAAGAAGACGTGCTGCTCGAAAAGGAACTGCTGGCCGACGAGAAGGAACGCGCCGAGCACCTGATGCTCGTCGATCTCGGCCGCAACGATCTGGGGCGGGTGTGCCGCCCGGGCACCGTGCGGGTCGAGGACTACAGCCATATCGAGCGCTACAGCCATGTGATGCACCTGGTGTCCACGGTGACCGGGGAGTTGGCCGAGGGGAAGACCGCGCTGGACGCGGTGACGGCATGTTTCCCGGCCGGCACTCTTTCCGGGGCACCCAAGGTGCGGGCCATGGAGTTGATCGAGGAGGTCGAGATGACCCGGCGCGGCCTATACGGCGGCGTGCTGGGCTACCTCGACTTCGCCGGAAACGCCGACTTCGCGATTGCCATCCGGACCGCACTGATGCGGGACGGCACGGCCTATGTGCAGGCCGGAGGGGGAGTTGTGGCCGATTCCAACGGCCCCTACGAGTACAACGAATCGGCGAACAAGGCGAAAGCCGTGCTCAACGCCATTGCCGCCGCTGACACATTGGCCGAGCCGTGACCCGGGTGGCGCAGGCGCTGTTCGTCGTCGCGGCGGTGATGTTGTGGGTCGCGTCGCGGATGACCTGGGTATCGGTGACGTCGTTCGATGGGCTGGGTAAGCCCAAGACCACGGCGTTGACGGGCGCATCCTGGTCGACGGCCTTGATCCCGCTGGCACTGCTGGTGCTGGCGGCCGCGGTCGCGGTGCTGGCCGTGCACGGCTGGGCGTTGCGGTTACTGGCCCTGCTGATCGCTGCTGCCAGCGCCGGGATGGGGTACCTGGGGATCAGCCTGTGGGTGGTCAAGGATGTGGCGCAGCGGGCCGCTGACCTGGCAGTTGTTCCGGTTTCCCAGCTGACCGCAGCTGGGGGCGGGACCAGTCGTTCCTTCGGGGGCGCAGTGCTGACCCTGGTGGCAGCGGTGTGTGCATTGGTCGGTGCGGTGCTGCTGATGCGGTCGGCCAACAGCGCGAAGGGCGGCAATGCGGGCCGCTATGCGGCACCCGCGGCGCGGCGGGAGGCAGTCAGGGGTGACGGCGGTGATGAGCCGATGTCGGAGCGAATGCTGTGGGATGCGCTGGACGAAGGTCACGATCCGACCGGCGAGGGCACTGATCCGGACAGTAAGGGCCGGTGAATGGTGAAGGTGTGGCGACGGCTACCCTTCGAGGGAGGGCAACCGGGACCGGCCCGGAGGCACCAGAAAGGAACCGACGGGCGATGAGTTCGGCCACAGTGCTCGACTCCATTATCGAGGGAGTCCGCGCCGACGTTGCCGCCCGCGAGGCCGTTATCAGCTTGGCTGATATCAAGGCGCGGGCCCAGGACGCACCTCCTCCCCTCAACGTGATGGCTGCGTTGCGGGAACCGGGAATTGCCGTGATCGCCGAGGTGAAGCGCGCAAGTCCGTCTCGGGGCGAGCTGGCCAACATCGCCGATCCGGCGAAGCTGGCGCAGGCGTATGAGGCCGGTGGTGCGCGGGTGATCAGCGTGCTCACCGAGCAGCGCAGGTTCAACGGATCTCTGGAGGACCTCGACGCAGTGCGGGCCGCGGTGTCAATCCCGGTGTTGCGCAAAGACTTTGTCATCAAGCCATACCAGATCCATGAGGCCCGGGCCCATGGTGCCGACCTGTTGCTGTTGATTGTCGCGGCGCTGGAGCAGCCGGTGTTGGAATCGCTGCTCGAGCGCACGGAATCTCTCGGGATGACGGCACTTGTCGAGGTGCACACCGAAGAAGAGGCCGACCGGGCGTTGCAGGCCGGCGCCACGGTGATCGGTGTCAACGCCCGCGACCTCAAGACGCTCGAAGTCGACCGCGACTGCTTCAGTCGGATCGCGCCGGGATTGCCCAGCAATGTCATCCGTGTCGCGGAGTCCGGAGTTCGTGGAACCGCTGATCTGCTGGCGTATGCCGGCGCGGGTGCCGATGCCGTGCTGGTCGGTGAGGGCCTGGTGACCAGCGGGGATCCCCGCACCGCGGTCGCCGACCTGGTCACCGCCGGTACGCACCCGTCCTGCCCGAAACCGGCTCGCTGAACCAGGCGATGAGCCGCTTGCACGAAAAGGCTGTTTGATGGCGGATCTCGCGGGGCCCGAGTTGCCCCGTTCCAGCGCAGGCGTGGCCGAACCGACCGTTCACGATCCCGACGCGCTGGGACATTTCGGTTCTTACGGTGGCCGGTTGGTCCCCGAGGCGCTGATGGCAGTCATCGAGGAGGTGACCGCGGCCTACGAGAAGGCCCGCGGTGATCAAGCCTTCCTCGATGAGCTGGACCGGTTACAGCGTCACTACAGTGGCCGGCCGTCCCCGCTGTACGAGGCCACCCGCCTGTCCGAGCATGCAGGCGGCGCGCGCATCTTCCTCAAGCGAGAAGATCTGAACCACACCGGTTCTCACAAGATCAACAATGTTCTGGGGCAGGCGCTGCTCGCGCGGCAGATGGGTAAGACTCGCGTCATCGCCGAGACCGGCGCCGGTCAGCACGGCGTGGCCACTGCCACCGCGTGCGCGCTGCTCGGTCTCGAATGCATCATTTACATGGGCGCGGTGGATACCGCCCGCCAGGCCCTCAACGTCGCGCGGATGCGGCTGCTGGGAGCCACCGTTGTCTCGGTCGAGGCTGGTTCCAAGACCCTCAAGGACGCCATCAACGAGGCATTCCGGGACTGGGTCACCAACGCCGATGACACTTACTACTGCTTCGGGACGGCTGCCGGCCCGCATCCGTTCCCGCTGATGGTGCGTGATTTCCAGCGCGTGATCGGTTTGGAGGCCAGAGCGCAGATCCTTGATCAGGCCGGTCGGTTGCCCGACGCGGTCACCGCGTGTGTCGGTGGCGGTTCGAACGCCATAGGCGTGTTCCACGCGTTCATCGATGACCCGGCGGTCCGGCTGGTCGGTTTCGAGGCCGCCGGCGACGGTGTCGAAACAGGGCGGCACGCTGCGACATTCGCGGGTGGCTCGCCCGGTGCGTTCCAGGGTTCATTCTCCTACCTGTTGCAGGACGAGGATGGCCAGACGATCGAATCGCATTCCATCTCGGCCGGTTTGGACTATCCGGGTGTCGGACCTGAGCATGCTTTCCTGAAAGACATCGGCCGTGCCGAGTACCGCCCGATCACCGATACCGAGGCGATGGATGCGTTCTCGCTGCTGTGCCGCCTCGAGGGCATCATTCCGGCGATCGAGTCGGCGCACGCGGTGGCCGGTGCACTCAAGCTGGGACCTGAACTGGGCAGTGGATCGATCATCGTGGTGAACTTGTCCGGACGTGGTGACAAGGACGTCGAGACGGCGGCCACGTGGTTCGGGCTGCTCGATGAGGGGAGCGCGGGATGAGCCGGCTGGCGGAGTTGTTCGACGGCTGCCGCGCCGAGGGCCGTGCCGCGCTGATCGGCTACCTCCCGACCGGGTTCCCGGACGTTCAGACGTCGATCGCAGCGATGACGGCGATGGTCGAGTCCGGTTGCGACCTGGTGGAAGTCGGCGTGCCTTACTCGGATCCAGGAATGGATGGTCCCACCATCGCCGCCGCCGCCGAGGCCGCACTGGCGGGCGGGGTTCGGGTGCGCGACACCCTGACCGCGGTCGAGGCGATCAGCAACGCCGGCGGCCGCGCCGTGGTGATGACCTACTGGAACCCGGTGCTGCGCAAGGGCGTTGACACATTTGCCCGCGACCTGGCCTCAGCCGGTGGATGCGGACTGATCACCCCCGATCTGATTCCCGAGGAAGCCGTCGACTGGATCGCCGCATCCGAGGAACATGATCTGGACCGGATCTTCCTGGTAGCCCCGTCCTCGACGCCGGAACGGCTCGCGTCGACGGTGAAAGCATCGCGAGGTTTCGTCTACGCCGCCTCGACGATGGGCGTCACCGGCGCGCGCGATGTGGTCTCGAACGCGGCACCCGAGTTGGTGCGGCGCGTCAAGGAAGTGTCCGATATCCCCGTCGGGGTCGGATTGGGTGTGCGCTCGGGAGCGCAGGCTGCCGAGATCGGCGCCTACGCCGACGGCGTCATCGTCGGGTCGGCACTGGTGTCGGCGTTGAGCGAGGGGTTGGACGCCGTCCGCCGCCTCACCGAAGAACTGGCCATCGGCGTTAGGCAGAGGATTTCAGCTTGACCACTACCGTGCTCGCGTATTTGCCCAGCCCGTCGCAGGGCGTCTGGCATCTGGGGCCGGTGCCGATCCGCGCGTACGCGCTGTGCATCATCGTCGGCATCATCGCCGCGCTGGTGATCGGCGACCGGCGTTGGCAGGCGCGGGGTGGGCAGGCCGGCGTCATCTATGACATCGCCTTGTGGGCAGTGCCTTTCGGGCTCGTCGGTGGCCGGTTGTATCACGTCATGACGGACTGGCCCACCTATTTCGGGCCGACCGGAAAGGGACTCGGGGCGGCATTCCAGGTCTGGCAGGGCGGTCTGGGAATCTGGGGCGCCGTCGCACTGGGCGGCGTCGGAGCCTGGATCGGTTGCCGTTCGCACGGAATTCCGCTGCCGGCCTTCGGTGATGCGATCGCTCCGGGAATCATCTTGGCTCAGGCGATCGGCCGGCTCGGCAACTACTTCAACCAGGAGCTGTACGGCGGCGACACCACATTGCCGTGGGGCCTGGAGATCTACAAACGCGTGAACTCCCTCGGCCGGGTCGATGATCTCAACGGAGTGTCGACCGGCGAGGTCCTACGGGTGGTGCACCCCACCTTCCTCTACGAATTGCTGTGGAACCTACTGGTTTTCGCGCTGCTCATTTGGGCCGACCGCAAGTTCAAACTCGGCCACGGAAGGCTGTTCGCGCTTTATGTGGCCGGCTACTGCGCGGGCCGTTTCCTGGTCGAGTTGATGCGCAGCGACCCGGCAACCGAGTTCGCCGGCATCCGTATCAATACGTTCACCTCGACCTTCGTGTTCATCGGCGCCGTGGTCTACATCATGTTGGCGACCAAGGGCCGGGAAGACCCGGCGACCTTGGCAGGTAAGCGCGAGGACGAAGAGGACGAGTCGGCGCTGGACGAACTCGGCAAGGAACTCGTTGCCGCGGCGGCCACCACCGGTGTTGTCGCGGCGGCAACGGCGGCGGGGCAAGACGATGACGAGGACGCCGAGGATGCCGACCACATGCATCCCGATGAGGTCGGCGCCAGCGAAGACGACGGAGCCGAGGCGGCCGCGGCCATCGAACTGAAGGCGATCAGCACAGAGTCTGGTGACGCTGAAGAAGCCGAGGGCGACGAAGAGGAGTCCGCAGAAGCCGAAGGTGAGCCAGAAGCCGAATCTGAGGATGAGGCCGATGAGGTCGCTGACGAGGATGTTGCCGACGACGGGTCCGCCGACGCTAAGGCCGATGACGAGGCCGAGACCGCTGAACCTGACGCTGACGTCGTCGACGAGTCCCTCGAAGATGCCGATGATTCCGACGCCGCTGAAGGTGAGCCGGAAGCTGAAAGCGACGAGGACGCCGAATCCGAGGAAGTCACCGACGGTGCGGCAGCTGACGAGGACGCAGACCTAGAGGCTGCCGAGGCGGCCGTTGGCGCCGATACCGCCCAGTCGGAGGCAGACGCCGAAGAAATCGTCGCCGGTACCGAGGCTGAGGCCGACGAGGATGCTGCCGACGAGGTTGAGGTCCCCGTAGACGAAGCAGTGGAGTCCGACGACGCAGAAGCAGACGAAGTTGCAGCCGAGCAGGCCACCGAGGAGCCCGAGTCGGGCACCGACGAGGAGTCCACGAGTACCGAAGACGAGGCTGAGCCTGAATCGGCGGACGACATCGAAGAGGTTGCCGTTACGGAAGAGGCTGTGGCTGAGGGTGCGGCTCCGACGGAGTCCGATGCCGACGACGAGTCGGGCACCGACGAGGTCGAAGAGTCCGACGACGCAGAAGCAGACGAAGTTGCAGCCGAGCAGACCACCGACGAGGAGTCCACGAGTACCGATGACGAGGCTGAGCCTGAATCGGCGGACGACGCCGAAGAAATCGTCGCCGGTACCGAGGCTGAGGCCGACGAGGATGTCGCCGACGAGGTCGACGAGGTTGAGGTCCCCGTAGACGAAGCCGTGGAGCCCGACGACGCAGAAGCGGGCGAAGCTGCAGCCGAGCAGGCCACCGAGGAGTCCGAGACGGGCACCGACGAGGAGTCCACGGGCACCGAAGACGAGGCTGAGCCTGAATCGGCGGACGACATCGAAGAGGTTGCCGTTACGGAAGAGGCTGTGGCTGAGGGTGCGGCTCCGACGGAGTCCGATACCGATGACGAGTCGGTGACCGATGAGGTCGAAGGGTCCGACGCCGCAGCGTCAGACGACGCCGAAGA
The DNA here is from genome assembly GCF_055419385.1 of Mycobacterium sp. IDUB_24. Classification (NCBI taxonomy): domain Bacteria; kingdom Bacillati; phylum Actinomycetota; class Actinomycetes; order Mycobacteriales; family Mycobacteriaceae; genus Mycobacterium; species Mycobacterium sp. IDUB_24. The sequence goes on from NZ_JBVAXO010000002.1 coordinate 963,832, forward strand.
CGCATCCGGATCTGTCGAATCGGTGGAGGCTGAAGACGACGCTGAGCTGGCCGAAGAGACGTCCGAAGAGACCGATGAAGAAGTCGACGAGGTCTCCGGTGATGAGTCAGACCCCGAAGTGACCGATGACGTCGACGACGAATCTGAGGCCGAAGTAGCTGACGATGCGGATGAAGCGGACGACGAATCCGAGGACGAGGTTGCGGGGGAGCCAGAGCCGAAGGCGGACGCTGCTGTCGCGCATCCCGAACCGGTGAAGCAGGGTGGCCGGGTACGTCGCTGGTTGCGCCGTAACCGGTAAGGATCCGGTGTCTGGCATCCTGACGGTATGACCGATCCGTCGCAGTCCGAAGGCCCCTCGGATATCCCGTCGCCGGGCGGGTTTCCGCCGCCCGCAGGATATCCGCCGCCACCGGCCGGCTACCAGCCGTATCCGCCGTCGTTTGTGGATCCGAGTGCGCCATTTGGTCGTCATCCGGTCACCGGCGAGCCGCTCTCCGACAAGTCGAAGGTGGTTGCCGGTCTGCTGCAGTTGGTCGGCCTGTTCGGGTTTGTGGGCATCGGGCGGATCTACCTGGGCCAGACCGGATTGGGCGTCGCCCAGCTGATCGTGGGCTTGGCCACTTGTGGCATCGGCGCCATAATCTGGGGGCTCATCGATGCGATCCTGATCCTCACCGACAGGGTCCGCGATCCGTACGGGCGTCCCCTGCGTGATGGAACCTAGCGGCCTCACCACCACGACGGCGGGGCGGTATTCGCTGCTGACCGCGGGAGTGCTCGGTGCCGGCGCGTTGACCTATATCGGTGTGGCCGATCCACACCGCCCGGGTTTTCTGTTCCCTGAGTGCCCGTTCAAGGGTCTGACCGGGTGGAATTGTCCGGCCTGCGGTGGTCTGCGGATGACCCATGACCTGCTGCACGGTGATATGGGTGCGGCTGTCGTCGACAACGTATTCGCCCTGGTGGGACTTCCGGTCCTGATCGTGTGGATGCTGGTCCGGTGGCGGCTGGGCAAGCCGCTGTTCCCAGTGGCGGCGGTGGTGACGATCGTGGTCACGGTGGTGGTCTGGACGGTGGTGCGGAACCTCCCGGGCTTCCCGTTGGTCCCGACGATAAGCACTCTGTAGTAGCCCACCTGCGCTGATACACTGAAAATTCGGGCCGGTGCAGTCCCGGGACCAGGATGTTCCGGACTTGCGGAGGTGCGATCAAGTGCTGTTCTCGGCATTGCCAGACGCGCAGGGGCTCTATGACCCGGCCAATGAGGCCGATTCCTGCGGCGTGGCCATGATCACCGATATTCAGGGCCGCCGTTCCCACGGCATCGTCAGTGACGGTCTGACCGCGCTCGAACACCTCGAACACCGCGGTGCCGCCGGGGCCGAGCCCAACAGCGGGGATGGCGCCGGCATCCTGCTGCAGTTGCCCGTCGAGTTGTTGCGGCACGTGGTCGACTTCGCACTGCCGGGCCCCGCCGCCGACGGCAGCAATACCTTCGCCACCGGCATCTGTTTCCTGCCGCAGGATGAGGACGCGCGCAGTGCCGCGTGCGCCCGCATCGAGGCACTGGCCGCCGAGGAAGGTCTTGAGGTGCTGGGCTGGCGCGCGGTGCCTGTCGATCCCGACGGGGCCGGTATCGGCCTGACTGCGCTGGGGTGCATGCCTCACATGGCCCAGTTGTTCATCGCGGCGCCGGAGTCCGACGGCGTCCGGGCGGGCGGTATCGATCTGGACCGCAAGGTCTACCCGCTGCGCAAGCGGGCCGAGCAGGGCACCGGTGTCGACGCGGTGTACTTTGCATCGCTGTCCAGCCGGACAATCGTCTACAAGGGCATGCTGACGACAATGCAGCTGCCGCAATACTTTCCGGACCTGCGAGACCCGCGTTGCATGAGTGCGATCGCGATCGTGCACAGTCGTTTCTCCACCAACACATTTCCGTCCTGGCCGCTGGCGCATCCGTTCCGGTTCGTCGCGCACAACGGGGAGATCAACACCGTTCGCGGGAACCGCAACCGTATGCATGCCCGGGAGGCGCTACTGGCCAGCGCCCGGATTCCCGGTGACCTGAGCCGGTTGTCGCCGATCTGCACCCCGGATGCCTCCGATTCGGCGTCCTTTGACGAGGTGCTCGAGCTGCTGCACCTGGGCGGACGCAGCCTGCCGCACGCGGTGCTGATGATGATCCCGGAGGCGTGGCAGAACGCCACCACCATGGATGCCGCGGAGCGCGCGTTCTGGAAGTTCCATGCCTCTCTGATGGAACCATGGGACGGGCCGGCCTGCGTCACCTTCACCGATGGCACGGTGGTGGGAGCGGTGTTGGACCGCAACGGTTTACGGCCGGGACGCTGGTGGCGCACGGTTGATGATCGGATCATCCTGGCGAGTGAGAGCGGCGTACTCGACGTGCCGTCGGGCGAGATCGTCGCCAAGGGCCGGCTGCAACCCGGAAAGATGTTCCTGGTCGACACCGCCGCCGGCCGCATCATCGGAGACGACGAGATCAAGGAGCAGCTGGCCGCGGCCGAACCCTACGGTGAGTGGCTGCATGCCGGCTTGCTGGATCTCGGCACGTTGCCCGAACGGTCCCGGATTCAGCCGAATCACGACTCGGTGGTGCGGCGGCAGATCGCGTTCGGCTACACCGAGGAGGAACTGCGGATCCTGCTGACCCCGATGGCGGCGTCGGGTGGAGAGCCGCTCGGCTCGATGGGGACCGATACCCCCGTCGCGGTGCTGTCGAAGCGCTCACGGCTGCTCTACGACTATTTCATCGAACTGTTCGCCCAGGTGACCAACCCGCCGCTGGATGCCATTCGCGAGGAGGTGGTCACCTCGATGGCGCGGGTGATGGGGCCCGAGGAGAATCTGCTGGAACCCTCGGCCGCGTCCTGCCGCCAAATCGTCTTGCGTTGGCCGGTTCTCGACAACGATGAGCTGAGCAAGATCGTCCACATCAACGACGACGGCGACCATCCCGGTCTGCGGACCGCCGTCCTGCGTGCGCTCTACGACGTCGAGGCCGGCGGCGAGGGGCTGGCCGAAGCGCTCGATGACCTGCAGTTGCGGGCCACCGAGGCGATCGCCAAAGGTGCTCGCACACTGGTGATCTCCGATCGCGATTCCGATCACACGCGGGCTCCGGTCCCGTCGCTGCTGGCGGTTTCGGCGGTACACCACCACCTGGTGCGGACCAAGGAACGCACCAAGGTGGCGCTGGTGGTGGAAAGCGGTGATGCCCGCGAGGTCCATCACATCGCCATGCTCATCGGGTACGGGGCCGCCGCGGTCAATCCCTACCTGGCCTTCGAGTCGATCGAGGACCTGGTCCGCGAGGGTGAGCTGACCGGTATCGAAACCGCCACCGCGGTGCGCAATTATGTCAAGGCGCTCGGCAAGGGCGTGGTCAAGGTGATGAGCAAGATGGGCATCTCCACGGTCGCGTCGTACACCGCCGCGCAGGTTTTCGAGGCGATCGGGCTGAGCCGCGAAGTCGTCGATGAGTACTTCACCGGTACCACCAGCCAGCTCGGCGGCGTGGGACTGGACGTGCTGGCCGAGGAGGTCAAGCTACGCCACCGGCGCGCGTATCCGGAGAACCCCACCGAACGGGTGCATCGTCGTCTCGAGGTCGGCGGCGAATACGCGTTCCGCCGGGAAGGGGAGCTGCACCTGTTCACCCCGGAAGTGGTGTTCCTGCTGCAGCATTCAACCCGTACCGGGCGCCGTGACATCTTCTCCAAATACTCCGAGGAGGTCGATCGGCTGTCCCGGGAAGGTGGGACGCTGCGTGGCCTGTTCGAGTTCAAGCAGGGGCTGCGACCCCCGGTCCCGCTCGACGAGGTCGAGCCGGTCGAGTCGATCGTGACCCGGTTCAACACCGGTGCAATGAGTTACGGGTCAATCTCGGCGGAGGCTCACGAGACCATGGCCATCGCCATGAACAACCTCGGTGGCCGGTCGAACAGCGGCGAAGGCGGCGAGGATGTCGACCGGCTCTACGATCCGCGGCGGCGCAGCGCCGTCAAGCAGGTTGCTTCGGGCCGCTTCGGCGTCACCAGCGACTATTTGGTGAACGCCACCGACATCCAGATCAAGATGGCGCAGGGGGCCAAACCGGGTGAAGGCGGTCAACTTCCGGGCTACAAGGTGTATCCGAACATCGCCAAGACCCGGCACTCGACACCGGGTGTGGGGTTGATCTCGCCGCCTCCGCACCACGACATCTATTCGATCGAGGATCTGGCCCAGCTCATCCATGATCTGAAGAACGCCAACGCCGACGCCCGGATTCACGTGAAGCTGGTGAGCAGCGTCGGGGTCGGCACGGTTGCGGCCGGGGTGTCGAAGGCGCATGCCGATGTGGTGCTGATCTCCGGGTACGACGGCGGCACCGGTGCCGCACCGCTGACCTCGCTCAAGCATGCCGGGGCGCCGTGGGAGATCGGCCTCGCCGACACCCAGCAGACGTTGGTGCTCAACGGTTTGCGTGACCGGATCACCGTGCAGTGCGACGGCGGGATGCGCAGTGCCCGCGATGTGATCGTCGCGGCGCTCCTGGGTGCCGAGGAGTTCGGCTTCGCCACGGCACCGCTGGTGGTGTCCGGCTGCATCATGATGCGGGTCTGTCACCTGGATACCTGCCCGGTCGGGGTGGCCACACAGAACCCCGAACTACGGGCGCGGTTCAACGGCAAGCCCGAGTTCGTGGAGAACTTCTTCACGTTCATTGCCGAGGACATCCGCCGATACCTCGCCGAGCTGGGATTCCGAAGCATCGACGAGGCCGTCGGCCATGCCGAGGTGCTCGACACCGAACCCGGCGTGGCGCACTGGAAGAGCCGGGGGCTCGACCTCAGTCCGGTGTTCGCCGTACCGCTCGATGCCCACGGCAACATGACGCAGCGGCGACGGGTGCGCGATCAGGATCATGGACTCGAGCAAGCCCTCGATCGGACCCTGATCCAACTTGCCGAGGGCGCACTCGAGGATGCTCTACCGGTTCGGCTGGAGCTTCCCGTCCGGAACGTCAACCGGACGGTGGGTACCCTGCTCGGGTCGGAAGTCACGCGCCGCTACGGTGCCGCCGGACTGCCCGACAACACCGTTCACGTCACCCTCACCGGGTCCGCCGGCCAGTCGATCGGAGCATTTCTGCCGCCGGGAGTCACGCTGGATCTGATCGGTGATGCCAACGACTATGTGGGCAAAGGGCTTTCCGGCGGTCGGGTTATCGTGCGGCCGCCCGACGATGTGCTGTTCCTGCCCGAGGACAACGTCATCGCCGGCAACACCCTGCTCTACGGCGCGACCTCGGGCGAGGTGTTCTTGCGGGGCCGGGTCGGTGAGCGCTTCTGCGCCCGCAATTCCGGGGCCTTGGCCGTCGTCGAGGGTGTCGGAGACCACGCGTGCGAGTACATGACCGGCGGCCGCGTGGTGATCCTGGGTAGGACCGGGCGCAACCTGGCTGCCGGTATGTCCGGTGGCATCGCGTTCGTGCTCGGTCTGGACCCGACCAAGGTCAACACCGAAATGGTGCAGCTGCAGCAGTTGGAAGCAGAGGATCTGGCCTGGCTGCACGATGTGGTGGCCGGCCACGCGCGCTACACCGGCAGCACCCTGGCGTACTCGCTTCTGGCCGACTGGCCAAGGCGAAGCGCGCAATTCACCAAAGTTATGCCCACCGACTACCAGCGTGTTCTGCAGGCGACCCGGATGGCCAAGGCCGAGGGACGTGATGTGGACAGCGCGATCATGGAGGCCAGCCGTGGCTGATCCGACCGGATTTCTTCGTGTTCCCAAGATCGAGGCGGCCAAGCGGCCGGTCGAGGAGCGGGTGGGGGACTGGCGCGAGGTGTACGAGCGCGAGGATCCCAATGCGCGCGCCGGTGAGGTGTCGCAGCAGGCGCGGCGCTGTATGGATTGTGGGATCCCGTTCTGTCATTCCGGCAAGGCAGGCTGCCCGTTGGGCAATCTGATCCCGGAATGGAACGACTTGGTCCGGCGGGGGCGTTGGGATGCGGCCAGTGATCGCCTGCACGCCACCAACAACTTTCCGGAGTTCACCGGACGGCTGTGCCCGGCGCCGTGTGAATCGGCCTGCGTGCTCTCGATCTCGGAGGAGCAGACCGGCGGCAGTGTGACGATCAAGCGGATCGAGCAGACGATCGCCGACCACGCGTGGATGAACGGCACCGTGGAACCACAGCCCGCCGCGATCACCACGGGCAGGAGCGTCGCAGTCGTCGGCTCGGGCCCTGCGGGTCTGGCTGCCGCACAACAACTCACCCGCGCCGGTCATGAGGTGACGGTGTACGAGCGTGACGACCGGGTGGGCGGGCTGCTCCGCTACGGGATCCCCGAGTACAAGCTGGAGAAGTCGGTACTTAATCAGCGTTTGGCCCAGATGCGGGCGGAGGGAACGAGATTCGTCACCGAGTGCGAGGTGGGGGTCGATGTCACCGTCGAGCAGCTGCGTCAGCGCCATCAGGCGGTGGTGCTGGCGGTCGGCGCGCTGCGCGGCCGCGACAACGCGGTGCCCGGCCGTGAACTCGACGGCGTGCACCTGGCGATGGACCATCTGGTGCCCGCCAACCGCGAATGCGAGGGCGACGCGTCCTCACCGATCTCGGCGGCGGGCAAGCACGTCGTGATCATCGGTGGCGGCGACACCGGCGCGGACTGTCTGGGCACCGCACACCGCCAGGGTGCGGCTTCGGTGACTCAGCTCGACTACAACACCGAGCCGCCCGAGACCCGCGACGACGACCTCTCGCCGTGGCCGACGTGGCCGTTGGTGCTGCGCACCTCCCCGGCGCACGCCGAAGGGGGTGCGCGCCGGTTCGAGGTGGCGGTGCAGCGGTTCATCGGCGACGACAGCGGTCATGTGCGGGCCATCGAGATCGCCGAGGTCCAGGTGACCCGCGACGCGGAGGGGCGCCGTGAGATCACCCCGGTGGGCGAGTCGTTGGAGATTCCCTGTGACCTGGCGCTGCTGGCCATCGGGTTCGAGGGCGTCGAGCACATGGCGCTGCTCGACGGGCTGGACCTGAAACTGACCCCCCGCGGCACCGTGTCCTGTGGTTCGGACTGGCAGACCGACGCACCCGGGGTGTTCGTGTGTGGTGACGCGCACCGTGGCGCGTCGCTGGTGGTGTGGGCCATCGCCGAGGGCCGTAGCGCGGCGCATGCGGTGGACGCCTACCTGATGGGTGAGTCGGATCTGCCGTCCCCGGTACGGCCCGGCACCCTGCCTCTGGCCGTTCTCTGAATCGATCAACTAGACTGGCACGACGTGAGCAGACGCGGAAAAATCGTTTGTACGCTTGGCCCGGCTACCAGCACCGATGACACGGTACGGGCCCTGGTCGAGGCCGGGATGGATGTCGCTCGGCTGAACTTCAGCCACGGTGACTACACAGACCATGAGGCCGCCTACAAGCGGGTCCGGGCGGCATCGGATGCCACCGGCCACGCAGTGGGTGTGCTGGCTGACCTGCAGGGGCCGAAGATCAGGTTGGGCCGTTTCACGGAGGGCCCGACGTACTGGGCGAGCGGCGAATCGGTGCGGATCACCGTCGACGACTGCGAGGGCACGCACGATCGCGTGTCGACCACCTACAAGCGGTTGGCCGAGGATGCCCGGCCCGGGGATCGGGTCCTTGTCGACGACGGCAACGTCGGTCTGGTGGTTGACCAGATCGAGGGCAACGACGTGGTCTGCACGGTCACCGAAGGCGGTCCCGTCAGCAACAACAAGGGCATGTCGCTGCCCGGCATGAACGTGACGGCGCCGGCGCTGTCCGAGAAGGACATCGACGATCTCGAGTTCGCGCTCCGGCTCGGTGTGGACCTGGTCGCGTTGTCGTTCGTGCGTTCACCCGCCGACGTCGAATTGGTGCACGAGGTCATGGACCGGGTCGGCCGGCGGGTGCCGGTGATCGCCAAGCTGGAGAAGCCCGAGGCCGTCGAAAACCTCGAGGCCATCGTGCTGGCATTCGACGCGATCATGGTGGCCCGAGGTGACCTCGGCGTCGAGCTGCCGCTGGAAGAAGTTCCGCTGGTGCAGAAGCGCGCCATCCAGATGGCAAGGGAGAACGCCAAACCCGTCATCGTCGCCACTCAGATGCTGGAGTCGATGATCGACAGTTCCCGGCCCACCCGGGCCGAGGCCTCTGACGTCGCCAACGCCGTCTTGGACGGCGCGGACGCGGTGATGCTCTCGGGCGAGACCTCGGTCGGCAAGTACCCGCTGGAGGCCGTCAAGACGATGGCTCGCATCATCAAGGCCGTCGAGGACAACTCGGTGACGGTGCCGCCGCTGACGCACACGCCGCGCACCAAGCGCGGGGTGATCTCGTACGCGGCCCGCGATATCGGGGAGCGGCTCGACGCCAAGGCGCTGGTCGCGTTCACCCAGTCCGGGGATACGGTGCGACGCTTGGCCCGGCTGCACACCCCGCTTCCGGTGCTGGCGTTCACGGCGCTTCCCGAGGTGCGCAGCCAGCTCGCCCTGACCTGGGGCACCGAGACGTTCATCGTGGCTCAGATGAAGAGCACCGACGACATGATCCGCCAAGTCGACAAGTCGCTGCTGGATCTTGGCCGCTACAAGCGCGGTGAGCTGGTGGTCATCGTCGCGGGCGCTCCTCCGGGCACAGTAGGCTCCACGAATCTGATCCATGTGCACCGCATCGGGGAGGACGACGTCTAGCGCGAAAGGCATTCCTTGACACACCCGGATTTCGAGGAGCTGCTGGCTGTTCTCGATCTGAATCGCGTCGACGACAACCTGTTCACCGGCTCACATCCGAGTAAGAACCCGGTGCGTACCTTCGGCGGCCAGATGATCGCGCAGGCGTTCGTCGCCGGCGGGCGCACGCTGGAACACAAGCTGGCACCGAGTGCGTTGAATGCGCACTTCATCGCCGGTGGCGATCCCGAGAAGGATCTGGAGTTCCACGTGGTGCGGCTGCGTGACGAGCGCCGGTTCGCCAACCGCCGGGTGGATGTCATGCAGGACGGCAACCTGCTGACCACCGTGATGCTGTCCTACATGAACGCCGGCCGCGGGCTGGAGCACAGCGTGCCCGCACCTGAGGTTCCGCATCCGGACACGCTGCCCAAGATCGATGAACTGCTGCGCGGCTACGAGAAGACGGTGCCGTTGTTCGTCGAGGCGTTGCGCCCGATCGAATGGCGGTACACCAACGACCCGTCCTGGGTGATGCGGGACAAGGGCGGCAAGCTCGATTACAACCGCGTGTGGCTCAAGACCGAAGGCATCATGCCCTCCGATCCGGTGCTGCACGGTGCGGCGCTGGTGTACTCCTCGGATACCACGGTGCTCGATTCGATCATCACGACCCACGGGTTGTCATGGGGTTTCGATCGGATCTTTGCGGTGACGATGAATCACTCCGTGTGGTTTCACCGACCGATCAAGTTCGACGAGTGGGTGCTGTACTCGACCACGTCGCCGGTGGCCGCGGAATCCCGGGGGTTGGGTACCGGACACTTTTTCGACGCGTCGGGCCACTTGGTGGCGACGGTGGTGCAAGAAGGAATCGTCAAGCATTTCCCAGGCGCCGCCAAGTCGTGAGCCGGCTCAGCGGCTGGTGGTCGGCGTCACGCCGAACGAATCCTCCACCCGCCGCTCGAACTCGTTCTCGCAGCGCTGCTGGGCCGCGGTGTCGTCGCCCGCCCGCTGCAGGCAGTGCACGTAGTCGCGGCCGCCGATATCGTCGAACCAGCGCTGGCCGAAGTACACCCAGATGCCGACGAATACCAGGGACAGCACACAGGCGATCGCGCCGAGTGCGATTCCGGTGACGGCAACCCCGCTATTGGTGGCCTCTCCTCGTCGGCAGCGGCCGTGGGCGAGGAATCCGAGAACCAGCGCGACGATGCCGAATATCAGCCCACCGATCACCGACCACGTCAGCAGCAGGGCAACGATGGCCAGAATCAGGGCGGCGGTACCGAGCCCGTTGGCCGGCCCGCGCGGGCTGGGCTGCATCGGGTACCCACCGTACGGTTGCGGAGGTGTCGGGTAGGCCCCGGGAAATGCGCCAGGGGGCGGCCCGTAGGGATACGCCGGTGGTGGGGGAGGTCCGGTCGGCTGTGGCTCCTCAGACCCGGGCGGGTTTGATCGCTCGTCGGTCATGTCTGCGAGGCTACCCGCCGATGACGGCGCCGGGTTGCGGGCAGTGGACGACAGGACAGCCGAGCGTATCCGGCAGATGGTGGGTCGCGACGACGACGGTCCGGTCTGCGGCGAACCAGTCACCCGGAGTGAGGATTTCGGCCAGGATGCGTTGACTGTCGGCCGCATCGAGGTTCTCGGTCGGCTCGTCGAGAAGGACGACAGAGAAATCTGACAGGAGCACCCTCGCCAGCAGTAGCCGGCGTCGTTGCCCGGCCGACAACGCGGTGTGCCCACCTTCGAGCACGGTCGACAGCCCGTCTGGCAGCGCGGTCAGCCATTCGGCGAGGCCGACACGCTCGATCGCGGACAGCAGTTCGGGGTCGGTGGCATCCCCGCGGGCCACAAGCAGATTGTCCCGCACCGTGGTCTCGAAGATGTGCGCGTCCTCGGCGAAAAATGCTGCGCGTCCAGGGGTTTCATCGAGCCGCTCGGCCAGCTCCATCAGCAGCGTGGTTTTTCCCGAGCCGCTGGGTCCGACGACGGCGAGCCGACCCCCGTCGGGCAGATCGACCGAGGGGGCCGGGGGTCGTCGTCGGGCCAGAGGATCGCCCTCGGTGAGTTCGAGCAGGCGCCGTGCCGCGATGCGAGATCGGGTGAGTCCGACGGCGGCGTCGGGAAGGGCGGTGGTGGCCTCGAAGGCCGACAACGGCAGCAGCATCAGGATGGCGAGGGTGGTCGGAGCGGTCGTGGGGGCCAGTGCGATGCCCGCGACGACGGCGCCCAGAACGCCGGCGCCGATGGCGATGCTGGGCATCGCGGCGGCCAGCGCTGCCGGGGCAGCGGCCCGGTCAGCGGTGTGCCCCCAGTCGCGGTGGTGGTGCTCCGCGGTGGCGATGACGTCGTCGAGCCGTCCACTCACCCGCAATTCCGGGGCGTACTCCAGGGCCAGCATCGTGGCGGAGTCGCGGTCACCACGATGTTGGACAGCAACGGATTCCGCGGCTGCCACGGCGCGGGCGGTGAGCGCCGGGGCCACCACGCCGGCGATCAGCAGGCAGAGCGTCAACACCGCCGCCGCGCTGGGCGAGATGATCGCGATGACACCGACGGACACCGCGCTGAGCACTGTGGCCACCACGATCGGCAGCACAGAGCGCACCACTACATCGGCCAGTTCGTCGACGGAACTACCGACTCGGGACACCAATTCGCCACTGTCCATCCGCGTCGCGTCGTCGTCGGGTGCCGTCGCGAGCCTGCGGTACAGCCCGGTGCGGGCGTTGGCCGCCGCCCGTAGCGCCGTGTCGTGGGCGGCCAGCCGCTGGCAGTACCCGAGTACCCCGCGTGAAATGCCCAGCCCGCGAACCGCGACCACGGCCACCGACAGGTCCAGGATCGGAGGCATCTGCCAGGCCCGGGTGATCAACCACGCCGAGACGCCCGCCAGGGCCAGCGCACTGCCCAGTGAGAGCACGCCGAGGACGCCGGCCAGGATCAGCCGGCTCAACCGGGGCCGCAGCAGGTCCAGGGTCAGTCGCAGCAGCGGGTCACGACGAAACATGTGCGGCACCAATCGTGATCACCTGGTCGCCGATGGCCAGCACCGGATCCCGATGCCCGATTACCACGACCGTTGCGCCCGCACGGGCCCGGGCGACGATGGCCTGCAACACCCGTTGTTCCAGAGCGAGATCGAGGTGGGCGGTGGGCTCGTCGAGCAGCAGCACCCGTGCCGATGACCCGAGTGCGCGGGTGAGCCCCAACCGTTGTCGCTGGCCCAGTGACAGCCCGACCCCGGTGCGGCCGATCCTGGTGTCGAGCCCGTCGGGTAGGTCATCGAGCACGTCGTCGAATCCCGAATCGCGGCAGGCCCGGTCCGGGTCGGCCAGTGGTCCGAGTAGTTCGAGGTTCTCGCGGACGGTCCCCGGGATCAGCACCGGCCGGTGGGGCAGCCAGGCGACGCAGTGCCACCAGGCCGTCAGGTCCAGGTCCACGACATTAACTCCGTCAACCCGCACGGGCCCCGAGGGCAGCGTGGCCAATCCGAGAATGGCTTGCAGCGCAGTCGATTTTCCCGCCCCGTTGGGTCCGGTCAGCACGGTGACCCGACCGGGTTCGCCCACTGGACCCAGGCCGCTCAACTCGATCGTCGGTGCGGTATTGCTCGGGCGCACAACACCTTCGGTCGGTGCGTGCGTATCGCACAACCGAAAGGCCTGTTCTGCTGCGGTTTTGCCATCCTGTGCCGCGTGAAACGCCGCGCCCACGCGGCGCAGCGGCCAGAACACCTCCGGGGCCAGCAGGAGCGCTGTCAGGCCGGCCGTCAGGGTCATCTCGCCGTAGACGAGTCGCAGGCCGACGCTGACTGCTACCAGCGCCACACCCAAAGTGGCCAGCAGTTCGAGCACCAACGAGGAGAGGAATGCGATCCGCAGGGTTGCCATGGCGGAACGCCGGTGTGCGGCAGCCAAGTCAGTGATCCGTTGGACCGAACCGGCAGCCCGGCCGAGGGCGCGTAGCGTCGGAATCCCGGCCACCAGATCGAGTAGCCGGGCCTGCAGCGTCGTCATCGCGGCCAGCGAAGCCGCCGACCGCTCGGCGGTGACCAGTCCGATCAGCACCATGAACACCGGGATCAGGGGGAGTGCGATCACCACGATCGCCGCGGCCTGAAGGTCGTAGCACGCCATCACCACCACTGCCAACGGGGTGAGGACCGCCGCCTGCACCATTGCGGGCACATAGCCGGTGAAGTAGGGCCGGAGCCCGTCGAGGCCACGGGTGACCACTGCGGCGGCGGCGTCACGGTCGGCCGCCAATTGCCTTGGCGGTGCCGCGGTTACCGAGCGCAGCACCTGGCTGGACAATTCTCCGATCACCGCGGTGGCGCCGCGCTGGGAGAGCCGGCCCTGAAGCCAGTGGGCGGCGGCGCGCAGAATCCAGAGCGCCGACAACGCGACGAGCGCACCGCCGTGGCCGGCCGCCGAGCCCGGTTCGGTGATGATCGCGGCGACGATGTGCGCCAGCACAACGGCTGCGGCAATGGTGCAGGCACTGACGGTGAAGCCGCATACGACTGTCGCCAGTAGGTGGCGCCGCAGCGCCGCCGTGGACCCGGTGGCTCCCCGGATGCCGAGTGCGCGCCAGAGATTCAGGCTGACCGCCGCGACAGTCCAACCGGTGCCGGTATCCGATCGGCGGAGATCCGCTTGCTGAACACCCAGTACGTCCAAGCTTGGTAGATCACCACCAGTGGTGCGAAAACCAGCGCCGCCCACGTCATGATCTTGAGCGTGTAGGGCGAGGACGAGGCGTTGTGGATGGTCAGGCTCCAGTCGGGGTTCAGGGTCGAAGGCACCAGATTCGGGAACAACGATCCGAACAGCAGAATTATCACGGCGGCAACCACAATGGTCGTATAGATGAAGGCCCATCCCTCGCCACTGCGTTGGTAAATCCGGGTGACGGCCGCCAGCTGTGCCAGCACCGCAGCCGCGAGGAGGAACCACGTCCAACTCTTGCCGTGGGCCAATTGTGTCCAGATGCCGAAACCGGCCACCAGAACCGTGGCCGGAATCGCCAACCGCGCGGCGAATTGGAATGCGTCCGTGCGGATCTGGCCGCTGGTCTTCAGTGCGACGAACACCGCGCCGTGCAGTGCGAACAGTGCACCGGTCGCCAAGCCGCCGAGCAGTGTGTAGGGGTTGAGGATGTCACCGAACGACAGGTGCATCTGCCGATCGGCGTCGACCGGCAGGCCACGCACGAGTCCGGCGAACGCGACGCCCCACAGGATGGCGGGTGCCCAGGAGCCGATCGCGATGGCGATGTCGGCCCATCGCCTCCACCCGTGGTCGTCGATCTTGCCGCGCCATTCGATCGCCACGACGCGGACGATCATCGACAACAGGATGGCCAGAAGCGGTAGGTACAGCCCGGAGAACACCGTGGCGTACATCTCCGGGAAGGCGGCGAACATCGCTCCGCCCGCGGTGATCAGCCAGACTTCGTTGCCGTCCCATACCGGGCCGATGGTGTTGAGTGCGGCACGGCGGTACGGTTCGGGGTCCTCGCCCCGGCCCGCGGCGGTTCGGCCGAAGAATGCCATCAGCATCCCGACGCCGAAGTCGAATCCCTCGAGGATGAAGAATCCCAGGAACAGGACTGTCAGCAGGATGAACCAGAGTTCTTGTAATCCCATCGATCCGCTCCTCAGTAGGCGAACGACAACGGCGCGACTTCGTCATCGCCCGGTGGCGTCGGCGGGGCAGGTTCGGAGTCGTGTTCCAGCGGTCCCTCGACGATGTAGCGGCGGAGTAGGAAGAACCACACGACCGCCAGTACCGCGTACAGGAGGGTGAAGGTGATCAGTGAAAGCCATACCAGCCCCGCCGAATGCCCGGAGACACCCTGGGCGACAGTCAACCGGATGTCTTGATCACCGGTCGGATTCGGCACCACGACCCAGGGCTGGCGACCCATCTCGGTGAACACCCAACCGGCGCTGTTGGCCAGGAAAGGGGTGGGAATCGTCAGCAGGGCGAACCAGCTGAACCAGCGGTGTCGCGGGATCCTCCCGCCCCGGGTCAGCCACAGCGCGGCGAGCGCGAACAACCCAGGCACCGCCAGGAATCCGATCATCGCCCGGAATGACCAGTACGTGACAAAGAGATTCGGACGGTAGTCACCGGGGCCGAACTTCTCCTCGAACTGCGCCTGCAGGTCCTTGACACCGTCGAGGTGAACGCCGGTGAACTTGCCCTCGGCCAGGAACGGCAGCACATAGGGCACCTCGATGAGGTGTACGACACTGTCGCAGTTGTTGTGGGTGCCGACCGTCAGCACTGAGAAGTTGGGATCGGTCTTGCTGTTGCACAAGGATTCTGCCGAGGCCATCTTCATGGGCTGCTGTTGGAACATCAGCTTGCCCTGTGCGTCTCCGGTGAAGAACAACGCGACCGCGGAGATCAGCATGACCCAGCAGCCCAGGATCGTGGCGGGGCGGAACATCGAGCCGGCGGTGCCGGCAATCGGGTTAGCGGCGGCCGTGCCTTTTGCGCCCTCCGCGTCCTCACCACGGTGCCGCGAGCGCACCATCCACCACGCGCATACGCACGCTACGAACGTGCCTGCGGTCAGGAATGAGCCCGCGACAGCGTGGCTGAAGGCGGCGATCGCGGTGTTGTTGGTGAAGAGCGCGACGATGCTGGTCAGTTCGGCGCGGCCGGTCTCCGGATTGAACTGCGCCCCGACGGGATGCTGCATGAACGAGTTCGCGGCGATGATGAAGAACGCCGACATGTTCACTGCGAGAGCCACGATCCAGATACAGGCCAGGTGAACCAGCCGGGGCAGCCGCGACCAGCCGAAGATCCACAATCCGATGAATGTGGATTCGAAGAAGAATGCGACGAGGCCTTCCATGGCCAGCGGGGCACCGAAGATGTCTCCGACGAATCGCGAGTATTCGCTCCAGTTCATGCCGAACTGGAATTCCTGCACCAGGCCGGTCGCGACGCCGATCGCGAAGTTGATGAGGAAGAGCTTGCCGAAGAACCGGGTCAACCGGTACCAGCTGTCGTTTCCGGTGACCACCCACACCGTCTGCATGATGGCGATCAGCGGTGCCAACCCGATGGTCAGCGGAACGAAAATGAAGTGGTACACGGTGGTGATGCCGAATTGCCACCGTGATACGTCCAAAGCGTCCATCTGGCCCTACTTTCGAGGTCTCAGATCAATCTACGACGGAGTGTAGTAGATATCCCGGATCCCAGCGCCGACCGTGACCGGTGTCTTACGTCACGGTGGGGGACTCCGGCGAGATCAAGGAGTGGAGTTTCTTGGCCTCGCTGCGGATTGCGAACGCCGAGATCACCTCGAATACCCCGACGACGATCAGGATGATGCCGCTGACCTGAGCGAGGGCGACCAAGCCGTCCTTCGGGGCCACGAACATGATGATGCCGGCGATCACGCTGATGATGCCGATGATGATCTCCCAGACCCGACCGGGCAGTGAGGGATCACCGATGGCCGACATCGCCGTGGCGACACCACGGAAGATGAACCCGACACCGATCCAGATCGCCAGCAGTTCGAACGAATTCTGCAGGCTGACGAAACAGAGCACGGCCAGCACGAGCGCCGCGGCGCCACCGATGAACAGCAACACCCGCCCACCGACCGATGACCGGATGCTGAACGCCAGGACGAGCTGGGAGACACCGGTGATCAACAGGTAGGCGGCGAAGAAGATCGCCGCAACCAGAATGGTGATTCCGGGCCATACCAACGCCAGGATGCCGAGGATGACGGCGAGAATTCCCGAAACCAGCGTCGATTTCCACAGATGTGGCAACAAGCTTGGGGCAGCAGTGGTTTCCATGCAGGCAGTTTGACACAAACACAGATGTAGATCGCGGTTTTTGCGTTAAGGCTGTGGTGTTGCAGCCTGGTAGTTAAGGTTCCGTTACCGGCGCTGCATCCGAGCCCGGCGGCCGTTAACGTCTTCGATCTGGAACAGCCCGACCGCAGCCGCAGACAGAGAAAAGAGACAACCGTGACAGTTGGATGTCGTCCCAGACGGAGCAAGATGTGGCGTTTCGCGGTGGTGGTCGCCGCCAGTGGCGCGCTCGCGATGTCGGGCTGCGCGAACAATACCGAATCCGGTGGGTCCGAAACCAAGGCGACGACGGCGGCCAAGGTTGAGAAGGTCGATGCGATCGCCAATTCGGTGCCGGAGCCGATCAAGTCGAGCGGCAAGCTGGTCATCGGGACGGACCCGTCCTATCCGCCCAACGAATTCAAGGATCCCGGCGGCCAGATCATCGGCTTCGATGTCGATTTGATGAATGCGATCGCCGCGACGCTGGGTCTCGCTCCGGAGTACCGGGCGTCGTTGTTCGACAAGATCATCCCCTCGGTTCAGGGCGGGAACTACAACGTCGGAATGTCGTCGTTCACCGACTCGAAGAAGCGCGAAGAGCAGGTTGATTTCGTGACCTATTTCAGCGCCGGTTCCGCATGGGCGCAGAAGGTAGGTGCGGGGATCAACCCCGAAAATGCGTGCGGCATGAAGGTCGCAGTGCAGACGGCAACGGTGCAGGACACCGAGGAAATGCCGGCGCGCAGCAAGAAATGCGTCGACGCGGGGAAGCCCGCCATCAACGTCGTCAAGTTCGATGACCAGACCGCCGCCACCAGTGCGGTGATGCTGGGGCAGGCCGACGCCATGTCGGCTGATTCGCCGGTGACGGCATACGCGATCAAACAGAGCAACGGGAAGCTCGAAGCGGCCGGGGAGATCTTCGACTCCGCTCCGTACGGCTGGGCGGTGCAGAAGGGCTCTCCTCTCGCAGCATCGCTGCAGCAGGCACTTCAGCATCTGATCGACAACGGTGTGTACAAGCAGGTGGCCGCGAACTGGGGCGCGGAGAACGGGATGATCGAGAAGCCAGTCGTCAACGGTGCGACCAGCTGAGCCGCCCATGAGTGATGAATCGTCGCCGGCCGCTATCGACGCCATCCCGCTGAGACATCCGTGGCGTTGGGTGGCGGCGATCCTCATCCTCGTCCTGATCGGGCTGTTCCTGTGGGGCGCGGCGACCAACGAGGCGTACGGGTGGGAGACGTACGGCAAGTACCTGTTCGATCAGCGCATCTCGGAAGCTGCTTGGAACACGCTGCAACTGACCATCTATTCGATGGTTCTGGCGCTCGTTCTGGGGGTGCTCCTGGCGGTGATGCGGTTGTCACCGAATCCGGTACTCAAAGCGGTGTCCTGGACCTACCTGTGGATCTTCCGCGGCACCCCGATCTATGTCCAGTTGGTGCTGTGGGGCCTGGTCCCCGTGATCTACAAGAATATTCAGTTCGGCGTACCGTTCGGCCCCAAGCTTTTCGAATTCACCCTGTCCGATCCGAATGTGTTCTGGCTGGCGGTTCTCGGCCTGGGTCTCAACGAGGCCGCCTACATGGCGGAGATCATCCGAGCCGGTATCAACTCGGTGCCTGAAGGGCAGACGGAAGCCTCGGTCGCGCTTGGCATGTCGTGGACCATGACCATGCGACGTACCGTGCTTCCTCAGGCCATGCGGGTCATCATCCCGCCCACCGGCAACGAGTTCATCAGCATGCTGAAGACGACGTCGCTGGTCACCGCCATTCCGTACAGCTTCGAGTTGTACGGCCGCTCAAAGGATATCGGTGTCGGTCTGTTTCAGCCGGTCCCGCTACTGCTGGTGGCGTCCACCTGGTACCTGGCGATCACGAGCATTCTGATGGTCGGCCAGTACTACCTCGAGCGGCATTATGCGCGTGGTGCGTCCCGCAAGCTGACCTCCAAGCAGCTGCAGGCCCTGGCCAAAGCGCAGATGGGAGAGCCACATCCATGACCGCCGCCGCTGAACCGATGGTGCGGGCCGAGAGCGTCTGCAAGAACTTCGGTGCCCTGAAGGTCCTGAAAGGCGTCACGTTGGACGTCGGCCGGGGCGAGGTGTTGTGCATGGTCGGTCCGTCGGGTTCGGGCAAGTCGACGTTCCTGCGGTGTATCAACCATCTCGAGCAGGTCAACGCCGGCCGTCTGTACGTCGACGGGGACCTGATCGGCTATCGCGAACGTGGCGGCAAGCTGCACGAGATGGCGCCGCGAGATGCCGCGCGGCAGCGCCGTGACATCGGCATGGTGTTCCAGCATTTCAACCTGTTCCCGCACCGTACGGCGTTGGACAACATCGTCGAGGCGCCCATGCGCGTCAAACGGGTGAAGAAGGACGCCGCGCTGGCCCGGGCCAAGGATCTGCTCGATCAGGTGGGTCTGGCAGCCAAGGCCGATGCGTACCCCGCGCAGCTGTCGGGCGGCCAGCAGCAGCGGGTGGCCATCGCCCGGGCGCTGGCGATGAACCCCAAGCTGATGCTTTTCGACGAGCCGACGTCGGCACTGGATCCCGAGCTGGTCGGGGAGGTACTGACGGTCATCAAGAAACTCGCGGGCGAGGGCATGACGATGGTGGTGGTCACCCACGAGATGGGTTTCGCCCGTGAAGTCGCCGACAAGTTGGTGTTCATGGACGGCGGAGTCATCGTGGAGACCGGTAATCCTCGTGAGGTGATGGCCAACCCCAAACATGAACGCACAAAGGAGTTTCTGTCGAAGGTGATGTAGCTTCGACTATGTGGCTTCCGCGCGAAACAAGGTGTTCGTCACGGCCGGTGAACTTCGTGAGCTCGTCGCTTCCGGGGACCCGGTCACTGTGCTGGACGTGCGCTGGTCGTTGGCCGAGCCCGATGGCGAACAGGCCTACTTGAGTGGTCATCTGCCGGGCGCCGTCTATGTCTCGCTGGACTCAGATCTGACCGACCATCGCGTCACCGGTAGGGGCCGCCATCCGCTGCCGTCGGGGTCCGACCTGCAGGCGGCCGCACGCCGTTGGGGGATGCGGATGGGTGTGCCCACCGTGGTCTATGACGACTGGAACCGTGCCGGATCGGCCCGGGCCTGGTGGGTGTTGACCGCGGCCGGGATCGAGGACGTCCGCATACTCGACGGAGGTCTGGCGGCGTGGTCCGCGGCGGGTGAAGCCCTGCAGGCCGGTCCGGTCACGCCGCAGCCCGGAGATGTCGAGGTGCGTTATGACGACCTGTACCGCGGGGCACTGCGCACCCTGACCGCCGAACAAGCGACGAGCGGGGTCGAGGTGCTGCTGGACGCCAGGGCACCGGAACGGTTCCGCGGCGATGTCGAGCCCGTGGACCCGGTGGCCGGTCACATTCCCGGGGCCGTCAATCTGCCCAGCACCGAGTTGCTTTCCCCTCACGGCACATTGGCCGCGGACGTCCAGCTACGGGCGCTGCTCGCCGATCGGGGTGTGGCAGATGACACCGATGTCGGTGCCTACTGCGGGTCGGGGGTCACCGCGGCGCTCGCGGTTGCCGGTCTGGCCGCCGCCGGCGTGGATGCCGCGTTGTATCCCGGTTCATGGTCGGAGTGGGTGTCGGATCCGGATCGGCCAGTGGCACTCGGAGAGCAGTAGCCGCAGGTTCACGATCGGTGCACCTGCGCGGCGGTGAGCGACTTTATGCTGGGCCAATGCAGCGGCGCCCGGACCCGGTCACTCCGTTGTGGCGTGCCGCGCAGATCTTCCGGCTGCTGAGTTGCCTGTACGCGCTGGGGTTTCAGATCGCGATCAACGATGACCTGACGAGTCCGGTACTGGCCGGCGTGCTGTGCGCGGTATTGATCGCCTGGAGCATCGCGTGTGCAGTTGCCTACCTGCAGGGTTTCGGGCGTCGTCCGTCATGGGTCATCGCGGAGATCGTGGTGGTCCTGGCGCTCATGCTCTCGACCGAGTTGGTGGCACCCGAGCACTGGATCGCCGACAACCAGTCGTGGCCCACCACTTTGTGGGCGACGAACGCCACCATTTCGGCGGCGCTGCAATTCGGTCCGGTCGGCGGCATGGGAGCCGGGCTGGCCGTGATGGCTGCCGCGGCTGCGTTGAAGGGCTATGTCAGCATCAATCTCGGCCGCAACGCCACCATCGTCATCGAGCTGGCGGTGGGCCTCGCCGTGGGAATGGCCGCTCAGACCGCGCGCCGCGCACATGCCGAACTGGAGCGTGCGGTGCGGTTGGCGGCGTCGTTGGAAGAGCGCGAGCGGTTGTCACGAAGGGTCCACGACGGCGCCATTCAGGTGCTCGCCCTGGTTTCGCGACGAGGTCGGGAAATCGGTGGTGAGACAGCTCAATTGGCTGAGCTCGCCGGGGAGCAGGAGCGCGCGTTGCGCAGGTTGGTCAGCGCCCCCGAACCGGAGGTTCACACCGGTGGCGTCACCGATATCGGCGCCCTGCTGCGGTCGCGGGCCTCAGATCGGGTCTCGGTCAGCCTGCCGGCCGATCCAGTGCTGCTCGAACACGACGTCGCCCATGAGTTGTTCGCCGCGACCGGTAATGCCCTCGACAATGCCGCCGCACACGCCGGGCCGGATGCCCGGGTTTTCGTGCTACTGGAGGACCTGGGCGATTCGGTGACGGTGAGCATTCGCGACGACGGTGTCGGTATCGGTGACGGACGGCTGGCGGAGGCAGCCCGCGAAGGTCATGTGGGAATCTCGAAATCGATTGTGGGTCGCATGGATTGGCTGGGCGGGCAGGCATATTTGAACACCGCGCCAGGATGTGGCACGGAATGGGAACTCACGCTGCCCCGCTCATCGGGAGGCCGTGACGCGCTCGAGAAAGGACAGTGATGACGGAGACGGAGACCACACTGAAGGTGATGGTCGTCGACGATCATCCGATCTGGCGCGACGCGGTGGCGCGCGACCTCGCCGACGACGGATTCGATGTCGTGGCCACCGCCGATGGGGTGGCTTCGGCCCGCAGGCGGGCCGGGGTGGTGCTGCCTGACGTCGTGGTGATGGACATGAGCCTGTCCGATGGCAGCGGCGCCACGGCCACCGCGGAGGTGCTCACCGTGTCGCCGTCGTCGCGGGTTCTGGTGCTTTCGGCGTCTGACGAGCGTGACGACGTTCTGGAAGCGGTAAAAGCCGGGGCCACCGGGTATCTGGTGAAGAGCGCGTCGAAAGCCGAGCTGACCGACGCGGTGCGGGCCACCGCGGAGGGTCGTGCTGTGTTCACCCCCGGGTTGGCCGGATTGGTCCTGGGTGAGTACCGACGCATCGCGCAACATCCGGACGACGGTCCGGCCACCCCCAGCTTGACCGAGCGGGAAACCGAGGTGCTGCGTTTTGTGGCAAAGGGGTTGACGGCCAAGCAGATTGCGACGCGCCTGTCCCTGAGCCATCGCACGGTGGAGAACCACGTCCAGGCGACGTTCCGTAAGTTGCAGGTGGCCAACCGTGTCGAATTGGCCCGCTACGCCATCGAACACGGACTCGACGAGTAGTCCTACTCATCCCGGCAGCCGGTTTTGTTGTCACGATGAGCCCATGAGTGAACCGCATCGCGCCGTCATCGCCAGGATGTCGTCCGATCTTGCCGCGATCTCGGCGTATATGAACCGGGTGTCCGCGGATCTGGGGGAGTTGGGGCGAATGCTCGATCAGGCTCCGGCCGCCGTACCGCCCCCTGCGCCTTCTGTGGCTCCTGTCGCCTGGCCTGCCGCTCCTGTCGCTCCCGCGCCGGTGCCGCCGAGGCACGTGCCCGCGTTCCGTCCGGAGCGCTCGGAAGGCTGGATCGGCAAGGCGCTCGCGGTGGCCGGGGTGGCGGTGACGCTCACCGGTGTGGTGCTGCTGCTGGTGCTGGCCGCCCAGGCGGGCATCCTGCGTCCGGAGTTCCGGGTCGCGGCAGGTGCAGTGCTGGCGGCCGGGCTGGTCGGGGCCGGGCGGCGGCTGTATCGCCGGCCCGGTGGCCGGATCGGGGCGATCGCGTTGGCTGCGACCGGTGTTGCGGCCGCTTACATGGACGTCATCGCCGTGACCACGATCTATGACTGGGTGTCGGCGCCGGTCGGTCTGATGTTGGCCGCCGGAATCAGTGGCGGCGGACTGATGCTGGCGCGGCGGTGGAATTCCGAACAGCTGGGATTGCTGGTCCTGGTGCCGTTGATCGCGCTGGCGCCCGTGGTGACCGACGGCGTGACGCTGTTGTTGATCGGTTTCATGCTGGCGTTGTCGGCCGCCGCACTTCCGGTCCAGTACGGCAGGGACTGGACCGGGTTGTACGCCGCGCGTACCGCCGCGGTCACGTTGCCGTTGTTGATCGCGCTGGCTGGGGCCTCAATCGATGGTCGGCATGATCTCGTACTCGTGCTGACCTGCGGGCTGGCTGCAGTGCTGGCATTGGTGGGTGGGCTGCTCGTGCTGCGCTGGAGCACCAGACCGTCGGCGACGGCGGCGCTGACCGCCTGCGGCGTTCTGCCGGTGCTGTGTGTCGCCGCTGCCGGCGCCGATCGCGCGATCGCCGCCCTCATGGTGGCGGCGCTTGCGGCGGCCTTGGTGGTGATCGTGGCGATCGGCGAGCGCATTCCCGGGGTGGGCGTCGTGGTCCGTCAGATCTGGTCTGTACTCGCGGCGGTTGCCGCGCTCATCGCGGTGCTGGTGGCCTTCGACGGACCGGTGGCGGGTCCGGTGTTGTTGGCGATGGCTACGGTGGTCGCCGTCGCCGGGCGTCGCCAGGGTGTGACGCGGTGGATTGCGATCGGGCTGGCTGTGATCGGGGGCCTGATCTATCTCGACTCCGGCGGCCCCGGCACCTTGATCCAAGCCACGAAACTGTCTGCAGCGCTTACGGTTTCGGTGCTGATCGGCAGCGTACTGGCGATCACCGCGGCCGCTGCGATCTCCTGGGCATGGTCTGTCGAGGGAGTGGGGGATCAGGAAGTGGTTCGGCTGGTGTGGGCGGCGGCGGCTCTCGTGGCCGGATATGCGGTCACCGTGTTCGCCGTGACGGCCGGTGTCGCCATCGCCGGCACCGGGGCCGGTTTCTTCGGTGGTCACATGCTGGCGACCATCTGCTGGATCGCGGTGGCGGCCGGCCTGCTCGGTCATGCGGCGCGACGCCCGAAGGCGCAGCGGTCGCTGCCGATCGGCGGCGGCATGGCGCTCGTGGCGGCGGCCATGGCCAAACTGTTCCTGTTCGATCTGGGGACTCTTGACGGAATCTTCCGGGTCGCGGTGTTCATCGTGGT
The DNA here is from genome assembly GCF_055419385.1 of Mycobacterium sp. IDUB_24. Lineage (NCBI taxonomy): Bacteria > Bacillati > Actinomycetota > Actinomycetes > Mycobacteriales > Mycobacteriaceae > Mycobacterium > Mycobacterium sp. IDUB_24. The sequence continues at coordinate 987,635 of NZ_JBVAXO010000002.1, forward strand.
CGGCTTGGCGCTGCTGGGTATGGGGGCGGGATATGCGCGGTTGCTCAATCAGCAGGATCAGGTGGCCGACCAGCGGCCTGTGTGAACGTGCTCACATCCACTCTAAATTGGAGTGATTCCAGATTAGTGGCCGTTGTAGGTGGCATGAGTACACGACGCATCGAATCCGATATCAAGGGGTACCAGGCCGCGCCCGAGCTCAGCGGCCACCTGCAGCAGGTGCTGGTCGACCTGATCGAGCTGGCCGTACAGGGCAAGCAGGCACATTGGAACGTGGTCGGCACCAACTTCCGGGATCTGCATCTGCAGCTCGACGAGCTCGTAGATTTCGCCAGGGAGGGCAGCGACACCATCGCCGAACGTATGCGCGCACTGGACGCCGTACCCGACGGTCGGTCGGACACGGTCGTCGGCAGCACCACGTTGCCGGAGTTCCCGGCCTACGAGCGCAGCACCGACGAGGTGGTCGACCTCATCACCACGCGGATCTATGCGGCCGTGGAGACCATGCGCGGGATACACGATGAGGTCGATGCACTCGACCCGACCACCGCCGACATCCTGCACCAGTTGATCGACGGTTTGGAAAAGCTGGCGTGGCTGATCAAGTCGGAAAACCGCAAGGTTTAACCACTGATCGGCGGCACGAAGGAGGCGGCACGCGTCGGACCGGCATTCTCCAGCCGGGCGCGTGCGGCTTCGTCGTCTCGGCGCCCCACCAGGTACCAGGTGTGCATGACACCTTTGCCCTTGATCTCGACATCGCCGCGTTCCTCGAGCACGAACGCGTGGCTGATGCGGTCATAGACGTTCTGCGGCACCTGGATTCGGCCCGCCACGTCGGTGGCTTCCATCCGCGAGGCGACGTTGACCGCGTCGCCCCAGACGTCATAGAAGAACTTGCGGGCCCCGACCACCCCGGCCACCACGGGTCCGGCTGCCAGGCCGATCCGCAATGGCACCGCGCGTCCCCGCGGGTCTTTGAGGTCGGCTACGGCGTCGGCCAGATCGAGCGCCAGGCAGGCGAGTGCCTCGATGTGATCAGTGCGTGGCTTGGGCACCCCGGCGACCACCATGTAGGAGTCACCGCTGGTCTTCACCTTCTCCAGGCCGTGGCGGTCCACCAGCGCATCGAGGTCGGTGTAGAGCCGGTCGAGGAAGCGCACCAGATCTGTCGGGGTGAGGTCGCTCGCCCGTTCGGTGTAGCCGGCGATGTCGGCGAACAGGATCGACGCGTCGTCGTAGTTGTCGGCGATGATGGTCCGCGAAGGGTCCTTGAGCCGCTGCGCGATCGTGATGGGCAGGATATTGCCCAGCAGTTGCTCTGATCGCTGGTATTCGGCCTCCATCGCATGCTCGGCCCGAGCGATCTCACGTAGCGAAATCCAGACTGTGGCAAACACCATTACTCCGGCCGAGACGGCTGACAGGACGAAGCCCGCTGTCAGCGCCCACGGTGGCCCCAGGCCCCGATCGTTGGGAACCAGGACCTCCAGCACGATCGCGGCGGCCACTGCCAGTGCCGCCAATGTTCCCGCCAGCACGATGCGCTCGATTCCCAACACCAGCACTGCCAGTGACGCCGCTACCACGAAGTAGAACTGCAGGCCCGAGCCGGTCCCGACCGCGAAACACATCACCGACACCGATACGTAGGCGAACAGGAAGAACACCAGCGGCGCAATCAGTTCACCGAACCGGTACAGCAGCGGCACCAGAAGGAACAACGCGGCGGATCCGAGGTTGACGAATCCGAACCGCCACATCGGCCCGCCGAGGACCAGTTGGAAGACCCCGAATCCTCCGGACACCGCGGCCGCAATCCACGTCGCGATGGTCAGCACCCGAAGTCGGCTCGACACGCTCTCGGCGTAATGCCGAGTGCGGGCCGGCACGCGGTTGTCCAACGCCATCTCGGGAATGCACACCGAGCGGCGGAACTCGCTGACCGCCACTGACAAAGCCTATCGCCGTGGGCCACGGGGTGGCCGACATTGACGCAACCGCTATTTCGAATCTGGTCCAGCAAACCCGGCGAAATGTCGGTATGTCAGAATGGGAACTTGTTCCAGCGGGCGCGGCAGTACTGCCGCCGATCTCTTCTGGGGGGATCTCTTTCGTGGATCAGTCATGGGTGCGTAACACTGCAGCTGGCTGTGCGATCGCTTGTGGTGCCATGGTGGCCGGACCTGGCGTGACCGGCACCGCGGTGGCCTCGGCTCACTTGTTCGGTATCGACATTCACGACATCTTCGATCACAAGAAAAAGAACAAGAAGTCCGGTCCCGCGGCCAAGCTGGGCCCGCAGCGCGGCGGAGTCAAGAATTCCGGTGGCGCCCTCGGCGGGCCGAACGCTTCCAAGAACTCCAAGCCCGAATCGAAGATCGGGACCACCAAGACCGAAACCACCGCGGCGGGCGTCGGCGAGGCTCAGGGGACGGCGGCCCGCTCAGGGACATTAGCCGAATCGCCGCAGTCGGCCCGGGTCGGCACGAGCGGGCAGGCTCCGTCGGCAGTCCTGTCGGGCGGGACAGCGCAGGCGCCCACTGCGGCCGTCACCGGTGGCGGAGGAGGCGGAGCGGCAGGGGTATCGACCAACGGAAACCTCGGCCGGGCACCCAACCTCGCGCCGGTGCCAACGGCCCCGAGCAGTCGGACGATCGTCATCCGGTCGGCCCCGCCCAAGGTTCCCGCCGCACCCGCTCCGGTGATCGCTGCACCCCCGGCCGCTCCGGCGCCGGTGGTGGCGCCTCCCGCTCCGGTCATCTCGGTCCCGGTGCCCGCGGGACCGCCGGCAGGGGTGCCGCCGGCGGTCCCGAGCGCGCCGATCAATCCTGCACCGCGGTCAGAACCGCCAGCGGCGCAACCGCTTTCGGTACCTGCCGTGCCGGAATCCTTCCGGCTCGGATACGCCGACTATCTGCGCATGGCGAGCACAAGTGACCTGCTGTTCGCGGTGCTGCCCGGACTCGGCGGCATGCTGTTGATGACTGCAGCAGGTGGAGCTGTGGGATTCCGGCAGGCGCGTGCCGCGCAGACGCTGCCGTCACCGCAGATCGCCCGGTTCCTGCCATAGCGGCACCGCGATGACGCGCGGCAAGCACGACCGCAGGCGGTCCACGGCCGACGTGTACCGGATGGGTCCACTGGTTTGGGTGTTCATCGCCGCGGCCCTCACCTCGGTCGTCGGGGGTCTACTCGCAGTGCTGGGTTGGGCTCGCGGAGAATTGTCGGGCTCACCGTGGGCCGCGCTGATGGGCGTCCTGATCATGGCGACGGGATTCGGTGTCGTCGCCTTTCGTTGCGCGTCCACCGCTGAACCGAAGGCTGAACCGCCGGACGCCCCTGACGACGCCATGCTGCAGGTTCGCAGTCCGCTCGGTCTGGTGTTCTGGCTCTTCGCGACCATGGCCGCGGTTGTCCTCGCCGTCACGGCATCCGGTGTTGGCCGTTTCGTTCGGAGAGCGATCGAGCACGGTGGTCTCGACCGCCCTGACACGACGGGGTTGGCGGCGGTCGGGATGACGGTCATCGCCGCGATGGCTGTGCTGGGATTGGTTGCGGCGGCTGTTGCGATACCAGCGCGAACCATCCGGTCGTACGGGCGAACCCACCTCTGGCTGTCTCACGAGGGGATCGGCTACTCGCCGCCATCCGAGGAGGATCCGGGATTCCGGCGATGGGACAGTGTCACGGCTGTCGCCCACTCGTCCCACGATGCCCGCGGCGTGGCGTACACCCACGTATGGGCGATCCGCACCACCAACCCGCGATCACACATCACGGTCATGTACCCCGCGGGCGCGGTGCCCCGGCCCCGATTTATTCGCCAGGCGATCCGGGAACTCGCGCCGGCCGTCGAGGTGACCTGAGTGCCGTCGGGCTGCCGCCATGATTGCGGATCCAGGCGTGTGCTTGGATGGATTCATCACCGCCGGGTAGCAGGCTGCACCAATGGCGCACTTCCTGGGCCTTTCATCGGTGATTCATAGCTGGTTCCCATATTCAGGGCCGTTTGGCACCAGCCGAACAGTGCCCGAACAGTGGAGACCATCGGCGGTACCAGCCGGTGTGCCAGCGATGCAGCATCTGGGTGATTGTCAAGGCGTTGAACCGATTCCGATCATCTGAGTCGTTTGCGCCATATTGACGCGCGGGCATGGTTTACTCTTCGGGATCGGGTGCGCTCATCGAGGGGCGCGGCACGTTTGCGGAAGCTTCGTGCAGGGTCTGGCCTGGAATGCCACGGCATTCCGGGCTTGATCGTTCGCATCCGATCTGCAAATGCATGAGTGAGCACCCGCCGGGGTGCCGGCACGGAGACAGTCGGAGGAACGCGCGATTTTCAGGATCCTGAAGCGGCTGTGGATTCCGCTCGTGCTGGTGGTTGTGGCAGTCGCAGGCGGATTCACTGTGTCGCGGCTGCACGGCGTCTTCGGCAGCCAGAGCCGCCCCGCGTACACCAGCGCCGAGCGTGAGGAGAAGCGGCCCCACGACCCCAAGCACCTGGTTTACGAGGTGTTCGGTCCTCCGGGGACGCTGGCGACCATCAGTTATTTCGATGCCGATGCCGAACCGAAACTCGTCAGGGATGCGCCGCTGCCATGGTCGATGGACTTCCCGATCTCCGATGCGACGGCGATGGGAAACATCTCCGCTCAAGGCAATACTGACTCGATCGGATGCCGCATCCTCGTCGGCGACGAGGTGAAGGACGAGAAGGTCCGGACTGGCGTGAGTGCCTTCACCTTCTGTCAGCTGAAGGCCGCATGAGCACGGACAGTGAGCCGATAACGGAGCCGTTGCCCATAGCCAGGCGCCGCCCGTTCATCGCACGCATGGTCCGGGTGCTGTCGGTGCCGATCATCCTGGGATGGTTGGCGATCACGGTCCTCCTGAGTGTTGCCGTGCCCTCGCTCGAGCAGGTGGAGAAAGAGCATCCGGTAGCGATGGATCCCACCGCCGCACCGTCGTTCGAGGCGATGCAGCGCATGGGGCGACTGTTCGGCGAAGCCGGGTCGGGTGCCGTGGCGATGATCGTCCTGGAGGGGGATCAACCCCTCGGTGATGCTGCACACGGCTATTACGACGAGATGGTTCGTCAGCTGAAGGCCGACACCACGCACGTGGTGCACGTCCAGGATTTCTGGGGCGACCCGATGACCCAGGGCGCCGCGCAGAGTGTCGACGGCAAGGCCACCTACGTACAGGTGACCCTCACCAGCAACCAGGACATTTCGGCAGTCAAGTCCGTTGAGGCGATGCGGGCGATCGTTGACCGGATATCGGCGCCGCCGGGAGTCAAGACCTATGTCACGGGACCCGCGGCGTTCGCCGCGGATCTGGGCCCGGCCGGCAACAGGACGGTGGGGCTGGTCACCTCCTTGAGCCTCACTGTCATCTTCGTGATGCTGCTGCTCGTCTATCGGTCGATCATCTCCGTCATTCTCATGCTGGTGGTTGTCGGCGTCGAACTGACGGTGGCCCGAGGGGTGGTGGCGTTACTCGGCAGTCTCGGGGTCATCGGTATCACGACGTTCGTCGTGAATCTGTTGGTAGCGCTCGCGATCGCGGCGGGAACCGACTACGGCATCTTCTTCACGGGGCGCTACCAGGAGGCACGCCAAGCCGGCGAGGACAAAGAGGCGGCGTTCTATACGACGTTCAGCAGCGTCGCGAAGGTGGTCGTGGGTTCCGGTCTGACGATCGCCGGGGCGATTCTCTGTCTGCACTTCACCCGGCTGCCCGTCTATCAAACTCTCGGCATTCCCACTGCCGTGGGCATGGCTGCCGCCGTCTTGGTCGCCGTCACACTCGTTCCCGCAGTCATCGCCGTGGGTAGCCGCTTCGGGCTGTTCGAACCCAAGCGCAAGCTCACCACCCGTCGGTGGCGGAAGGTGGGCACGGCGGTCGTTCGCTGGCCCGGGCCCATTCTCGTAGCGACATGCGCAGTTTCGCTCATCGGCCTGTTGGCGCTGCCCGCGTACAAACCGAGCTACAACGACCAGAATTACATCCCGCAGGACATCCCCGCCAATGTGGGGTACGCGGCGGCGACCCGACATTTTCCGCAATCATTGATGATGGCGCCCGATATTCTGTTGGTCGAGGCCGACCACGACATGCGGAATCCGATCGACTTTCTGGTCCTGAACAAGCTGGCCAAGGGTGTGCAATCCGTGCCGGGAGTCTCCATGGTCCAGGCGCCGACGCGTCCCGCCGGCGAGCCGCTCAAACACTCGACGATTCCGTTCATGCTCAGCATGAGCAACGCGTCTCAGACCCATTTGATGCCGTTCCAGAAGGATCGAATGGAAGACCTGCTGGTGCAGGCCGACGACATGACCAAAACGATCGCCATCGTCAAGCGCATGCAGGCACTGACAGAAGAAATGGTCAGCACCACGCATCAAATGGTCGCCGATACCCACGAGCTGCAAACGGTGACCAGTCAACTGCGCGATCACGTTGCGAACTTCGACGATTTCTTCCGGCCGATCCGGAACTACTTCTACTGGGAACCGCACTGCTACACGATTCCGATATGTTCGTCGATCAGAGGGGTTTTCGACACGCTCGACGGTATTGACCAAATTACCGTCAAGATGGTCAGCCTGGTCGACAATCTCGATCAACTCGACGCAATTCTGCCGCAATTGGCGGCTCAGTTTCCGGTGATGATCTCGACCATGGAATCCACCCGAACCATGATGCTGACGATGCACAGCACCATGTCCGGGATCATGGATCAAATGGCGACGTCGAACGACAATGCCACCGCGATGGGCAAGGCATTCGACGCCGCTCAGAACGACGACTCCTTCTATCTGCCTCCGGAAGTCTTCGAGAACAAGGACTTCCAGCGCGTCATGGACATCTTCCTGTCACCGGACGGGAAAGCGGCCCGCATGCTCATCACCCAACGGGGCGATCCGGCGACGACTGAGGGCATGTCGTTGGTCGACCCGATCGAAACCGCGGCCGAAGAAGCGCTCAAGGGCACGCCGCTACAAAATGCCTCGATCTATCTCACGGGCACCGCGGCGTCGGTGAAAGACCTGGTCGAAGCCTCCAAATACGATCTACTGATCGCGGCTGTCGCTGCGCTCTGCCTCATTTTCGGCATCATGCTGGTGGTCACGCGGAGCTTTGTCGCGGCCCTCGTGATCGTGGGCACGGTGGCACTTTCGCTCGGCGCGGCCTTCGGTCTTTCCGTGCTCATCTGGCAGCACATCCTCGGTATGCCGTTGAACTGGGTCGTGCTGGCGATGTCGGTGATCGTTCTGTTGGCAGTGGGTTCCGACTACAACCTGCTGCTGGTGTCCCGGATGAAAGAGGAGATCGGTGCCGGGATCAACACCGGCATCATCCGGGCCATGGGCGGCAGCGGCAAGGTGGTGACGGCCGCCGGCCTGGTGTTTGCGTTCACGATGCTGGTGATGGTCGTCAGTGACCTCGTCACCATCGGGCAGCTGGGTGCCACCATCGGCGTCGGCCTGTTGTTCGACACCCTGATCGTGCGCGCGTTCATGACACCGGCGATCGCGGCGCTGCTGGGGCGGTGGTTCTGGTGGCCTCAGCAGGTGCATCCACGGCCGCTCAGTGCAGCGGGGCGTCCCTCCGGCCGAGGCCAGCTTGTGCGATCGATCCTGCAGAGGGAAGAGCGCTGACAGCCATGGATGCGTCTTCCTTCTGTGCGGTGAAGGCCGTATGAGCAGTCGGCACACAAGCGACCGGCCGCCGTTGATCGCTCGGGTGATTTATCGGCTGTCGGTGCCGATCATTCTCGGCTGGTTGGCGATCATCGCCGTCGTCACATTCGCCGTCCCTTCCCTGGAACAAGTCGGGCGGGAAAGCGCCGTATCGCTGGTTCCCAATGATGCGCCGTCGTTTCAGGCGATGCAGCGCATGGGGCAGAAGTTCAAGGAATCCGATTCCGACAGTGTGGCGATGATCGTCTTGGAGGGAGACAAACCCCTCGGCGAGGACGCGCACCGCTATTACGACGATCTGGTTCGGCAGTTGCGAGCCGATACGAAACACGTTCAGCACGTTCAGGACTACTGGGGGGATTCACTCACCGCATCGGGTGTTGAGAGTGCCGATGATCTGAGTGTCTATGTGCAGCTGAATCTCGCGGGTAACCAGGGCCAGGCCCTGGCGAATGAGTCTGTGGAAGCGGTCCGGGGGCTCGTGGACCGGACGCCACCGCCGCCCGGAGTGAAGGCCTATGTGACGGGCCCTTCCCCTCTGATCACCGACATGAACCACGCCGGCGATACGTCCATCATGAAAATCACGCTGGTGACGCTGGTGGTGATCTGCACGGTGCTGCTCTTCGTGTACCGCTCGATCATCACCGTCGTTCTCTTGCTGGCGATGGTCGGAATACAGGTGCAGGCGGCTCGGGGAGTGGTCGCCTTCCTCGGCGATCACCAGATTCTCGGACTTTCGACTTTCGCGGTCAATCTGCTGGTATCGCTCGGAATCGCAGTGGGTACCGACTACGGCATTTTCTTCATCGGGCGATATCACGAGGCACGTCAGGCCGGCGAAGATCGCGAAACAGCGTTCTATACCACCTATCGCAGTGTGGCCAAGGTGGTCGTGGCCTCAGGTTTGACGATTGCCGGAGCCATTTACTGCCTGAGCTTCACCCGGCTGCCGTATTTCGAAACGATGGGCATTCCTTCCGCTGTGGGGATGGCGGTCGCCGTCGCAGTGGCGGTCACACTGGTTCCGGCCGTCATTGCCGTCGGCGGCCGTTTCGGTTTGTTCGAACCGAAGCGCAGGCTCTTGGTCCGCCGGTGGCGCAAGATCGGCACCGCGGTGGTTCGATGGCCGGTGCCCATTCTCGCCGGAGCATGTGCGGTAGCGTTTATCGGACTATTGGCGTTGCCCGGATACCAAACCAGCTACGACGACCGCCTCTATGTGCCCCAAGACATCCCGGCCAACGCCGGGTATGCGGCGGCCGAGCGGCATTTTCCCGAGTCGCGGATGACACCCGACATTCTGATGCTCGAAGCCGACCACGATATGCGCAATCCGACAGATTTTTTGGTTCTGCACAAGCTGGCCAAGAAGATCTTCGAGGTTCCCGGGATTGCCACGGTGCAGAGCATCACCCGGCCTGAGGGCACCCCGATCGAGCGCACGTCGATACCGTTCCAAATCAGCCTGCAGAGCGCCGGCCTCCGTCAGATCGTGCCCTTCGCGAAAGATCGCATGGATGGCATGTTGAAGCAGGCGGACGACATGCAGCGAATGATCACCCAAATGGAGGGCACTCACAATCTGATGAAGTTGATCGGCTCGATCACCCACAACACGGTCGAGGTGACCGGGGAGACAGCCGAACTCACTGATGATCTGATGGCCACCGTTTCGAATTTCGACGACTTCTTCCGGCCGATTCGCAATTACTTGTATTGGGAAGGCCACTGCTACGACATTCCCATTTGCTTCGCCATTCGATCAGTGTTCGACGCGCTTGACAGCACCGACCAGCTCAGCCTTCAGATGCACAAACTTCTCGGCAACTTGGTGAAAGTCGACGGGTTACAGGCGCAGCTTGTCACTCAGTTGCCGCCGATGATCGAGATCATGAAGTCAATGCGAACCATGATGCTGACAATGCACAGCACCATGTCCGGAATGATCGCCATCATGGAGGAGACGACGTCGAACGCCAGCGCGATGGGCAAGATCTACGACGGCGCCCAGAACGACGACTCCTTTTATCTGCCTCCGGAAGTGTTCGAGAACAAGGACTTCCAACGGGCGATGAGCCTGTTCTTCTCGCCCGACGGCAAGGCCGTCCGGCTGATCCTCACGCACCGGGGTGATCCTGGAACTCCCGAGGGCATCTCTCGGGTCGACGCCGTGCGGACGGCAGCCGAGGAAGCCATCAAGGTGACGCCGCTGCAGAACGCTTCCATCCATCTCGCCGGAACCGCTGCGACATACAAGGATCTACGAGACGGGTCAAAGTACGACCTCTTGATCGCGGGTGTCGCGGCGCTCTGCCTGATCTTCGGCATCATGCTGGCTGTCACACGTAGTTTCGTTGCCGCTCTGGTGATCGTGGGTACGGTGGCTCTCTCTCTCGGTGCGGCGTTCGGGCTTTCGGTGCTGGTGTGGCAGCACATTCTGGGCATCGAATTGCACTGGCTCGTCTTGGCGATGTCGGTGATCGTCCTTTTGGCGGTGGGTTCCGACTACAACCTGTTGCTGGTGTCGCGGATGAAAGAAGAGGTCGGGGCCGGCATCAACACGGGCATCATCCGGGCCATGGGTGGCACGGGCAAAGTGGTGACGACTGCGGGCCTGGTGTTCGCGTTCACGATGTTGTCGATGGTGGTCAGTGATCTGCGCATCATCGGTCAGGTGGGTTCCACCATCGGTTTGGGGTTGTTGTTCGACACCCTGGTGGTACGTGCATTCATGACACCGGCGATCGCCGCGCTGCTGGGGCGTTGGTTCTGGTGGCCGCTGAGGGTTCGCCAGCGGCCTTCCAGTGCGGTTCTCGGCCCGGTCACAGTTCCTGCTGATCCACTGGTCAAGCAGGAGGCCTGATTTCGAACCATCGTCGACCTGCACAAACCACGGGTGATATCAGGCCAAGCCGATTACAGTCGGACTGGTCGGGAGCAATGGTAGGAAGGGAGTTTTGAATATGTTCCGTCTGTCGTTGACCAGACTGGCCGTAGGGCTCGGGGGTCTGGCTTTGTCCTTGACCGCTGGGGCCGGGATCGCGTCCGCGGGGCCGAATCTGGATTCGGCCATCAACACGACATGCACTTATCCGCAGTTGGTGTCAGCGCTCGATGCGCAGGATCCACAAGTCCGGATGGCGTTTGACCAATCGCCGATCCTGCAGCGCGGCCTGCGTGAATTCCTCACGGACGCACCGGCCAAGCGCGCGAGGACAGCCCAAGATGTGGTGAATGCCCCGATGTTTCAGCCGTACCTCGGCACCATCGAACAAGCCTTCAACACCTGCAGCAACTTCTGATCTGAAGTGAGCAGCGTCGTACCACCGCGCCATTCGAGGAGTCGTGCTTGTGAACCCTGCCGGTAACAGCGGTTCCGCGGCCCGTCCGGTCGCATTGTTCGTGTTGGGTGTGCCTCGATCTGGAACCTCTGCGGTGACGCGGGTCCTCTCCCTGTGCGGCGCTACGCTCCCGGCCGGGCTGTCGGGAGCGGACCCGCGCAACCCGCGTGGCTACTGGGAGCCGCGAGCATCCCTCCATCTCAACAACACGATATTGCGCAGCCACGGGAGCGCGGTGTTCGACTCGTCGCTGCGTCTGCAGGAGGACGGCGGGTTTGATGCCAGCCAGAAGGCCGCCTGTATCAACAAGATTGGACAGTTTCTGGCCACGTTGCCGGATGCGCCTCTCGTGCTCATCAAGGACCTGCAGATAACGCTGCTGTCCAGTTTGTGGTTCGAAGCCACGCGGCAGGCCGGGTTCGATATCGCTGTCGTGAACATGGTGCGCCCCCCGCAGGAAGTCATCGCTTCAGGTGCGGCGGACTTTCTGACCTCACCGGAGCTCGGGAGCGCGCTGTGGCTGAAATTCAATCTGCTGGCCGAGAGGGACACCCGCGACCTGCCGCGTGTGTTCGTCGAGTACGCCAACCTCCTCGAGGATTGGCGGCGGGAAGTCAAACGGATTTCAGTAGCACTGGGGATCGATCTGGACAGCCGGGACGAGGGCGCAATCGAGGAGTTCCTCACCCCGGATCTCCACCGCCAGCGACACACCGGCCCGGTGACGGAAACCTTCGGGACAGACTGGATTTCCGTCGTGTACGGGGCACTGAGTGCGGCCGCCCGCGATGAGCCCCTGGACCAGCCCGCGTTGGATCGCGTCTATGCGGCATATCGCGCGAGCGAACAGGGTTTCCGGACGGTGTTCGAGAATTCCGTCCGCTTGAACAAGCTCAACAGATTCGTCCGGCCGTCACTCCTGAAGTTTCGCTACGAGGCCGTTGCACTGGCCCACCGGCGTCGCGGAACTTGGGCTTGACCGGTGCCAGGGCGAATAACGCGTGCACGCGAATCGTTGAGAGCGCGGCGCGCAGTCAAAGATCCGGTGCTACCGGATAATCGGCTCGCGTTGGCAGACGAAGCGCTGTTGGCAGAACATCACGCAGCCGGCATGAACGTGGTCATACAGGTCACGTGGCTATACGACCGCGCCATCGATCTCGATGGGCTACGACGCTTTCACCACCATCTGGGTGAGGGGTTGTTGGGTCGACGGATAGAGCGTCCGGCGCTGCCCGTCGCCCGGCATCGATGGGTCCTGGACCGGGGGCCGTCAGATGTCGACATCGCCGAGTCGACCCGCCCACGCGCTGATCTCAGTAACTGGGTCGATGAACGCTCGCAGCTTCCCGTCGATGCCGAATCGGGTCGGGGCTGGCACATCGGTGTGCTTCCTCTCGATGATGGCTCGACTGCGATCAGCCTGGTGCTCTCGCACAACTTGATCGACGGGCTTGGGCTCGCGCTGGTGATAGTCGAAGGGACACTGGGCAAAACGCGCGATCTCGGGTACCCGCCCCCACGGTCACGTACTCGACTGCGAGCGTTGGCCCAAGATGCCCGGCAAACAGCGCGCGACGTGCCCCAGGTCGCCCGAGCACTTGTCACGGCAGTGAAATCGGCCCGCGAGCAGACTCGCACCAAAGGCGCCAAGGGTGAGGATCAACCTTCATCGGTGCCGCGGCCAGTCCCGGGTAAGCCAGTTGTCGCCGATGCCGTTGTCCTCGTGCCGGCCCTGACCATCTACGTTGACCTGGCTGACTGGGACGCGCGAGCAGCAGCTCTCGGCGGAGCGAGCCACACCCTGGCCGCAGCTTTTGCCGCGAAGTTCGGCGAGCGCATCGGCCGCGTACGCCAGCCGGATGGCGCAGTCACCCTTCAGATCCCGATGAGCGACCGCACAGAGGACGACACCCGCGCGATGGCGTTGTCGTACGCCCGTGTCACCATCGACCCGACACCGGTCACAACGGATCTGCGCGACGTCCGCGCGGCCATCAAGCAGACGCTGGCGACATTGAAGGAGACATCAGAGGAGTCCAAGCAGCTCCTGTGGCTGCCGTCGTTTGTGCCGAAGCGGATGCTGAAACAAATGGTCGCCAGAGCGCCCGCGGACCCCGACCAAGCGGTGTTTTGTTCCTACCTAGGCGATCTCAGCTCGTTGATCAGCCAAGCCGATGGCACCGTAGCCGAATTCGCCAATGCACGAACCACCGGTCAGCGAGAATCGCGACAGCTCCTTGAGCGGACCGGTGGCCGAATGGTCATTCTCTCTGGACGTTTGAGTGGCAAGATCTTCATCAGCGTCGGCGCCTACCAACCCGGCGCGGAGAATACGACATTCGCGTTGCGTGAATTGGCTGTGCGCACGTTGGCTGATTTCGACCTCACCGGCGAGATCCACTGACGTACCTGCTGAGGTGTGGTCAGCCTTGACCGTTCAATCCCGAAGATCGAGTGCCACAGGGTTGTTCGCAACCGGCCGGACTGGAGAGTTCATGTCGAGAGATGCGCGATGAAGTTGGTGCTGGCAAGCTATGGCACCCGCGGTGATGTGGAGCCCTGCGTCGCAGTGGGTAGTGAGCTGCTGCGCCGCGGACATGACGTGCGCTTGGCCGTCCCGCCCGACCTGGTCGCCTTCGCTGAGGCGGCTGGGCTGGCGACAGTCCCTTACGGTCCGGACACGGCGGTGTGGGCGGATGCGCACCGGGACTTCTGGGTCCGGTTCTTCGGTAATTTCTGGAAGATCGGAGAACTGATCAAACTGACTCGCGAGATGCGTGAGATCGGCGAGTCGGTAGTCCGTTTCTGGGAGGACATCACTTCGACGCTGACGTCGCTGACCGACGGGGCGGACCTGCTCATCACTTTTCTGAACTTCGAGCCGCCCGCAGTGAATGTCGCCGAGTACTACGGCATTCCGATGGCCACGGTGCATGTCTCACCGGTACGGCCCAACGGTCGGATGCTGGGGTTCCTACCGCCCTCGTTGGGCCGAGCCGCGTTGAAGGTGTACCAGTGGGCGAATTGGCGCGGGGTGAAGAAGTTCGACGACGCGCAGCGTCGCGAACTGGGTCTGCCGAAGGCCTCCGGTTCCTCGACACGACGGATCACCGAACGAGGATCACTGGAAATACAGGCCTACGATCAGGTTTGCTTTCCCGGTCTGGCTGCGGAGTGGGCGCCATGGAATGGCCGAAGGCCTTTTGTCGGTGCGCTGACGATGGAGCTGAGAACCGACACGGATGACGAGGTCGCGTCGTGGGTTGCGGCGGGAACACCGCCCATCTTCTTCAGCTTTGGCAGTACGCCGGTCAAATCTGCCGCTGACACGCTGGCGATGATCAAGGCGGCTTGTGCGGAGCTGGGGGAGCGGGCGTTGGTGTGCGCCGGCTCCAGCGACTTCAGCCAGGTCTCTGACTCCGACCAGGTCAAGGTCGTGGGCACGATGAATTTCGCGGCCGTGTTTCCGGCCTGCCGCGTACTTGTGCACCACGGTGGGATGGGAACCATGTCCGCGGGTCTGCGCGCCGGTGTGCCGATGCTCGTCTACTGGACGGCGCTCGATCAGGCGATCTGGGCAGGCCGCGTCGAACAGCTGAAAGTTGGTTTCGGAAGGCGTATCTCGGCCGCTACCACGGAACGGCTCGTGGCAGACCTGCGTACGATTCTCGACCCGAAGTACGTCGCCCGGGCCCGCGAGATCGCTACCGAGATGACCAAACCGGACGACAGCGTTGCCAGCACGGCCGACCACCTGGAACGGTTCGCCCGAACCGGGCGATCTGCCTGACCCGGCCATCTGAGCTTCCGCTCAGATGATGCCGAGACCTCTGACCACCTGCAGTAATCCAATCATCACGAAGATGCCGATCATCACCTGGCGCCGGTTGGCCAGCGCCCAGTCGTGCACGGGCTGCAACACAGCTTGGGTTCGCACGGGGGCAATCAGATGGCTGACGACAGCGACCTCGAAAACTGCGAACATCGCGACAACGAACATGATGACGGCAATGATCTGCGTGCCCGTGGTGGCCCCGGAAGAGGCCACAGTGGTCGCCACGAAGAAGACCAGGGGAAACCCGGGCAAAAATCCCATGCCGCACACCAGTGCGACCCACAAGGCGCCACTGTCCCAGGCTTTTTGAAGACGACCGAACAGACGCCGAATTGCAGATTTGCCGTCTGTCACATCTCCCACGCCGGCGAACGGCGACGAGATTTGGCCGGGCCCCTCGGATTCCAGCCCCGAGCCGGAGGTGTTGCCGACAGCTGCCGGCACCGGCGCTCGCCGACGCACCCAGAAACGCACTGCGATGAGCAGAGCGACCAGCAGCACGAGCACCCCCATGCCGAGTTGGATGTGCCGGGCTGCGGCGCTGGCAGCCGGAGCCTGAGGACTGAACATCGGCGCACGGTGCAGCAACACCACTGGGACCACGAGAGCGGGAATATTCGTTGTGAGGCAGCCGATCCAGCATACGAGTAGGTTCTGTACCGGCCGCGGGCGAGAGATCACGAGAAGGATGAGTGCCAGAAGCGCGGGATTGAACGCCATCAGAATCGCCATACCCAGCAGTGAGCCCCACACGGCGGGGAACATTACCTGGTAGTTAATTATTTTTTGGGCCTTTTGGAACCTGGTTGACCTTGCTCCGGGTCGACACCACCAACGGGGTGCCGGACACCCCGGAGCTCGCTCGAATCTTGCGTAGCTTCTTCCGGATTCAGCTCCGCCGTTTTGAAACGCAACGGAGAGGGGATGGGGATAATGACCGATGTCTTCGGCCGGCTTACGGGTGCGACAACTGAAAGGGCTTGAGGCTCCGCGATGAAATTTGTGCTTGCTTTCTATGGGACTCGTGGTGATGTAGAGCCTGGAGTGGCGGTCGGTCGTGAGTTGGTGCGGCGCGGTCACGAAGTACGCATGGCCGTCTCGCCCGATCTGGTCGACTTCGTGGCGGCGGCCGGCCCGGAAGCCATTGCCTGCGGGCCAGATGTGCGGGTGTGGCAGGACCTGAACCGGGACTTCTGGGCGCGCTTCTTGCGCAAGTTCTGGAAGAACTTCTGGCGGGTCCGGGATCTGGCGGATTTGCTGCGCGAGGATTGGCATCTCTTCGACCAGTACTGGCAGGACGTCAGCAAGACGCTGACGTCGTTGGTGGACGGGGCTGATGTGCTCTTTACCGGGGTGATCGGCGAGGAGGCCGCCGGCAATGTCGCGGAGGGTTGCGGCGTTCCGCTGGCCATGTTGCATGTGTTCCCGATGCGGCCCAACGGGCAGCTGGTTCCGGCGCTGCCGGCACGGCTGGCTCGCGCGATGATGAAGGCCTCGGAGTGGCTGAGCTGGCCCATGATGAAAAGGCTGGAGGATCCGCAGCGCCGCGATCTGGGCTTGCCAAAGGCAACCGGTCCCTCAGCGTGGCGGGTGGCCGCCCGCGGCTCGCTGGAAATACAGGCCTACGACGAGATCTACTTTCCCGGGCTCGCGGAGGAATGGGCGCAATGGGAGGGGCAAAGGCCGTTTGTCGGTGCATTGACGATGGAGTTGCCGACCGATACGGATGACGAGGTCGCTGCCTGGATTGCCGCGGGAACTCCGCCGATCTGCTTCGGTTTCGGCAGTATGCCGGTCGACTCCGGCGCTGAGACACTGGCGATGATCAGTGCCGCTTGTGTCGAGTTGGGCGTACGCGCGCTGGTGTGCGCCGGCGCGAGTGACTTCAGCGACGTCCCGCATTCCGATCATGTCAAGGTGGTGAGCACGATGAACTATGCGGCGGCCTTCCCGGTTTGCCGCGCGGTCGTGCACCACGGCGGCGCGGGCACTACCGCCGCGGGTCTACGTGCCGGGGTTCCCACCCTGATCCTTTCGACGGACTTGGATCAGACCCTGTGGGGAGCTCGCATCAAACGCTTGAAAGTGGGTACCGCTCGGCGTCTTTCGGCCACGACCCAGAAGACGTTGGTCGCAGACCTGCGTACCGTACTCGGGCCGGAGTATCGGGCTCGCGCCCGCGAGGTGGCCACTCACATGACCAAGCCCGCCGAAAGCGTGGCGAAGACCGCCGATCTCTTGGAAAAGTTCGCCCGACTCAACCGGGCCGGCTGATCGCCCCAGCCCGCGACAATGACATCGCTGCGGTGGAGGGCCTTCGTCGTGCCTCAAAACCCTTTGATCTCTGAGTATTAGCGCGTTGGGCGATCCAGGCAGTCGGTAATCGCGGTGACTTTGCGACTTCTATTCTTCATCGCCACCGCGATGACCCATGATGGTCGACGTGAACAGCAGAACCTCCGACATTGCGAACATGCCCCGGGGTGGCCCGGACGCGTCCTGGCTGGACCGGCGATTGCAGACCAACCGGCTGGAGTATCTGGACCGCGACGACGTCGATGACCTCAAACGCAAGGTCATGGATTCGCTCGACCGCGCCGGAGGGCGGCGGAGGATCGGTATCCACGAAAAGTGTGCTCGAATGGTGATTCGCGAGGTGGCCGAGGTGCCTGCCCCGAAGATCCTAGAACTCGGGGCGGGCCTCGGCGGGCTGTCGCGCAAGCTGCTGGAGATGCATCCCACCGCTCAGATTACGGTCACCGACGTCGAGCCCGCGTTTGTCGCGGGTATGGCCGCCGGCGATCTCGGCCGTCACCCGCGCGCGGTGGTCCGGGAGATGGACGCCACCGAAATCGATGCGCCGGAAGGCTATTACGACTTGGCGGTGTTTGCGTTGTCGTTGCACCACCTGGCCCCCGAACTGGCCGCGCGGGTGTTTGCGGCGGGTACGCGGGCGGCGAGGAAACTACTGATCGTCGACCTCCCCAGGCCGCCGGCGCCTTTGCACGTTGCGCTGTTGGCGGTGGTGCTCCCACTCGTCAAGGTTTCGCCGCTGCAACATGACGGGTTCATCAGCTCACTGCGTGCCTACAGTCCGGCGGCGCTGCGTGCGCTGGGCCGGCATGCGGACCCGGAGATCACCGTCGAGTTTCGGACCAGGCGAGGGCTGGGTCCGACGGTGGCGGTGGCCAGCCGCTCCCGGCACAGCGACAGCTGAGTGGGGTTGAATTTTCCGGTACGTCGGTTCGTGTCCCGACTCAGATGGTGTTCAAACCCTTGGCAATCAACATGACACCAGCCAATACGCACATGGCCACCAGGATCTTCCGGTGATGGGCCCATGCCCAGTCGTGTAGCCGTTGCAGGACGGCTTCGGTTTTCGTAGGTGCGGCCAGATAGCTGACGAGGACGATCTCGACAACGGCAAGCATTCCGATGATGAAGGCGATGGCAGCGGTGATCTGCGTGCCGACCGCTGCTCCCGAGACGACCACGATCGCGAGCAGGAACAGCGCTACGTCGGGTGGTGCCCCGGCAAACGAGAGGCCGATCACGAACGAAACCCACAAGGCTCCGCTCTCCCACGCATCGTGGCCGCGCCGGAGGAGGCGCCGGAAGAAGGACATGTCGCCTTCCGGTACTTCCTGCGCGCGGGCCAGGAGCCGCGAGACGGGCGTTGCCGTATCGCTGTCCAGGACCATGGTCGACGCCCCACCGTCGGTGGTCGGCACCTTCGCCCGCTGGCGCACCCAGAAGTGCACTGTCAGCAGCGTCGCAGTCGTCAGCGCGATGGCACCCATGCCGATTTGTATATAACCGCCGGTGGAACTCTTGGCCCAGGCTTCCGCAGTCGATTTGAACATCGGAGTCGCGTGCAACAGTGCCAGCGGAATTATCAGCGTGGGAATGCATGCAGTCATACACCCGGCGCCGAACATCAGCAGGTTCTGCACGGGGCGCGGCCGTGAGATCACGAGAAGGGTGATGCCGATGCGCATGGGATCGAGGCCGACCAGAATCCCTAACGCAAGCACCGATCCCCACACGGCCGAAACACTACCCGGTTGCTCGTACCGGTCAGCTGTTTTCACTCTGCCGGTGCCCGCAGCGGTCCCGCCCCGGTACGCCAAAGTCGGTTTGCCAGGGCAGACTTGGCTCATGCACAGGCTCGGGCGGTGTGCCGGTTTCGGCCCGGCAGCGGGCCGCACCCGTTATGCTGCCGCGGTGGCATGGAGTTCTCTGAGGATGGCCGAGTGTCCGCGATAACCAGAGATTGCCGGTTATGCGGATCGACTGGCCCCCATCCGGCAATCGAAGTCCGCGAGATGATGTTCGGCACTCGGGAATCATTTGAATATTTCTGCTGCACTGAGTGCGACACATTGCAGATTCACAATGCGCTCGAGGGCGCCGAGCTCATGCGCCACTATCCCTCAAATTACTACTCGCACAACGCATCAGCGCAACCAGGCACTTTTCGATGGCTGGTCACACAGCATGACGAATGCAAGCTGCGCGGCGGCAACCCGATACTCCGTGCATTCATGACGTCGAGGCTGTCTGAGGGGATCTTCCGTGTGCTTCTCGGCGGTGATGTCGTAAGGATGCTCGCTCAATTGCCGGTTGAGCACGACGCGCGAATTCTGGACGTAGGGTGCGGCACCGGGGGACTGTTGGACCGTCTGACGAGAATTGGATTCAATAATTTGTGCGGCGCGGACCCGTTCATCGAGGCCGATGGCGAGTCCGCTGAAGGCGTGCCACTGATGAAGGCAGATTTGCCCGATGTCGCCGGCAGATACGACCTCATCATGTTCAATCATTCGCTCGAACACGTTCCCGACCCGGTCGAGACGCTCAAGGTCGCCTCCGAGAAGCTCGCGGTAGGAGGCATGTGCCTGGCGCGGGTGCCGACGACCTCATCAGAAGCCTGGACCACCTACCAGGCCGATTGGGTGCAGGCCGACGCACCTCGTCACATGGTCATACCTTCACGACAGGGAATGGCGATGGCGGCAGAGAGGGCTGGAATGCGCGTGGTTCGGACGTTCGATGATTCGAATTTGGGTCAGTTCCTCGGCAGCGAAGCCTATCGACGGGACGTCCCAGTGACCGACCCCAAGGTTCTTCGGATGTTTGGACCCAAGCAGCTGTGGGACTGGGAGAAACGCGCACAAATGCTCAACCGGCAGAGCCGCGGCGACCAGACGGGGTTTGTCTTACAGGCGATGTGAGGCATCGGACCACTGCGAGCGATACTGATGCCGGAAAACGTCTCTGCCACAATCGATCCAGCTGTTCTGTGCGAGGCGCTGCGGTTGGCTCATCTTGTCCCGTGCAACGGGTGCATCAATTTCTGCTGAGTCAATCAGCAAACCGATCCGGGTAGTGCCGGCTCGAGGCTAGAGTCACTCGAACCTACTGGAATACGAACTAGGGGCCCCATTTCACGTGACCGACCACGACGTTCGATCTCTGTATCTCGACCTGATCCGAGGCAACCTCACCAGGTACGGGATGCCGGAGCGCATGCCCGCCCAGTGGACCCTGCGGCGGCGGCTCTATTTCAAAACTCTCAATCGCATGATGGTTCGCGGCGGGGCACATCGACTCGCACGCGCTACGTCGAACGGAGACTACGGCGCGGTCGCTCAGCAGAAGCGAGACTTGGGCATAGATTGGCCGGCCGAGGCCGAGACCATGATCGGCATGCAGAGGCTCACCAGCCTGCAGCATTGCGTCGAGGCCGTACTGGCTGAGGACGTCCCAGGCGACCTGATCGAATGTGGCGTGTGGCGCGGCGGGGCCTGCATCCTGATGCGTGCCGTACTGGCCGCCTATGGCGATGAGACGCGAAGTGTCTGGGTGGCGGATTCATTCGAGGGCCTGCCACCCGCAGACCCCGAGAACTACAAAGCGGACAAGGGCCTCAGGACGCAGAGCCTTGCCGGAATCCTCGGTGTGTCCGAAACTGAGGTCAGGGCAAACTTTCAGCGCTACGGACTCCTGGACGAGCGGGTCCGCTTTCTTCCCGGTTGGTTCAAGGACACCCTGCACGATGCGCCGATCGATCGCATCGCCGTACTGCGGGTCGATGGCGATCTGTACGAATCCACGATCCAAGCACTCGAGGCGCTCTACCCGCGGCTGTCCCCGCAGGGCTTCTGCATCATCGACGACTATCACGATCTCAAGCCATGCCGGCAGGCCGTCACCGACTACCGGGAGGAACATGGGATCACTGCCGAGATCGTCGACATCGACGGGACTGCTGTGCTTTGGCGCAAGTAGGTGAGAGACCAGAGTCTGCAATGAAGATCGTTTTGGCAAGCTACGGAACACGCGGTGACATCGAACCCTGTGTCGCCGTGGGTCGCGAGTTGCTGCGCCGGGGACACGACGTGCACATGGCTGTCCCGCCCGACCTCGTCGCCTTCGCCGAGGCGGCCGGGGCGACGGCGGTGCCGTACGGACCGGATCTGCAGGCGGTGCTGGATGCGCACCGCGACTTCTGGACACATTTCTTCCGTAATTTCTGGAAGGTCCGCGAAATGATCCGGCTGCGCCGCGAAGTTGTGGCGCCCTTCCATCAGTGCTGGAAGGACATCATCGCGACGCTGACATCGCTCGCCGATGGTGCGGACTTGCTGTTCACCGGCGTGAATTTCGAGGATGCCGCGGGCAACGTCGCCGAGTACTACGACATTCCGTTGGCCACGCTGCACCTGTTCCCGCTTCGGGCCAATGGCCAGTTCATACCGTTCCTGCCGGGGCCGTTGGGCCGGACCGCGATGAAAGCCTCCGAATGGGTTGCCTGGCGCAACGCCAAGAAAGTCGAGGGCATTCAGCGCGGCGAACTGGCTTTGCCGAAGGCCACGTCACCGTCGCCGTGGCGGCTCACCGAACGCGGTTGCCTGGAAATCCAGGGGTATGACGAAGCTTGCTTTCCCGGGTTGGCCGCCGAATGGGCCCAATGGTCTGGACAACGCCCCTTTGTCGGTGCCTTGACGATGAATCTGCCCGGGGATTCAGATGACGAGGTTGCTGCATGGATCGCCGCCGGAACCCCACCCATATTCTTCGGCTTTGGCAGTTTGCCGATGGAATCGGGTGCTGAAACCCTTGCCATGATCAGCTCCGCCTGCGCGCAGCTGGGGGAGCGGGCGTTGGTGTGTTCTGCCGGAACGGACTTCAGCCACGTCCCGCATTCTGAAGATGTCAAGATCGTCGGTGCGATGAATTACTCGTCCGCCTTTCCCGCCTGCCGCGCGGTCGTGCACCACGGCGGGTTGGGTACCACCGCCGCGGGCTTACGTGCGGGGGTCCCCACGTTGATCCTGTCGACGGATCTCGACCAGACGCTGTGGGGAACTCGAGTCAAACGACTGAAAGTGGGCACTGCCCGGCGCTTTTCGGCCACCACCGAAAAGTCCCTGGTCGCGGATCTGCGCACGATCCTCGAGCCGCAGTATGCAGCCCGGGCCCGCGAGGTGTCCACCCAGATGACCGACGCCGCCGACAGTATTGCGACCACGGCCGATCTCGTGGAGAAACTGGCTTGTCGCGGTCGGCCGTGACACCAGTCGTGGTGCGTTACTGCGGCGAGTCGCGCGGCCCGTGAACATTCGCCGGGCAATGCTGCGTCATTGCCGGCTGCGATGCCGGCGCGGTGTCTCGGATTGCGCGGACATGGATCATCCCACCACGATGCGGAACGAACGTCACATGTTTCGCCCGCTGCTTCTCGTCTGCGGCAGTGGTGGTGCTCAACTCGACCCGACGCAGGATCTCACGTAGCACGAGTCGTATCTCGACCATCGCGAACGTGGCACCGAGGCAGCGGCGGTTTCCGCCGCCGAAGGGCAGCCAGGTGGTCGGGCTCAGCGAGGCGTCGAGCATTCGGTCCGGGTCGAACCGATCCGGATCCGGGTACACATCGGCGCTCGAATGCACCAAGCCGATCGCCGGGTCGACCATGACGCCGGACGGCAGCCGGTAGCCGCCGATCTCGGTCGGCTCCTTGAGAACCCGGCCCGAGCTGAATAAAACCGGGCGGATCCGCAACGTCTCCTTGATCACCGCGTCGAGGTACTCGTCTCCGGCGGCGTCGCCTGCTGCGCTGGCATCTGCGGCGCGCACCGCCTTGGCCAGCGCTGCCGGATGGCGGGTGAGCCGCTCCAACGCCCACGACAGGGCCGTCGCGGTGGTCTCGTGTCCGGCAGCGATGGCCGTCAGGAGCTGGTCACGTAGTTCGCTGTCAGACAGCGTGCGGCCGTCATCGCCGGTGGCGCGGACCAGCATGGCCAGCACATCGGTGCGTTCGGCCAGGTTCGGGTCGGCACGGCGGTCGGCGATTTCGGCGTAGAGCAGGGCGTCGGCTTCGGCGAACCGCCGGCCAACTCCTCGCCACGGGCGATGGCGCCGCAGGCTCGGCTTCGTAATCGCCGGTGTTTCCCACGGTTTCATGTAGAGCAACCGCGGCACCACCTTGCGCAGGGCAGCCAGACGCGCCGGATCGCTGGCGCCGATGACTGTCCGCAAGATCACCTCGAGCGTGATCTCCGTTGTCTTGGGCGCCACCGGGAAGCTCTTGCCGACCTGCCAGCCGGCGACGTTCGCAGCCGCGATCTCGACCATCTGAGCAGCCTGGTTTGCGACGGCGTCGCGATGAAACGCCGGCATCGTCAGGCGGCGCAGGGTGTGGTGGGCGTCCCCGTCGAGCACAAACAGCGAGCTCTCACCTAAAAGTCCACGAAAAAACCAATGTGCTTCGCCGGAATGAAAGACCCGAGGGTCGCCGCCGTACACCGACTTGATGTCGGTGGGATCTGCGAGGTATACGACCGTGCCCGACAGCGGAATACGCAGCGTGAACATCTTCCCGTAGCGACGCTGACATCCGCGCAGAAAGCGCAAACCGAAGCCGGCCATCAACGCGGACTGCACCACCATGGGAAGGGGCGGTCCAGGCGGCAGTTCGGTTTTCGCGGCATAGCTCACTTTTTCGTGATCCCTAGCTACTAGACGGTACGGGTGCTGACGGGCCGACAGCCTCGGACTGCAACTGACGCCGATCACCGGTCGGGGGGAACACCCGCCCCGGCTCGATCCACGGTCGCAGATCCGGGTTCTACGGTAGTTCCCAACCGTACGGTGTCGGGTTGGGTACGGGGCGCTTTCGGGCGGAGACACCACCTGCCGTGGCGACCCCCGGTGGGTGACGAGCACGTTTGTCTGCAACCGGTCCGGGTGACGGCCTCTAGTTCGCATTTCTCGAGCGAAATGCTGTGCTGGTGCTCAGCAAGATTTGATCAGTTGAATTCGTCTCTCCGGCGACTCGAAGGGGTCGAATCGGTGCTGCGAGGCCGGCGGGCGGGGGTAGAGGATTCGTCACTCGGCAAACTTTCGACCGACCGGGCCCGCCATGCGGATCAGCGGTGGTGGCTGCGTGCGCAGCGGCGTAACCCGTCGCAAGTCAAGTGCTGGTGGCTAATTCCCTATGTTAACGGTGCCCGTGGCGGGTGGCGCGGCACCGCGCGTCGTCGGCTGGGCGGGTATCAGCAAATATTGACGATTTTCCTAAAACTGGTTGCCGATCGCTGTGTTTGGGTTAGGTTTAGAACGTGTTCCATTTAACTCGCCCAGATGGTCTGGAGAACTGGTGAGCATCAATCCATTCGACGACGACAACGGCAGTTTTTTCGTCCTGATCAACGACGAGGAGCAACACAGCTTGTGGCCGGCCTTTGCAGACGTTCCGGCCGGCTGGCGCGTGGTTTACGGCGAGGCGGATCGCGCCTCCTGCCTGGAGTACATCGAGCAACACTGGGCCGACATCCGGCCGAAGAGTCTTCGCGAGAGGTTGGCACAGGGTCGGACTGTTGATCAGTAAGCCGCCGGCTGGAACTTCTGGAAGTGATCCTGTGGCACTTCCGCTCACCCGGGGCCAGCTGGACATTTGGCTTTCCGAGGAGTCCGGGCGCGCTGGTGTCAAGTGGCAGCTCGGCATGCTCGCGCGGCTCGACGGCGCCATCGAACATGACGTGCTCGAGCGGGCGATTCGTCACGTCGTCCATGAGGCCGAACCCCTCAGAGCTACCTTTTTCGAGGCAGACGGCCAGGTTTTCCAGAGGGTCGTTGATCCCGATGTCGAGCTTGCCCGCTACGACCTGACAGGGTCGACCGACCCGGTAGGGGACGCCTATCGGGTGATTGCAGCGATCCGGCGAACGCCGATGCCGCTTGACGGTCCGCTGTTCAAGTTCGCGTTGATGCAGACGCGAGCCGACGAGTTCTACTTTTTTGTGTGCTGCCACCACATCGCGATCGACGGCATCGGCATGGGTCTCGTCATTCACCAGATTGCCGCTGCCTATACAGCAATCGATGCCGGTGAGCCGATACCGCCCACGATCTTCGGGCCACTGAAGAGCATCATCGATTGCGAGTCCGAATACGAGGCTACCGACGATTACCTCGATGATCAGGCTTATTGGTCCAAGAATGTACCGCCTGAAGCTGAGCCTCGTCCTGGACCGGCCTCCGGAGTCGCAAACTCAGTCGATGAATACGAGCCTTCTGCGCCAATCCGGTTGGATCGTTTCGCCGTTGGCAGGGCGCGCGAGCTTTCGAAAGCGCTCGGGGTGCGTCGAGCCTCGGTCATCGCCGCGGCGTACGCGCTGCTCGTACATGGCGAGGCCGGAGGATCCGAGGTTGTACTCGACTTTCCGGTGAGTCGACGGGTGCGTCCCGAAGTACTGCTGATGCCCGGGATGGTTTCCGGAGTTTTGCCATTGGTTTTGACAACGTCACCGCAGTCGACGGTGGCCGAGTTCTGCAAGCATGTCGACACGCGGATCCAGGAAGCGATGCGCCATCAGCGATTCCCGCTCCGCGCGATCGAGAACAAAGCGCGCTTCCAGGGGACAGGACAGCCGTCGACCCGGGCCGCGATCAATTTCATCCCGACGATCCCCGTGGCCTACTTCGGCAGTGCCTTCGGGTCGGGGACGGTGACCCACACCGGTCTGGTGGATCAGTTCGGTCTCGTGTTCCTCCAGGAGGGTGAGGATCTCCTTCTCAGCATGACTGGCGTAGGTCAGCTGTTCGCGGGCTGCGACGCAAGCGACTTGGCGGACCGTTTCCAACGGGTGCTGATGGCCATGACAGTCGACCCGGGACGGTCGATTTCCGCGATCGGCGTCCGTGATGAGCTCACCGAGCTGGACAGCTGGGATAACCGGGCGGCGCTAAATGGGGCGGCGGCGGGGTCTCCAGCCGCAATCCCCGCGTTGTTCGCCGCGCAGGTGGCTCGTGATCCTGGTGCGGTGGCGGTCAGTTTCGGCGATCGTTCGATGTCGTATCGCGGGCTCGATGCGGCTGCGAATCGGTTGGCGCACTTGCTTGTCGAGCTGGGTGTCGGTCCGGGTCGGCGGGTGGCGGTGCTTTTTCCGCGTTCGGTCGACGCGATCGTGGCGATCATGGGTGTGCTGAAAACCGGTGCGGCTTATGTTCCGATCGATCCCTCGGTGCCCGATGCACGGCTGGAATTCGTGCTGGCCGATGCCCGTCCGGTCGTCGCCGTGACCACCGCCGAGCTGGTAGATCGGCTCGACGGACATGGGTTGACGGTGATCGATGTTCACGACCGTGCGGTGTACGGGCAGCCGAGCACTCCGCTGTCGGTGGTGCCGGCGCCCGACGACATTGCGTATCTGATCTACACCTCGGGCACCACGGGTGTGCCCAAGGGGGTGGCGATTCCGCATCGCAATGTGACGCGG